>CAVOGD010000001.1:0-60000 GCA_963695155.1 uncultured Gammaproteobacteria bacterium
TGGCCTGGCCGACCGGCTGGCCGCGCACCAGGTCCGCGACGAGGCGGCACTTCTGCGGCGAAATGCGCGCGTGGCGCAATTTGGCGGATACCTGCATGGCGTTACTCCGTGACCGCCTTCTTGTTGCCCGAATGCGCCCGGAAGGTGCGCGTCGGCGCGAACTCGCCCCTAGCCGCTGGCCGACCATGTCTCGGTCACCAGGACCGGTGCGTGCCTGGCGGCCGTTGTGCACGGCTGATCGTCAACCCGACCATGTCGGGCAGGACCATGGAGCGGCGCGACGCGCTCTGATCGGGGCGGCGGTCGTTCTTGTCACGCGCCTCCTGCACCTTCTTGCGAGGTGCAGGTCGACGTACGGACCCTTGCGCAGCGAACGTCCCATGATCCGCGCGCTCTACCTGCGAACGAACGCACGATGAATGCGTTCGGCTGCGCTTGTTCTTGCGCGTTCTTGCCCGTGGTGTGCCAGCCCCACGGCGAGATCCGATGCGGGTTGCCCTGCCGGAGCGGCCCTCGCCGCCGCCGTGCGGATGGTCGACGGGGTTCATGACGACGCCGCGCACCGTCGGCCGGATGCCCAGCCAGCGCTTCGCGCCCGCCCTGCCGAACGACCGCAGGTCGTGCTTGTGCTCGTTGCCGACGCTGCCCAGCGTCGCGCGGCACTCGCCGTTGACGCGCCGCATCTCGCCCGACTTCAGGCGCAGGATGGCGTAGCCGCCCTCACGCCCCGTGTACTGCGCCGAGGTGCCCGCCGAGCGCGCCAGCTGGTGCGCCTTGCCGGGCTTCATCCGATGGCGTGCACGACCGAGCCCAGCGGCATGTTGCGCAGCGCCATGGCGTCGCCGGGGCGGATCGGCGCCTCCGTGCCCGACTGCACCTCGTCGCCGACACCGACGCCCTTGGGCGCCAGGATGTAGCGGCGCTCGCCGTCGACGGTACAGCACCAGCGCCAGGTACGCGGAACGGCCCGGGTCGTGCTCGAGGCGCTCTACGCGGCCGGGTACGCCGTCCTTGTCGCGCCGGAAGTCCACGATGCGGTGCTTCTGCTTGTGGCCGCCGCCCTTGTGGCGCGTGGTCAGCCGGCCGGACGTGTTGCGGCCACCGGTCGACTTGAGCGGCGCGACCAGCGCGCGCACCGGCTTGCCCTTGTGCAGGAAAGACTTGTCCGGGCGCACCTGGAAGCGCGTTCCCGGGGACGTCGGCTTGAGTTTTTTCAGTGCCATCGTTATGCCATCCGTACTCGTGCGGCGCCCGTCACGGGGCTTCCACGCCGCCCAGTTCGATCACCTGGCCCGACTGCAGCCGCACGTAGGCCTTCTTCCAGTCGGAGCGGCGCCCCTGCAGCCGGCCGAAGCGCTTGCCCTTGCCCAGCTGGTGGGCCACGTTCACCGAACGGACCTTGACGTCGAACATGAACTCGACGGCCGCCTTGATCTCCGGCTTGGTGGCGTCGGTGCGCACCCGGAAGACGTACTGGCCAGCCTGCTCGGCGACCCGCGAGCTCTTTTCGGAGACGTGCGGCGCCACCAGGATGTTGATCAGCCGCTCCTTCGAGAGGCCGCGTCGTTCGGTGCTCATGCCAGGCGCTCCTCGAGCATCTTGAGCGCGCCGACGGTGGTCAGCACCTTGTCGTAGCGCGCGAGGCTGACCGGGTCCAGGCTCGCCACCGCCAGCACCTGCACGGCCGGCAGGTTGCGCGACGCCAGGAACAGCTTCTCGTCGTAGGCCTCGACCACGATCAGCACGCTGTCCAGACCCAACTGCTTGAGCACGCCGGCCAGCATGCGGGTCTTCGGCGCCTCGAGCTCCAGCCCGGCGGTCACGACCAGCCGGTCCTGGCGCGCCAGCTCGGACAGCATCGAGCGGATGGCGCCGCGGTACATCTTGCGGTTGACCTTCTGCCCGTAGTCGCGCGGCTTGGCCGCGAAGGCCCGGCCGCCGCCCACCCAGATCGGGCTGCGGATCGAGCCGGCGCGCGCGCTGCCGGTGCCTTTCTGGCGCCACGGCTTCTTGCCGCCGCCGCGCACCTCGGCACGCGTCTTCTGCGCCTTGGTGCCGGACCGGCCGGCAGCCATGTAGGCAGTCAGCACCTGGTGCACGAGCGGCTCGTTGAACTCACGGCCGAACGTCGCGTCACTGACTTCTATTTCGGAGCCTTTGGCCCCGCCGTTAACCAGCTTGAGCTTCATCGCGGGAGCCTCGGATCACTTCTTGGTCGGAGCGACGTACTTGCGTCGCGCCCGGGCCGCCATCTTGACCGACGGACGCACCACGACCGGGCCGCCCTCGGCGCCCGGCACGGAGCCGCTCACCAGCAGCAGGTTCCGCTCGAGGTCGACCGCCAGCACCCGCAGGTTGTCCTCGGTGCGGCGCTGCACGCCCATGTGGCCGGCCATGCGCTTGCCCTTGAACACCCGGCCCGGCGTCTGGCGCTGGCCGATCGAGCCCGGCGCGCGGTGCACCACCGAGGCGCCGTGGCTGGCGGGTCCGCCCGAAAAGCCGTGGCGCTTCATGACGCCCGCAAAGCCCTTGCCGATGGTGGTGCCGCTCACGTCCACGTCCTGTCCGACGGCGAACAGGTCCACCTTCAGCTCGGCGCCGGCCGCCAGTTCGGCGGCTTCGCCGTCGGCCAGGCGGAACTCCAGGGTGGTGGCGCCCGGCTCGACGCCGTGGCGCGCGAAGTGGCCCGCCACCGGCTTTGTCACCCGTGAGGGACGGCGGGAGCCCACGGTAACCTGGATCGCCCGGTAACCGTCGCGGTCCGCGTTCTTGACCTGCACGACGCGGTTCGGCAGGGCCTCGATGACCGTCGCCGGCACGGATTCACCGGTCTCGGTGAAAACCCGAGTCATGCCGCACTTGCGGCCGACCAATCCAATGGTCATGACCTTTTATCCTCGTTGCACCGCGCCGGCTTCGATTGGCCGACGCTGCCACTACATCCCCGGGGCGCGGCCAGCCAGCAGCCTGTCCGCGATCCCGTCGGTACCCGTGGCCCCCAAAAATCGCGGTATCGCGGCAGTTGGCCGGATCCTCGCCGGGAGCCAAAGTGAGCCCCCTAGTATAACGGCTCCTGCAGGCGGCGCAAGCCGCCAAAAACGCCTCAGTTCAGCTTGATCTGCACGTCCACGCCGGCCGGCAGTTCCAGCCGCATCAGCGCGTCGACCGTCTTTTCGGTCGGGTTGACGATGTCCATCAGCCGCTTGTGGGTGCGGATCTCGTACTGGTCGCGCGCGTCCTTGTCGCCGTGCGGGGACACCAGCACGGTGAACTTCTCCATCTTGGTCGGCAGCGGCACCGGGCCGCGCACCGTCGCGCCGGTGCGCTTGGCGGTCTCCACGATCTCGCGGGCCGAGCTGTCGATCAGCCTGTGGTCGAAGGCCTTCAGGCGGATGCGGATGTTCTGACTGGTGGCCATGCTGTTACTCCAGGACCTTCGACACGACGCCGGCGCCGACGGTGCGGCCGCCCTCGCGGATCGCGAAGCGCAGCCCCTCCTCCATCGCGATCGGCGCGATCAACTCGACGCTCATCTTGATGTTGTCGCCGGGCATCACCATCTCGACGCCCTCCGGCATCTGCACCGCCCCGGTCACGTCCGTGGTGCGGAAGTAGAACTGCGGCCGGTAGCCCTTGAAGAACGGCGTGTGCCGGCCGCCCTCCTCCTTGGTCAGCACGTACACCTCGCACTCGAACTTGGTGTGCGGCGTGATCGAACCCGGCTTGGCCAGCACCTGGCCGCGCTCCACGTCCTCACGCTTGGTGCCGCGCAGCAGCACCCCCACGTTGTCGCCCGCCTGCCCCTCGTCGAGCAGCTTGCGGAACATCTCCACGCCCGTGCAGATCGTCTTGGTCGTCTCCTTGATGCCGACGATCGCCACCTCGTCGTTGACCTTGACGATGCCGCGCTCGATGCGCCCGGTCACCACCGTGCCGCGACCCGAAATCGAGAACACGTCCTCGATCGGCATCAGGAACGCCTTGTCAATCACCCGCACCGGCGTCGGAATGTAGCTGTCCATCGCCTCGACCAGCTTGATGATCGACGGCGTCGCCAGCTCGTCAGTACCGCCCTCCAGCGCCTTCAGCGCCGAACCACGCACGATCGGCGTGTCGTCGCCGGGAAACTCGTACTTCGACAGCAACTCGCGCAGCTCCATCTCCACCAGCTCGATCAGCTCCGCGTCGTCCACCATGTCGCACTTGTTCAGGTACACCACCATGTACGGCACACCCACCTGCCGCGCCAGCAGGATGTGCTCGCGCGTCTGCGGCATCGGACCGTCCGCCGCCGACACCACCAGCACCGCGCCGTCCATCTGCGCCGCACCCGTGATCATGTTCTTCACGTAGTCGGCATGCCCCGGACAGTCCACGTGCGCGTAATGCCGCTCCTTCGACTGGTACTCCACGTGCGCCGTCGCAATCGTGATGCCACGCGCCTTCTCCTCCGGCGCCTTGTCGATCTCGTCAAACGCCGTGAACTTGCCGCCGTGCGCCTCCGCCATCACCTTGGTCAACGCCGCCGTCAGCGTCGTCTTGCCGTGGTCCACATGACCAATCGTGCCAACGTTCACATGCGGCTTGGTGCGTACGAAATTTTTCCTTGGCCATGGCGGGTTCCCTGTCTTGCGTTTGCTGTGTTATCGGTCCGTGCGGTCGCTCAGGAAGCCTTCTTCAACACCGCCTCGGCGACGTTGTTCGGCACTTCCAGGTACTTGGCGAATTCCATCGTGAAGGTGGCGCGGCCCTGGCTCATCGAGCGCACCGTGGTCGCGTAGCCGAACATTTCGGCCAGCGGCACTTCGGCGGTGATGACCTTGCCCGACGGGCTGTCTTCCATGCCCAGGATGTGCCCACGCCGGCGGTTGAGGTCGCCGATCACGTCGCCCGAGTACTCCTCCGGCGTGACGACCTCGACCTTCATGATCGGCTCCAGCAGCACGGGCCGGGCCCTGCGGAAGCCCTCCTTGAAGGCCATGCTGCCGGCGATCTTGAAGGCCATCTCGTTCGAGTCGACGTCGTGGTAGGAACCGTCGAAGATCGCCACCTTGACGTCCACGATCGGGTAGCCGGCGATCACGCCGCCCTGCAACGCCTCCTTGACCCCCTTGTCCACCGCCGGGATGTACTCCCGCGGGATGACGCCGCCGACGACCTCGTTGGAGAACTCGTAGCCCTTGCCTTCCGCGAGCGGCTCGATGCGCAGCCAGACGTGACCGTACTGGCCGCGGCCGCCGGTCTGGCGCACGAACTTGCCTTCCTGCTCGACGCTGGCGCGGATCGTCTCGCGGTAGGCGACCTGCGGCTTGCCGACGCCCGCCTCGACCTTGAACTCGCGCTTCATGCGGTCGACGATGATCTCGAGGTGCAGCTCGCCCATGCCCGAGATGATCGTCTGGCCCGACTCCTGGTCGGTGTGCACGCGGAACGACGGGTCTTCCTTCGCCAGCCGCTGCAGCGCCAGGCCCATCTTCTCCTGGTCCACCTTGGTCTTCGGCTCGACGGCCACCGAGATGACCGGCTCCGGGAATTCCATCTTCTCCAGGACGATCACCTTGTCCGGGTCGCACAGCGTGTCGCCGGTGGTGACGTCCTTCAGGCCGACCGCGGCGGCGATGTCGCCGGCCCGCACTTCCTTGATCTCCTCGCGCTCGCTGGCGTGCATCTGCAGCAGGCGCCCGACACGCTCCTTCCTGGACTTGTTCGGCACGTAGACGTGGTCGCCGGAGGCCAGCACGCCCGAATAGACCCGGAAGAAGGTCAGGTTGCCGACGAACGGGTCGTTGAGGATCTTGAAGGCCAGCGCGGAGAACGGCGACTCGTCGGTCGACTTGCGCGAGGCCGGCTCGCCTTCCTCGGTCTGGCCGCGCACGTCCGGCACCTCGATCGGCGACGGCATGAACTCGATGACCGCGTCCAGCACCGCCTGCACGCCCTTGTTCTTGAAGGCCGAGCCGCAGGTCACCAGGCAGATCTCGTTGCGCAGCGTGCGCTGGCGCAGCCCCTTGCGGATGTCCGCCTCGCCCAGGTCGCCTTCCTCGAGGTACTTGTGCAGCAGCTCCTCGCTGCCCTCGGCGGCGGCCTCGACCAGCTTGCCGCGCCACTCCTGGCACAGCTCGGTCATGTCGGCGGGGATGTCCCGGTACTCGAAGCGCGTGCCCTGGGTCTCGTCGTCCCACCAGACCTGCTTCATGCGGATCAGGTCGACGATGCCGGCGAACTTGTCCTCGGCGCCGATCGGCAGCTGGATCGGCACCGGATTGCCCTTCAGGCGCTTGTCGATCTGCCCCACGCAGCGCAGGAAGTTGGCGCCGGCGCGGTCCATCTTGTTGATGAACGCGATGCGCGGCACCTTGTACTTGTTCATCTGCCGCCAGACCGTCTCGGACTGCGGCTGCACGCCGGCCACGGCGCAGTACACCGCCACCGCGCTGTCCAGCACGCGCAGCGAACGCTCGACCTCGATCGTGAAGTCCACGTGGCCGGGCGTGTCGATGATGTTGATGCGGTGCTCGGGGAAATGGTTGTCCATTCCCGCCCAGAAGCAGGTCGTGGCGGCCGCGGTGATCGTGATCCCGCGCTCCTGCTCCTGCTCCATGTAATCCATGACCGCAGCGCCGTCGTGCACCTCGCCGATCTTGTGCGAGACGCCCGTGTAGAACAGCACGCGCTCGGTCGTCGTGGTCTTTCCGGCGTCGATGTGCGCGGAAATACCGATGTTGCGGTACCGCTCGATGGGGGTGGCGCGGGGCATGGTGATGCGTTCCGGTTGCGTTGCGGCTGCCGCTCTACCAGCGGTAGTGCGCAAAAGCCTTGTTGGCTTCGGCCATGCGGTGCGTGTCCTCACGCTTGCGCACGGCCGCGCCGCGGTTCTCGGCGGCTTCCATCAGCTCGTTGGCCAGCCGGTGGGCCATGGACTTCTCGCTGCGCGCAACCGCCGCCTCGATGATCCAGCGCATCGCCAGCGTCTGGCGCCGCGTGGTGCGCACCTCGACCGGCACCTGGTAGGTCGCGCCGCCGACGCGCCGTGACTTCACCTCGACGGCCGGCTTGACGTTGTCGAGCGCCTGCGTGATCAACTCCATGGCGTCCTCGCCCTTGCGGCCGGTCTTCTCGGAGATCCGGTCGATGGCGCCGTACAGGATGCGCTCGGCTGCCGACTTCTTGCCGTCTTCCATGACCATGTTCATGAACTTGGCAAGCACCTGGCTGCCGAACTTCGGGTCGGGCAGCACGGTGCGGGTGGGCGCCTGGGAACGACGTGACATTGCAGGGTCCTTTCTGGAATTACTTCTTCGGGCGCTTGGCGCCGTACTTGGAACGTCCCTGCCTGCGCTCGGCGACGCCGGCGCAGTCGAGGGTGCCGCGGATCGTGTGGTAGCGCACGCCCGGCAGGTCCTTGACGCGGCCGCCGCGGATCATCACCACCGAGTGCTCCTGCAGGTTGTGCCCCTCGCCACCGATGTAGCTGGTGACCTCGAAGCCGTTGGTCAGCCGCACGCGCGCGACCTTGCGCAGCGCCGAGTTCGGCTTCTTCGGCGTCGTCGTGTAGACGCGCGTGCAGACGCCGCGCTTCTGCGGCGAGCGCTCGAGCGCCGGCACCTTGGACTTGTGGGTCGCCGCCGTGCGGCCGCGACGAATCAGCTGGTTGGAGGTGGCCATACCGAATCAATCCCGTCAGTCACAGCGCCGGGCGGATTCCCGGACGCAGGAAGCGCCGGGCCGCCCCGAGGCGGCCCGGCTGAACCGTTTATTCTACGCCCGGACCGGTTACAAAAGGCCGGGCGGAAAGGGCGGCGATTGTAGAAACCGCACGGGACAGTGTCAAGGTAAGGCCGGCCGCCGCCGACGGCCCGTACAACGGTTCCAAGCCCTTGATCCTGAATCCCCGCGGACGCGAGCCGGCCATGCGGCCGCAGCGCGTTTGCAGCACCCCCCGCAACCCGTTTGTTGCGCCGCAACAACGGGCTTGACGGACCGGGTGGCCGCTGCCGGCCACCCGGTTCGAATCACTCGGCCGGCGCCGCCACCTCGGCCGTCTCGCCTTCCGCAGCGCTGTCGTCGCCCGCCGCGCCGCTCCCATCCATGAAGCCGCGGTGGGCATCCGCCAGCGCGTCCCGGCGCCGCTGCGTGTGGAACGAACGCCCGGTGCCCGCCGGGATCAGCCGGCCGACGATGACGTTCTCCTTGAGGCCGCGCAGGTCGTCCTTGATGCCGCGCACCGCCGCATCGGTCAGCACCCGGGTCGTCTCCTGGAAGGAAGCCGCGGAGATGAACGAGTCGGTCTGCAGCGACGCCTTGGTGATGCCCAGCAGCATCGGCTCGAAGGTCGCCTCCTGCTTGCCGCCCTGCAGCATGCGGTCGTTGGTGTCCAGCATGCGTGCCCGCTCGAGCTGCTCGCCCTTCAGCAGGCCCGAATCGCCCGGCTCGCGCACTTCCACCTTGCGCAGCATCTGCCGCACGATCACCTCGATGTGCTTGTCGTTGATGCGCACGCCCTGCAGCCGGTAGACGTCCTGGATCTCGCGGGTCATGTAGTTCGCCAGTTCCGTGATGCCCTGCAGCCGCAGGATATCGTGCGGGTTCGGCTCGCCTTCCGCGATCATCTCGCCGCGCTCGATGTACTCGCCCTCGAACACGTTGAGGTGGCGCCACTTCGGGATCAGCTCCTCGTAGCGGTCGCCGTTCTCGTTGGTCAGCACCAGCCGGCGCTTGCCCTTGGTTTCCTTGCCGAAGCTGACCGTGCCCGACACCTCGGCGAGGATCGCCGGCTCCTTGGGCTTGCGGGCCTCGAACAGGTCCGCCACGCGCGGCAGGCCGCCCGTGATGTCGCGGGTCTTCGAGGATTCCTGCGGGATGCGCGCGATGACGTCGCCCACCGAGACGGTGGCGCCGTCCTCGAGCGAGATCAGCGCACCGGCCGGCAGCGTGTAGACCGCCGGGATTTCCGTGTTGGCGAAGGTGACTTCCTTGCCCTTGGCGCTGACCAGCTTGATGGTCGGGCGCAGGTCCTTGCCGCCGGCGGCGCGCTGCTTCGGGTCGAGCACCACGATGCTCGACAAGCCGGTGATCTCGTCGACCTGGGCCTGCACCGTCACGCCGTCCAGGAAGTCCTGGAACTTGAGGCGGCCGGCGACCTCCGTCACGACCGGGTGGGTGTGCGGATCCCAGCTCGCCACGATGTCGCCCGAGCTCACCGCGACCCCCTCCTCGGCGATCACCATCGCGCCGTAAGGGATCTTGTAGCGCTCGCGCTCGCGGCCGAACTCGTCGATCACCGCGATCGCACCCGAGCGCGACGTGGTGACCAGGTAGCCCTTCTCGTGCTTCACCGACTTCACGTTGTGGAAGCGCAGCGTGCCCTGGCCCTTGATCTCGACCGACGAGATCGCCGCCGCCCGCGAAGCCGCACCGCCGATGTGGAAGGTGCGCATGGTCAGCTGCGTGCCGGGTTCGCCGATCGACTGGGCCGCGATCACGCCGACCGCCTCGCCGATGTTGATCGGGTGGCCGCGCGCCAGGTCGCGACCGTAGCACTCGGCGCAGACGCCGTAGCGGATGTCGCAGGTGATCGGCGAGCGGACGGTGACCTGGTCGACGCCGTTCTGCTCGAGGCGCTGCACCCAGTGCTCGTCGAGCAGCGTGCCGGCCGCGGCCAGCACGTCCTCGGAGCCGGGCACATTGACGTCGGTGGCCAGCACGCGGCCGAGCACGCGCTCGCCCAGGCCCTCGACGATGTCGCCGCCCTCGACGATCGGCGTCACCAGCAGGCCGTTGTGCGTGCCGCAGTCCTGCTCGGTCACGACCAGGTCCTGCGCCACGTCCACCAGCCGGCGGGTCAGGTAACCCGAGTTGGCCGTCTTCAGCGCCGTGTCCGCCAGGCCCTTGCGCGCGCCGTGCGTGGAGATGAAGTACTGCAGGACGTTGAGACCCTCGCGGAAGTTGGCCGTGATGGGCGTCTCGATGATCGAGCCGTCCGGCTTGGCCATCAGGCCGCGCATGCCGGCCAGCTGGCGGATCTGCGCCGCCGAGCCTCGCGCGCCGGAGTCGGCCATCATGAAGATCGAGTTGAACGATCCCTGCTGGACCTTCTTGCCCTTCGAGTCCTTGACCTCCTCGAAGCGCAGCTGGTCCATCATCGCCTTGCCGATGCGGTCGTTGGTGCGCGACCAGATGTCGACCACCTTGTTGTAACGCTCGCCGTTGGTGACCAGGCCGGATTCGTACTGCTCCTGGATCTCCTTCACCTCTTTCTCTGCGCCGGCCAGGATCTGCTCCTTCTGCGGCGGCACCAGCATGTCGTCCACGCCGATCGACATCGCCGCGCGGGTGGCGTAGTGGAAGCCCGTGTACATGAGCTGGTCGGCGAACACGACCGTTTCCTTGAGGCCCAGCACGCGGTAGCAGGTGTTGACCACCGCGGAAATCCGCTTCTTGGTCATGTCCTGGTTGACCAGGTCGAAGCTCAGGCCCTTCGGCACGATCTCGAACAGCAACGCGCGGCCGACCGTCGTGTCCAGCACGCGCCTGCTCTCCGTGAACTCGCCCGCACCTTCCGCCACCGACTCGGTGACGCGCACCCTGACCCGGGCGTTCAGGTCCACCGTGCGGGTCTCGTAGGCCCGGTGCACCTCGTGCCGGTCAGCGAACACCATGCCCTCGCCGCGCGCACCGGCACGCTCGCGGGTCATGTAGTACAGGCCCAGCACCACGTCCTGCGACGGCACGATGATCGGGTCGCCGTTGGCCGGCGACAGGATGTTGTTCGAGGACAGCATCAGCGCGCGCGCCTCGAGCTGCGCCTCCAGCGACAGCGGCACGTGCACCGCCATCTGGTCGCCGTCGAAGTCCGCGTTGAAGGCCGTGCAGACCAGCGGGTGCAGCTGGATGGCCTTGCCCTCGATCAGCACCGGCTCGAAGGCCTGGATGCCGAGGCGGTGCAGCGTCGGCGCGCGGTTCAGCAGCACGGGGTGCTCGCGGATCACCTCTTCGAGGATGTCCCACACCTCCGGGCCCTCGCGCTCGACCAGGCGCTTGGCCGCCTTGATGGTGGTGGCGAGGTCGCGCAGCTGCAGCTTGTGGAAGATGAACGGCTTGAACAGCTCCAGCGCCATCTTCTTCGGCAGGCCGCACTGGTGCAGCCGCAGCGTCGGGCCGACCACGATGACCGAGCGCCCCGAGTAGTCGACGCGCTTGCCGAGCAGGTTCTGGCGGAACCGGCCCTGCTTGCCCTTGATCATGTCCGCCAGCGACTTCAGCGGTCGGCGATTGGTGCCCGTGATGGCCCGGCCGCGGCGCCCGTTGTCGAGCAGCGCGTCCACCGACTCCTGCAGCATGCGCTTCTCGTTGCGCACGATGATGTCCGGCGCATTCAGCTCGAGCAGCCGGCGCAGGCGATTGTTGCGGTTGATGACGCGCCGGTACAGGTCGTTGAGGTCGGAGGTCGCGAAGCGGCCGCCGTCCAGCGGCACCAGCGGCCGCAGGTCGGGCGGCAGCACCGGCAGCACCGTCAGCACCATCCACTCCGGCCGGTTGCCCGACTCGATGAACGACTCCAGCAGCTTGAGCCGCTTCGACAGCCGCTTGATCTTCGTCTCGGAGTTCGTGTCCTCCATGTCGGAGCGGACCTTGGCGGATTCCGACGCCAGGTCGATGGACTTGAGCAGCTCGAGGATGGCCTCGGCGCCCATGCGCGCGTCGAACTCGTCGCCGTGCTGCTCGAGCGCCTCGAGGTAGCTGTCGTTGGTCAGCAGCATGCCGCGCTCCAGCGGCGTCATGCCCGGGTCCACGACCACGAAGGCCTCGAAGTACAGCACCCGCTCGAGGTCGCGCAGCGTCATGTCCACCATCAGGCCGATGCGCGACGGCAGCGACTTGAGGAACCAGATGTGCGCGGCCGGGCTGGCCAGCTCGATGTGGCCCATGCGCTCGCGGCGCACCTTGGACTGCGTGACCTCGACGCCGCACTTCTCGCAGATCGTGCCGCGGTGCTTGAGCCGCTTGTACTTGCCGCACAGGCACTCGTAGTCCTTCACGGGCCCGAAGATCTTGGCGCAGAACAGGCCGTCCCGCTCCGGCTTGAAGGTGCGGTAGTTGATGGTTTCCGGCTTCTTGACCTCGCCCCACGACCAGGAGCGGATCATCTCCGGCGACGCCAGCCCGATGCGGATCGCGTCGAAGTTCTCGACCTGGGGCTGCTGCTTGAACAACTTCAGTAGGTCCCTCATGGCTCAGCTCCCCTGTTCCAGCTCGATGTTGATGCCCAGCGAGCGGATTTCCTTGACCAGCACGTTGAAGGACTCCGGCATGCCCGCGTCCATGGCGTGATCGCCGTCCACGATGTTCTTGTACATCTTGGTGCGGCCGTTCACGTCGTCGGACTTGACGGTCAGCATTTCCTGCAGCGTGTACGAAGCGCCATAGGCCTCGAGCGCCCAGACTTCCATCTCGCCGAAGCGCTGGCCGCCGAACTGCGCCTTGCCGCCCAGCGGCTGCTGGGTGACCAGGCTGTAAGGCCCGGTGGACCGCCCGTGCATCTTGTCGTCCACCAGGTGGTTCAGCTTCAGCATGTACATGTAGCCGACCGTCACCGGACGCTCGAACTGCTCGCCGCTGCGACCATCCGTCAGCGTGGTCTGGCCGCCGGTCGGCAGGTCCGCCAGTGCCAGCAGGTGCTTGATTTCCGCCTCGCTGGCGCCGTCGAACACCGGCGTGGCGATCGGTACGCCCGCGCTCAGGTTGCGGGCCAGTTCCAGCACCTCCGCGTCGCTCAGCGAGGCGAGGTTTTCGCCCTGCCCGCCGGTCTCGTTGTAGACGCGATCGAGGAACTTGCGCAGCTCGGTCACCGCCGCCTGCGCCTCGAGCATGCGCCCGATCTTGAGGCCCAGTCCGTGCGCCGCCCAGCCCAGGTGCGTCTCGAGGATCTGCCCGATGTTCATGCGCGAGGGCACGCCCAGCGGGTTGAGGACGATGTCCACCGGCGTGCCGTCCGCCAGGTAGGGCATGTCCTCGACCGGCACGATGGTCGAGACCACGCCCTTGTTGCCGTGGCGCCCGGCCATCTTGTCGCCCGGCTGCACGCGGCGCTTCACCGCCAGGTACACCTTGGTCATCTTCAGCACGCCCGGCGCCAGGTCGTCGCCCGCCGTGATCTTGACCTTCTTGGCCTCGAAACGCTTCTCGAAGTCGCGGTGCTGGTCGGCCAGCCGCCGCTTCGCCGACTCGAGGGCCGAGTTGGCCTTCTCGTCGCGCAGCCTGATCTCGAACCACTCGTCGTGCGGCAGCGCGTCCAGGTACTCGGCCGTGATCGCGGCGCCCGCCTTGAGCTTGTTCGGCCCGCCCGCGGCGGCCTTGCCCAGCACGTCCGTCCGCAGCCGCGCGAACAGGTCGTCCTCGAGGATGCGGCGCTGGTCGTCGAGGTCCTTGCGGACCTTCTCGACCTCGGCCTTCTGGATCGCCAGGGCCCGCGAGTCCTTCTCGACCCCGTCGCGCGTGAACACGCGCACGTCGATCACCGTGCCGTCCATGCCCGGCGGCACGCGCAGCGAGGTGTCCTTCACGTCGGAGGCCTTCTCGCCGAAGATCGCCCGCAGCAGCTTCTCCTCCGGCGTCAGCTGGGTCTCGCCCTTCGGCGTGACCTTGCCGACCAGGATGTCGCCCGCCTTCACCTCGGCGCCGATGAAGACGATGCCGGCCTCGTCGAGCTTGGCGAGCGCCGTGTCGCCCACGTTCGGGATGTCGGAGGTGATCTCCTCGGCGCCCAGCTTGGTGTCACGCGCGACGCAGGTGAGTTCCTCGATGTGGATGGTCGTGAAGCGGTCTTCCTCGACCACGCGCTCCGAGATCAGGATCGAGTCCTCGAAGTTGTAGCCGTTCCACGGCATGAAGGCCACCAGCACGTTCTGCCCGAGCGCCAGCTCGCCGAGGTGCGTCGAGGGCCCGTCCGCCAGCACGTCGTGGGAGGCGATCGTGTCGCCCACCCTGACCAGCGGCCGCTGGTTGATGCAGGTGTTCTGGTTGGAGCGCGTGTACTTGGTGAGGTTGTAGATGTCCACGCCGGGCTCGCCCGCGGTGACCTCCGCCTCGTTGACGCGCACCACGATGCGCGACGCGTCCGCCGAGTCCACCACGCCGCCGCGGCGCGCATTGACCGTGACGCCCGAGTCGGTGGCCACGGTGCGCTCGATGCCCGTGCCGACCAGCGGCGTGGCCGAGCGCAGCGTCGGCACCGCCTGGCGCTGCATGTTCGAGCCCATCAGCGCGCGGTTCGCGTCGTCGTGCTCGAGGAACGGGATCAGCGCCGCGGCGACCGACACGATCTGGCGCGGCGATACGTCCATGTACTGGATGCGCTCGGGCGGCATGAGCGTGAATTCGTTCTGGTAGCGGCACGACACCAGCTCGTCCGTGAAGCGGCCCTTGCTGTCGAGTTCCGCGTTGGCCTGCGCGATGACGAACTCGCTCTCCTCGATCGCCGACAGGTAGTCCACGTCGTTGGTGGCCTTGCGGTCCTTGACGCGCCGGTAGGGCGTCTCGAGGAAGCCGTACTTGTTGGTCCGCGCATAGACGGCCAGCGAGTTGATCAGGCCGATGTTCGGTCCTTCCGGGGTCTCGATCGGGCAGACGCGGCCGTAGTGCGTGGGATGCACGTCGCGCACCTCGAAGCCGGCACGCTCGCGCTTCAGGCCGCCCTCGCCCAGCGCCGAGACGCGGCGCTTGTGGGTGACCTCGGACAGCGGGTTGTTCTGGTCCATGAACTGCGACAGCTGCGAGGAGCCGAAGAACTCCTTGACCGCCGCCGCGACCGGCTTCGCGTTGATCATGTCCTGCGGGTTGATCTCCTCGCTCTCGGCCAGGGTCAGCCGTTCCTTGACCGCGCGCTCGACCCGCACCAGGCCGATGCGGAACGCCACCTCGGCCATCTCGCCGACGCAGCGCACGCGGCGGTTGCCCAGGTGGTCGATGTCGTCCACCTTGCCGTCGCCGTTCTTGATGCCGATCAGCGTGCGCAGCACTTCGACGATGTCGGACAGGCCCTCGCCATAGCGCTCGAACAGCGCGCGCGCGGCCTCTTCCTTCTTCTGCTCGGCGAGCAGGCTGAAGTAGCGGCCGTCATACAGGACGCTCGGCTCCTCGAGCCAGGTCTCCAGCTCGGCGCCCTTCAGGCCCTTCGGCGCCTGGCGCTGCACGCGCCGGTTGAACTTCATGCGGCCGACGGCCGACAGGTCGTAGCGCTCGTTGTTGAAGAACAGGTTGTGGAACAGGTTCTCCGCGGCGTCCTTGGTCGGCGGCTCGCCCGGGCGCATCATCCGGTAGATCTCGATGAGCGCCTCGAAGCGCGTCTTGGTCGGGTCGATGCGCACCGTGTCCGAGACGTACGGACCGCGGTCCAGGTCGTTGACGTACAGGGTCTCGAGCTTGCGGATGCCCGTCTCGATCAGCTTCTCGGCGGTCTCCGTGGTCAGCAGGTCGTTGGCCTTGGCCAGCACCTCGCCGGTCGCCTCGTCCACGACGTCGTGGGCCAGGATCTTGCCGTGCAGGTAGTCCGGCGGCACCGACAGGCGCGACACGCCGGCCTCTTCCAGCAGGCGCACGTGGCGCGCCGTGATGCGCCGCCCTTCCTCGACGATGACCTTGTCGCCGCCGCGGATCTCGAAGATGGCCGTCTCGCCGCGCAACCGCTCCGGCACCAGCTCCAGCTCGATGCCGTTCTTCTTGGAGATGTGGAACACGTTCTTCTCGAAGAACAGGTCGAGGATCTCCTGGTCGCCGTAGCCGAGCGCGCGCAGCAGGATCGTCACCGGCAGCTTGCGGCGCCGGTCGATGCGCACGAACACGCAGTCCTTGGCGTCGAACTCGAAGTCGAGCCAGGAGCCGCGGTAGGGGATGACCCGCGACTGGAACAGCAGCTTGCCGGAGCTGTGGCTCTTGCCCTTGTCGTGGTCGAAGATCACGCCCGGGCTGCGATGCAGCTGCGACACCACCACGCGCTCGGTGCCGTTGATCACGAAGGTGCCGTTCTCGGTCATGAGCGGCAGTTCGCCCAGGTACACCTCCTGCTCGACCGCGCGCTTGACGCGCGCGCTGTTCGGCGATTCCTTGTCGAACACCCGCAGCCGCAGGCGCACGCGCAGCGGCGCCGAATACGTGAGGCCGCGCAGCTGGCATTCCTTGACGTCGAACACCGGCTCGCCCAGGTAGTAGTAGACGTAGTCCAGCACGGCGTTGCCGGAGTAGCTCTTGATCGGGAACACGCTGCGGAACGCCGCGTGCAGGCCGGCCTTCGCCAGGCGCTGGTCGATGATCGCCAGCTCCTCCGCCTCCGACAGCAGCTTGCCCGACGCGGACTTCTGCCCGGCCGCCTCGCTGGCCTTCAGTTCCGCGTGCAGCGCGCGCGACTCCTCGAGCTGCAGGTACTGCTCGTAGGACTCGGTCTGAATGGCGAGCAGAGGGGGCACGTCCAGAATGGTCGGCCGCTTGCCGAAATTCTTCCGGATGCGCTTCTTTTCGGTGAAGGAATAGGCCATCGGGTCACCCCTGAGCTGGAACTGTGCGCACGGGCCCGGGGCCCGCGACGACTGGGAACGGCGCCGTCCGCGCCGCTCCTGCATTGAACGAACGGGCCGTGACGCCGGCACGCGCGGCCTGCCCGCACCCCCGCAGGGGGACGGACCGGCCGCGCTCCGGCGTCGCGGCGTGCGGGGCTGTGCGCCCTCGCATGGTTGCCCTTACTTGACCTCGACCTCGGCGCCGACGTCGGTCAGCTGCTTCTTGATCTTGTCGGCATCCGCCTTGGACACGCCTTCCTTGACGGAGCTCGGCGCGCCCTCGACCAGGTCCTTGGCCTCCTTCAGGCCCAGGCCGGTGATCTCGCGGATGACCTTGATCGTCCCGACCTTCTTGTCGGCGGGATAGGTCTTGAGGATGACGGTGAACTCGGTCTGTTCCTCCGCGACCGGCGCGGCGGCGGCGGCGGCCATCATGGCCACGGGCGCCGCGGCGGTCACGCCGAACTTGTCTTCCATCATCTTGACGAGGTCCACGATCTCCATGATCGTCATGTTCGAGATCGCCTCGAGAATCTCTTCTTTCTTTGCAGCCATTGCTGTCACTCCGGTGAAATGGTGATAACTGAATCAGTGAATCGGGAAAGCCGTCAGGCCGCAGCCGCGGCTTTCTGGTCCTTGACCGCCGCCACGGTCCGCACGAACTTGGTGTGCGGCTCCGCCAGCGTGCGGACAAACTTGGTGAGCGGCGCCACGAGCACGCCGGCGAGCATCGACAGGGCTCCCTTGCGGTCCGGCAGGCTCGCGACCTTGTCCAGCTCGGCGGCGGGCAGCAACTGCCCCCCGAGCGCGATGACGGTCGGAACCAGCTTGTCGTTGGTCTTGGCGAAATCCTTGACGATGCGCGCGGCCGCGCCCGGGTCGTCGGTGGAGAACGCCAGGATCAACGGACCCTTGAGCTTGCCTGCGATGCACTCGAACGAGGTGCCGGCCACGGCCCGGCGGGCAAGCGTGTTCTTGACCACCCGCAGGTACACGCCGGACGCGCGCGCCTTGGCGCGCAGCCCCGTGATCTGCGAGACGGTCAGCCCACGATATTCCGCCGCCACCACCGAGTGCGCGTTCTGCGCAACGGCGTTGACTTCGGCCACCAGCGCCTGCTTCGCCTCAAGCGTAAGTGCCATCGAATCCTCCTGGCTGAAGGTCAACCCACGGACGCGAATCCCGTCGCGCCCACCCTTGCGGCCGCGGCCCCTCGCGGGGTCCCGCGGCGCCCCGGCCCGAACGGCCGGTTGATGGCTGACCTTCACCAGTTGTCACTGACTCGGGTACCACCATCTGCGCAGGCCGTCATTAAGAGGCCGATGCCTCGCCTGCGGTCTTAGACGGCCCGGGACGCCTCGCGGCGACCCGGCCCATTGCGCGGGCCTGCGCCCGCCTTTGCCTGCGCCGTCGCGCCCCGCGGCGCCACGGCATTCCTGTCCTGCCCTCAGAGGTCCAGCGACGCGCGGTCCACGGTCACGCCGGGACCCATCGTCGAGGACAGCGTCAGGCGCTTGATGTAGATGCCCTTCGACGTCGACGGCTTCGCCTTCTGCAGGTCCGCCAGCAGCGCCATCAGGTTGCCCTTGATCGCCGCCGCCTCGAAGTCCGCCTTGCCGAGCGTGCAGTGCACGATGCCGGCCTTGTCGCAGCGGTAACGGACCTGGCCCGCCTTGGCGTTCTTCACGGCCGTCACCACGTCCGGCGTCACCGTGCCGACCTTCGGGTTCGGCATGAGGCCGCGCGGGCCCAGGATCTGGCCCAGCTGGCCCACGACCCGCATCGCGTCGGGGCTGGCGATCACGACGTCGAACTCGATCTGGCCGGCCTTGACCTTCTCGGCGATGTCTTCCAGGCCGACGAGATCGGCGCCGGCCTCGCGGGCCGCCTCCACGTTCTTGCCCTGCGTGAACACGGCGACGCGCACGTTCTTGCCGATGCCGTTCGGCATGATCGTCGAGCCGCGCACCTGCTGGTCCGACTTGCTGGCGTCCACGCCCAGGTTCACGGCCACGTCCACCGACTCCCGGAACTTGGCGTTGGCCAGTTCCTTGACGATGCCGAGGGCCTCGTCGATCGGGTACTGGCGGCCGGGTTGCACGCGGCCCTTCCAGGCCTGCTGGCGCTTGATGACGGCTGCCATGTCAGGTTCCCTCCACGTCGACGCCCATGCTGCGGGCGCTGCCCGCGATGGTGCGCACGGCGGCGTCCACGTTCCCGGCGGTCAGGTCGGGCGCCTTGGCCCTGGCGATCTCCTCGAGCTGCGCGCGGGAGATGGTGCCCACCTTGCGGGTGTTGGGCGTGCCGGAACCCTTCTCGACGCCCAGTGCCTTGCGGATCAGCACGGCCGCCGGCGGCGTCTTCTGGATGAAGGTGAAGCTGCGGTCTCCATAGACCGTGATCACCACGGGAATCGGCAGTCCCTTCTCGAGGCTCTGCGTGGCAGCGTTGAACTGCTTGCAGAACTCCATGATGTTGACGCCTTGCTGGCCCAGCGCCGGGCCGACCGGCGGGCTGGGATTCGCCTGCCCGGCCGGTATCTGGAGCTTTATATAGCCCTGTACCTTCTTCGCCACGAATCACTCCTTACGGGTGCAAGCGCCGTGAGGCTCCCCGTGTGTTCACAGTGAGCTGTGATCAGTGATCCGTGATTGGAAAGAGGCTCGCGTCGCCTCTGGCCGATCACCAATCACCAGTCACCGATCACCCTCTCCTCAGGCCTTCTCGACCTGACTGAAATCCAGTTCCACCGGCGTCGAGCGGCCCAGGATCTGGACCGCCACCTGCAGGCGGCTCTTCTCGTAGTTGACCGACTCGACCACGCCGTTGAAGTCGTTGAACGGGCCGTCCGCGACCCGCACCATCTCGCCCGGCTCGAACAGCACCTTCGGCCGCGGCTTCTCGACGCCCTCCTCGACCCGGCGCAGGATGGCATTCGCCTCCTTCTCCGAGATCGGCGTGGGCCGGTCCGGCGCGCCGCCGATGAAGCCGAGCACCTTGGGCGTCTCCTTGACGAAGTGCCAGGTCTCGTCGTCCATCTCCATCTGCACCAGCACGTAGCCGGGGAAGAACTTGCGCTCGCTCTTGCGCTTCTGCCCGCCGCGCATCTCGACCAGTTCCTCGGTCGGCACCAGCACTTCGCCGAACTTCTGCTCGAGGCCGTGCAGCTTGATGCGGTCGCGCAGGCTCGTGGCGACCTTGTGCTCGAAATTCGAGTAGGCGTGAACGACGTACCAACGCAGCGCCACGGCTCAACCCCCCTGGCCGGTCAGCTGGCGGGTCGCCCAGGCCAGCAGCATGTCCACCAGCCAGAAGAACACGCCCAGCAGCAGCACGAACACGAACACCACCAGCGTCGTCTGCAGCGTCTCCTGGCGCGTCGGCCACACCATCTTGCGCAGCTCCACGCGCGAGCCCTGCACGAACAGCCAGATCGCCTGGCCCTGCGCCGACCAGAACAGCAGCGCCGAGCCGAGCGCCACGCCGGCCAGCACCATCAGCAGGCGCAGCGCGTTCGGCAGTTCCGCGAACCAGTAGTAGCCGCCGATGCCCGCGATCAGGGTGATCACGGCCAGCAGCAGCTTCGCAGTGTCGATGACGGACGAACCGCCCTGGTCAACTTGCTCGCTCATGACTTCCCGTATCCATCCGTGTCGCCAGCGCCCCGCGGGCGGTGGCAGGGCAGGAGGGAATCGAACCCCCAACCTGCGGTTTTGGAGACCGCCGCTCTGCCAATTGAGCTACTGCCCTTCCGTCGATCAGTGATCAGTGATCGGTGATCGGTGATCGGTCCGATCACTGCTCACCAGTCACTGGTCACTCCCTGTCCTTACTCCAGCACCTTCGACACGACGCCGGCGCCGACGGTGCGGCCGCCCTCGCGGATCGCGAAGCGCAGCCCCTCCTCCATCGCGATCGGCGCGATCAGCTCGACGCTCATCTTGATGTTGTCGCCGGGCATCACCATCTCGACACCCTCCGGCATCTGCACCGCCCCGGTCACGTCCGTGGTGCGGAAGTAGAACTGCGGCCGGTAACCCTTGAAGAACGGCGTGTGCCGGCCGCCCTCCTCCTTGGTCAGCACGTACACCTCGCACTCGAACTTGGTGTGCGGCGTGATCGATCCCGGCTTGGCCAGCACCTGGCCACGCTCCACGTCCTCACGCTTGGTGCCGCGCAGCAGCACCCCCACGTTGTCGCCCGCCTGGCCCTCGTCGAGCAGCTTGCGGAACATCTCCACACCCGTGCAGATCGTCTTGGTCGTCTCCTTGATGCCGACGATCGCCACCTCGTCGTTGACCTTGACGATGCCGCGCTCGATGCGCCCGGTCACCACCGTGCCGCGACCCGAAATCGAGAACACGTCCTCGATCGGCATCAAAAACGCCTTGTCGATCACCCGCACCGGCGTCGGAATGTAGCTGTCCATCGCCTCGACCAGCTTGATGATCGACGGCGTCGCCAGCTCGTCAGTACCGCCCTCCAGCGCCTTCAGCGCCGAACCACGCACAATCGGCGTGTCGTCGCCCGGAAACTCATACTTCGACAGCAACTCGCGCAGCTCCATCTCCACCAGCTCGATCAGCTCCGCGTCGTCCACCATGTCGCACTTGTTCAGGTACACCACCATGTACGGCACACCCACCTGCCGCGCCAGCAGGATGTGCTCGCGCGTCTGCGGCATCGGACCGTCCGCCGCCGACACCACCAGCACCGCACCGTCCATCTGCGCCGCACCCGTGATCATGTTCTTCACGTAGTCGGCATGCCCCGGACAGTCCACGTGCGCGTAATGCCGCTCCTTCGACTGGTACTCCACGTGCGCCGTCGCAATCGTGATACCACGCGCCTTCTCCTCCGGCGCCTTGTCGATCTCGTCAAACGCCGTGAACTTGCCGCCGTGCGTCTCCGCCATCACCTTGGTCAACGCCGCCGTCAGCGTCGTCTTGCCATGGTCCACATGACCAATCGTGCCAACGTTCACATGCGGCTTGGTGCGTACGAATTTTTCCTTAGCCACGAGTCACCTCAAGGAAATCGACCGAACTTCACAACGGGACCCGCGGGGGTCCCTCCAGGTATTCCGACCTCGCCCGCCTCGCTTCACCGGCCGCCGCGGCGGCCGCCTGCTGTCTGGAGCCCACGACCGGAATCGAACCGGTGACCTCGTCCTTACCAAGGACGTGCTCTACCGACTGAGCTACGTGGGCCTCGTTCCTCTCCTGAGCCCGGATCCATCGCGCCGCGCCAGGAATGGAGCGGGTGATGGGAATCGAACCCACGTCAACAGCTTGGAAGGCTGAGGTTCTACCATTGAACTACACCCGCACTCACACTCCCCGAAAACGCAAGCTCACGGGCCGCTCTATATTGCCGTTCCCCCGGGTCGTTCAACTGGTGGAGGGGGTAGGATTCGAACCTACGAAGGCATGAGCCAGCAGATTTACAGTCTGCCCCCGTTGGCCGCTTGGGTACCCCTCCGGCAAATGAGCCGCGTATTTTCGGTTGCCAGCGCGGGCGTGTCAACGCCGCTTTAGGGTGGGAACCGGGCCGGAGCGGGGCCCCGGCCGGCTTTCGCCGCCTCATAACGGCCCGGCCGGCGGCCGCACCCGCACCGGGGCACCACGGCGGGAACCCGCCGCCCCCCCTGCCGGGGGCCTGATCGCGCACCCCCGCGCTCAGGCCAGGAGCCCGGCGAAGCTGGCCACGTCGATGTTGGCCCCGCAGGCGATCAGCCCGACCCGGCGGCCCATCAGCCGCTCGCGCAGCGGCCCCAGCAGCGCGGCGGTCGCGGCCGCCCCCGCCGGCTCGACGGCGATCTTGGCCTGCTCCAGCAGGAACCTGACCGCGCGCCGCAATTCGTCATCGTCCACCAGCACCAGCCCGTCCACGTTGTCGCGGCACAGCGCGAACGAGTACGGCAGGGCGTAGGGCGCCCCCAGGCTGTCGGCGATGGTGGCCACGCGCTCGATCGACTGCGGGCGCCCTGCCGCGAAGCTGCGGTGCATGGAGTCCGCGCCGACCGGTTCGACGCCGAACACCTGGCAGCGGGCGTTGACCAGCTTGACCGCGGCGGCCACGCCGGCGCACAGGCCGCCGCCGCCGATCGGCACCACCACCGCGTCGAGGTCGGGCACCTGTTCCATGAGCTCCAGGCCCAGGGTCGCGGTGCCCAGCGCCGTGCGCGGCCCCTCGAACGGGTGGATCAGCACCCGGGCCTCGGTGTCCTGCAGCGCCTCGACCCGCTTGAAACCGGCATGGGCGTCGTCGGCAAACTCGATCTCGGCGCCCCACTCGCGGCACTTCTGCACCCGGAACGGGTTGGCGCTGGCGATCATCACGATCTTGGCGTGGGTGCCCGCCACGCGCGCCGCGTAGGCGGTCGCGATCGCGTGGTTGCCGGCGCTGATGGCGCACACGCCGCGGCGCCGTTCCTCGGGTGTCAGCGCCAGGATGTTGAGCAGCGCGCCGCGCGGCTTGAAGCTGCCGGTGCGCTGGAACAGCTCCAGCTTCAAGAGCGGGCGGGTGCCCGAGCCGAAGGCCTTTTCCACGGTCGGGCCGGCGAGTTCGTGAACGGGTGTCGTGCGGATGAGGTCGCCCAGCTGCTGCCGTGCGGCCCGTATGTCCTCGATCCTGATGCGCGGATGCACGCTGCCCCTCGCTGGCCGTTGCGTGCAGCGATGGTAGCCGATGGCGGCGGCGTTCAAGGCGACGGGGCGCAGGGCGCGCGGCGCGGCGCCAACGGGCGGTTTTTTGCAGTGCATTAAGCCCCACCTCAACCTGACCTGCCCGCTAAATCCTTGAATTCCCGGGGCGTCCGCCTGGCGGCACGAGGGGGGCCATGGCGCGCTTCCAACGCAGGCAGGCGAACGGCATACTCAGCGTCGATTTCGTCTCGACGAATAACAAAGCGGGGATAGGGAGATGGAGCGCCGGTTGCACACGCGCCATCGGGCACGCACCACGGTGTACCTCAGCGTTCCAGGTCGCAACGGCAAGCTGTGCCGCGCGCACAACCTGAGTGCCAACGGTGTGTTCGTCGAGACACGCAACCTGGGCCTGCGCAAGGGCGCGATCGTCGAGTTGGCCTTCGCCATCAACCTGGGCAAGGTCACCAAGATCCACCGCCGCCAGGCCATCGTGGCGCACGTTTCGCACGGCGGCACGGGGCTGCGGATGCAGGGCTACGGAGGGCACTGACGAACCGGACCGACCCGCGACAAGTTCCATGTCGGGAGAGGGGGCACCGCGGCCAGCCGGCCCGGTGGCCCCTCTTTCTTTTTGGGGTTGCCGCGGGCGGGGCGCGCCGCCGCCGGTCGCAGCATGCGGTTAGTATTGTGCGCGGCACGGCGGCGCGAGCCATGCGCCGCCACCGGGCAGCAGGGGGGACGCCATGCCACGCATCCACGACGACATTCTCGGCACCATCGGCCATACGCCGCTGGTCCGCCTCAACAAGATCGGCCGCGACCTGCCGGGCCGCATCGCCCTGAAGCTCGAGTTCTTCAATCCCTGCGGCAGCGTCAAGGACCGCATCGCGGTCAGCATGATCGAGGCGCTCGAGGCGCAGGGACGGATCGGCCCTGACACGATCCTCGTGGAGCCGACCAGCGGCAATACCGGCATCGGACTGGCCTTCGTGGCGGCCGCCAAGGGCTACCGGCTGCTGCTGACCATGCCGGACACCATGAGCATCGAGCGCCGCCGCATGCTGGCGGCTTTCGGCGCCGAACTGGTGCTCACCGACGGCTCGAAGGGCATGACCGGCGCCATCGAGCGCGCACAGGCGATCGTGGACGAGGACCGTGCGCACCGCGTGCTGGTCGGCCAGTTCACCAACCCCGCCAACCCCGAGATCCACCGGCGCACGACCGCCGAGGAGATCTGGGCGGATACCGACGGCGCGGTGGACCTGCTGGTCTGCGGCGTCGGCACCGGCGGCACGCTGACCGGCGTCGCCGCGGTGATCAAGGAGCGCAAGCCCTCGTTTCGGGTGATCGCCGTCGAGCCGGCCGACAGCCCGGTCCTGTCCGGCGGCGAGCCGGGCCTGCACAAGATCGCCGGCATCGGTGCCGGCTTCATCCCGCAGGTGCTGGATCGCTCGCTCATCGACGAGGTCATCCAGGTCAGCAACGAGGTCGCCGCGGAATTCGCGCGGCGCCTCGGGCGCGAGGAAGGGATCCTGGTCGGCATCTCGTCGGGCGCCGCCCTGGCCGCCGCACTGAAGGTGGCCGCCAGGAAGGAAAACCGCGACAAGCTGATCGTGACCATCATCCCGAGCTTCGGCGAGCGCTACCTGTCGACCTGGCTGTATGAGGAGGCCCCCCGCAGTGACCAGAGCCACGTCGTCAAGCGCTGAGCCGCCCGGGCACGCGGCGGTGCTCGACGGGTTGCTGCGGCCTGCCGCGGGCGGCGGCTTCGCGGCGCTCGGTTCCGGCACGCTGCCGGACCGCGGCGCCGCGTTGCAGATCGCGGAGCGGCTGCACCGCCTGTTGCTGCCGGAGACGCTGGCCGGCGCCGGCGACGAGGCGGCCGTCCGCGCCGCGCTCGAGAAGGAACTGCCGGCGCTCGATTCGGTGCTCGCGAAGAAGATCGCGCTGGCGCTGGACTTCCAGGATCGCCTCGACGGGCTGCCCGAGGCGCTGGACCGTCGCGATGCCGACGGTGCACGCCTGGCCGGCGCAGTCCTCGACGGCCTGCCGGAGTTGCGCCAGCACCTGTTCGACGACGCGCGCGCGGCCTATCGCGGCGATCCCGCCTGCCGCGACCCGGTCGAGGCGCTGTACGCGTATCCGGGCGTGTTCGCGGTCACCCGTCACCGCCTGGCGCACCTGCTGCATGGACTCGGCGTGCCGCTGCTGCCGCGGCTGATCGCCGAGCACGCCCACACCATCACCGGCATCGACATCCATCCGGGCGCGACCATCGGCCGCGCCTTCTTCATCGACCACGGCACCGGCGTCGTGATCGGCGAGACGACCATCATCGGCGACCGCGTGCGCCTGTACCAGGGCGTGACGCTGGGCGCGCGCAGCTTCGAGGTGGACGCCGACGGCAACCTGGTCAAGGGCCAGCCCCGGCACCCGATCGTCGAGGACGACGTCACCATCTACGCCAGCGCCACCGTGCTGGGCCGCGTCCGCATCGGCCGCGGCAGCGTCATCGGCGGCAACGTGTGGCTGACCCACGGCGTGCCGGCCGGCTCGCGCGTCTACCAGGCCGAGCCGCTGGAGTCCGGGTTCGTGGGCGGCGGCGGCATTTAGCGGGGCCGGAGGAGTCAGACCCCGGACGGGGTCAGACTCCATTTCCTTGCGGGATAAGACTCCCATTCCTTGCGGGGTCTGACCCTTCCAGGGTCTGACCCCTCCGCACCCCGGCGATGGAAGCGCGCTGCCGCCCTCGACGATCAGGAGGAGTCAGACCCCGGACGGGGTCAGACTCCAGTTCCTTGCGGGGTCTGACCCTTCCAGGGTCTGACCCCTCCGCACCCCGGCGATGGAAGCGCGCTGCCGCCCTCGACGATCGGGAGGAGTCAGACCCCGGACGGGGTCAGACTCCATTTCCTTGCGGGGTCTGACCCTTCCAGGGTCTGACCCCTCCACACCGACACAAACGGCACGTGACATGCGCAGGTCCGGGGTCCGGCTCCTCCTCATTGCACGAAGCAGCCCGACGCTCTAACGTCGGGGCTCCCCCACCGACGAGAACGTGCCATGTCCAGAATACTGTCCCGCCGCGGTTTCGTGCAGCAGGCCGCCGCCGCGTCGGCCCTCGCGCTCGCGCCGCTCGACCGGCTGGCCGCGCAGGTCAGGTTCAATTCGTATCCGTTCCAGCTGGGCGTCGCGTCCGGCGACCCCACCGCCGACGGCTTCGTCATCTGGACACGCCTGGCGCCGGAGCCGCTGGAGCCTGAGCAACTCGGCAGGGTGACCTTCGAGGTGGACTGGGAGGTCGCCGAGGATGCGGCCTTCGCCCGCATCGTGGCGCGCGGGCGCGACTTCGCCCCGGCCCACCTGGCGCATTCCGTGCACGCCGAGGTCGGCGGGCTGCCCCCGGGCAGCGAGTACTTCTACCGCTTCCGCCTGGGCCGCTACGAAAGCCCCGTCGGCCGCGCCGTGACCCTGCCGGCCGCGGACAGTTCGCCCGAACGGGTGCGCTTCGCATTCTGCTGCTGCGCCCACTACGAGCACGGGTTCTTCTCGTCCTACCGGTACCTGGCCGAGGACAAGCCGGACCTCGTCTTCGAGCTGGGCGATTACATCTACGAGGATTCCTACGGCGACCGCCGCGTGCGCCTGTTCCACAAGACCGAGGCGGTCACGCTGGACGATTACCGCGGCCGCTACGCCCAGTACCGCACCGACCCGGACCTGCGCGCGGCCCACCAGGCCTGCCCGTGGCTGGTGAGCTGGGACGACCATGAAGTGGACAACGACTACGCCGGCTTCACCGGCGAGCACGAACTGTGCGGCGGCGAGAGCGTGCGCCAGGGCTTCCCGGGGCGGCGCGCCGCCGCCTACCAGGCCTGGTTCGAGCACATGCCGGTCAGGCCGTCGCGCCTGCTGGCCGCGGGCGGCATCCGCATCTACGGCAACGTGGACTGGGGCCGGCTGGCCCGCTTCCACGTGCTGGACACCCGGCAGTTCCGTTCGCCGCAGGCCTGCCCCAACACGCCGAGCTTCATGCGCTGCGATACCGAGCGCGGCCGCAAGGTGCTGTTCAGCGGCGCCGGCGGCGGCTCGTTTGCCGACCCCAACGACCCGGCCTGCAAGGCGTCGCTCGAGGATCCCGACCGCACCATGCTGGGCGCGGCGCAGGAGCAATGGCTGGACGAATCGCTGGCCTCGAGCCGCGCCCGCTGGAACGTGCTGGCGCAGGGCGTGCTGTTCGCCGGTCTGAACGAGGGCACGGTCGAGGCGCCGCGCATCTTCACCGACGCCTGGACCGGCTATCCGGGGGCGCAGCAGCGGCTGCTCGCATCACTGGCGCGCAACAAGGCAGCCAATCCCGTGATCCTGACCGGTGACATCCACTCGTTCTTCGCCAGCGAGGTCAACAACGCTCGCGGCACGGCGGTCGCGGTCGAGCTGGTGACCTCGTCGGTCGCCACCAACAACACCGACAAGACGAAGCTGCTGGCGCAGAACCCGCACGTCCGGTTCCACGACGGCAAGCACAGCGGCTACGTGCGCTGCGAGGCGACGGCGGACCGGCTGACCGCCGACTTCGTGGCGGTGGACGACATCCGCGACGCGCGCAGCGCGCGCCGGGTGCTGGCGAGCTTCGAGGTGCCGGCGGGCACCTCGCGCGTGACCAGGACGGATGGCTGAGCAGCCCGGTCGCGAGGCGCTTCCCGACCCGGCGCAGCCTCCCGTGCTGGTGTTCGGCGCCAGCGGCTACATCGGCACGCACCTCGTCACGCGGCTGTCCGCGGAAGGCGTGCCGACCCGCGCCAGTTCCCGGTCGCGCCAGGTCCTCGAGGCGCGCGGCTGGGCGGGCGTGGAACTGGTCGAGGCGGACGCCCTGCGCCCCGCCACGCTCGGGCCCGCGCTGGCCGGCATCCACACGGCGTATTACCTGGTGCACTCGATGGCCGCCGGCAAGGGCTTCAGCCGGCTGGACCTCGAGGCCGCCCGCAATTTCGCACGCGCCGCGGCCGCGGCGGGCGTGCGGTCCATCGTCTACCTCGGCGGCCTGGTGCCCGCGGACGCGACCAGCGAGCACATCCTCTCGCGGCGCGACACGGGTCGCGCGCTGCGCGAGGGACCGGTGCCGGTCATCGAGCTGCGCGCCGGGATCATCGTCGGTCCCGGTTCCGCGGCATTCGAGGTCATGCGCGACCTGGTGCTCAACCTGCCGGTCATGGTGACGCCGCGCTGGGTGCAGGCCAGGTCCCCGCCCATCGCGCTCGACGACCTGCTCGAGTACCTGGTGCGCCTGCCGCGCATCGAGCAGGCGCGCGGCCGCACCTTCGACGCCGGCGGGGCCGAGGAGCTGACCTACGCGGACATGATGCGGCGCATGGCGATCCTCGCGGGCAAGCGGCCGCCGCGGATCCTGGCGGTACCCGTGCTGACCCCCACCCTGTCGTCGTACTGGCTGCGGCTGGTGACCGCGGTCCCGACCCCGGTCGCACGCGCGCTCATCGGCGGCCTCAGGCACGATTTCAGGGCCGACGATGCGGAACTGCGGCGGCTCGTGCCGATGCGGCTCAAGGGCTTCGACGAGTCGGTGCGCCTGGCCTTCGAGGCCGAGCGCACGCGCGCCCTGCAGGCGCGCTGGACGGAAGGCGCGTTCGCCGCGCGCGGCTTCCGCACCGAGCACGCGTACTACGCGAAGCAGGCCCGCGGCGTCGCCGAGACGACCGCGGCGCCCGCCGCCGTCTGGCAGCGGGTCACGGCGATCGGCGGTACGCAGCGTTACTACGGCCTGCGCGTCCTGTGGTGGCTGCGCGAGACGCTCGACTGGATGCTGGGCGGCCCGGGCCGCAACCGCGGGCGCCGCGACCCGGCACGGCTGCGGGTCGGCGACCGCGTCGATTCCTGGCGCGTCGTGGCGATCGAGCCCTTGCGCAGCCTCACCCTGCAGTTCGGCATGAAGGCACCCGGCGCCGGCGTGCTGGAATTCGAGCTCACGCCGCGGGCCGACGGCGGCACGCGGCTCACCGCGACCGCCTACTGGCACCCGGCCGGCGCCTGGGGCCTGGTCTACTGGTACATGCTGGCGCCGCTGCACCTCATCGTGTTCCGGCACATGACTCGCAACATCTGCCGCCTGGCCGAACGCGACGGCTGAACGCCGCGGCCGGGCTACGGTGCCGCTGAACCCCTGCGTCCCGCGCCGGTCCAACCGTCCGTCGTGCCGGCCTCGCGGGTCACCGCAAACCTCTGGCGCGCCGTGCCGGCACTGGTAGAATCTGCGCCCCGCGGCCACCGGCTCCCGGTGCGCACCAGGGCATCGCAGCCGCACCGGTCCCGGCACGGATCGCAGTCATCGCATTCACGTGGAGTCGTCGACCATGAACAACCAGTATCTTGCGGCGTGGGGCCTGGCGGCCCTCGCACTCGTGTTGGCGCCGGCGGCCGGTGCGCAGCAACTCGAGCGCGGCGTCTCGGTCATCAGCGAGGAAGTCGCCGGTCACCTCGAGGGGTTCAGCTTCCGCGAAGGCCCCGAGTCGAAGCTCGAGTTCCGCGGCACCGCGATTGCGCTGGCCGCCGAGGGCAAGGGCGAAGTCGAGTTCCAGCAGGGCCGCGCGCGCGTGGACATATCGGTGCGTAAGCTGCCGAGCCCGTCGTCGCTGGGCCCGTACACGACCTACGTGCTGTGGGCGGTGACCGTCGACGGCCGCGCCAACAACCTGGGCTCGCTGGAACTGCGCGACGGCTACGGCAAGCTCGAGACGTCGACCCCGCTGTCCCAGTTCGCGCTCATCGTGAGCGCCGAGCCGCACTTCGCCGTCACCGCACCCAGCAAGGCCATCGTGCTGCGCAACCTCGGGCGCAGCATCAAGGGCGAGAGCGTGAAGATCGCCGGCCTCACCGAGCGCCTCGACTACGCCGGGCTCGGCGCACGGGCGATCGACCCGCGTTCCAGGGAGCCGCTCGACCTGGTGCAGGCGCGCTATGCGCTGGACATCGCGCGCGGCGCGCGTGCCGACGAGTTTGCGCCCGAGGAATTCGGGCAGGCTGCCGGGTTGCTGGCCGCCGCCGAGGAGGCCCAGGCCAGCAGGCGGTACAAGGTCCGCAAGACCGCGCCGCGGCTGTCCCGCGAGGCCGTGCAGATGGCCGAGGACGCCCGCCGGCAGGCCGTGATGGGCCAGGAAACCGCCGCCGCGGACGCGAGTCGCGACGCCGCCGCCCTGGCGGCACGGCAGGAGGCCGAGGCGAAGGCCCAGCTCGAGGCCAGGCTTGCGCTCGAGGAGAGCAAGCGACGGGAACGGGAGTCTGCCGAAAAGGCGGCCATGGATGCCAGGCAGCAGGCCCGCGCCGACCTCACGGCCCGCCTGAACCGCGCGCTGCCAACCCGCGAGACCGACCGCGGCATCGTCGCGGAAATCGCCGGCGTGCAGTTCGCGTCCGGCGCGGCCAGCCTGAATGCGGGCGCCCGCGAGGCCCTGGCACGGTTCGCCGGCATCGTCGGCGTGTATCCGACGCTGCGCTTCAAGGTCGAAGGCCACACCGACAGCACCGGCAGCTACGAGACCAACCGCTCGCTGTCGCTGAACCGCGCACTCACCGTGCGCGATTACCTGATCAGCCAGGGCGTGGCCGCCTCGACCATCGACGTCGAGGGACTCGGTCCCGACCGGCCGGTCGCCGGCAACGATACGGACGAGGGCCGTGCGCGCAACCGGCGCGTCGAGATCATCCTGACCGGCGAGCTGGTCACGGCGCCCTGACCGGCACCGACCCAGCGCCCGACCACCATGCAAGGGCCCCGGCGTGACGCGCCGGGGCCCTTTCTTTTCCTGGTGGCGTACGGAAGATCCGGCCGGCGGCGCGGGGGCGCTAGCCGGCGTTCCGGGCCATGGCCCGGGCCCGGTCCAGCAAGCGCATCGGCAACAAGGCCGCCAGCAGGCTCAAGGCCAGGGCCCCGACGCCCAGGTTGACCACCAGCGCGTAATCGCCGGCGCCCACGACCAACGCCGCGACCATCGGGCCCGAGGCCAGGCCCATCTTGGAGGCGAAGCCGCCCAGCGCAGCCATCTGCCCGGCCTTGTCGAACTCCGAGCACATGCCCAGCAGGTAGGGAATGCCGAAGGCCCACGTGATGCCGATCACGCAGTTGGCCACGATGTACACGAGGTTCACGTCGCTGAAGTGCAGCACCCAGGTGGCGATCGCCGTCACCGCGATCGCGGATCCCAGCGACAAGGTGCGCCCGTAGCGCGCAGGCAGCACGATGACCAGCCCGGCGCCGATGATGCCGACCCATGCTGCCGCGGCCAGCGCCGGGCTGATGAAGCCCATGCCGAGCCCGGCGGCCTCGCCAAGCCCGATCACGTAGGCATAGACGGCCATGTTGCCAGCCTGGAAGAGGAAGGTGGCCAGCAGGCTCAGTGCCAGGGGACGGCGCTGGATGCCGTTGCCCGCTTCGGCCACCGGCTTGTGGACCGCCTCCACCGGGTAGTCGGTGAGGAACGGGACCATCAGCAGGGTCGCGGCACTGAACAGGATCAGCGCCCCGAACAGCACGCCCGTGCCCAGCACCGGCACCAAGGGCGGCAGGACCATGAGACCCAGGCCGCCGAGCCCGAACTGCACCAGCAGCAGATAGCCGAAGGTGCGGTCCGCCTGGGTGGTCCGCGCGATGATGGAGAAGCCGACGCCCACCAGCATGCCGCCGATGAATCCGTGCGCGAAGCGCATCAGCAACATCGCCTCGAATTGCTGGACCAGCTGCGACAGCAGGTCCATCCCGATCAGGCCGATCAGCAGGCCGTAGGAAGTCCTCCTCCAGTTGATCCGCTTGACCAGGAATACCGCGAGCAGCGCGCCGAGTGCCGCGCCGTACACGTTGCTGGAGCCGACCATGCCGGCCTCGCGATTGCTGAACCCGGCGCCCTCGACCAGGCCGCTCACCAGGGCCGGCATGATGTTGACGTAGAACAGGCCGGCCGACGCCAGGAACGCCAGCAGCACGCGGGCAATCTCGCCATGTGGCGCGGCCTTTCGCAGTCCGAGGAAGACGACCTTGGCCGGCCCGGGCACGCCTGCAGCTGAATTGGTTCATTGCAACCTGCTTGTTGGTGGGGGGATCAACTAGGGGAGCGGCGGGCAATAGCCGCGTATCTTCGCCGCCTCGTTCACGGCGCGGCGAAAGCTGAACTGGTAGTTGTCGCTGAAGTAGTAATAGCTCACGCCGTTGGGCAGCAGCGCCAGGATGATGCCGCCATAGCCCGACATGAACGGAATGTACCGCTCGCCAGCGCAGCCGGGCAGGCTGTCAACGCGCAGCGCCCAGTAGCCCTTGTTGTAGTACAGCGCACCGTCCGCCGAGGCCACGAGGCCACGGTCGGCGGGATCGCGCTGCAGGGCCGCACGCATCATGGACGGATCCAGGAGTTGCGCCAGCGGGTCACCGCCCGGGTTCAGGAATCGCGCCAGCTTGGCGACATCGTCGGGCACCAGGGTCAGTCCATAGCCGGCGAAGGGCTGGGCCGTTGCATCGCGCGTGCGCCTGACCTCCTGCACGGCCGGACCCAGACCGATCGGCTCCCAGACCTCGGGCCACAGCAGGTCTGCCGGCAGGTCGGCGTCCTGGCCACGCGCTTCCCTGAGCGCCGCGTCCAGCGCCACACCCAGGATGTAGGTATCGCTGCTGCGATAGACGAAGCGCTCGCCGGGCGCCGCCTGTCGCGGGAAGACATTGCAGGCGTAGTCGATCTTCTCGCCGTGCGTCGCCGGCATGAAGAAGCGCTGGTCGGCATGGGGCGCGAACTCGTCGGCATTCTCGACCGCCGACTGGTAGTTGCCGCTGGCCATGTCGAGCAGGTTGTCCAGCGTCACGTCGTTCCAGTTGCCGCTGTTGCGGCACTCGGGCACGAGGTCGGCTACGTACCTGTTGCGCGTGCCCGGCACCAGCCGCTCCAGACGCGCGAGTGCAAAGCCGGCGTAGATGGACTTGGCCAGCGAATAGGAAGGAAGGTGCATCTCCCCGCAGAAGGGATAGTCCGCCCCGCGGGTCGGGCAGCCGCCCGCGTAGTGAATTCCGTCGACGATGACTCCCCAGGTTGTGAGGTGTTCGGGCGCCACGTCCGCGGGATGCGCGAAGGCCGTGACATCCACGCCCGGATAGTCCCGCGCCAGCTCGGCCAGGGTCCTTCTGGGCACTCGTGCGGCGAGTTCCTGCCGGTAGCTCGATGCCAGTGCCGCGCCCTGCGCAAGCCTGTAGGGGGTGTAGCTGGCCTCCGGCACGCCCCGCATGTCGAACCGGAAGTAGCCGCAAGTCTCGCTGCTGATCTCATAGCGCGGCTGCGACACGCGCCCACCTTCGTGATAGTGAAAGCTGAGCACGCCATGATGCATGCAGTTGGCATTGACCTCCTGCAGCGTGAACGGCAGCGCGGCGCGCCAGGCGCCCCCATCGCCCGGTTCCTGCCACAGCCTGCCGGGCGCCAGTATGAACTCCCAGTAGGGGTGCTCACCGGGAATCGAGCCGCGGTCTGCCGGCACCAGCGCCTGGTCAACTTGCAGCAGTTCAAAGGACAGTTCTGGCAGGCGCCCCACCGCCAGGGCCGCCTGGCGGGAGACGCCGTAGTCATCGCGGTGCACCAGGAAAACTTCCGGCGGCTCCACGCTACGCAGCGTAATGCGGCCCTCCAGCTGAGCGGCCGCGGCCGGCGCGGGCGGCGCGGGGGGGGCGGGGGCCGTGCAGGCGACCAGCGCCAGGGTAGCCAGCACTACGGCGAGCCCCGCCGGGCCGCGCGCCTCGCTCCCGGCCTCAGTCCACATCGACGCCGGCCTCCGCCAGCCTGAGGCGCAACGGCTCCAGTTGCCGCGCGTAGCGGCGCCACTTGCCTACCGAACTGTCGTAGATGGGCTGGCGAACCTGCAGCGCGCTCGCCGTCGTCGAGGCCTGGGTGTTCTGGTAGAAACGCAGGCACTGCTCTTCCCATGGCAGGCCGCAATAGTCCAGCAGGCGCCGCGCCTCGCCCTCCACATCGGCCACCACGTCCTCGTAGCGCAGCGTGTGGATGACGCCGGGCATGACCTCGTTCCAGTGCTGCATCAGCCGGTGGTATGCGAGGTAGTACTGGCCCAGCTCACCCAGGTCGTAGGAAAACGGATAGGCATCCTTGAACAGCTGCTTGTAGACCGCGTAGCAGGTGTCCATCGGATGACGCTGCAGGTTGATGATCCGGGCCCGCGGCAGGGCCAGGTGTATCAGGCCCGCATACAGGAAGTTGAAGGGCAGCTTGTCTATGAAGTACGGGCTGCCGTCGCGCAGCGGCCGGGTCGCCGCCAGGTACGCCTCGCCCAGGCCCCGGAAGTCCATTTGCCGGGTCAGGGCGACGAAGTCGAGCCGGCTCGACGGCGCCGGACCCGGCATCGCCTTGACCAGCCGTATCAGTTCCAGCGAGAAGTGGTTGAGCTCGCCTGCGGAGAATACCTGCGAATGGCTGCCCAGGATGCGCTCCACCAGCGTGGTGCCGGTGCGCGGCATTCCGAGGACGAAGATCGGGTCTTCGCTGGCGCACCCCTGGACGTGTCCATCGAACAGGTCGGGGCCGTAGACGTCGCTGATCTTGCCCATGATCCGCAGGTCGGTGTCCACGCTGTACTGCATGTGCCGGCGCTTGGTGTCCGCGCCCCGCTGCAGGCTGGCGAACGCGCCCTCGTAGTCGCCGACGTCCTCCTGCTCCTTGGCCAGCGCAAAGCACAGCTGCGTGATCCCCGCGGGATCGGTCGTCCGGGCCAGGACTCCCTGCAGCCCTGCGATGTGGTTCCTCTCCTTCGTCTGCGTGCGCAACTGCGCGCGCCCGTTGTAAGCCTCGAACTCGTCCGGCCTGAGCGCAATCGCCGCGTCGAATTCGGCCTCGGCACCGGCCGCGTCCCCCAGGAACCTCTGCACCGCCGCCTTGTTGTAGTGGAACTCTGCATGGCCGGGTTCGAGGTCGACCGCGCGGGAGTAGTGCACCAGCGCGCCGGCATGGTCCGCCAGCATGTGCAGCAGCGCCCCCAGCTCGTTGTGCAGGAACGGGTCGTCGAACCGCCTGTCCTTGATGGCATCGGCCGCCGCCCTGGCGCCGGTCACGTCGCCCGCCTCGAACAGGCACCTGGCCTTGTGCAACTGGTACGAATCCGAGTAACCGAGCTGCAGGGCCCGCTCGATCGCCTGCAGCGCGTCGGCGTGGTGCCGCACCTTCTTCATGAGGTAGCTGGCCAGGTACCAGCCGTAGGCATAACCCGGGAACCGGCGGTTGAGCTGCTGGCAGGCCTGCAGCGCGCCGCGGATGTCGTTGTCCCGGGTGTGGCGCGTGACCAGGTCGGCCAGCTGTTCCTTGCCCGGCGGCGTTGCTGCGTTCATGGCGGCGCTGGAACTGACCTCGTCGGCCCGGGACCGGGGCTCCGGCGCCGGCATGTTAACAAGACGGGAGGGCCGGGCGACGCCCGGCCCTCCCGTCGGCAGCCGCATCAGAAGCGGTAACCCAGCGAGAGGCCTATGGTCCGCGGCAGCGCAATGAAGTCCCGCGAGTTGTTGCCATAGTAGTTCTGGCTGGCCGACGTGTTCGAACCACCGATCAGGAACGGGAAGGCGCCGGTCGTGCCTTCTTCATTGAACAGGTTCTTCACGAACAGCGATGCGCTCCAGGCGTCCTTGCTGATCGTGCTGCTCAGGTTCCAGATCTGGAAGCTGCCGATCTCGGCATAACTCCTGGAGAACACCGAGTTCGGCGCATAGTTCGCCGACAACGGGTTGGCGCTGTCGTTGCAGTTGCCGATGGCATTGAAGCTCGTCAGGCAGTTGTCGTCGCCAATGCTGTTCACCACGTCCGACTGGTAATAGCCGTTGAGCACCGTGTTCACCTCGATGCCGCTGGCCAGCGTCATGTCGTGGCCCAGCGACACGTTGAATACGTGCTTGGCCGTGCCCGGCAGCCGGTCGCCGTCCGCAGCGATCCGGTCCGTGTACAGGGCCGGGTTGCCGTAGAACGAATTGCCGGCCGGCTGGTACACGTCGGCGGTCAGCTCGGCATCGGCGTACGTATAGCCGAGGCTGTAGCTGAGGTCGTCGGTCACGTGGCCCGAAATCTCCACCTCGAAGCCGCGAGTGCTGGCCGATTCGCCGTTGACGGCCGCAAAGAAGCCCCAGTTCGAGGTCGCCGTGTTCAGCTGCGGGTCGTTCCAGTCCGTGTAGTAGATAGACGCCGCGTACGCGATCCTGCCGGTCGTGCCCTTGTAACCCAGCTCGAAGTTGTCCACCGAGTCCGAGTCGAAGGTGAAGAAGGCGGGGTTCTCCGCGTACTTGCCCGTGGTTGGCACCGCGTTGGCGCCGGCGTGCCGATAGCCCTGCGAGTAAGTCGCATAGACCATCGAGTCGTCGGTCACGTCCCAGGCCAGGTTGACCTTGGCGAGGAAGTCGTCGTCGCTGATCGTCTCGGACGCCGTGCCGGGCGGGAACCAGACCGAGTAGATGGGCACGTCCACCAGGGCGTCGACGTCGACCTTGTTGTCGAAGTAGCGGCCACCCAGGGTGAGGTGCCAGCCCTCGGCGAAATTGATCGTCACCTCGCCGAAGATGGCCTTTTCCTCGTACTTCTGCTGGCGCCGGAACAGGAAGTCCTGGTTCGTCGCGTACGGGGCAAGGCCATACCAGTCGAGCGCATCGAGGTAGGGGATGTAGCCGACCAGGTAGCTGTTCTGGCCCAGGTCGTAGTCCTGGTCCATGTAGTACAGGCCGACCGTCCAGTCGACCTTGTTGTCGCCGCTGGACACGAGGCGCAGTTCCTGCGTGACTGCCGAGTCGTCGTAGAAGCGCTCGGCCTGCGCGATCGGCCGTGGCGAGCTGCCGTAGAAGGCGAACCAGCCGTTGCGCGCATACACGCCAGAGTTGTCGCTGATGCCCGTGCCGGTGTGCTTGTAGTGCGACGTGCTGGACGTCAGCGTCGCGAAGCCGAGGTCCACCTCCATTTCCAGCGCCGTCATCTCCACTTCCCTCTCGGAAGGCTCCAGCTGGATCGCGCCGAACGCGTACTTGCCGTAACTGCCGCCGTTCACCAGGTCGGGACCCCGCGTGACCTGCCGCCGCGCGCCGACCTCGTCCTTCTGCCACTGGTACGAAAGCTGCGCATTGAAGGTATCGCTGGGCTCGAAATAGGCCGCGGCGCGCCCGTACTTGATGTCCACGTCGTCGGCGTCCTTCACGCTGCGGTAGACCGGCGTCGAGGTCAGGACGTTGCCGCTCACCACCGGGTCGCCGTTGGCGTCCAGCGTATAGACGTGCGGGTAATCGACGATGCCGTCGTTCTTGACCTGGCCCGCGTTGAGCCGCAGCGCGAACGTGTCGCCCAGCGGGATGTTCAACAGGATGTCGGGGTTCAGGTTGTGGCCGTCCGAGCCGTCCGTCTGCCCGTAGGCAATGCTGGCATGGCCGCTGAACTTGCTGGCGTCCGGCTTGTTCATGATGTAGCGCACGTTGCCGGCCAGCGATCCGGACCCGTACAGCGTGCCCTGCGGGCCCCGCAGGACTTCGATGCGCTCGATGTCCTTGAGGATGAAGTTGCCGAACAGGGCCGTGTTGTCCACATACGTCGCCACGGTCGGCGGCGCCGCCAGCGGGACGTCGCCGTTGACGCCCGCATCGACGTTGACGCCGCGGATGACGATGCCGTTGGTCACGCCCGAGTTGCGGTAGCCGCGGTCGAACATCGAGACGCCGGCCATCGAACGCAGGGCGTCGACGGAGTCGATGATGTTGGCCTCCTGCAGCGCCGTGCCGCTCACCGCGGAGATGTTGAAGGGGATCTCCTGGACCGTCTGCTCGCGCCGCGTCGCCGTGACGATGATCTCGCCGAGCGCGGTGGCTGCCGGCGCGGCCTGCGCGTGGGCGACGCCCGAGCCCCCCGCGAGGATGCTCGAAACGGCCAGGGCAATCGCCGATTTCCGGCAGGTGGGCTCGTGTGTCATGACGGCTGTTCTCCAGGCTGGTTGAATGCGGGTACTCGCTGCTGTAACAGGTCCTGTGGAAGCTACTCGCGGCCGGGCAATTCGAGCGGCCCGAGCGCGTTCAATGCGTCGAATGCCAGGCGGCGGTCTCCGCAGGCGGGAAAATCGACCGCCCGGTCGCGAAAACTCTTCAACACCTGGCCGATGCCGTTCCAGCCGCGCCGGCGAACGCGGCGGACCAGCTCGAGGTCGACCTCGACGGGAAATATCTCGCGCCCGCGGCCCGCCTGGTAGATGACCTCACCACCGGGTCCGCAGACGATCGACTGGCCGAAGCCCAGCTGGCCGGCGACGTTGATGTCGAAGAAATAGCATTGGTTGCTGGCGGCATTGGCCCGCGCGATCGCCAGTTCCACGTCGCGGTCGATCGTGTTGGTCATCGAGGGGTGCAGGATCACCTCGGCACCCATCGCGGCGAGCGTGCGCGTGGTCTCCGGGAACCACATGTCGTAGCAATTGGACAGGCCGAAGCGCCCCACGTCCGGCACGTCGAAAACGACGAAGTCCCGGCCCGGGGTCACGCCCGTCTCGTAGGGCAGGAACGGGAACATCTTGCGGTGGCGCGCGACGACCTCGCCCGCCGGATTGATGACGGGCGTGAGGTTGTGCACCGCGTCGCCCTCACGCACGTAGAAGGACCCCGGGACGAGCCAGATGCCCAGCGCCCGCGCGACGCGGCAGAACGCCTGCTCCGTGGGGCCGGCAGGCGGCTCGGCCCGCGCCGTGCCCGAGCCATGCGCCGACAACTCCCCGAGCACGACCATCTGCACCCACGGGAACCGCGCGGCCACCGACTCGATTTCGGAGCGCAGGTAAGCCAGGTTGTCGCCGCGGGCGACCTCCAGCTGCAATCCTGCAATCGCGAAAGTAGCCATGGACGATCGCAAGCCCCCCCTGCGCGGCCTCTGGATCCGGGTCCGGGTGCTAGTATTTACCGATAGTGAGATCGGGCAATATGGCTGAAGGCGTAGAAGGCGGCAGCGTGCCGGGCGAGGAGCCCCCGTGGGTCAACCTGCTGCGCGACGGATTGCCCCGCGTGGCGGCGAGCACCGGCACCGCGCAGTTCGCACCGCGGGTGGTCGACGTGCTGCATCATGTCCTGCCGTTCGACTGGTGGATGGTGATGATCTACCGCCAGCACGCGAATCCTGAGATGCTGAGCGAGAACTTCACGGGCAGCTGGCGCGTGAAGGGCCTGACCACCTATGTCGGCAGCTTCTACGTCCTCGACCCCTTCTACGTCATGAGCCTGTCGCTGGATCACCCGGAGGTCTGCCGGCTCGGCGACATCGCCCCGGACGGTTTCCTCGACAGCGAGTACCACCGTGCGCACTACGCATCCGGGCGCATCGGTGACGAGGTGGGTTACCTGTGGCCGCTGGAACCAGGCGTGACGATGGCCGTGAGCCTGGAGCGCTCGGAGAATGGTGCGGCCTTCAGCGATGCCGAGGTCGGCCACCTGGAGGACGTACAGCCGCTGCTGTACGCGCTCGCCTGCAGGCACTGGGGCATGGTGCGCTCGCTGGCCGCACCCGCGCGTGAACTGGAACTCGGCCGGCTGGTGCAGGAGGCCGCGGCCAATTTCGGCCGCAAGCTGCTGACGCCGCGCGAATGCGAGGTGGTCAAGCTGGTGCTGCGCGGCTACTCGACCAAGTCCATCTCGCAGGCGCTGGGCATCTCCCCGGGCACGGTCAAGGTCCATCGCGAGAACCTGTACGGCAAGCTCGGGGTCTCGACCCAGGCCGAGCTGTTCAATCTGTTCATCGCATCGGTCTCGGAGACCCCCACCGCCTGAGCCCGGGTCCTTGCCCATGAGGCGGGATCACCTGCGCCGCCCTATACTTGACGCCCGATCGGCCCTGCCCGGCGCAGCCGGGCCCGCTTGCGAGGACTCATGAACGCCCAGACCGATTCTGCACGCGTCGCCGCCGCGGCGAAATCCACCAATGCCGCGATCGATGCGCGACGCATCCAGGCCACGCCGCGCGGCATCGGCATCGGCTTCCAGGTCTATGCGCAGCGCGCGCTGAATGCCGAGCTGTGGGACGTCGAGGGCAAGCGCTACATCGACTTCGGCTCCGGCATCGCGGTGCTCAACACCGGGCACCGCCACCCGCGCGTCGTGCAGGCCATCGCCCGGCAGCTCGAGTGCTTCACCCACACGGCCTACCAGGTCGTGCCCTACGAGAGCGTGGTCGAGCTGGCGGAACGCATCAACGCGCTGACGCCGGGCACGCACGCCAAGAAGACCGCCTTCTTTTCCACCGGCGCCGAGGCGGTGGAGAACGCGGTCAAGATCGCGCGCCATGCCACGCGCCGCCCGGGCGTGATCGCCCTGAGCGGCGGCTTCCACGGCCGCACCTACCTGGGCATGGCGCTGACCGGCAAGGTGGCGCCGTACAAGGCCGGCTTCGGCCCCTTCCCCGCCAGCATCTACCACGTGCCCGCGCCCATGGCGCTGCACGGCGTATCGGTCGAGGATTCGCTGCACGCGATCCAGCAGCTGTTCAAGGCCGACATCGAGCCCGAGCAGGTCGCCGCCATCCTCATCGAGCCGGTGCAGGGCGAGGGTGGCTTCTACGTGATGCCGCCGGAGTTCCTGCGGGCCCTGCGCGAGCTGTGCGACCGCCACGGCATCGTGCTCATTGCCGACGAGATCCAGACCGGTTTCGCGCGCACCGGCAGGATGTTCGCGATGGAACACAGCGGCGTGCTGCCCGACCTCATGACGCTGGCCAAGAGCCTGGCGGGCGGCATGCCACTGTCGGCCGTGTGCGGCCGCGCCGAGATCATGGATGCGCCGGCGCCCGGCGGGCTGGGCGGCACCTACGCCGCCAACCCGCTGGCGGTGGCCGCGGCGCTGGCCGTGCTGGACGTGATCGCGGAGGAGAAGCTGTGCGAGCGCGCCGCGCGCCTCGGCAAGGTGCTGAAGGACCGGCTGACCGCACTGCGCGCCGGCGTGCCGGCGATCAGCGACGTGCGCGGCCTGGGCTCGATGGTGGCCGTCGAGTTCGCGAAGCCCGACGGCACGCCGGACGCGGATTTCGCCAGGCAGGTGAAGGAGCGGGCCCAGGCTGCCGGCCTGCTGCTTCTCACCTGCGGCGTCTACGGCAACGTGATCCGCTTCCTGTTCCCGCTGACCATCGAGGACGCGGTGTTCGAGGAAGGCATGGCCATCCTCACTGGTGCACTGCAGTCCCGGGCGGACTGACGAAGAGAAACCCCGGCCAGGTGCCGGGGTTTCTTCCTGTGGTCGGGTGCGACGCCGATGCGCCGCGTCATCCTACTTTTCAGCCAGCTTGCGGTCGCTGATCAGCTCGTAGACCCGTGCCCTGCTGCTCGTGCGCCGGCCATGGGCGGACGCACACCAGGTTGCCGGACGAGCGTTGCCGGCGCAGCGCTGCACGCACCGGCAACTCACAGCGCGAGCATCACCCGCAAACCGTAAGCGAGCATGGCGGTTGCAGCGAGGCCGGCAAGCCACAGTGCGGCGAACCAGGCGAGCCGCCGGCCGAGCGTTCCCGGCCTGGAATTGCGGTGCTTCCTGGATTCAGTGGTAGGCCGCATCCAGCGTCGCCTTGCCGCGGAACACCCAGTAGACGTGTGCCGTATAACCCAGGATCACCGGCAGCATGATCGCGACGCCGACCAGCATCAGGCCGAGCGCGTTGTCCGCCGCGGCGGCTTCGCGAATCGTGATGTCGTAGGGAATGATGTTCGGGTAGGTGCTGAGCGCCAGTCCCAGGAATCCCGTGACGAATATTCCGATGGCGGCCAGCAGCGGGACCAGTTCCGAGCCGGACCGTCCGGCGTGCCACCAGCACAGCACCATCGAGATCCCCGGCAAGCGCCGGCAGCGGTGCAACCTTGACGAAGGTCCCCCACTCGACGGCGGTCATCGAGACTCCCCAGCGCGCGGCCACGGTCGGATCCACGGACAGCATCGCCAGGCTGACTGCGAAGACGGCAAAGCTGACGCCCAGCGCCAGGCGCCGCGACCAGCGACGCGCCTTCAGGTTGAGTTCGCCTTGCGTCTTGAGGATCAGCCAGCAGGCGCCCAGCAATGCGTAGCCGATCGCCAGCGAGACGGCGACCAGCAGGCTGAACGGCGTCAGCCAGTCCCACGGCCCGCCGGCGAAGCTGCGGCCTTCCACCGTGATGCCCTGCAGGAAGCCCCCCAGCACCAGGCCCTGCGACAGGCCTGCCACCAGCGAGCCGACGGCGAATGCCGCCGTCCAGAAGCGCTTGCCCGATGCGCCGGCCTTGCCCCGGAACTCGAATGCGACGCCACGGAAGATCAGCGCAACCAGCATGAAGCCGATAGGCAGGTACATCGCCGGCATCAGCGTGGCGTAGGCGAGCGGAAATGCCGCGAACAAGCCGCCGCCGCCCAGCACCAGCCAGGTCTCGTTGCCGTCCCACACAGGCGCGATGGAGGCGAGCATCACGTCGCGTTCCGCGTCGCTCGCAAGCGGGAACAGGATGCCCACGCCCAGATCGAACCCGTCCAGCACCACGTAGAGAAAGACGGCCGTGGCGATGATGACCGCCCAGATCATCGGCAAGTCGAGCGTCATGACCCTACCTCCCCGGCCCGGACTCGGGCGTGGACGTTACGCCCGCCAGCGCGCCGCCCGGCGCACGGTGCCCTGAATCGGGCGGCGCTTCGCCACTGGTCGGTCCGCGCGCAATCAACCGCATGATGTACAGCGAGCCGGCCGCGAACACGACCGCATACGTCGCCATGAACACCAGCAGCGACGCGGCCACCTGGCCGCCGGCGACCGGGGACACGGCATCGGCGGTGCGCAGCACGCCGTAGACAATGTACGGCTGCCTCCCCACCTCCGCCGCGACCCAGCCCGCCAGCACCGAGACGAACCCCGACAGCCCCATCGCCACCGCGGCGCCATGGAAGATTCGCGATCTTTCCAGCCTGCCGCGCCACCACAACCAGGTCCCCCACAGCCCCATGGCGATCATCGCGAGGCCCAGCCCCACCATGATGCGGAACGCCCAGAACACGATTGCCACCGGCGGCCGGTCCTGCGGGGCAAAGGCGTCGAGGCCGCGCAGTTCCGCATTCGTGTCGCCGGCCACGATCCAGCTGCCGATGCGCGGTATGCCGATCTCCATCCGATTGCGTTCCGCCGCCTCATCGGGCCACGCGAACAGCAGGGTCGGCTGGCCGGACCGGGTCTGCCACCAGCCTTCCATGGCCGCCACCTTGGCCGGCTGGTGTTCCTCGGCGACCACGCCGCTCTCGTGCCCGATCAGCAGTTGCAGCGGGGCCAGCAGCACGATCATGCCGATGGCCATGCGCCGCATGGTCCGCGTCTCGGCGTCGTCACGGCCGCGCAGCCACAGCCAGCCGGCCGCGCCCAGCACCGCAAACCCGGTCGTCAGGTAGGCCGCCGCGACCATGTGCATGAGGCGCGTCGGAAACGACGGGTTGAAGATGACTTCCAGCCAGTCCACCGCGTGGAACAGCCCGTCGCGCACCTCGAAGCCCGCCGGGGTCTGCATCCAGCTGTTGGCGGACACGATCCAGAACGTGGAAACCAGCGTGCCGAACGCCACGCAGGCGGTCGCGAAGAAATGCAGGCGCGGCCCGACCCTGTTCCAGCCGAACAGCATGACCCCGAGGAAGGAGGCCTCCAGGAAGAACGCCGTCAGGACCTCGAAGCTGAGCAACGGCCCCAGCACGCTGCCCGTCTGGTCCGCAAAGCCCGCCCAGTTGGTCCCGAACTGGTAGCTCATCACCACGCCGGAGACGACGCCCATGCCGAAGGCCAGCGCGAAAATCTTCACCCAGAACAGGTACAGGTTGCGAAAGACCGCCTTGCCCGTCCTGAGCCACAGCGCCTCGAGCACCGCGAGGTAGCTGGCCAGCCCGATCGTGAAGCTGGGGAAGATGATGTGAAACGCAATCGTGAAAGCGAATTGCAGCCGCGACAGGAAGACGGCATCCCAGTCCATGGTGCGCTCTCGAATCCCCGGACTGCGCCAGTGTAGCGACGATCACGTGCCCACAACAGCGAACGCGAGTTCGCGGCCCAGGGCAGGTCCGCAGTCGCTGACGCGCGTTCGACGCAGCCCCGCGTGAAGAGCCGTGCCGGTTCTGCCGCACTGCAGCAGCACGGCCGTCGAGGCACCGACGCTGGTGCCGGGTGCAGGAATCGAACCCGCGACCTTCTGATTACAAATCAGCTGCTCTACCGTCTGAGCTAACCCGGCGCGTCGACGCTGCGCGGCACCGGCATCAGTGCCGGGCCGGTGTGCAGTGTACCTTCGCCTTCCTCATCCCGGTACGCCGTCCGGGATGCCGGCGGGCGCCACCGGTCGGCTGTTGCGGCCCGCCGCGTCGCAGGGCTGCAATTCGAGGCGCACGATGCGGCCTTCGCCGCCCTCGAAGTCCGCCGGGTCGGGCACCTGCTCCGCCGCGCGCACGTTGACGTCGATCCAGTACACGGTGCCGTTGCGCTGCCGCTCCGACAGCGCCGGCTCGTAACCCAGCGCGCGCACGTCGTCGGCGCGCCTGAGCGCCCGCTGGCGCTCGGTGAACAGGCCCAGCGAGACGATCACGCCGCCCTCGTCGGCCGGCACCACGTAGGCGTCGCCCACGCCGAACTGGCGCAGGCGCTCGACGACCGGCTGCGCTTCCTCCTGGCTGCCCAGGCCTTCGAGCGCCACCCACCAGCCCGCCCACACCGCGCCGACCGTGGCCCGCTGCCGCGGCTCGAGCCCGGCCGTGCGCAGGTTCATCGAGGCCTGCGCGGCGGCGCTCAGGTCCAGGAACGGCCCGAGGCTCAGGCAGCTCATGCCAGGCTCGAGTTGCAGCGTGGGCGGCCGCTGCGCCCCGGGCGCCTCGTCGGCCAGCACGATGGGCGGCGCCGGTTCCGCGCTCACCGGCCGTGCCGGCACCGGGCGTGCAACCCACTGCGACCAGGCGAAGAAGCCGATGTTGACCAGCAGCAGCAGTGCGAGGAGCGCACGCACGGTCACGCCGCCCCCGCCGCGCGGCGACCGTCCGCGGGCCGCAGGCTCACGTCGCCCGCCACGAAGCGCCGCCGCTGGCCGGCGACTTCCAGCACGAAGGCGCCGTCGTCGTCGATGCCGCGCGCGACGCCGTCGATCGCCTGCTCGCCATGCAGCACGCGTGCCGGCTGCGCGGCCAGCGCGTCGGCGGCGCGCCATGCGTCGGCAAACGACGCAAAGCCGGACCGGCTGAATTCCTCGAGCGCCGGCACGAGTTCACCGATCAGCGCCGCCGCCAGTTGGGTGCGGTCCGGCAGGTGCGCGAGGCCGAGTTCATCCAGCCCGACCGGCGGCAGGCCGCCCCGGCCGATCGCGGCACGCGCGGCCGGCGGCAGGCTGACGTTGAGCCCGATGCCCACGACCACGTAGGCCGGACCCGCGGCTTCCGCCCGCAGCTCGAGCAGGATGCCGCCCAGCTTGCGCCCATCGTGCAGCACGTCGTTCGGCCACTTGAGTCGCGTCCCGGTCACGCCGCAGGACGCGAGCGCGCGAACGATGACCACGCCCACGGCCAGTGACAGGGCCGACACGCGTGGCGGCACCTCGGCAAAGCACCAGTTCACCGACAGGCACAGGCCGCTGCCGAAAGGGGCCAGCCATTCGCGGCCGCGCCGGCCGCGGCCGCGCGACTGGTATTCCGCCAGGCAGGCATCAAAGTGCCCCGGCGGCAGTTCCGCCACGGCCAGCAGTGCGTCGTTGGTGGACTCGAGTTCATCGGTCACCGTCAGGTCGCGCAGGCGTGCCTGCACCGCGGCCGGCAGCGCACGGCCCAACGCGCGTGCGTCGAGCAGGCTGAGGGGGCGCGCCAGCCGGTAGCCGCGGCCCGGCGCGGCCTCGATCTCGAGCCCCCAGGCCTCGAGCGCCCGCACCTGCTTCCACACGGCGGCCCGGCTGACGCCCAGCGCCGCCGCCAGCGCCTCGCCCGAGTGCTCATGGCCGTCGGCGAGCCTGCGCACCAGTTCGAGCCGCCGGTTCACCGCGCGCCCTCCCGCGGTCGCAGCAGCCACAGCCGCTTCACGCGGTGCTCGTTGCCGGCGCGCATGCGCGCGATGTTGGCGCGGTGGGTCCAGACGACGAATGCGGCCATCGCCATGGTGTAGGTCATGAGGGGCACCGGCAGCGGCTGTTCCAGCAGTGCCACCGCCACCGGCAGGGCAAACGCCGCACACATCGTCGCCAGCCCCACGTAGCCGCTCGCCATGACCACCAGCAGCCAGGCCAGGAGCGCCGGCAGCAGCGGCAGCGGCGCCAGGATCGCCAGCGCGCCGATCACCGTGGCCGCGCCCTTGCCGCCGCGGAAATCGTAGTAGAGGGGCCAGATGTGGCCGGCCACGACGGCAGTGGCGCAGGCGACGACCAGCCAGTCGCGCGCCACGGCCGGGTCGCTGGCGACGCCGGGCAGGTTCAACCCCGGAACCACCGCTACCGCCAGCAGCGCCTTGCCCACGTCCACCACCACGACGCCCAGCGCAAAGGTGAAACCCTGCGTGCGCAACGCGTTGGTGCCGCCGGCGTTGCCGCTGCCGGACTCGCGGATGTCCACGCCGCGGGCCCGGCCCACCAGCAGCGCGCCCATCAGCGAGCCCAGCAGGTAGGCCAGCAGCATCTTGACGCCGAGTTCCAGCATGCAGGATCCCGTTCAGGTCGCCGCGCAGTGCCCGGATTCTAGCATCGGCCGCGCGCTCAACCGCTGCGTTCGGCGGGCGCCCGGCGACTCGTTTCAGGGCGGGTTGCGGCGCGGCAGGAAGATTTCCGCCAGCATGCAGCGCACGCTGCCGCCGCCGTAGCGCTCGAGGGTCGGCACGGCCGCGGCCACGATTTCGCCGTGGCGCTCCAGCGTACGGCGCTGGCCGGCGTCGAGGGCGGTCCAGGCGGTCGTCGACATGGCGATGATGCTGGCGCCGCCGCGGGTCGCGAGCGCCAGCATGTTGCCGGCGAACGCGCCCATCTGGGCGCGCGAGATCGTGACGAGCTCGCGGCCGCCGGCGGCCAGTCCCTCCAGCACACGGCTGCGGTCCGCCGCCTCGACGATCGCTTCGGCGCACACGGTGGCGAACCCCCCGCCCACGCACATCAGCACGTTGGTGTGGTACAGCGGCTCGCCCTTCGGGCCGCTGGCGGCGAACGTGCAGGGCGCGTAGCCGAGTTCCCGCGCGAAGGCGCCCAGCACCACGGCATCGGTGCGCGGCGACGGGCAGGCGTAGGCGATCCGCCCGCAGTGGTCCAGCACCATGCTGCCGGTGCCCTCCAGGTGCGCGTGCTGCGCCTCCCAGCCGCACAGGTCCAGCACGCGCCGTATCGTGTAGCCATGCGCCGTGAGCCGCTCGAGCACGTCCGGCCGCCTTTCGCGGCGCCGCGCGGGCGACAGCATCGGGTACAGGACGGCGGTGCCGTCGTGGTGCAGGCTCAGCCAGTTGTTGGGAAAGACCGCGTCGGGCTTCGGCGGGTGCGGCGTATCGTCCACGCACAGCACCTCGATGCCGGCCCGATCCAGCGCGCCGGCCAGCGCGTCGAACTCGCGCCGTGCCGCGACCTGTTCGGCGGCCGAGATGTCCAGCGCGGACTGGAAGGCGTTGCTGGCTGCGGTCTCCGGGTTGGCGGCGAACGTCGCGGGCCGGATCATCAGCACGGCCGGCGCGCACTGCGCCAGCGCCCTCGCCGCACCGCCACCGCCCGGACCGTCCACCGACCGCGTCCTCCCTTGCCTGCGCCCGATGCTACCCGAAAAAAGGGGCGCGGCGGTTACCCGCCGCGCCCCTGGTCAGGCCTGAAGCCTGGGCCTCAGAACTCGAAACGCACGCCCAGCTGGATCCGCCAGACGGACGGCAGCGCCGACGCTGTGAAACTCGGGTCCTGCGGCGCCGTCGCCCCCGACACCGGCCGGTATATGTACTTGCCGGTAGTCGGGTTGATGGCCGCATCGAGCACCGGAGACACGTACGGGAAGCTTACCTGCCGGAGCCGGCCCCAGTCGCTGTCGATCAGGTTGCCCAGGTTCTCGACGTCCAGCGTCAGCACGCCGCGCGTGCCCTTGAAGAACGTCGGGATTTCCTGGGCCAATCTCAGGTCCGCAATTGTGACCCATGGACTGTTGAAGGCGTTGCGCGGCGTGATCTGCCCCATGTACTCGGACAGGCCGTTCGCCTCGATGAACGATTCCATCTGCGCCCAGGTCAGGCCGCCCGCGTATTCGACATCGGTCGGGCCCGACGGCACGTAGAACAGCTGCCGCTGGCGTGAACCCTGGCGCGGGTCGCCAAAGATCAACGTGCTACGCGCGAAGGTGTAGCTGTACGGACGGCCCGAACGCCGCTCGAGGTACAGGCCCGCGCTGGTGAACAGGTCTTCGAAGAAGTCCTTGCGCCAGTTGAAGGCCATCGTGAAGCGGTGCTCGATTTCGTAGTTCGAGGTCGAGAGCTTCGGGTTGTTCGGGTCCTCGGTGGCCAGGTAATCCCAGTTGGACGAAGCCTGCGAGCTGGTGCCCGGATTCACGTCCAGCACGTCCTGGTGGCCGTAGCCGACGAACAGGTCCATGATCCCGGCGCGCGTTACCCATGACTTCGACAGGTCGAGGGTATAGACCAGCGCGCGGCCTTCGTCCGTGTTGCTGAGCACGAGATCCTGCGTGCTGCTGCCACGCGAGGACGGGCCGGTCTGCGAGTAGATCGGGCGGCCGTCCGGGGCCGTGCCACTCTGGAACAGCCGCACGTCCTGATAGAAGATCTCATCCTTGACCTGCGAGTACAGAACGTCGGCCTTGACCTTCCAGTCGTTGGCGAAGATGTGCTCGACGCCGAGGTTGAAGCGCCACTGCGACGGGATCTCGTAGTCGGGATGGATCGCGTTGACGCCGCCGTCGCCGCGCAGCAGGGTGTGGGCATCCTGTACCGACTGCGGGATATTGTAGCCGTCAACGTTGCCGATAGGCGTGCGGATGCTCTGCGACACCACCACTACGCCGTCGTTCGAGTAGCTGTTTGACAGCCACACGTTGGGCGTGCCACCGCCGAACAGTCCGAAGCCGCCGCGCACCAGCGTATTTTCGGCCACCTGCCAGTTGAACCCGAGCCGCGGCATCATGATATCGCGGCCGTCCAGCGTCTCCTGGTTGGAGTAGCCGTAGCGGGTCTCGAAGTTCTGGTTGTACAACGGTACGTCGTCCGACGACCACTTGTCGAAGCGCACGCCGTACTGCAACTCGAAATCTTCCGTGATCTGCCACTTGTCCTGCAGATAGACGCTGTGGGTGCTGTAGCCGAAGCTGGCCGCCCCGTCGTTCTCGTCGTTGGTATAGGCGTTCTGGTAGTCGAGCCGCGAAGCCGTCCGGTTCTGGTAGTCGGTGATGCTGTTGAAGTAGTACTCGCCCTCCGACTGCCTCACGAACAGGTTGAAGACGTCCAGCTTCTCCTTCTCGTAACCGAACGACAGCGTGTGATCGCCGAGGAACAGGCTGCCCTTAAGCTTGATCGCTTCCAGGTCGTTGGTCAGGTAATTCGCGTGCCGGAAGATGTCCGGGCCTACGAACACTTCGCCGCCTGACGGCGTGGTGATGCGGAAATTCGCGAAGTCGCTGCCGCCCAGCGACTCCTGCAACTTCTCGACGTCCTTCTTGGCCACCTTGATCTCGGTCGCGAAGCGCTCATTCCACTTCGAGAAGATCTGCAGCGAATAGGAGTCGAGCGTAATTGCCGGCCGGTACCAGGTAGAAGGCGTAGAAAGGTCGCGGCCCGACGAACTATTGTTCGACTGCACCACGACGTTTCCCTCGGTGTGCTGGTAGGCCAGCGAAGCTCGGTGGTTATCGTTGATGTTCCAGTCGATCTTGGCGAGGAGCTTCTCGTCTTCCTCCGGCAGCGTCGAGGTTCGCTCGCCCGGGTCAAAACCGTACACGCTCTGCGTGATCGCCACGATCTGGTCGTACTCGGCCTGCGTGATGCCCGGCACCTCGATCGGGGAACCTGAGCCCGTCGGGCCCCATTCCTGCGGCGCATCCTCTTCGAGTTTCTCGTACGAGGCGAAGAAGAACAGTTTGTCCTTGATGATCGGGCCGCCGATCGCCGCGCCATAGGTCTTGCGGTCGAACTCGAACTCGTAGCTGCTGGTCTTGCTCTTGTCTCCGACCAGGCTGTCCGTGTACGTGTAGTAGTAGGCCGAGCCGTTGAACTCGTTGGTGCCTGACTTGGTGACGATATTGAAAGTCGAACCGCGGAACGCCGAGTACTGCACGTCGAACGGCGCGGTCAGCAGCGACACCGCCTCGATCGCGTCGAGCGAAATCGGACCGCGCAGCGTCGGGTAGCCGCTGTTTTCCAGACCGAAATCATCGCTCTGGCGCACGCCATCGACCGTAATGCTGTTATAGCGATTGTTGACGCCGGCCACCTCCATCGCGCCAGAGTTGGTCGGGTCCACCCAGGCCTTCGGGTCGATACGCACCGTGTCCTTCAGGTCGCGGCCGATGCTCGGCAGCTCGGCGATCTGCTGCGCCGAGAATTCGGTGCCGACGCCCACCGCGGTGGCGCGCTCCGATGCGGCCGTGATCTCGACCTCGGCCAGCTGCGCGGTCGGGTACATGCTCAGCGTGAGCGTGGAGCGGCGGCCGAGTTCGATGTAGACGTTCTCGATGGCCGCGCCCTGGTAACCCTCGGTGGCGGCGGAGATCGTGTAGGGGCCGCCGACCCTGAGGCCGGTGCCGATGAACTGACCCGCTGCATTGGTCGAAACCGTCATGCTGGTGCCCGAGGGCGCGTGCAGGATCAGGACCTGCGCGCCGACCAGCGGGTTGCCGGCGGAGTCCAGCACATAGCCGGCGACCGCCGAGGAGGTCTCCTGCGCGCGCGCCTCCGGCGCGAAGGCCAGTCCGGCGACGAGGCCGAATCCGGTGACGAGGGCGGGGGCGGCGAGGATCGAGGACACGGCCATGGCGAGCCGGGCCGAACTACGGCGGGCAGTCATTTGGTATTTCTCCCCTTAGACCTGTTGTGGGACGGCGACAAGGTCGCAATTGCAACGCGAAAATCTTACCCGATCTATGTGGCAAACCGGTATGCCAATTGAATTCGACGGCGCGGTCTGTTGCGGCCCACAGAGCAAGGTTGCGGTGGCGTGTTGACATCCTGCACGAAGAGTGCCCGGCAGGCTCATGAAAACACAGGCGCAAGCTGTGACAGACACCGTGCCCGCGCCGGCTCGGACGCTCGCGCCCGATCTTGTCAGCCGGCCCGGGTCCCCGGCCAGCCCGCCAGTTCGCGCTCCACGATGGCCGCCAGGGCCGCCGCGTGCGCATCGTCGTCGTTGAGCGCCGGCACCAGCGTAAACGCGGTCCCGCCACCGTCCATGAACGCCTTGCGGTAGCCGATGCCGGTCTCCTCCAGCGTCTCCAGGCAGTCCACGCTGAAGGACGGCGACGCGACGGTGACTTCCGTCACGCCGCGCGCCAGCAGGTCGCCGAGCGCCCGGTCGGTATAGGGCTGCAGCCACTCGACCGGACCGAACCGCGACTGGAAACTGAGCGACCAGTCGGCCACCGACAACCCGAGCCGTGCGGCGATCCGTTCCGACATACGCAGGCACTGCAGCCGGTAGGGGTCGCCCTTGGCCACATACTTGACCGGGATGCCGTGGTACGAAAGCAACAGGTGAGAGCGCCGGCCAGTCTCCTGCCAGCTGCGCTCGATGCTGCCGGCCAGCGCCCCGATGTAGCCGTCGTCGTCGTGGTAATCGGCGACGAAGCGCAGTGCCGGCACGCGCCGGCGGCGCTGCAATACCCTGGCCACCGCATCGAACACGGCGCCGGTCGTGGTGCCCGAGTACTGCGGGTACATGGGCAGCACGAGCAGGTGGGTCACGCCCGCGGCGAATAGTTCCTCGAGTACGCGCTTCACCGACGGCTCGCCATAGGTCATCGCCAGCGCGACCTGCACGCCGTGGCCCTGCGCGGCGAGCCGCGCCGCGAGCTTGGCGGTGAGCCGCTCTGAATAGACCAGCAGCGGCGAGCCCTCTGCCAGCCAGATCTTGCGATACGCCGCCGCCGACTTGCGCGGACGGAAGGTCAGCACCGGCCCGAACAGCACCGGCCACCAGGCGTACGGGCACAGTTCGATGACGCGGCGGTCGCGCAGGAACTGCGACAGGTAGCGGCGCACGGGACCGTAGTCCGGCGCCGCGGGCGTGCCGAGGTTGACGAGCAGCACGCCGACGCGCCGCTCCGTGGCCTGCGCCTGTTCCGGCAATCCCTTGTAACGTCCCATGTCAGGCCCCTGTCCCGTTGCGCGACGCAGCAGCGAGCGACGGATGATAACGCCGGCAGGCGCCTAGCGCGGCAGCGCGTCCCCCGCGCCCAGCTCGACCCGCAATGGCGGCGGGTTGACGATCTGCAGCGTTGCGGTCGTGATCTCGACGCGCCCGTCGCTGGCCTCGATCGCGGCCAGGATGCGCTGCCAGATCGCGTCACGGGTGACGCCCCGGCGCCGGTAATCGGTGATATAGCGGCCGATGAACTCCACGCCGTTGCCGGTCGCGGTCATCAGCACGAACGGGTCGATCTGCGCGTGCTCGAGCCGGTACTTGAGCACCAGTTCGTCCCAGCGCCTGCGGGCCTCGTCGGCATGGGCCTGCGTGACGCCGGCGATCGCGTCCTGGATCAGGCGGCGTGCCGCCTCATAGTCGCTGCCGAACTTGATCGGCACGCGCACCTCGTCCCACAGGAACTCGAAGTCTCCCGAGTAATTGAACACCGGCTCCTTGAACACGAAACTGTTGGCGACGCGCACGATGCGACCCGTGTAGCGATCACCCTGCACCCACTCGCCCATTTCCATCAGCGTGGTGCGCAGCACCCCGATGTCTATGACATCGCCGCGGATCTTGCCCAGTTCGATGCGGTCGCCCGTGCGGAAAAACCCGCCAAAGATGATCGCCAGCCAGCCGGCCACGCTGACGATCACTTCCTGCAGCGCGAACGCGACGCCGGCGGTGGCCGCGCCCAGCGCGATGGCGAGGCCCGTCAACCGGCCGCTGACCGTCAGCAGCACGACAATCAGGATCGCGGCGACCATCGCGAAACCAAGCGCCTTGCGCGCCCGGTAGCGCGCGTCCACGTCGGTCACGTAGCGGTTGATGGCCCGCCGCATGAGCTGCGTGATGACCAGGATGATGACGAAGGCCAGCGTGAGGCCCGCCAGCGGCCGGAACCAGGTCGCAGTCAGGATCTCGCCCAAGGCCGGAACCTCCATGGCATGCGCGTCAGGGCCCGCCGCCGGGCGCCGGCGGCTTCGGGATGATATCGCCCCGGACGACGGCCGGGTGGCCGCCGTCCGCGGCCCTGCTCAATCCTCCAGCGTCACCGTTCCTTGCCGCCGCCGGTCTACGACCAGGCGCGTGACATCCGGCCTCGAGTAGTGGCCGGCCGGATCCAGCAGGTGGCGCTCCTCGCGCACCCGGCGGTGGTCCAGCGTCGCGACGATCAGGCGTTCCTCGTCCACCACCGGCTCGACCAGCCAACTGCCGTCGGGCGCGGCGATGCACGAGCCGCCGTTGGCGTAGCGGCCGTCGCCGCCGGCCCTGATCCGCTCCAGGTGCAAGGTGCCGGGCGGGAAGTCGCCCTCGCGCATCAGGCCGCACGCCGACAGCACGAAGCTGCGCGACTCGAGCGCAATGAAGCGCGTGATGTCCTGCGTGTTGTGCACGCCGCCGGGCCACAGCGCCACGTGCAGGTCCTCGCCCTGCCCGTACAGCGCCGCGCGCGGCAGCGGCATCCAGTTCTCCCAGCAGTTGAGCGCGCCGACGGTGAAGGCGCCCAGCGCATGCACGACCAGGCCGTGGCCGTCGCCTGGCGACCAGGCGAGCCGCTCCTCGTGGGTCGGCACCAGCTTGCGGTGCACGGACCCGATCGCGCCGTCCGGGCCGATGTAGACGCGGCTGGCATACACGCTGTGCCCGCCGCGGTCCGCGGGCCGCTCGATGCAACCCAGGATCACGGCCATGCCATGCTGCCGCGCCGCCGCGCACAGCGGATCCAGGTGCCCGGCCTCGACCTGCACGGCCTGCTCGAGGTAGGCCGCGTGGAAGTCCTTCTGCAGCGCCGAATTGAAGCGCGCGCCGTCGGTGCGCTCGATCCAGAAGGGATAGCCCGGCACCAGCGCCTCGCCGAAGGCGACCAGTCCGCAGCCCGCTGCCGCGGCGGCCTGCACCTGCTGCACGACCTTGGCGAGCGTCGCCTCACGATCGAGCCACACCGGCGCGATCTGCGCCAGCCCGACGGTCAGCAGGTCCGCTGGCTTGTCCATGTCTCGTTCCCCGTCAGTGCCCGCCATCGTGCAGAAAGCTGCGCCGCCCGTCCAATGGACCCGGGCGACCGCGGCTACCGGCCGCCGGCCGGCACGTCGCGCGGCAGCGTCTTGAGGCGCAGCACGAACACCGTCACGCCGGCCGACACCAGCAGCATGGGCACCCGCAGCGCCCAATGCTCGAGCACCGCGAAGGTCCCCCAGGCCACCGACGCCCACAGCAGCAGCAGCGTGACGACCTTGGCGCGCAGCGGCAACGCGCGGTGCTCGCGGTAGTTGCGCAGGTAGGGGCCGAGCCAGCGGTGCTCCAGCAGCCAGCGGTACAGGCGCTCGGAGCTGCGCACGAAGCAGGCGGCGGCCAGCAGCAGGAACGGCGTGGTCGGCAACAGCGGCAGGAAGATGCCCGCCACGCCCAGCGCGACGCTCAGCAACCCCGCAGTCACCAGCACTCCCCGACGTACCCGTTCCATCGACCTGTTCCTCGTTTCCCGCGGCCCACGCGCCATTTTCTGCGTCGCGTCCGTCACACGGTCGCCACGCGGCCGCCCGCCGGTCCCGGCACTGTGCCGCAGGTCACAGTGTCCCCGGCCCCGCCCTGACACCATCGCACGGCAGGCCTGCGCCGGCAGCGCGCCGGCGGGCAGGGCTGCCACCGCGGCACGCAGTATGACCGACGTGCCGATTCGACAGGACGTGAGGGCCGGAAGATGGCGTTGGTGTTCTTCTCAGCCGGTGCCTGGACTGACTCGGGGCTGCACACGGTCCGGATCCGCACGCTCGTCGTCGCGGTGGGCGCGCTGGCGCTGGCCGCGGTGGCGTGCGGTCTCGCCCTCGGGTTCCATCTGGGCAGCGCCTCGGCCACCGACGGTCGCGGCATGCGACTGACCGGGCTCTCGGACCTGGACCCCACGCAGCCCGGCAACCAGACGCTGATACACGAGGTCGGCATGCTGTCCGGCCGGCTCATCCGGCTCGAGGCCGAGGCCAGCCGCCTGGGCCAGCGCGTCGGCGCATCGTCGGCGCCGGCCGCACAACCGGGAGACCCGCCGGGCCAGGCCGCGGCCAAGCCGTCCGGCGGACCGTTGCTCGCGCCGCTGTCCGGCAGTGGTTCCAGCTTCGGCGCGACGTTGCTGCAACTCGACCGTGACCTGGAAAGCCTGGAGGCCAGCCTGGGCACCGTGGCCGCCGCGATCGCGCGGCGCGACCTCGACCGCATGGCCTTCCCCAGCCGCGCGCCCATCCCGGGCGTCGCGGTCTCGTCGGGTTTCGGCCGCCGGCCGGACCCTTTCACGGGCCGGCCCGCCCGCCACACCGGCTACGACTACCCGGCGCCCTACGGCACGCCCATCCTCGCCAGCGCCGGCGGCCGCGTGCGCCGTGCCGGACCGCACGGCGCCTACGGCCGCACCGTCGAGATCGACCACGGCGACGGGCTCGTCACCCGCTACGGCCACGCCTCGCGGATCCTGGTGCGGATCGGCGACGTCGTGCTGCCCGGCCAGAAGATCGCCACCGTAGGCTCGACGGGCCGCTCGACCGGCCCGCACGTCCACTTCGAGATCCTGCGCCACGGGGCGGCGGTCCGGCCGGGCCCGTACCTCGCGAGCGGCGAGTCCTGAGGCCGGCCGCCCATGTGGACCCGCGTCACTGACACGTTCTGGCTCAGCCACGCCAGCTTCGAGCCTGCGGCGCCGAACTGGCGCCGGCAGCGCTGGCGGCTGGCCGGCGCGGCCGTGGGCCTGCTGCTGCTGTTCACGGCGGGCCGCGGGCTCGTCGGCGAGCTGTTCGTCACCGCCGCCGACCTCGCCGAGGCGCGCAAGGAGCAGGCGTTCCTGGCCGCCGAGGTCGAGCGCCTGCACACGCGGCTGGCCGTGGAGGGCACGACCCGCGGCCAGCTCGAGCAGCACGCGGCCGAGCTGAATGCGCAGGTCGAAGAGCTGAGCCGGCAGGTCAAGTTCCTCACCGCACGCACGGCGACGGCGCCGCGCGCGCAATGACGCAACCCACGACAGCAGAGGAAGAGAAGATGTTCCGGAAGAAGAAGTCCATGTCGGTCGATGTCAGCCGCCTCGACGAGCCTGCTGGCCAGGGACACCTGCGTGCAGGGCGACGTGAAGTTCGACGGCGGGCTGCGGATCGACGGGCGCGTCGACGGCAACGTGCTGGGCAAGCCCGGCGGGCAGGGTCTGCTGGTGCTGAGCGACAAGGGCACGGTGGTCGGCACCATCAAGGTGCACGACGCGGTGATCAACGGCCGCGTGGAGGGCGACCTCGAGGTCGGGCACTTCCTCGAGCTGCAGGCCGGCGCGCACGTGACCGGCAACATCACCTACCGCACGCTGAAGCTGGAATGCGGCGCCACCGTGGCCGGCAAGCTGGAGCGGCTGGATGACGAGCCGGCGGCGGCGGGCGGCGGGCCCAGGGTCGTGTCCATCTCCAGCGCGTCGTAGGCGGCCGGGCGGCCGGCTGCGCCAGCGGCCAGCACCCCAAAAGAAAAAGCCCCCGACGTTTCCGTCGGGGGCTTTCATTTGGGATCCTGGCAGTGACCTACTCTCACATGGCTATGCGGCCACACTACCATCGGCGCAGGGCGTATTCACTTCCGAGTTCGGAATGGGATCGGGTGGTTCCCGCCCGCTATAACCGCCAGGAAAATCGTTCGCCCGCGCCGCCGATCGCTGTCGCCGCGCAGGCATGTCTGGAATCTTGTGGAACGCGTATGTGTCGCATCCGAAGAAGCCTCAGGCTCCTTGGGTGTTATATGGTCAAGCCTCACGGGCAATTAGTACTGGTTAGCTAAACACATTGCTGTGCGTACACACCCAGCCTATCAACGTCGTAGTCTTCGACGGCCCTTCAGGGGGATCGAGTCCCCAGGGAGATCTCATCTTGGGGGGGGCTTCCCGCTTAGATGCTTTCAGCGGTTATCCCGTCCGCGCATAGCTACCCGGCAGTGCCACTGGCGTGACAACCGGAACACCAGAGGCGCGTCCACTCCGGTCCTCTCGTACTAGGAGCAGCTCACCCTCAAATCTCCAACGCCCACGGCAGATAGGGACCGAACTGTCTCACGACGTTCTGAACCCAGCTCGCGTACCACTTTAATCGGCGAACAGCCGAACCCTTGGGACCTGCTACAGCCCCAGGATGTGATGAGCCGACATCGAGGTGCCAAACTCCTCCGTCGATGTGGACTCTTGGGAGGAATAAGCCTGTTATCCCCGGAGTACCTTTTATCCGTTAAGCGATGGCCCTTCCATACAGAACCACCGGATCACTATGACCTGCTTTCGCACCTGCTCGACATGTTCGTCTCGCAGTCAAGCACCCTTATGCCATTGCACTCTATGCGCGATGACCGACCGCGCTGAGGGTACCTTTGCACTCCTCCGTTACTCTTTAGGAGGAGACCGCCCCAGTCAAACTGCCCACCATACGCTGTCCCCGACCCGGATAACGGGCCTAGGTTAGATCTCCGAAATTGCCAGGCTGGTATTTCAAGGTTGGCTCCACCAGAACTAGCGTCCCGGCTTCAAAGCCTCCCAGCTATCCTACACAAACAAGTTCAAAGATCAGCGTAAAGCTACAGTAAAGGTTCACGGGGTCTTTCCGTCTTGCCGCGGGAACGCCGCATCTTCACAGCGATTTCAACTTCACTGAGTCTCGGGTTGAGACAGTGGGGCTATCGTTACGCCATTCGTGCAGGTCGGAACTTACCCGACAAGGAATTTCGCTACCTTAGGACCGTTATAGTTACGGCCGCCGTTTACCGGGGCTTCGATCAGAAGCTTCGCTTGCGCTGACCTCATCACTTAACCTTCCGGCACCGGGCAGGCGTCAGACCCTATACATCCACTTTCGTGTTAGCAGAGTCCTGTGTTTTTGATAAACAGTCGCAGCCCCCGATTACCTGCGACCTCTCGCAGCTCATGGAGCAAGTCCAATCACCACAAGAGGTACACCTTCTCCCGAAGTTACGGTGTCAACTTGCAGAGTTCCTTAACCCGAGTTCTCTCAAGCGCCTTAGGATTCTCTCCTCACCCACCAGTGTCGGTTTACGGTACGGCCAGTTACTGCCTGAAGCTTAGAGGCTTTTCCCGGGAGCAGGGCATCAACCACTTCGGTCCAGTAGGACCTCGTCATCACGCCTTGGGATTAACGGGACTCCGGATTTTCCTGGAGCCCCTCCCTACACGCTTAAACCGGGCAATCCGATCCCGGCTGGCCTAGCCTTCTCCGTCACCCCATCGCAGCAGCACCTGGTGCAGGAATGTTGACCTGCTTTCCATCGACTACGCCTTTCGGCCTCGCCTTAGGTGCCGACTCACCCTGCTCCGATTAACGTTGAGCAGGAAACCTTGGGTTTTCGGCGAACGGGTTTTTAACCCGTTTTAACGTTACTCATGTCAGCATTCGCACTTCTGATACCTCCAGCATGCCTCGCGACACACCTTCACAGGCTTACAGAACGCTCCCCTACCGCGTAAGCGACTCCTCAGCACCACTCGTGCCGATTCGACCATGATGGGGCGCTTGGCCGTCTCGCTACGCGAGTCGGCAAGCGTCGGTCGAATGGCGCTGAGTGAGTCGCTCACACCCACACCTTCGGTGCACGGCTTTAGCCCCGTTAAATCTTCGGCGCGGACCGACTAGACCAGTGAGCTATTACGCTTTCTTTAAAGGATGGCTGCTTCTAAGCCAACCTCCTGGCTGTCTATGCCTTTCCACATCCTTAACCACTTAGCCGTAACTTTGGGACCTTAGATGGTGGTCTGGGTTGTTTCCCTCTTCACAACGGACGTTAGCACCCGCTGTGTGCCTCCCGAGCTTCCACTTTCCGGTATTCGTAGTTTGCATGGGGTTGGTAGGACGGGATGTCCCCCTAGCCCAAACAGAGCTCTACCCCCGGAAGTGATACTCGAGGCGATACCTAAATATCTTTCGGGGAGAACCAGCTATCGCCAGCCTTGATTAGCCTTTCACTCCTATCCACACCTCATCGACTAATTTTGCAACATTAGTTCGTTCGGGCCTCCAGCAGGTATTACCCGGCCTTCACCCTGGACATGGATAGATCGACTGGCTTCGGGTCTACTCCCAGCGACTAGGCGCCCATTTAAGACTCGGTTTCCCTACGCCTCCCCTACTCGGTTAGGCTCGCCACTGAAAGTAACTCGCTGACCCATTATACAAAAGGTACGCCGTCACCCCTTGCGGGGCTCCGACTGCTTGTACGCACATGGTTTCAGGTTCTATTTCACTCCCCTCTCCGGGGTTCTTTTCGCCTTTCCCTCACGGTACTGGTTCACTATCGGTCGGCAGAGAGTATTTAGCCTTGGAGGATGGTCCCCCCATGTTCAGACAGGATTACACGTGTCCCGCCCTACTCTTCGTCACTCATCAGTTTCACCTTTCGCATACAGGGCTGTCACCTTCTATGGCCGGACTTTCCAGACC
>CAVOGD010000001.1:65000-137785 GCA_963695155.1 uncultured Gammaproteobacteria bacterium
CCGCCACCCCGTGCTGAACACCGTGCGCGCCCACAAGGGCATCGATTTCGCGGCGCCGGTCGGCACGCCGATCAAGGCCGCGGGCAGCGGCCGCATCATCGAGCGCGGCTACAAGGGCGGCTACGGCAATGCCGTGGTGCTGGCCCACCCGGGCAGCGTCACGACGCTGTACGGGCACATGTCCCGGTTCAAGCGCGGCCAGCTGGTCGGCCAGAAGGTGAAGCAGGGCGAGGTGATTGGTTACGTCGGCAAGACCGGCCTCGCCAGCGGACCGCACCTGCATTACGAGTACCGCGTGGGCGGCGTGCACCGCAATCCCGCGACCATCAAGCTGCCGAGCGCCGAGTCGATCCCCCCCGCGCTGCGCGAGGACTTCCTGGCGGCCAGCGCGCCGCTGCTGGCGCAACTCGACGAGCTGCGCGCGGCCGCGGCTACGCGGCTGGCGATGGTGCTCGATTAGGACGGGTCAGGCCGCGAACGACGAGCCGCAACCGCAGGTCGTGCTGGCGTTCGGGTTGCGCACCACGAACTGCGCGCCCTCCAGGTCCTCGCGGTAGTCGATCTCCACGCCCGCCAGGTACTGGTAGCTCAGCGGGTCGACCAGCAGCTGGACGCCCTGGTTGACGAACTTCAGGTCACCGTCCTCGACGCTCTCGTCGAACGTGAAGCCGTACTGGAAGCCCGAGCAGCCGCCGCCCGAAACGAACACGCGCAGCATCAGCTTCGGGTTGCCCTCCTCGCGGATCAGCTCGCTGACCTTGCGCGCCGCCGCGTCCGTGAAGACGAGACCGCTGTCCTCCGTCGGGTTCGCTGTGGTGGCTTCTTGCATGGTCGGTGTCCTGGGCCTGCTGCCTGCGCGGGCAGCGATTCTATTCACCCGGCGGGTCCGCGGTCAAAGCCGGCGCCTGCAGGTCGGCCAGCACGCTGGCCCAGGGGAACGTCTGGCGCTGCGGCTCCGGGCCGCCGCGGTCCGACCGGTACTCGAGCTGCACCGCGGCCGGCTTGAAGTTCGCGGGCAGCGTGAGCGGGATTTCCAGCGTCTTGAAGTAGCGCAGCGAAAAGGGCACCTGCTTGCTCCCGTCCGGCGTGAGGTCGGCCATCGGCAGCTGGATCAGCGCGCTGCCCCGCGAGCCGTCCACCGCCAGCGACAGCGTGCCCTTGGCGACGGCGTCGCGCGCCGCGGTCTGCACCAGCGTAACGACGGCCGTGTAGCGGGCGCCGCCCTCCGGCCGCACCAGCATCTCCTGCACCTTGAGCGTCCCGGCGCCGAACTTCTCGGCCACCAGCGCACGTTGGAACTGCAGCTCCTGCTGCTGGCGGGCCAGTTCCGCCTGCAGCTCGCCGATCAGCGATTGCGCCTCGGACTGCGCTTCGCGGTCGGCCTGCTGCACGATGTCGCCTGCCGCCAGGCGCCGCGCCAGGTCCGCGTTGGCGGACTCGAGTTCGGCGACGCGGCCCGCCAGCGCCTGCCGCTGCTGGAACGCCGCGATGCCGGAGTAGCCCGCGACCCGCCGCCCCAGCTCGAACGACCCGTACAGCAGCGCCAGCGCGACGGCCCACGTGGCGACGCGGCGCAGCCGGACCCTGGTGCTGGAGGTCGCCATCGTTCAGCCCGCCCGGCGTCGCTTGCCGCGCCGCGGCTTCGTCGCCATGCGCTCGCTCCACCACTCCGGATAGGGCGGCAGGCCGTCCTCGAAGGCATAGCGACCCAGCTCGTGCAGCGCCCGCGAGTAGACGTGCCGCTTGAAGTAGATGACCTCGCGCACCGGTTCCCAGTACTCCGCCCAGCGCCAGCGGTCGAATTCCGCCGGATGCTCGGTCGCGTCGAAGCGCAGCTTCGACTCCGGGCTGGTGAGCCGCAGCAGGAACCAGTGCTGCTTCTGGCCTATGCAGACCGGCTCGGAGTTGCGGCGGCGGAATTGCGGCGGCAGGTGGTAGCGCAGCCAGCCGCGGGTGCGCCCCAGTTCCTCGACATCCCCGGCCAGCAGGCCGATCTCCTCTTCCAGCTCGCGGTACAGCGCCGTCTCGGGCCGTTCCCCGTGCAGGATGCCGCCCTGCGGAAACTGCCAGCCGCGCGCGCGCGCGCGGCCGCCCAGGAACAGCCGCCGGTCGGGCGCCATCAGGATGATGCCGACGTTGGCCCGGAAGCCCTGTGCATCGATGTAATCGGTGTCCGTGCCCACGGAAACCCTCCTGCCTCGATTGTTTCACAGGGCCGAGCGGGCCGGCCAGAAAACATCCTGCTTGCCCGGCCTTGCAGCAAGGGTCTAGCCTTCCCGCCAGCCGTCCCGGCAGCCGCCGTCTTTGGTCCGCCCATGCCCCGATTCCCGGCCCTCCTGCTGCTAGCCGCCCTGGCCGCCGCCGCGCTGCTCTTGTCGCTGGCCGTCGGCAGCAGCGGCGCGGGCCCGGCGGAGTTCTGGAGGGCGCTGGTGGCCGGCGACGATCCCGTCGCCCGTTCGATCCTGCTCGACCTGCGCCTGCCGCGCACCGTCACGGCCTTCGCGACCGGCGCGATCCTGGCGCTGGCCGGGGTGCTGATGCAGGTGCTGCTGCGCAACCCGCTGGCGGATCCCTACGTGCTGGGCGTGTCCGGGGGCGCGGCGGTCGCGGCGCTCGCCGCAATGCTGGCCGGGCTGTCCGGCCTGTGGGTGGACCTGGGCGCGGCCGGCGGCGCGCTGGCCGCGATGTGGGTGGTGTTCGCGCTGGCGCATGGCCGCGGCGGCTGGACCCCGGCCCGGCTGCTGCTGACCGGCATCGTCGTCGCCGCGGGCTGCGCCTCCGCGGTCAGCGTGCTGCTCGCGGTGGCCGACGAGGCCCCCGTTCGCGGCATGCTGTTCTGGTTGATGGGCGATTTCTCGCACTCGGGCCTGCCCTGGCTGGCGCTGGCGACGCTGGCCGTGGCGCTGCCGGCGTGCGTCGCCATGGCCCGGCCGCTCGACGTGCTGGCCCGCGGCGACCTGCAGGCCGGCATCGTCGGGCTGCCCGTGCGGCCGGTCAGGATCGGCCTGTACATCGGCGCGTCGCTGCTGACCGCCGCGGCCGTCACCACCGCCGGCAGCATCGGCTTCGTGGGCCTGGTCACACCGCACCTCGTGCGCCTGGCGCTCGGCGCGTCGCACCGGGTGGTCGTGCCCGCCGCCGTATTGCTCGGCGGCATCCTGGTCACGCTGGCGGACCTGGCCGCCCGCACCGTGGTGGCCCCGCGACAACTGCCGGTCGGGGCGCTCACGGCGCTGGTGGGCGTGCCGCTGTTCCTGGTGCTGATGCGGCGCCAGCGCAGCATCGCCTGAGCCGGCGGCCCGGAGTCCGGACGACGACGGAAATCCCGCACTATATTTTTGTGCGCCGGGCCACCCTCGGGGCATCCGCTGGGCTAAAATCGCCCGGGTAGCCAGCCGCGACCCGTGCCGGGACGCGGCCCCACGAAGAACCACCGGGGAGAACCAACTGATGCGTACTCGCAGCCACAGCCAATACAACTGGCTGATCCGCAGAGCCGTCGCCACCAGCCTCGCGCTGGCCCTGCCCGCCACCGCGGCCTTCGCCCAGGCGCCCGCGGCCGCGTCACCCGTCGTGCTGGAGACCGTGATGGTCACCGCGCAGCGCCGTTCGGAAGACCTGCTGGAAGTGCCCGTGTCGATCACCGCCGTGGGCGGCGAGAAGCTCGACGTCCTGGGCTCCGGCGGCGAGGACATCCGCTTCCTGTCGGGGCGCCTGCCCAGCCTGCTGATCGAGTCGTCGTTCGGCCGCACCTTCCCGCGCTTCTATATCCGCGGCCTCGGCAACACGGACTTCGACCTGAACGCGTCGCAGCCGGTGTCGCTGGTCTATGACGACGTGGTGCAGGAAAACCCGATCCTCAAGGGCTTCCCGGTGTTCGATCTGGACATGGTCGAGATGTTCCGCGGGCCGCAGGGCACCCTGTTCGGCCGCAACACGCCGGCCGGCGTGATCAAGTTCAACTCCAAGCGCCCGTCGCGCGATGCGGACGGTTATGTGCGGCTGTCGTACGGCACGCTGGGCACCGCCAACCTGGAGGGCGCCGTGGGCGGGCCGCTGGGCGACAACATGGCGGTACGGCTGTCCGGCCTGTACCAGCGTCGCGACGACTGGGTGAACAACGGCTTCACCGGCGCGTCGGACCAGTACGAGGGCTACGACGAGTACGCCGCCCGCGTGCAGTTCCTGTACGACGCGGGCTCCGGGTTCAGCGCCCTGCTGAATGCCCACGTGCGCAGCCTGGACGGCACGGCCCGCGTGTTCCGCGCCAACATCTTCCAGCCCGGCAGCAATTCGCTGGTCGCGGGCTTCGACCCGGACGTGGCGTTCCTGGACGGCCTGAACAGCCAGGAAGTGGACTCCCACGGCGGCAGCCTGCGGCTGCGCTGGGACTTCGGCCGCACCGCCCTGCACTCGATCACGGGCTACGAGTCGGCCGAGATGCTGAGCCGGGGCGACATCGACGGCGGTCACGTCTACACCTACGACTTCTTCCCCGGCACCAACATCGGGCCGCCGCTCACCGGCGCACGCTTCGATTCCGAGTCCGCCGACGGCCTGCCGGACCACAGCCAGTTCACGCAGGAGATCCGCCTCGAGTCGCTGGAGTGGGGCCGCTTCGACTGGCAGGCCGGCCTGTTCTACTTCGACGAGTCGATCGAGATCGACTCGTTCAACTACTGGACGGCCGGCGGACCCGAGAACGGCCGCGCGCACCAGAAGCAGGACAACACCGCCTGGGCGGTGTTCGCCTCCATGGACTTCGACGTCACGGACGAGTTCAAGCTGAGCGCCGGACTGCGCTACACGGACGACGAGAAGAAGTTCGTCGCCGAGCGCCCGTCCAGCCCGTTCGGGGCCCCGCCGCTCGCCCCGGTCCGGGTCTCGCCAAGCGACGAGGACCTGAGCTGGGACCTGAGCGGCACCTGGACGGTCACCGACGAGCTGAACGTCTTCGCGCGCGTGGCGCGCGGCTTCCGCGCACCCAGCATCCAGGGTCGCGTGCTGTTCGGCGACGTGGTCTCGGTCGCCGATTCCGAGACCGTGCTGTCCTTCGAGGCGGGCGTGAAGAGCGAGTTGTTCGACGGTCGCGGCCGCATGAGCTTCACCGTGTTCTCCTACACGATGGACGACCAGCAGCTCACCGCCGTCGGCGGCTCGAACAACTTCAATACGCTGATCAACGCCGACAAGACCAAGGGCAAGGGCTTCGAGTTCGACCTCGAGGCTTACCTGACCGAGCGGCTGCTGGTGACGCTGGGCATGAGCTACAACGACACCGAAATCGATGACCCGGGGCTGGCCGTTGCCTATTGCGGCTCGCCCGGGCCCGGACATTGCACGTTGCTCGACCCCGCGGGCTCCGTCGCCGGCACGGTGATCATCGACGGCAACCGGCTGCCGCAGGCGCCGGAATGGATCGCCAACGTGACGGCGCGCTACGCGCGGCCGCTCGCCGACGGCGAGCTGTTCTTCTACACCGACTGGGCGTACCGCAGCGACGTGAATTTCTTCCTGTACGAAGCGGCGGAATTCACCGGCAAGTCGCTGCTCGAGGGCGGCCTGCGCGTCGGCTACAACTGGAACGACGACCGCTACCAGGTCTCCGCGTTCGGTCGCAACATTACCGACACGCTGCGCGCGGTCGGCGCGATCGACTTCAACAACCTGACCGGCTTCATCAACGAGCCGCGCACCTGGGGCGTGGAATTCCGCGCCAATTTCTGAGCGACTGACGATGAAAGGGCCTGTCCTCCTCGCGGAGGGCAGGCCCTTCTTCTTGGCACAGGGATGGGTCGTGGCCACGCCAGGCGCCGGGCGGACAGCGGCGTCAGCAGGGGCGAGCGCGCGGGATCCGGTCGGGTCCCCACGCTCGCTCCGAGGAAAGTCGCTCGCTCAGGGGACCACGACCACCTCGCGCGCCCGCACACAAGCGCCGTGATTCCCCGTCCCGTCAAGTCCCGTCGCCGCCCGCGCCGCGCGGGTCCGACACCGCGCGCACTTCGCCGCTGGCACGGTCCCAGGTGACGACCTGCAGGTTGCCATAGGGTTCGGCCGACTCGCGCAGCACGTGGCCCATCTGTTCCAGCGCCGCCGCTTCCTCATCGCTGAAGGCGCCGCGCTCGTACAGGATCTCGTCCGGCAGGTACTGGTGGTGATAGCGCGGCGCCGCCAGGAACCCGGGTACCGGCTTGCCGTCCAGCCAGTCGAGCGTTGCCAGCAGCACCATGCCGATGATCAGGCCGCCGCCCGGCGAGCCGATCACCATGACGCCGTCGTCGGTCTCCACGAAGGTGGGCGTCGTGGACGACAGCGGCCGCTTGCCGGGCGCCACCTCGTTGGCGCCCGCGCCGACCAGCTGGTAGGCGTTCGGCACGCCGGCCTTCACCGAGAAGTCGTCCATCTGGTTGTTGAGCAGCAATCCCGTGCCCGGCGCGACCCAGCCCGAGCCGAACCACAGGTTGAGCGTGATGGTGCCCGCGACCCGGTTGCCGTGCGCGTCGATCACGGAGAAGTGCGTGGTGGCGGGCCCGCCGCCCGCGTCGTCGGCCGGGACGGCCAGCACCGCCGACGGCGTGGCGCGGTCGCGCCTGATCGAGGAGCGCTGGCCCGCCGCGTAGTGCGGGTGGGTGAGGCGCTCGACCGGCACCGCCACGTAGTCGGGGTCGCCCAGGTGCTGCGCGCGGTCGTGGTGGGCGCGACGCATCGCCTCCACGATCAGGTGCTTGCGGGTCGCCGCCCCGGCGGCCGCCAGGTCGTAACCCGCCAGGATGTTGAGCGCATTGACCAGCGCGATGCCGCCCGAGGACGGCGGCGGCGCCGAGACGATGCGCGCGCCACGATAGTGCCCCACGACCGGTGACCGCTCGATGATGCGATAAGCTGCAAGGTCCGCCCCGGTCCAGAGGCCGCCGCCCGCCCGCACGCCGGCCACCAGCCGTTCCGCGAGCGGCCCCTCATAGAAGCCGCGGGCGCCCTCCGCCGCCAGCGTCTCCAGCACCGCGGCGAGTTCCGGCTGGCGCAGCACGTGGCCGACCGGCGGCGCCGCACCGTCCACCAGGAAGATCCGTTCCGCGTCGGGCGAGCGGCGCATCGCGTCGGCCTTGTCCGCCAGCGCATCGTGCAGGATCGGATAGACCGTGAAGCCCTCGCGGGCCAGGCGGATGGCGGGCGCCAGGCTCTGCGCCAGCGGCAGGCGCCCGTACCGCCGGGACAGGTGCTCCAGCGCCGCAGGCTCGCCCGGAATGCCCGCGGCCAGCGGGCCGTCGGTCGAGGCGCCGGGCACGGGGTTGCCGCCGGCATCCAGGTACATGTCGCGCGTCGCCGCCGCGGGCGCCCGCTCGCGCGCATCCACCATCACCTGGTAGCCGTCGGCGGCGCGATGCAACAGGAAGAAACCGCCGCCCGCCAGCCCGGAGCCGTGCGGCTCCACCACCGCCAGCGCCGCCGCGATCGCCACCGCCGCATCGAAGGCGTTGCCGCCCTGCTCCAGCACCCGGTAGCCGGCGCGGCTCGCCAGCGGATGCGCGCTGGCGATCGCCGCCGTGCCGGGGCCGGCGGGTTCCGCCTGCGCCACGGCAGGCGCAAACGCCAGCGCCAGCAGCGCGGCGACCGGAAACAGGCGCCGTCGCAGGCTCACGAGCCGTTGCGCCTGCCTTCGGCGAGTTCGCGGGCCCGGCGTTTCAGCTCGGCTTCGACCACCGGATGCACGAACTTGGAGACGTCGCCGCCCAGCAGCGCGATCTCGCGCACCAGCGTCGAGGAGATGAAGGTGAACTGCTCCTGCGGCGTCAGGAACACGTAGTCCACGTCGCGCGACAGGTGGCGGCTCATGTTGGCGAGCTGGAACTCGAATTCGAAGTCGGACACGGCACGCAGGCCGCGGATCACGACCGCACACTGGTGCTCGAGCGCGAACTCGACGGTCAGTCCCGGATAGCCCATCACCTCGACGTTGTCGAAATCCGCGAGCACCTCGCGCGCCATGTCCACCCGCGTCTCGACCGAGAACAACGGCGTCTTGTTCGGGTTGGCCGCGATGCCGATGATCACGTGGTTGAAGATGCCCGCGGCGCGGCGCACCAGGTCCTGGTGGCCGTTCGTGATCGGGTCGAAGGTGCCCGGATACACGGCCCGGCGATGCGGATTGATGCTCATGCGTGCGCTCCTGGCTACCCGCCCGTTGCTGGCCCGCCACCGTCCGGGGCGGGCCCGGGAACGGCGGCAAGATGATAGCCGACCTCGCCGGCGCGACCGCTACGGTAGAGCCGCCAGCCCGCCGGCAGCGGCGGCTCGCCCGACGCGGCTGGGCACTCGACGTAGACCAGCGCGCCCGGGTTCAGCCAGCCGGGCCGCGCCAGCGCCGCGAGCGCGCCGTCGAGCAGCCCGGAACCGAACGGCGGGTCGAGAAAGACCACGTCGAAGCCCTGCGGGGTTCCGGCCAGCCAGCGCCGCGCGTCGCTGGTCACCACCTGCGCCCGGCCCGGCGCCAGCGTGCCCGCCGTGCCGGCCAGGTGCCGCGTAATGGCCGGTGCGCTGTCTACGAACACGAGGTAGGCGGCGCCGCGCGACAGCGCCTCGAGGCCGAGCGCGCCACTGCCCGCGAACAGGTCCAGGCAGCGCGCGCCGGCCAGCGACGGCGCCAGCCAGTTGAACAGGGTCTCGCGCACCCGGTCGGGCGTCGGGCGCAGGCCGGGCAGAGGCGGAAAGCGGATTTTCCGCCCGCGCCATGCGCCGCCGATGATGCGGACTTGGTTGCGGCCCGCACCGGCCGTCCCCGGGGCGGTCTTTTGCAGTGCATTGTGCCGGCCGGGACGCTTATTTCGAGGCATGACCCAATGCGATACTCTAGAATCGTTGTGGACCTAGCTTAGGGGATCGGCGAGCGAGGGGTTCGCTGCAACGCATTACAGGCGCGATATTACGCGCCCGTGGCATATCACAAACAATAGCCGGAGCACCCGTCATGAGGATTCGTCACGTAGCCGCGATCACGTTCGCCAGCCTGCTGCTGGCTGGTTGCTTCTCGGACTCTTCGAGCAGCGGTAACGCTGGCGTCGGGCCGAGCAATCCGTTGAGCGGCACCAACCCTCCGCCAACCCTGCCGTCGGGCGTCGGCGTCTTCTATGCACGCTTCGAGGCGGTCAACTCGGCCGGTGCCTCGTCCGGCATCCTGCCGTACCCGACCGACCTGTATTTCAGCGGCACCACCGACGGCACGCTGAACATCCCGAACCTCACGGTCAACGCGGCGCACCTCACCTCGCTGAACGCGCTGGACGGCTTCTCGACCATCGCGCCGGCCAATGTGCGCTTCTCGCGGCCGATCCTGGCCTCCAGCATCAGCGGCACCACCGTGCGCATGATCGAGGTCGACATCAGCAACACGACCAAGGCGACCGTTGGCGTGCGCGGCGTGCTGACGTACGGCACCGACTACACGGCGCGCGTCCTGGCCACCGCGGACTCCGGCGGCACCATCCTCGAGATCGTGCCGCTGCGGCCCCTGACGCCATCCTCGGGCGCGACCAACGTCGGCTACCTGATCGTGCTGACCAACGGGCTGCGCGACACGTCCAACAACGTCGCCACCCCCGACGCCGATTACGTGACGATCAAGAACGCGCTGCCCAGCTGCGCGTCGATCACCAATGCCTCGCTGAACGGCATCTGCCAGCTGACCGGCGCCCACCTGGCGATCGCGGGCGCGGTGGGCGTGCCCTCGGCCAGCGTCATCGTGAGCTTCTCGTTCTCGACGCAGGCCACCCGGGACACGCTGAACATCGCCGCGCAGATGGTCCAGCCGACGGCCATCGTGGCGCCGTCCACGGGCCTGACGCTCAACCAGCTCAACCCGGCGTTTCCGCCGAACGCCACCGTGCACGCCGGCACGCTGAGCGTGCCTTACTACCTGAGCACCACCGCGCCGGTATCAGGCTCCTGGCGCGGCAACCCGGCCACCCTGGTGCCAGGCGCGACACCCACGACCTTCCTGACCCGCTTCAACCCGGTGCCGGTCGTGCAGGCCACGCTCGACATCCCGCTGCTCGTGACGGTGCCCACGGCGCCCTGCAGCAAGCCCCTGAGCGGCTGGCCGGTCGTGATCTTCCAGCACGGCCTGCGCAGCGACCGCTCGACGGCGGCTGCGATCGCCGGCACCTATGCAACCCAGTGTTTCGCGGTCGCGGCCATTGACGCCCCGCTGCACGGCATTACCAGCACGACCAATCCGCTGTACCAGGCGAGCCGCGAGCGCACCTTCAACCTGGACCTGCTCAACAACACGACCAACGCGCTGGTCCCGGACGGCATCATCGACGGTTCCGGCACCTGGTTCCTGAACCTGTCCAGCGGCGTGACGTCACGCGACAACTTCCGCCAGGGAGCGCTGGACCTCGTGCAGCTGGCCCGCTCGCTGCCGGGCCTCGACCTGGACGGCGTGGCCGGCGGCGACGTTGACCCGGCGCGCATCCACTACTCGGGCATCTCGCTGGGCGGCATCCTGGGCACCGTCGCCAGCGCCCTGCCGGGCGCGGGCTTTGCCAGCGCGTACGTCAACGTGCCGGGCGGCGCCGTGGCGCTCATGGTCCCGTCGTCACCCACGTTCTCGGCGCTGTTCAACCCCTCGCTGGCGGCCCAGAACGCGATGCTGGTGCCGGGCATGACGCTGTACGACAAGTTCTGGCGCGACCTGCAGGCGGTGGCGGACTCCGCCGACCCGATCAACTACGTCGCCGCAGCCGTGGCGGCCCGGCCGCTCGTGCTGACCCAGGTCAACGGCGACATCGTGATTCCGAACAGCGCGACCCAGCGCCTGGTCACGGCGGGCGGCTTCATCAAGGCACAGGCGACGGGCGCGTATGCGGTCGGCCCGGGCAACGGCCGCTGGGTGCAGTTCACGGCCGGCGTGCACAGCTCGCTGCTCGACCCGACGGCCAGTGCCGCCGCCTGGTCCGAGATGCAGGGCCACGCGCTCTCGCTCGTCGTCGCGGGCGGTACGGGTTTCCAGATCAACAATTCGGGCATCCTCGCGCCGTAAGCGGCGCAAGCTCCGGATCTCCGGACGGGGGCCGCATCGGCGGCCCCCGTTTTTTTTCCAGCCGTTACAATCGGGCCGACCCCAGCCCGGAACCGCCAGCTTGCCGACGCCCAGCGCCCAGCCCAAGGCCGAACCCGCCACCCCCGGCTTCCTGGCCCGGCTGCGCGCGCGCGTCAACCGCGGCGCTTCCTGGCTCGGCGACCTGGTGCCGGGCGGCAAGATCGACGAGGCGCTGCTCGAGGACCTCGAAACCCGCCTGCTGACGGCCGACGTCGGCGTGGAGGCCACGCAGGCGATCCTGGACGGCCTGCGCGGCCGCGTTGCGCGCCGCGAACTCGCCGACGTCGAGGCCTTGTTGCGCGCCCTGCGCGAGGCGCTGCTGGATATCCTGCGGCCGGTCGAGCGGCCGTTCAGCGTGGACCGCGCGCGGCGGCCCTGCGTGGTGCTGGTGGTGGGCGTGAACGGCTCCGGCAAGACCACCACCATCGGCAAGCTGGCGCGGCGGCTGGGCCAGGAGGGCCTCAAGGTCATGCTGGCGGCCGGCGACACCTTCCGCGCGGCGGCGGTCGAGCAACTCGCCGTGTGGGCCGAACGCAACCGGGTGCCGCTGATCGCGCAGGCGCCGGGCGCCGACCCGGCGGCGGTGGTGTTCGACGCGCTCGAGGCGGCCCGCGCACGCGGCATGGACGTGCTCATCGCCGACACCGCCGGCCGGCTGCACACCCAGTCGCACCTGATGGCGGAACTCGAGAAGGTCACGCGCGTGCTGCGGCGCCTCGACGCCGACGCGCCGCACGAGGTGCTGCTCGTGCTGGATGCGAGCCTCGGCCAGAACGCCATGAAGCAGGCCGAGCAGTTCGGCGCGGCGGTGGGCGTGACCGGCCTCGTCATCACCAAGCTCGACGGCACCGCCAAGGGCGGCATCGTGGTCGCCATCGCGCGCCGCTTCGCGTTGCCGATCCGCTTCGTCGGCGTGGGCGAGCAGATCGACGACTTCGGGCCGTTCTCGGCCGAGGCATTCGTGGACGGGCTGCTGCGGCGCACGGACGGGGCCGCCGCATGATCGCGTTCCATCGGGTCTTCAAGCGCTACCCGAACGGCCGCGAGGCGCTGGCGGAACTCACCTTCGAGCTGGCCGGCGGCGAAATGGCGTTCATCACCGGGCATTCCGGGGCGGGCAAGAGCACCGTGCTCAAGCTGATCGCGCTGCTCGAGCGCCCGACCCGCGGCCAGGTGATCGTGGGCGGCCGCAACACGGCCTCGCTGGGCAGCCGCGCCATCCCCGCCTTCCGCCGCCAGGTCGGCATGGTGTTCCAGGACCACCGCCTGCTGCACGACCGGCCGGTCTACGACAACGTGGCGCTGCCGCTGGTGGTGGCCGGCGTGGCGCGCCGCGAGATGGACAAGCGGGTGCGCGCGGCGCTCGACCAGGTGGGCCTGCTGGGCAAGGAGACCAGCCTGCCGCTGGAACTGTCGGCCGGCGAGCAGCAGCGCGTGGGCATCGCGCGTGCCGTGGTCAGCAAGCCGCCGGTGCTGATCGCCGACGAGCCCACCGGCAACCTGGACCCGGACCTGGCCCTCGAGGTCATGAACCTGTTCCGGCGCTTTAACGACGTCGGCGTGACGGTGCTGGTCGCCAGCCACGACATCCACGTCATCGAGCGCCTGCGCGTGCGTCGCATCCACATCGAGAATGGCCGCCTGGCCGGAGTCCAGCCCCATGTCGCTGCCTGACGCGCTCAGCAGCGCGCAGCCCAGCGGGTCGCGCACGCCGCTCGCGGCGCTGAACACCTGGCTCGAGCGCCATGCGCAGACCTTCGTCGCGTCGCTGGGCCGCCTGGTGCGGCAGCCGTTTGCTTCCCTGCTGACCACCGCGGTGATCGGGCTCGGCCTGGCGCTGCCCGCCTGCCTGCACCTGGTGGTGGTCAACGCGCGCAGCGTCACCGCGGGCATCGAGAACAGCGTGCAGGTCTCCGTCTACCTGCGCCAGCCGCTGGCCGCCGAGGCGGCCGCCAAGGCCATGCAGAGCATCGCCGCCCGCGGCGACGTGCTGGAGGCGCGGCTGGTCTCGCCCGAGGAGGGCCTGCGCGAGTTCGAGGCCGTCTCCGGATTCGGCGAGGCGCTCAAGGCGCTGACCGCCAACCCGCTGCCGTACGCCGTCATCGTGCGGCCGGCGCCGCGGTTCGACACGCCCGAGGCCGTCGAGACCCTGACCGCGGAATTGCGCGCGCTGCCGGAAGTGGACCTCGTGCAGGTCGACACGGAGTGGGTGCGCCGCTTCCACGCCATCCTCGACGCGCTGCGGCAGGCCGTGTGGCTGGCCGCGGGCCTGCTGGGCCTGGGGGTGCTGGCGATCATCGGCAATACGATCCGGCTCGACCTCAACGGGCGGCGCGAGGAGATCGAGGTCACCAAGCTGATCGGCGGCAGCAATGCCTTCGTGCGTCGCCCGTTCCTGTATGGCGGCGTCTGGTACGGGCTGGGCGGCGGGCTGCTGGCGTGGCTGCTGGTGACCCTGGCGGTCGGCGCCCTGGCGGATCCGATCGAGCGCGTCGCCGCCCTGTACGGCTCGACCTTCCAGCTGCGGGGACTCCTGGCGGACGAGATCCTGCTGCTCGTGGGTAGCGGCACGGCGCTCGGCTGGATAGGCTCCTGGATGACTGCCGCCTACCACCTGCGGCGCATCGAGCCTCGCGCCTAACCTGTTGAAATAAATAATTTTTTAGGTTAGTCTCGCAAACCGATTAGCACTCAAATACTACGAGTGCTAAGGTATGCGTGGAGGGTGCTTTGGCCCTCCTGCAGACGTGGAGGACTGACCTGACATGACCGGCACGGCGCTTGCCCTGAAGCAGTACTCGGACCTGGTTGCCGCCCCGATCGGCAGCCTCGACGCCTACATGGCGCGCGTCTCCAGCGTGCCCATGCTGAGCCGCGAGCAGGAGTTCGAACTGGCCGAGCGGCTGCGCAGCGAAGGCGACCTCGACGCGGCGCGGGCGCTGGTGCTGTCGCACCTGCGCTTCGTCGTGCACGTGGCGCGCGGCTACCTGGGCTACGGCCTGCCGATCGGCGACCTGATCCAGGAAGGCAACGTCGGGCTCATGAAGGCCGTCAAGCGCTTCGATCCCTCGCTGGGCGTGCGGCTGGTCAGTTTCGCAATCCACTGGATCCGCGCAGAGATACACGAATACGTGCTGCGCAACTGGCGGCTGGTGCGGGTCGCCACGACCAAGGCGCAGCGCAAGCTGTTCTTCAACCTGCGCCGCATGAAGAAGAACCTGGCCTGGCTGAGCGAGGACGAAACGCAGGCGGTCGCCAGGGATCTCGGCGTCGAGCCGCGCGACGTGCGCGAGATGGAACAGCGGCTGTCCTCGCGCGACCTGTCCTTCGACCCCGCGCCCGCAGACAGCGAAGAGGACACGCCGTTCTCGCCGGCCGCCTACCTGGTCGCGGAAGGGTCCGACCCGGCGGCCGAGGTCGAGAACGCCGAATGGCAGGCGTCCACGTCCGAACTGCTGGCCGGATCGCTGGGGCAGCTCGACGCGCGCAGCCGCAGGATCATCGAGGCCCGCTGGCTGGGCGAGGACAAACTCACCCTGCACGACCTGGCCGGGGAATTCGGCGTGTCGGCCGAGCGCATCCGCCAGATCGAGGCCCAGGCAATCGGCCGGCTGCGCGGCCTGATGGCCTGACCCGGCCGGCCGGCCCGGCGCGGTTTTCCCGCGCTGACTACGGGAAAGCGAGGATGCGGGCCGCACGCAACCGCGTTACGCTTCGTAGTTGAGGAGCCGAAACAGGCGGCCGCCGGCCGGCCCTGCTCGACATACCTCTGCACCAAGGAGCCCACCATGTTCCGCCTGAACGCACTGCCCAAGTTGACCGCGGCCGCGCTGCTTGCGATCGCCGTCGTCGCCTGCGCGAATTACAAGGATCCGGCCATCGAGGCCGTGGCCAACATCGAGGAGAAGCTGTCCGGCATCAGCACCCAGGCGGGCAAGTACATCCCCGAGGAGCTGGCCAGTGTGCAGGAGCAGGTCGCGGAACTGAAGACCGGCATCGAGCAGAAGCAGTTCAAGGAAGTCGTCGCCACCGCGCCTGGCGTGCTGAAGGCCGTCAACAGCCTGATCGTCAACTCGGCCATCGCCAGGGCCGCCTTCACGCAGCAGATGCAGAGCGACTGGGCGACCTACGCCACCGAGATGCCTGACGTCATCGCGGCGGTGGACAAGCAGATCATGCGCTACACGTCGCGCGGCAGCCTGCCGAAGGGCGTCAGCCGCGACGCGTTCAAGGAGACGGTCGCGTCGTTCGATGCCGCCAAGTCGTCGTGGGCCGAGGCCGCGACGGCCGGCAACGAGGGCAAGCTCGAAGAGGCCGTGACCCGCACGAACGAGGTCAAGCAGGTCGTCGACACCGTCATGCAGACGCTCGGCATGGCCGCCGGCTGACCCGCCGCACACGCCGCAGGAGCAGCGCACAGATGAACAGGATCCTGGCCCTCGCGGGTCTCGTGCTGGCCGTCGCCCTGGCGGCGGGGTGTTCGCAGAAGGGACCGGCGCAGACCGCTATCGACGCCGCCGAGACGGCGCTGATGGCAGTGCACGAGGAAGCGCAGAAGTACATCCCGAAGCAGTACGCGGAACTCAAGGCGGAGCTCGACACCGCGCGCGGCTACTTCACCGAGGAGCAGTACGTGCGCGCCATCGACGAGGTGAAGGACATCCCGGCCAAGGCGCGGGCGCTGGGTGCGGCGGCCGCCGCGGCACGGGAGGCGCTGGCCGCCGAGATCGCGGTCGAGTGGGCGCGATTGCGGGACGAGCTGCCCGGCAAGCTGGCCGCTCTCGAGGGCCAACTCGACGAACTCGGCAAGGCACGCCGCCTGCCGGACGGGCTGAGCCGGGAAGCGCTGCCCCGCATCAATGCCGGGGCAGGCATCGCCCGCGCGGCCTGGGACCAGGCCGCCGCCGCGTTCGAGGCCGGCAACCTCGAGGGTGCGGTGGCGCGCGCACTGGAGTCCGACAACCTGGCCGGCGAGTTGATGACCGAGCTGGGGATGGCCCCGGCGCCGGCCGCGGACTGAGCCATGGCACCGGGTTCACTCGATCCGCTCGACCTCTTCGATGTGCGGGGGCTGCTCAGCGAAGAGGAGCTGATGGTGCGCGAGGCGGTCGCGCGGCTGGTGAACGAGCGGGTCCTGCCGGTCATCCAGAAGCACTTCGAGGAGCACACCTTCCCGGCCGCGCTGGTTCCCGAGCTGGCGGCGCTCGGCATGTTCGGCTGCTCGCTGGAGGGCTACGGCTGCGCCGGCATGAACTCGGCCGCCTACGGGCTCATCTGCCAGGAGCTGGAACGCGGCGACTCCGGGCTGCGCAGCTTCGTCTCCGTGCAGTCCTCGCTGTGCATGTACCCCATCCACGCGTTCGGCAGCGAGGAACAGAAGCAGCGCTACCTGCCGCGCATGGCCGCCGGCGAGCTGATCGGCTGCTTCGGCCTGACCGAACCGCAGGGCGGCTCGGATCCCTCCAACATGAAGACGCACGCCCGGCGGCGCGGCACCGACTGGGTGATCAACGGCGCGAAGATGTGGATCACCAACGCGCCGATCGCGGACCTGTCGATCGTGTGGGCGCGCACCGACGAGGGCGTGCGCGGGTTCATCGTCGAGAAGGGCACCCGGGGCCTGGCGGCCCCCGAGATCGAGCGCAAGTTCAGCCTGCGCGCCTCCTCGACCGGCGCGATGTTCTTCGAGGACGTGGTGGTGCCGCAGGACAGCCTGCTGCCGGGCACGACCGTCGGCCTGAAGGCCGCGCTGTCGTGCCTCACGCAGGCGCGTTACGGCATCGCCTGGGGCGTCATCGGCGCCGCGCAGGCCTGCCTGGCGCAGGTGCTCGACTACACGCAGACCCGCATCCTGTTCAACCGGCCGCTGGCCGCCACGCAGACGATCCAGATCCGGCTGGCCGAGATGGCCCGGCGCATCACGACCGCGCAACTGCTGGTGTTGCAGCTGGCGCGCCTCAAGGACCAGGGCCGCCTGAAGCCCTCGCAGGTCTCGCTGGCCAAGTGGAACAACTGCCGCATGGCGCTGGACATCGCGCGCGACGCGCGCGACATCCTGGGCGGCGCGGGCATCAGCGCCGAGTACGTGCCGATCCGGCACGCGCTCAACCTCGAGAGCGTGATCACCTACGAGGGCACCGAGACCATCCACCAGCTCACCGTCGGGCGGGAGCTGACCGGCATCAACGCCTTCTGAAGCCGGGCCTCAGGACCGCGACACCAGCATCACCCCCGCGACCGCGATCGCGCCGCCGACCAGCATGCTGGCGGACAGCGGTTCGCCCAGCAGCAGCACGCCGAAGGTGGCGCCGAACACCGGCACCAGGTTGTTGAAGATCACGGTGCGTGCCGGGCCGAGTTCCTGCACGGCGCGGTAATACCAGACGAACGCCACGCCCGTTCCCAGCACGCCGAGGTACAGCACCGCCGCCAGCACCCCGCCCGTCAGCAGCCGTGCGTCCAGCCGGCCCAGGTCCGGCACGGCCACGATCGCCAGCATCACGGTGCCGCACAGCGACGCGTAGGCCGAGGCCGCCAGCGGCGTGAGGTTGCCCAGCACCGTGCGCCCGATCAGCGTGTAGGCTGCCCAGGCGCAGACCGCGCCGAACATCATGAGCTCGCCGGCGCCCACCGCGCCGCTGGCCGGGCCCAGCGGATCGCCGCGCGAGACCACGATCCACACGCCGGCCAGCGCGACCGCCACACCCAGCCAGCGCCAGCCGCTCAGGCGCTCGCCGAGCAGCCATGACGCCGCGGCGATGGTCACGACCGGGTTGAGCGCCACGATCAGCGACGTGCGGCTCGCGGGCAGCCGGCCCAGCGCGCCCAGGAAGAACAGGTTGTAGGCGAAGATGCCGGTCGCGCCGAGCGCGACGACCGCCAGCCACTGGCGCCGGTCGAGCCGCGGCAGCCGCCCCTCGAAGACCCACGCCGCCAGCACCAGCGACACGCTGGCGACCAGGAAGCGCAGCAGCGCGCCGACGGTCGCGGGCAGCGCCAGCGCCAGCACGCGGCCCGCGATGAACGTGCCGCCCCAGATCACCGGCACCGCCGCCAGTCGCAGGAGGGTGCCGCGTCGCGCGCTCGCCGGACTCGGGTTGCTGCGCAAGGACGGCTCCGCGGCGCGGGCCACGGTGCCCGCCCGGTCATTGGGCCGCATTGCGCCGCGTCCGACAAGCGGCAATACACCTTATGGGGAGGCGGCGCCGTGGGTTAGCATGCGCCGGCCCAGGACCGACGATGGCAGCCCCGGAGACTCCCATGCAGAAGACCGCCGCCTGGCTGGCGCGCCATGCACTCGAGCAGATCGGCATCACGCACACCTTCGGCATTCCCGGCGTGCACAACACGGAGCTGTACGACGAGCTGGGGGCCTCGCAGCAGATCACGCCCGTGCTGGTGGCGCACGAGGGCGGCGGCGCGTTCATGGCCGACGCCATGAGCCGCACCGGCGCCCCGACCGGGACGCTGCTGATCGTGCCGGCGGCCGGCGTGACCCATGCCGCCAGCGGCATCGGCGAGGCGTTCCTCGACGGCATCGCGATGCTGGTCATCGCCGGCGGCGTGCGGCGCGACCTCGGCCGCGCCTACCAGTTGCACGACATGGACCAGCATGCCTTGCTCAAGCCGATCACCAAGGGCACCTGGCGCGTCGAGCGTCATGCCGACGTCGTGCCGGTGATCTACGAGGCCTACCGCGTCGCGACCAGCGGCGAGCCGGGGCCCGTGTTCGTCGAGATCCCGGTCGAACTGCAGCTGATACCGGGCGACGCCGGCGACATTCCGGAATTCGCGGCGCCGCCGGCCGGCGCATCGCGCGCCGGCGAGGCCGACATCGAGCGCGCCGCGGCGCTGCTGCGCCATGCCGCGCGTCCCGGCATCTTCTGCGGCTGGGGCGCCGTGGACGCCGACCGGCCTGCTCGAGCAACTGGCCGAGCGGCTCGGCGCACCCGTCGCCACCACGCTGCAGGGCCTGTCGGCCTTCCGCGGCAACCACCCGCTGCACGCCGGCTTTGCGCTGGGGCCGTCGGCCGTGCCCGCCTCGTACAACGCCTTCCGCGATTGCGACTGCCTGCTGGCCGTGGGCACGCGCTTCGCCGAGATCGCGACCGGCAGCTACGGCTGCGAGGTGCCCGCCAACCTGATCCACGTGGACATCAACCCGCGCGTGTTCGGCGCCAACTACCCCGCGGCGGTGGCGCTGGAGGGCGATGCCGGCGCCGTACTGAGGCAACTGCTCGAGCGGCTCGGGCCGGTCGCCGCCGGCGAGGCGCGCCGCGAGCGCGTGGCCCGGCAGATCGCCGGCGACAAGGCCGCCTACCTGGCGGGCTGGCTCAGCCACGACTCGGGCGGGCGGGTCAACCCGGCGCGCTTCTACGGCGCGCTGCGCCAGCGGCTTCCCGACGACGCCATCGTGGTCGCCGACGACGGCAACCACACCTTCCTGACGGCCGAGTTGCTGCCGCTGCATGCGCCGCGCACCTTCTTCTCGCCCTCGGACTTCAACTCCATGGGTTACTGCGTACCCGGCGTGATCGGCGCCAAGCTGGCGCGTCCCGAACGCACGGTCGTCGGCATCGTGGGCGACGGCGCCGCCCGCATGACCGGGCTGGAGATGGCGACGGCCGTGGCGCAGGGCCTGGGTGTCGTGTGGTTCGTGTTCAACGACGGCGAGCTCGGCCAGATCGCGCAGGCGCAGGTGGCGCCGTACAACCGCAAGACCTGCTCGGTACTGCCGGCGCTCGACTTCGAGGGGCTCGCGCGCGCCAACCAGGTCGGCTACGAGCTCATGGAGAACGACGCGGCGGTGGACGGCGCCATCGGCCGCGCGCTGGCCGCGGCCGCGGCCGGCCGAGCCGTGCTGGTGGACGTGCGCATCGACTACTCGAAGCGCACGCGGTTCACCGAGGGCACGATCCGCACCAACATCAGGCGCTTCGACTTCGCGATGAAGACGCGCCTGGTGGGCCGTGCGCTGTGGCGGCGCATCGGCGGCTGATGCCACGCGGCACGCGCCGGCGCCGCGCCGGCCCGTGCCGCGCCTGACAGGCCGGGCGCGGTCAGCCGCGCCGCGTGCCGCTCAATCCGAGCCGTTCTCGATGGCGCCGTACCACAGCGCGGTCGTCACCGCGGCCGCCAGCACCGCGACGATCGCCTGCACGAAGTGCTCCACGGTCATCCACGCGAAGCCCGTGTGCACCCCGGCCACCCCGCGCGCCACGACGATCGCGAGCACGAACCATGGCAGGCTGGGCGCAAAGCCCTTGAGCGTGGCGATGAAGCCGTCGAACAGGCCGGTCTTCGCGACCCGCGCGGTGCGATGCAGGACCACGAGGCTGATCAGCGTGAAGAGAATGTAGACCGTCGCCCCACTCGCTGCCCGGGCTGTTGATGTACGACCAGCGGTGCCCGATCCACCACCAGGCGTAGGCGAACACTCCAACCAGAACCCAAGAGACGATCTTCCTGGTCATTGCGCTTCCTCTCGGTCGCGACTCCTGGCCGAGTCGGGCCGAAAATAGCCAGTCGGCGCTGCAAGCGCAACAAGAACCGCCGCGCCGGGACAAGAAAATGGCGCCGCGAACGGGGAAGCCGTGCCGGGGCGCCGAAACGAACCCTGTGGGGTTCGCGGGGGAATTGATGCCGCGTGGGGTCAGTGCGAGGGGGTCACCTTCTCGAGCTCATAGCGGATGACCTGGCCGGTCGCGGGATCCCTGACCGGCTTGCCGCGGCGGAAGCAGCGGGTCGGCGCGACCTCCAGCGCCTGCCCGTCCTGCGCATCCATCTGCTCCATGCGTACCTGGCCCTGGCGATCGCGCAGGATGACCGTTGCCTTCTGCGCGCCGGAGTCGTCGTACCCCGACACGAGCACGGCGAGGACTTCCGTCTGGTCCATGGTGTTTCGCTTGCCGTTTGAACTGGACATGCCCTGCATGAAGCAAGGCCCGTGCCAACACGGAACCCGGCGGGGAATCAGGGGCTTGCGAAGGCCGGGGCGCGGCGACTGCCGCTGGGCGTCACATTCTGACGCCCGCGGCGGCACCCGTGGTCAGCCGCTGACGACGATGCAGTCCACGCCGCGCGCGGCCAGCGCCGCGCAGATCTCCCGGGCCCGCGGCTCGCTGACCGGACCGGCCTGCAGGCGCCACAGGCTGCGGCCTTCCCGGCTCACCACGTCGACGCGCGGCGCGAGCGGCCCCAGCAGGTCCGGGTGCTGGCCACGCAGCGCCTGCCAGGCATCGCGGGCCGCCTGCTCGCCCTCGCCGAATGCGCCGAACTGCACGCGATAGCCGGCGCCGGCCGCCTCAGCCATCAGCGTCCCCGCCACGGGCGGTGCCGGTTCGACCGCCGGCGCCGGCTGCGTCCTGTGCCGCAGGCTCGACCGCCGCGCGGGCACGCAGGAACTCGGCGAGCCGCCCGCGCGCGGCATCGCCGTAGCGCCCATCCGGGTGGGCGGCCAGGTACCGCTGGTAGGACTCCGGCGTGTCGAACCTGAGCGCCCGTTGCCATGCCTGCTGCTCGCGCAGCTCGCCGACGCGCTGGCGGGCCTCGGCAGCGTGCACACCAGCGGGGTGGTCCTCGAGGTACGCGCTGTAGGCGGCGTCCGTGTCGGCCTGCCGGGCATCGCGCCAGGCCGCCTCCTGGCGGCTGCAGGCCCCGATGAGCAAGCCTGCCGCCAGCAGCAGCAGCAGCCAGCCCGCCGGACCCAGTCGTCGCACCATGCTCCCGCTCCCTGTCGCCGCCGGCCGTGGCGGCTGCGCCGGCGTCTATATAATGCACGCGGACGCATACCGGGAGACGCCAGTCGTGCCGCAGCGATCCTCGCCCCGCAGACCCGCGCCGGAACTGGTGGCGCACCGCGGCAACGCCGGCGACTTCCCCGAGAACACGCTGCCGGCCTTCAAGTCCGCGCTGGACGCCGGAATTCCCTGGGTCGAGCTCGACGTGCAGCTGTCGGCGGACCGCGTGCCGTTCGTCATCCACGACGCGAGCCTCGAGCGCACCACGCGCGCCAGCGGCGACCTGCGCCTGCTGACGGCGCCGGTGCTGGCCGCGGTGGACGCCGGCGAGCCGTCCCGGTTCGGCGAGCTGCACCTCGCGACGCCGCTGCCGCGGCTCAGCCAGTTCGCCGCGCTGCTGGCGCAGTACCCCGCGGCGCAGGCGTTCATCGAGCTCAAGCGCGCCAGCCTGCAGCTGCACGGCCGCGCCCTGTGCATCGACTGCGTGCTCGAAGCCCTGTCGCCGGTGGCGGCGCGCTGCGTGATCATCTCGTTCGACGAACGCGCCGTGGCGCTGGCGCGCGAGCAGACCGGGCTGCGCATCGGCTGGGTGCTGCGCGACTACAGTGGCGACCAGCTGGCGACCCTCGCCTCGCTCGCGCCGGACTTCGCCTTCGTCAATTACGAGAAGCTGCCGGACGACCAGGCCCGCCTGCCGGCCGGGCCCTGGCGCTGGGCCGTCTACGAAGTCACGGACGGCCGCCAGGCGCTGCTCGAGCACGCGCGCGGCGCGGCACTGGTCGAGAGCATGGTGCCGCTGCGGCTGCTCGCGGAACTGCAGGCCCGCGAAGGTCCGCCGTGAGCGGCCGCCACGACGTCGTCATCATCGGCGGCGGCATTCATGGCGTCGGCGTGGCGCAGGCCGCGGCGGCCGCCGGCCACTCGGTGCTGCTGCTGGAACGCACCGGCCTGGCGCACGGCACCTCGAGCCGGTCCAGCAAGCTCATCCACGGCGGGCTGCGCTACCTCGAGAGCGGGCAGTTCGGGCTGGTGCGCGAGAGCCTCGAGGAGCGTGCGCTGATGCTGCGGCTGGCGCCCGGGCTCGTGACCCTCAAGCCCTTCTTCATACCGGTCTACCCGCAGACGCGACGGCGGCCGTGGCAGCTCGCGATCGGCCTCACGGCCTATGCCGCGCTCGCCGGCTGCGGCCGCACGGCGCGTTTCGGCCGCCTGCCGCGCAGCCAGTGGCAGCGGCTGGACGGGCTCGACACCGATCGCCTGCAGTGCGTGTACCGTTACTTCGACGCACAGACCGACGATGCGAGGTTGACGGAGGCGGTCATGAACTCCGCCGTCTCGGTGGGCGCGGAGCTCGCCATGCCGGCCGAGTTCCTGCGCGCCGAAGTCTGCGAAGGCGAGGTCCGCGTCAGCTACCAGGCGGGCGGCCGCACGCTCGAATGCACGGCGCGCGTGCTGGTCAATGCCGCCGGCCCCTGGGCCCCGCAGGTCAGCCAGCGGGTCGCGCCGGCCCCCGTCATCCCGGCGCTCGACCTGGTGCAGGGTGCGCACGTGGTGGTGCGCGGCCGCGTGCAGCGCGGCCTGTACTACGTGGAGAGCCCGGGCGACGGCCGCGCCGTGTTCGTGATGCCGTGGCACAACGGCGTGCTGGTCGGCACCACCGAGACGGAATTCCGCGGCGACCCGGAGCGGGTGCGGCCGCTGCCCGCCGAGATCGGCTACCTGTGCGACGTGCTGCGCCACTACTTCCCGGCCTTCCGGGCGCCGGGCGCCTGCCAGGTCATCGAGTCGTTCGCCGGCCTGCGCGTGCTGCCCGCGGCCGGCGGCACGGCCTTTCACCGCCGCCGCGAAACGCTGCTGCAGTTCGACGACACGCGGCGGCCGCGCTTCGTCGCCATCTACGGCGGCAAGCTGACCGGCTGGCGCGCCACGGCCGAGCGCCTGCTGCGCCGGGTCGCGGGGTCATTGCCCGCGCGCCAGGCGCGCGCCGACACCCGCGAACTGCGGCTCGGCCCGTCATGAGCGGCGATCCAGGGGTCTTCGTCGCGATCGACCAGGGCGGCCATGCCAGCCGCGCGGTCGCCTACGACGGCCGCGGCCGGCGCCTGGCCTCGGCCTTCGCGGTCATCTCCACGCACCGCAATGCACTGGGCCACGTCGAGCACGACGGCGAGGACATCGTGGACAGCGTGCGGACCGCGCTGGACGAACTCGCCGCGCTGGTCCCGCCCGGGCGCTGGGTGGGGGCCGGCCTGGCCGTGCAGCGCTCGAGCATCGCGTGCTGGGACCGCGCGAGCGGCGCCTTGCTGGCGCCGGTCATCTCCTGGCAGGACCGCCGCCACGCCGCCTGGCTCGAGGGCCTGCAGCACGAAGCGCCGCGCGTGCATGAACAGACCGGCCTGCCGCTGTCGCCGCATTACGGCGCCAGCAAGCTGCGCTGGTGCCTCGATTACGTGGGCGCGGTGCGCGAGGCGCACGCGGCGGGACGCTTGTGCGCCGGCCCGCTCGCCAGCCTGTTGCTGTTCCGGCTGCTGGAGCAACGGCCGTTCCTCGCCGACGAGGCGAATGCCTCGCGCACGCTGCTGTGGTCGCCGCTCGAGCGGCGCTGGCTGCCCGCGCTGCTCGGGCTGTTCGGGGTGCCGCCGCAGGTGCTGCCCGGGCTGGTGCCCACGACCTCGCCGTTCGGCACGCTGCGGGTCGGCGCCGCGCGCGTGCCGCTGGTGGTGTGCACCGGCGACCAGTCGGCCGTGCCCTTCGCGGCGGGCGCGCTGGATGAGCAGGCCGTGTACGTCAACGCCGGCACCGGCGCGTTCGCGCTGCGTCCCCTGCGGACGGCGTTGATCGCGCCGCCGTTGCTGACCAGCGTGCTGCGCTCCGACGAGGCGCGGGTGGACTTCGTGCTGGAGGGGACGGTCAACGGCGCCGGCAGCGCGTTGCAGTGGTTCGAGGGACAGGAAGGCCTGCCGGCCCGGCGGCTGCTGGCGGGACTGGACGCCGCGCCGCCGGACGACGGCGACGTGCCGCTGTTCCTGAACGGCGTGGCGGGGCTCGGATCGCCGTTCTGGGTACCGGAATTCGAGTCGCGCTGGGAAGGCAAGGGCGAACCGGTCGAGCGCTTCCGCGCGGTGGTCGAGAGCATCGCCTTCCTGCTGCGCACGAACCTGGACGAGATGGCGGCGCACGCGCCGCGGCCGCGGCGCATCGTGCTGAGCGGCGGACTGGGCGGCAGCGCCTACCTGTGCCGCGCGCTCGCGGCGCTGGCCGGTGCACCCGTGCACCGGCTGGACGATCCCGAGGCGACCGCCCGCGGCCTGGCCTTCCTGGTGGCGGGCGAACCGTCGGGCTGGGAGCCGCCGGCGCTGACGGTGCACGAGCCGCGTCGCGACCAGTCCCTGCTGGCCCGCTACCTGAGCTGGCTGGCGGCGCTGCAGCGCGCGCTGCGCGACTGACGCTCAGTCGCGGCCGAGTTGCGCCAGCACCTCGCGGTCCACCCAGCTGGAGCCACGCAGGCGATCGACGAAGCCGCAGTGCCCGCCGTGGCGGGTCGTGGTGACGGACAGGGCGGGCACCCTTTTCAGGCGCGCGAGGTCGCGGGCCGGGATCATCGGGTCGTCGAGCGAGAGGATGATGCGGCTGTCCGTGTCCAGCGCCGCCAGCGCCTCGCCGGTGATCGCGTAGCCGTCCAGGTAGGTCGCGAGATCCGGGTACTCCGTGTAGTCGAGCACCATGCGCTCGGTCATGGCGGTCAGCGACCGCTCGCGCGCCAGCGACCCGAAGTCGTAGGCGCCCGGCCACGCCGCCTGCTTGCGGCGCAGCGACCGGCGCCACTTGAACAGGAAGTAGTTGCGGTACAGCGCCGGGCCCCGCTCCAGCGCGTCGAGCGTCACCGTCGGGTCGAGCACCGGGCAGACCGCCACGATGCGCCGCAGCCTGAGGCCGGCGGCGCCGGCACGCGCGCCGACCCGCAGCGCGAAGTTGCCGCCCAGCGAGAACCCCGCCAGCGACAGCGGGCACGCCGGCGCGAGGCGCTGGATGGCGCCGACCGCGCCCACCACCTCCTCGATGCGCCGCGAGTGGAACAGCCCCTCGTTGAGGTGGTGGCTGTCGCCATGGTCGCGCAGGTTGAGCCGCACCACGTCGTAGCCGGCGGTGAGCGCCGCCTGGCCCAGCGTGCGCAGGTACAGCGAGTCGGCGCTGCCTTCCCAGCCGTGCAGCAGCACGACCGTGGCCTGCGCCGGCGGCCGGCCCAGCGACGACTGCGTGGCGTGCCACGCCAGCAGCCGCACGCCGTCGCCGCAGTCGAGCACCAGCGGCCGGCTGGCCCCGGCCAGCTGCCTGCTGCGGCGCGCCACGCCAGGGTGGCGCAGCGGCAGGCTCGCCAGCGTCGACTGCAGGTGCGGGTTGCGCAGCCACGGCGGCGGCTCGAAAGGCAGCAAGGGCGGGACGGCCTGCGCCGCCGGCGAGCCTGCCGCAGCGCCTCCGCTCACGTGATGGTGATCGGCGTCGACCCCGGCAGCGAGGTCACGAACTGCGCCCCCATCAGCCGTGCCGGCGTCGTGAAGCCAGCCGCCACGGGTTCGCCGCGCAACAGGTGCCGGGCTATCGCCAGCGCGGCATCGACCGTCACGGTGTAGCCGTTGGCCACCCTGATGCGCGCGCTGCGCACGGCGCCGGCCGCGTTGGCAACCTCCCCCCACACGTGGACGGGCGAACGTTCGCGCTCCCGCTCGGTCGGCCCCGGCGCCCCGGCGCGTATGCCGCGCTTGAGCAGCGCCTGCACGGGCGCCGTGGAGACCAGCCAGCCGAAGCGGTCCAGCCAGCGCATGCGGCCCAGCACCCTGGGCGACACGGGCACGTAGACCTCGATGTTCGGGATGCCGGTGGTGCGATAGGCGGTGCTGACGTCGCCCCAGGGAATGGCCATCGCCAGTTTTTCGCCGTCGCCGAAATCGATGCGGCGATGGCGCGAGCCCAGCGGGATGCGCCGCAGCGCGCCGTTCTCGCGCAGCCGGCCGCCGTCGCCGAGGCTCTCGACGCTGGTCGTGGCCGTGCCGCGGCTCAGCCGCGAACGGCTGTCGAAGCCCAGCGCCAGCCGCGTCGCGTCCGGCAGCGCTTGCTTCAGCGCCGCCGCCACGCAGTCGGTCGGCACCACGTCGAACCCGACGCCGGGGCACAGCAGGATGCCGGCGGCCCGCGCGTCGCCGTCGCGCGCATGCGCGAGCTCGAAGACGTCGATTTCGCCCGTGATGTCCAGGTAATGGGCGCCGGCCACGAGGCAGGCCGAGATCATCGGCGCCGCGGTGGCCGAGAACGGACCCGCGCAATGCAGCACGACCGTGATGCCCTCGAGCCCGCGGTGCAGCGCCGCCGTGTCCTCAAGGCCGAACACCCGCGCCTCCAGGCCGAGTTCCGCCGCCAGCGGCGCGAGCCGCGCGGCATTGCGTCCGGCCAGCACCGGCCTGAGTCCCTGTCGCACGGCCGCGCGCGCAATCAACTCGCCCGTGTAGCCGTTGGCGCCGTAGACCAGCAGCGCGCCGCTCACTGCGGCACCACCGCGATCTCGAGGCGGCTGTTGACGGCGGCCGCCTCGTTCCACTCCCCCGCGGTCGCCAGTTCCAGCGGCGGATAGTCGCCCATGGCGCGTTCCGCCGGGGCCGGCGCCAGCGCCAGCACGATGCCGCCGTCCGTGCGCCGCTCCAGCGACGCCGCCAGGTTGGCGAAGGCCACCGGCTGTCGCGCCGCGCCGGTCTGCAGTTCGTCGTACGGGTTGCCGCGCACGGCGCACGCGGTGGCCGGCTGCTCGGGCGGCGCCAGCACGTAGCCCGTCTCCGCATCGCCCGCCAGGCAGAAGATCCCGGGGACGGAGGTCACCTGCACGCTGCCGCGGAAGCCGCTGCGCTCGAGGCCGCCCACCAGTTCGCGCAGCGCATCCAGCCGTTGCGGCCCCAGCGGCGCCTCGCCATAAGGGACGAACAGCACGTGCTGGCGGGACGCGACGACCTCCGGCGACAGCTGCGGCGGGGCCTGCGCGCGGCCGGCCGCGCGCACCTGCTCGAGCGTCGCGCTGAGCCGTTCCGACTCCGCCGCCAGCTGCACCCGCGCGGCTTCCACCTCGCGCGCGGTGTTCAGCGACTGCCAGTACAGGCCGCCCAGCACCACGACGGCCGCCAGCAGCGCCAGCACGGCGAACAGCCAGCCCCACGCCGGCTCGCGGCGCTCCGGCTCGGGCCGCAGGTCGGTGATCAGCGGTTCGGGCTCGGGCGGGCGCAGCTCCGCGACCAGGCGTTGCGCCTGGCTCTCCAGCGAAGCCACCATGAAGCGGCGCAGTTCCAGGCTCTGCTCCCTGAGCAGCGCTTCCACCATGCCGCGCGAGACCGCCTCGCCGTCCTCGGGCGGCGGCGCGTGTTCGGCCCCGCCCTCGTCCACCGGCTGCAGCGCCGACGGCAGCATGTCCCGCCGATCCGGCAACAGGTTCAGCTGGAACAGCACCTTGGTGACGTCGATCGGCTTGATCGTCTTGGGCAGCACGCCGATCGCGCCCAGCGCGCGGGCCTGGCCGACGTACAGCTCGCCTTCCTGCGAGGTGTACATCATGATGGGAATGCTCGCCGTATCCGGGTTCGCCTTGATGATGCGGACCGCCTCGAGGCCGTCCATGCCGGGCATCAGGTGGTCCATGAAGACCACGTCCGGACGCTCCTTCTTCAGGTACGCCAGCGCCGCCTCGGCCGATTCGGCCGTGTCCACCGCGATTCCGAAACGCTCGAGCATCCTGCTCAGCACGATCCTCGCCGACTTGGAATCGTCCACCACGAGCGCGTGTTTGGCCGGCATGTACATCCCCTGGATTCGGCCGGCTGAGTGTAACGCACCGGCACGCAGGCGCGAACGCGCGGACGCAGGGCTGCGCAAGCGCCGCGCTTGACGGGACGCCCGCGGCAGCGGGTAATTCCACCATGGAGGCCACCGCAACCCGCATCGGGCGACGCGATCGCCGGCCGCCGGCCGTCATCGGGCTGGTGCTGCTGGGCCTGGCGTGGGCGCTGCCGGCCGCGGCCGGCCGGGTCACCGTCACCGCCGACAGCCTGGCCATGGACGGCCTGGGTGCGCGCGGCTTCACGCTGACGATCCAGCCGCAGCGCGCCGGCGCGGCGCGCGTGCAGCTCAGCGCCGCCGCCGTGGAAGGGCCCGATGCGCCGCCCGGCTTCGGCACGCTGCGCCTCGATTGCCCCGCCCTGCTCGCGCGGGGCGACGCCCTGCATTGCGGCAATGGCCGCGCGAGCGGCGAGCTCGGCGAGCTCGGCCGGCAGGATTCGCCGGCCGACCTGACGATCGCCGCCGACGGCACGCTCACGATCGTGCTGCACGCCTTGCGGGTGGCGGACGGCCAGGCCCGGCTCGAGGCCACCCTGCTGGACGACCGCTGGACGGCGGACGTGGAGTTCGGGCAGCTCGACCTGGCTGCCCTGGGCGGCCTGGCGACCGTGCGCGAAGCCTTGCCGGAAGGTCTTACCCTGGCGGGACGCATCGGCGGGGAATTGCGCGCCGCCGGGCGCGGCGCGGACCTCGACACGCTGCACGCCCGCCTGGCCCTGGCCGGCGTCAGCCTGGCGGACCAGGCCGGCACGCTGGCGACGGAACAACTCGAGGCGCGGCTCGAACTCGAGGCCGGCCTGCCGGCCCGCGACGGGCGCCGGCCGCTGACGCTGCGCCTCGACGCCGCCGGCGGCCAGGCCTACGTGGACCCGGTGTTCCTCGACCTCGGCAAGTACCCGGCCCGCCTGGCCCTCGCCGGCCACCTGCCCGAGGACGCGGCCACGCTGTCGGTCACGCACTTCCGCTGGACGCAGGACGGGGTCGGCACGGTGGACGGCGCCGCCGAACTCGACCTGGTCGGCGAGGTGCCGGCGCGCTGGGTGCGCGTCGTGCTCGAGGACGTCGACCTGGAGGGCGCGGTGCTCCTGTACCTGCGGCCGCTGCTGATCTCGACGCCGTTCGCCGACCTCGCCGGCGGCGGCCTCGTCAGCGGCGAGGTGGACGTGGACGACGGCCTGCCGAGCCGGGTCCAGCTGACCTTCGCCGACGTGATCCTCGACAGCCCCGGCGGGTCGCTGTCGGTGGAGGGCCTGACGGGCCACCTGCACTGGTTCGACGAGGAACTGCGCAACGAGCTGGCCCAGCAGGTGGACAGCGAGATCTTCAGGTCGCGGCTGGACTGGCGCGGCGCGCGGCTGTGGGGCATCGAGTTCGGTCCCGCGACCGTGCCGTTCACCTCCACGGGCAACCACTTCCGGCTGCTCGAGCCGACCGTGCTGCCGATCTTCGACGGCGGCCTGGCCATCGAGACGCTGCGGGTGCGCCATGCGGGAACGCCGCAGATGTACGTGCGCTTCGACGCCGAGGTGCAGCCGATCAGCGTGGCGCTGCTGGGCCGCGCACTCGGCTGGCCGGAGTTTTCCGGCACGATTGCCGGGCGCATCCCCAAGCTGGAACTGGCCGACGGCTTCGTCACGCTCGGCGGCAACATCGAGGCGCAGGTGTTCGACGGCACGATCACGGTGCGCGGGCTGCGCATGCGCGACCCGCTGGGGCAGTTTCCGCAGCTGTTCGCGCACGTGGACGTGGACGCGCTCGACCTCGAGCGCCTCACCAACACCTTCGAGTTCGGCATGATCACCGGGCGCCTGTCGGGGCGCATCAAGGGGCTGCAGACCTTCGCCTGGCAGCCGGTCGCGTTCGACGCGGCCTTCTACACGACGCCCGGCGACCGCTCGAAGCACCGCATCAGCCAGCGCGCCGTGGCCAACCTGTCGAGCATCGGCGGCGGCAGCGGCGGCACGGTCACCGCGGCCCTGCAGGGCGGGTTCCTGCGCTTCTTCGAGAACTTCGGCTACGAGCGGCTGGGGCTGTCCTGCAAGCTCGCCAACGACACCTGCGCCATGGACGGCGTGGGCCCGGCCGGCGGCGGCTACTACATCGTCAAGGGCGCCCTGCTGCCGCGCATCGACGTGATCGGCAACCAGCGGCGGGTCGCCTGGACCCGGCTGCTGAGCCAGCTCGCCGCGGTGACGCAGTCCTCCGGACCCGTCGTCGAGTGAGCGCTTGAGCGCGCCCGCCGCCGCTGCGGTAAGCTTTCCGCACGTTCAGACCGTGTTCAGGCGGCCTTGCCCAGCATGGTCGCCCAGGCTTTCCACAAGGAGTCCCGCACCATGACCCGCTGGATCGTGACGGCAGTCGGCGCCGTGAGCCTGGTGCTCGCGGCCTGTGTGACCATCAACGTCTACTTCCCGGCCGCGGCGGCCGAAAAAGCCGCGGACCGCATCATCGAGGACGTCTGGGGCAAGGACGCAGAGGGCACCGAGCAGTCGGCGCTGCCGCAGCGGACCGGCGAGCTGCTGCTGGCCGCCGCGCACGGCGCGCTCGACCTCGTCGTGCCCGCCGCGCAGGCCCAGGCCGACCTCAACGTCTCGACGCCGGCGATCCGCACCGTGACCGCGGCGATGGAGGCACGCCACAACCAGCTGCTGGCGCATTACGCCTCGGGCGCGATCGGCCTGACCGCCGACGGCCTCATCGAGCTGCGCGACGCGAACGCCGTGCCGCTGGCCGAGCGCAACGCAGTCAGGAAGCTGGTCGCCGACGAGAACGGCGACCGCAACACGCTGTACCGCGAGATCGCCTCGGGCAACGGCCACCCCGAGTGGGAGTCCGACATCCGCAGCACGTTCGCGCAGCGCTGGATCGCCAATGCGCGCGCCGGCTGGTGGTACCGGAACAGCGCCGGGAACTGGGTCACCAAGTAGGCGGCAGCGCCGCGCGGGTCATTGCGCCGGCAGGGGCTCGACCAGCGCGGGTCCCTGGTGGCGCGGGTCGTTGACCGCGCGGCTCACCGGCCAGGCCTCGAGCAGCGCCGGGTCGGCCGGCCCGAGCAATGCCGCGAGCGCCTCGGGATCGCCGGCCGCCGGGTCCAGCCACGCTTCGTAGGCCTGCGGCGCCAGCACCGCCGGCATGCGCCGGTGGATCTGCGCGATCGGCGCCGGCGCGTCGGTCGTCACGATGGTGCAGGACTCCAGCGGGTCGCCGGACTGCGGGTCGCGCCACGATTCCCACAGCCCCGCGAAGCCGATCGGCCCGCCGTCGCGCGCGCGGATGAACCACGGCTGCTTGCCGCCCGCCGCGGCCTGCCATTCGTACCAGCCGTCGGCCGCGACCAGGCAGCGCCGCTTGCGGAAGGCGTGCCGGTAGGCCGGCCGCTCGGCGAGCGTCTCGGCCCGCGCGTTGATCATGCGGTTGCCGATGGCGCGGTCCTTGGCCCAGGCCGGCACCAGCCCCCAGTGCAGCAGCGCCACGCTGCGCACGCCGGGCTCCAGCGCGCGCACCACCGGCACCGGCTGGGTCGGCGCGATGTTGTAGCGCGCCTCGAGCGGCGGCGCATCGTCCACGGCGAACGCGCGCCGCATGGCTTCGGCTGGCGAAAAGAACGCGTAACGGCCGCACATGTACGCTACTCCCTGATGCCCGTGCCGCGGTTCATCAGCGTGACGACCAGCGCGAACATCGCGGCGGCGGCGGCGGCCGTCACGGCCAGCGCGGTCATGACGCCCACGTCGGCGGTGCCCAGGAAGCCGTAGCGGAACGCGTTGACCATGTACAGGATCGGGTTGGCGTAGGACAGCCGCTCGGCCCAGCCCGGCAGCAGCGACACCGAGTAGAACACGCCGCCCAGGTAGGTCAGCGGCGTCAGCACGAAGGTCGGGAACCACGAGATCTGCTCGAAGTTCTTCGCGAAGATCGCGTTGAAGAACCCGCCCAGCGAGAACACCACCGAGGTGAGCACGAACGCCAGCAGCACCACCAGCGGATGGGCGACCGGCAAGTGCGTGAAGGACAGCGCCACCGCCGAGACGACCAGGCCGACCAGCAGGCCGCGCAGCACGCCGCCGCAGACGTAGCCCAGCACGATCAGCCAGTTGGGCAGCGGCGCGATCAGCAGTTCCTCGACGTGCTTGCCGAACTTCGCGCCGAAGAAGCTCGACACCACGTTGCCGAAGGAGTTGCTGATCACCGACATCATGATCAGCCCGGGCGCGATGAACTGCATGTAGTCGAAGCCGTCCATCGACCCGATGCGGCGGCCGATCAGGCTGCCGAAGATGATGAAGTACAGCGTCGCGGTCACCGCCGGCGGCACCAGCGTCTGGCCCCAGATCCGCAGGATGCGCCCGAACTCGCGTCGCACGATGGTGAGGAAGCCGACCCAGCGCACCCGTGCGCCCGCGTCGCCCGCCGTCATCGCCGCCGTCGCCGCCGTGCTGGTGGCCACGTCAGCGGCCGCCCGCGGCGCGCGGCGCGGCGCCCGATTCGACGAGCCGCATGAACAGCTCCTCCAGCCGGTTGACCTTGTTGCGCATGCTGACCACTTCTATGCCCTGCTCGCTGAGGCGCGCGAACATCTCGTTGAGCCCCTGTTCCTTCGACACCATGACCTCGATCGTGTGCTCGTCCACGCGGCGGGCGTCGAAGCCGGGCAGCGCCGGCACCGCGTCGATCCGCCCGCGCGTGTTGAGCACGAAGGTCTCCTGGTTCAGCTTGCCGATGATGCGCGCCATGCTGTCGTTCTCGATGATGCGGCCACGGTCGATGATGGCGATGTTGCGGCACAGGTTCTCCGCTTCCTCCAGGTAGTGCGTGGTGAGGATGATGGTCGTGCCGCGGCCGTTGATGTCGCGCAGGAAGTCCCACATGCTGCGGCGGATCTCGATGTCCACGCCCGCGGTCGGCTCGTCGAGGATCAGCAGCCGCGGCTCGTGCACCAGCGCGCGCGCGATCATGAGCCGGCGCTTCATGCCGCCGGACAGCGTGCGCGCGATGACGTCGTGCTTGTCCCACAGCTGCAGCTGCCTGAGGTAGCGCTCGGCGCGCTCGCGCGCCAGCGCGCGCGGGATGCCGTAGAAGCCGGCCTGGTTCACGACGATCGTGAACACCTTCTCGAACATGTTGAAGTTGATTTCCTGCGGCACGAGGCCGATGCAGGACTTGGCGCGCTCCAGCTCGCGGTCGATGTCGTGGCCGAAGACGCTGACCCGCCCGGAGCTCTTGGTGACCAGCGAGGTGATGATGCCGATCGCCGTGGTCTTGCCCGCGCCGTTCGGCCCGAGCAGCGCGAAGAAATCGCCCTCCTCGACATGGAGGTCGATGTCCTTGAGTGCCTGGACGCCGTTGCCGTACGTCTTGGCGAGCCGGTCGATGGAAAGTGCTTTCATGAATGGCCAGCGGCGCGTTGCCGCCACGTTGCGAGGGGCGAAGCGTAAACTCGGGAGGGCCGCTGGGCAACCGACGGAAGTACCGATGGCCGGCCGGGGAATCGTCACGGTGTTGAAGATCATGCTGGCGCTGGTGCTGGCGCTCGCGCTGCTGCAGCCGCTGCTGCAGGTGCGCCTGCTGCCGCCGCTGGTCGCGACCTGGTTCAGCCTCGACGGACGGCCGCTCGCGTGGGCGGCGCGCGGCTGGCTGCTGGCGGCCGCCGTGCTGCCGCCGCTGGTGATCGGCGCGCTGGCGCTCGGCGCGCTGCGGCCGCTGGGCCGGCGGCCGGACGGTGCGGCGCTGAGCCGACTCGGGCTGTGGCTGGCCATCGTCAGCGTCGCGTTCTGGGCGGTGCTGTCGCAACTGGTATTCGAAGCCAACGCGGCCCCGCTGCCGGCACTGGCCATGGACGAGCTGGGCTGGCTCGCCGCCAGTTATGCGCTGTTCCTGGCGGCCTGGGGCTGGGCGCTGCGGCGCGCGGGACGCTGACGTGGCGTACGCGCTGGCAGCCGATGCCGTGCTGCTCCTGCACCTCTTGTTCATCGCCTTCGCGGTCGCGGGCGGACTCCTGGTCGCGCGCCGCCGGGCGGTCGCCTGGCTGCACCTGCCCACCGCCGCCTGGGCGGCCTGGATCGAGTTTTCCGGCGGGATCTGCCCCTTGACCCCGCTCGAGAACCGCTTGCGCGCGCTGGCCGGCGAGGCCGGCTACCCCGGCGGCTTCATCGAGCACTACCTGCTGCCGCTGGTCTACCCGCCGGGCCTCACTCCTGCCGTGCAGTGGACGCTGGGGGGCCTCGTGGTCGCCATCAACCTCGCGGTCTATGCCTGGGTGCTGCGGCACCCGCGGCGGTGAAGCTGCCGCACGCGGGCCGCATCCATGCCTTGCAGCTGCTGGCCCAGCAGCCGCACCCGCGCCAGCCGTTGCGGCGTCACGCCCTGCCCCGCGGCTTCATCCAGCAGCAGCTCCCAGAACCGCTCGCGTGTGCTGAAGCGCGCCGCCAGCGCCGGTGCGGCGCGGCGCGCCAGGCCCTCCAGCGCGCCCACCGGCAGCTCGCCGATGACGCCCTCGGCGCCGCCGTCCAGCCCCAGCGCCAGGCGCGCAGCCGCAGCGTCGCGCTGCACCAGGTGCCAGGCGAAGATCAGCGCATTGCGCGTGAAGCGCAGCGTGCCGGTGTCCGCGGCGCCGGCACCCGGCGCCTCGCGCACCGCGGCGGCGCTCGCGGCCTGCGCCTGCCAGTAGCGGGCGTCGCGAAAGCGCAGGTCGAACAGCGCAAACGGCAACCTGAGCCGCGGACCCAGCACCACCGCGGCGCGGGCCAGGCCCGTCGCAAGGTGCCCCGGCAGGCTGAGCGGCGGCAGGCCCGGGCGCGCCGCGCCCAATTCCGCGGCCAGCGCCAGGAAGTCCCCGTTGAGGCCCGCCAGCCCGTTGATCGTGCGCTGGTCCGGCAGGGCGTATTCGATCCATTGGGCGCCCGCCGAAAGCGGCAGCGCCAGAGGTATCTGGTCCGGCATGGCATTTATCCCCGTTGCCACGTGATTGAGACAGGCACCGGGTCTTGGCCCGGATTCCCTGTACTGGTATAAAAATACCAGTGATTTCTTCCAGCGTCAACGGACCCGTGACATGCGCATCACCGACGACCGCTACACCCGGGATCGCCTGCGGCTGGACCTGGCCCTGCGGCTGATCCGCCACGAGGCCCGGACCTGCACGATCCGCAGCTGGACCGGGCTCACCGACGACCGGATCCGCAAGCTGTTCAAGAGCTACGCGGAGCACGGCGGCGCGGGCCGGGTCAGGCGTCACCGCGGCAAGTCGCCGCGGCAGCCGGCGTACTTCCTGAAGAACGGCACCTTGCGCCTGCAGGCGGCCGGCCTCGCCTCGACGCTGTGCGAATTCGGGCTGCTGGAGGACGGCCCGCCGGCCGCGGCCGGCGGGCTCGCGCAACTGCGCTGGGGCGAACGTTTCTGCCAGGCCTACGAGACTTTCCTGCAGCGCCACGCGCCCTCGCAGATCGGCTTCGAGCATGCCTGTTTCCTGCGCCGGGCCCTCGAGCGGCAGAAGGAACTGTGCATTGACGATTGCGCCGCCTGTGGCGCGTTGCTGGTCGTGTCGGCCTTCGCACCGCGCCCGGCCGGCTGCGAGTTCTGCGACGATCCGCGCCGCAGCACGCCGGCGCACTGAGCAGGAGGGGTCAGACCCCAGAAAGGGGTCAGACCCCGATCAGCGGAAGGAGTCTGACCCCAGAGGGGTCTGACTCCTCCTGGCCGCGCTAGAATGTGCGCTCCCCTCGTGCGGCGCGAACACATGTCCGATCCGATACGGCCGATCAACGTCTTTGCAGGACATTACGTGGACCGCCTCACGCCGTCGCGCCAGGACTCCCAGGCGATCGCCGCGGCGCTGGCCAGCAGCGCAGCCCGCATCGTGCCCCTGTGGCGCTCGCGCAGCCTGGTCGTGCGCAAGCCGGCGCCCGCCGCCTGCCTGCTGCCGCTCACCGACGAGCTGCGCACGCAGTTCCATACCGACGAACTGATCCTGCTCGGCAAGTTCCGCGACCACATCGCGTTCGCGGCGGAATTGGGCGGCGACGAGCCGCCGGCGCTGGATGCGACCGCCGAATTCGTGGACGTGCGGCGCACCAGCGGCCTGCTGGAACCCGATGAGGCCGGCCTGCTGGCCTATGCGCGCGCCATGCTGAGCTGGCGGCGGCGTCACCGCTACTGCGGCTTCTGCGGCGCGACGACCCGCGCCGAGCAGGCCGGGCACGTGATGTCCTGCAGCAATGCCGACTGCGGCGCCCAGGCCTTTCCGCGGCTCGACCCGGCCGTCATCGTGCTGGTCACCGACGGCGAGCGGGTCCTGCTCGGCCGGCAGGCGTCGTGGCCGCCGGGCCGCTTCTCGACCATCGCGGGCTTCGTCGAGCCCGGCGAGAGCCTCGAGGACGCCGTGCAGCGCGAGGTGCTGGAGGAGACCGGCGTGCGGGTCGCCGACGTGCGCTACCGCTCCTCGCAGCCCTGGCCGTTCCCGGCCTCGCTGATGCTGGGTTTCGAGGCCCGCGCCCTCAGCACCGAGATCGGCCCGGGCGACGGCGAACTGGAGGCCGCGCGCTGGTTCACGCGCGCCGAGATCGCGACCGGCACCCCGTCCCTGCCGCCGCCGCAATCCGTGTCGTACCGCCTGATCGAGGACTGGTACGACGCCGGCGCCGCACGACCGCTGGCCCAGGAGCCTGCCGTCAGCGAGTGGCGATCACGGCGCTGACCGGCGCGGCCGACGCGCCGGCGGCAGGCTGTGCATACTGACCGCCCACCGGGCCTGGCACAGTCGGGAGCGCACATGGACTTCAGCGGCATTGCACAGACGGACATCGCCCTGTCGCTGGTGACCGGCATCGCGCTGGCGGCCGCCGCGGGCTTTCGCGCCTTCGTGCCGCTGCTGGCCGCCGGGCTGGCCATCCATTTCGGCGTGATCGACCCGGCGCCCGGCTTCGCCTGGCTGGGCGAGCCGGTCGCGCTCGCGGCGCTGGCGGCCGCCACGTTGCTGGAGATCGCCGCCTACTACCTCCCCGGCGTGGACCATGTGCTGGACGTCATCGCGGCCCCGGTGGCGCTCGCCGCCGGCGTCGTCGTGGCGGCCAGCGTGATGGCGGACCTGCCCGCCTGGTTGCGCTGGCTGGCGGCCATCGTGGCCGGCGGCGGCGCCACCGCCGCCGCGTATTCGGCCACCTCGCTGCTGCGCGCCAAGTCCGGCGCGGCCACCGGCGGGCTGGCCAATCCGCTGGTCTCCACGGGCGAGCTGCTGGGCGCCGCGGGCATCGCTGCGCTGGCCTTGCTGGCGCCGCTGCTGGCGCTGGTGGCCCTCGTCTGGCTGGTGGTCGCCGGCATGCGCCGGCTGCGCCGGCGCCGCGCCTGATGCACGTGCCGGCCGCGGCCGCGGTGCGCCGGCCTGCGGCACCTTTCCGCTTCGTTGCGGTCCATGCAGGACGGCGCACGACGGGCGGCGTCGCCAACCGGCGGGACCCGTCCCCCGGCGAGCGGGAACGAATCGCGACCGGGGACCGGTAAGGACGATGTTGCGCCACGGAATCTGCACGTCATTGCTCTGCGGCCTGCTGCTGGCCGCCCCGGCGGCGACGGCCGCTGCCGGCATCGACGTCGAGGTGACCGGCGTGGACGGCGCACTGCGCGACAACGTCAACGCCTTCCTGAGCCTGCGGCGCTACGCGGCCGCGGCCGACCTCGACCAGGACCTGGTGGACCGCCTCGCGCTGCGCGCCGAGCGCGAGGCGGCTTCGGCGCTGCGACCCTTCGGCTACTACGCCCCGCGGGTCGTCACCCGCGTCACGCGGCAGGAGGACCGCTGGCAGGCCTTCGTCAGCATCGAGCCCGGCGAGCCGGTGATGCTCGTCGAGGCGCAGGTGGACATCGAGGGACCGGGCGGCAACGAGCGTTTCCTGCGCGAGGTGCTCGAACGGTCGCCGCTGCGCGTGGGCGCGCAGCTGAGCCACGCCGATTACGACCAGCTCAAGGGCGAGCTGCAGCGCGCCGCCGCCGGCAACGGCTACCTCGACGCGACCTTCAGCCGCGCCGAGCTGCGCGTGGACGCCGAGCGCCGCGAGGCGCGCGCGCTGCTCACGCTCGCGACCGGCGACCGCTACCGCTTCGGCCCCACCACGATCGAGCAGGACTTCCTCGACCCGGAGCTGGTGCGCCGCTACCTGCGCTACCGCGAGGGCGACTGGTACGACGCCACGCGGCTGCTGCGCACGCAGTTCGCGCTCGACGACTCCGGCTACTTCGCCGTGGTCGAGGTGCTGCCCGAGGCCCGCGACCGGGAGAAGCGCACCGCCGCCGTGCGCATCACCTCCGAGCGCGGCAAGCCCAACCGCTACCGCATCGGCGCCGGCTACGCCACCGACACGGAGTGGCGCCTGCTGCTCGGCTGGGAGAACCGCAGGTTCAACCAGCGCGGCCACCGCCTGAGCGCGGAAGCGCGCCTGTCCTCGCTCGAGAAGCGGGTCGAGCTCGGTTACGTGATCCCGTGGCAGGATCCGGCGCTCGAGAAGCTGTCGCTGCGGCTGCTCGCAGGCCGTGTGCAGAACGGCGACATCGAGACCACCGGCGTGTCGCTGCGCCCCAGCCTGACCGAGGTGCTGGGCGGCTGGCAGCGCGCGCTGCTGCGTCAACGTGGACTACACGCGCGACCGCTTCCCCACGACGCCCACCGGCGGCGGCAGCTCCCAGCGCGACCTGCTGCTGGTCCCGGGCGTCAGCTACGCGCGATTGCCGGCCGGGTTCCTCGACAACGAGGCCGTCAGCCGCGGCCTGTACATCGAGCTGCTCGGCTCCGCCGGCGCGCTCGGCTCCGACGCCAACTTCGCGCGGCTGCTGGTGCGCGACGAGCGACGCTTCGACCTCGGCGACAAGTGGCACCTGCTGCTGCGCGCCGAGCTCGGCACCAGCGCCGTCGGCGACTTCGAGGAACTGCCGGCCCAGTACCGCTTCTTCGCCGGCGGCGACCGCAGCGTGCGCGGCTACGCCTACGACGAACTGTCGCCGACCGACGAACTGGGCAACGCGGTGGGCGGCCGCCACAAGGCGGTGGCCAGCATCGAGCTCGAGCGCGACCTGCCGCGCAACCTCGCCGCCGCCGTGTTCGTGGACGGCGGCAACGCCTTCAACCGGTTCGGCGACCCGCTCGAGTACTCCGCCGGCATCGGGCTGCGTTACCGCCTGCCGTTCCTCAGCATCGGCATCGACGTCGCGAAGTCGGTGTCGGAACCGGGGCGCGCGCCGCGCTTCCACCTCAACTTCACGCCGATCCTGTGAACAAGCGCCTCAAGATCGCCCTGGCGGCACTGGCCGGCGCGGCCGCGCTGGGCGGCGCCGCTGCGCTCGCCTGGCTGTTGTTCAGCGAGGCGGGCGTCACCCGTGTCGTGGCGCTCGTCGACGCACTGCCGTCGGTCGAGCTGCGCGTGACCGGCGCGCGCGGCAGCCTGGCCGGCGGCCTGCGCCTGGACACGCTCACGCTGCGCACCGAGCGCATCGCGATCGCCGCACGCGCCATCGAGTACGAGCACGCGCCGTCCGGGCTGCTGATCGGCCGGCTCAGCGTGGCGCGGCTGAGTGCGGCCGCCGTGCAGATCGAGGTCGCGCCCAGGGACCCGGCGGCGCCGTACAAGCCGCCGCGCTTCCTGCCGCGCTGGCTGTCCGCCGGCGTGCGCGACCTGCGCATCGGCGAACTCGACATCACCACGCCGGCCGGCACGCGGCTCGTCTATCGCGACCTCGCGGCCAGCGGGACCATCACCAGCTCGCGCATCGACCTCGACCGGGTCGAGGTGGACGCGGGCCTGTGGCGCGCCAGCGGCCAGGCCGAAATCGAGGCGCGCGAGCCGTTGCGGCTGCGCGGCGAGCTGGCGTGGACCGTGCGCTCGCAGCCGGACCTGGCCGGCACGCTGACTGCGCGCGGCGACCTCGACCGCCTGGAGGTCGCGGCGCAGGTCGCGGCGCCGGGCACCGCCGTGGTGGGCCTGACGCTGTTCGACCTCGGCGCCAACCTGCACTGGCGCGCCAGCGTGGCGCTGGCCGAGCTCAACCTCGCGGCCTGGCTGCGCGAGCCGCCGCTCGGTCCGCTCAACGGCGACTTCGAGGTGACCGGCACGGCGCGCGACCTCGACGCCGACGGCCGCCTGTTCGGCCCCGGCCTGCCGCAGGCCGGGCTGACGGTGCGCACCGCGATGGCCTTCGGCGGCAAGGACGTGGAGTTTCGCCGGCTCGACATCCGCCAGCCAGACGGGCCGCTGGCCATCGACGCCACCGGCCGCGTGACCTTCGGCGACCCCAACCGGCTCGAGGCGCAGGCGCGCTGGACCGACCTTGCGTGGCCGCTCGAGGGACGGCCGCTCGTGAGGAGCGCGTCCGGCCGGCTGACCGCCGCCGGCTGGGACGTCTTCGACTTCACGCTGGACGCCGACGTGGCGGCCGCCGGCGCGCCGCGCGTCGCGCTGGCGGCGACCGGCCAGGCCGACCCGACCGGCATCACCGTCGTGCAGGCCGCACTCACGGGTGCCGCGGGCCGCGCCGCGGGCAGCGGCTACCTCGGCCTCGATGCGTCGCGGCCCTGGCGGCTCGAGGCCGTCGTCAGCAACCTCGACCTCGCGGGCCTGCGCGCCGACCTGCCGAGCCGGCTGTCGTTCGCGGTCGCGGCTTCCGGGCTCGGCCTGCAGGCGGACGCCGCCTGGGCCGCGCATCTCGGGCCCGTCGCGGGCACGCTGCGCGGCTGGCCCGTGTCCGGCACGGGCTACGTGCGCCGCCAGCCGGGGCGCTGGGAGTTCGAGCGTTTCACCTTCGAGGTGGCGCGCGCCAGGATCGACATCCGCGGCAACACGGGCCGCGACACGATGCTCGATGCGCGCCTCGATGCACCCGACCTGTCCGGCCTGCTCGACGGGCTGGGCGGCAGCGTCGCGGCGACGCTGACGGCGCGCCCGGCGGCCCGCGGCGGGACCGGCGCCTCCAGCCTGCTGCTGGACGTCGCCTTCAAGGGACGCAACCTGCGCTTCGGTGAACATCGCGCCGCGGTGCTGTCGGGCGACGCCGTGCTGGACCTGTCCGACGGCGCAACCGTCCTGGGCGCGGCTGCGGGCCGCCGGCATCACGCTGGCCGGCCAGGACCTCGCCAGCACGCGCCTCGCGCTCGACGGCTACGCGCGCGAGCACCGCTTCGAGCTGCAGGTCGGCGCGGGCGAGCGCGCGGTGGACCTGAACGGCACCGGCGCCTGGCAGGCCGGCCAGTACCGGTTGCTGGCGACCCGCATTACCGCGGCCGACCCCACGCTCAAGCCCTTCTCGCTCGAGGCGCCGCTGCGCCTGAGCGTCTCCCGCGAGGCCGCGCAGCTCGACGAGACCTGCTTCGTCGCCGCGCCGCGCCGCGTGTGCGTGGACGGCCGCTGGCGCGACGGCACGGGCTGGTCCGTGGCGCTGGCCACCCGCGCCTTCCCGCTCGAGCAGGTGAGCGTCACGCTGCCCGGCCGGCCGGGCTACCGCGGCAAGCTGGATGTCGCGCTCACCGCCGAAGGCAAGCCGGGCCGGCCGTGGACCGCGCGCGGCAGCGCCACGCTGCAGGACGCGTGGCTGCGCTACCGCGCGCCCAGCGGACGCGACGAGGAACTGTCGCTGGGCGTCACCGAGATCAGCGCCGAGAGTACCGCGGACGCCCACCGCATCACGCTGGCGCAGCGCGCCAGCGACGCGGTCCAGCTCGATGCGCAGGCCTCGATCCGGCGCCTCGACGACCGCCCGCCGGGCGACTCGCCGCTGACGGGCACCCTCACGCTCACCACCACCCAGCTCGGCCTGCTGCCGCTGTTCGTGCCGGACATCGACCGCGCCGTCGGGCGCCTGACCGCGAACCTGACGCTGGCGGGAACGCCCGCGGCGCCGCTGGCCCGCGGCCGCATCGAGCTCGGCGGCGGCGCGCTCGATTTCTACCAGACCAACCTGCGCATGACCGGCGTGCGCGCCCGCGCCGACCTGCTCGACGACGGCCTCGAGCTGGACGCCGCCGGCCAGATCGGCGAAGGCGCCTTCAGCGCCGGCGGCCGCGTGGCCTGGCGCGAGCGCGTGATGCGCGGCACCTTGCGCTTCAGCGGCGACCGGCTGCGCGTCGCCGACGTGCCGGAGGCGTACATCGAGGCCTCGCCCGAGCTGCGCTTCACGATTGACGACCGCGACATCGGCGTGGCGGGCACCGTCACCGTGCCCAGGGCGCGTATCGAGCCGCGGCAGCTCACCGGCTCCGTGCTGCCGTCGGCCGACGAGGTGCTGGCCGGCGCGGACGCCGGGCCGCAGGCCGGCGCCGGCTATCGCATCGCCACCGACCTGCGGCTGACACTCGGCGACAACGTGCGCCTGAACGCCTTCGGCCTCAAGGGACGGCTGACGGGCGGGGTGCGCCTGCAGGCGCTGCCGGACGAGGTGGCCGTGGCGTCGGGCGAACTGGAGATCGACGACGGCAAGTACCGTGCCTACAACCGCGAGCTCGACGTCGAGCGCGGCCGCCTGCTGTTCGCCGGCGGGCCGGCCGCCGACCCCGGCGTGGACCTGCGCGCCAGCAAGACGGTGCCCGGCTACGAGGTCGGCGTCATCGCCCGCGGCCGCCTGCGCAAGCCGCAGCTGACCCTGTACTCCGACCCGTCGCTGCCGCAGACGCAGATCGCCTCGCTGCTGCTGGTCGGGCAGACGCTGGACTCGCTGCAGTCGCGCGACCGCGAGGCGCTCGGCTCCTCGCGCCCGGACCTCGTCACCCAGGGCGGCGGCATCCTGGCCGGGCAGCTCGGCCGCTACATCGGCCTCGACGAGGTCAGCGTGCAGACCGACACCGACTACGACGCCTCGCTGGTGCTGGGCAAGTTCCTGTCGCCGCGCCTGTACGTCAGCTACGGCATCTCGCTCACCGAGGCGATCAACACCTTCAAGCTGCGCTACACGATCGGCGACCGCTGGGTGCTGACCGGCGAGGCCGGCGAAGCGGCCAGCGCCGACCTGCTGTTCACCGTCGAACGCTGAGGCGCCGCGCCCGGGCTTGACCCGGTCTGCATATTTATGCAATCATGTTGCAACTTTATGCGAGACCGGACATGACCACGGGCCACGAGCATTCCGAGACCATCGCCCGCCGCGAGGCGCTGCGGCGCATCATCGTGCAGTCGACCGTCGGCCGGCAGCAGGACCTGGTGCGGCTGCTGCGCAAGACCGGCCACCCCGCCACCCAGTCGAGCGTGAGCCGCGACCTGCGCGAGCTGGGCGTCGCCAAGCTGGGCGACCGCTACGTGCTGCCGGCCGATGCGGAATCCGGCGCCGCGCGCTTCGGCGCGGTCGCCGGCTTCGTGCGCCAGGTGCGCACGGCGGGCCCGCACCTGACCGTGGTGCGCACCGCCGCGGGCGCCGCGCAGAGCGTCGCCATTGCGCTCGACCGCGCGCAGTGGCCCGAGGTCGTCGGCACCGTGTCCGGCGACGACACGATCTTCGTCGCCACCGCCAGCGCCAGCGCGCAGCGCAAGCTGCAGGCCCGGCTGGACCTGGCCTTCGGCACCTGAGCAGCACATTCCCATGACCGCACACGCACCCGGGGCGGAGACGCCCATCCTGCTGGCATTCTCCGGCGGCCTCGACACCTCGTTCCTGGTGCCGTGGCTGGCCGAGACCCACGGCCGCCCGGTCGTCACCCTCACGGTGGACACCGGCGGCATCGACGCGGCGGCCGCCGCCGCACTGGCCGAGCGCTCGCGCGCGCTGGGCGCCGCCGGCCATCACCTGGTCGACGCGCGCGCCGCGCTACTTCGAGCAGGTGCTCAGGTACCTGGTCATGGGCAACGTGCGCCGCGGCCAGACCTACCCGCTGTGCGTGGGCGCCGAGCGCTCGATCCAGGCGCGCACGCTGGCCGACGATGGCCAACGCGCTCGGCACCGGCACCGTGGCGCACGGCTGCACCGCGGCCGGCAACGACCAGGTGCGCTTCGAGGTCGCGCTGCGCACGCTGGCGCCCGGGCTCGAGGTGCTGGCGCCGGTCCGCGACCATGCCTTCAAGCGCACCGAGCAGCTGGCCTTCCTCGAGCAGCGCGGGCTGCCCGTGCCGCCGTACGGCGCCGCCTACTCCGTGAACCGCGGCCTGTGGGGCGTGACCATCGGCGGCCAGGAGACGCTGACCTCGCTGGACAGCATTCCCGAGCACGCCTGGGTGCTGTCGCCGGATGCGTTCACCGCGCCGCGCGCGCCGGCCCGCCACTTCGTCGGTTTCCAGCAGGGCGTGCCCTGCTCCGTGGACGGCGAGCTGCTCGACCCGGTGGCCGTGATCGAGCAGGTCGAGTCGCTGGCCGCGCCCTACGGCATCGGCCGCGGCATCCACCTCGGCGACACCATCATCGGCACCAAGGGTCGCGTCGCGTTCGAGGCGCCGGCCGCCGAGGTGCTGCTCGTCGCGCACCGCGAGCTCGAGAAGCTGGTGCTGACCGCGCGCCAGCAGCGGGTCAAGGAGGGGCTGGCCACGATCTACGGCGACCTCGTGCACGAGGGCCAGGGCCTCGACCCGGTGTGCCGCGACATCGAGGCGCTGCTGGTCTCCTCGCAGCAGCGCGTCACGGGCACGGTCAAGGTGCTGCTGCGGCCCGGCGGCGTCTTCGTCGAGGGCGTGGATTCCCCGCACTCGCTGATGAAGGCCTCGCAGGGCGTGTACGGCGAGGCGGCCGGCGAATGGACGCCGCAGGACGCGCTCGGCTTCTCGAAAATGGTGGCGCTGCCGTCCATGTTCTGGGCGCGGGCCGGCGACTGAAGGACCCCAACCCATGAAGACCATCATCGTCGACAAGATCGCCTCGGTGGCGCAGAGCTGCGACCTGTCGCGCGAACTGCGCATCTCGCCGGACATCCCCTGCGAGGAAGGCGTGGTGCTGGCCGTCGAGATCCTCACCGACAAGGCCAACTACAACACGCTCGAGCTCACCAGCGGGCGCATGGCCAAGGTGGCGCGCGGCGACATCGTGGTCGGCGCGCTCGGCCACCGCAAGGCGCTGTTCGGCTACTCGGGACAGCTGCCGACCGAGGTGAAGCCCGGCGACGTCATCCAGATGCTGAACATCGGCGGCGTGCTCGGGCTGTGCACCTCGGTGAACCCGGAGAAGGGCAAGCCGTTCGACTGCCGCGTGCTGGGCGTGGTGCTGCAGTTCCCGTTCCTCGGCGAGCGCATCGGCGTGCCGGCCCGCGTCGGCCTCAAGAAGCTCGACCTGGACGCCACGCTCGACATGGGCGGCGTGCCGGTCGTCGCGCTGGCCGGCACCTGCATGGAGGCCGGCAAGACCGCCGCAGCCTGCGCCATCGTCGCGCGCATGCGCCACCGCGGCCTGACCATCGACGCCTTCAAGGCCACCGGCGTCTCGCTGCGGCGCGACATCCTCGCGATGGAGGACTCCGGCGCGCGCCGCTCGATGATCTTCACGGACCTCGGCATCGTGACGACCACCGCGGCGTCCGGGCCCGCGCTGACCCGGATCATGCTCAACGAGATGGCGTCCGGCAAGCCCGACGTCATCGTCTTCGAGCTGGGCGACGGCCTGCTGGGCGCGTACGGCGTCGAGGCGATCCTCAACGACGAGCCGATCCGCGACGCGCTGACCGCCGTCGTGCTGTCCGCCAACGATCCGGTGGCGGCCTGGGGCGGCGTCAAGCTGCTGCGCGAGCGCTTCGGCATCGAGCCGTGCGTGGTCACCGGCCCCGCCACCGACAACGCGGTCGGCGTGGACATCATCCGCGACCAGATGGGCGTGGCCGCCTTCAACGCCATGACCAGCGGCGCGGCGCTCGGCGACTACGTGATCACGGCCGTCGGCCTCGACGGCGCGGCGCGCGACCCGGAGGCGCTGTGACGGCCGCGCGCATTCCCGCCGTCGTGCTGGGCGGCACCGGCTACGTGGCCGGCGAGCTGGTGCGGCTGCTGGCCGCGCACCCCGGCGTCGAGCTGAAGGCGGTCGCCTCCGACAGCCAGCCGGGCGAGCCGGTGGCGCGCGCCTTCCCGCACCTGGCGCCGCTGATCGGCGACCTGCGCTACGCCTCGCAGGACGAGGCCGCCGCCCTGGCGGCCGGCGTGCCGCGCGCGGCGGTGCTGGCCGCGGCGCCGCACGGCGTGTCGGCGGCGCTGATCGACGCGCTGCTGACGCGCGCCGAGGCGGCCGGCGCCAGGCCGACCGTCGTGGACATCTCGGCCGACTACCGGTTCGCCGACGCCGAAGCCTATGCGAGGGTCTACAAGCACCCGCACGGCGCGCCCGCGCGCCTCGCACAGTTCACCTGCGCGGTGCCCGAGCACCTGCCGCGCGTCACGACGCCGCACGTCGCCCACCCGGGCTGCTTCAGCACGACCACCCTGCTGGCCGCCGTGCCGCTGCTCGCGCTGGGCCTCACCGAGGGGCCGTTGTTCGTGGCCGCGACCACCGGCAGCACCGGCTCCGGGCGCAGCCCCACCGCCGGCACGCACCATCCGCAGCGCCACGGCGACCTGTATTCCTACAACGCGCTGGCGCACCGCCACGCGCCCGAGATCGCGGCGCTGGCCGCGGCCGCCAGCGGCGTCGCCGCCGACATCGCCTTCGTGCCGCACTCCGGCTCGTTCGCGCGCGGCATCCACGCCACCGTGCAGGCCAAGCTGGCGCGGCCGCTCAGGACGGCCGAAGTCGTCGAGGCGCTGGCCGATTACTACAAGGACTGCCCGTTCGTGCGCGTGCTGGACACGCCGCCGCGCATGAAGGACGTCGTCACCAGCAATTACGCCCACCTGTCGGCCGCCAGCGACGGCCGCACGCTGGTCGTGATGTCGGTCGCCGACAACCTGGTCAAGGGCGCGGCCGGCGGCGCCGTGCAGTGGATGAACCGGCTGTTCGGCCTCGACGAGACCGCCGGGCTCACCGCGCCGGCGCCGGGCTGGACCTGAGGCGACGACCGACATGACCGCCACGACCCCGGCCGCGCACGACCCGCTCGCGCAGGTCTTCGCCCAGTACCCCATCGAGGTGACGCACGCCGAGGGCGTGTGGCTGCACACCCGCGACGGGCGTCGCGTCCTCGACCTGTACGGCGGCCATGCCGTCGCCGCGCTGGGCTACGGCCACCCGCGCTGGCTGGCCGCGCTCGAGGGCCAGGCGCGCGACGTGCTGTTCCAGAGCAATGCCGTGCCGATGGCGGTGCGCACGCGCGCCGCGCGCAAGCTCGTCGAGTTCGGCGGGCTGCCGCTCGACACCGTGTTCTTCGTCAACAGCGGCGCCGAGGCCAACGAGAACGCGCTGAAGATGGCCTGCAAGGTCACCGGCCGCGACCACGTCGTGGCGCTCGAGGGCAGCTTCCACGGCCGCACCGCCGCCGCCGGCGCGGTGACCTGGGGCGCGGCCGCCAAGTGGTACGGCTTCCCGCGCACGCCGTTCGACGTGACCTTCGTGCCGCGCCGCGATGCGGCCGCCCTCGAGGCCGCGGTCACCGCGCGCACCGCCGCGGTCATCGTCGAGCCCGTGCAGGGCGTGGGCGGCGCCTTCGACCTGGGCCGCGAATACCTGCAGGCCGTGCGCGCGCGCTGCGACGCGGTCTGCGCCCAGCTGATCTTCGACGAGGTGCAGTGCGGCGTGGGCCGCACCGGCTGGCCGTTCGCGGCCAACCTGTACGGCGTCGTGCCCGACATGCTCACGACCGCCAAGGCGCTGGGCGCCGGCTTCCCGGTGGGCGCGCTGCTGCTGGCGCCGCACGTGGCGGCGCACCTGAAGGTCGACGCGCTGGGCACCACCTTCGGCGGCGGCCCGCTGGCCTGCGCGGTCGTCGAGGCGGTCATCGACGCGATCCGCGACGAGGGCCTGCTGGACAACATCCGGCGCATCTCGGCGCTGATCCGCGAGCGCTGCGTCACCGGACCCGTGACCGGCACCCAGGGCGAGGGCTTCCTGCTCGGCCTCAGGACCCGCGTGCCCGCGAAGCAGGTGCAGGCCGCCCTGCTGGAGCGCGACATCCTCACCGGCACCAGCGCCGACCCGCAGGTGCTGCGCCTGCTGCCGCCCTACACGCTGGATTCTTCCCACGTCGAGGCGCTGGCGACGGCGCTCGAGGCACTCCCTGCATGAAGCACTTCCTCGACCTCGCCGACCTGTCGCGCGAGGAGATCCTCGGGTTGCTGGCGCTGGCGCAGCGCCTGCAGGACCGCCCGGAACCGGCCGCGCTGGCCGGCCGCGTGCTGGGCCTGCTGTTCATGAACCCGTCGCTGCGCACGCTGGCCTCGATGCAGTCGGGCATGGCGCGGCTGGGCGGCCAGTCCTTCGTGATCATGCCCGGCAGCGGCACCTGGGGGCTCGAGACGCGCGTCGGCAGCGTCATGGACGGCCCCGCCGCCGAGCACATCCGCGAGGGCATCCCGGCGCTCGCCGCCTATTGCGACGCGCTGGCCGTGCGCTGCTTTCCGGAGGGCCGCGACCTCGCCGCCGACCTCGCCGAGCCCGTCTTCACCAGCATCAGGAAGCTGTGCGACAAGCCGCTCATCAACCTCGAGTCGGCGATGAACCATCCCTGCCAGGCGCTGGCGGACTGGAAGACGATGGACGACCTCGCCGTGCCGCAGCACGGCCGCTTCGTGCTGTCCTGGGCCAACCACCCGCGCGCCCTGCCGCTGGCCGTGCCCGCCGCCGTCGTGCACATGGCCGCGGCGCGCGGCATGCAGGTCACGGTGCTGCGCCCCGAGGGATACGCGCTGCCGCCCTCCATCATGGCGCGGGCCAGGGCGGCGGCGGCGCAGAGCGGCGGTTCGGTCACCGAGACCGACGACCGCCGCGCGGCCATGACCGGCGCCCAGGTGCTGTATGCCAAGGAGTGGGGCTCGACCGCGTATTACGGCGACGCCGAGATCGACGCGACGCTGCGCGCCGGGCTGGGCGGCTGGACCGTGCGCGAGAGCTGGTTCGCCGACGCCGAACCGCAGTGCCGCTTCATGCACTGCCTGCCGGCGCGCCGCAACGTGGCCGTGGCCGACGAGGTGCTCGACGGGCCGCGCAGCGTCGTCATCCACGAAGCCGCGAACAGGATGGCCGTGCAGATGGCCGTGCTGCACCGTATGCTCGCGGGCTGACGAGCCCGCCCCCTGAATCCGTTGCCGAGGAGATGCTGAAGATGGTGCCCCACCGAACCGACCAGTCTGCCGTGGTGCGCGCGCTGCGCGGCGCGGCGCCCTATGTGCGCCTGTACAAGGGCAAGGTGTTCGTCATCAAGGCCGGTGGCGCGGTGTTCGCCGACGAAGGCAGCACCCGCGTGCTGATCGAGCAGATCGCGATCCTGCACCACCTGGGCATCCGTGTCGTGCTGGTGCACGGCGGCGGCCCGCAGCTCGACGAGATGCAGCGCTCGCTGGGCATCGAGCCGAACATGGTCGGCGGCCGGCGCGTCACCGACGCGCGGTCGCTCGACGTCACGACGATGGTGCTGAACGGCCTCATCAACACGCGCATCCTCGCCATGTGCCGCGAGCTGGGCGTGGACGCCATCGGCGTCTCGGGCGTGGACGCGGGCCTGGTGCGCGCGCGCCGCCGCCCGCCGGTCGAGGTGGACGGCCAGACCGTGGACTACGGCCTGGTCGGCGACGTGACCGGCATCGACATCGGCGTGCTGTACAAGCAGCTGGACGCCGGCCTCATGCCCGTCGTCAGCCCGCTGTCCGCGGACGACGACGGCTGCGTGCTCAACATCAACGCCGACACGGTCGCGGCGCGCATCGGCGCGGCGCTGGGCGCCGAGAAGCTGATCCTGTGCACCGGCGCGCCCGGCATCCTCGAGGACCTCAACGATGCGGGCAGCCTGGTGTCCTACACCGACCTCGGCGGCCTGGCCAGGCTGCAGGAGTCCGGCAGCTTCGGCGGCGGCATGCTGCCCAAGGCGGCGGCCATCGAGGGCGCGCTGCGCGGCGGCGTGCGCCGCGTGCACGTGATCTCCTACAAGATGCCCGACAGCCTGCTGGCGGAAGTCTTCACCAACGAGGGCACCGGCACGCTGGTCGTGCAGGACATCAACGCGCTGACGCCCGCCGAGCAGCACCCCGGGGACGGCGCGTGACGCGACTCTGGGACAAGGGCGCGCCGCTGGACGCGCGCGTGCTCGAGTTCACCGCCGGCGAGGACCACGCGCTGGACGAGCGGCTGGTCGCCTACGACGTGCGCGCCTCGATCGCGCACGCGGAGATGCTGGCCGGGGCCGGCCTGTTGTCGGGGGCGGACCTGCAGCGCATCCGCGACGGCCTCACCGACATCGCCGTCGCCCATGCGCGCGGCGAGTGGCGCATTGCGCTCGAGCACGAGGACGGCCAGACCGCGCTCGAGGTGCAGCTGACCGAACGGATCGGCGAGGCCGGCGCGCGCATCCACCTGGGCCGCTCGCGCAACGACCAGGTGCTGGCGGCGCTGCGCCTGTACCTGCTGGACGCGGTCGAGGAACTGGCCGGCGGCGCCGGCGGCGTCGCCGACGCCTTGCAGGCCCTGGCCACGCGCCAGGGCGACGTCGTGCTGCCCGGCTATACGCACCAGCAGCAGGCCATGCCGAGCTCGGTCGGCTGGTGGGCGCGCGGCTATGCCACCGAGATCCGCGACGACGCCGACGGCCTGCGCGCCACGCGGCGCCGGCTCAGCCGCAACCCGCTGGGTTCCGCCGCCGGCTACGGCACGCCCGGCCTGCCCGTCTCGCGCACGGTCACGGCCGAGAAGCTGGGCTTCGACGAGGTGCAGGAACCGGTCACCGCGGTGCAGCTGTCGCGCGGCAAGGCCGAGGCGCAGGTGCTGTTCGAGGTGACGCTGCTGATGCAGGACCTCGGCCGCCTGGCCGCGGACCTGATCCTGTTCTACACGCAGGAGTTCGCGGTCGTCGAGCTGCCCGCGGCGTTCACCACCGGCTCGTCGATCATGCCGCAGAAGCGCAATCCCGACGTCTTCGAGCTGGTCCGCGGCCGCTCGGCGACCGCGCTGGCCTGCCTGGTCGAGGTCCTCGGCGTGTTCTCGCGGCTGCCGTCCGGCTACCACCGCGACCTGCAGCTCATCAAGGCGCCGCTGTTCCGCGGGCTCGACTGCTGCGCGCAGGCGCTCGCCATCCTGCCGCCCGCCCTCGAGGGCGTGCGTTTCCGGCCCGCGAACATCAGGCTCGACCCGTCCGTGCACGCGGCGCGGCGCGCCAACGAGCTGGCCGTCAAGGAAGGCATCCCGTTCCGCGAGGCGTATCGCCGGGTGGCGGCGGATATCGCGCGCGAAGAAGGCGACTGAACCTCAGGACCCTCGCTCAGGCCGACTTGACCACGTTGACGACCTGGATGTTGGTGTAGGCCTTGAGGCCTTCCTCGCCGAACTCGACGCCGATCCCCGAGCACTTCATGCCGCCGAACGGCACGTGCGGCGCGATCGCGCCGTGCGCGTTGACCCAGGCCGTGCCGCACTCGAGGCGGGCGGCCACCGCCGCGCCGCGCGCGGCGTCCGACGACCACACCGAGCCGCCGAGTCCCGTCTCCAGCGCGTTGGCGCGCCGCACGGCGTCGTCCAGGTCCGCGTACTTGATGATCGGCAGGAGCGGCCCGAACTGCTCCTCGTCCACGATGCGCATGCCGTCGCTGACGTCGGCCACCAGCGTGTAGGGCATGAAGTAGCCGGGCCGGTCCGGTATCTCGCCGCCGCACAGCACGCGCCCGCCCTGCTTGCGCGCGTCCGCCAGCAGCTCCTGCACGTACTCGAACTGCGCATTGTTCTGCAGCGGCCCCTGCAGGCTGGCCTCTTCCAGGCCGTCGCCCATCGGGATCGCGGAGACGGCCTCGACGAGCTTCCTGCACAGCGCGTCGTGCACCGACTCGTGCACGTACAGCCGCTTGAGCGCCGCGCAGGTCTGGCCGTTGTTCATGAACGCGCCGGCGATGATGCCCGGCGCGACGGCCGCCGGGTCCACGTCGTCGAGCACGATGCCGGCATCGTTGCCGCCCAGCTCCAGCGTCACGCGCTTCACGCTGTCCGCCGAGTGGCGCATGACGCCCTTGCCGACGTCGATCGAGCCGGTGAAGACGATCTTGCGGATGTCCGGGTGCTCGGTCATCCACTGGCCCAGCTCGCCGCCGCCCGTCACGCAGTTCAGCACGCCCGGCGGCAGCACCTCGTTGATGACCTCGACCATGCGCAGCGTACTGAGCGGCGTGTTCGACGAGGGCTTGATGACCACGGTGTTGCCCGTGCGGATCGCCGGCACCACGTGCCAGATCGCGATCAGCAGCGGCCAGTTCCACGGCGTGATCGAGCCGACCACGCCCAGCGGCTTGCGCCGCTGCACGACATGCGCCTGCGCGTCGTCCTGCAGCACCTCGTCCTTCAGCGACAGCGTGCCGGTGTGTCCCGCCCAGGCCGCGGCGCCGCCCAGCTCGAACCGCGAGCCCATGCCGTTGAGCGGCTTGCCCTGCTCCTGGGTCAGCAGCCTGGCCAGCTCCTCGGCGTGCTTGGTGATCGCCTCGGCGATGCGGCCGCAGGCCGCGGCGCGCTCGGCATCCGGCACGCGGGACCAGGACTCGAACGCGGTGGCGGCCACCTTGACCGCCTGGTCGAGCTGCTCGCGCGTCGCGCGGGGACATTGCGCCAGGACTTGCTCGGTCGCCGGGTTGATGACCGCGAAGCTTCCCTTGGTCGCGACCTTGCGGCCGCCGATGATGAGTCCGTAGTCTGACATCTGGCCTCTCCCGTAGTCCGAACGCTGTATTGCAGGATACTCGCTGCCGGACGCCGCGTTCAGCCGATCCGGTCGCGCAGCTCCTTGCGGTAGCGGCGGCTCACCGGCACGCGCGCGTCGCCCTTCAGGCGGATCTCGCCGTCGCCCGTGTCGTACGGCACGATCTCCGCGATCTTCTCCAGGTTGACGATCGCCGAGCGGTGCACGCGGATGAACCCGCACCCCGCCAGCCGCGCCTCGATGCCGGTCATGGTCTCGCGCAACGGGTAGGCGCGCGCGCCCACCCGCAGGTTGACGTAGTTGCCGGACGCCTCGACCCAGTCGATGTCCTCGATCTTCACCAGGAACTCGCGGCCCAGCTTCTTGACCAGGAAGCGGTCGGTGACCGGCTGCTGCGGCGTGGGCGCGTCCTCCCCGCCCTCGGCGAGGAACTGCGCCTCGCCCTGCAGCCGGCGCAGGATGAAGCGGTACAGGTAGATCGTCGCGATGAAGCCCCAGTAGGCGCGGAAGTCCTTCAGGTATTCGTAGAACAGCTCCCCCGGCAGGTCGCCGAACACGTAGCGCCCGCCCTCGATGAAGTAGGCGGCGTGGCGCAGCAGCACCATGCCGCCGACGTGCAGCAGCGACCAGGGCACCGTGAACAGCATGTGCGCCAGCACGCCGCGGCGCGCCCTGCCGCGCTCGATCGGGAAGCGGCGATCGAACCACAGCATCGCGAAGATCGCGCCGGCCATGGCGAGGTTCGAGCTGCCCTCCCAGACCGCCGGCTCCCAGCGCGGGATGTCCAGGCCGACCTTGTCCAGGTCGATCCACACGACGATCGTCTGGGTGACGAAGTTGACGGCGAACAGCAGGGCGAACAGGCCGATTTCGCAGGCCCGCCGGTGCCGCAGGTACGTCTCGAGGGTCACGCGTCGCGCTCCCCGGATCGTCCCTGCAGGTCGCCGCCCGTCCCTGGGATTGCGCGAGCCATGCCCGCAAGACCTTGATTCGGTTTCATTTCGTCCCTGTCAGCCCGCCGTTGGTCCCCATTCCGGGTCGGTCGGTCACTCCACGGTGGCCCCGGCGGGCCTCGCCCGGCAACCTCGTGGCCAGTCACGACGAGGATTGCCCGATGACCACCGCCGCCGTCCCGATACCGTCCGCCGCCAGCCGCCGCCACGACATTGACGCGCTGCGCGTCTGCGCCTTCAGCCTGCTCATTCTGTACCACATCGCGATGTTTTACGTGCCCTGGGGCTGGCACGTGAAATCCGACGTACGTCGCCGGCTGGCTGGAGCCGCTCATGCTGCTGGTCAACCAGTGGCGCATGCCGCTGGTGTTCCTGGTGTCGGGCCTGGCCGTCAACTTCCTGCGCCGCCGCATCGACGACGGGCAGATGGCGCGGCAGCGCCTCGCCCGCCTCGGCATTCCGCTGCTGTTCGGCATGGCCGTCATCATCCCGCCGCAGGCCTACCTCGAGGCGCTGTCGAACGGCGCCACCGAGCCCGGTTACCTGGCCTTCCTGTGGCACTACTTCACCTTCCAGGGCTGGCCCGAGGGCGCCTTCACCGGCTCGCACATCGGCATCACCTGGAACCACCTGTGGTACCTGCCCTACCTGCTCTGCTACACGCTGGCGCTGATCCCGCTGGCGCGCTTCCTCGACGGGCGCGGCGCGGGACTGCGCCGCAGGTTCCAGGCCCTGCGCGGCGGCTGGCTGGTCGCGCTGCCGCTCGTGCCGTTGCTGGCCTCGGGGCTGTTCGTGCGCCCGTTCACCAACGGCTTCACGTTCGACCTCGTCACCGACTGGTACGGGCATTCGCAGTTCTTCACGTTCTTCCTGATCGGCTACCTGCTGGGTACCGATGCCGGCCTGTGGGGCGAACTGGCGCGGTTGCGCCGGCGCGCGCTGGGGTTCGGCCTGGCCAGCTTCGCCACGCTGATGTTCCTGCTCGAGGTGCTGCCGGAACGAGGCCACCGGCCCGCAGGAGTTCGTGCTGCTGGCCGTCACCTACTTCAACCGCTGGATCTGGATCGTCGCCGTGCTCGGCTTCGCCCACCATTACCTGAACCGGCCGTTCCCGTGGCTGCAGCTACGCCAACGACGCCGTCTATCCCTGGTACGTGCTGCACCAGACCATCACGGTCGTGGCCGGCTACTGGCTGTCGAAGCTGGCCCTCGGTCCGGTCGCCGAGCCGGCGCTGGTCGTCGTCGCAACGCTCGGCGGCTGCGCGCGCTGCACGATTTCGTGATCCGCCGCTCGCGCCTGCTGCGCCCGTTGTTCGGCATGAAGAACCCGCCGCCGACGGCGACGGACCGGAGCCGCTGTCCGGGAGGTCGGCGTCAGCCGCCTGAATCCGCCACGGCAGCGGGACGACCTGCCCGCACGGCTGAACGCGTCCAGCCCGCCTCCCTCTGAGCGGCGTCGGGCTGGTAGCATCGCAGGCAGGAGAACAACACATGCCTGTGAGCGACCTGTCACGCCTCGAAAATATACGCGCCACCTACGGTGACCGCGCAGCCCAGACCAAGCTCGAGCTGCTGCGGCGCCTGGACGCCACGCGCCTCGCCTCGGCGAGGCACGTCGTGCGGCTGCACGAGGTCCTGTGCTTCCTGCGCACCTATCCCGACGACCAGCGCGTGGCCTCCAAGGTGACGCGCATGCTGGGCACGTTCGAGCGCCGCACCGACCTCAGGCAGTTCCGCGACGAGCTGGCCGACAGCGGCATCGCCGGGACCACCATCCATTACCGCTTCTTCTGGTCCACCGCCCTGTGGCTGGCGCGCCGCTGGCCCGACCGGCTCAAGCTGGAGCGCGACGACGAGGAAGCGTCCGCGCGCGTCGACAAGGCGCTGCCCTGGTGCTGCCGCAGATCGCCAGCGAGTGGTACGACGCCGGCACCGTGCCCGGCCTGCCGGCCATCGACCGGCTGCGCGGCCCGAGCACGGACGCCACCTATCTCGTCACGCACCTGGCCCGCATGCCCGGCGACGGCTTCACGCGCGAGGCGTTCGCCGACGCGCTGGACCTGCCGTTCGTGCTGTCGCCCGGCCGCGGCACGCCGTCGCGCACGCTGGCGCACTTCCCGCCGGCGCCGGTCGCCTACCAGAAGGGCCCGCTCAGGCGCCACCGCCCGGACCTGCGCGATGCCGCGAAGATCAAGCCCAGGGGCATCAAGCTGCTGTCCCGCGAGGAAGGCGCCGCGTTGATCGAGCTGGCGCGCGCCTCGATGGTCACGCGCGAGCGCGACCTGGCGGCGTTCGAGTACGCCGACCCGAGCGACGTGCGGCTGGTCGACGACGGCGACGGCCTGGCCTTCGGCCTGTGCGGCGTGATCCCGGAACGGCGTTACCTGCTGCCCGCGCTGTACGGCGCGCTCACGCTCAAGAACGGCGTGCCGATCGGCTACGTGCAGATCGAGGCGATCGGCCGCTTTGCCGCCATCTCCTTCAACACCTTCGAGACCTGGCGCGGCGCCGAGACGGCGCACGTCTTCTCGCGGCTGCTGGCGACGGTGCGCCACCTGTTCGGCGCCAGCTCGCTCAGCATCGAGCCCTACCAGCTCGGCCAGGACAACGGCGAGGGCATCGAGACCGGCGCCTGGTGGTTCTACTACAAGCTCGGCTTCCGTCCGAAGGCCTCGGTGGCGCGCCGCCTGGTCACCAAGGAACTCGCGCGGCAGCGCGACAACCCGCTGTATCGCTCCACCGATGCGACGCTGCTCAAGCTTTCCGAATGGCACCTGTACTTCGAACTCGACGGCGGGCGCAGCCACGGGCTGCCGCCGATCCAGGAAGTGCTGCGCCGCGGCATCCTGGCGCTGGCCGAAGGCGGCGGCGGCGAGGAGGCCGAGCAGGCCTGCGAGCAGGCGGCGCTCAAGCTGACCGGAGTGAAGTCGCTGGACGGCTTCACCGCCGCCGAACGCCTCGCGTGGCAACGCTGGGCGCCGATCGTCGCGTCCACGCCCGGGATCGCGCGCTGGAGCCCCGCGGAACGCCGCGCCCTGGCCGCGATCGTGCGCGCCAAGGGTGCGCGGCGCGAAACCGAGTTCGTCGAGAAGTTCGCCAGGCACCCGAAGCTCGCCAAGGCGTTGTTCGGCTCGGCCTGAGCGCGGCTTCGATCGTGAGCGCCAGCCGGCGGCCCGGCGCGGCCGACGGCGCAGCCAATCGCAGTTTTCCGAACCCGACTGGACATGCCCACCCGTGCTGCTCATGATTCCCTCGACCGCTGGTCGAGAGAGGAGAATTGATCCCGTGAAAACAAGGACTTTACTGTTGGCGATTGCCTCGGCCGCATTTCTCGCGGCCTGTGTGCAGCCGCCGCCGCCCGCGCCGGAAGTCGACACGTCCGCCGCCGACGAGGCCGCGGTGCGCGGCATGACCGACACGTTCGTGGCAGCCTGGAACGCGGGCGACGCCGCCGCGCTGTCCGCGATGATCGCCGCCGATGTCGTCGAAATGCCGCAGGGCGCTCCGGCCAACGTGGGTCGCGATGCGGTCCTCGCCGCCATGGGCGCCGGCTACGACATCACCGTGGTGCAGCAGTCCGCCACGGTGGACGAGGTCTTCGTGATCGGCGACTACGCCAATGCCTGGGGCACCTGGCGGATGGACGCGATCGTGGCGACGGACCCGCCGGCCGATCCCACCACCGGCAAGTGGATGGCTTTCTACCACCGCAATGCCGACGGCGCCTGGCAGATCTGGCGCTGGATGTGGAACCAGAGCAGCGGCCCGCCGCTGCCCGGCGCCTGAGGTTCGGCGACCCTGCCCGGGCGGCCCGGCCGCCCGGCTCGTCGCGCCCGCCCATGTCCGAGGCCGACCGCCTCGAAGCCCTCGAATTCAAGATCGCGCACCTCGAGCGCGGCCTGCAGGAGCTGAGCGACGTCGTGGTGCGCCAGCAGCGGGACATTGACGAGCTGACGGCACGGCTCAAGACCCTCGGGGACCGGCTGCTGGAACTGCGGGAGCTGGGCCCGGTCCCGCCCGAGGCCGACGAGGTGCCGCCGCATTACTGAGCCGCCGGCAGGGGACAGCCCCGGCCGTATCCGTAATCGCCTGAGTGTCGCAGCGTGAATTGCCAATGGCCCGCGACCCGATATCGTGAGAGCCTTCCGCATCCATGAAGACCAAGCCTCCCACCCCCCCTGACGCCGCGGTCGGCGCGGCGCCCGACGCCCTCCGCACCCTGAACGGGTTGTTCAATCCCGGCAGCATCGCGGTCATCGGCGCGACCGAGCGCAAGGGCGTGGTCGGCCGCACCGTGGTGGAGAACCTGCAGGCGGGCGGCTACCAGGGCGCGCTCTACCCGGTGAACCCCAAGCGGGACACGATCCTCGGCCTGAAGGCCTATCCCAGCATCGGCGCCATCGGCCAGCCGGTGGACCTGGCCGTCATCATCACCCCGGCCGCCACGGTGCCCGCGGTGATGGCCGAGTGCGTCTACGCGCACGTGCAGTACGCCATCATCATCTCGGCCGGCTTCAAGGAAGCGGGCCCGGCGGGACTGGAGCTCGAGGAACAGGTGGCCGTGCAGGCGCGGCGCGGCCGCGTGCGGTTCATCGGCCCGAATTGCCTGGGCGTGGTGAACGTGCCCGCCAAGCTGAACGCCACCTTCGCGCCGTCCATGCCGCCGGTCGGCAAGATCTCCATGATCTCGCAGTCGGGCGCCCTGTGCGTGGCGATCCTGGACTGGGCCGCCAGCATCGGCCTCGGCCTCAACAAGGTGGTCAGCTTCGGCAACAAGGCCGACCTCAACGAGGTGGATTTCCTGCGCGCCTTCGCCGCCGACCCGGACACGTCGGTCGTGGCCGCGTACCTGGAGAGCATCACCGAGGGGGACCGCTTCCTGGAAGTCGCCGAGGAAATCGCCTCGGTGAAGCCGGTGGTGGTGCTCAAGGTGGGCGTCACGCAGGCCGGCGCCAAGGCCGCCTCCTCGCACACCGGCAGCCTGGCGGGCGCGGACATGGCGTACTGGGCCGCCTTCAAGCGCTCGGGCGTGATTCGCGCCGAGCACCTCGAGGCGCTGTTCGACTACGCGCTGGCCTTCGCCACGCAGCCGCTGCCGGCCGGCAAGCGGCTCGCCATCATCACCAACGCCGGCGGCCCGGGCATCATGGCCGCGGACGCCGCCGAGCTGTGCGGCCTGCAGCTGCTGCCGCCCACCGCGCAGACCCGCGCCAAACTGCAGAAGGCGCTGCCGGCCACCGCGGCGCTCGGCAACCCCATCGACGTCATCGGCGACGCCGAGCCGGACCGCTACATCAAGGCGCTCAAGCTCGTCCAGAAGGACGACAACGTGGACGGCATCCTGGTGGTGGTGATCCCGGCCAACATGACCCAGCCGCTGGAACTCGCGAAACAGCTGCACGCCGCGCACGACGGCAAGAAGCCGCTGTTGACCGCGTTCATGGGCGGCAAGGAAGTGCGCGCGGCCCGCGACTACCTGATGCAGGCCGGCATCCCCGACTATCCCGCGCCGAACCGCGCCGTCGAGGCCTTCAAGGCCATGAGCGACTACGCGGCCTGGCGCATGCGCCCGCCGCGGGTCGTCACGCGCTTCCCCGTCAACCGGCGCCGCGTGGACCGCGTCATCCAGTGGCAGATGCGCAGCGGCGTCGAGCAGGTGGGCGAGGTCGAGGCCAAGGAGATCCTGCGCGCCTACGACTTCAACGTGCTGGACGGCTACCTGGCCCGCGACCCCGCACGAGGCCGTCGAGGCCGCCGAGCGCATCGGCTACCCGGTGGTGCTGAAGATCAGCTCGCCGGACATCATCCACAAGTCCGACCTGGGCGGCGTGCGCATCAACCTGTCCAACGCCGAGCAGGTGCGCGACGCGTTCGACCTGATGATGCTGCGCGTGCAGCGCCGCGCGCCCAACGCCCACATCCGCGGCGCCTTCGTCGAGAAGATGGGCCGCAAGGGCCGCGAGGTGATCCTGGGCATGACCCGCGACCCGCAGTTCGGCCCCATGCTGATGTTCGGCCTGGGCGGCATCTTCGTCGAGGTCATGAAGGACGTCACCTTCTACCTGGCGCCGATCACCGCCGAAGAGGCGATGCAGATGCTGAAGGGCACGCGTTCCTACGCGCTGCTGCAGGGCGCGCGCGGCCAGGCGCCGGTGGACCTCGAGGCGATCGCCAACGCGCTGCAGCGCATCAGCCAGCTCACCACCGACTACCCGCAGATCGTGGAGCTGGACATCAACCCGTTCATCGTCAGCGAGGTCGGCATCGAGCCGTATGTCGCCGACGCCCGCATGACCCTCTCCCGGCCGGCCCCCTGACATGAGCAAGCGCGCCATCACCTACGACCCGCACTGGCAGGACAAGTACCGCGCCACGATCGTCACGGCCGAGCAGGCCGTCACGCGCATCAAGCCCGGCCAGCGCATCTTCATCGGCACCGGTTGCGGCGAGCCGCTCGAGCTGGTGCGGGCGCTGACCAAGAACGCCTACGAGCTGCCGGACACCGAGATCGTGCACCTGCTGACCTTCGGCGAGGCGCCCTACGCGCATCGCGAGCTGGCGCAGTACTTCCGCATCAACAGCTTCTTCATCGCCGAGAACGTGCGCGGCATCATCCAGGAGGGGCTGGGCGACTACACGCCCATCCACCTGTCCGACATCCCGCGCCTGTTCAGCTCCGGCCAGCTGCCGCTGGACGCGGCGCTGATCCAGGTCTCGCCGCCCGACGAGCACGGCCTGTGCAGCCTGGGCGTGTCGGTGGACATCGTGCGCACCGCCGCCGAGAACGCCTCGCTGGTGATCGCGCAGGTCAACCCGCGCATGCCGCGCACCCACGGCGACTCCTTCATCCACGTGCACGAGCTCGACTGCCTGGTGCCGTTCGAGGAGGAGATCATCGAGGTGCCGGAGCCGGTGGTGGACGAGGAGATCCGGCAGCTGGCCGAGAACCTGGCCGCGCTGGTGGACGACGGCTCCACGCTCGAGGTGGGCATCGGCCGCATCCCGCAGGCGCTGCTGGGGTTCCTGAAGGACAAGAAGGACCTGGGCATCCACACCGAGATGATCTCCGACGGCATCGTGGACCTGGTCAAGGCGGGGGCCGTGACCGGCCACCGCAAGACGCTCGACAAGGGCAAGGTCGTCGCCAGCTTCTGCCTGGGCACGCGCAAGCTGTACGACTTCATCGACGACAACCCGATCTTCGCCTTCCACCCCACGGAGTACGTCAACGACGCGCACGTCATCAGCCAGCAGCACAAGATGGTGGCCATCAACGTGGCGCTGGAGATCGACCTCACCGGCCAGGTGTGCGCCGACTCGATCGGCGCCAAGTTCTTCTCCGGCGTGGGCGGCCAGGTGGACTTCAACCGCGGCGCCGCCAAGGCGCGCGGCGGCAAGGCGATCATCGCGATCCCGTCCACCGCCCGCGGCGGCACCGTGTCCCGCATCACCACGCAGCTGAGCCCGGGCGCCGGCGTGGTCACGACCCGCGCCGGCGTGAACTACGTGGTCACCGAGTACGGCGTCGCCTACCTGCACGGCAAGCGCATCTCGGAACGGGCGATGGCGCTGATCTGCATCGCGCATCCCAAGTTCCGCGCCCAGCTGCTGCGCGAGGCCATCGAGGCGAAGTACGTGTCGGCCGAACTGGCCGAAATGGAGGGCAAGCTGGTCGTCGGCCCGAAGGAGCTGCGCACGACCCAGCTGCTGCCCGACGGCACGCAGATCCTGTTCCGGCCCATCCACCCGACCGACGAGCCGGGCATGCGCGAGCTGTTCTACGAGCTGTCCGAGCAGTCGCGGTTCTACCGGTTCATGGGCCGCCTGAAGCGGATCCCGCGCCACCAGATCGAGAACTTCGTCTACATCGACCACCGCAGCGAAGTGACCATCGTCGGCGTGCTGCCGGAGGCGCACGGCGAGGACATCATCGCCATCGGCAGCTACTACCTCGATCCCAAGACCAACAAGGCCGAGGTCGCGTTCACCGTCGCGGACCAGTGGCAGCGGCGCGGCATCGGCACGTTCATGCTCAGGCACCTGACCCGCATCGCGCGCCGCAACGGCATCGGCGGCTTCACCGCCGAGGTCCTCGCCGAGAACAAGGGCATGCAGACGGTGTTCAACCAGAGCGACTTCAAGGTGCAGAGCGAGTATCGCGGCGAGGTCTACCACTACGACCTCGGCTTCGAATAGCCGGATTCACTGCAAATCGCTGTTTTCCCGTCGCTTATTGCGAAGTGCACTACATGTAGTGCAATGGTAGAATGCCCGGTGATCGCGCACTCCGGAGCACCCGATGCCGCACCCATTCTCGATTCGCCTGGACGATGAACTCGACGCCCGGCTCGAGCGGCTTGCGCGCCTCACCGGTCGCAGCAAGTCTTTCTACGTCAAGCACGCCCTCGAGGACCAGCTCGAGGATCTCGAAGACCTCTACCTCGCGCGCGAGATCGCACAGCGAGTTGCTGACGGTCGCGAGCGCCTGATTGCGCTCGATGACCTGGAGCGAGAGCTTGACGTGGCGGATTGATTTCGCCGAAAGCGCCCTCAGGCAACTCCGTAAGCTCGATCCCGCGGTGACGCGCCGCATCACGCAGTTCCTGCGCGGGCGCGTGGCTCCAGCGACCGACCCGCGCTCTCTCGGCGCGGCGCTGAAAGGCGACGACCTGGGCCAGTTCTGGAAGTACCGGGTCGGCGACTACCGCATCATCGCCGAGATCCTCGACCGCGAAATCCGCATCCTCGTGGTCCGGGTCGGCCACCGCCGGGGCGTCTATCGTTGAGGGAGCGCGCCAGCGCGCTGTCAAGGCCCCGCAACCCGATCTCGGGTATCCTGTGCCTGGTCCGCCGACCGCAGCGCAGCCGGGCTCGTCACCACAACTGGGTAATCATGGCCAAGCCGAACTATTCACACCAGAAGAAGCAGCGCGAACTCGCGTCCCGCAAGAAGCGCGAGGAAAAGCAGCAGCGCCGCCAGCAGAAGAAGGAACAGCCGCCCGCGCCTCCCGCCTGACCGGACCGCAAGCCGCATTCCGCGGCGGCCGCGGCGACTGACGGTCGCCGCGCCCGGCGTCAGCGCTTGCGCGACGCCGGCGCGGCGATGGCGAAGCTGGCCAGCGCCTGCTCGTAGGCCACGATGTCGCGCGTGAAGTAGTGCAGCACCGGCGCGCGGTAGTGCACCACGAAGATGCCCTGCGGCGAGTTCGCGCCGACCACGATCTCCTCGAAGCGCACCGAGCCCGCGTCCACCGCGGTGCGGTAGGCCACGTGCAGCCGGAACGCCGGCAGCCCGGCCAGCTCGGTGGGCTCGTCCGACAGCACCTGCATGTTCTGCAGGCCGCGCGTGAGCGTCATGTCCGCCACCAGCTTCTCGGCCAGCTCCTGCGGCATCATGTCCGGCGTGGCGTCCTTCTTGAGGCCGGGGAACGCCTTCTTGTGCTTGCGGTAGTCCACGTACACCGCCTGCAGGAACGGCCCGTCGCGCGTGGCCAGGCACTCGTCGCCGAACGCCATCTTCTGGTAGCGCCAGCCGGCGGGGAACTGGATCGAGTAGCCGCTGGCCTTGTGCTCGAAGCGCTCGCCCTCGGCGGCCAGCTTCCAGGCCAGCGCCGGTGTTGCCACCGCGCAGCAGGCCAGCAGGACGAGACACCGGGTCAATGCACGAGAGGTCATGGCGCAAGTTCCTTGTTGAGCTTGTCTATGTACTGGCGGGCGTAGCCGCTCTGTTTCGGGTCGGGGGTCAGTTCGACGTAGCGCGTGAACAGCGCCAGCGCCTGCGGCTTGTCGCCGGCGCGCAGGTGGTGCATGGCGAGCGCCTGGTAGGGCGGGCCGTACTCCGGCGCTTCCGCGATCGTGCGCCGGTACTCTTCTATCGCGCGCTCGGCGTCCTCGTCGCGCTGCGACTGCAGTTCGGTCTTCGAGCGCGTGTCGGCACGCGCCTTGCGCGCCGCTTCGCTGCGCAGGCGGTAACCCTCGGCCAGGTAGAAGCGCGCCGACAGGGGCAGCGACGCCAGCAGGTTCTCGTCGCCGAGCAGGAACACCAGCGTCTTGCCGTCGCCGGCGCGGTGCAGCTGCACCAGCGCATCGAGCCGCGCATTCAGCGTGATCTCGCGGTACCGCTCGGCGTAGCGCTCACCCTCCACGGTCACGCCCTGTGCGAACTCGGTCTGCGTCTCGACGCGCTCCTGCACCCGCGGATGGCTGGCGAAAAAGTAGCCGCCCTGCGTGACGTGCCGCGCCTTCAGCTCGCGCTCGAGGCGCGCGAACGCCTCGGCGCCGCCGCGCGGGCTGTAACCGGCCTGGACCATGCGGTCGAAGCCGCCGCGGTCCGCCTCGCGCTCGTGTTCGCGCGAAAAGCCCGCCATGCTCGACAGGCCGACGATGCTGCCGAGCACCGGCGGCAGCCCGGCGCCGGCCGCGATCATGCCCAGGAAGATGCTCGCCTTGGCGGTGCTCTTGGCGCCCTTCACCGAGCGGTAGATGTGGTCGGCGGTGACGTGCGTGCCCTCGTGGCCCAGCACCGAGGCGAGCTGCGACTCGTCCTCCATGCGCAGCAGCGTGCCGGTGTGGAAGTAGACGCCGCCGGTGGCCACCGCGAACGCGTTGAACTCCGGGTTGCGGAACGTGCGCACGCGCAGGGTGCCGCGCTGGTCCGGGAACATCGTGTCCACGATGCCCTGCAGGTAGGCATCGAGCGCCGGGTCGTCGAACAGATGGCCGCTGTTGCCGATCTGCTCCTCGAAGGCCCGGGTCTCGAACTCGATGCGCTCGCGCTGCTCGGCCTCCTCGATCGCCAGCGCCGCGCCCGTCGGCACGAGCAGCAACGCGGCGGCCCAGGGCAGGGCTCTCACGGACGGCACGCCTCAGAACGCCCGCACGGTCACCCAGCGCGAGGCCGGATAACCCTCGAACATCTTGGCCACGATCGCCTCGGCGGCCTCCGGCTTGCGCGTGTCGTTGCTGGTCATGCCGAAGATCTCGCCGCCCTGCATCGAGTTCAGCCAGGCCACGTCGCCCGTGCGCAGGTCGACGATGCCCGCCGCCACGTAGGTGCCGCCGCCCGGCACGTAGTAGCCGGCGCCGGCCGCCAGCAACTGCATGAACGTGCTGCCGCCGCTCTGCTTGACCTGGCCGCCGCCCAGGATGAACGCGTAGTCCGCGATCTCGGTCAGGAACGCCAGCCCGTCGCCAATCGTGTAGTCGAAGTTGGCCTTCTTCTCCTCCCAGGCCTTGCCGCCAGCGTACACGACGCCGGTCACCGTGTCGGAGACGATCTTGAACAGCTCGACGTGCTCGCGCAGCACGTCCTTGGCATCCCCCTCCAGCACCGGCAGCGACACCAGCTCGAAGCCGCCGATCGAGCGCAGCCTGCGGCCCGAGGCTTCCAGCAGGTTGCGCCGCGCGGCCTCGGTCCAGTCCGGAACCACCTCCATCCCCGCGACCGAGCGCTCATAGACCGTGAACTCGAGCGGCAATACCAGGATGCGCTTCGGCTCCGCGGCGGCGGCGGTGTCAGGCGCCGGTTCCGCGGCGGCGGCGGTGTCAAGCGCCGGTTCCGCAGCGGCGGCGGTGTCAGGCGCCGGTTCCGCAGCGGCGGCGTCCGGCACTGGCTCCACGGGCGGTTCCACGGGCCTGGACGGCGCTGGGTCCAGTTGCTCGGCGGCCGACGCCGGCACGGAGAGCGGGGCCGGCTCCGCTTCCGGCGCGGCGGCCGGCTCCGCCGATGCGGGCGCCGCCTCGGCCGGCAGCACGGGCTGCTCGACCACCGTCGAGACCGGACGGCGGCGGCGGCACCTGTTCCTGCGCCACGGCCCCCGAAACGCAAAGCCAGAGTACGGCCGTGGCGCAAAGCCCGACCGGCGACAGCGTCTTCATCACGTTGACCCCCGCGCGCTGGTGCGCGCTAGCGGGCGTATCGTACTACTGCGCCGGCGCAGTCACTAGCGCCCGGTCGCGGTCGCTTTCTCACCCTGCGGGGTCTGCCACCTCTCGGCTCCGGGGTCTGCCACCTCTCGGCTCCGGGGTCTGACCCGCCTTGCGGGTCTGACCCCTCCTGCGAACGCCCTACTCCGGCTCGAACACGTCCTCGATGCGCAGGCGGAACAGCGCCGCGATCCGGAACGCCAGCGGCAGGCCCGGATCGTACTTGCCGGTCTCGATGGCGTTCACCGTCTGCCGCGACACCGCGAGCCGCTCGGCCAGCGCGGCCTGCGACCACTCGCGCTCGGCGCGCAATACACGCAGGCGGTTTTTCACCGGTAGCGCCTCATGCTGAGCAGTTGCCCGAACGCCCAGGCCACCATCATCACGAGCATCGTGTCGCTCATGTCCAGCCGCGGTGCACCGGCGCCGACCAGGAGCGGGTACCCCGCCACGAACAGCACGCCGGCGCCGAAGCCGATCGCCAGCCCGTCGAGCTGCACCTTGCGCATCAGTTCGTCGGCCATGCGCAGGAAGCGCAGGTACGACCTGACGACGCCGATGCCGATGGCGGACGGCAGGATCGCCACGGCCCACTTCAGCCACGGCGCCAGCCCCGGGTCGCGCTTGAGCAGTTGCGCCGCGAGCACGAAGGTGATCGACCAGCCGAACAACCACACCACGAACCGGTACTGGTTCTGCCGGTCACGCTCGGTGCCGGAGCAGCTCTTGATCATGTCCCACATGCTGCGGCGGCCCGCCTCGTCCCTCTGTACCTCGGTCATCGCCTGAACTCCCCGCATCGCGCTGTAAAGTACGCTTGACATGCAAAACTGTAGAGCATGCTTTACTATGTGTCAAGCATCATTGACATACAATAATTGTCGGACAATGCGAACAGACGCGTAAAAAAAGCCGGAACGGGCCGACAAGCGCCGCTGGAGTATGATGGGCCGCGACCGCGGATACCCGCGGCCGCGTACGAATCGAATTCAGGGGGGATACATGAACACGCTCAAGACTGCCGCATTTGCGGCGGCGGCCGCGCTTGCGCTCGCGGGCTGCCAACAGACGGGCCAGCCCGACGCGGCCGAGATCGAGGCCATCCAGGCGGTCAACGGCGCCTGGGCCGGCCACTACAACGCGGGCGACGCCGACGGCGTCGCCAACCTGTACTGGGAGGACGCCTCGCTGATGGCGCCCGGCGCGCCGGCCAGCAGTGGCCGCGACGCGATACGCGCGTCCATCGCCGCCGACATCGAGGGCGCGAAGGCCGCCGGCTTCACGATGAGCGTGGAACACGGTCCGATCAAGGCCTCCGGCAACAGCGCCTGGCAGGAAGGCACCTTCCGGGTCACCGACGCCTCCGGGGCGACGATCGACGCCGGCAAGTACCTCTCGGTGCTGGAGAAGCGCGACGGCGCGTGGCGGCTCGCGCGCGACATCTACAACTCGGACGGCAAGCCCGCCCCGGCGGACCTGGGCGCGCCCGACGCGGTGACCGCGGATCCCGCGCACTACAAGGTCGAGTTCGAGAACGACAAGGTGCGCGTGGTGCGCATCAATTACGGGCCGAAGGAGAAGTCGGTCATGCACTCGCACCCGGCGGGCGTGGTCGTGTTCCTGAGCGACCTCGACGGGCAGTTCACGATGCCCGACGGCACCACCCAGAAGACCAATGCCAAGGCCGGCACGGTCGCCTGGTCGGACGCGATGGTCGCATAACCCGGAGAACCTCGGCAGCAAGCCGCTCGAGGTCCTGCACATCGACATCAAGTAGGACCGGCCGCCGCGCAGCCTTGACGCTGCCGGCGAACGGTTCAACTTGCGACGCTAAAAAAGCCCCGGCGGCTCCCGCCGGGGCTTTTCTCATTGCAGGTCGCCGGGGTCTCGCGGCGCGAGCCGCCTCAGTCCTTGATGTAAGTCCCCATCAGCACCGCCTCACCCAGCACGTGGCCCTTCATCGCCGCCTCTAGCTTGGGCTTGGTCGGTGATTTCAGGTCCGGCAGCACCACGTCGAGCGCATACAGCTTGTGGTAGTAGCGATGCCGGCCGATCGGCGGACAGGGGCCGCCGTAGCCGGTGCGCTTCCAGTCGTTCACGCCCTCGCGCGTGCCGGGCGGCAGCCTGGCGGGCGCCACCGCTTCCTTGAGCCCCGTCGCGCTGGGCGGGATGTTGTAGAGCACCCAGTGCACCCAGGTCATCTTCGGCGCGGCCGGGTCCGGTGCGTCCGGGTCGTCCACGATCAGCGCCAGGCTCTGCGTGCCCTTGGGCAGCTTGCTCCAGGCGAGCGCCGGCGAGATGTCCTTGCCCTGGCAGGTGTAGAGCTTCGGGATCGCGCCTTCGTGGCTGAACACCGGCGAGGTCAATGCGAATGCCATGACGAGCTCCAGCATGGTGGTTGCGCTGTGTCAGCGAGTGCACCATTCAGGATACTCCGCTCATGCCGGGGCCGATGTACGTGAGTTGTGTAACCAGAGGCTTGGAACCTGTCTCAACCGGTGATCAAGCAGACGCCCCGGCGCCGCCTCTGGCCAGCTTGAGTGCATCAGAGATCCGCTGTGAAGCCGATCGGCCGGGACTTCGGGACCGGCGGCGTCATCAGCGCGCGGATTGCCCGGTAGACCTCCTCGAACTGCTGGCGCGTCTTGTCGTCGAGGGCGGCGAGTGATCGCTCGAGCGCCTCAAGCTTGCGGGCCAACTCCGCGTTGGATGCGAGCATCTCCCGTAGCTTGACGAACGCCCGGACTACGTAGATCGACATCTCGACCGCACGCGGGCTGTTGAGCAGCGTGGCAGCCATGATTGCGCCGTGTTCGGTGAATGCGAGCGGATTCACCCGCGAGTACTTGATGCGGGCCAAGTGGTCACAATTTGTGACCACCTCTGCCTTCTCCTGCGCATTGATTCTGAAGGCAAAGTCCGACGGGAACTTCCCGTCGTTTCGACGCACGGCCTGATTGAGAACCTTGGTCGGAACGGCATAGAGCTCGGCCAGGTCCGCATCCAGCAGCACTCGCTGCCCGCGCAGCACAAGGATGCGGGACGAGACGTCGGCTGGGCTGACGACTGTGGATTCAGGCGGCATGACCGAAGTTGTTCCCGTTCCTTTACCTACTCGCCGCCGGAAATATCCGCCGTGAAGCCGATCGGCCGGGACTTCGGGACCGGCGGCGTCATCAGCGCGCGGATCGCCCGGTAGACCTCCTCGAACTGCTGGCGCGTACCGGCATCCAGCGTGGCAACGGATTTCTCCAGCGCCTCGAGCTTGCGGGCGAGGTCGGCATTCGACGCCAGGATCTCCCGCAGCTTCACGAACGCACGCACGACGTACACGGACATCTGGACGGCCCGTGGGCTGTTCAATACGGTAGCCGCCATGATTGCGCCGTGCTCGGTAAAGGCGATTGGTCGTCTTCGGTGCCCGCCCCAACTTGATGCCGCAATATGCGGCTTCAAGTTCCGTATCTCGTTGATTTCAATGTAGAACGCGAAGTCCGCAGGGAACTTCGCCCGGTTCCGCCGGAACTGCTCATTCAGGCGCTTCGGCGTAACGCCGTACAAGGCCGCGAGATCGGCCAGCAAGAGCACCCGCTGCCCGCGCAGCACCAGGATGCGGGACGAGATGTCGGCTGGGGCAACGACCGGTGATTTCGGTGCCATGCCGCTGCATTGTCAGCCAGCGTTCCGGCTTGCAGGCGTCAAGAATCCGCCGGAAATCGCATGAAACACCGCGCCGCGCCCGGCGACAGATCTCAGTTGCTGCTTCTCTCGTCCCCTCCTCCTCACCCCCCCGGGTCGCGCCGGCGCGTTCGGCTGTGTAAGGTAGGGCGGTTGCGCGTCACTCGATGCGCAGCTCGCCGGGCCTTGCGGCGCGGCGGCAAACACGAACGAACGACTGATATTTCAGGGGGATCGACAATGAAGAGATTTCTGATCGCCACCGTGGCGGCGCTGGCCTGCCTGTCGGCGCCGGCCATGGCGCAGGATGCGCCCGGCTACATCTGGATCAATTCCATGAAGGCCATGCCCGGCCAGGGCGACGCGCTGATCAAGCTGATCATCGAGGAGAACGCCAAGCACTTTGATCCGCTGGTCGAGAGCGGCGCGGCCTACGACTGGGGCCTGGCCATGCCGATCGTGCATGACGGCAATGACGCAGCCAGCCACATCGAGTGGATCGTGTTCAACGGCTGGGCCGGCGCCGACACCTTCATGAAGAACTTCATGGAGAAGCGGCGGTCCATGAGCGCCGAGACCAGCGCCGCCGAGCAGGCCAAGTGGGAGGGCGGTCGTCGTAGCCCGGCAGCCATGCGGACCTGATCGTGCGCGGCATTCACACCGGTTCGGGCAAGCCTGCGCGTCCTGGCTACATCCACGTGGGCTACTACCAGTCCCGCCCCGGCAAGTTCGAGGACACCAACAAGCTGTACAAGGAACTGGCTGCCCCCGTGTACGACAAGCTGGTCGCGGACGGCACCATCCTGAACTACGGCCTGGACACGCCGGAGGTCAACCGCGGCCAGAAGTGGACGCACATGACCTGGTACGCGTCGAAGGACCTCGCGACCCGCGACGTCGTGCGCAAGGCCTTCGATGCCGCATCGGCGGCACGCACCAAGGAGCAGAACGAGGCCTTTGGCAAGCGCTTCAACGAGTCCCTGGACAGCGCAGGGCGTTCCGACCAGATCCTGATGGTCGTGCACTACAAGATAAAGAGCGCCGAGTAGGCGCATACGGCAGGCGCCGGGCCCGGGAACGGGTCCGGCGCTTGCGATTCACGGCCTGGACGATGGGGCCATTGCGGTATTGCCAAGTTGACTTGCCGCGGCCGCAGTTCCCCTGTCGGTGAGCTGCTGCGATCAGGTGCCGGCCCAGGTTGAAGAGGTTCGAGACGGCAGCGTGCACGCCGAAGCCTGAGAGCCAGACGGCATATTGGATGATCTCAGGCGGAAATCGGTGGCGCTTGTATTGCGTAGCCGAGTGTTTCATCCTGGGATGGTCGCGCGTCCCTGCTTAACTTGGCAGTATCATTCGTGACACGCAATTGCGGATCAGGCCTGTACGTCTGAACCACTGTGAAATCCACTTCGTCAATCTGCGCGCACACGACCATAGTCGCCGCCCGGGTTCTTGGCGGCACGTCTTTCCTGGCTCTTCTTGTCTTTCTGCTTTGGGGGCCGGTTCAGGTCGTTGATCTGAATCTCACGACCGCCGGCGCACTAGGGTTCGACGGCTTGCTCTGTCTGGCATTCTTCCTGCAGCACAGTGGAATGGTCAGGAAGTCATTCCAGGATCGTCTCGCGACCTTCGTGCCGGGTCATTTCAGCGGCGCCATCTATGCGACGGCTTCTGGCGTCGTGTTGTTGGCCTTGCTTCTCCTCTGGCAACCGACGGAACTGACCCTGGCCAGAGTCGATGGATCAGGTCGATGGATACTGCGTGTCGCATGTGTGATGGCTGGCCTTGGATTCGTGTGGGGCATTCGTGCGCTCGGTACTTTTGACCCATTCGGGATTCGACCGATCAAAGCCAGCCTTTCCGGAAAGACGCTCCGTGAGCAAGCCCTGACCATCCGTGGTCCATATAAGTGGGTGCGTCATCCGCTGTACTCGTGCGTGCTGGTCCTGCTGTGGTGCTATCCAGACTTCACCGCCGACCGCCTGCTTTTCAACACTGCCTGGACCCTATGGATTGTCATCGGAACCATTCTTGAAGAACGCGACCTTGTGTCGGCGTTCGGAGCTCAGTATCGCGAGTATCAAAGGAACGTGCCGATGCTTCTTCCTCTGCGAATTCCCCGCAGCGCGTGAGTCCCTGAGAGGACTGGCGGCGGCACTACAACGAGACCCGACCCCATTCGAGTCTCGGCTGCCTACGGAGTGCGTCCATGGTTCTCACCCGCGCCTTCGGCCCGGGTCGGCGCCAGCTGGGTCGGCTCCGCGGCCGGCGCGTCCTGCGCGGCCTTGAGCAATTCCTCCATGCTGAAACCGAGGCGCTGGATGCGCGCGCCAATGCGCGGCCACTCGTCCTCGAGGAACCGCTGGCGCTCGTCCTGGTCAGCGCGCGCCGCGCGCCTTCGCTGACGAACATGCCGCGGCCGCGCTTCTTCTCCACCAGCTGCTCTTCCGCGAGCTGCTGGTAGCCCTTCAGCACCGTCAGCGGATTGAGCCGGTAGTCCGCGGCGACACTGCGCACCGAAGGCAGCGGATCCCCGTCGGCGAGCACGCCCTCGAGAATCATGGCCACCACCCGGTCCCGCAACTGGCGGTAGATGGGCAGCGTGTCGTTCCAGATCGCATCCATGGTTGCCTCAGGCTCCGATTCGACGTCGCCGCGTTAGCGCGCGGCGCCGGCGGATACCGCGACGCTCCCGGCCCGGCGCGCCTTCGCGTCCCACGCGAAGCGCTGTGCCTGCGACGCCGGACGTTCCGCGGTGATGACGATCTCGGGCAGCGTCACCTGGGCCAGCTTCTCGAGCCCGATCGGGGTCAGCTCGCCGACTTCGACCGTTC
>CAVOGD010000002.1:0-150353 GCA_963695155.1 uncultured Gammaproteobacteria bacterium
GCCGTCCACGGTCTCGTAGGGCGACGTCGTCGCCGGCCAGGAACCGGCCGTCGCCCAGGCGGGCCTCGGCCTGGTCGGCGGCCTGGCCGGCCAGCGGCACCAGCGCGAACAGCAGGGTGGTCACGAGTGCGGGGATGCGGGCTGTCATGGAGGAATCTCCGTCTTGCGGCGGCCGGAAGCGGCCGCACGATGCCCTATCCTAGGCCGCCGCCGCGGCCAATGCACCCTGCGGTCGTGGCAGAATGGCGCGATGCAAGAGACGCTACGGATCGCGACCCGCCGCAGCCGACTGGCCCTGTGGCAGGCCGAACACGTTGCCGCACGGCTGCGGAGCCTGCATCCGGGCACCGCGGTACAGCTCCTGCCAATGGTCACCGAGGGCGACCGGGTCCTCGACCGCTCCCTGGCGGCGATCGGCGGCAAGGGCCTGTTCATCAAGGAGCTCGAGCTGGCCATGCAGGCCGGGGCGGCCGACATTGCGGTCCATTCGATGAAGGACGTGCCGGCCGTGCTGCCCGAAGGGTTCTCGATCGCTGCGGTGCTGGAGCGTGCGGACCCGCGCGATGCCTTCGTTTCGATCCGCCACGCCGGGTTCGAGGATCTGCCCAGGGGAGCACGGGTCGGCACCTCGAGCCTGCGGCGCCAGTGCCAGCTGCGACGATGGCGGCCGGACCTGGAGATCCGGCCGCTGCGCGGCAACGTCGAAACGCGGCTCAGCAAGCTCGAAACGGAAGGCCTGGATGCGATCGTGCTCGCGGCGGCCGGCCTCGATCGCCTCGGGCTCGGCGGGCGCGTGCGGGAACACCTCGCGCCGGAGCTGTCTCTGCCGGCGGTCGGACAGGCCGTAATCGGCATTGAATGCCGGGCGGACAACACGCGCCTGCAGGCGCTGCTGGCCCCGCTCGAGCACGCCGCCACGCGCAGCTGCCTGGAGGCCGAGCGCGCATTCGCCGCGCGGCTCGGCGGCAGCTGCCAGTCGCCGATCGCGGCCCATGCAACGCTGGCAGGCGCGCGGCTGCAGCTGCGCGGGCTGGTCGGCTCGCCGGACGGCGTCCAGGTGTTTACTGGCGCCAGTGAGGGCGCCGCCGTGGATCGCGAGCCCCTGGGCATCGCGCTCGCCGAACGGCTGCTCGCGGCCGGCGCGGGGCCGCTGCTCGAGGCGCTGCGCAGCGCGGGGCCGGATTGATATGGGCGCGCTCTCCGGCATTGGCGTCCTGGTCACCCGCCCCGAGCAACAGGCCGGGCCGCTCTGCCGGCTGATCGAGGCCGAGGGCGGCAACGCCATTCGTTATCCGGCGCTCGTGATCCGGGCCCGGCAGGATCGCGCCGCAGTCGGCGCCGCAGTCGGCCGCGTGGGCGCCTATGACCTCGTGGTCTTCGCCAGCATGAATGCCGTGCGCTTCGGTGCCGGGCTTCTCGGCCAGAACCGCACGCTGCGCCTGGCCGCGATCGGCCCGGCGACCGCGGCCGCGCTGAACTCCGCTGGCTATCGCGTTGCGCTGCTGCCACCGGCTGGCGCCGACTCGGAATCCCTGCTCGCCATGCCGGAACTCGCACACATGAGCGGCCAGCGCGTCCTGATCGTGCGTGGCGTGGGCGGGCGTGACCTGCTGGCGAAGGTCCTGGCACAACGCGGTGCCCGCGTCAGCTTCGCCGAGGTCTACGTGCGCGAACCGGTGCAGCCCGCGCCGGCGCAGCAGGCTGCCGTCGAGAAGCTCTGGCGGCATGGCGGCGTGCAGGTCTACACGGCGACCAGCGTAGCGGTGCTCGAGGCGCTCGCCGGCATCGTGACGCCGCGCTGCCGCGAACTGATGGACCGGACGGCGCTGGTCACGGGCGCGCGCCGCGTGGCCGAGCACGCCGCCGCCCTGCGCCTGGCTCGCCCGTCATCCGTCGCCGAGGGCCCCGACGACACCTCGCTGGTCGCCGCGCTGGTCGGCTGGCGGTCGGCGCCCCGGCCCTGAGCGCGGTCATGGCGACCCGCCACGCATTCACCATCGTCGGCTGCGGTTATGTGGGCGCACGGCTGGCCAGGCGCCTGGACGGCCCGGTGCGCGCCCTCACCGGCTCGCCGGCCGGCGCCGGCCGGCTGCGCGGCCAGGGCATCGATGCCGCGGCCTGGGACCTGGACGCCGCTGCAGCCACGCCGCTGGACGTGCACGGCCAGCGCGTCTTCTACCTCGTGCCGCCGCCGCCGGAAGGGCGCGATCCGCGGGTGCGCCGCGCGCTGGCCGCCCTCGCCGGCCGCCCGGCCCGCTTCGTGTACATGAGCACGACCGGCGTGTACGGCGATGCGGCGGGCGCGACCGTGACCGAGGACACGCCCGTGAACCCGACCACTGCGCGCGCGCAGGCACGCGACGATGCCGAGCGCGCCGTGCGCGCACATTGCGAAAGCCATGGCATTCCGTGGGTGGTGCTGCGGGTGCCCGGCATCTACGGACCCGGCCGGCTGCCGCTCGAGCGGCTGCGCCGCGGCGACCCCGCCGTGGCCGAGGCCGAGGCGGGACCCGGCAACCGCATCCACGTGGACGACCTGGTCGACGTTTGTGTCGCCGCGGCCACCGCGCCGGCCGCGCAGGACCGTGTGTACAACGTCGGCGACGGGAACCACGCGAGCTCGACCGCGTATTTCAGGACCGTGGCGCGGCTGGCCGGGCTGCCGCCGCCGCGGGAGCTGCCGCGGGAGCAGGCACGGCAGCAGATGTCCGCGGCCACCTGGTCCTTCCTCGGCGAGTCGCGCCGCGTCTCGACGCAGAGAATGCGCGAGGAGCTGGGCGTGGCGCTGCGTTATGCGGAGCTGGAGGACGGCGTGCGCGCGAGTCTTGCGGAGGGGTCAGACCCCTGAGAGGGGTCAGACCCCGGAAAGGAATGGGGTCTGACCCGCTTTGGGGTCTGACCCCTCCTGCCCCGCTGACGCCGGCACCGCCCCTAGATCCCCAGCGCGGGCCACAACTCGTCGATGCGGCGCCTGACTTCCTCGCTCATCGCGATCGGCGTGCCCCACCGGCGGCTCGTCTCGGCGGGCCACTTGTTGGTCGCGTCGAAGCCGATCTTGCCGCCCAGCCCGGCGACCGGCGAGGCGAAGTCCAGGTAGTCGATCGGCGTGTTCTCCACGATCACCGTGTCGCGCGCCGGATCCATGCGCGTCGCCATCGCCCACACCACGTCCTTCCAGTCGCGCGCGTCGATGTCGTCGTCCGTCACGACGATGAACTTGGTGTACATGAACTGCGTGAGGAACGACCACACGCCCATCATCACGCGCTTGGCGTGTCCCGGATAGCGCTTGCGGATCGTGACCACGGCCAGCCGGTAGGAGCAGCCCTCCGGCGGCAGGTAGAAGTCCACGATCTCCGGGAACTGCTTCTGCAGCAGCGGCACGAACAACTCGTTGAGCGCCGCGCCCAGCATGGCCGGCTCGTCCGGCGGGCGGCCCGTGTAGGTGCTGTGGTAGATGGGCGCGCGGCGCTGGCTGATCGCGTCGATCGTGAACACCGGGAAGGTCTCGACCTCGTTGTAGTAGCCGGTGTGGTCGCCGAACGGCCCCTCGGGCGCCGTGTCGCCCGGCACGATGTGGCCCGTCAGGACGATCTCCGCGCTGGCCGGCACCTGCAGGTCCGAACCTGCGCAGCGCACGACCTCGGTGCGGCTGCCGCGCAGCAGCCCGGCGAAGGCGTATTCGGACAGCGTGTCGGGCACCGGCGTCACCGCGGCCAGGATCGTGGCCGGATCGGCGCCCAGCGCCACCGCGACGGGGAACGGCTCGCCCGGGTGCGCGGCCTGCCAGGCGCGGAAGTCGAGCGCGCCGCCGCGCTGCGGCAGCCAGCGCATGATGGTGCGGTTGCGGCCGATCACCTGCTGGCGGTAGATGCCCAGGTTCTGCCGCGGCCGCTCGGGCCCGCGGGTCACGACCAGCCCCCACGTGATCAGCGGGCCGGCATCGCCGGGCCAGCAGGTCTGCACGGGATACCGGCCCAGGTCCACGTCGACGCCCTCGAAGACCTGCTCGCGGCAGGGCGCATCGCGCACTTCCTTCGGCGCCATGTCCAGCGCCTTTCTGAGCAGCGGCAGCTTGTCCCACGCGTCCTTCAGCCCCTGCGGCGGCTCGGGTTCGCGCAGCGCCGCCAGCAGCAGGCCGACCTGCCGCAGGTCCCGTGCGTCCTCCTGGCCCAGCGCCAGCGCGATCCGCTCGGGTGTCCCGAACAGGTTGGCGAGCACGGGAATGTCGTGCCCGGTCGGGCGCTCGAACAGCAGCGCCGGCCCGCCCGTCTTGAGCGTGCGGTCGCAGATCTCGGTCATCTCGAGGCGGGGGCTGACCTCGACGCCGATGCGCTTGAGCAGCCCGCGCTGTTCGAGCAGGGCGATGAAGTCGCGCAGGTCCTTGTACTTCATGCTGGGTGTCCGCGGCGGCTCTGGCCGACACGGCAGTCTGTCGCTCCCGGTGATCCCGCTCAAGTCGTGGACGCCACGGCGACTCCCGGACGGCCATGATGCTCGTCGTCAGCGCCGTCGCGGGCGCGCGAGGTGGTCGTGGTCCCCGGGGCGAGCGACTTTCTTCGGAGCGAGCGTGGGGATCCGATCGGATCCCGCGCGCTCGCAGGCAGTGCCGTGACCGGCGGTCTGGAAGGGTCAGACCCCAGGAGGGGTCAGACCCCGGAGCGTCAGGCCCTGAGCGGGCAGGCGCGGACGGGTCGGGGTCGGCGAGCGAATAAAGATCGACTGAGCGAGCGACCCCGGGCCGCTCGCGGTCAACACCGTCATGGGTGGTCCGGAAGGGTCAGACCCAGGAGGGGTCAGACCCTGAGCGGGGGCAGACCCTGCGCGGGCAGGGTGCAGACCACAAAGAAAAAGGCCCGCCGAAGCGGGCCTTTCTCATTGGCTAGGAGACTGGCGTTTACCAGCGGCCACCGCCGCCGCCACCGCCACCGCCCGCCACCGGAGCGGAAACCACCGCCACCGCCGCCACCGCCGCCACGGAAGCCGCCGCCGCCACCGCCCGGCCGGCCGCCGGTACGGGGACGATCCTGCGCTTCGTTCACGCGCAGCTGACGACCACCCATGCTGAAGCCATTCAGGGCCTCGATGGCCTTGGCCGCTTCACCCTGGGGCATTTCCACGAAGCCGAAGCCGCGCGGGCGTCCCGTGTCCCGGTCCGTCGGCAGGGCAACGGATTCCACCGTACCGTGCTGTGCGAACAGGTCACGCAGTTCTGATTCCGTTGCCGAGAACGGCAAGTTTCCAACGTAGATCTTCATATTCCTCGAATCTCACTCACAAACAAACTGACCGAGAGGCGACACCCGGCGGGCGCGCGTCGGTCATGTCTTACACGGCAGGAACACGGTCGGGTTCGTCGAACAAGCTTTTTCTTGCTAGCAGGGCGATCCTGAGGACAACGGGTCCTGTCACCTGATCGCGGACAATTCGGTAATGCGGCTCGGCGTCGAAAACGCCTCGAACCACAGCACGGACGGGCTGCGACCGGGCCGGAGTGTAGCACAACCCCTGTAAAGTCAAGGAGTTCTGGTAAGTCAGTCCGTTGGCACGGCCCTGCAGGGGCCTCAGTCCAGGCGCTTGTGGAACCTCAGGACCGAGGCGGCCAGCAGGATCACGAAGAACACGGCCAGCTTCAGGACCTGGGGCCACATGTCCCACAAGTGGGCGCCGCGCAGCACGATACCCCGCACAATCTCGATAAAGTGGGTCAGCGGCAGCACCTGGGCGATCCATTGGGCGGCGATTGGCATGCCTTCGAACGGGAAAACGAAGCCGGACATGAGGATGGACGGCAGCATGGTCATGAACGCCATCTGGAAGGCCTGGAACTGGGTCTGCACCAGGGTCGAGATGAACAGGCCCAGCGCCAGCGTGGCGGCAATGAACAGCAGCGCCCCCAGGTACAGCTCGGCCAGGCTGCCCACGATCGGCACGCTGAACAGCGTATGGCCGATCAGCAGGATCACGGTGGTCTGGATCAGGCCGATCGCGATGTAGGGCAGCAACTTGCCGGCCATCAGTTCGCCGCGCGACACGGGCGTGGTCATCAGCAGCTCGAGGTTGCCGCGCTCGCGCTCGCGGACCACCGCCCCGGCAGTGAAGATCACCATGGTGATGTTGAGGATGGTGCCCACCAGCGCCGGCACCACCTGCACGGCGGTGCGCTTCTCCGGGTTGTACTCGACGCGCAGCGCCACCCCCTGCGGGCGCTCGACGGCGAGCCCGGCGCGGCCCAGCGACGGCACCGCCGACAGTCCCTGGGCCACGTTCTCGAGCGCTGGCTGGCTGCCGTCCACGATGATCTGCAGGACCGGCCGGTCGCCCTCGAACAGGCGACGCTCGACGTCCGGCGGGATGACCACGCCGATGCTGGCCTCGCCACGCGCCATCCGCCCGCGCAGTTCGGACTCGCTGCCGGCCTGGTAGGTGATCTGCATCACCTGGGTCGCGGCCAGGTCCGCCACCAGCTGGCGTGACAGCGAGCTGCGTGCCTGGTCCAGGACCACCGCATCGAGGCCGCGCACGTCGAAGTTGATGGCGTAGCCGAACAGCAGGATCTGCATCGCCGGGATGCCGATGATCAGGCCGAAGGTGACGCGGTCGCGCGCCAGCTGCAGCGCCTCCTTGGACGCCACCGCCAGCATGCGCACGAACCAGATCATGCGGCGCGCGCCTCGTTGCGCTGGCGGCCGTCCAGGCCGCGAAACCCGGTGGCCGCGACGAACACGTCCTCCAGGCTGGCGGTCACCTGCTCGATGCGCGCCTGGCCGCCGGCGCGCGCCAGCGCGCGCTCGAGCAGCGCGACCGGCTCGTTCACCCCCGGGTCCATCAGCACGTGCAGGCGGCTGCCCAGCTGCGCCACGCTGCGCACCTGCGGCTCGCCCGAGAGCGTGCGGCGCGCCGCCGGCAGGTCGTCGCACTCGACCTCGAGGACCACCGCGTCGATGTCGCGGGCCAGCTGCTTGGGCGCGCCCTCGGCCACCACCCGGCCGCGGTCGAGGATCGCCAGCCGGTGGCAGCGCTCGGCCTCGTCCATGTAGTGCGTGGACACCAGGATGGTCGTGCCCTGGCCCACCAGCTCGAACAGCTTCTCCCAGAAGTCGCGGCGGCTCTGCGGGTCGACCGCGCTGGTCGGCTCGTCGAGCAGCAGCAGCTGCGGCTCGTGCAGCGTGGCGGCCGCCAGCGCGAGCCGCTGGCGCTGGCCGCCGCTCAGCGTGGCGGCGCGGCGGCCGGCGAATCCCGACAGCCCGTATTGCTCCACGCGCGCCTCGATGCGGGCGCGGCGCAGCGCGCGGTCCAGCCCGTACACGCGGCACAGGAAGTCGAGGTTCTCGCGCACCGTCAGGTCGTCCCACAGCGAGAACCGCTGGGTCATGTAGCCGAGCTTGCGCCGCACCTGCTCGGACTCCGCCAGCGCATCGTGCCCCAGCACGGTGGCGCGGCCCGCGGTGGGCTTGAGCAGCCCGCACATCATGCGGATCGTGGTGGACTTGCCCGAGCCGTTCGGGCCCAGGAAGCCGTAGATCTGCGCGGCCGGCACGTCCAGGTCGATGCGGTCCACGGCGAGGACCTCGCCGAAACTGCGGGTGAGGCCGCGCGCGGTGATGGCCAGGTTCACGGCGCGGCCGGGCCGATGGCCAGCTCGACCTGCACCGGCACGCCGGTCGGCAGCGTGGCGGCGTCGGCGTCCGTCAGGTCCACTTCCGCCAGGTAAGACAGGCGGCTGCGGTCGCGCTCGTTGAGCGCGTAATACGGGGTGAAGGCGGCGTCGGTGCTGACGTAGCGCACCTGGCCGGCCCAGGCGCGGCTGGAACCGTCCACGTACACGGCCGCCGTCGTGCCGGCAGCGACCTGCACGCGGATCGGCTGCGGCACGAAGACCCGCGCGTAGGTGCGGCCGTCGGCCAGCATCACGACCACCGGCGCGCCCCGCGGCGGCCGCTCGCCCAGCTTGTACGGCAGGGCGTCGATGACGCCGGCTTGCGGCGCCACCACGTCCAGCCGCGCTCGGCTGACCTCCAGCTGGGCCAGCTGCGCCTGTGCCTGCCGGGCCGCCGCGCGCGCCTGGTCCAGCACCTCGCTGCGCGTGCCCCGTTCCAGGGCCAGCAGGTTCTCGCGTGCGGCATCGCGGTCGGCCAGCGCGCCATCGCGGCCTGCGCGTGCGCGGTCGAGGTCGTTCTGCGCCAGCAGCCGCTGCGTCACCAGCGTCTCGACCCGGCCGAACTCATGCTCCGCCGCATCGAGCCGCGCCTGGGTGCCGGCCAGCCTGGCGCGCGCGGCCAGGATGTCCTCGCGGCGCGGCCCGCTCACCTGTTCCGCCAGCGCGCCCTCGGCCCGGCTCACCGCGGCGCGCGCCTGGGCGAGCTGCGTGTCCATGGAACTCGGGTCGAGGCGCAGCAGCAGCTGGCCCCGTGCCACCCGGTCGCCCTCGCGCACGGCCGTTTCGATGATGGGTTCCTGGCTCTCGGCCACCAGCTCGAGCCGGTCCCGCTCGAGCGTGCCGAGCAGCCGGCCCTGGTCGCCGCCGCCGCAGGCCCACAGGGATGCGCAGGCCAGGAGGATCAACACGGGTCGGTTCACGTCGCGTCTCCCGCCGCGGTGCCCGCGGCAAACAGTCGAACGGTGTGGTCGATGAGGCGCTCGACGCCGGCCGCGTCGGCCTTGAAGCCCAGCGCGCCGCTCAGCACGGGCATGGCCAGGAACGGCCACAGGCCGAGGCTCAGCAACGATACGACCGTCAGCGTCGGGTCCAGGTCGGCGCGCAGGCGGCCGCCCTTCGCCGCGCGGCCGGCCAGCATCGCCACGCGCGGGCCGACGCGCCCGGCGAAGTCGCGGATGAAGCGCTCGCGGAATTCCCCGCCCGGCGCCAGCACGTCGCGCAGCAGCAGGCCCGGCACCCAGGGGTGCGCGGCCACCGTGCGCATGTAGGCATCGAGCAGCGCCGGCAGGTCCGGCGCCTCGGCCTCGGGCGCCGTCAGCATCGCCTCGACGCGCGCCTGCAGCGGCGCGACGGCGTCCTGCAGCATCGCCGCATACAGCCCCTGCTTGCTGCCGAAGTAGTACTGCACCATCGCCGGATTGGTGCCGGCCTCGGCCGCCACCTGCCGGGCCGAGACGGCACGGTAGCCGTAGCGCAGGAACAGCCGGCGCGCGGCGCCCAGCAGGTCGCCGCGCACGTCGCGGTCCGGCGCCGCGCGCGGCCGGCCGGGCCGGCGCCGCACGGCGTTGCTGGCGGCAGCGCGCGCCATTCAGGTCCTCGCAATTAAATTAAACATGCGTTTAATTTTAGCGCGCAGACGGGAGTGTTCAAGGGACCGGGTCGTGCGAGTGTTTAATTTGGTCCGGAGCGGACGCAATCAGGGCCCGGAGGTCAGGCACTGGCGGAGGGGGGGTTCGTACTCGTCATGCCGTCGCGAAACGGCGCGGGAGACGACGCCAATGCCTGATCGCCGGGCCCCGTGGGCTGGATCCCAGGCAACCGGCCGACCGGGCTCGAAGCCAAGTCCCAACCGCACCGGTTCAACTAGGGATGCTATCCCCTGCGCCACCAAACTTGTTTGATTGCGGTTACTTAGGAGACTAGGTGATTTCCGAAGCCGCGGGGACCGCCACGCGGCGCAGCCCGGCTTCGTCGAGGACGGTGATCTGCTCGCGCGCGGTCTTCACCAGGCCCCGATCCGCGAAGCTGCCCACGATGCGGCTCACGATCTCGCGCACGCTGCCGAGTTCGTCGGCCAGCTGCTGGTGCGTCACCCGCAGCCTGGGGCCACGCTGCAGCAGGAGCGCCGCCAGCCGCTGGTCGAGCCGCTTGAACGCCACCGCCTCGACGGTCTGCATCAGGTCGGCGATGCGCGCGGCGAACAATCCGAACACGTAGCGGCGGAACTGCTCGCTGGTGGCGAGCAGCCGCTCGAACACGGGCCGCGGCACCATGAAGACCGTTGAATCCACCAGCGCCACGCCGTGCGCGTCGTAGGCGACCGAGCCGAGCAGGCAGGTGCTGCTGAGGATGCAGCTGTCGCCCGCCTCGACCCGGTACAGCTGGATCTCGCGGCCGCTCTCGGACGCCTTGCCGACACCGATCGCCCCGGCCAGCACGAACGGGAAGCCGGTGCAGGGCTGGGCGACGTCGAACATCACGGTGCCGGCCGGCACCTCGCGCACCTGCCCGCCCTGCAGCAGACGCGCCAGGTCGCCGTCCGCCAGGTCGCGCAGCACCGGGTATTGCGCCAGCAGCCGATCGCCGATTGCCCGCTCGCCTGTCATCGGTCCTGCCCCACGCCGGCGGTTCGCCACACTGTGCGGCGCGCCCGGCGCACGTATCATGTCGTCCGTTGCCGGCGCCGCCCGCCGATGATAGCGGCCCGCACTGCGGGCCGCACGCGGCTCCTGCCGGCATACGCGTACCGGAGGACATGAAGATGCTGCGCGCCCTGGTCATCGTTCTTGCCGCGCTGGTTGCGGCGCCGGCGCTGCCCGCGGCCGCACACGGAGAAAGCCCAATGATTGCAATCGCCATTCACGGCGGCGCGGGCGTGATTACCCGCGGTTCGATGGCGCCCGGCGAGGAGGAAGCGTACCGCGCCGACCTGCAGCGCGCGCTGGACGCCGGTTACGACATCCTCGCCGCCGGCGGCTCGAGCCTCGACGCCACGATGGCCGCCGTGCGCATCCTCGAGGATTCGCCGCTGTTCAATGCCGGACGCGGCGCCGTCTTCAACCATGACGGCGTCAACGAGCTCGATGCCTCGATCATGGACGGGCGCACGCTCGCGGCCGGCGCGGTCGCCGGGCTGCGGCACATCAGGAATCCCATCGACCTGGCGCGGCGGGTGATGGACGATTCGCCGCACGTGCTGCTGTCCGGCGAGGGCGCCGAGGAGTTCGCGCTGACCCAGGGCATCGAGCCGGTGCCGCAGTCGTATTTCCACACCGAGCGGCGGCGCAAGCAGCTGGAAAAGGCCCAGGGCGGCGACACCTACAGCGCCGCGGAGATCGGCTACTTCGGCACCGTGGGCGCGGTGGCGCTCGACCGCGACGGCAACCTGGCGGCGGCCACCTCCACCGGCGGCATGACCAACAAGCGCTGGGGCCGCATCGGCGACTCGCCGATCATCGGCGCCGGCACCTACGCCGACAACGCCTCCTGCGCGGTCTCGGCCACCGGCAGCGGCGAGTACTTCATCCGCGCCGTGGTCGGCCACGAGATCAGCTCGCTCATCAAATACCGCGGCCTGTCCGCGGCGGCGGCCACGCGCGAGGTCGTGCACGGCCAGCTGAAGCGGATGGGCGGCGACGGCGGCGTGATCGTCGCGGACCGCGACGGCAACCTGGTGCTCGAGTTCAACACCGAGGGCATGTTCCGCGGCGCGCGCGACTCGCGCGGCCGCAACGAGGTCGCCATCTACTGAGGGCGGGCGGCCGCGCCGCCGTCACCCGTAGCGCAGCGCCGCGAGCAGCGGCTCGTGCAGCGCGCCGTTGCTGGCCAGCACGCTGGTCGTCCGCAGGCCGACCGGCCGGCCGGCCAGGTCGGTGCAGCGGCCGCCGGCCTCCTCCACGATCACGACCAGCGCCGCGATGTCGTGGATGTTCACGTCGCTCTCGACGACCGCGTCGATGCTGCCGGCCGCCAGCAGGTGGTAGTGCAGGAAGTCCCCGTAGCCACGGATGCGGTCGAGTCGCGCCACGATGCCGCCCCAGCGGTCCCACGCGGGACTGGCGGCCAGCGACTTCAGGTTGCCCGCGGACACGGCAGCCGATTCCAGCGCGGCGACGCGGCTCACGGCCAGCCGCGCCCCGTTCAGCCACGCGCCCTGCCCGCGCTCGGCCCAGGCCAGTTCGCCGTAAGCCGGCGCATTCGACACGCCGAGCACCGGCCGGCCGCCGTGCAGCAGCGCGATCTGGGTCGAGAACATGGGGTACTCGCGCACGAAAGCCTTGGTGCCGTCGAGCGGATCCACCAGCCAGACGTACTCGGCGTCCGCCGCGCGCGCGCCGGATTCCTCGCCCTGGAAGCCGTACTCCGGGAAGCGCGCCTCCAGCAGCTCGCGGATGACGCGTTCGGCGGCGATGTCGGCCTCGGTGACCGGCGACTTGTCGGCCTTGATCGAGACCGCGAGGTTGCGCCGGTACAGCGGCCCGATCACCTGCGCGGCGGCGGCGGCGGCATCGAGCGCGGCGGTCAGCTGGGCGGACGGGTGCATGACGGAAGATCCACGGTGACGACGCCTGAGCGTGCTGCGCGCGCCGCCCGGCGTCAACCGTCTGCTTGACCTCGGCGTCGCGGCTTCCTACAGTGCCGGGGACGACAGGTGTCCCGGGATTCGTCCCGGGTGAAACGGGAAGCCGGTGCGCGATTCGTCGCAATCCCGGCGCTGCCCCCGCAACGGTAATCGGTCGCAAGCGCATCACGCAGGCCTTGCCTGCAAGCCACTGTCGGCGCCGCCGACGGGAAGGCGATGCGAGAGGCTCCATGAGGGCCCGCCGAGAGCCCGGAGACCGGCCTGTCGCGCTGGTGCCGGATCGCGGCGGGCGATGCGGGCGCAGGCCATCCAGGCCGGCGACCCTCCCCTGCCACGCTCAGGCTCGTCGTTCACCCCCCTGCGGGAGAGCATGGGAGGACCTGCATGCCCTGTTTCCGACATTCCCCGGCGCTGGTCGCCCTGCTGGCGTGCCTGCCCGGCGCGGCCGGCGCCAGCGGCATGGAGCCGGTGCTCGTCACCGCCACGCGCACCGCCGTGCCCGTCGCCGAATCGTCCGCCTCGGTCGAGGTGATCACGCGCGCGGAGCTCGAGCGGCTGCCGGCGGCCGATATCGCCGACGTGCTGCGGCTCAGGGCGGGCGTCGAGGTCGCGCGCGTCGGCGGACCGGGCCAGCAGACTTCGGTGTTCCTGCGCGGCACCGACTCGAATCACGTGCTGGTGCTCATCGACGGCATGCGCATCAACCCGGGCACCATCGGCACGGCCGCCGTGCAGAACATCGCGCCGGGGATGGTCGAGCGCATCGAGGTGGTCAAGGGTCCGCGCTCGACGCTGTACGGCTCCGACGCCATCGGTGGCGTCATCAACGTCATCACGCGGCGCGGCGCCGCCATGGGCACGCGCGTCGAGCTCGGCACGGGCAGCTACGACACGCAGACCGCCAGCCTGTCGGTGGGCGCGTCCGGCCCGCGCGGCGACCTGTCGCTGGCGGGCTTCATGATGGACAGCCGCGGGTTCCCGACCCGCCGGGGCGACCGCACGGACCGCGGCTACCGCAACCTGTCGCTGAGCGGCGCGGCCTACACCACGGCCGGGCCCGCCGAGCTGGGCCTGCGCGCCTGGCACGCCAGCGGCACGTCCGAGTACTCGGACTTCTTCGTCACGCCGGTCGACCAGGACTTCGAGAACTCCACCGTCGCGCTGGAGGTCCGCGCGGCGCCGACCGACGGCTGGCGCACGCGCGCCATGCTCGGCCACACGGTGGACTCCATCCGCCAGAACCAGTCGGCCGACCGGCTGCAGACCCGCCGCTGGCAGCTCGACTGGCAGAACGACCTGGCGGTGGGCGAGCGCCATGCGCTGACCGCCGGCGTGCTGCTGCAGCACGAGCGGGCGGCATCCGAGTCCTACGGCCTGGGCTTCGACGACACGACCGGCATGCGGCTCGCCTACCTGCAGGACCAGGTCGCCATCGGCCCGCATCGGCTGCTGCTGGCGGGCGGCTACACGGACCACGACAGTTTCGGCGGCCACGCCACCTGGAACGCCGAGTACACGCATCAGGCGGGGCCGCGCACGTCGCTGTGGCTGGCGGCGGGCAGCGCGTTCCGCGCGCCCGACGCCACCGACCGCCTGGGCTTCGGCGGCAACGTGGCGCTGGCCCCGGAATCGTCGCTGGGCGCCGAGCTGGGCCTGCGGCACAAGGCCGGCACGCGGCACCAGCTTTCCCTGGTGGCGTTCCGCAACGAGATCGATGGCCTGATCCAGTACGTGGTGACCGACTTCACCACCTTCGCAGGCGAGAACCGCAACGTCGAGCGGGCCCGCATCGACGGCGTCGAGCTGGCCTGGCATTACGCCGACGGCCCCTGGCAGGCACGCGCGGCGGTCACGCTGCAGGACCCGCGCGACCTGGACACCGGCATGCGGCTGTTGCGGCGCGCCAGCGAGAGCCTGACCCTGGCGCTGTCGCGCAGCATCGGTCCGCACCTCGTGGCGCTCGACGTGCTGGCCGCCGGCGAGCGCCGGGACCACGGCTTCCCGTCGCCGGTGGCGCTCGATGCCTATGTCGTGGCCAACCTGTCGACGCGGCTGGCGCTCGCCGACCGCTGGACCCTGACCGCCCGTCTCGAGAACCTGCTCGACGAGCAGTACGAACTGGCGCAGGGTTACAACACCATGGACCGCAGCGCGTTCCTCGCGCTGCGCTACGACTTCCGCTGAGGAGGCGCGCGATGGGCAAGCGGCTCTCGAAGATAGTGACCCGCACCGGCGACGACGGCAGCACCGGGCTGGGCGACGGCACGCGCGTGCGCAAGGACGCCGCGCGGGTCGAGGCGTACGGCACGGTGGACGAGTGCAACAGCACCGTGGGCGTGATCGGCGCCGTGGCCGGCCTGCCCCCCGCGGTGCGCACGGTGCTCCTGGAAGTGCAGCATGACCTGTTCGACCTGGGCGGCGAGTTGTGCATCCCGGGGCACCGCGCCATCGAGGACGCGCACGTGCAGCGCCTCGAGGACGCCATCGAGCAGTTCAACGACACGCTGGCGCCGCTCGAGGAGTTCATCCTGCCGGGAGGCGGACCGGCCGCGGCGGCCTGCCACGTGGCGCGCGCGGTCGCGCGGCGCGCCGAGCGGCGCACCTGGACGCTGGCCGGGTCGGAACCGGTCGCGCCGGAGGTGATGCGCTACCTGAACCGGCTGTCGGACCTGCTGTTCGTGCTGGCCCGCGTCCTGGCGCGGCACGAGACGGGCCAGGAGGTCCTGTGGCGTCGCGACCGAGGCAAGGACTGAAGCGACCGCGCCGTCCTCAGCCCGCCGGTGCCGGCAACGCTGCGCGCGCGCGGTCCAGCGACTCGCAGATGCGGCGCGCACCACCCAGGATGCGCGGCGTGGCCCGCGCAATCTCGTCGGGCGGAATGCGGAAGATGTTGCCGCGCTGCACCGCGCCGAGGCCCGCGTACCGCCGCCACGCGCCGGCCGGATCGCTGGCGTTGCCGGCATACAGGATGGCCTGCGGGTTGCGCACCATCACCGATTCCAGGTCCACGGCCGGCGCCAGCCCGGGCAGCTCCGCGAACACGTTCCGGCCGCCGCACAGCGTCACGATCTCGCTGATCAGGTGACGACCGGTGACGGTGAACAGCGGCTGCTCGTCCACCTCGATGAACACGCTCAGCGCCGGCCGGCCGCGGTAGTCCCGGCGCAGCCGTTCGAGCCCGTCGCGGTATTCCGCAGCCGCCTGCCGCGCCGTGCGCTGCGTGCCGGCCAGGCGGCCCAGCGACTCGATGGCGGTGGCCACCTCGTCCAGCGAACCCACCGACAGCACCACGACCCGCGCGCCCAGCGTGCGCAGCCTGGCGATCGCGGCCGCCGGCGTGCCCGACTCCCAGGCCACCACCAGGTCCGGCTCGAGCGCGACGATGCGTTCGTAGTCGAAGCGGAAGGCATCGCCGATGCGCGGCACGGCCTGCGCCTCCGCCGGATAGTCGCTCCAGGCGCTGGCGCCGACCAGCTGCGCGCCGGCGCCGGCCGCGAACAGCAGTTCGGTGACGTTCGGCGCGAGGCTCACGATGCGGCGCGCGTCGTGCGGCGCCGCGACCGCGGCACCGGCCGCGCACGCCAGCCATGCGCCCAGCAGGACTGCCGCCGCCGTCCTCACGCAATCAGCGCCGACAGCGACAGCAGCGCGATGATCGCCAGCCAGAACAGCAACGCGCGCCGCGTCAGCCGCAGCGCGGTGCGGGCCGGGCCGGCCGGCGACGGGCCGGCGCCCCCGGCCGCGGCGCGACCGACATGCACCAGCAACTGGTCGTTGCGTTCCAGCAGGCGCTGCGGCAGCGCCCGGTACAGGCCGCGCCAGCCGCGCCGCGCGTCCTCGAAGCTGCCGGCCAGCGCAAAGCCGACCGCCAGCAGCCGGGCCGGCAGCCAGGCCAGCGCGAAGTGCAGGCGCTCCGCGCACGCCTCGCCCCGTGCGTCCTGCGTCGCCTGCGCGATGGCGGCCCGCCGCAGCAGGTCGCTGATGCGGAACAGCCAGGCCGCCACCGGGCCGAGGCCGGTCGGCCCGAGCACGACGAACCAGAACAGCACGCCGAACACGCGGTTGTTGGCCTGCACGAAGATCGCATCCTCGACCGCGGCGGCGCGCATCGCGCGGCGCTGCGCGGCGTCGTGCTCGATGATCGCGGCGGCCACGCGCCGGGCGCCTTCGGCGTCGCCACCCTCCTCGCGGGCGATGTAGTCGCGCACCTCCTCGCCCAGGTCGCGCGGCCCCAGCGAAAACACCAGCACCAGCGCGGCGAACGCCAGCCACGCCAGCCCCGGGCTCTCGCGCGCCAGCAGCACCGCCACCGCCGCCACCGGCAGCGCGGGCAGCAGCGTCGCCAGCGCGCAGGTCGCCATCGCCAGCGGCCGCGGCTGCCGGGCCGCCAGCGCCGCGGCCCGGCGCGCATAGGACTCCAGCCAGCGCGCCTCGCGCACGTGCAGCAGCCGCGTCGCGAGCCGCTCGATCACCAGCGCCAGCAGCAGTGCGATCAGGGTCATGACCCGGCCTCCGCGCGCGGCCCGTGCCGCGCGATCTCCACCAGCGCCCGCAGCCGCGGCCAGTCGAAGGCCGGACCGGGGTCGGTCTTGCGCTGCGGCGCGATGTCGGCGTGGCCGGCCAGCGCATCCGGCTGCAGGCCGGGGTAGGCGTCGCCGAGCCCGGCCACCAGCCGCGCCAGCACCGCGTACTGTACGTCCTCGTAGGCGGCGGTGTCGGTGCCCTCGAGCTCGATGCCGATCGAGAAGTCGTTGCAGGCGCTGCGGCCGCGCCAGGTGGACTCGCCGGCGTGCCAGGCGCGGCGGCCGGTCGGCACGAACTGGATGACCGACCCGTCGCGGCGCACGACGGCATGCGCGGACACGCGCGTGTCGTGCAGCGTCGCGAAGTACGGATGCACGAACGGCGGCAGGCTGTTGGTGAACAGCTTCTCGATCCACGGCCCGCCGAACTCGCCGGGCGGCAGGCTGATGCCGTGCACCACGACCAGCTCGGGCACGCAGCCGGGCGGGCGGTCGTCGCAGTTCGGCGAGGGCACGAACCGCGCGCCCGCGATCAGGCCCGTCGCGGGATCCACGGTCAGGGTGCCGGCCGGGGCGGGCTGCTCGACTCGCATGGCGGCAAGCTTAGCCGTTCGCGGCCTGCCCGGGGCAGCCGGTCGGCTAGAATCGCGGCGGAGCGTCCGAGGCACGACATGACCCACCCTTCCAGCAACGCATCCGTGGCGCAACGCGACCTGGCGGCCGTCTGGCACCCCTGCACGCAGATGAAGGACCATGAGCGGCTGCCGCCGGTGCCGATCGCGCGCGGCGCCGGCGCCTGGCTGTACGATTTCGACGGCCGCCGCTACCTGGACGCCATCAGTTCCTGGTGGGTCAACCTGTTCGGCCACGCCAACCCGCGCATCAATGCCGCGCTCTGCGCCCAGCTCGAGCGGCTCGAGCACGTGCTGCTGGCCGGCTTCACGCACGAGCCGGTGGTCGAGCTCTCGGAGCGGCTGGTGAGGCTGCTGCCGGCCGGGCTGACGCGCTGCTTCTACGCCGACAACGGCTCCTCCGCCGTGGAAGTGGCGCTGAAGATGAGCTTCCACTACTGGCTGAACCGCGGCCAGGGCGCCAAGCGGCGCTTCGTCGCGCTGGCCAACGGCTACCACGGCGAGACGCTGGGCGCGCTGGCCGTGGGCGACGTCGAGCTCTACAAGGACGTGTACCGCCCGCTGTTGATGGACGTGATCACGGTGCCCTCCCCCGACTGCCTCGGGCAGGCGCCGGGCGCGGGGTGGGAAGCCCATTCGCGCGCCATGTTCGCCCACATGGAGCGCACGCTGGCGCGGCATGCCGGCGAGGTGGCCGCCGTGATCGTCGAGCCGCTGGTGCAGTGCGCGGGCAGCATGCGCATGTACCACCCGGTCTACCTCACGCTGCTGCGCGAGGCCTGCGACCGGCACGGCGTGCACCTGATCGCGGACGAGATCGCCGTCGGCTTCGGCCGCACCGGCACCCTGTTCGCCTGCGAGCAGGCCGGCATCCGCCCGGACTTCATCTGCCTGTCGAAGGGGCTGACGGGCGGCTACCTGCCGCTGTCCGCCGTGGTCACCACCGAGGACGTGTACCAGGCCTTCTACGACGATTACGCGACGCTGCGCGCGTTCCTGCACTCGCACAGCTACACCGGCAACGCGCTGGCCTGCACCGCGGCGCTGGCCACCCTGGACATCTTCGCCAGCGAGCCGGTCCTCGAGCGCAACCGGCGGCTGGCCGCCCGCCTGCAGGAGGCCGCGGCCGCGCTGCGCGACCACCCGCACGTGGCCGAGGTGCGCCAGACCGGCACGATCCTCGCCATCGAGCTGGTCAAGGACCGCGCCAGCGGCGAACTGTTCCCGTGGCAGGAGCGCCGCGGCCTGCGCCTGCACCAGTTCGCCCTCGCCAACGAAGTGCTGTTGCGCCCGCTGGGCAACGTCGTCTACTGGATGCCGCCCTACGTCGTGGACGAGGGGCAGGTCGAGCTGCTCGGCGACGTCACGCGGCGCGGCATAGACGTGGCATGCGCCTGAACCGCATCTACACGCCCGGCCCGCTGCAGGCGGGCGCCACGGTGAGGCTGGACGGCCAGGCCGCCAGCCATGTCGCGCGCGTGCTGCGGCTGCGCCAGGGCGACGCGCTCACGCTGTTCAACGGCGACGGCTGGGACTACCCGGGCACGGTGGCCGCCGCGGGCGGCGCACGACTCGAGGTCGCGCTGCTGGAGCGGGCCGCCGCCCTGCCCGAGTCGCCGCTCGCGCTGACGCTGGTGCAGGGCGTCTCCCGCGGCGAGCGCATGGACCTGGTCCTGCAGAAGGGCACCGAGCTGGGCGCGACCCGCTTCGTGCCCGTACTCACGGCACGCAGCGTCGTCAGGCTCGACGCGCGGCAGGCCGCGCGCCGGCTTGCCCACTGGCAGGCCGTGGCGGTCGCCGCCTGCGAGCAGTGCGGGAGGGCGCGCCTGCCGCGGGTCGAGGCGCCGCGACCGCTCGCGGACTGGCTGGCGGGCCCGGCGCCGCCCGACACGCGACGCGTGCTGCTCGCGCCCGATGCGACGTTGCCGCTCGCTGCGCTGCCGGCGGCGGCGGGCGCGATCGAGTTGCTGATCGGGCCGGAGGGCGGGCTCGCCGATGCGGAACGCGAGGCGTCAATCGCGGCTGGTTACGAACCGCGCACGCTGGGACCGCGCATCCTCAGGACCGAGACCGCCGCGCTGGCGGCCCTCGTCACGCTGCAGGCGGTCCTCGGCGACCTGCGCTGAAGTCGCGCCGCGGTGGCGGTACGCGCGGCCGTTGATTACCATGGCGTCAGCACCACCAGCGATCGCGACCAGGGGCAACAAGCACTCGTGCCATCGATCCCGACTCCCGCCCGCGTGCGGCCCGCCCCGCTCGACTGCGACACGCGGTTGCTGCTCGACCCGTATCTGTGCATCGGTCCAGGATCGGAAGCCCATTCCGACACGGTCTTCCAGGTCGCGCAGCGCTGTGCGCGCCTCGGCATCACGCTGTGCGTGGAGCGCAGCGCCTGGCAGGAGGCCGCCAGCGATCCCGACGTGCGCCGCCGGCAGGTGGACCTCTCGCGGTTCGAGCCGCTGGTCAAGCTCGATGCGTTGCAGGTCCCGTCGGAGCGCGACGCAGTCACGCGTTTCGTGCCGGCCCGCAGCGAGATCGACGTGGCCGACCTCAAGCTGCTCGGCGCGCTGCATGCCCGCGTAGCCAACCACCTGCTGGCCGTCGACGGCCGGCTGCACCGGCTGGCCGCCCGCGCCGGCCTCGCGTCGCGCGTGCTGACGCCGGCCGATGCGCTGCACTGGCTCGCGACGCTGGACGGTTCGGCCGCGCCGCTGGTCGTCACCGAACTCGATCCGCGCGAGGCGCTGGCCTCGGCCAGGCTGGCCGAGCTGATCCAGCGCGAGTGCGAGCCCTACGACCCGTACCTGCGGGCCCGGCTCGAGCTGGCGCACGCGCGCACGCTGGTGGTGACGCGCGGGTCGGAGCCGCTGGCCCTGGGCGTGCTGCGCACGGCCGACGGCGGCGGTCACCTGGAGCTGGTCGCGCTGGCGGCCGGCGAGCCGTCGCGCGGCATGCAGGTCCTCGAGCCGATCGTGGCCGCCGCGCTGGGCATCGCGCGCACGCGCAACGTGCCGCTCGAGGTGCTGCTGCCGCCGCACGACGAACTGGCCGCCCTGCTGCTGGAACAACTCGGCTTCGCCCGCGCCGAGGGCGACCCGCACGGCCGCTGCCGCCTGGGGCACGAGGCCGGCGCGTGGATCCCGGACCTCGAGGCCGGCGCCACGGCCTGGCTGCTGCCGCTCGACGTCGAAATGCACGACCGGTTGCTGCCGGAACTTGCCGGCGCCGCACAGGCGCGGCTGTTCGCGGTCGGCGCCAACGCGCCGGCCAGGACGCTCGCCAGCTCGCCCCGCAAGCAGTTGCTGCTGCCGGCCGGCGGGCGACTGCCGGCCGCGGGCGACCTGCTGTTGTTCTACCACGGTCGCGCGCCGCGGCGGCCCGCGGCCTCATCCATCACCGCGGTCGCACGCGTGGACCGGCTGGCCGAGTGCACGACCGTGGCCGACGTGCTGGCCGTCAATGCCGCGCGGCCGTGCTGCACGCTGGCCGACCTGCAGGCGCAACTGGCCGGCGGCCCGCTGGTGGTGCTCGACCTGACGATGCTGGGCCGGCTCGAGCGGCTGCTGCCGCTGGCGCAGCTCAAGGACAAGGGCGTGCTGAATTCCGCGCCGCGCGCGCCGCGCGCGCTCGCGGCCGACGCCTGGGTCCTGCTGGCGGGAGCCATCGCGCTCGGTTGAGCGGCGCGGGCCTCAGGCGGCGGTGACCGTCGTCTCGTCGGCGATCATTTCCTCGAGGCGCTCGAGGTCCGGGATCAGCGGAATCTCGTTGACCATCCGCACCTGGCACAGCACCGGCGCGCGCTCCGCGAACGTCATGGACTGCTCCGGCTTGATCACCGACTGGCTGACCTGCACCAGTTGCGGAAACCCCTGCGTGACGATGCCGAAGTGCCCGGCCGGCAGCTTCTGGCTCAGGCAGGTGAACACCACGACCCGCGTGCGCCCGCCGACCGGCGGCATGTGCCGGCCGCAGGCACCCTCGAACGAGATGACCGGAATGCCGCGGCCGTTCCAGGTCATCAGCCCCAGGTACCACGGCGGCGCACCCGGCATGTCCTGCAGTCCCTGCAGCGCGGTCACCTCGGCCACGCAGGCGCGCGGCACCAGCAACCGGCCCTCGAGCACCGGGATCAGCAGGCCGTAGAGGTCGGCGTCGCTCACGTCGGGCGCGGGCGCTGCAGGAGCGGCTCGAGTGCCTGCATCAGCTGCGCCTCCTGGTAGGGCTTGCCGAGGTAGTCGTTGACGCCCAGCTCGATGGCCCGGGCGCGGTGCTTCTCGCCGACGCGCGACGTGATCATGATGATGGGCACGTGCTTGAGCCGCGGATCGTTGCGCACGTGCGAGGCGACCTCGTAGCCGTCCATGCGCGGCATCTCGATGTCCAGCAGGATCACGTCCGGCAGGTGGTCCTGCAGGACGCCGATCGCGTCGAGCCCGTCCTTGGCCGTCAGCACACGCATGCCGTTGCGCTCCAGCAGCCGCTTGGTGACCCGTCGCACGGTGATCGAGTCGTCCACGACCAGCGCAAAGGCGCGCTTGTCGGCGCGTTCCGCCGCCTGCAGGTCCACGGCCGCGCGCGCGCGCCACTCCGACCGCACCAGCGCCCCGACGTCGAGGATGATGCAGATCCGGCCGTCGCCCAGGATGGTCGCACCCGACACGCCGCGCACGGTCGCGATCTGCGGACCGACCGCCTTGACGACGATCTCGCGGCTGCCGATCAGTTCGTCCGTGACCAGCCCGGTCGAATGCTCGCCGGCGCGCACCAGGATCACGGACACGGCCGGGTCGTGCTCGGCCGGCGGCGCCGGCACGCCGCCGACGAAGGCGGCCAGGTGCTGGAACCGGTACTGCTGGCCACCGTACTCGAAGCCGGCGCCGTCGGCCGTGAGTTGCCTCTGTGCCTCCATCGCCGGCACGCGCACCACGCCCTCGATGGTCGGCAGCGGCAGCGCGAAGTATTCCTCGCCGACCCGCACGATCAGCGCCTGGCTGATGGCCAGCGTGAACGGCAGGCGGGCGGTGAAGGTCGTGCCCTGGCCCGCCGACGACTCCATGAACATGGCGCCGCCGAGTTTCTTCACCTCGGTCGCCACGACATCCATGCCCACGCCGCGACCGGCCGTCTGCGTGACCTGCGAGGCCGTCGAGAAGCCCGGCTCCAGGATCAGCTGCATGGCCTGCTCGTCGGTCAGCTCCTGCTTCGGCTCCACCAGGCCCAGCGCCAGCGCCTTTTCGCGCACGGCGCGCAGGTTGATGCCCGCACCATCGTCCGCCACGGTGACCACCACCTCGGCGCCCTCGCGGCGCAGCGCGAGGTCGATGCGTCCCATCTCCTGCTTGCCGTGCGCGAGCCGCTCGGCCGGCGACTCGATGCCGTGCACGACCGCATTGCGCAGCAGGTGCTCGAGCGGCGGCAGCATGCGCTCCAGCACCTGGCGGTCGAACTCGCCCGCGGCGCCGGTCACCACGAGGTCCACCTTCTTGCCGGACTCCGCCGCCGCCTGCCTGACGACGCGGGTGAGGCGCTGCACATGGCGCCGGAACGGCACCATGCGGGTGCGCATCAGGCCGTTCTGCAGGTCGGTGACCGCCCGGCCCTGCTGCGTCAGCATGTCCTGCGCCTCGCGCGTCAGGCTGCCGAGCAGCGTCTGCACGCTGGCGACGTCCGAGGCGGTCTCGGCCAGCGCCCGCGAGTACTGCTGGATCGCCGAGTAGCGGTCGAGTTCCAGCGGGTCGAAGTCGTCGCGCCGCGGCGCAGTGTCGACGTGGCGATGCAGGATCTGCGCCTCGGTCTCGATCTCGAGCTTGCGCAACTGCTCCTTGAGGCGTTGCACGACGCGATTCAGCTCGCTGAGGTTGAACTCGATGGAGCCGAGCTGCTGCTCGACCCGCGCGCGGAAGATGCTCGCTTCGCCGGCGCTGTTCAGCATCGAGTCGAGCAGTTCTGCGTCCACGCGCGCCAGCTCGACGCGGTCGCCCGCGCCTTCGCGGCCCGGCAGCGGCGCCCGCGCCGCGGCCTCCGCAGCCTCGCCGGCCTCGACCGGCAGCGGTTGCTCGTCCGTGGCGGCCCCGCTGTCCGCCTCGGCTTCGGGCTCGTCCCCGGCCCCACCCGGCTCGGCTGCCACCGGTTCCGCGGCCTCCGCCGGCGGCGGTGGCGGCGTTTCCACGACGACCGGCGCCGGCGCGTGGCCGCGCGCCACCATCTGGATGCGCGTGACCAGGTCCCGGGCCGGCAGCACGGGACGGCCCACGTTCACGAAGTCGCGCATGCGGCTCAGCTCGTCGAGCGTGGCCTGGATCACCTCGAAAGTCCGTTCGTCGAACACCGCCGCGCCGGCCGTCACCTGCATCAGCAGCGATTCGAGCTCGTGGCTGAGGTCGCCCATCGCGCCGATCCCGGCCATGCGCGCGCCGCCCTTGATGGTGTGCAGTGCGCGCTGCAGCTCGACGATCCGCTCGCGACTGCCGCGCTCCGCGCGCAGCGCGCCGACGGCGCCGTCGGCAGCCTCCAGCAACTCGGTCGCCTCATCGCTGAAGATCGCGGCGATATCGGCGTCGTAGTCCGGGCGGCCGCTGCCGGGCGCGGCGGCAGGGCCTGCCACCTCCGGCGCCGGCGCCGCGCCATCCGCGCCGAGGTAAGGGACTTCACCCGTGACCGACGGCTGTTCCGGCAGCGGCGGCAGCAGGTGCCCGAATGCCGCGCCCGGCAGCCCCGGTGCGGCCGGCACCTCCACCTTGATGCGCGGGATCAACTGGTCGATCCTGAACCGCTCCTCGGCCGGCGCCTCCGCGGCGGGCGGTTCCGGCGCCGGTTCGGCGGCCGGCAGCACCGCCACCGTGCCGGTGTCGTCCAGCTCCGGCTCCGCCGCGATCGCCTGCTCCAGCGCCAGGTCGGCCGCCGACACGCGGCTGACCACTTCCTCGATGTTCGGCAGGTTCGCAGCTTCCACGTGCAGCCGCTCGAGCACGTCCTCGAAGGCCGCCACGGCGTCGGCCAGCACCGACAGCCCATCGTCGTCCAGCGACCGTCCGTGGTCGAACAGCCGCCTGAGCCAGCGATGCAGGGGCTCGGCCAGCCGGATGGCCAGCTGCGAGTCGGCCGTGCGCGACGCGCCGCGCAGCGTGTGGCAGGCGCGGTACAGCGGTTCCGTCACGTGGTGCGGACCGGGCGAGCTCCAGGCCCGTCGCAGGAAGCTGCGCACCTCCTCGAGGTGCGACTGCATTTCCTTGCGGTAGATGTCCTGCAGCGAATAGTCCATCGAGCGCGGCGCTTCCGCCTCGGACGGCGGCGGCGCAGCCGCGCCGGCGGTCGGCGCCCCGGCCTCGGCCGGCGGCGGTGCAGCCGCACCGGCGGCCGGCGGCACGCGACCCAGCATCTCCGCCATGGACGCCTCATCCAGCGCCACCCGCAGCGTAGGTTCGTGCACGCGCTGCTCGACCTTGGGCGGGCGCGGCACCACCACCGTCTCACCGGCCTCGCCGAAAGCCAGCAGGCGGGCGGTAATGTGCGGCACGGCCGGCGCCGCCGGCTCGTGTCGTTCGAGCGCGTCGATCAGCCCCGGCAGCGCCGCCACGGCCTGGCGCAGCACCACCATCATCTCCGGCGACCGCGGCCGGGTACCGTCGATGACGGCGTTGAGCAGCTTCTCGACCGACCAGGCGAAGTCGCCGAGCACCGACGCCCCGACCATGCGACCGCTGCCCTTCAGCGTATGGAACGCGCGGCGCACGCGGACCAGCGACTCGCGATCGGCCACATTTTCGTCCCACAGCGGGAACAGCTTGTGGACGACCGCCGTCTCCTCGCGCGCCTCCTCGACGAACACTTCGAACAGTTCCGGGTCCACGGGCGTGGGCTCGCGGGCCGGCAGCGCGGCGCGGAACGGCGACTCCAGGATCACGGTCGGCGCCGGCTGCGGCGCGCCCGCCGCAGCCTCCGCGGCGACCGCCAGCGCCGCCGCGACGCCGTCCACCGCCGACAGGCTGTGCTCCGCGTTGTCCAGCATGTGCCACGGGTCGCCGCGGCCCGCCTGCAGCGTCTCCATGTAGCACTCGATGCTGACCACGGCATCGGCCAGGTCATCGATGGCGTGGGCGGGCGGGCGCTCCGTTCCAGGCTGCAGCACGGCCACGACGCACTCGCCCACGCGCTGCATGACGTCCATGGCGCGCGTCTTGCCCAGCATCAGCAGCGTGGCCGTGACGCCCCGCGTAAGCGGCATGACCGAATCGATACCGGCGAGCTCGGCGTCGGGCTTGAGCGCCTGCGTGACGACTTCCTTGATGCGCGCCAGGTTAATCCCGCACTCGCGCAGGGCGGCCTCGGTGACCTGGCGCAGTTCCGGCTCGACTGGCGCACCCGTCGCGGGCACGCCGGGCGGCATGATGAGTTGCACGAGGCCCTCGTCGAGGCCGTCCTCGACCGTGATGAGCGCCGCGGCAATGCCGATCAGGCCCTCCGCATCGCCAGCCGCGCGGCGCGCCACGACGTCGCCCAGCCGGCCCAGTTCCGCCTGCACCTGCTCGCGCAGCGAGCCCAGGCCTAGCACGGCCAGCGTGTCGCCGATCTTCTTCAGCAGGTCGACCTGCGGCGCCAGCTCCTCGGGCCGGCCGCCCTTGCGGGTGAACAGGTCGAGGGCGTCCTTGACGCGCCCCAGGTCTTCCTTGATCGCCGCGGCCACCGTGTGCATGAGCTTGACCGACGGCAGCGACAGCGAGCGGCGCTCGTCCTCGATCGAGTCGTCCAGCGGCAGCAGCTCGGCGATGCGGAACGACTCGCGTACGGCGGCCACGCGCGTGCCGTCGGTCTTCGCGCGGGCGACGTAATAGAGCAGGTTGTTGAGCAGCTCCAGCGGCGGCGCCTCGGCGTAGGCCTCCTCGCCGGACTTGTACAGCCGGAACAGCTCGCGGTCGGCGTGCCCCAGCAGGCGCTTGATGGACAGGCTGCACTCCAGCCCGCCGCCCTGCACCGCTTCCAGCACGGCGCCGACCACCCACCACAACTGGTACACCGGCGTTGTCGTGGCCGAGGATTCCATGCTGGCGGCGATCTTCGCCAGCGCATCGACGTGCGCAGCGTCGTGGTCGCCGCGGATCAGCGCCAGCAACGCCGCCTGGTAGCCCGCCCGCAGGCGCCGCGCCTGCTGCACGGCCGTCGGCCGGGGCTCCGTGCCGGACCACGGCGCCGGCTGCCGCTGCGACGTCAGGTTGAGCGACAGCAGCGTGCCTTCCGACAGCAGCGGTGCGCCGCGGAACGCCCGCAGGTCATTGAGCAACGGCAGCAGCACGAGCGCCAGGTCCCGGCTGCCGCCGAGCACGCGCTCCAGGTAGGTCGGCAGCTGCACGACCGCGCGCACCAGCGCGTCCAGCCCCTCCTCGCGGCGGCGGCGGTCGCCGCCGGGCGCCAGCCAGCGCGCCGCCAGTTCCATCTCCTCGGCCAGCAGCGCGCCGCCGTAGACCTCGACCACGCGCAACACGCCGCGCACCTGGCGCAACAGGTCGGCCGCCTGCTCCAGCGACGGCAGTTCTTCCGGCCGCTCGGCGGCGTGCTCGAGCACTGCGCGAACTTCGCCCAGCGTGGCGTTGACCTCGTCGGCGACGACGTACAGGGCCTGGGAGTCCATTTGCCGTGCGACGACCATGCGTCAGCCCGTCGTGCCGGCCAGGCGCGCCGGCGACTCGGGGGCGGCAGGCGCCTCGGTGGCCGCGACGATGGCGGACCTGCGCGGCGGCGGCGGCGCCGGCGCCTCCGCGGGCAGGCGGAAGCCGGCCGCCGACTTGCGCAGCAGCGCCGACAGGTCGGCCAGCCGCGCGATGGCGCTCGAGGTGGCGCTGGTGTTGTCCGCCGTCTGCTGGCTGATTTCGCGCAGCACCTGCATGGAGCGCGAAATCTGCGCGGAGGTGGCCGCCTGTTGCCGCGCGCTGCCGGTGATGTTCTGCAGCAGCTGCGCGATCTGGTTGGAGACCGCCTCGATCTCGCCGAGCGCGGCGCCGGCATTCTCGGCCAGCAGCGCGCCGCCCACGACGTCGGTCGTCGTCCGCTCCATGGAAACGACGGCCTCGTTGGTGTCGCTCTGGATGGTCCGCACCAGCACCTCGATCTGGCGCGTCGAGTGGCCGGCGCGCTCGGCCAGCCGCTGCACCTCGTCCGCCACCACGGCGAAGCCGCGGCCGGCGTCGCCGGCCATCGAGGCCTGGATCGAGGCGTTCAGCGCCAGGATGTTGGTCTGCTCGGCGATGTCGTTGATGAGCTCGACGATGTTGCCGATTTCCTGCGAGCTTTCGCCGAGCCGCTTGATGCGCTTGGACGTGTCCTGGATGTTCTCGCGGATCGCGTTCATGCCGTCGATGGTGCGCCGCACCGCGTCCGCGCCCTTGTGCGACACGTCCACCGCGTGCCTGGCGACGTCGGAACAACGCTCCGAGTTGGCGGACACCTGCTCGATCGACGCGGCCATGCCGGCCACGGCGTCGGTCGCGCCGGCGACCTGCCGCGATTGCGCGACACTGGCCTTGGCCAGGTGCCCGGCGGCCGCCTGGGTCTGTCGGGCGGCCAGGTCGAGCTGCACCGCCGTGTCGTTGATGGTGGCCACCAGGTCGCGCAGCGCCTCGATCGCATAGTTGATCGCGTCGGCGATCGCGCCGGTGATTTCATCGGTCACGGTGGCCTGCACCGTCAGGTCGCCGTCGGCCAGGCTCGACATCTCGTCCAGCAGCCGCAGGATGGCTTCCTGGTTGCGCCGGTTGAGGCGCGCCTGCTCCTCGGTGACGCGACGCTGGTGGATGGTCCTGCGCCAGGCCAGCAGCGCCGCCAGCAGCACGGCCATGGCCAGCAGCAGCGCGACCAGCGCCGGATAGGGCCCGGCGATGGCTGCCGCCGGGCCGGGCCTCGGTTCGATCGCCTCCAGCCTGGCGTAGGCCGTCTCGCCGGCCTGGCCCAGCTCGGCGGCCCAGCGCTGCGCGGCCGCGACGCGCTCGGCGCGCTGCAGGACGCCCCGCACCCGTTCCTCGAAGGCCTTGAAGGACTCGCGCGCCTCGCCCAGCCGCAGGTTCGCCTCGCCCGTCAGGCGTGGCACCTCCGCGCCACCCGGCTCACCGGCCAGTCCGGCCAGGAACTCGCCGAGCAGCGCCGTGTTGTCCGCAATGTCGCGGGCCGCCTGCGCCACGTTCCCTTCGCCGCCCGTCAGCGCCTGCAGCCCGGCATCGGTCCGTTGCGCCGACGCTTCGAACGACGGCAGGCCGCGCATGGCGCCGGCGCCGCCCGGCGCCGCCACGGCGTTGCCGGTGTCCGCCAGCACCTCGCCCAGCAGGGTCGCGGCCTCGGTCGCCCAGGTCCCGAGCTCCGCCACGGACGTGCGCGCCTCGAGCACCGCCTCCGCACCCTGCTGCAGCGCCGGCCAGGCCGGTTCGTCGCCCAGCAGCCGCGCGCTCGGGCTGGACAACGCCGCGAAGGATCCGCGGCCCGCCTCGACCTCCTGCAGGAGCGCCGCCAGACGGTCGCGCGACCCGGCCAGCCGGTCCATCGCGCCCGTGTCGCCGCGCGCGGCCTCGGCCGCCAGCGCCGGCATGGCCGCGGACAGCCGCGTCAGTTCCGCCACGTGGCCGCGGTAGTCGCTTTCCTGCGCCTGGTAGCGGGCCGACCACAGCAGCATGACGGCTGCCGCCAGCAGCAGCGCGAGGCTGGCTGCGATCAGCACCGGCAGCAACCGGGATGCCTTCTGCTGGTCGAACATCTTGGCTATCCGCTCCCTCATTGCCGCCTAGCCCTTCACGAAAGCCGGGCTCTCGACCAGCTTGCGCAGGCTGAACACCGGCCACGCCTCGGTCCCGCGCCTGAACGATCCCGCCAGGTAACGCTCGCAGCGGATCATGGTCATCGGCGGCTCCGCATGGAATTCGTTCTCATTGAAGCGCCTGAAGCCCAGCACCTCGTCCACCACCAGCCCGGCCGGAATCTCGCGGTGGTTGACGACGATGACCCGGGCATTGCGGCCCGGCTGGGTCTCGCCGCTGCCCAGGTACTGCTTGAGGTCCACGACCGGCAGCAGCTGGCCGCGCACGTTGGCCAATCCGCGGATCCACTCCTTGGCGCCCGGCACCCGCGTCAGCGGCGCCGGAACGCCCATCACCTCGCGCGCCTCGTCGCGCGCCACCAGGAACGTCTCGCCGCCCATGCGGAAGGCGACGCCGATCCAGACCTGTTCGGCCGCCGCCTCGAGCGCGCCGGCCACGGCGGCGCGCGCACGCCGGTCCAGTTCCTGGAGTAGCTCGAAGGGCCGGTCCTTCAGCGACTTGAGGCTTTCCGCGGGCAGCATGTCCTCAGCCCGCCGGTAACGCCGCCCGCGCCTTCTCCCGCAGCTGTGACGCCGATACCGGCTTCACCAGATAGTCGACCGCGCCCTGGCGCATGCCCCACACCATGTCGCTCTCCTGGTTCTTGCTGGAGACCATGATCACGGGAATCGTGCTGGTCGTCGGATCGTTGCTGAGCGTGCGCGTCGCGCGGAACCCGTCCATGCCGGGCATGACGATGTCCATCAGTATGAGGTTCGGCAGCAGTTCGCGGGCCTTGCGAATGGCCTCGTCGCCGTCGGCCGCCGTTTCCACCTCGAATCCCGCCGCCTCGAGGACCCGTTTCATCTGATAAACCTCGGTGGGCGAGTCGTCGACGATCAGGATGAGCGCCATGTCGTGCTCCGGTTGGGCGGTGCTCAACGGTTGACGTGCTGTTCGATGGCCGACAGCAGCTCGTCGCGGGTGAACGGCTTGGTCAGGTAATGCTCCGAGCCGACGATGCGGCCGCGCGCCCGGTCGAACAGCCCGTCCTTGCTGGACAGCATGATCACCGGAATGGAGCGGAACACCTTGTTGTGCTTGATCAGCGAGCAGGTCTGGTAGCCATCCAGCCGCGGCATCATGATGTCCACGAAGACGATGTCCGGCTGGTGGTCCGCCACCTTGGGCAGCGCGTCGAAGCCGTCGATGGCCGTAAAGACCTCGCAGCCTTCCTTGGCCAGCAGCGTTTCCGCCGTCCGGCGGATGGTCTTGCTGTCGTCCACGACGAGCACCTTCAGCCCCTGGAGCCGGGCTGGCGTGGCGGTGGCGGCTGCGGTTTCCATCGGTCACCTCCGGCCCCGGCAGCATCGGTTCCGGCGTCCCCGGGCCTCGCGCGGGGTCGCCGGTCGCAAACGCCTCCGGAGCCTCAACTTTTTAACATATCGGCACTCCGCCCGCCATGCGCGGACCTGCGTTCGCGCGGCGGCCGGTACAGGATGACGGTGTACTATGTCGCGCCCCCCCAGGGGGGTCGATGTCGTCACATTCCGGTGATTTCGCCGGCCCGGGAGCAACGAAATGGCCCGCCGACCACGGCTAGGCGTGCTGATGGACCCCATCGGCTCGATCCAGCCCGCCAAGGACTCCACGCTGGCCATGCTGCTGGCCGCCCAGCAGCGCGGCGCCGAACTGTCCTATTTCGAGCAACGCCACCTGCGGGTGCGCGACGGCCGGGCGCTGGCCACGCTGGCGCCGGTCACCGTGCGCGACGATCCCGCCGGCTGGTTCACGCTGGGCGAGCCGCGCGACGCGCCGCTGGCCGAGCTCGACGCCGTGCTGATGCGCAAGGACCCGCCGTTCGACACCGAGTACATCTACACCACCTACCTGCTGGAACGCGCGCAGGCCGAGGGCGTGCTGGTCGTCAACAGCCCGCAGGGGCTGCGCGACATGAACGAGAAGGTGTTCACCGCCTGGTTTCCCGACTGCTGCGCCCCCACGCTGATCACGCGCGACATGGCCCGGATGGCGGCGTTCGTGGCCGAGCACGGCCAGGCGGTCTGCAAGCCGCTGGCGGGCATGGGCGGCAAGTCGGTGTTCGTCGTCAATGCGGGCGACAAGAACGCCAACGTCATCTTCGAGACGCTCACCGACAACGGCCAGCGTTACGCCATCGTGCAGCGCTACCTGCCGGAGATCGCGACCACGGGCGACAGCCGCATCCTGCTGATCGACGGCGAACCGTTCGAGTACGCCCTGGCGCGGATCCCGCCGGCCGGCGACAACCGCGGCAACCTCGCGGCGGGCGCCAAGGGCGTCGGCCGCCCGCTCAACGACCGCGACCGCTGGCTGTGCTCGCGCATCGGGCCGGTCATGCGGGCGCGCGGCATGATGTTCGTCGGCCTGGACGTGATCGGCGACTACGTCACCGAGATCAACGTCACCAGCCCGACCGGCATCCGCGAGCTGGAGAAGCAGTTCAAGGTGGACATCGCGGGGCGGTTCATCGACACGGTGCTGCAGCGCATCGCGCGGTAACCACGCTTCCTGGCGGGCGCGCGAGGTGGTCGTGGTCCCCTGAGCGAGCGACTTTCTTCGGAGCGAGCGTGGGGACCCGACCGGATCCCGCGCGCCCGCGGTGCCGACGTCAGTGGTTCGGAGGGGTCAGACCCCAGCGAGGGGTCAGACCCCTGGAGCGCGGATCCCGCGCGCCCGCGGTGCCGACGTCAGTGGTTCGGAGGGGTCAGACCCCAGGAGGGGTCAGACCCCGTGGTGCTGCGCCGAACGCCGTCGCGGATGGTCCCCAGGAGTCCGATCCCAACGACGCCTATAATCCGGGGAATGGCCGAGACCGACATCGCCACCGAGCACACGACGGTCGATGACCGGTTGCTGGTGATGCTGTTCCTGGTGGCCCTGTTCCACCTCATCGTCATCCTGGGCGTGTCCTTCACCGCGGCCGCGTCACGCGACGCCGGCGACCTCCGCACGCTCGAAGTGCTGCTGGTCAGCGATGCCCTGCCCGAGTCCCTGCGCAATGACGAGGCGGTGTACCTCGCGCAGCGCACCCAGCAGGGCGCGGGCAATGCGCGCGACCTGTCGCGGCCGCGGCTGCCGACCGCCTCGGACGCGCCGGTCGACCTGGCGGGCGAGTTCGACGGCCAGGTGTTCATGGCGGACCGCGCGGGGTCGACCGGCGGCGACATGGAGGCCGTCACGTCGAGCCGCGCCACGTCGCAGCTGCGGTATGCGGGCGATGCGCAGCAGGAATCCGCGGTGACCGGCGCGGCGCCGCGGCAACTGGTGGCCGGCACGGCCACGACGCTGCCCTCCAGCGCCGACGACCCCGAACTGCGCCTGAAGGGCCCGGCGCGGCGCGAACTCATGGTCACCGCCAGCACGCGCGTGTCGGGCGTGGCCGTGTACCTGGATGACTGGCGCCAAAGGGTCGAGCGGGTCGGCACGCTCAACTTCCCGAACCAGGCGCGCCGCCGCGCCATGAGCGGCAACCCCGTCGTCGAGGTCGCGCTGACGTCCGACGGCCTGCTGGCCGAGGTGAAGGTGCGGCGTTCGAGCGGCTTTGCCGAACTCGACCAGGCGGCCGTGGACATATTGCGCCTGGCCGGGCCGTTCGAGCCGTTCCCGCGCGAGCTGGCGGCGCGGCACGACGTGCTGCGGTTCGCGCACGAATGGCAGTTCGTGCGCGGCCAGATGGCCGGATCGTCGGTGAGCATCGCGCCCGACCCGTGAGCGCCGTCGCAAGACCTGTTGCGCCGCTTTGACCGCTGCCGCCCGGCAACCGATACTATGGCCATGGCGGAAGGCCAATACCTGACCAGCCAGCTGCTGATCGCGATGCCGGCGCTGGGCGACCCCAATTTCTCGCACACGGTCACGCTGCTCTGCGAGCACACCGAGCGCGGTGCGCTGGGCATCGTGCTGAACCGCCCGCTCAACATGCGGCTGGGCGACGTGCTGGAACAGTTGTCCGTGCCGAACTCGAACCCGCGCCTGGCCGAGCAGCCGGTGCTGTGCGGCGGGCCCGTGCAGACCGACCGCGGTTTCGTGCTGCACCGGCCGACCGTCCGGGCCTGGGACTCGACGCTCAACGTGTCGGACAGCCTGCAGGTCACCACCTCGCGCGACGTGCTCGAATCCATGGCGCGCGGTGAGGAACCCGCCCAGGCCACCATGGCGCTGGGCTATGCCGGCTGGGAGGCGGGCCAGCTCGAGGACGAACTGCGCCACAATTCCTGGCTGACCGTCCCCTGCGACGACAGCATCATCTTCGACGTGCCCTACGAGCAGCGCTGGCACGCCGCCGCCCGGCTGTTGGGCGTGGACCTGTCGCTGATCAGCAGCTTCTCCGGGCACGCATGACCGTCGGGCAGGGCGCGCCGACGACCGCGCTCGCCTTCGACTTCGGCCTGCGGCGCATCGGCGTGGCCGTCGGCAATACGCTCACCTCGACCGCACAGCCCCTCACGACCCTGGCCGCCCGCGCCGGGACGCCCGACTGGGACGCCGTCGCACGCTGCATCGGCGAATGGAACCCCGGCGTCGTGGTGGTCGGCGCACCCTGTAATATGGACGGCACTCCCGGACCGCTGACCGCGGGTGCGCGGGCTTTCGCCGCCGAGCTGTGCGCGCGGTTCGGGGTGCGGACCGAACTGGTGGACGAGCGCCTGTCCTCACGCGAGGCCGGGGAAGCGCTGAAGGCAAAGCGCCAGTCGGGCGAACTCGGGCGACGTGTGCGGCGCGCCGACGTCGACCGCGAGGCGGCCTGCGTGCTGCTGCGCCAGTGGCTGGCCGGCGGCCCGGGGCGCGGCGCGCAAGGATAGGAATCATGCAGCCGTTTTCACAATTCGATGCCAACGGAAGGCTCCGGCACCTGATCACGCTGCAGGGCATGGACGGCGACCTGCTGCGCGAGCTGCTCGACCGCTCCCAGCACTATGTGGCGCGGCCCGCCGAGCCCGGCGCCCACAGCCGCGAACTGGCCGGCCTGACCGTGGCGAACCTGTTTGCCGAGCCCTCGACGCGCACACGCGCCTCGTTCGAGCTGGCGGCCGTCCGCCTCGGCGCCGACGTCATCAACCTCGACCTGATGTTGTCCTCGCGGCTCAAGGACGAGTCCATGCTGGACACCATCTACACGCTCGAGGCGATGCAGGTGGACGTGTTCGTGATCCGCGACGCCAAGCCGGGCGTGCTGCAGTACGTGGCCGAGCATGTGGACGAGCCGGTCAGCGTGGTGTCGGCGGGCGAGGCGCACCTGTCGCACCCCACGCAGGGCCTGCTCGATGCGCTCACCATCCACCAGTTCAAGGGCGGCTTCCGCGATCTCATCGTCGCCGTCGTGGGCGACATCATGCACTCGCGGGTGGCGCGGTCGGCGTGGCACGTGTTGTCCACGCTCGGAGTCGGCGAATTCCGGCTGGTCGCACCGCAGGAGCTGATGCCCGGGGCCGACGAGTTCCGCGGCGCAACCCGTTTCGAGTCGGTGGACGCAGGGCTCGACCACGCCGACGTCGTGATGATGCTGCGCATCCAGTCGGAGCGCATGGGGCCGGACCAGGTCCCCGAGAAGGGCGGCTACCACGAGCATTACGGCCTGACGCCGGCGCGCCTGGCGCGGGCGCGCCCCGAGGCCATCGTGATGCACCCCGGACCGATGAACCGCGGCGTCGAGATCGACTCGACGGTCGCGGACGGCCCGCAGTCGGTCATCCGGCGCCAGGTCGCCAACGGCGTGGCCGTACGCATGGCCGTGCTGTCCTGCCTGGCCGAGACGCGGCGGAGGCGCGGCTGATGGCCGGCCCCGACCGCCCGCACCGCGGCACGATCTTCGTCGAGGACGCCGAGGTCCTGGCGCAGCAGTGGTTCGAGGCCGGCCAGCGCGTGATCCGGCTGCGCGCGCCGAAGTGCGCGGCGGCGGCGCGACCCGGCAGTTTCGTGCACCTGACCTGCAGCCCCGACATCCCGATGCGGCGACCGCTGTCGGTCATGCGGGCCAACCCGCGCGAGGGCTGGATAGACATCCTCTACAAGACCGGCGGACGCGGCCTGACGGCGCTCGCGGAACGCCGTCCCGGCGACCGGCTGTCCAGCATGGGACCCATCGGCAACGGTTTTGCGCCGCGGCCCACGCGGCCGCGCACCGTGCTGGTCGGCGGCGGCGTCGGCATCCCGCCGATGGTGTTCCTGGCCGAGACGCTGGCGGCGGACCGCGCCACCCCCTGGCGGCCGCTGGCGCTGTTCGGCTCCGAGATACCGTTTCCCTTCGTGGCGCGCCCCTCTGCCCTGCTGGTGCCGGGCGTCCCGGACGGCGTCATCGCCTGCATGCCGCTGCTCGACGGCTGGGGCGTGCCGAGCCGGCTGGCTTCGCTGGCCGGCCTCCCCGGTTGCTTCGACGGCTTCGTCACCGCGCTGGCCGATGCCTGGCTGGCCACGCTGGACCGCGCCGCGCTCGCCGAGGTCGAGATCTTCGCCTGCGGGCCGACGCCCATGCTGGCGGCCGCGGCCGAGGTGGCGCGGCGCCACGACGTCCCGTGCCAGGTGTCGCTGGAGGAGTACATGGCCTGCGCGGTCGGCGGTTGCGCCGGCTGCAACGTGCTGGTGCAGACGCCGGACGGCCCGGCGATGAAGCGCGTCTGCGTGGACGGGCCGGTGTTCGACGCGGCGACCGTGTTCTCGCAAGAGCAGCGGGCACTGCCACCGACGCGGGCGTCCCGGGGTCGCGAGCGAATAAAGATCGGGCCCGCTCAGGGTCTGACCCCTCCCGGGGTCTGACCCTTCCGGAGCGTTGGTCACGGCATCACCTGCGAGCGCGCGAGGTGGTCGTGGTCCCCTAAGCGAGCGACTTTCTTCGGAGCGAGCGTGGGGACCCGACCGGATCCCGCGCGCTCGCGAAAGCGGTGCCGTCGTTGATGGTCCGGAGGGGTCAGACCCGAAACGGGTCAGACCCCGAAGGGGCGGGTCAGACCCGAAACGGGTCAGACCCCCAGCCCGGCCGGAAGAAGGACCCGTCGCGATCAACCGAAGTTGATGCGGGCCTCGAGGTTGGTCCGCGAGTCGGCGTTGCTGAGCGCCTCCTCGAAGTCGATCTTGCCGTCCTTGTAGAGCTTCAGCAGCGCCGAGTCGAAGTTCTGGATGCCGCGCTCGGTCGAGCTCTGCATCCCTTCCTTGACGCTGATCACGTCGCCCTTCTTGATCAGGTCCTGCATGTGCGGCGTGTTGATCATGACCTCGACGGCCGGGCAGCGGTGCCGGTCGCGGCCCTTGACCAGCCGCTGCGAGACGATCGCGCGCAGGTACTGCGACAGGTCCAGGAACACCTGCGGGTGCTGGTCGCGCGGGAACAGGTTGATGGCGCGCTCGAGCGTCTCGGCGCAGTTGTTGGCGTGCAGCGTCGCCAGCACCAGGTGGCCGGTGCCGGACAGCGCAATCGCCGCCTCCATGGTCTCGCGGTCGCGGATCTCGCCGATCAGGATGACGTCCGGCGCCGCGCGCATTGCCACCCGCAGCGCATGCGCGAAGGTCTTGGTGTCCAGCCCCACCTCGCGCTGGTTGATGATGGACTTGCGGTTCGGGTGCAGGAACTCGATCGGGTCCTCGATCGTCAGCACGTGGTCCGACGCCGCGTCGTTGCGGTGGGCGATCATCGCCGCCAGCGTGGTGGACTTGCCCGAGCCGGTGGCGCCGACCAGCAGCACCAGTCCGCGCTTCAGCATCGCCAGTTCCTTGAGCACCTCCGGCACGCCCAGGTCGTCCAGGCGCGGGATGTCCACGCTGATGTAGCGCAGCACCACGGCCGGGTAGCCGCGCTGGTAGAACACCGCCGCCCGGTACCGGCCCACGCCCGGCTCGGAGATCGCGAAGTCGATCTCGAGCTCCTTGTTGAAGTGCTCGATCTGGTCTTCGGTCATCATGTTGAGCGCGATCTGCCGCACCGCATCGGGCGACAGCACGCGCTTGTTGACCGGGTAGATGACGCCCTCGATCTTGATCTTGATCGGCGCCTGCGACGTGAAGAACAGGTCCGACGCCTTCTTCTCGGCCATCAGCCGCAGCAGCGGCTTGATGTTCAGCCGCCCGCTGCCGGTGTCCTCCAGCAGCGCGGCATCGGCAACCGTTTCAGTAGATTGAGCCTTCATTGGACTCCTCGTCGGCAATTCTCAGGGTGCTGCCCGCCTCGGCCTGCAGGTGGTCCTCGCGCTTGCTCTCGAGCTTGATGCGCAGGCGGATCTCGTTCTTCGAGTCGGCGTTGCGCAGGGCCTCCTCGTAGGTGATCTGCCGCGCCTCGTACAGTTCGAACAGGGCCTGGTCGAAGGTCTTCATGCCGAGCCGGTTCGAGCGCGACATCACTTCCTTGATCTTCATGACCTCGCCCCGGAAGATCAGGTCCGCGATCAGCGGCGTGCCGATCATGATTTCCATGGCCGCGATGCGGCCTTCGCCGCTCTCGCGCGGGATCAGGCGCTGCGAGACGAGTGCGCGGATGTTCAGCGACATGTCCATGAGCAGCTGCTCGCGCTTGTCCTCCGGGAAGAAGTTGATGATGCGGTCCAGCGCCTGGTTGGAGCTGTTGGCGTGCAGCGTCGCCAGCACCACGTGGCCGGTCTCGGCGAACTGGATGCCGTACTCCATGGTGTCGCGGTCGCGGATCTCGCCGATCATGATCACGTCCGGCGCCTGGCGCAGCGTGTTCTTCAGCGCCGTATGCCAGCTGTCGGTGTCCACGCCGACCTCGCGATGCGTGACCACGCAGCCGCGGTGCGCGTGCACGTACTCGACCGGATCCTCGATCGTCACGATGTGGCCGCGCGAATTCTCGTTGCGGTAACCGACCATCGCCGCCAGCGTCGTGGACTTGCCCGAGCCGGTCGCGCCGACCACGATCACCAGGCCGCGCTTGGACATGACGATGTCCTTCAGGATCGCCGGCAGCTCCAGGTCCTCGATGGTCGGGATCTTGGAGTTGATCTGGCGGATCACGCAGCCCACGTGTCCCTGCTGCACGAACGCGCTGACGCGGAAGCGGCCGATGCCCAGCGGCGCGATCGCGAAGTTCGCTTCCTTGGTGGCGTCGAATTCGCGCGTCTGCCGGTCGTTCATGATCGCGCGCACCATGATCGCCGACTGCTCCGGGCCCAGTGACTTGTCGGACTGCGGGCGAACCTCGCCGTCAACCTTGATGGCGGGCGGGAAACCCGCAGTGACGAACAGGTCGGAGCCCTTGCGCTCGACCATTCGGCGCAGGAGTTCCTGCATGAGCTTGATCGCCTGTTCCCGGTCCATCGTGTCCTCCGCGCTGCGCGCCCGTCAGATCGAGTCCTTGTTCTGCGCCTTGAAGCGCGCCTCTTCCTTGGAAACCAGGCCCTTCTGCACCATTTCCTGCAGGCACTGGTCGAGTGTCTGCATGCCCTGCGACTGGCCGGTCTGGATCGACGAGTACATCTGGGCGATCTTGTTCTCGCGGATCAGGTTACGGATCGCGGGCGACGCGATCATGATCTCGTGCGCCGCCACGCGGCCGCCGCCGAGCCGCTTCAGCAGGGTCTGCGAGATCACCGCGCGCAGCGACTCCGAGAGCATGGCGCGAACCATTTCCTTCTCGGCCGCCGGGAACACGTCCACCACGCGGTCCACGGTCTTGGCCGCCGAGCTGGTGTGCAGGGTGCCGAACACCAGGTGGCCGGTTTCCGCCGCGGTCAGCGCCAGGCGGATGGTCTCCAGGTCGCGCATTTCGCCGACCAGCACGACGTCCGGGTCCTCGCGCAGCGCCGAGCGCAGCGCCTCGGTGAAGCCGAGCGTGTCGCGGTGCACTTCGCGCTGGTTGATCAGGCTGCGCTTCGACTCGTGCACGAACTCGATCGGGTCCTCGATCGTGATGATGTGGTCCGGCCGGTTCAGGTTCACGTAGTCGATCATCGCGGCCAGCGTGGTGGACTTGCCCGAGCCGGTCGGGCCCGTCACCAGCACCAGGCCGCGCGGCAGCAGGCACAGGTCCTTGAACACCTTCGGCGCGTTCAGGTCGTCCAGCGTGCGGATGTCCGAGGGAATGTTGCGGAACACGGCGCCGGCGCCGCGGTTCTGGTTGAAGGCGTTGACGCGGAACCGCGCCAGGCTCGGCACCTCGAACGAGAAGTCCGTTTCGAAGAACTCCTCGTAGGTTTTCCGCTGCTTGTCGTTCATGATGTCGTACACCATGCTGTGCACTTCCTTGTGCGTCAGCGGTGGCATGTTGACCCGCTTCATGTCGCCGTCCACGCGGATCATGGGCGGCACGCCTGCGGACAGGTGCAGGTCGGAAGCGTTGTTCTTGACGGCGAAGGCCAAGAGTTGTGCGATATCGACGGCCATTGCGACTCCATGCGTGCCAGCGGGACTGCATCGAGGCGGCCGGTCCGGACCGGCAAGGGGCACCCCGGCTGCGGCATCACATCGGCGTGCACCGCGGCCGATCGAAGTATAGCCTCGGGGGCCCACGTCCAATATGTTAACTGGTCCGCAGAATCCCCCCTCCAACCTGGCACGGCTGCGCGCCCGGATTGCCGCGGCGGCCCGGGCCGCTGGTCGCGAGCCGTCGGAAGTCACGCTGATCGGGGTCACCAAGGGGCACCCCGCCGCCGCCGCCCGGGCGGCGCTTGCCGCGGGCCTCACCGACTACGGCGAGAACTTCGTCCAGGAGGCGGTGCCCAAGGTCCTCGAGGTGAACGACCCGCGCGCGACCTGGCACTTCATCGGCGCGCTGCAGAGCAACAAGACCCGGGCCGTCGCCGCGCATTTCGACTGGGTCCACACCGTCGACCGGTTGAAGATCGCGCAGCGCCTCGCCGCGCAGCGGCCCCACCACGCGCCGCCGCTGCAGGTCTGCCTGCAGGTGCAGATCGGCGACGAACCCGGCAAGTCGGGCGCGGCCGCGACGGAACTGCCGGCGCTCGCCTCCGCGGTCGCGGCCCTGCCGCAGCTGGTCCTGCGCGGCCTCATGTGCATCCCGCCCGAGGAGGACGACCCGGCCCGGCAACGCCGGTGGTTCGCGGAACTGCGGCGCCATCGCGACGACCTGGCGGCGCGCGGCCACCGGCTCGACGTGCTGTCGATGGGCATGAGCGGCGACTTCGAGCAGGCGATCGCCGAGGGCGCCACGCACGTGCGGATCGGCACTGCCCTGTTCGGCCCGCGCCCCCCGGCCGCCGCAGCCTGATGCCGGTGGCGGCGACCCGGCGCCAATCCGTGATACCGTCGCAGCGCCCCGGCGGCGCTGCGGCACGCCGCCGGTCCGTCGGCCCACGACTCCTCCGCAGGTGACCCATGGACGCGATCATCTTCATCGTCGATTCGCTGCTGACGCTGGCCGTCTACGCGTTCCTGCTGCGCCTGCTCCTGCAGTGGTCGCGTGCCGACTTCCGCAACCCGCTGGCGCAGGCGGTGATGAAGCTCACCGACTGGCTCGTGCTGCCGGCCCGCAAGGTGCTGCCGCCCATCGGCCGCGTCGACACCGCCTCGGTCGTCGCGTTCCTGCTGGCGCAGCTCGCGGCCACCGGCGTCGTGTTCGCGATGTCCACCGGCATCGTCATGCCGGCCGGCGCGCTGCTGTGGTCGGCCCTGCGCGCCGCCACCTTCACCGTCATCAACTTCTACACCTTCGCCATCATCATCTTCGCGCTGCTGTCGTTCGTCGCGCCCGGCACCTACAGCCCGGCGGTCGGCCTGCTCAACTCGCTGTGTGACCCCCTGTTGCGGCCGGTGCGGCAGGTGCTGCCGGTGGTCGGCGGCCTGGACTTCTCGCCGCTGTTCGTGATCATCGCGCTGCAGGCGATCAAGATCCTGCTGCGCTGAGCCGTGGCCGCCCGGGTTGCCTGCGGCGCTGGATTGCTGGCCCTGCTGCTGGCCGGTTGCGGTGGCGGCGGGCCGCCCGCGCCGGTGGCCGCGCGACCCTACCAGGACCCGGGTTTCGTCGCCGACGTCGATTTCGAATTGCGCTACGGCACCCTGCTCGCCAGCGAGCTTGCTGCAGATCTGGCAAGCGCTTACGGCATAGACCGCAGGCAGGATCTAGCTTTGCTGAGCCTGACCGTGCTGCAACGCCGGACCGGCGAGCCGCCGCTGCCGGTGGCCGCAAGTGTGTCGGGCTCCCTGTCCGGGCTGCTCGGCGAGCCGCGCAGGCTCGAGTTCCGGACGCTCGAGCTCGCCGGCGGCGTGTCCTACCTCGCGCAGTTCGAGCTGCGCGATCGCCAGCCCGTCGTGCTGCAGTTCGAGGCGCGACCGCGGGTTGCGCCCTCGCGGGTGCTGCGCGCGAGGATCACGCGCGAGTTCGCCGTCGAGGCGCACTGACGGTAAAAATAGCGGAAAATAAGGTCCGACCCTCTTATGTAGCGGTTTTTTCCGTGCTATCTTGACGCGTCCATTGAGAAAACGGCGGACTTGAGCTGCCGCCTTGCCAACCTACAGGAGAACGCTGATGGCGAAGAAGAACGCGGCGCCGACCAAGTCGCAGATCATTACTGCGATTGCCGAACAGACCGACCTGACCAAGAAGCAGGTCACGGCGGTGTTTGACGCAATGAACGGCGTCATGAAGAAGTCGCTGAGGAATGCTGGCGTGTTTACGCTGCCGGCCCTCTGCAAGATGCGCGTGGTGAAGAAGGCCGCCACCAAGGAGCGGGCGGGCGTGAACCCCTTCACGGGCGCCAGGATGATCATCAAGGCCAAGCCGGCCTCCAAGAAGGTGCGCATCCGCGCGCTGAAGAACCTCAACGAGATGGTGGTCTAGGCCACTCTCGGTCGCCGGTCAGCGACATCGACGGGGCGGCACGGGCCGCCCCGTTTGTTTTTGGGGAAACAAGCCGTGAATCGTGAGCCGTGAGCCGTGAGTCGCCAGAGTCTGCGGCTCACGGCTCACGGCTCACCGACTCACCCTCTTCCCCCAGCCACTCCCTCGCCCTGTCGCGCAGTTCCGTGATGCGCCCGTGCAGGAAGTGATCCGCGCCGGCCAGCAGCGCCAGCTGCGGCGCCGGCACCAGCTTTCTGGACCACGCGGTCACGGCGGTGTGGTCGACCAGCTCGTCGCGGTCGCCCTGCACGACCAGCCACGGGCACTGCGGCACGGGCATCGTCTCGAAGTCGAACCGCTGCACGGGCGGCGCGACCGTCAGCAGCCGCGTGGCGCCGTGCGCCAGCGCCAGCCGGCAGGCCACGAAGCTGCCGAACGAGAATCCCAGCGCCCACAGGTAGGACGCACCGAAGGCCTGCTGGCCCCACTCGGCCACCGCCAGCGCGTCGGCCGTCTCCCCGTCGCCCTGGTCGTAGTGACCGACGCTGCCGCCGACGCCGCGGAAATTGAAGCGGATGGCCGGCACCCCCAGGTCGCGCGCGACCCGCGCCAGCGTGTGCACGACCTTGTTGTCGAGCGTGCCGCCGTAGACCGGGTGTGGATGGCAGCAGACGGCCACCGTGCCGGCGGGCCGGATCGCTGCGGGCCGATCGACGACGGCCTCGAGCGGACCCACGGGGCCCTCGATGAAGAGGCGTTCCGGTGGCGGTGGCCTGCCGCTCATGGGGCGCCGGCTATTGCCGGTGGATCACGCCGTCCTTCATGACGAAGGACACCCGCTGCAACGCCGTCACGTCCTCCAGCGGGTTGCCGGGCACGGCGACGAGGTCGGCGAGCTTGCCCGCTTCGACGCTGCCCAGCCGGTCGGCCTCGCCCAGGTAACGCGCCGGCACGATCGTGGCCGAGCGGATCGCCTCCATGACCGGCATGCCGGCCTGGACCATGTACTCGAATTCCCGGGCATTCGTGCCGTGCGGGCAGACCCCGCAATCCGTGCCGAACATGATCGGCACACCCACCGCATACGCCCTGGCGAAGGTGCGCTGGATCTGCGGGCCGATGGCGATCGCCTTGGGGCGCACGACATCGGGGAAGAAGCCGGGCTGCTGCGCCTGGTCGTAGACCCAGCGGCCGGCCGAGATGGTCGGCACGTAGCGGGTCCCCCGCTGCTTCATCAGCTGCATCGTCTCCTCATCCATGAACGTGCCGTGCTCGACCGAGTCGACGCCGGCACGCACGGCGCGCTTGATGCCCTCGGCGCCATGCGCGTGGGCCGCGACGGTCATGCCGTAGTCGCGGGCCGTGGCGATGATGGCCAGCAGCTCCGCGTCCGTGAATTGCGGCGCCTCGCCGCTGCGGGCGATGGACAGCACGCCGCCGGTGGCGGTGATCTTGATGAGGTCGGAGCCGTCCTTGTAGCGCTGCCGCACGGCCTCGCGGCACTCGTCCGCGCTGTCGCAGACCGCGTTGTAGAACCCGGGATCGTCGCTCCTCAGCCAGTTCACCCAGCCGTTGGTCGGGTCGCCATGGCCGCCGGTGCTGGCGATGGACTTGCCGGCGGCGAAGATGCGCGGACCCGGCAGCCGCCCCGCATCGATCGCCTTGCGCAGCGCGATGGACGTCAGCATCGAGTCGCCCAGGTCGCGCACCGTCGTGAAGCCCGCCAGCAGCGTGCGCTCGGCGTGGACGGCGCCATCGAGGGCCCGATCGGCCTCGCTCTTGGTGTAGGCGTCCAGCTGCGCGCGCTGGCTGTATTCGGACGTCAGGTGCACGTGCATGTCCATCAGGCCCGGCAGCAGCGTGGCGTCGCGCAGGTCTACCAGCGTGTCGCCCGGCCCCGGCGGCGTGTAGCCCGGCGCGACGCTCCTGATGGTGTTGCCCTCGACGACGACCGTCACGCCGCTCGCCGCCCGGTCGGCAACGCCGTCGATCAGCCGGCCGGCGTGAATGACCGTGGCCGCCGGCGCCGGCGCCGACGCCAGCATCGCGGCCGTGAGCAGCGCAGCCATCATCCTCGGTCCATGCATGGTCTTCCCCCTCGTTGCCGCGCGCGGCGGTCGCAGCCTACCTGGTGTCCTCGGTGAAACTCACGGACTCGACGCCCATCAGCTCGATCTCGAAGACCAGCGTCGAGTTGGGCGGAATGAGGCCGTTGCCCACGTCGCGGCTGCCATAGGCGAGTTCGGCCGGGATCACCAGACGCCGCAGGCCGCCGACCCGCAGGCCGGTCACGCCGATTTCCCAGCCGCGGATGACCCGCCCGGCGCCTAGCTCGAAGACGAACAGCCGGCCGCGTTCCCGCGAGCTGTCGAACTGGCGGCCGCGATAGCCGAAGGCGGCCGGGTCGTACAGCCAGCCCGTGTAGTGCACCGCGAGGATCATGCCGGCGCGGGCCTCGATGCCGGCGCCGTCCCGCAGGTCTTCCATCAGCAGCTGGGGGCCGGCCGTGCTGGCGGCCACCGGCGGCACCGGATGCGGCGCCGCCTCGTTCGCCGCCGCCACTTCGGCATCGGCACCCGCGGGCGCCGCCGCCGGCGCGGGCTCGGCGGGCCCGGCCGCGACGAGGGCCGCAGCCGCCAGTCCCGGCCAGCACGACGCCAGCAGCGCCGCGGCCCCGCGCCTCACGCGCCGGACTCCTGGAAGCCCAGCGCGGCGGAATTGATGCAGTAGCGCAGGCCGGACGGCTCGGGACCGTCCTCAAAGACGTGCCCGAGGTGCGCCCCGCAACGGGCGCAGGCCGCCTCGACGCGCACCATGCCGTGGCTCAGGTCGCGCCGCTCGACGACCCGGTCGCCGGCCAGCGGCAGCCAGAACGACGGCCACCCGGAACCCGAGTCGTACTTCGTGTCGGAGGAGAACAGCTCCTGGCCGCAACAGGCGCAGCTGTAGGTGCCGCGTTCCTCGTTGTGGCAGTAGCGCCCGCTGAACGCCCGTTCCGTGCCCTTGTCCTGGGTCACATAGAACTGTTCGGGCGTCAGTCGCGCCTTCAGTTCCTCCCGGCTCGGGACCTTGTCCGGCATGGCGCCTCACCTGCGGGGCCCGGCCCCGCGCATTGCGTGCAGGCCCGATTATAGGCAGGCAGGCCCGCCACGGTGGAACGCCCGCTAGCGCCCGTCGCCGGGGGTGATGATGCGGCCCGGCGCCACGCCGCCGCCGATCAGCCGGTTGACGCGGCGCACGAAGCCGGCCGGGTCCTCCAGCGTGCCGCCCTCGACCAGCACGGCCTGCTCATGCAAGAGCGCGGCCAGCTCGTCGAAGGACTCGCCGTCCGGCAGCTCCTGCAGGCGCTGCACCAGCGGGTGACCGGCATTCAGCTCGAGCCACGGCCGCGATGGCGGCAACGCCTGCCCGGCAGCCGCCAGCACGCGGCGCAGCTGCGGCCCCAGGTCGTGTTCCTCGCGCACCAGGCAGGCCGCCGAGTCGGCCAGCCGCGGGCTGGCGCGGGCGCCGGCCACCCGGTCGCCCAGCGTCGCGGCGACCCGCTGCCACAGCGGCTCCAGCGCGGCCTCCGACACGGCGGCGGCCTTGCGCTCGCCTTCCGGCACGATGGCGGCCAGGTCCAGCGTGCCGCGTCCCGCGTCGCGCAGCGGCCGGCCGTCGTACTCCTCGAGGTGGCGGATGACCCATTCGTCGATGCGGTCGGTCAACAGCAGCGCCTCGATGCCGTGGGCGCGCAGCGTCTCGAGGTGCGGGCTGCCGCGCGCGGCCGCCAGGCCGTCGGCCGCCACGTAGTAGACGTCCTTCTGCCCCGGCTTCATGCGCGACACGTAATCCGCGAGCGAACTGTCCTGCGCCTCGCCGTCGCTGGCCGTGGTCGCGAACCTGAGCAGGCCGGCGAGGCGGTCCCGGTTGGCGGCATCCTCGGCCAGGCCCTCCTTGAGGACCGCGCCGAACTCCCGCCAGAAGGTGCGGTACTTGTCGGGTTCCTCGCCGGCGAGGCGGCCCAGCATGTCGAGCACGCGGCGGGTGATGGCGGACTTGATCGCCTCGACCTCGGCATCCTGCTGCAGCAGCTCACGCGACACGTTCAGCGGCAGGTCGCTGGAATCCACCACGCCCTGCACGAAGCGCAGGTACAGCGGCAGGAACTGCTCGGCGTTGTCGCGGATGAAGACCCGCTTCACGTACAGCTTGAGGCCGCGCGGCGCCTCCCGGTTGTACAGGTCGAATGGCGCCGTGGAAGGTATGTACAGCAGCGTCGTGTACTCGCGGCGGCCCTCGACGCGGTGGTGGCTCCAGGCCAGTGGCTCGCCCGGGTCGTGCGACACGTGCCGGTAGAACTCGCGGTACTCGTCGTCGCCGAGGTCCTGCTTCTGGCGCGTCCACAGCGCCTGCGCCTGATTCACGCGGTCGTAGGCGCCCTGGCCCCCGTCCGGGCGCAGCAGCACCGGGAAGCCGATGTGGTCGGAGTACTTGCGCACCAGCTGCCGCAGGCGGAACGCGTCGGCGAATTCCCGCGCGTCCGGCTTCAGGTGCAGCACGACGCTGGTGCCGCGCTGCGCCAGCTCCACGTCCTCGACCGTGAACTCACCGCTGCCTTCCGAGCACCAGCGCACGCCCGACGCCGCGGGTTGTCCCGCGCGCCGCGACAGCACCTCGACGCGGCTCGCCACGATGAAGCTGGAGTAGAAGCCGACGCCGAACTGGCCGATCAGCTGGCTGTCCTTCTGCGCGTCGCCGGTCAGGCGCGCGAAGAACTCGGCGGTGCCGGACTTGGCGATGGTGCCCAGGTGCTCGACGGCCTCGTCCCGCGTCATGCCGATGCCGGTGTCGGTCACCGTCAGCGTGCCGGCCTTCGAATCGAAGTCGATGCGGACTTCCAGCTCGCCGGCGTCCGCGGCCAGCGCCGGGTCCGCCAGCGCCGCGAAGCGCAGGCGGTCGCAGGCGTCCGAGGCATTGGAGATCAGCTCGCGCAGGAAAATCTCGCGATGGCTGTACAGCGAGTGGATCATCAGCTTGAGCAGCTGGCGGACCTCGGCCTGGAAGCCGCGGGTCTCGACGGTGGGGGCGGTCGACATATTGCTGTCCTCCCGGCATGGCTGTGCCGCGCGCGACCGGACCGCCGCGCGGGCAAGGGACCAGGTTCAGGAGTATGGCCTCAGCGGGCCGATTTCAAGGGCTGGGCTGCAGCGCCGAGACCAGGGCACGCGCGGCCGCGCGGCGGCGGCGGCGGGCCCCCGGCCACCAGCCGAGCCGGTGGCGAAGCACCGCGCACAGGTCGTCGACCTCGTCGAGTATCTGGATCAGGCGTTCCATGGGGTGGTGTGGGCGCCGCGCCGTCAGCGCCGCCGCGGCGTCTTGCTGTCGCGCGCCTCGTCTTCCTCGTCCCAGGCGATGCGCATCTTCTCCACCCAGGACTTGTAGTTGGCGTAGGTGAAGACATGGCGCGAGATCGCGCCGTGCCGGCTGGCCGCGCCGTGCCTCGAATGCCACACGACCGGCGGCTCGCCGTCGGCCGGTTGGCGGCGCCGCGACGCCGGCGTGGCCGTGGTTTTTTCCTCGCCCATTGTGAGCAAGTCCCGTGGGAAGTCCTGCCGGGGACGTTACGCCCGGGACGGCGCGGGAAACAGGAACTGGGTCACAGCCCCGCAGCAGGCGGGGCTGCGCCAGGGGCCGGTCAGGTCACGATCTTGAAGCAGGGCTGGTAATCGCCCAGCAGCTTCATGCGCCGCTGGGCCACCATCGCCTGCAGCAGCGCGTCCAGCGGCCGCCCGATGCTGGCGTCGCCGCGGATCTCGAAGGGGCCGTGGGTCTCGACCATCTGCAGGCCCTGTTCCTTGACGTTGCCGGCCACGATGCCGGAGAAGGCGCGCCGCAGGTTGGCGGCCAGCTCGTGCACGGGCAGGTCGCGCGACAGCACCAGCGAAGCCATGGACTCGTGGCTCACCTCGAACGGCACCTGGAACGGCCGCGGGATCTGCAGCAGCCAGTTGTAGTTGTAGGCGTCGCGCGTGCGGCGGCGGCGGCGGCGCACCGCATCCAGCCCGCGGCGCATCTCGCGCGCGACCTCCACCGGGTCGTCGATGATGATCCGGTAACGCTGCTGCGCGTCCGCACCGAGCGTCACGCCGATGAAGCGGTCGAGCTGCTCCCAGTAGTCCGCGCTGCGGCGCGGGCCCGTGAACACGACCGGCAGCGGCTGCTCGGCATTCGCGGGATCGAGCAACAGGCCCAGCAGGTAGAGGATCTCCTCCGCCGTGCCGGCGCCGCCCGGGAAGACCACGATGCCGTGGCCGAGCCGCACGAACGCCTCGAGGCGCTGCTCGATGTCCGGCAGGATGACCAGCTTGTTGACGATCGGGTTGGGCGGCTCGGCGGCCACGATGCCGGGCTCGGTCAGCCCGATGTAGCGGCTGTTGGCCACGCGCTGCTTGGCGTGCCCGATCGTCGCGCCCTTCATCGGGCCCTTCATGGCGCCCGGCCCGCAGCCGGTGCAGATGTCCGCCCCGCGCAGGCCCAGCTCGTAGCCCACCCGCTTGGTGTACTCGTACTCGTAACGCGGGATCGAATGGCCGCCCCAGCAGACGACCAGGTCCGTGCGGCCGCCGTGCTGCAGCGCCCCGGCATTGCGCAGGATGCAGAAGACGGCGTTGGTGACGCTGGGCCCGTCGCTGAGGTCGAAGCGCGGCACGACCTCGTTGTGCGTGTAGACGATGTCGCGCAGCACCGCGAACAGGTGCTCCTTCACGCCGCGGATCATCTCGCCGTCCACGAAGGCGCTGCCCGGCGCATGGTGGATCTCGAGCTTGATGCCCCAGGGCTGGCGCACGATGCGCACGTCGAAGTCGCGGTAGGCCTCGAAGATCATGCGCGCGTCGTCGTGCAGCGTGCCGCTGTTGAGCACGGCCAGCGCGCACTGGCGGAACAGCGGGTACAGGCCGCCCTGGCCGCGGTCCAGCAGCTTGTCCACCTCCTGCTGCGACAGGTTCTCGAGGGTGCCTTTCGGCGCCACGCGCGCGTGCACGACCGTGGCCAGCGCCCCGCTGTGCGCGGGGTCCACGGGTCGGTTGTCGTTCAAGGCAGGATCTCGATCGGCGTGTCCGCCTGGGTCAGCAGCCATATTTCCAGCATGTCCTCATTGGACACTGCTATGCACCCGTCCGTCCAGTCGCTGGACAGGTAGCGCTCGCGGCTGTGCTTGGGGATGTTCGGCAGGCCATGGATCATGATCAGGCCGCCCGGCGACCAGCCCTGGCGGCGGGCCAGGCTGAGGTCCTGCGGGTTCGGGTAGGACACCTGCACGGCCAGGAAGAAATCGCTGCGGGCGTTGCGCCGCGTCAGCAGGTAGCGCCCCTCCGGGGTGCGGAAGTCCCCCTCGCGCTGCTTGTGCCCGACCGGGTTGAGCCCCAGGGAGATCCGGTAGTTGCGGAACTCCCGGCCCTCGCGGTACAGCGACAGGCGCCGCTCCGACTTGCGGACGACGACCAGTTCGGCCGGCCCCATGGCGTCCGGGGCGCCCTCGAAGATGTCGGCGCCCGCAGGCCACGCCGCGCCGAGCGCCAGCAGGACTGCGAGCAGCGTCGTCGGTACCCTCATGGCCGCGCATTATAGGTCGGTCCCCCGCAAGTTGCGCCGAGACGCAGCGCACGTTCGCGGCCTCGGGCGCGGCGCGCCCGCCTCAGCCGGGCTCGAGCCGCACCGCCGTGCAGCGTTGCGCGGTGGCATCAGCCTCGAGGCGGTAGCGACGGCCGGCCTCGAGTTCCGCCTCGACCGCAAAGCGCGCCGTGGCGCCCGTGGCGGCGATGCGGCAGTCCACCAGCAGCACGGTGCGGCCCGGCGCGAGTTCCACCGCGGCGTGGCGGGCCGGCACGGTCCACTCGCCGGCCTTGCGCAGCACGACCTGCACCGGCAGGCCGGCCGAGAACACCGGATCGGCCCGCACCGTGGCCCGCGCCGCAGCCGGCAGGCGTGCGCCCTCATAGGCCTGCAGCGTGCCGCAACCCGCCAGCACGATCGCGGCCAGGGAGGCTGCGGCCGCCACGCGGCCCGATTGCCTGTCTTGCATGCGCAACGCCGTCCTGCGCCGCCCGGGCGCCGAAAAAAGGCGGCCCGGAGGCCGCCTGGGAGTCACACGCGCGCCACGCTGTCGCGGGGATGCCGGGCGGGGACCCGGCCAGCGCGTGCGTTTAAACCGCCGGGGCGGAACCCGGTTCAGGCCCTCAGCCGCACTTCGAGTCGCCGCAGGACAGGCAGGTCATGCACCCGTCCATCATGACGACGGCGATCGTGTTGCAGCGGGTACACAACTGTGCGCCTTGCGGGTAGCTCTGGCTGGCGAAAGCGTCGGCCTGCTTGTTGCGCTGCTCCCACTCGGCGCGCTTGGACTCGACCAGCGCGAGGCGCGCCTCGTCCATCTGCTGCACCGGCATCATGCCGATGGACTGCAGGTGCCGTTCCACGACGAAGCCGAGCTCGGCGACGATCGACGGCATGAACTTGCCGCCCGGCTGCCAGTAGCCGCCGCGCGGGTCGAAGACCGCCTTCAGTTCCTCGATCAGGAACGCCACGTCGCCGCCCTTGCGGAACACCGCCGAGAGGATCCGCGTCAGCGCCACGATCCACTGGAAGTGGTCCAGGTTCTTCGAGTTGATGAAGATCTCGAACGGCCGCCGGTGCTCGTGCTCGGTGCCCTCGTTGAGGACGATGTCGTTGACGGTGACGTACATGGCGTGGTCCGACACCGGCGTCTTGATCTTGTAGGTCGAGCCGATCAGGACCTCCGGGCGCTCGAGCTTCTCGTGCATCCACACGACCTTGCCCGCCGCGTCCTTGCGCACCCGCGCGTCGCCGCGCTCCGCCGTCGCCTTGTCGGCCTCGAGGCGCCGCACGCGGAACTTGACGATTTTCTTGTCGATGCAGACCTTGCTCATGCCCCGTCTCTTGCCGCCAGCGCGGCGTCAGAACTTGCCGTAGTAGCCTTCCTTGAGCGCGTCGAACAGGTTGGCCGCCGTGTGCGACTCGCCGTCGTACTCGACCTCCTGGTCCCCCTTGATCTCGATCTCGCTGCCGTCCTCCAGCGTGAAAACGTAGGTCGTGTTCTTCAGGTCCTCTTCCTTGACCAGCACGCCCTGGAAGGCCTCGGGGTTGAAGCGGAACGTCGTGCAGCCCTTCAGCCCCTTCTCGTGCGCGTACAGGTAGATGTCCTTGAACTTCTCGTAGTCGAAGTCGGTCGGCACGTTGGCGGTCTTCGAGATCGATGAATCCACCCACTTCTGCGCCGCGGCCTGGATGTCCACGTGCTCGCGCGGGCCGATGTCCTCGGCCGTGACGAAGTACTCGGGCAGCTGCTCCGCCGCACTGGTGCCGTTCGGCATGGCGCGCGGGTTGACCAGCTCGCGGTAGGCCAGCAACTCGAAGGAATAGACGTCCACGCGCTCCTTGGTCTTGCGGCGCTCGCGGATCACGTTGCGGAAGTAGTGGTGCGCGAAGGTCGGCTCGATGCCGTTGCTGGCGTTGTTGGCCAGCGACAGCGAGATGGTGCCGGTCGGGGCGATGGACGTGTGGTGGGTGAAGCGCGCGCCCACCGACTCGAGCTCCTTGACCAGCCCGGGCGTCCCGCCGGCCAGGCGCTGCATGTAGCGGCTGTAGCGGGCGTGCAGGATGCGGCCCGGTATGTGGTCGCCCACCTTCCAGCCGTCACGGACCATCTCCGGCCGCTTGCGCAGCATCTCGCGCGTGACCGCGAACTCCTCGGTCATGATCGGCGCGGGGCCCTTCTCGCGCGCCAGCTCGAGCGCCGTTTCCCAGCCGGCGACCGCCATCTCGCGCGCCACGTTCTCGGTGAACGCCACCGATTCCTTCGAGCCGTACTTCATGCGCAGCATGGTCAAGGTCGAGCCGAGGCCCAGGAAGCCCATGCCGTGGCGGCGCTTGCGGCGGATCTCCTCGCGCTGCCGGCCGAGCGGCAGGCCGTTGATCTCGACGACGTCGTCGAGCATCCGCGTGAACACCCGCACCACCTCGCGGTACTCGTCCCAGTCGAACTCCGCGTCGGCCGTGAACGGCTGGCGCACGAAGCGCGTCAGGTTGACCGAGCCCAGCAGGCACGAGCCATACGGCGGCAGCGGCTGCTCGCCGCAGGGGTTGGTGGCGCGCACGTTCTCGCACCACCAGTTGTTGTTCATCTCGTTGACGCGGTCGATGAGCACGAAGCCCGGCTCGGCGAAGTCGTAGGTGGACGCCATGATGACGTCCCACAGGCGGCGCGCCGGCAGCGCCTTGTACACGCGGCAGGCGACCAGGCCGTCGTCGTTGACGACGTAGCCGTCGGTGGACGGCCATTCCCGCCAGACGAAGCGGCTGGCGTCGCCGAGGTCCTGCTCGGCCGGGTCGTACTCGCGGACCGACAGCGGAAACGCCAGCTTCCATTCGCCGTCGTCGCGCACCGCCTGCATGAACTCGTCGGTCACCAGCAGCGACAGGTTGAACTGCCGCAGCCGGCCGTTCTCGCGCTTGGCGCGGATGAAGTCCGCGGCGTCGGGATGGCCGACGTCGAAAGTGCCCATCTGTGCGCCGCGGCGACCGCCGGCCGACGACACCGTGAAGCACATCTTGTCGTAGATATCCATGAACGACAGCGGGCCCGAGGTGTAGGCGCCGGCGCCGGACACGTACGCGCCGCGCGGCCGCAGCGTCGAGAACTCGTAGCCGATGCCGCAGCCGGCCTTGAGCGTCAGCCCGGCCTCGTGGACCTTGTCGAGGATGTCGTCCATCGAGTCGCGGATGGTGCCGGACACCGTGCAGTTGATGGTCGAGGTCGCCGGCTTGTGGTCGAGCGCGCCGGCGTTCGACATGATGCGGCCGGCCGGGATCGCGCCATTGCGCAGCGCCCACAGGAAGCGCTCGTACCAGTGCTCGCGCAGCTCCGCGGGCTCGACCTCGGCCAGCGCGCGCGCGACGCGCTTCCAGGTGTCGTCCATCGTCCGGTCGATCGGTGTGCCGTCCTTCGCGGTGAGCCGGTACTTCTTGTCCCAGATATCCAGCGACGCTTCCTGGAAAGAAATCTGGTCTACGCTCTTGGGCTCCACCCTGGCCGCCGTGCTCATGTCGCGTTCGTCGCTCCGTCAGGTGCGCGTGCGCCCGTGGGCGCAATTAGTTCAAATGGGACTCCGGAAGAGGTGCAAAACCGCCGACTGGGCGGTTTCCGTGACTTTCCCCCGGGAATCCCTGCTGTTCTTCTGACGCTACCTGCGGCCGCACATGGCAACCACAAGATGTTGTGTCAGGGTACCTAAAGTATTTTTCCTTGGCAGTGGGTGTCAAGGACTTTCTCTCTTTGGGACTGCCCTAATTTAACGCTTACTTTTCAAAGAATTGCAAGACCAATTTAACCGATTTTCCGGAGACCCCGACATAGTGCGTTTGTCAAGCCGCAATTTGTGCAAGGCACAACATCTGGTATGCACCGCAGAGGCACAGGGGGCGCACAGCTTATCCACCGGGCGGGCCCGGCGGCGACTTGAAAGCGGGCACAGCGTCCATATGTCAGTGGTGAGCGCGATTTGTTCGCGTCACGACACTGGCAAGAGGAGGACCAACCCATGAACGTCGTGTTGCATGAACCCTGGCGACTGGTGAACCGCCTGCACCGTGACCTGGACCGACTGATGAACCTGCCCGCGGGCGCCGCCGCCGACGAAGCGGGTTCGCTTGCCGCGTGGCTGCCCGCCATGGACATCCGCGAGGAAGACAAGCAGTGGGTCCTGCACGCCGACCTGCCGGGCGTCGATCCCAAGTCCATCGACGTGACGCTCGAGAAGGGCGTGTTGACGATCCGCGGCCGGCGCACGCTCGAGCAGCGTGACGAGGAGCACGGCTTCCGCCGCGTCGAGCGCGTCAGCGGCGAGTTCTTCCGGCGCTTCAGCCTGCCCGACACGGCCGACTCCGCCTCGGTCAAGGCCAGGCACACCAATGGCGTCCTGGAAGTGACCATCCCGAAGCACCCGCAGGTCATGCCGCGGCGCATTTCGGTCGAGGCCGCCTGAACCGGCGTCCGCCGGGGCGATCGCGCCCCGGCGGCGCATCCCGGCCGGGCGGGACAGGATCGCCCCGAGGAACTTGCGCGGCGCCCCGCCGGTCAGAATGCCCCGTTGACCGCGCATCCGGCGCCGTCCTTCACGCGCAAAGAGGTTTCCCCCAGATGAACCGAGCCACCGGCTTCCTGATCGCCGCGCTGACGGCGTTCGCCTTCCCGGCCGTCGCCAGCACCACCCTGCCCGCGCAGGCCGACGGGCAGCCGTTGCCCAGCCTGGCGCCCGTCATCGAGCGCGTCGCGCCGGCCGTCGTGAACATCGGTGTGCGCGGCACCGTGCAGGCGCCGCGCAACCCGTTCTTCGACGACCCGTTCTTCCGCCGTTTCTTCGGCACCCCGCCGGGCGGTGCGCCGCGCGAGCGCGAGTTCCGCAGCGCCGGCTCGGGCGTGATCGTGGACGCGCGCGGCGGCTACATCGTCACCAATGCCCACGTCGTGGAGAACGCCAGCGAGATCACCGTCACGCTGGTGGACGACCGTGAACTCAAGGCCGAGGTGGTGGGGACCGACAAGGGCTCGGACGTGGCGGTCATCAAGGTGACCGACGCGGCGCTGCCGACCGACATCAGCCTGGCGGATTCGTCCGCGCTGCGGGTCGGTGACTACGTGGTGGCGATCGGCAACCCGTTCGGGCTGCAGCACACGGTCACCTCGGGCATCGTCAGCGCGCTCGGCCGCTCGGGGATCAACCCCGAGGGCTACGAGAACTTCGTGCAGACCGACGCCGCGATCAATCCCGGCAATTCGGGGGGCGCGTTGGTCAACCTGCGCGGCGAGCTGGTCGGCATCAATACGGCGATCCTGTCGCAGTCCGGCGGCAACATGGGCATCGGTTTCGCGATCCCCTCGAACATGGTCAAGCAGGTCATGCAGCAGCTGATCGAGTTCGGCGAGGTGAAGCGCGGCGTGCTGGGCGTGACCATCCTGAGCCTGACGGCCGAGTTCCGGAAGAGCCTGGGCCTGGCTGACGACGTGCAGGGCGCGCTGGTGTCGCAGGTCGCCGAGGGCTCGGCCGCCGCCAGGGCGGGCATCGAGGCCGGTGACGTCGTGACCTCCGTGGACGGCAAGCCCGTCAAGGGCGCCAGCGAACTGCGCAACCTGATCGGCATGGCGCGCATCGGCGAGCAGGTCCGGCTGGGCGTCCTGCGCGAGGGCAAGCCCCGCCAGCTGACCGCCACGATCGGCGAACAGCCGGAAATGGCGGCCGCCGAGGCCGCACAGGTGCATCCCGCACTGGCGGGCGCGGACCTGAGTGACGCCGCGCCGGAACAGGTGCCGGGAGGCGGCGTGCTCTTGCGTGCCGTCGAGCAGGGCAGCCCCGCGAGCCGTATCGGGCTGCGCGCCGACGACGTCATCGTGGCGGTGGACCGCACGCGGGTCGCCAACCTGCGCGCCTTCCGCGACGCGATCGGCCAGCGCAAGGCGTTCCTGCTGACCGTGCGGCGCGGCAACCAGACGCTGATCCTGCCCGTGCAGTGACGGCGCCGCGCCGCTCCCTATAATCGGGCCATGGCGGCACGCAACGTCTGCGTCCTGGGGGGATCCGGCTTCGTCGGCACGCACCTGTGCGCGGCGTTCGTGCGCGCGGGGCACCGCGTGACCGTGCTGACCCGCGACCCGGAACGCGCCAAGCACCTGCGCGTGCTGCCCGCTGCGCGCATCGTGCGTTGCAACGTGCACGACGACGAGCAGCTCACCGGGGCGCTGCGCGGCCACGATGCGGTGGTCAACCTGGTCGGGATCCTGAACGAGCCCGGCCGGGACGGCCGGGGCTTCCTGCACGCCCACACCGAGCTGGCGCGCACGGTGGTGAGGTCCTGCCGCCGCGCGCGCGTTTCGCGATTGCTGCAGATGAGCGGGCTGAACGCCGACGCCGAGCGCGGCCCGAGCCATTACCTGCGGTCGAAGGGCCTGGCCGAGCGCATCGTAAAGGAGGCGGGCAGTGCGGACTTCCGCTGGACGATCTTCCAGCCGTCGGTGATCTTCGGCTCGGGCGACTCCTTCATCAACCGCTTCGCCAGCCTGCTGCGGATCCTGCCGCTGTGGCTGCCGCTGGCCAGGCCGCAGGCCCGGCTGTCGCCCGTGTGGATCGAAGACGTGGTCGGGGCCATGCTGCGCTGCCTCGAGGACGACGCCAGCGCCGGGCAGACCTACCAGCTGTGCGGCCCGGACGTGCTGACGCTGCGCGAAATCGTCTGTTTCGTGCGCGACCAGCTGGGGCTGCGGCGCGCGATCGTGGGGTTGCCCGACGCCGTCTCGCGGCTGCAGGCGGCCGTCATGGACTTCGTCCCGGGCAAGCCGTTCTCGACCGACAACTACCTGTCGCTCACGCGTGACAGCGTCTGCTCGGTGGACGGCTTCGGACGCCTCGGCATGCGCCCGCACCCGATGCGCGACATCGTGCCCCGCTACCTCGGCCTGGAGGGCGGCAGGAGCCGGCTGGCCGCGTTCCGCCGCAGCGCCGGCCGCTGATTCACTCGTCGCACAGCAGCCGGGCGCGAACCGCCTGCGGCCCGGCGCCCAGCCTGCGCGCCGCGGCGTAGAAGACCGGCAGGTCGCCGCCCGCCTCGGCCAGCAGCCGCTGCATGCCGGGTACGCAGCGGTGATAGGTGGAAATGGCCGCCAGTCGGGCGTTGTTCCAGCTGCCGCTCATCAGCCGGTCCATGTTGCGGCCGGCCGTCCAGCCGTCACGCAGGCGTTCGTACTCGGCAACGAGCCGCTCCAGCTCGCGTTGCTTGGCGTCGCGCAGCACCGCCGGGTTGTCGCCGGCGGCGTACAGCGCCGCGAGCCTGCCGCGCGTTTCCGTCACCAGGTCCGCGGTCGCGGCAAATCGCCGGCGCGTCTCGAGGAACGCCTGCAGTTCGTCCTCACGGCCGTTCGCGGCCAGGAAGCGCCGCGCGCCCTCGAACTCGACCGTCATCGCGAAGGCCTCGTTGAACGCGCTGTCGCCCGGCACGTACGCCACCTGGTGGGCCAGTTCGTGGAAGAGCAATGCCGCGAGTTCCACGTCCGGGTACTCGAGCATGCTGGACAGCACCGGGTCGTCGAAGTGCCCCAGCGTCGAGTACGCGGCCACGGGGGCGATATACACGTCCTCGCCGCGCCGCTGCATCCGTCGCGCGTAGCGCACGGCCCGCGCCTCGTCGAAGTATCCCCGGTAGGCCACGCACCCGGCGATCGGGAAGCACCAGCGCCGCGGCTGCACGGAGAACTCCGGCGCGGCGAAGACGTTCCAGGCCACGTGCGGACGGCCGAGGTCGGCATAGCTGCGGTAGCTGCCGTTGTCGGGCAACGCCAGCGTCTGCGACGCGAACTGCCGCGCCCGCGCGACGTACTCGAGCCGTTCCCGCACCTGCTCCGGCGTGGCCGGGTCCGCCAGCAACTCCCCGATCGGCGTGCGGCTGGCGTTGAGCGCCGCCTGCCCGCCCGCCACGTGCGCCAGGTAGCAGCCGCTCAGCATCGCGCAGGACAGGACCGCGCCGGCCAGGCGCAGGACTGCTGGATTGCGGGGAGCTTCCGGTAACATGAGTCGATGGAAGTCTATCTGGTCGGCGGTGCGGTCCGGGACGAGTTGCTCGGCCTGCCGGTCACCGAGCGCGACTGGGTCGTGGTCGGCGCGACGCCGGAGGAGCTGGTGCGCGACGGTTTCCGCCCGGTCGGCCGCGACTTCCCGGTCTTCCTGCACCCCCGCACCCACGAGGAGTACGCCCTGGCGCGCACCGAGCGCAAGGTGGCGCGGGGTTACCGCGGCTTCGAGGTGCACTGCGCGCCGGACGTGACGCTCGAGGACGACCTGCAGCGCCGCGACCTCACGCTGAACGCGATGGCCCGCGCCGCGGACGGCCGGCTGGTGGACCCGCACGGCGGCCGGCAGGACATCGAGGCGCGGGTGCTGCGGCACGTCTCGCAGGCATTCGCCGAGGATCCGGTGCGCATCCTGCGGGTTGCGCGTTTCGCGGCGCGCTACGCGCCGCTGGGCTTCACCGTCGCGCCGCAGACGCTGGACCTCATGCGGTCCATGGTCGTCGCCGGCGAGGCCGACGCGCTGGTCGCGGAACGCGTCTGGCAGGAAACGGCCACCGCGCTCGCCGAGCCGCGCCCCGACGTGTACCTGGAGGTGCTGCGCGCCTGCGGCGCGCTGGCGCGCGTCTTCCCCGAGCTCGACGCGCTGTGGGGCGTGCCGCAGCCGGCGCGCTGGCACCCGGAAGTGGACACCGGCACGCACATGCTCCTGGTCATGCGCGCCGCCGCGGCGCTCACCGACAGTCCGCGCATCCGCTTCGCGGCCCTGATGCACGACCTGGGCAAGGGCACGACGCCGCGTGCGCGCTGGCCCAGCCACATCGGCCACGAGGATCGCGGCGCGCGCATGGTGGCGAAGCTGGCCGCGCGGCTGCGCGTTCCCAACGATTACCGCGACCTGGCCGAGCTGGCCGCGCGCTGGCACGGGCTGGCGCACCGTGCCCTGGAACTGCGGCCCGAGACGGTGTTCAAGCTGCTGGAGCGCTGCGACGCGCTGCGCCGGCCGGAACGGTTCCGCGAGTTCCTGGTGGCCTGCGAGGCGGACGTGCGGGGCCGTGGCGGCTGGGCGGACCAGCCCTATCCGCAGGCGCAACGCCTGGGCGGCGCGCTGGATGCGGCACTGGCTGCGGATCTCGAGCCCGCCGAACGGCGCGGCCTGTCGGGTGAGGCGGTCGGCGCGGCGCTGCGGGCCAGGCGGCTCGCTGCGGTCACCGACTTCCTGCGCGGCCTCCCGACCGGGGCCTGACTCGCCTCTTTGGGGTCTGACCCCTCTCAGGGGTCTGGCCTCTTTGGGGTCTGACCCCTCTCATCGGGGGTCTGACCCCTCTCACGGACCACTCACGACGGCACCGCTATCGCGAGCGCGCGGGATCCGGTCGGGTCCCCACGCTCGCTCCGAAGAAAGTCGCTCGCTTAGGGGACCACGACCACCTCGCGCGCTCGCCGGTGGTGCCGTGACCAACGCTCCGGAAGGGTCAGACCCCTGAGAGGGGTCAGACCCTGGGCGGGCAGGCGCAGGCGGCCCGGGGTCGGCGAGCGAATAAAGATCGACTGAGCGAGCGACCCCGGGCCGCTTGCGCCAACCACCCTTCTGGCTGCCGCAGACACGACCGGATCCCGCGCGCTCGCGGTGCTGTTTCGTCGCAGGTAGTCAGGAGGGGTCAGACCCCGAACGGGGTCAGACCCCGATCTCGGAAGGGTCAGACCCCAGCGTGCGCCAGCGCTGGCTGCTAGAGCGCTAGGCGAAGGTCATCACGATGACGCCCGCCAGCAGCAGGCGGTAGAGCGTGAACGGCAGCAGGCCGAAGCGCTCGATGAACTTCAGCAGCACGTGGATGCAGGCGTAGCCCGTCACCGCCGACACCACCAGGCCCAGCGACAGCGCGGGCCAGTCGATGACGTCCCCCGAGGACAGGAGCTGCCCCAGCTCGTACACGCCGGCCAGCGCGATGCCCGGCACGGCCAGCAGGAACGAGAAGCGCGCCGCGGCGGAACGCGTCATGCCGAGCGCCAGCCCCGCGGTGATCGTGATGCCCGAGCGCGACGTGCCGGGCATCAGCGACAGGGCCTGGGCAGAGCCGATGATGACGGCCTCGCGCCAGCCGACCGTGTACTCGTCGCGTTGCTGGCGGCCCAGCCGGTCCGCCACCCACATGAGCACGCCGAACAGCGACAGCGTGCCGGCCACGAACAGCGGGTTGCGCAGGTGCTGTTCGATCAGCCCGGCGAAGGCCAGCCCGGCGAGCCCGACCGGCAGCGTCGCCAGCACGATGCACCAGGCGAGGCGCGCGTCGGGGCTCAGCGGCTGCGACGGCCGCCAGCCCAACCCCTCGCGGATCATCGCCGCCAGCTGCCCGCGGAAGTAGGCGACGACGGCCAGCAGCGTGCCGACGTGGACCGCCACGTCGTAGGCCAGCCCCTGGTCGCCCCAGCCCAGGAAGTTCGGCACCAGGATCAGGTGTCCGGAACTGGAGATGGGCAGGAACTCGGACAGTCCCTGTACGAACGCGAGTATCGCCGCCTGCAACAAGTCCAAGTGCGTCTCCTAGGGCCTGTTAACACTTATGGCATCGCTGCGACCGCGGCTCCTACCGAGCGGGGCAAGGCGCGATGACCGATATGTACTGAATGTACATGAGGGAAGAGCAACGAGGCCCCGCTCGGTAAGAGCCCGGTCCCGCAGGGTTGCGGCCCACATGGCTTCAGCCGGCGTTGCTCGCCGCTCATGTGGAATGACCACACTTCGCACCTCGCGCCTTGGCTGAAGCCATGTGGACCTGCAACGCAGTGATGCCATAAGTATTAACAGGCCCTAGAGAGTCGCGGTGAGGTCGCGGAACGTGAAGCCGACGGCCACGTCCGCCACGCCGCGCGTCAACAGCATGACCTTGCAGCGCTCGCCCATCTCTCCCGGCAGCATCAGTGTAGCCACCGCCTGTGAGAGCCGCGCCTGCGCGCCGCCGTCGAGGCCGTCGCCCGCCGCGGCCAGTTCCCGCTCCAGGCCCGTGGACAGCAGGAAATGAGCCTGCGTGGCGAAGCCCGCCACCGCCAGGCCCGCGTCGGCGGCCGCCTCGGCGACGGCGGTGAAGTCTACCCACGCCGTGATGTCCTGCAAGCCGGGCAGCGCCAGGACATCCGCGACCTGGTGGTGCCGGCGGAACGCGGTCAGCGACCCGTGGCTGCGCGACGGATGGTAGTACTGCGCGCGCGGCAGGCCATAGTCGGCGAGCAGCAGGCCGCCGCATTCCAGGGCACGCGACAGTTCGGCGACCCACGGCCCGACCAGCAGCGACACCTCGCTCTCGTAACCCGCCGCCAGCGCGCCGCAGCGCGCGAGGCGGGTGGCCAGCACCGCGGCCACGTCCTGCGGCGCGGGCCGCGCCGCGAACGCGAACGAATCGCCCGCCGCGACCACGCCCAGCGACTCGAGCCCCCGCTCCTGCACGCGGAAGCGCTCCACCGGCAGCGCGTCCAGCACCTCGTTGGCCACGACGACGCCGCGCCACGCCGCCTGCGGCGGCCGGTCGATCCAGGTCACCTGCGTCGCCAGCGCCGGCGCCCGGGCCGCCAGCGTCGCGCGCTGCCGTTCGCGCAGGTCCGCGCTGACCTCGAGGATCAGGTAGCGGCGCGGCAGCGTGCCGCGCGCAGCCAGCGCCTCGAGCAGCCCCGCGGCCAGCGCACCGCTGCCGGCGCCCGCCTCGAGCACGTCGCCGCCGCCCACGGCGTCCAGCAGCCGCGCCACCTGCGCCGCCATGCAGCGCGCGAACAGCGGCGTGAGCTCGGGGGCCGTGACGTAGTCGCCGCCCGCACCGAGCTTGTGGCTGCCTGCGCTGTAGTAGCCGAGACCCGGCGCGTACAGCGCCAGCTGCATGAACCGCGGGAACGGCATCCAGCCGCCGGCCACGGCGAGTTCCTGCCGGATCAGCGCCGCCAGCCGCGCCGAGTGCGCGGCCTCGGCGGCGGACGGCGCCGGCGGCGGCAGCGCCGTCAACATGGCGGGCCGCCGCGGCTTTCAGGTATGTTTGTGCCATGCACGGCGATTCATCCGGCGAGGCAGTCGACCCGGGCCGCGCGGCGCCGCTGGCCGGCCAGGTCGCGCTGGTCACGGGCAGCGCGCGGCGCATCGGCGCCGCCATCGTGCGCGAATTCCACGGCGCCGGCGCCCAGGTCGTCGTCCACTACCGGTCGTCCGCGGCGGATGCCGAGGCGCTGGTGCAGTCGCTGAACGCCCGGCGCGCCCGTTCCGCGCTGGGCGTGCAATGCGACCTGCTCGACCTCGCGGCGCTGCAGGGCCTCGTGGCGACCGTGGTCGGCGCCTTTGGCCGGCTCGACATCCTGGTCAACAACGCCTCCACGTTCTACGCAACGCCGGTCGGCGAGGTCACGGCGGCGCAGTGGGACGACCTGCTCGGCATCAACCTGCGCGCGCCCATGTTCCTGGCGCAGGCGGCGGCGGGACAGCTGAGGCAGAACGGCGGCCTGATCATCAACCTGCTGGACATCCACGCGCAGCGGCCGCTCAAGGGGCATCCCGCCTATTGCGCGGCCAAGGCCGGCCTCGCCATGCTGACGCGCTCGCTGGCGCGGGAGCTCGCGCCGGAAGTGCGCGTCAACGGCATCGCGCCGGGCCCGGTGCTGTGGCCCGAGGACGACCTCGATGCCGGTATCAAGGATCAGATCATCGCGCGCACGGCGCTCAAGCGCCGCGGCTCGCCGCGGGATGTCGCGCGCGCCGCGCTGTTCTTCGCGGCCGAGGCGCCCTACGTCACCGGGCAGATCCTGGCCGTGGATGGCGGCCGCAGCCTCGGCGGCGGGCTCTAGCGGGACGTTCAATCCTCGCCCTCGAGGCTGACGGCGCGCATCGCGTGCGCCCCGCCGGCGAAGGCCTGCCACAACCCGGCCATCGTGCGCCCGAGCGTCGGGTGAACGAGGCCGGGCGCGAGCTCGGCCAGCGGCCGCAGCATGTACGCGCGCCGCACCAGGTCCGGCCGCGGCAGCACGACGCCCGGAAACTCGCCGGCCACATCGCCGTACAGCAGTACATCGAGGTCCATGCTGCGCGGCGCCCAGCGCGGCGACTCGCGTTCCCGCCCGCACTGCGCCTCGATCTCGTGCAGCGCCTCGAGCAGCTCGGGCAACGGTCCCGCCGCAGGCAGCCGCAGCACGAGGTTGATGAAATCGTCGCCCGTGAAGCCCACCGCCGGGTTGGCATAGGCCTGCGAGACCTCGAGCTGCGGCCAGCGTTCGCGCAGCAGGCCGACGGCGCGGCGCAGGTGGGTGCGCGGCCGCACGTTGCTGCCGGCCGCGACGTAGGCGTCAGGCATCGTCGAGATCCGCGCGCGAGCGCTCGATCACGACGCCCACGTCGCGGGAGAAACGGATCGCCCCGGGCTTGTGCACGGTGAGTTTCAGCCAGTCCACCGGGAACTCGCGCAGGATCATGCGCGCGACCTGTTCCGCCAGCGTCTCCACCAGCTGGTAGCGGCTGTCCTGCACGAACGCCAGCACCCGCTTGGCGACCGCCTTGTAGTTGAGCGTGGCGGCGATCGTGTCGGTGCGCGCCGCGGCGCGGATGTCGGCCGACATCTCCAGGTCGATCGAGATCGTCTGCTTGACCTCGCGTTCCCAGTCGAAGATGCCGATGACCGTCTCGGTGGTCAGCGCGGTGAGGAAGATCTTGTCCATGCGTCAGTCCCGTGCGGCCGCCGGCGCGGCGGGTGGGCGGGCGCCATGCGGCGGCCGCAGTTCGTCCAGGGGCCAGCGCGCGCGGGCGCGCGCGGCGGTGCCGGCGGTTTCGCCGGCCCGCAGCCTGCACCAGCCCGCGTAGGCGATCATGGCGGCATTGTCGGTGCAGAACCCGGGGCGCGGATAGTGCACCCGCACGCCGCGTGCCGCCGCCGCCGCCGCCAGCCCTTCCCGCAGCCGGCGGTTCGCGCCCACGCCGCCGGCGATCACCAGGCGCTCGTGCCCCGTCGCGTCCAGGGCGCGCAGCGTCTTGCCGATGAGCGTGTCCACGACCGCCGCCTGGAAACCGCAGGCCAGGTCCGCGCGCGCCTGCGGATCCAGCGCCCGGTCGCGCACCGCCACGACCGCCGCCGTCTTGAGGCCGCTGAAGCTGAAGTCGAGCCCCGGGCGGTCCATCATCGGGCGCGGGAACTCGAACACGCCCGGCCTGCCGCCCTCGGCCAGCTCAGCCAGCGCCGCGCCGCCCGGGTAGCCCAGCCCGAGCAGCTTGGCGGTCTTGTCGAAGGCCTCGCCGGCCGCATCGTCCAGCGATTCGCCCAGGATGCGGTAATCGCCGAGGCCCGCCACCTCGACCAGCATGGTGTGCCCGCCGGAGACGAGGAGCGCCACGAACGGGAACGGCGGCGGGTCCGGCTCCAGCATGGGCGCCAGCAGGTGACCCTCGAGGTGGTGCACGCCGATGACCGGCACGCCCCAGGCCCAGGCCAGGCTCTCGGCGACCGCCCCGCCCACCAGCAGGGCGCCGACCAGCCCGGGCCCCGCCGTATAGGCCACGCCGCCGATCTCCCCGGGCCGCGTGTCGGCCGCCTGCAGGGTCGCCCTGACCATCGGCAGCAGGCGCTGGATATGGTCGCGGGCGGCCAGTTCCGGCACCACGCCGCCCCAGGCGGCATGCAGGTCGAACTGGCTGAAAACCTCGTCCGCCAGCAGCCCCCGCTCGCCGTCATAGACGGCCACCGCGGTCTCGTCGCAGGAGGATTCGATGCCCAGGACCCTCAGGCGGGGCCCCCCACAGGCATTTTCTCCTTTGTCTTTGATTTTTCCGGGGAACATCAATACAATTTCCGGCTCTTTCGCCCGGCGACGGCCGGGTGACGACAGGTCCGAAACGAGGTTCGAATGCCCAGCGTCCGCATCCGTGAGAATGAATACTTCGACGCCGCCCTGCGTCGCTTCAAGCGCGCCTGCGAGAAGGCCGGTGTGCTGACCGAGCTGCGCCGTCGTGAATTCTACGAGAAGCCGACCCAGGAACGGAAACGCAAGAAGGCGGCCGCCGTCAAGCGCCACCTCAAGAAGATCTCCCGCGACAACATGCGTAGCAGCGGCGCCGCCGCGCGCTGAGCCCCGGGGCCCGATGTCCCTCACGGCCCGCATCACCGAGGACATGAAGACCGCGATGCGCTCGGGCGAGAAGGATCGCCTGGGGCTCATCCGCATGCTGCTGGCCGGCATCAAGCAGCGCGAGGTGGACGAGCGCATCACGCTGGACGATGTGCAGGTCCTGGCCGTCGTCGACAAGATGATCAAGCAGCGCAAGGATTCCGTGGCCCAGTTCGAGGCCGGCGGCCGCGCCGACCTGGTCGCGAAGGAAACCGCGGAAATCGGCTGGCTGACCGGCTACCTGCCCGCGCAACTGTCGGACGCCGAGGTCGACGCCCTGATCAGGGACGCGATCGCCGCGACCGGGGCGTCGTCCATGAAGGACATGGGCAAGGTGATGGGCGTGCTGAAGGCCCAGGCCCAGGGCCGGACCGACATGGGCGCGCTGTCCGCCCGCATCAAGGCCGCACTCGGCGCCTGATCGCCTCCGGGGTCCGGCTGAAGCAGATCGACGCGGTGCAACTCGCCGGCGACTGAGCGGGCCGGGTCGTGCGCCGGCGCTATTCCTCCTCGCCCAGCGCCGCGTCCACGCAAACGACGAGCTGCGCGCCCTTCTTGCCCTTGCACTGCGGCGCGGCGCCCTGGTCGACCATCGTCTGGTACATCTGCAGTTCGGTGGCGTCGTATTCCGCGTCGCTGGGCCCTTCCTCGTCCTCGGCGCGGGACGTGCGCAGGTTGACGCCCAACCCCTTGAGCATCTGGTCCTGCTTGTCCAGCATCGCGGAGGCCTGGTTCATGCGCTGCTGCTCGGCCTGCTGCGCGCGTAACTCCCGCGCGTTCTTGTCGGCCTCGGCCTTCTTCCCTATCTCCTCGTTCAGGCGCGCAATGGCCTCTTTGTCCGACATGCCGCCGCTGTCCACCTTGAACTCGCCTGTTAGCCGCACGCGCGCATTCGCGGCGCGTTGCTTGTGATCGGCATTGTCGCGCCGGCACTCGGCCTCGTGCTGGTCCTTTTTCGCATACTGCTCGGCCCTGGTTTTCGACCCGTCCTCGTTCACCAGCATGTAACTGTAGTCGCAGTCCCTCTCGTTCACCGACTTCTGTTCCTGCGCTGCGGCCACCGGCATGACGAGCACCGCCGCGACGAGCGCCAGCGCCCTGAATCCCGTGTTCATGATCCCCCCTCGGCTAATATTGATCTCAAGACCGGCCACCCCAGGTGCGGTGTCCGCCTGACAGATCATTAGCACACGGACACGGCTGCCGTACAGAGCCGGCCTGCGGCATGGCTACCGTCCGCCCTGTACTCTATGCTGCCCGCATTGACCAAGACCCGATCCGATGGCCGGCCGCATCCCGCAAAGCTTCATTGACGACCTGCTCGCCCGCACCGACATCGTCGAGGTGATCGGCGCGCGCGTGCAACTCAAGAAGGGCGGCCGCGAGTGGAAGGCCCCCTGCCCGTTCCACAACGAGAAGACCCCGTCGTTCTGGGTCAGCCCCGACAAGCAGTTCTACCACTGCTTCGGCTGCGGCGCGCACGGCACGGCGCTCGGCTTCCTCATGGAGTACGACAAGCTGCCGTTCCCCGAAGCGGTCGAGGAACTCGCTTCCCGGCTCGGCCTCGAGGTGCCCCGCGAGGACGACGGCCGCGGTACGCGCGAGCGCCCGGGCGACGACCTGTACACGCTGCTGGCGCAGGTCACGCAGTTCTACCGCGACGCGCTGGCCGCGACGCCGCGGGCGCGCGATTACGCGACTGCGCGCGGCCTGACCTCCGAGACCTGCGTGAAGTTTGCGGTGGGCTACGCCCCCGACGCCTGGGATTCGGTGCTGCGGCGCTTCGGTGGCAGCGACGAGAAGGTGCAGCGCCTGCTCGAGGTGGGCCTCGTCATCGAGCGCAGCGGCGGCCAGGACACGGGTCACTACGACCGCTTCCGCGACCGGCTCATGTTCCCGATTCGCGACCTGCGCGGCCGCACCATCGGCTTCGGCGGGCGGATCATCGACCAGGGCGAGCCCAAGTACCTCAACTCGCCGGAAACGCCGCTGTTCCACAAGGGCCGCGAACTGTACGGCCTGTACGAGGCGCGGCAGGCGTTGCGGCAGATGGACCGGCTGCTGGTCGTCGAGGGCTACATGGACGCGGTGCGCCTGGCGCAGGCCGGCATCGTCAATGCCGTGGCGACGCTCGGCACGGCCACGACGGCCGAACACCTCAACCGGCTGTTCCGCGCCACCAGCGAAGTCGTGTTCTGTTTCGACGGCGACCGCGCGGGCCGCGCCGCCGCGTGGCGTGCGCTGGAGAACTCGCTGGGCCATGCGCGCGAGGGTCGCCAGTTGCGGTTCCTGTTCCTGCCCGAGGGCCACGACCCCGATTCGCTGGTCGGCGAGGAGGGCCGGGAGGCATTCGAGGCGCGCATCGGCGGCGCGGTGCCGCTGTCGGAGTTCCTGGTCGGCCAGCTGGCCAGCCAGGTCGAACTCGGCTCGCCGGAGGGCCGCGCCAGGCTGGCCGAGCTGACGCGGCCGCTGGTGCAGCGGGTGCCGGAAGGCGTCTATCGCGAGCTGGTGGTGGAGCGGCTGGCCAAGGAAGTGCGCATGCCGGCACGGCGGCTGGTCGAGTTGCTCGAACTCGACGCCAGCGCGGCCGGCCGGTCGCGCCCGCGGCAAGCCACGCCGCGCCCACGCGTCGGCGCCGGCCGCCAGCCGCTGCTGACGCAGGCGATCATGCTGGTGCTGCACCACCCCGCCGCCGCCCGCGCCGTCAAGGATCCCGCCATCCTGCGCACGCTGCCCACCAAGGGAATCGAGACACTGGCCGAGCTCATCGAGACCGCAGCGGCCGAGCCCTCCCTCAATACCGCCCAACTCGTCGAGCGCTGGCGCGAGCGCCCGGAGGGTGCGCGCCTCGCCGAGCTGGCCGCCGCGGAGTCGCTGGTGCCCAACCGGCCCGCCGCGGAGCGCGAACTCAGGACGGCCGTGGACAAGCTCACCGCGGAGGCCGGCCCCGGCCGGCGCCTGGACGAGCTCATCGCCGCCTCGCGGGAACGCAAGCTCACGGCACAAGAACAAGAGGAATTTCAAGCACTTCTGGGTGCGCGCCGCTGACGGGCGCGTGGGCGTCGTGCGGGCAGCCGATAGCTGACGGAGCCGGAAATCCGGCACCCCAGCGTGTATAATGATCGGCTGTTTTTCTGCCGGCCCGAGGAATCACCCTTGAGCGTAAAGAAGAAGGCGCCTAAGTCCAAGGCCGCGCCTAAGCCGAAGGCTGCGCCACGATCCAAGGCTGCGGCAAAGCCCAAGGCCGCCCCGAAGCCCAAGGCTGCGGCAAAGCCCAAGGCCGCCCCGAAGCCCAAGGCTGCGGCAAAGCCCAAGGTCGCGCCGAAGTCCAAGGCCGCGGCAAAGCCCAAGGCTGCGCCGAAGCCCAAGGCCGCGGCAAAGCCCAAGGTCGCCCCGAAGCCCAAGGCCGCTGCGAAGCCCAAGGCTGCGCCGAAGTCCACGGCCGCGCCGAAGACCGCGCCGGCAGCCGTCGCTGCTGCGCAGGCCCCGGCAACCCCCAAGTCCGCGACGGCAACGAAAGCCGCAGGTGCGCCCAAGTCCCCGGGCACGCCGAAGTCGCCGATGGTGCCCGAAGACCGCCAGTCGCAGCTGAAGCTGCTGATTGCGCGCGGCAAGGAACAGGGCTACCTGACCTATGGCGAGGTCAACGACCACCTGCCCCCCGACATCGTCGATCCGGAGCAGATCGAAGACATCGTCAACACGATCAACGACATGGGCATCACGGTCTACGAAAAGGCCCCGGATGCCGAGGCCCTGCTGCTGTCCGATTCCAGCGTGCAGGACGAGGAAGCGGTCGAGGAAGCAACAGCCGCGCTGGCCGTAGCCGATGCCGAGTTCGGCCGCACGACCGACCCGGTGCGCATGTACATGCGCGAGATGGGCACGGTCGAACTGCTGACCCGCGAGGGCGAGATTCGCATCGCCAAGCGCATCGAGGAAGGCCTCGAGCAGGTCAAGCACGCGTTGTCCGTCTATCCGCCGACCTACAGCCTGCTGCTGCACGCGTACGACCCGGTCAAGGAGGGCGAGGCCCGCCTCACCGACCTCATCACGGGGTTCATCGACCCCAACGCGCCCGACGAGATTGCGCAGCCGCAGAACCCGAAGGCGGCCGCGCTGGCCAAGAAAGAAGAAGAGAAGAAGGACGACAACGGCGACGACAACGGCGACGACGAAGAGGACGAAGAGGAGGAAGAGGAAGCCGCCAACACGGGCCCGGACCCGGAAGAGGCGGCCAAGCGCTTCGCTTCGATACAGCGCGCCCACAAGACGGTCGTCAAGGGCCTGGGCGGCAAGACGCCCAAGGATTCCAAGGTGCAGCGGTCGCGCAAGCGGCTGGCCGCGATGTTCATGGAGCTCAAGCTCACGCCGAAGATGTTTGACGCGTTGATCATGAACCTGCGCGGGCACCTCGACGAGATCCGCCGCCTCGAACGCGAGATCATGTTCCTGTGCGTGAAGCAGACCGGCATGCCGCGCAAGGACTTCATCAGCACGTTCCCGAAGAACGAGACGAACGTGCGCTGGATCGACAAGCACGTGCGCGCGAAGCGCAAGCACTCGGCGTCGCTGGGCAAGCTCAAGCCCGAGGTCACCGGCCGCCAGCGCCAGCTCAAGGAGCTGGAGCGCCAGCTGCACCTGACGATCCACGAGATCAAGGACATCAACCGCGAGCTGGCCACCGGCGAGGCGATGGCGCGGCGCGCCAAGAAGGAGATGGTCGAGGCCAACCTGCGCCTCGTGATCTCGATCGCCAAGAAGTACACGAACCGCGGCCTGCAGTTCCTCGACCTGATCCAGGAAGGGAACATCGGCCTCATGAAGGCCGTCGACAAGTTCGAGTACCGGCGCGGCTACAAGTTCTCGACCTACGCGACCTGGTGGATCCGCCAGGCCATCACCCGTTCGATCGCCGACCAGGCGCGCACCATCCGCATCCCGGTGCACATGATCGAGACCATCAACAAGCTGAACCGCATCTCGCGGCAGATGCTGCAGGAGATGGGCCGCGAGCCGACGCCTGACGAGCTGGCACAGCGCATGGAGATGCCGGAGGACAAGGTCCGCAAGGTGCTGAAGATCGCCAAGGAACCGATCTCCATGGAGACGCCGATCGGCGACGACGAGGATTCGCACCTGGGCGACTTCATCGAGGACACCTCGGCCGAGAGCCCGCTCGACTCGGCGACCTCCGAGTCGCTGCGCGAGACCGTGCACGGCGTGCTGGGGCAGCTGACGCCGCGCGAGGCCAAGGTGCTGCGCATGCGCTTCGGCATCGACCTCACCACCGACCACACGCTCGAGGAGGTCGGCAAGCAGTTCGACGTGACCCGCGAGCGCATCCGGCAGATAGAGGCCAAGGCGCTCAGGAAGCTGCGTCACCCGAGTCGCAGCGAGCAGCTCAGGAGCTTCCTGGTCGAGGAGTGAGGCGCCCCCGCCCGGCGCCGGGTCGCCTAGTCGGCCACGAAGCGCAGCACGTCGCTGTTGATGCAGTAGCGCTTGCCGGTCGGCGGCGGCCCGTCGTCGAAGACGTGACCGAGGTGGATGCCGGAACTGGCGCTGCGCACCTCGGTGCGGACCATTCCCAGGCTGCGGTCCGGGTGCTCGGTGATGGCGCCCGTGATCGGCTGGAAGAAGCTCGGCCACCCGCTGTCGCTCTTGAACTTCGCGCCGCTGCGAAACAGCGGGGCGCCGGTGACCGGGTCCACGTAGGTGCCGGCGGCACGGTTGTCCAGCAGCGACCCTGAATAAGGCAGTTCCGTGCCCTTCTCGAAGGCGATCCTGCGTTGCTTCTCGGTCAGGACGTTGTAGCCCAGCCATTTCCAGAAGCGTTCCTGCTCGCCGTTGTAGCCCGTATATCGCGAGACTTCCTTGCCATCGCGGAACAGCACCAGCGTGGGCGTGGCCCACAACGGCTGGGCCAGCGTCCAGCCCCGTGGCGGTTGCGGCGACAGGGTGGTGGCCACTGCAACCGGCGACGACCACTGATCCAGGACCTGCTTCCTGAACAGCGCGCAGTACGGGCAGTGCTCAGCCTCGAATACGACGAGCTGCACGTCGCGCGACAGCTTCACGGGGTCGAGCGGAACGCTCGTGTCGCTGCCGGTCGTCGCCTGCACGCCGCCGGGGAACTTCACTCCCGTGCCTCCCAGCCCGCAGTAACCGTCCGGATTCTTGACCAGGTAGTCCTGGTGATACTCCTCGGCCGGGTAGAAGGCCTGCAAGGGGGCGATCTCAGTCGTGATGCGTCCACGCCCGGCCGCCGTCAGCGCCTTCTGGTAGGCATCGCGGCTCAGCAGCGCGGCCGTCCGCTGCGCGTCGGAGCCGTAGTAGATGGCGCTGCGGTAGTTCGAGCCCACGTCGTTGCCCTGCCGGTCACCCTGGGTCGGGTCGTGGTTCTGCCAGAAGCCGGCCAGGACCTGCCCCACCGACGTCGCGGCAGGGTCGAAGGTCACCTTGATCACCTCGGCATGGTTGCGCCCGCCGCGCGCTCGCTCGCGCTCGAGGATCTGCCGGTACGTGGGGTCGGGGTAACTGCCGCCGGCATAGCCGCTGACGACGTCCACGACGCCGCGCAACTCCGACATGCGCTTCTCGGCGCCCCAGAAACAGCCCATGCCGAGGACGATCGATTCCGTGCCCTGCGGGATCAGCCGCACGAACACCGGTCCCTCGCTGGCGACGGCGGCCTGCCAGGGTGTCGCGGCTGCCCACGACGATGCGGCAGCCAGGGCCGCCAGGCCGACAGCGACCCATCGATGCTTCAGAAATCCCATGCCACTGGTTCCTCGCGCAGCTTGTTCTCAAGTAGACCCGGCGGGATCGCAAAATGTTTCAGGCGGTCGCAGGCGCGGCCTGGGCGCGGCGGCCCGGCTGCTTGCGGCGTCTTGGCGATGCCGCCGATACTCCACGGTCGGTTGCCAGGAACCAGCCCATGGACTTGCACGCACTCAGGGACCGCCTCACCCACATCGATGCCGAACTGCTGCAACTCGTCGCCGAGCGACAGCGGCTGTCGCAGGACATCGCGCGCGTAAAGAGCTCGACCGGCCATCCCACCCGCGATTTCGGGCGGGAGCGCGAGGTGATACTCCACGCGCGGTCCGTCGCCGGGCAACTGGGCGTGCCGCCCGCCATCGCCGAGCAGATCCTCAGGTTGCTGATACGGTCGTCGCTGACCAGCCAGGAACAGGCACGAGTGGCCGCCGAAGGCCTGGGCGCGGGCAGGAAGGCGTTGCTGATCGGCGGCGGCGGCAAGATGGGACGCTGGTTCGCCGACTACCTGGCGTCGCAGGGCTTCGCCATCGAGATCGCCGACCCGGCCGGAGCGGCGGCCGGCTACCCGCACATCGCCGACTGGACACAGTCGGCGCTGGACCATGAACTGGTGCTGGTGGCCACGCCGCTCGGTATCACCCGCGACGTGCTGATGGAACTGGCGCGCCGGCGGCCGCCGGGACTCGTGTTCGACATCGGCTCCCTCAAGACGCCGCTGCGCGCCGGCCTCGAGGCGCTGGTCGCCGCTGGCGTCAGGACGGCGTCGATCCACCCCATGTTCGGGCCGGACACCGAGCTGCTGTCGGGCCGCCACGTGCTGCACATCGACCTGGGCGATGCCAGGGCGGTGCGGGAGACGCAGGAACTGTTTGCCTCCACGATGGCCGAGCAGGTCGTCACGACGCTGGACGACCACGACCGCCTGATCGCCTACGTGCTGGGCCTCTCGCACGCCCTGAACATCGCCTTCTTCACGGCGCTGGCCGGCAGCGGTGAGGCAGCGCCGCGGCTGGCGCGGCTGTCGAGCACAACCTTCGACGCACAGTTCGACGTGGCCGCCAGGGTGGCGGTCGAGAGCCCGGCGCTGTATTTCGAGATCCAGGCGCTCAACGAGCACGGCGCGGAATCGCTGCAGGCGCTGTCGGCGGCGGTGGCGAAGCTGCGGACCCTGGTCGAAACCGGCGATGCGGACGGCTTCGAGCAGCTCATGCTGCAGGGCCGCGCCTACGTCGCGGACCGCGTCGTGACGCGCGCTTGAGCAGCGCGCGTGCGATGCCTCACAGCTGCCGGGGCGTGACGAACACGGGGTTGGAGTAGAACCAGAGGTCGTCCCAGGGATTCTCGCCCGGCACGTCCGGTGCAGGTTCCAGCTCGCCGCCACTGGTGCCGCGCACGCGCAGGTACAACGGTTCGCGCACCTGCTGCAGCGTGACCTGCATGGTGCGGCACTCGCCCTCGACCTGCCATTGCCCCGGCGCGAAGCGCTGCAGCACGCGCGTCGTGGGGTTGCGGTCCGCGTTGCGGTCCGCCGCGCGGCCGAGCACCTGGCCGAGGATCAGGTCCACGCGCGCGACCGACGGGTTCTCGCCGCGGTGGTTGGGGCCGTCCGGGTCGCAGAAGCGGATGGTGACCTGCACATCGGAGCCGGGCGCGATCTGCAGGTCGCCGCCGATCGCCGCCGAGGAGCCGCCGGCCGTGGCGGTCAGGTACAAGCCGGAGATCAGGTCGCCCGTGGTGACGAAGATCCGGCCGGCGCGGATGCCCGCCAGGATGTCGTCGTAGTTGCGCTCCGCATAGACGTAGGTCTTTGAATACTCCCCGGGCCAGAAGTCGGCGCCCCCCTGCGTGTAATGCAGGTGCGAATCCGAGTTCGCCGTGACCCACCAGCGCCGCCCCTCGCCCAGGAACGCGTCCCACAGGCCGCCCAGGCGCGCCGTCATCTGGTCGAAGCCGCCCATCGTCGGGTAGCGGTCGTAGCCGCCGCGGTTCCTCGCGCGCGTGGCCGAGCCGTCGGTGGCGAGCGCCATCGCCTGGTGTCCGGGCCCTCCCTCGATGCCGACGGCGACCTGCGGCGCGGTGTCGTTGCGGTCCCGCAGTTCGGCCGGCGTCTCGAGCCCGTACTCGCCCAGGCCGGTGGCCGAGCGCGCCGGGTGATTCGCGATGACCACCGGCTTGTGGTCCATGCGGTCCATGTATCGAAGCGCCTCCAGCATGCGCGACTCGGTGTCCCGCGAGGGGTCCTTCGGGTACGCCTCGAGCCGATCGAAGCGCGACTCCAGGTCGTGCAACTGCCGCGACTCGTCATGGCTGTGCGGGATGATCAGGCTGCTGTGGCCGGCGCCCGGCGCATTGAACTCCATGGCGTAGAACTGGATGACGCCGGGCACGCTGCGCCGGGACTCGAGGATTTCCGGGTACGCCAGCTCCAGGTTGAGCCTGGCGTGGTGGGGGCCGCCGTGGTCGGTGGACGCCATCCAGGCGAGGCCATGCTCGCCGGCCATCCGTGCATTGGTCGGAATCGGGTAGATGCCTTCGCCGCCGATCCGGGGCGCCGGCGGGTCCTGCCGCCTGTCCCATTCGACGCTGTATTGCGAATGAACGTGGTGATCGCCGGCCAGCCAGGTCCGCGTGTCGCCCGTCGCCGGTGCGGCCGGCCGGTGCGCAGCGCAACCCGCCAGCAGCAGCCAAACGCACGCCGCGCCGACGGCGCCGGCCCTCCAGTTCGCGAGGAAGCTCCGCACGGGCAAAGTCGCTGGCATCGACGCTAATCCGCCTGCGCCGTCGCCCAGGCCGCGAGCAGCCCGGCTTCGCGTTCCGCCGTCAGGCCCGACCGCAGCGACTGCTGCCGCTCGTCCGGCCGCGTCGCATGCCACGCCAGCGTGTCGCGCACGGTGTCGTCGAGCGGCCGGATGCGCAGGCCCGCACGCTCCGCCCGGCCCGTGGCCGTCAGCGAGGCGCCGGCCTCCTCCCCGTCCAGCGGCGACCAGGGCGCGAAGCGCATTTCCTCGGGCTTCATCTGCGCCGACAGGAACGCCTCCGGCAGCCAGGTCACCCGGGTTTCAGCGCCGGTGACCCGGCGCGCGCTGTCGAGCAACGCGCCCATGCTGAACTGGCGCGGCGCGGACACGGCATTGAACGTCCCCACGACCTGGCGCTCGACGAGGTCCAGCATGAAATTCACGAGGTCGCGCACATCGACGACCTGGATCGGGTCGGCCGCGGTGCCGGGCGCGGCCATCTCGCCGCCGCGCGCAAAGCGCGCCGGCCAATAGGTGAAGCGGTCGGTGGGATCCAGCGGACCGACGATGTAACCGGGCCTGACGATCGCGCAGCGCGCCCCGAAGGCATCGCGCACGTGCCGCTCGCAGAGCGCCTTCATCGGTCCGTAGGTCTCGTTGGTGACTTCTTCGCGGTCCGGGTCGGCCAGCTCGCCGACCGGCGAATCCTCGTCGTTCGGTTGCGCGAAGCTCGCGTAGGCGGAGATGCTGGAGATGAACAGGCAGAAGCCGGCCTGCGGCGCCAGCAGCTGCGACGACATGCGCACGAACTTCGGGATGTAGCCCGTGTTGTCTATGACCGCGTCCCACCGGCGACCGCGCAACGCATCCAGCTCGCCCCTGCGGTCGCCGATCAGCGTCTCCACGCCCGCGACATGCGCATCGCGGCGGCCACGGTTGAAGTGCGTGACCGTGAAGCCCCGCCCGAGCGCCAGTTCGGTCAGGTGCGGGCCGATGAAGCCGGTCCCGCCCAGGATCAGCAGCGTTCGCGGCGTCGCGGCGGTGGTCAACGGACCGGCCGCCAGGCCGGCGGCGATCCCGGCGGCGGCGCGCAGTACGGAACGACGGGTCGTGTTCATGGGTTGGCCTTTCCGCGCGAGGGTTGCCGCGCTGGCAGGGTGCCGAAACGTCCAGTGGTTGCGCCATTGTGCGGCATACTGTTCGCCACCGCACGCGCCGCCATCGCCCGCATGATTGCGCCAGGACCATACCGCCACCTGCCCAACGCCATCAGCATCGCGCGCTGCCTGGCGGCACCGCTGCTGGTGGGCCTGGCGGTGACCGGCCTGGAAACGGCATTCGCCTGGCTGCTGGTGGCGGCGCTGTTTTCGGACCTGCTGGACGGGTGGATCGCCCGCCGTTTTCAGCTCGAATCCGGCCTCGGGGCCTGGCTCGACTCGGTGGCGGACGTGCTCGTGATCCTGGCGGCGCTGTTCGGCGCCTGGACGCTGCATCGCGAGGTCTTCACGGACCATCCGCTGGCGCTGGGGCTGTTCGCGGGGGCGGGCCTGGTCGAGTACCTCGCAGCGCTGGTCCGTTACGGCCGGCTGTCGAGTTTCCACACCACCTTGTCGAAGATCGCCGGCTACCTGCTGAGCGTCTACGTCTGCGTGCTGTTCGTCTTCGGCCACCACGCCTGGCTCCTGTACCTCGCCACCGGCACCAGCGTACTGGCGAACTGCGAGGAGTACGTGCTGCTGGCGCTGCTGCGGGAATGGCGGTCGGACGTGGGCGGGCTGCGGAAGGTATTGAAGGAGCGGCGCAGCACGGCCTGATGCCGATCGCCCCGCCGGACCGGGCCGCGGTCCCCGCGACCGGTGCTATGCTCCCACGCGGCGAACAATCAGGTTCCCGGGGGGGATAACCATGAATAGACGTCAATTCTGCCGCGCGTCCGTGGCGGCTGCAGTCGCTGCATCGCTGTCATCCGGTCGTGCGCTGGCCGCCGTGCAACAGGGCTCCACGCCCGTGTCCGATGTCATTCCGGCCGTGACCGGGGGCGGCGCCGCGACCGGCATCGAGCGGGCCGCGCTGCTCGACCTCAAGAGTCGCCTGCGCGGCGCGCTGCTGTTGCCGGGCGAGCCCGGTTACGACGACCTCACGCCGCGTGTTGAACGCGGTGATAGACAAGCATCCCGCGCTGATCGTACGGCCCAGCGGCGTGGCGGACATCCAGGCGGCCGTGCGCTTTGCCGGCGAGCGCGACCTGCTGCTCGCGGTGAAGTGCGGCGGCCACAGCTTCTCCGGCAAGTCCACCTGCCAGGGCGGCATGCAGATCGACCTGTCCAGCTTCCGTCACGTGCGCGCCGATCCGCTGGCACGGCGGGTCTGGGTCGCCGGCGGCAGCCTGCTGGGCGAGATCGATCACGAGTCCATGGCGTTCGGCCTGGCCACCACCGCCGGCACCGTGTCGCACACGGGCGTCGGCGGCCTGACGCTGGGCGCCGGTTTCGGGCGGCTGGCGCGGCGCTTCGGGCTGGCGCTCGACAACGTGCTGGCCGCCGACGTGGTCACCGCCGACGGGCGGCTGTTGCACGCCAGCGCCGACGAGAATGCCGACCTGTACTGGGGCATCCGCGGCGGCGGCGGCAATTTCGGCGTCGTCAGTTCGTTCGAGTTCCGGCTGCATCCCATGCAGCAGCAGGTCGTCGGCGGCGACCTGGTCTTCCCGATTTCGCGGGCGCGCGAACTGCTCGACTTCTACGCCGACTACAGCATGGGCGCGCCGGACGACCTGTACGTGGACGCGATCATGGCGGCGTCACCGGGCGGCCAGGGCGGCGTGTTCATGTTCAACGTCTGCTATTCCGGGCCGGCCGCGCAGGCCGGGCAGGCGCTCGCGCCGCTGCGCAAGCTTGGCGCCCCGCTGGCGGACGGGATCAAGGCGGTCGATTACGTGGCCATCCAGAAGTCGCACGACCGGACCGACCCGCGCAACGAGGGATCCTATTTGAAGTCCGGCTTCATCCGCGGCTTCGACCCGCGCATGCTGGCCACGCTGATGGATGGCTTCGAGCCGCACCCCGAGCGCAGCACGGTCGTGTTCTTCCAGCAGTCGGGCGGCGCGATCGGCCGGGTGGCAGCCGACGCCACGGCCTTCCCGCACCGGCACGCCGTCGGCAACATGTTCACGGTCGTTTCCTGGCCGGCCGATCGCGACGGGACGCCGCATGTCCGCTACGTGAAGGACTACTGGAGCACGCTGGAACCGTACACCGACGGCTACTACACGAACGAGGTCGCCGACGAGGGACAGGGGCGGATCGACGCCAATTACCAGGGCAACTTCGCGCGATTGCGTACGCTGAAGAAGAAGTACGACCCGGGCAACCTGTTCAGGCTCAACGCCAACGTGCCGCCGGCTGCCTGACGCGGCAGCCCTTGCGCGCGGGCCGGATGCGCGGCGGCGCCGACGTCGCCGCTCAGTCCGTGCCGACGGCCGGCAGGATGACGACGCGACCGCCGTCGAGTTGCGCGCGCAGCCGGGTCGTGTCCATGACGGCCTGCAGCGCCTGGTCCGGCATCAGTCCGGCGACCGAGCCGCTGAGCCGCACGCGCGCCGCCTCGGCCGCGACCTCGGGCGTCGCGTAGTCGATGCGCAGCCCGAGTTCGCGACCGGCCCACGCAAGGAAATCGGAGCAGTGTCCGCCCATCGATATCGAAGCTCGGCGCCGTCGCGGCCGCCCAGTCCCAGCTCGCCCCGTGGATGGCCGTCTCGCTGCGGGTGAGCCGGCCCGCCGGGCCGATCGCCAGCTGCTCGCCGGCCCGGCCCTCGGCCAGGACCTCGTCCTGCCGCAGGAGTTCCACGCTTCCCTCGCGCACGCGAACGGTCACGTCCCGGCCGGCCAGCCGAACTTCGTACTGGGTCCCGACGTGACGCACGTCGCCGGCCGGCGTGGCGACCCGCAGGTCGGCCGCCGGACTGCCGGCGGCGCCGGTGTCCACGTACAGCGCCCCCTGCTCGATGCCGACATGCCCGACCTCGCCCATCGCGACCCGGGTGGCATGGTCGAGCCGCAAGGACAGGCCGTTGGTCAGTTGCAGCGCGCCGCGGGCCTGCGGACCCGTCGCCAGCCGCTGGCCGGTGCGCAGGGCCGCGCCGTCCGCCAGCGGGCGCCACCGGCCGATCCAGCCGTCCGCCACGCGCAGCTCGCCATGCGCCACGGCAACGGTCGCGATCACGGGCGCGGGTTCGCGCAGCAGCGACGTCGCCAGGACTGCGCCCACGGCCACCAGCGCCACGCCGGCCGCCAGCGACAGCGTCATGCGCCGCCGCCGCACACGCGCCTCCGACACGATGCCGCGCCACTCCGCCCGCAGCTCCTCCCGCAGCTCACGCTCGACGTCGGCGGGCGGCTCGACGCGCGGTGAGGCCGCGCGCAGCAGGCGCTCAACGGCCTGTTGCTCGTCGTCGGTCCCCGTTGGCCACTCAGTCATGATCCCTCCTCACCGATCCAGTCCGTCGACGATGTCGCGCACCGCCGTGCCGAGCACCTGTTCGACGGCCTCACGGAACGCAGCGCGGGCGCGCGCCAGCAAGGACTGCGCCGCGGCATGGCCGACGCCGAGCCGCCGGCCGACTTCTTCCACCGAGTGTCCCTCCATGTACTTCCAGGCGAGCGCATCGCCATAGCGGTGCGGCAGCCGGTCGAGGATGGAATGCACGGCATCCAGCAGTTCGTTGCGGCTGTAGGTTTCCAGCAGGTCGTATTCCTGCGGCGCTTCGACGGCCTCGATCGCCGCGCGCAGCCCGGGACGATCGTCGATGCGCACCACGTTGTCCGTGTGCCGGCGGTTGGCCCGGATGTAATCCACGATCTCGTGGCGGCAGATCTGGCAGATCCAGGTGAACAGCGCGGCCTGGCCGCGATAGCCCGCCAGCTGCCGCATCGCCTTGGCCAGCGTCGAATGCACCACCTCGCGCGCCGCCTCGACGTCGCCGCCCAGTCGCGGCAGCGCAAAGCGGTAGACGCGCGCGAAGTGCGCGTCGAAGAACGCGTCGAATGCGCGCTCGTCGCCCGCGAGCATCCGCCGGATCAGTTGCGCCTCGTCGATCACGGTCCGTTTCGCCCTCCGTGGTCAGGCCATGCCTGCCGCGCCCGCCGCACCTGGCCTCAATCACGGCCGCTGTCCGCCCCGGCCCATCTTACGCCGGCCGTGCCGGCGGCCGCCGGCCGCGCATCGCGCAGCGACGACGGCATGAGCAGCAGGCGATAGAAGCCCAGCACCATGAACCAGGCGATCGCCAGGCTGGTGAGGTCGTGCGACAGGAAGTGCGCGCCGCGCGCCTGCTGGCCGAACGAGAAGACGCCGCCGAACAGCAGCGCTGCGGCCAGCGCAACGTACGCCCACCGGCGGCGGCGATCGCGAAGCAGGAAATACACGCACAGCCACGCGAAGGCCGACGACGCGTGCGAGCCCGGAAAGCAGCGGGCGCGGTCCGACACGCCGCTGCGGTCGCCCAGCAGTCCGACGTACGGTTCGCTGCCACCGTAATGCTGCAGGTTCCATGGGCAGTCGACGCGGGTGACCTGCTTCAGCGAGCCCACCAGCGCCGGCACCAGCACCAGCGACAGCGCCACAAAGGCGGCCCGTGCGGCGCAGGTGCCGCCAGCGCGGCTGCACGAACGTGGCCACGAGCAGCGCGAGCGACACGACGGCGCCGGCCTGCACCAGGCGGCGTCCGCCGCTGTGGATCAGGTCCTTCGCCCACCACGAACCGGCGCCGATGAAGCGCCCGGCCTCCCAGTCGAAGAACAGGGCGTCGGCGATCCGCAGGTCCGCACCGCTCAGCAGGATGACGGCCAGCCCCGCGGCGAACGCGACGGCTGGAAGGACCGCGTGCGCAAGCCAGAACCGGCGTGCGGCCGCGTCACCGGGTTCGCCGTGGCCGTTCACCGGTTCAGAACCTCCGCTGGGTCTGCACCAGGAACTGCACGTTGCTGATGGAGCGGTCGCCATCGAGCGGGAACGCGACATCCAGGTGCAGCACGTTGCCCAGCGCCGTGCGGTTGTTGCCGAGCCGCAGCCCGAACCCGACGTCCTTCAGCAGTCCCAGCCGGTCCGGTGGCGCGAGGCCGGCGTCGCCCCACACGCGGCCGGCGTCGAAGAAGACCGCGGCCCCGACGTCCAGCAGGCTGAACAGGCTCCAGCCGCTGTAGAAGCGCTCTTCCAGCGTGAGCAGCGCACGGCTCTCGCCGTGCTGGTAACGCAGCGGATAGCCGCGCAGCCCGCTGTCGCCGCCCAGCGTCAGGCCATGGTCCGCATCCAGTGCGTGTCCCAGGTCGCCCTTCAGCCCGGCGAAGAAAGTCGTGCGCGGGCTGGTGCGCCAGTGGTAGCGCAGCCCGCCCGACAGCAGCGTGTCCCGCAGCGTCCCGTCCTCGAGCCGGCCGCCCAGCGCACCGTCCACGAACAGCGATCGTCCCGGCGCCAGCCGGAAGCCAGTGCTGGCCTGCGCGCGCAGGATAGCGGCGCTGCGGTCCGCGCCGAAGGCCGGCGCCGAATATCCCAGCTCCAGCAGGTAGTGCGTACCGAAAGCCAGGTCCTCCGTGCGCGCGATCTGGTCGAGGTCCTGCGTCGTATCGAAGTCATCCTGCACGGCTTCATAACGCAGGTACGGATACGAGAGCAGCCGGTCCTGGGGCAGGAACGACGGCGGCACGGAGTCGTCCAGCAGCGAAAACGTTGACTCGTCCCGGCGCATGCCGCCGCCCCAGCGCCGGGTCCAGCCCTGCCGCAGGCCTGCGGACCAGCCGTAGTACACATCAACGAACTGCCGGTCGCGGGCGTACTCCGCGACCTCTTCACCCAGTGAGTACACCGTATCGGTGCCGCGGCTGCGGCTGGCCGCGACCCCCGCCGCCCAGTGCGAATCGAGTGCGTAGAACGGCCGCTCGAGCGCCACCAGGTAGCCGTCGCCGTCGTCGCTGTCGGTCAGCGACAGGCTGCTGGTCCAGCGCGTGCCCAGCAGGTTCGGGTCGTGCCAGCGCAATGAGTAGGAGCTGCGGTCGACGTCGTGCCCGTACTCCAGGGCCAGCTGCTTGCCGTAACCGAACAGGTTCAGTTCCTCGAAGGACAGGCTGGTGTCGTTGACGCCGCCGGCGCGGCCGTACGACAGCCCCGGATTCATCGTCCAGACGTCGTGCGTCGTCACCTCGACATCCACCACCCCGTCCCGCCAGGCCACCGGCTCGATGCGCGGCTCGCGAACGAAACGCAGATCCCGCAGGGCACGTTCGGTCTCGTCGAGGATGCGGCGCGAGTACAGGTCGCCTTCCGCGAAGAGCAACTGGGCCCGTATCGTCGACTCGCGCGTGTCGCGGTGCAGCCGGTCGGCGAGCCGGAACAGTGCCTTGTTCTCGTCGGGCGCGAAGATCTCCTGCGGCCGGACGATGATCGCGCCGATGCGTGCGCCCTGCGCCTCCAGCTCCTGGTCGCCGGGCACGCCGTCGGCCGCCTGTCCGGCCGGCGCCAGCACGCAGGCGAACAGCCAGGCCGCGATGCTGCCCCGGATGGAACGGCCCATGCACTGCTCCGGTTGGTTCACTGGACCGCCGGACGGCCCGCCCCGCCCGCCGTGCGGATCACCGGCCGCGCGGGTTCATAGCGGTGCTGCTGGAACAGCTCGTAGGCGGTCTGGTAATACGCGATGCCGATCCGCTCCAGTTCCGGATCCACCGGGGTCGTCGCGTAGCTGTCGGTCGCGCGATCGTAGCGGTAGCCGTCGACGCTCTTCTTCAGGCCGAGCACCACGATCTTGCCGTCGCGATATACGGCAACGTCGTGGTTGTGGTTGAAGAAGGCCAGCCGCTCGCTGTCGGGCGTGCTGAAGACATCCTGCCCGAAGAAGGGCGCCTCGTACGGCATGCCGAGCAGGCCCAGCACCGTCGGCGCCACGTCGATCTGGGTCATGAGCGTGTCGATGCGGCGCGGCGCGACGTGCCTGGGCGCATAGATCATGAGCGGGATTTCGTAGGTACGCAGCGGGATCTGCTCGCGGCCGTAGACCCGCGCACCGTGGTCGGCGACGACCACGAACAGCGTGTCGTCGAACCAGGCGTGCCCCTGCGCCGCGCGCAGGAACTCCCCGAGCGCGTAGTCGGCGTAGCGCACGCCCGCGGCGCGGCCGCCACCCGACTCCGGGATGCCGAACTGCTCGAGCCCCGGCCGGAAGGTGTAGGGCTTGTGGTTCGAGGTCGTCATGACGATCGAGAAGAACGGCTCACCCGCGGCCTGCAGCGCGTCGAAGTGCTGCAGCGCCCGGTCGAAGAGGTCCTCGTCGCTGACGCCCCAGATGTTCTCGAACCGCACGTGGTCGATGTCCCGCCGGTCCAGCACCTCGAAGCCGTTGGCGCCGTAGAAATGGTTCATGTTGTCGAAGTAGCCATAGCCGCCGTACAGGAAGCTGGTGTGGTAGCCGAGCTGCTGCATGACGGCGCCCCAGGTGGCCACGTTCTGGTTGTTGGGGCGACGCAGGATCGAGACCGTCGGAATCGGCGGGATGGAACTCGTCAGCGCCTCGAGGCCGCGTACCGTGCGCGTCCCGGATGCATAGGTGTGGGCGAACCACATGCCCTGCTTCGCGAAGGCGTCGAAGTTCGGCGTGAGGTCCTGCCCGGAGCCGTACAGCGCGCTGAACTCGGCGCCGAAGGACTCGCTGGCGACCAGCACCACGTTCAGGCGGCCGAGGCCGTCCGCGCGGCCCGGGAAGCGGCGGTCCAGGCGCCCTTCCGCCAGCCGCGTGAAGCGCCCGCCGCCGCTCGCGAGCTGCTGCTCGACGATGCGCAGGTTGTCGCCGACGTCGCGGCTGGCGTAATTCGTGTGGTAGTCGATCTCGCTGGTTGCCGCGGCCCGGAAGAAGCTGCTGGCGCCGTTCTGCACCAGTTCGTTGGTCACCCGGTTCGCGCTCAGCGCCAGCAGGTCGGTCGGGTAGAAGAACGCGGCCAGCAGCAACGCCGCGGCATGCACGCCGAGCAGCTGCAGGCGGTGCCGCAGCGGAACGAACGCATCCGGGGCCCGCTGCACCCGGCGCTGGATCCACAACAGGCCGGCCAGCCCGATGCCCGCCGCGACCAGCGCCAGGGACCCGATCGGGTACTCCTGCCGGATGTCGCCCAGCACTTCGGTCGGATACATCAGGTAATCGAACGCCACGATGTTGAATCGCGCGTCGAATTCCTCGAAGAAGAAGAACTCACTGAAGGAGACGAACACCAGGCCCGCCAGCATGACTGCCGCACCGGCCTGCAGCAGCCGCCGCAGGGCGACCGACCGGAACCACCGGTCGGGGAGCAGTGCGACACACAGCGACAGCGGCGCCAGCAGGTACAGGCTCTGCACCGCGTCGTTGACGGCCCCGCCCGCCAGGATCGCGGGCAGCAGGCCCGCGCCGACTCCGGCCGCGGTCCCGAACTGCCACCACAGCACCAGGCGCAGGATGGCCCCCAGCGTCAGGTAGGCGGCCCCCAGCGCCCAGACCAGCCTGAACCTGCGCAGTGTCCTTGCATTGAGAAACGTCATCGTGAACCTCTTGGCCAGGGCACGATGACGTCCAGTCCGCGCGACCCTCCGGCAGGCGGCCGCCATCCTGGGCAGCCGTTTGCGAGGTTGGACGGAGCGACGCCGGAAAATCAGTCGCCGGGAATCAGAATTCCCACAGGACGCTCAGGTAGGGCACCAGCGGCAGCCATGAGCGCGGCAGGGTATTGATGACCTCGGCCCCGCCCGGCAGGCGGGTGACCACCAGGTCGCTGCAGCAGATATTGTCGCGATTCAAGGAGTTGGTGAGGTCGAGGGCCACCCGCAGGCTGCCGACGGACAACGGCCTCAGGTATTCGGCCCGCAGGTCCAGGCTGGCGAAGAAGGGCAGCCGTTTCGCGTTGCGCGGCCCGGCGGCGCCATTGACGAGCGCGGTCGTCGGCCAGCCGCTGTGGGCCGTGGCGACCGCGCCGAACCGCCAGGGACCGCGGGTCCAGTCGGTCCCCGCGACGGCGGCCCAGGTCTGGTCCCAGCCGCGTGCGACGTCCGCGCCGGCAAATATGTCCACGGCGTCCGACCAGCTCACCGACAGCCAGTGCCGGGAGCGCGTCTCGCTCCAGCGACAGCGTCAGCTCGAGACCCTCGATTTCGGCTGCGTCCGGTGCGAGCAGCACGCGATCCGGCCCCAGTTCCGGCAGCAGCGACAAGGTCGTGAACAGGTTCTCGAATCGCGGACGCGGTGTCGGCTGGTGCTTGCGGTAACCCTCCAGGCGCAGCGCCAGCCCATCGGCGAGCCGCTGTTCCAGGCCGACGATCAGGTGTTCCGAGTGCTGCGCGCGCGGGAACGCGGTCAGCCCGTCCTCCACCTTGAGTTCGTGCACCTCGTCCGTCTGGTGGAAACGTCCCCAGTGCAGCCGCAGGTTCGTTTGCGGCGAGACCTGCCAGCGCAGGCTGACACGCGGGTCGTACAGCACTTCGCTGGACGCGCCGGTCGTGAGGGTCCGCTGCGCCCGCAGGCCCAGTTCCGAGACGAGCGTGTCCGTCAGGCGCCAGCGGTGGGTGACGAAGGCGGCCAGCCGGTTCCGTTCCTGGTCCGTATCGATCTCACGCGACAACATGGCATCGCGACCGGCCAGCCCGGTCGCCGCCGAGGGAGAAATCGGCCTGCGAACGGTAGCGGTACTGCGCTTCTTCCTCGGTCCACTCGATGCCGGCTTCCAGCCAGTGCCGGTCGTCCGATCGCCAGTCGAGTTGCGCGCGAAAGTCCCAGAATCCCGCCGAGCGATTGTCCGACAGCGAACCGGCGACGATGCCGGGCTGGGTCACGCCGCCGTACCGCGCGCTGTCGATGCGGCTGTTGCCCGCCCACAGCGAAGCCTCGACGCCGGAGTCCCAGCTGCGCTCCGCACGCAACCACAGGTAGCGCGACAGGCTCTCGATCTGCGCCTGCTCGCCGCTCTGCTCGAATGAGATGTTGAGTTCGTCGCGCGCCCACAGCACGTTGCCGCTCACGCGCAGCGTGTCCGGGTTTCCGTATTCGACGCGTGCGTACCCGTCGCTGTAGCTGGGACTTCCCGCGTCCGGCGCCAGCGCCTCCAGCAGCGGACGCACGGTTCCGATGCGGCCGACGGCGACCCAGCCGATACCGAACGGCTCGTAGCTGCCGCCGTGGCGCACGGTCGCGTTCAGCAGGCTCAGGCCCAGCGCGCGGCGCGGCGCGTCGCCGGGCTCGACGGTCCGCAGGTCGAAGACGCCGGCCATGCGGTTGCCGTACTGCGCCGGGAAGCCACCCGTATAGACCTCCACTTCGCGGATTACGCCGGGGTCCATGACGCCGAAGACGCCCTGGTAGCCCGGCATGTGATACGCCTGCCGCAGCGTGAATCCGTCCAGGCGGACCAGCACGTCGCTGACCTCACCGCCGCGGATGTTGGCCTGCGCGGACAGCCCGGACTGGGCCATGCCCGGCAAGCGCGCCAGCGCGCGAATGGCATCCTCCCCCAGGCCCGGCTGCGTGGCCAGGTCCGAGCCGGCCAAAGTCACCGCCGCGGCCGGCGCGACGATGAGACCGTAGCGGCTCGTCGTGACGACGATTTCATCCAGCGCCGTGGGCGATCGCTCGAGCCGCAGTTCTGCCGGGCCAGTCGCATCGCGCTGCACGGTCCAGGGCAGCTCCGCATCGGCATAGTCGGGCGCCCGCACGCGCAGCGCGTACTGCCCCTCGGGCACGACGCGAATCGCGAACCCGCCGTCCTCACCCGTCCAGCCGACCTGCCGCACCGGCAGCGCCTCGACGCGGGCACCCACGATGGGCCGGCCGGTGGCCGCATCCAGAACCTGGCCGAGGATGTCGCCGTACACGGGCGCCTGCGCCGCGCGGACCACCGCGTACAGGCCCGGCCGGACGACGGACAGCCTGAGCCCGTGCGCCGCCAGGATCTCCGCGGCCAGTTCCAGCCGGCCGCGGGCCTGCGGCTCCTGCAGGACGAGCAGCGACGGCGGCAGCAACTCGGAACTGAATATGAACTCGAGCTGCGGGCCGCGCAGCGACTGCAGCACGCCGGCCACGGGCTGGCCCGCATAGTGCGCCGGCGCGGACCAGCACAGCGACGAACATGCCAGGCACCACAGGGCGAGTCCGCTTCGCCACATCGCACGGGGCTGGCCACGAGACATACCGTATTGTAGCGGCGGTCCGGCGGCTGATTGCGGGCCAATCGGCTGCGGAACCGGCGACCGGAACCACGGCCGAATGCCGACCGCTAGGCGGCAGTGCGCCTAGCGCGCGGCCGCCGCACGCAGCGCGTCGTCCACCATCTGCTGCAGTTGCGCGTAGCCGAAGCTGGGCAGCGGGCGGCCGTTGACGAAGTACTCAGGCGTCATGGTGACCCGCAGCGTGCGGGCGTCGGCCAGGTCCTGGGCGATCAACTCGGCAATCTGCGGACTGGCCATGTCGGCCCGCAGCCTGTCGAGGTCCAGCCCCAGCCCGTCGACCTGCTCCCAGGCCAGCGCCACCTGCGCCGTATGGTTGGGCGCCCAGCGTTCCTGCGTGGCCAGCAAGGTCTCGAACGTCGGCCAGTACTTGTCCTGCATGCGCGCCGCCTCCAGCAGCGCCACCACCTGGTCGGAACCCCGGTGGAAGGGCGCGTAGCGCAGCACGAGGCGGATCTTGCCGGGATGGGCCGCCAGCATGTCCTTGACCAGCGGAAAGAACGCGGCGCAGGTCTCGCAGGCCGGGTCTATGAATTCCACTATCACGACCGGCGCATCCGCCGGACCGAGCGCGGGCGAGTGCATGCGCACCAGCGCCGTTCGATTGATCTCCACAACCGGCGTGGCCTGGTCCGCGTGCCTTGCGCTGTACAGCAGGGCGCCGATCGCGAAGACCAGCAGCAAGCCGCCCAGCGCCAGCATGACCTTCGTTGTCTTGTTCACCTGCAGCTCCGTGTACGCGCTGACGGCGGCAGCGCGGTGATGGCCGTGACCTGATTGGTGGGCCCGCTGGGATTCGAACCCAGGACCAAGGGATTATGAGTCCCCTGCTCTAACCGCTGAGCTACAGGCCCGCACGAATATTACCTGAGCCGGCCACCGGGCCTGGCGTCAACTGCCGTGCGTCCGTTCCGGCGGGTCACGGCATGGCGTCACCCGGCGACCCGCTTCAGCCCGGCGTCTCCATCATGCTCTGCGTGTAGTTCTCCAGCCCCATGCGCTGCACGAGTTCGAGCTGCGTCTCGAGCCAGTCGATGTGCTCTTCCTCGGACTCGAGGATGTCCTCGAACAGCTCGCGGCTGACGTAGTCGCCGACCTTCTCGCAATCGGCAATGGCGACCTTGAGGTCCGGGTGCGCGCGGCGCTCCAGGGCCAGGTCGCACTCGATGATCTCCACGACGTTCTCGCCGATCAGCAGCTTGTCGAGGTCCTGCAGGTTCGGCAGGCCTTCCAGGAAGAGGATGCGCTTGATCAGCTCGTCGGCATGCTTCATCTCGTCCACGGACTCGTGGCTCTCGTGCTTGGCGAGCTTGCCGAGGCCCCAGTTCTCGTACATGCGCGCATGCAGGAAATACTGGTTGATGGCGGTGAGTTCGTTGCGCAGCACCTTGTTGAGATGCGCGATGACCTTGGGGTCGCCCTTCATGGCCCCTCCGTTGGACTGGTGAACAATGGCTACGCCCCGACGGAGCGCTCAGTCAGGGTGCACTGCCTGCGTCGAGGGATCAAGTGCGCAACTGAAGCTGTGCCGGGCCGCGCTTTCGCAGCGGCCGCAACCGGTGGACACGCGGGTGCTCGTCTTGAGTTCGTCGAACGAGCGCACGCCGGCGCGGGCGGCCTCATGGAGGTCGCTGTCGCGTATGCAGTGGCACAGGCAGACGTACATGGCGCGGTGCGGGTCCTGGATCCGGTCGTCAGGCCAAAGTATAAATACAAATCATTCTCATTTACCACCCGCAATGACCGAACCGGTACGGGCGTCAGTGCGACTAGTGCTAACGCACTGTTTTGATTAGATATTTCTTTTGGAATTCATGCTTCCAGGAGTGCCGCGATCTCATCCCGGCTGAAGCCGTAGCTCCCCAGGACTTCCTGCGTGTCCGCGCCGCGCCGGGGCGGCGGCCGCAGCGCCACGGCCGGCGTGGCCGAGAAACGCGGCGCTGCGGCCGGTTGCACGACGCCGCTCACCTCGACGAACGCGTTTCGCGCCAGGGCATGCGGATGGCGGGTGGCCTCCTCCATGTTCAGTACCGGCGTGACGCAAGCATCGCTGCCGGCAAACACAGTCTCCCATTCCTCGCGCGTGCGGCTGCGGAACAAGGTCGCCAGCGCCTGCTTGCGCTTTGGCCAGGCGGCGCGCTCGAGACGATCCGACGTCCAGTCGCCCCGCAGCCCCGCGCGTTCGACGAGCACCCGGAAGAACTGCGGCTCGATCGCGCCCACGGCGACGCATTTCCCGTCCGCGCACTCGTACACGTCGTAGAAGTCCGCAGCGCTGTCTATGAAATTCTCGCCGGTGGCATCGCGCCACTGGCCGGCCTGCCGCATGCCCTGGAACATGGCGGCCAGCAGGCTGACGCCGTCCACGATGGCGGCGTCCACCACCTGGCCGCGGCCGCTCTTCGCGGCCTTAAGCAACGCACTGGCCATGCCGAACGCGAGCAGCAGGCCGCCGCCGCCGAAGTCCCCCAGCAGCGCGGGCGGCGCGACCGGCCGTTCGCCGGCGCGCCCGATCATGCTGAGCGCGCCGGTCACGGCAAGGTAGTTGATGTCGTGTCCGGCCGTCCTTGCCAGCGGGCCTTCCTGTCCCCAGCCGGTCATGCGGCCATAGACGAGTCGCGGATGCGCCTCGAGCAGGACCTCCGGTCCCAGGCCCAGGCGTTCCATGACGCCCGGCCGGAAGCCCTCGATGAGCGCGTCCACCGCCCCGGCCAGGCGTCGCGCCGCGGCGACTCCGGCCGCAGACTTCAGGTCTATCGCCACCGACTTCTTGCCGCGGCCCAGCACGTCGTACCGGCCGGCCGCGACCGTGGCATCGAGCCCGGGTTGCTGCTTGCCGTGGGCCGGGCGATCGATGCGGATCACCTCGGCGCCCAGGTCGGCCAGCAGCATGCCGCAGAACGGCGCGGGGCCGATCCCGGCGAATTCCAGCACCCGGATTCCATTCAGCGGGCCCGATGTCGCTTGGGTCACGATGCCTCCCGGCGCCGCAGGCCTGCGGGCGCTGCAAATCCGTCGAACTTCCAGGGGCCGTGCGTGGTCTTACACGCCGTACCGTGCGCTGCCATAATACCGCGCACCCCGGATTGTCCACGAAGGAGCTCCACCAATGAGCCATGACCGTATTTCGCGTCGCAGCCTGCTGAAGGGCGCGCTGCTCGGGCTGGCCGCCGTGCCGGCCTCGTCGCTGCTGGCACGCCATGCGCATGCCGCCGGCGAACTCGTCGATCCCGCCTCGCCGCAGGCCAAGGCGCTCGGCTACCTGCACGACGCCACCAAGGTGGATGCGAAAGCCAACCCCGTCTACAAGCCGGGGCAGGACTGCGCGAACTGCATCCAGTACACCGGCAAGGCAGGTACGACCGAAGGCCCCTGCAACCTGTTCCCCGGCAAGTCGGTCAAGGCCGCCGGTTGGTGCAAGGTGTGGGTGTTGAAGCCCGGCGCCAAGCTCGGCTAGACAGGGTCCACCAACCGGAATCGCACCGGCGGCACAAACAAGAACCCCGCCTTGCGGCAGGGTCAGGTCCCTCTTGGTTCGTCGTCGGGCCGGTGTTCCGGCCTTTGTTGTTCGTTTTAACGGCCGCCGTTATGTGTGGCGGCTCTTCCCTTGGCGCGGGCGCGCGGCCCGTCGCTTCCTTCCCCTGCCTCCGGCCCGGTAAACCAGCCTGCCGACGTGCGACGGGGCTGATCCAGGCGGGACGGTCGGCATCAGCCTCCCCATTTCCCGACCCCAAGTGCTTACAAGTTGCATGCCAAGAGCACCGCATCACAATTGAATCAGTGCGTTACATGACCATGTTCCGCACCGTGCGCCGGAATCCAGGGGGCAAACGTAAGAAAACCCGACACTGCCGCGGGTCGGCCACCCGGCCCCATGTGCGCGGCCTGCCTCGCTAGAATCGCGGCCCATGACCCAGGCTGAAGACCCGCGCTTCCGCGGTGCGCACCGCGCACCGGCCAAGGACCCCGCCGAGGTGCCGGAGGGCGCACAGCGCCTGCAGAAGGTGCTGGCGGACTGCGGCATCGCATCGCGCCGCGACTGCGAACTGGCGATACGCGCCGGACGGATTCGCGTCAACGGCCGCACGGTGCACGAGCTGCCGTGCTGGGTGCGTCCAGGCAAGGACCTGGTCGAGTTCGACCGGCAGATCGTGGACACCGCGCGGCGCGCGGCGCGCGCGGCGGACGACTACCTCTACTTCATGGCCAACAAGCCCAAGGGCGTGATCTCGACCGCGCGTGACCCGGAAGGGCGACCACACGTCGTCGGTCTCGTGGCCGGGCGCCTGCCGCGCGAGAAACGCGTCTACCCGGTCGGGCGGCTCGATGCGGACTCGACCGGCCTCGTGCTGCTGACCGACGACGGCGACCTCGCCCATCGGCTCACGCACCCGCGCTACGGGATCGCCAAGCAGTACCGCGTGACCGTCCAGGGTGCGCTTGGCGCGGACACGCTCCAGTCGCTGCGGCGCGGCGTCTTCCTCGCCGACCCGCGCGCGATCGCCGCCACCAAGTCAGCCGAGCCGGGCGCCCGGCGCGGCGGCGGACGCCGCGCGGCCGTGGACGAAATCCGCGTGCTCAAGACACAGAAGAACCGCCGCGCCGGCGACCTGTCGCTGCTGGCCATCACCCTGCACGAAGGCCAGAACCGCGAGATCCGCCGCCTGCTGGCGCGGGTCGGGCTCAAGGTGCTCAAGCTGGAGCGCGTGTCGATCGGCCCGCTGAGACTCGGCGGCCTGAAGCCCGGCGCGTCGCGCGTGCTGACGGCCGCGGAAGTGCTGGCGCTGCGAGAAGCCGCGCAGGGGTTCGGTCCGCATTCGGATCCCAGGCTGGATCCCGGCCCTGCCGCCGGGGGCGCACGCGGCCCGGCTCCCAAGCGGCATCGGCGTGGGGCCTGATCCCTCCCTACCGATCGCACCGCTGCTGCCTGAGCTGGTTGCAACGCTCGGCCGGGCCGGCGCCGCGGTGCTGGAAGCGCCGCCGGGCGCGGGCAAGAGCACCGGCGCGCCGCTGGCGCTGCTCGAGGCGCCGTGGCTGGCGGGACGCCAGATCCTGATGCTCGAGCCGCGCCGCCTGGCGGCGCGCGCCATCGCCACCCGCATGGCCGACGTGCGCGGCGAGCAGGTCGGCGGAACCGTGGGCTATCGCACGCGCCTCGACACCCGCGTCTCCCGCGCGACGCGCCTCACCGTGCTCACCGAGGGCGTGCTGACGCGCATGCTGCAGGCCGACCCGGCCCTCGAGGGCGTGGCGCTGGTGGTCTTCGACGAGTTCCACGAGCGCAGCCTGAATGCCGACCTCGGCCTCGCGCTGTGCCTCGACGCGCGCCACAACCTGCGCCCCGACCTCGGCCTGCTGGTGATGTCCGCGACGCTGGCCACCGCGCCCGTGGCGGAGCTGCTGGGCGGTGCGCCGGTGCTGACGAGCAAAGCCCGCGCGCACCCCGTGGAAACCGTGCACCTGGCGCGCCCGGCGCCGCGCGAGCTGACGCGGGCGGCGGCGCGCGCCATTGCGCTCGCGCTGGCCGACGCGCCCGGCGACGTGCTGGTGTTCCTGCCGGGCGCCCCAGAGATCCGCCGCCTCGACCGGCTGCTGCAGGAAGCGCCGCCCGGCGCCGACGTGGATGTGCATGCGCTGTTCGGCGACCTGCCACGCGCCCGCCAGGACGCCGCGCTCGCGGCGGCACCGGCCGGCCGTCGCAAGGTCGTGCTCGCAACTTCCATCGCCGAGACCTCGCTCACCATCGACGGCGTGCGCAGCGTCATCGACGCCGGCCTGTCGCGCACCTCGCGTTTCGACCCGGTCACCGGCATGAGCCGGCTGGTGACCCGGCGCGTTTCGCAGGCGGCCGCCGCACAGCGGCGCGGCCGCGCCGGCCGGCAGGGCCCCGGACGCTGCTATCGCCTGTGGCCCGAGGCGGAAGCGGCCGCGCTGGAGCCGGCCACCCCACCGGAAATCCTGCACGCCGACCTGGCGCCGCTGGCGCTCGAGCTCGCCGCCTGGGGCGTCGCCGATCCCGCCGCCCTGCGCTTCCTTGACGCGCCGCCTGCCGCGAATTTCTCGCAGGCGCGCGACCTGCTCGGGATGCTCGGCGCGACGGGTGCCGATGGGCGCATCACCGACCACGGGCGCGCCATGGCCCGGCTCGGCCTGCATCCGCGGCTCGCGCACATGCTGCTCGCGGCGGGCGACCCCGGGCGCGCCGTGCTGGCCTGCGAGCTGGCCGCGGTGCTGTCGGAACGGGACCTGCTGCGCGGGCCGGGCGCGGCGCGCGATGCCGACATCCGGGTGCGCATAGACGTACTGCGCGGCAGCGGTCCGGCGCCGGCGGACAGCGTCATCGACCGCGCGGGCGTGGCCCGTGCGCGCCAGCAGTGCGGCCGCTGGCGGCAGGCGGTCGGCGCGGCGCCAGGCGACGCGGTGCCTGTGTCGCAGGCCGGCGAGTTGCTTGCACTGGCCTACCCGGACCGCATCGCGATGCGCCGCGGCGACGGGCGCTACCTCCTGTCCGGCGGCCGCGGCGCAATGTTCGCGGACGCCCAGGCGCTGTCGCAGCGCGAATTCGTCGTCGTCGCCGAACTCGATGCCGGCGACCGGGACGCCCACATCTTCATGGCCGCGCCGATCGAGCGTGCCGCCATCGATGCGCGCCTGGGCGCACTCATCGGGCAACAGGACGTGGTGCGCTGGGACGACGACGCCGGGCTGGTGATGGCGCGCCGCGAGCGGCGGCTGGGCGCCCTGCTGCTGGACGAGGCGCGACTGGAGCGGCCCGACCCGGCGCAGGTGCTTGCGGCGATGCTCGAGGGCGTGCGCCGGCTCGGACTCGCGGCGCTGCCCTGGAGCCGCGGCGCGGTGGCATTACGCGAGCGCGCGCTCTTTGTCGGGCAGCACCTCGCCGACGCCGACTGGCCCGACCTGGGCGACGAGGCCCTGCTGCGCGATCTGGCGGACTGGCTCGCGCCCTGGCTCACCGACTGCACGCGTCGCGAACACCTCGCGCGGCTCGACCTGCGTGCCGCGCTCGCCGCACGCTTCAGCCACCGGCAACTGCAGGCGCTCAATACCCTGGCACCGGCGCAGCTGGACGTGCCGAGCGGATCGCGCGTGCCGATCGACTACCGGGACCCGCAGTCGCCCGCGATCGCCGTGCGCCTGCAGGAAGTCTTCGGGCTCACCCGGACGCCGCACATCGCGGGCGGCCGCGTGCCGATCACCTTGCACCTGCTGTCGCCAGCGCGCCGGCCGGTGCAGGTCACACGCGACCTCGAGAGCTTCTGGGCGCGCGGCTATGCCGAAGTGCGCAAGGAGCTCAAGGGCCGCTACCCGAAGCACTACTGGCCGGACGACCCGCACACCGCCACGCCGACGCGTCGCGTCAGGCCGAAGTGATGGCTGCGAGCGCGCCACGAACACCGGGCGCGAGCGCGCCGGGGTCGGCGAGCGAATAAAGATCGGCTGAGCGAGCGACCCCGGGGCGATCGCGACCAGCGTCGTCAGGGCGGCCGGGCGCGCGGGATCCGCGGTCGGGTCCCCACGCTCGCTCCAACGGAGGATAGTCGCTCGCTTAGGGGACCACGACCGCTTCGCGCGCCCGCAGGTAGTGCCGCAACCATCGCTCCGGAAGGGTCAGACCCCTGAGAGGGGTCAGACCCTGAGCGGGCCGGCTGCGGCCAGGCGCCGTCAGCATGGTCCGAGACCCCTGAGAGGGGTCAGACCCTGTGCGGGCCGGCTGCGCCAGGCGCCGTCGGCGTGGTCCGGGGGAATCAGGCACCGCCTATTTCATGTGGCGGTGGACGAAGAACCAGTAGATGCCCCACAGCGCCAGCGCGCCGCCGCCCACCCAGAGCGCGAGCGCGTGCACGTCGCCGCTCATGAGCGCCATGTCCTGCCCGGCCTTCACCCCGACCCAGGCCAGCACGCTGCACCAGATGGCCGACCCGACCAGTGTAGCCAGCGAGTACCAGCCGAAATTCAGCCGCACGATGCCGGCCGGGATGCCGATCAGGTGGCGGATCACCGGCAGCAGGCGCGACACGAACACGCCCATCGTGCCGAACTTGGCCGACCAGGCCTCGGCGGCCTCGATCTTGGCCGGCGTGATCATCACCCAGGAGCCGTAACGCATCAGCAGCGGCCGGCCCAGCAGGCGGGACGCCCAGTACATGACGGTGGCGCCCACCCACGAGCCGATCGTACCGGCCAGCACCACGCCCACGACCGTCATGCCGCCGCGCGTATGCGCAATGTGGGCGGCCGGCGGGATCACCACCTCCGAGGGCAGCGGCACGATGGAGCTCTCGAGCGCCATCAGGGCGGCGACCAGCAGGTAGCCGCCCTCCGCGAGCGCATCGGCATACCAGGTGAGGAAGTCCTGCAGCATGGCCGGGCGATGATAACGGAAGGCCGGGCCCCGCTCCCGGCCATTCGTATGGCAATGTATCGGGGCGGCGGGGGCATGGGAGAATGCGCGACGTGACCGGAGGAGCCACATGACGTCGGAGGCGGACCGGCGCGCCGCGCGATGGCTGCTGGCGGTCGTGCTGTTCCTGATCGTGTACGGGTCGCTGTACCCGTTCCGGTTCCAGGACGCGGGCGTGCACGACCTGGCCGGCCTGCTGGCGCGCCTGCCGTGGGCCCGCACGACGCGCAGCGACATCGCCGCCAACGTCCTCCTGTACCTGCCGTTCGGCGCCTGCCTCGGCTGGATGCTGGCCGACCGGCTCGGCGGCCTGTTCACGATGCTGTTCGCCACGCTGGCCGGCGTCGCGCTGTCGCTGGCCATCGAGGTCGGCCAGATCTACGAGACGAGACGGGTCGCGAGTTTCGCCGACGTCGCCTACAACGGCGCCGGCGCCCTGGCCGGCAGCGCGCTGGCCCTGCTGTTGCTGGCCGCCCGGCACGGCCTGCGGCGCAGCGCGCTCGCCGACATCCTGGCCCAGCCGATCGCTGCGTCGCTGCTGTTGCTGTGGGCCGGCTACCGCCTGGCTCCCTTCGGCGTGGCGCTGAGCCCCACCGAGTGGCGTGCGGCCGTGGCGCCCCTGCTGACGGGTCCATGGTTCGCGCCCTGGGAAACCGTGCGGCACCTGGTGTCGTGGCTGGTCGTCGCGCTGGCGCTCAGGTCGCTGCTGCCGGATCGCGACGGGTTCGCGAGCCTCGCCGTCGCCATGCTGGCCGTGCTCGCCGGCCTTATCGTGGTGGCGGGCAAGACGCTCATGCCGGCGGAGATCGTCGCCATGGCGCTGGCGCTCGCACTCACCCGTGTGCTCGGCTATGTGGAACCGGGGCGCGTCGCGGCGTTGCTGGCCTGGGCGCTGGCGGCGCTGATCGTGGTGGAGGGCCTGGCGCCGTTCAATTTCGGCGTCGGCCCGGATCCGTTCGGGCTCGTCCCGTTCCAGGATTCCCTGGCGCGTTACCGCGCCACCAACCTGGGCGACATGTTCTACAAGTGCTTCGCCTACGGCGCCCTGGTCTGGCTGCTGGTGCGCGCCGGACACCGCGCCCTGCTGGCGACCGTACTGGCCGGCGGCCTGGTGCTGACGGTGGAGGTGCTGCAGGCCTGGCTGCCCGGCAAGACCGGCGACATCACCGATCCACTGCTGGTCGTCGCGGCGGGCGGGCTGCTGGCCATGTTCGAGGGGCCGGCCGCCGCCGTGCGGCGCAGGCGCCGCTACTGACCGCCGTGCCATCACCGGTCCGCACGCCGGACCGCCGGCAGTGGCACACTGGCGGCCGGGCGTGCCGCGAGGGAAACCGCAAGAGATGACCGCCTTGTTGCAGACATTCACGCTGGCCTGTGTGCTGGCATGCGTGCCGGCGGCCGCCGTCGCGCAGCTGGTGCGCCCGGGCGACGAGGAGCGCATGGCGCTGCATGAGGAGTTCCGTCGGCTGTTCGCCGAGCAGCGCTATGCCGAGGCATTGAGCTTCGCGCAGCGTGTCGTGCAGATGACCGAGGACGACGCTTCCCTCGCCGACGAGCTTGGCCACCGCTTACAACAACCTCGGCGTCGCCCAGGTGCGCGTCGGCGACCTCGACGCGGCCGAAGTGAGCTTCGGGCGCGCCCTGGAGCTGCTCGAAGGCCGCGTCGGCATCGTCTCGCGTCGCCTGATCGGCCCGCTCGCCGGGCTCGGCGCCGTGCATGCCGCGCGCGGGAATCCAGCCCTGGCCGCGGACGCGCTGCAGCGCGCACTGGCCGTCAGCCGCAGGGCCAACGGCCTGTTCAACCCGGACCAGATGGAACTGCTCGAGTCGCTCGTCGAGCAGTACCTCGCGGTGGGCAACGGCGACGGCGTGGAGCGCGAGCGGCGCTACGCCGTGCAGGTCGTGCAGCAGGAGTTCGGCGCCGACGACCCGCGCACGATACCGGCCCACATGCGCCTCGCCAACTGGTACGAGAAGACCGAGCGCTACGCCGACGCCCGCGGCGAGTGGCAGCGCGTCGTGGACGTCGCGTCCCGCGAAAGCGGCGGCCGCAATGCCGCGACGATCCTGGGCCTGGTCGCGATCGCGCGCAACCACCGGCTGCAGTTCGTGCTCGAACCGGAGTCGCTCGAGACGATGGCCATACCGATAGACCCGGCGACGGGCCGGCCCCTGCCGCTCATGATGCCGCCGGAGCGCTCGGGCATCGCCAGGCTCGACCGGGAAGGCGAGGTCGCCGCGCAACGGGCGCTCGCACTCCTGGAGCAGACGCCGGATCCGCCGAAGAAGCTGCTGGCCACGGCGCTCACCGAACTGGGCGACTGGTACGTCACCGCCGACCGGATCGCGGTCGCCATCTCGTATTACCGGCGTGCGTGGCCGTTGTTCGTCGAGACCGCGACCCTCGAGGAACCGAATCCACTCGCTGCGCCGCGGCCGCTGCGGTACCGGCCGCCGGATGCGGCGACCCGTCACCGCAAGCGTGCGGACGCCGAAGTCGTGACGACGCCCTTCGAGTTCACCATGACCGTCAGCGCCACCGGCGAGACCGCCGACGTGAAGTTGCGGTCGAGCGGCGTGGACGAGTATCGCGCCGGCCACCTCAGGCGCTCGCTGGCACGCGCGCAATTCAGCCCGCGCTTCGAGGACGGCGAGCCGGTTGCGACAGACGATTACCGGTTTACGGAGGTCTGGTACGACCTGGCCGCCAGCGTGGCGCCGGAGACCGCCGCCGAACCGGAACCGGAGGGCGAACCCGGAGCCGACCCGTTGCGGGCGCCGCGCCAGCGCCCGGCTGCGACGGTGGCTGTTCCGGTGGCGGCGCATCCGGCACCGGCTCCATGGCCGCCCCGGCCTGCGGGTCCTCGGGTGGCGGCGCCTCGGGATCCGGTTCCTGCGGCGGCGACACCACGGGCGGCGGCACGGCGCCGAACGAGCCCGGCATGTCGCGCGGCGCGGGTCGCGCGGCGCGCTGCGGCATGACCCGCCTGCCGGCCAGCAGCGAGCGTATCGTGTCTTCCTCGGGCAACTCGACCGCCAGTTTGGCGCCCGCTTCGCGCATGGCACGCTGCGTCGCCCCCAGCAACGGCGCGCTGCCCGCCAGCGCCCCCGACAGCACGCGCCCGTAACCCGTGAAGACGTAGCCGTCCACGCGCTCGCCGCCCGGTTCATAGACGTTCACGCGGTAGCGGATCGTCACCGTGTACATGTCGCCGGCCATGTCGCGCGGGGTCAGGAACGAGTAGTCCTCGAAGTGCGGCTCGAGCACCAGCCGCACCGGGGGCTCGAGCCGCGGCACGCCTTGCGGGTCGTCCACCTCGACGACCTTCACGAACATCGAGCCGAGCAGCCGCCGCAGCTCCGCGACGTGCGCCGGCCCGAGGTTGATCTCGTAGTCGGTGCCGTAGCGCGTTTCCTTGTGCACAAAGGCGCGGAATTCGGCCGGGAAGTGCACGGCAATCGTCGCCGGCACCGGCTCGAGCAGCGCCGGCGGCAGCACCGGCACGGGCTCGACGCGCACCGCGCCGCAACCGGCCAGCACGATGGCCAGTGCGCAAAGCCCTGGTGCAGCCAGCCTGGTGTTCATCCCCGCCGCCCCGCTTCGGCCGCCTCGTTGGTGAGGCCCACGAAGGTACCACCGTTGCGCGCGCACAGGATGCGCATCAGCGTCGCAAAGCGGATGGACGTGTACTGCGGCACGTTCGGGCCCAGCGGGAAGCCGATGGCATGGATGCGCACCCGCGGTTCGCCGCTGCGGTCCTTGCGGTTGATGCGCTCCACCGTGTCCACCACGTCCTGGATCGAGGAGCCGGTGAACTCGTCGCCCAGCACGTAGATGCTGATGCGGTGCTCCGGCGACCAGAACGTGCGGATCGCCGCCACGATGCCCTCGACCGGGCTCGAGTTGGAGAACGCCCGCCAGCGCCGGAACACGTCGAGGATGGCGCGCCGCCGCGCCGGCGAGTCCGGGATCCAGCGGCCGCGATACTCGCTGAACATGTAGCCGCCCTCGTCGTCCATGACCTGGATGCCCTTGACGGCCGGGTAGATCTCCAGCACCTCGCGCATCTTCTGCTGCGCGCGCTGCCAGCTGAACGTCTGCATGGACCCGGACGTGTCGACGATGAAGATGATGTACTCGCTGTCCACCGGGATGCCGCCGACCGGCTGGTCGGCGCTGCGCCGGAAGTCCGCGCCCAGCAGCCGCCGCATTTCCTCGGTGAGCTCCTGGCGCGCCACCGTCATCGTGCCCTCGAGCTTGCTGATCGTCTCGCCCTCGCTGCGGGTGGCCTTGAATTCCCCCTCGATCGCCGACAGGTCGCCGCGCAGCCGGGCCACCCGCCGCTGTTCCTCCGACAGCTGCTCGATGCGGGCCTTGAGCTCGCGCTCCAGCACCACCGACACGCCGCGGATGTCGAACAGCTCCTCCTCGAGCTTGCGGATCTGCGCGTCGAGATCCACCTTGGACTGCTCGAGCTGCAGCGGCTGGCCCACCTCGTTGAGCACCAGCAGCAGGATGACCGCGCCGAAGCCGCAGCTGATCACGTCCAGGAAGGACATGCTGAAGACTTCCGTCTCGCGCCGCTGCCGCCGCTTCATGGCCAGTCCCTGGGCGGGCTGAGGAAGGCACCGCCGGTCGCCTGCGCCAGGCGCCAGAAGTAGGTCGGCGCCGACGGATCGCCCTCCATCGGCAGCAGCACGACGTTGATCGGCGGCGGCTGCTTCGGCAGCGTGCGCACCGCGCGCTCCATGTTGTCCTCGCGGTCGCCGGGATCGGCCAGCCTCTTGAACGCCGGCGGTCGTTCGCCCTGGGTCGGCAGCCCGTCGGTGATCAGGACGACGTTGTCCGGCGCCGGCGACAGCCGCTGCAGCACGGCGAACGCATGGAACAGGCTGGTGCCGCCGGTCGGCACCGTGCGCCGCAACGCCTGCAGCGCCTGGCCCATGGACTTGCTGTCGCGGGCCGCCAGCCAGCGGCCGTCGCTGCCTTCCAGCAACGGCCAGGCGCGAACGTTGAACGCGTAGATCTGGTACTGCGAGTCCGCCGGCACTTGCGCCGACAACCAGTCCACCGTGCCGATCGCCTGCTGCCACTTCTCGGAGCGCAGCTGCCGGTCGGGCGACATGTTGCGCAGGCGGATGATGTTGACCAGCGTCTCGTCCAGCATGCTGGCCGACGCATCCACCAGCACCAGGATGCGCCGGCCGCCGACCTTGAGTCCGGTCAGGTACTGGCGGTCGCCGTCGCCGGCCACGCTGCGCACCTGGGTGCCGGTCTGGGCCCGCTCCGCCTGCGCCTGAAGCCGACGCGTGTCTTCCTCGAGCGACTTGAGGTCGGCCTTCAGCCGCTCGAGGCTTTCGCGGCGCGCCAGCGTGTCGAACTCGTAGCGCGCCAGCTCGACCTTGGTGGCGGCGATCTTCTCGATCACCTGCGTGGCGAGCCCCGCCGCGCGAACCTTGTCATCGTCGGTCGCTGTCAGGACGTTGCGCAACTCGGCCAGGTGCTTGTAACCGTCCAGCACCTGCTGTTCGAGGCGCCGCGCCTCGGCCGCCAGGTCCTGGCTGTCCTTGATGCGCTCGAGCCCGGCCTGGGCGCTGATGATGGTGTAGAACAGCACGACCGCGCCGAAGCCGCAGCTGATCACGTCCAGGAAGGACATGCTCCACGCCTCGGTGCGGCGGCGCGCCATGGTCAGCCGACCGCCACCAACTCGAGGATCACGCCCGGCGTGCCGATCCTGAGCCGGTCGCCGGCGGCGAGCGCCGCGCTGCCGGCGACGCGCTCGCCGTTGACGAAGGTCCCGTGGCGGCTACGGTCGCGCACGATCACAGCCCCGCCCTCACGCACCAGCACACAGTGCGCGGCGGACACCCCGGCGCCCGGGCCGTCCAGCAGCAGCGTGCACGGGCCCGCCGGCGCCCTGCCGAGTTCCAGCGGCTGCTCCGTGATCGCATGCGCGCGCCCGTCGTGGATCACGTGGGTCGGCACGGCGCCGCGTGATGGCCGCGCCGGCCGCGCACGAGGCGATGCGGGCCGCCGCCGGCGCAGTTGCGTGACCAGGGCCGTGGTGCCCGCCGCGGTCACTTCGTCGGCCGCCGCCAGCGCCCCGTACGGCGCGGCGCCTTCCGCCAGCACGGCCACCGAGACATCGGCGAGCCCCGCGCATCGTTCCGCCAGGCCCGGCAACGCGGCGACCCGCGCCGACAGCGCGACCGTCACCGGCTCGCCCGCGCGCCGCGCCGCATGCACCAGGTCCACGAGTTGCGTGTAGTAGGCCTCGGCCGCCAGCACGAACTGCTCGCGGCGCAACGACACGCTGAAGCGTCCGGACCTGGTCTCGATCTCTATGTCGGTCACCTCGTTGGCGGCCAGCGCCGCCAGCCACTGCGGCAACCGGTCGTACAGCTGCTGCTCGCTCGCCGCGTGGTGCTGCGGATCGAAGCGGGTGCGCCTCACCATGGCTTCCGACACAAGTTGCGCGAAGGCCGCCTGCAGACCCTTGAGGCCGACGCGCGGCGCGATCTCCACGCGGTGTCGGGCCAGCGACTCGGCGCCGCGCAGCTCGGTCAGCACGGACTGGTGCAGCTGCACGTCCAGGCACAGCACGGTCTCGCCGGCGTCGAGCGGCGCACAGGCGGCCACCGCCGCGTCCACGTAACCGTCCACCGGGATGCCCGCCGCGGCCGCGATGCCCGCCAGCAGTCCCAGTTCCCCGGGGCGCATGCTGCCCGGCACCGCAAACAGCGCCGTGTCGCCGGGCTCGGCACTGCCCGCCCACAGCTGCGACAGGTGCGCGAACGCCAGGTCCGCCCGCGAGCGGGCGTGCGGCAGGGGCCGCGGCAGCGCTTCCGTGCCCAGGTCGGTCCAGAAGCGATCGAATGCGAACACCGGCTTGAGGCGTTCCTGCGCCGCGGCCTCGCGGCCGACCAGCAGGCCGGCCGGGTCGAGCAGCGCGAGGCCGGGGCTGGGCGCGGACAGCGCGTCCCCGCGCGCCGCCGTCAGCCCGGCATCCACGACCTCGATGGCGACCCGCGCCACTTCAACGCACCTGCAGGTGGCGAAGCAGGCGCTGGTCCAGGTAGGTCTCCGAATCCAGCACCAGGCGCTCCTGCGCCAGCTGCAGGTTGTGCAGCAGGAACATCAGCAGAAGCGACAGCAGGAGCGCGAAGAACGTGGAGTTGAAGGCCACGCCCAGGCCCGCCGTCACGCCGGCGATGTCGCCGGTGACCGCCTTGTGAGCTTCGGCGAGCGCATCGCCGATGCCGCGCACGGTGCCGATGAAACCGATGGCCGGGATGGCCCAGGCGATGTAGCGCACCATCGCCAGTTCCGAGTCGAGCCGCTCGGACTCCGCCTGCACGACGGCGCGACAGGCGTCCGACACGTCCTGCACGTTGCGGGTCGCGCCGAAACGCGCCAGTGCCGCCTTCAGCGCCCGCACGGGCAGCATCGCCTGGCGGTCGCGCGGCAGAGACTCGAGCTGCCGCGAGTATTCCCGCGTGTCCTCGGGCAGCACGCGCATGCCCTCCGGAATCTGCAGCACGTCCTCGTCGAGGATGGCGCGCTCGCGCAGCGTCGAGCGCCCCTTGTAGGCGATCATCGCCAGCGCCCACAGCATGAGGATCAGGCACGACTCCTGCTCATAGTCCTTGACGACCACCCATAACGAGCGCTGCGGCACGTAGTCGGGATCCGCCTTCATCTGCGCCGCCTGCGCCACCAGCACGGCCTGCGCGTTGGGGCGCACGACCGCCACGTAGAACGCGTGCACCACGATAATCGCGGCCAGCAGCGTGAAGAGGCTGTAGAGGAATTCGTTCGGATAGCGCTTCTTCATGGGTCCTGCCATGGCCGGTGCCGGCCTTTCAAATGTCTATGGGAAACGAAACCGGGAAATCGGCCCGCACTTTCTCGGTGGGGTCGAACCGTTGCGGGGTGGGCCCGGTCGGGCGCGTGCCGGACGGCAACGGCGGCAGCCGCTCCTCCTCTTCCGGCGCGGCCGCGGGCGGCGGCGGTGCGGCGGGAGCCTCCTGCGGCGGCGCCTCGCTGGCCGGGTCCTGCGTGGCGGCAGGTGGCGCAGCGGGTGGCGCGGCGGGCGCGGGGCGGGGCGGATCGAGCGCCCACGCCGCGGCCGCCACCAGCACCAGCCCCAGGACGATCAGCCTGCCTGTCATGCCTGCTCCGCGTAGCGTGCGATGCGAAATCCAAGGTCGGGCCGGCCGCCGGCACCCGTATCGCGCCAGGCGGTGCGCAGGTCCGGCGTCCGTCCCGTCAGCCAGCTCGAGCCGCGCAGCGTCCAGCTCTCGCCCTGTTGCGGGCCCGCGGGATCGACGAACACCTGCTCCGGGCCGGTCACGTAGATCTGGTAGCGATCATTGACCCACTCCGACACGTTGCCGCCCAGGTCGTACAGGCCGAGCGCGTTCGGCGCAAAGCTGCCGACCGGCGCCGCGACTCGAAAACCGTCGTCGTAACCGCTGATCACGACCGGCGTCAGGTACAGCGCCGACTGGTCCGCATAATTGCCCGAGCGCGCCGCGACCGGCAAGGCGTCGCCCCACGGGTACTTCAGGTTCGGGCCACGGCCGTCGTGGCGGGCCGCGAATTCCCACTCGGCCTCGGTCGGCAGGCGGTAACCGGTCGTGGCCGGTTCGCCCAGCACGAGCTGGCCGCCGCGGGTCTCGTACGCGGGCGGCAGGCCGTCCTTGCCCGACAGCCAGTTGCAGAACGCCGCGGCTTCCCGCCAGCTCACCCGCACCGCCGGCTGGTTGTCCAGGTCGAGCGACTCCTCCTTGAAGATGCCGGACGCGTGGTTCTGGCGGAATTCGCGGAACTCGCGGTTGGTCACCTCGCGCGTGCCGAGATAGAAGGGGCGCTTGAGCTCCACGGTGCGCTGCGACTCGTTGGAGCGGCGGCCCGGCTCGCGGCGCGGGCTGCCCATCGTGAACTTCGCACCGCGCAGCAGCACGAGTTCCTGGCCCAGCGCGGTGCGGACCCGCGGCGCCAGCTGCGCCGAGCGCGCCGCCGCCGGCGTGGTCAGGGCGTACTCGATGCGTTGTGGCAGCCCCGCACTCGGCGTCACGCTGGCCTTGAAGGTCGCGAAACCGGGCTTGCGCACTTCGACGGTGTGCGGCGCGGCGGGCAGCGACAGGGTCTGGTTCGCCGGGCCGCGCGAACGACCGTCCACGAACAGCTCGGCATCGGCGGGTTCTCCGGCCACGGTGACCTCGCCCAGGATGGGCGCCAGCGCCACCGCCAGGATCGCCCGCTTGCCTGCCTCGACGGTGGCCGTGCGCGTCTGGCTCTCGTAGCCCGCATGGCTCACCGCGATGTCGTGCGGCACATTGGGCGGCAGCGGCAGGTTGACCGGCGTGCGGCCGCGGTAGCGGCCCGCCACGCTCACGTCCGCGCCCGCCGGATTGGTGCGCACCACCAGCACGCCGTCGGCCAGGCCCAGCTCGATCGGCCCGATCACCAGCGGCTCACCCGGCTTGACGGTAATCGGCGTCTCGAAGTTCCGGTAGGCGGGATGCGCCACGGTCAGCGCGTAGCGGCCGGCGTCGAGGGTGGCTTCGAACGGCGTGGTGCCGCGCTCCTCGCCCTCTATCAGCACGCGCGCGCCGGGGGGCACCGAGGAAACGCTGACCGTCGCGAACGACGGCAGCAGCGACACTTCGAGCGCCTGCGCGGCGCCGCCGCCGGCCACCTCGTAGGTCGCGCGGTAGTCCTCGTGTCGCGGCGCGCGGATCAGGAGTTCGCGCCGGCCCGCCGGCAGCGCGTATTCGCCCGGCAACGACCCGACCGCCTTGCCGTCCACCTCGAGCGTTGCCGCCACGCCCGCGGTGTCGAACCGCACGCGGCCCGGCAGCCGCTCGATCGGCACGACGAACAACTGGTCCGGCGCGCGCGCCACGGTGACCGCCATGGTCGCGGGTGCATGACCCTCGGCCGTCACGCGCAGCGTGTAGTCGCCCGGCAGCACCAGGTAGCGCCCCAGGACCGGCACCTCCAGGACGGTGCCCGCGAAATCCACGGCGTGCGGGTCCACCTGCGGGCTGGTGCGCACGGTCACGGCCACCGAGGCCAGCAGCGCCGCCAGCACCGCCAGTACGGCGAGCCCCGCCGCGACCGCCACCGCGCGGCGCCAGGGCAACCGTCGCCGCCTGCCGGCCAGCCGGCCGCTCGGCGGTTCATAGGGCACCGGCTCGATCGGCACGCGACCGCCGGCGGCCGCCTGCAACGGCTGGCCCTCGAGCAGCGGCGGCAGCGTCACGTTGGCGACCGCCTCGTGCTCGATGACGAGTGCGCGCCCCGCGCCCCGCGCCTCGACGCGCAACCGGGCCACGCCCAGGTCGGCCACGGCGCCGGCTTCGAGCGGGACCCGCCCGCGCACGGCGCGGCCGCCCAGCCGCATCCCCGCCGCAACCGGCTCGAGGTACAGCCGTCCCTGCTCCAGCCCGACGCGCGCCACCACCTCGCCGGCCCGGCAGCCGGGCAACACGATCGCGTTGCCCGCGCCGCCGAGCGCCAGCGGAAATTCGCCGGCGGCGAGCGGTCGCTCGCCCAGCGGATCCACCAGGTGCAGGTCGCTCACAACGGCTCCCGACAACGCACGATGACCGGTGCCCGCATGGTACCGGGCGGCACGACCACGTCGAGGCGAACGTCGCGGTAGCCGCTGCGCGATCCCACGATGGCGTAGCGGCCAGGCAGCAACGCCACCTCGCGGCGCTCGAAAGTGCCCATGCCGCCGACGCGGTATATCACGACGCTCGTCGCGCCGTCCGACTCGAGCACTACCTTGACCGGCGTTTCCGCCTGGCGCACCAGCGCCTCCAGCTGCGCCGACGTCGCGTCGAGTTGCGTGCGCGGCGGCGGCAGCGCCGCGGCCGAGGCGATCAGGTTGCGGGCCGTGGCGCGACCTTCGCCGGTCCACAACTGCTCGGGCTTGCCGATCAGGCCGTCGATGCGCGCCTGCAGTTCGGCGCGCGGCGTCGAGCGGTCGAGCCCGGCCCGCGCCGGCTCGAGCGCCGGCTCGATGGCCAGCGCTGCCGACCACGCGACCTGCGCGTCGTGCCAGCGCTCCGCTTGTTCCGCGGCCAGCGCCTCGCGTGCCAGGTCCTCGAGCCTCTGCGCGCGCCGCACCCGATCCAGTTGCTGCAGGGCGTCGCGCGCCTCCACCGAACCGGGCCGCATGGCCTGCGCGCGTTCGAACGCGGCGCGCGCATCCGCGTCCCGGCCCGCCGCCAGCGCGGCCAGGCCGCGCGACATGGTGCTGGCGTAGGCTTCTGCCGCGAGTCCCGCCTCGATACGGGCGATGCCATCGCGCGCGGCAGCCGTTGCCGGGTCCAGTTCGAGCGCCCTGCGGTAACCGGCGCGCGCTTCCGCCAGGCGGCCTTCGCGCTCGTCGCGCGCCGCGCCGTCCAGCAGCGCGAGCACCGCATCCAGGCTGCCGGCGCGCCGCGCGCCGGCCTGTGCGGCCGCGTGACCGGGCTCGATGGCCAGCGCCAGCGCGAAGGCCTCGGCAGCCGCTTGCGACTGTCCCTGCGCCAGCGCCTGCGCGCCCGCTTCGAGCGCCGCGGCCAGTGCGGCCGGCCGGCCCTCGAGCACGGCGTCGAGGGTGGCGCTGGCGCTTTCCCAGCCGGATCGCGCGGCGCCGAATTCAGCCCGCTCGAATTGACCCGCCGCCCTGGCGCCCGCCTCGCGCGCGGCGGCGAGTTGCGCAACCGCCCAGGCCGAGGCACTGGCTGTCTCGACGGCCGCCAGCCGTTCCTCGAACTGCGTGCGCGCGACCTCCGCCTGGCTGCGCTCGCGCGCCTGCACCGCTGCGGCCTCCCGTTCGCTCTTGCTGCGCTCGGCGCGCGCCGCGGCTTCCGCGATGGCCGCAGCCTCCCCGTCCGCCGCGCGGCGCTCGACCAGCGTGGGCAGCCACACGAACACCGCTGCGGCCGCGGCCAGCAAGGTCACGGCCAGGACCGGCACCAGCCAGCGCCGTTCGCGCAGGACTCGCCGCCGCAATGGCACCGCCTCGCGCGCAGCCGGCGTCGCCGTGGCCTCGTCGGCGGGTTCCGCGGCCGCCAGCGCCAGCTCGCGGGCCACGTTGCGCACGGTGGCGGGGCGCTCCGCCGGCGACTTGGCCAGCAGCTTCAGCGCGAGCATCCGGGCGCGCTCCGGCGCCGGCGCACGCGGCACCAGCGGCGGCACCGGATCATGCAGGACGCGGTCCGGCGTCACGTCCGGATAATAAGGCGGGTGACCGGCCAGCAATTCATAGAGCATCGCACCGAACGCGTACAGGTCGTCGGCCGGCGCGGCCGGCTCGCCGCGCAGTTGCTGCGGGCTCATGTTGTACGGTGAGCCGCCCCCCGCCGGCGTGCCCGGCAGCGCCGCCAGGCCGAAGTCCGCGAGTCGCGGCCTGCCCTCGGCGTCCAGCAGCACGTTGGCGCACTTGAGGTCGCGATGCACGAGCCCGCGGTCATGCGCGGCGGCCAGCGCATCCGCCACCTTGAGCAACGTATCGGCGAATACGCTGAAGGCGCGGCCGCGGAACTGGCCCAGGTCGCCTCCCGGCAGGTATTCCATCTCGAGCAGCAGCAGGCCGTCGGCCTCGTGCAATCCGTGCACTGCCACGGCCGTGCCAGGCGGCAGCGACCGCGCGGCCTGCACTTCGCTGCGCAGGCGCGCCGCCGCGGCCGGCGCGTCACGGCTGTCCGCGGCCAGGATCTTCAGCGCCACCCGGCGCTGGTGGAGCTTGTCCTCGGCCAGCCAGACCTGCGAGAGCGTGGCTTCGGCGAGGCGCCGCACGAGCACGAATCGTTCCCCGAGCTCGAGCCCGGGCGCCAGTTCGATCATGGTATCGCTCAGCCCGCCCCGGGCGCCGGCGTCAGCTGCGGCTGCGCAGCCACCGGCTTGCCGTCCATGAGTCCCGTCTCGTCCACGTACAGTTCATGCAGCAGGCGCCGCCATTCGGCGTACTGCTGCTCCGCGGTGCCGGTGAGGCGCAGCGTGCGGCCCTGGACCTCCACCACCAGCGGCGCCGCCTCGGCGTCGAAGGAACCCGACAGCTCCTTCAGCGCGTCGGTGTGGATCTTCGCCTCCTCGCGCTTCTTGAGGCCGCTCATGACGGCCATCACGCCGCCCGCGGCCGCGCCATAGCGCGCGGCGCTCGCGACGCGGTCGCAGTTGCTGCTGCTGCAGCTGTCCGGCACCAGCACCGCCGCCGCCACCGCGATGGCGCCCAGCGCGATGCGGTTGCGCGCCTGCGCCTTGAGCCGCTCCTCGGCCAGGATCTCCTCGTGCGTGTAGCTGCGCCAGTCCGAATACGGTCCTTCCATCTTCTCGCTGAACGACGTGTAGCTGTCGCTCACCGTATCCACCAGGCTGTCGTCGCGCTCGCGGATCTCGCCCATGCGCCTGACCAGCGGATCGTTGTCCGCCGGCAGCCTGACCAGCTTGTAGTGGCCGGTCTTGCGTTCCTGCGCCAGGTACTCGCTGAACGCCGCCGGGGCAAAGTCGCTGGCAAAGCGCATCTCGCTGACGCGTTGCACCGTCACCAGCTGCGCCTGCGTGAGCTTGCGGCGCGCGGCCAGCAGGTCGTCCGCGATGTTGACGTACACGTTCTGGAACGGGTCGCGGCCGAGGTTGCCGCCCTCGCGGTACGAACGCACGTCGGCTGTGCCTTCGTATTCCTTCTCGATCCACACGCGCCCGGTCGCGTCCACCGCGCGGATGGCCAGCCTCAGCACCGCGCCGTTCGACTCGAGGATCCGGCCATGGACGGCCAGGTCGACGGCGTCCACGAGGGCCGGCACGATGCGCGCGGCGCCCCACTGGGCGGTGCCGGCCAGCGTCTCGCGCAGCAGCGTCGGCAGGTACCGCGCCTCGGCCTTGCGGATCTCGGGATAAATGCGCTGCTTGTCGGCCTGCTCCGGATCTTCCTCGACCTCCTTCGGGATGCCGGGGTCGAACAGGTGGATCCCGACGTCGAGCAGCCGCGCGGCGGGCACTTCCTCGGTCGCCTGCACGGCCTGCAGCTGCGGCAGCGGCCGCGTTTCCTTGACGACGCAGCCGGCGGCCAGCCACGCCAGCGCGACCGCCGCCATCGAGAGCCCTGTCCTTGAGTTGATCATCACGCGTCCTGTCTCCGGCACGATGCGCAGGTCACCGGCCCTGCTTGTACTTGCGGTACTCCTCCCAGAGCGCTGCGCGCAGCTCCGGGTCCGTTTCCTTCATGGCCGCCTCGCGGATCTGCCGCGCGACCACGTCGTCGTCCCGGCCGTCCGGAATGTCCGCCGGCACGGTGCGCGGGCCTGAGCCGGCCCCGGTGCCCGAACCGCTGCCGCCCTGCTGGCCGCCGCCCGGCTGGCTGGCGCCCTCCGTGTCGTCGCCGCCCGTGTCCTCGGCACCGACCGATTCGAGGCCCCCGCTCGACCCGGGCCCTTCGCCGGACTGGGCGTCGCCTTCCTCGTCCGCCGCATCGGTCCCGCCGCCGCCGTCCGCCGCGCCCTGCTGGGCTGCGCGCTCGCGCGCGATCTGCTCCTGCGTCGCCCGCACCGCGGCGTCGAACGCGCCGAACGTCTCGTCGAGACGGCGATCGATCGTCGCGCGCCGGTCCGCTCCGGCGCCCACATCGGGGCCGGCTCCGGCGCTCCCGGACGAGCCACCCGGCTGCTCCGCGGCACCGCCGGCCGTGGCAGCGGCGCCCCCGGCCTCACCCGCACCGGCTGCCGCCGTACCGCCCTGGCCCGCGCCCGCTTCGGAACCGGCCTCCGCGCCCGCGCTGCCGGTCGATCCCGCGCCATCCGCTTCGGGCGCTTCGCCCGGCCCGGCGCCGCCGGCACCGCCCTCCGCCTGCTGTTCCGCCTCCTCGCCTTCGCCCTGTCCCGGTTCACCGGATTCCGGCGTACCGCCCGGCTGACCGGTGTCGCCCGGCGATCCCGGCGAGCCACCGGTCGGCCCCGGCATGGGCAGCGTCGCCGTGCCGCCACCGCTGGCGCCACCGGTCGGAAAACTCGACGTCGAACCGCTTCCCGACCCGGATGGGGACGGCGACGAAGTTCCGCCAGGCGAACCCGGTGATCCCGGGCTGCCGCCCGATGGCGAGGACGACGGCGGACTCGGCAACCCCGTGCTGGGTTGCGTCATAACGGCCGGCGTGAGACAGCCGGACAACAACAGCGCGCCGGTCGCAACCAGCGCAGCGTGGATATTGAGCGGGCGCTTCATAGATGATCCTCCCCGCCACTGCTTCGCCGGACCGGCCACCCGCCTCCAGCGTACCTGCCGGCCCTATGAAATATGACGCCGCGCGCCGCCGGAGGTTCCGCCGCCCGTCCGGCCTCAGCCCGGCTCCACCGACGGGTCCTCGCCGCGCAGGAAGCCGGCAATCTGGTCGGCCAGGCGGTCGCAGGCCGCGCCTCGCACCCTGGCAATGAAGGGCAGCGGCACGATCACGCCCACCATCGCCGAGGTGCCCACGACGTTGGTGGAGATCGTCCCGGCCGTCTTGGCCTGCTTCAGGTCCCAGACCAGCGCGTCGTAATCGGACTCCTTTTCCCACCAGCCAAAGCCGATGCAGCCGCCGCCGCCCGGCCCGATGGCGCAACTCATGCTGCCACCGCTGTCCGTCTTGCGGGTCACGCCATCGACCCACACGATATATCGAACGCCGCTGTCCGCGATGCGTTGACGCACCAGTTGCCGTTCCAGCAGCTGCGTCACGCCCTCCGCCCGCTGCGGCGCGGTGGCGGGTTCGAACCACGGAAACAGCGAGTCCTGGAACTCGTTGTTGCCATGCATGCGGATGCCGGATTGCCGCGCCATCCGATCGCTGACGCAGTCCAGGAAGTCGTCCTCGGTCGTGCTGCCCTCGACGCGCGGCTTGGCCAGCAGCACCACCCCCTCGCCGGTCGCGATCTGCGTGCCGAGCGAGCGCGTTTCCTCGAGCTTCGCCGTCATGCAGCCCGCGGTCACGAGCGCCGCGCACACCGTCACCCCCGCGAACCAGCGGCTCGACACGCGCTTTCTCCCGGATCCTTGCCGCACGACCAAAACCCCTTGCTGCAATAGAGTTTACGCCCCGGCCGGGCGTTCCCAGTCACTATACCTGCGCGGCCAACGGCGCCCGCAGGCCGCCCGCACACATACTGTACAGGCATACAGGCACCGCATTGCAAGCTCAGCGCCTGGCCGGCTGCGGGAACTCGCGCATGTCGCGCAGCATCGGGAACCAGCGCGTCCAGAGGCCCGCGATGGCCACGCTGGCCACGCCGCCCACGACCACCGCGGGCCGCAGGCCCCACCACGCTGCGGTCAGGCCCGACTCGAATTCGCCCAGTTCGTTGGACGCGCCGATGAACACCGCACTCACGGCGCTGACCCGGCCGCGGATTTCGTCAGGCGTCTCGAGCTGCACCAGCATGTGCCGCACGTAGACGCTCACCATGTCGGCGGCGCCGAGCACCGCCAGCGCGACCATCGAGACGAAAAAATCCTCCGACACGCCGAACACCACCGTCGCCACGCCGAACAACCCCACCCCGCCCAGCATCGCCGGTCCGACCTGCCGGGTCAGCGGCCGCCAGGCGAATGCCAGCGCGATGATCGCCGCGCCGACGCCCGGCGCCGCACGCAGCCAGCCGAGTCCGTCCGGTCCCACGTTAAGCACGTCGCTGGCGTAGGCGGGCAGCAGGGCGGTGGCGCCACCGAACAGCACGGCGAACAGGTCCAGCGAAATCGCACCCAGGATCACCTTGCGGCGGAAGACGAAGCGCAGGCCCTCGAGCAGCCCGTCGAATCCCGCCACCTGGCCGGCGCGGGACGGGCGCTGCGCCCGCACGCCGAACATCAGCGCCACGGCCGCGGCCAGCAGCACCGCCACGACCGAGTACACGACGTGCGCGCCCAGCAGGTAGATCAGCCCGCCGATGGCGGGACCGACGATGGTCGAGAGCTGCCAGGTCGTGGAATTGACGGCCACGGCCCGGCTGAACAGGGCCGGCGGCACCAGGTTCGGCATCAACGCCTGGCCGGTCGGCATCGCGAACGCGCGCGCCACGCCGAACAGCACCATGACCGCGAACACCGGCCAGGCCGCCAGCAGTCCGGACAGGGTGAAGGCCAGCAGCAGCAGCGCACACAGCAACTCGAGCGCGTAGCAGGCGGCCAGCACCTTCTGCCGGGTATGCCGGTCGGCAAAGTGGCCGGCCGGCAGCACCAGCACCACGAAGGGCAGGAACTGCGAGAGCCCGATCAGGCCCAGGTCCAGCGGGTCGCGCGTGATCTCGTAGATCTGCCAGCCCACCGCGACGGTCTGCATCTGCACCGCGACCGACACCGCCAGCCGCGCCGAGAGGAAGCGTGCGAAGCCGGGATGGGCCAGCAGTTCGCCGAGCGCGCCGCGCCGACCGGGTGGCCTGGGTGGGTCGAATGCGGGGATGCGCTCAGTCCTCGAGCAGGATGCGCAGCATGCGCCTGAGCGGCTCGGCCGCGCCCCACAGCAACTGGTCGCCGACCGTGAAGGCCGACAGGTACTCACCGCCCATCGCCAGCTTGCGCAGCCTGCCCACCGCGATTTCCAGCGTGCCGCTGACCGCCGCCGGCGTCAGCCGCGCCAGCGTCGCCGCGCGCTCATTGGGCACGACCCGCACCCAGTCGTTGCCCGCCGCCAGCAGCGCTTCCACCTCGGCCAGCGGCAGGTCGCGCCTGAGCTTGATGGTCAGCGCCTGGCTATGGCAGCGCATCGCGCCGACCCGCACGCACAGCCCGTCGATCGGCACCGGCGCATGCTCGAGGCCCAGGATCTTGTTGCCTTCCGCGCCCGCCTTCCATTCCTCGCGGCTGGTGCCGCCGCCCAGGTCGGCGTCTATCCACGGCAGCAGGCTGCCGGCCAGCGCGTGGCCGAATGACGCCGTCGGCAGCGCCGCATCGCGCTGCGCGGCGCTCACCCGGCGGTCGATGTCGAGGATCGCGCTGGCCGGATCGCCCAGCAATTCCGCCGCCGCCGCGTGCACGTGGCCCATTTGCGCCAGGAGTTCACGCATGTGCTGGGCGCCCGCGCCGGACGCGGCCTGGTAGGTCATGCCGCTCGCCCACTCGATCAGCCCCGCGCGGAACAGGCCGCCCAGCGCCATCAGCATGAGGCTCACGGTGCAGTTGCCGCCGGCCCAGTCGCGCACGCCGGCGGCGCGGCCGGCCCGGATGACATCGAGGTTGACCGGATCGAGGACGATGACCGTGCCCGGCTTCATGCGCAGGGTGCTGGCGGCATCGATCCAGTGCCCTTGCCAGCCGGCGTCGCGCAGCCGCGGGTGGACGGCCGCGGTGTAGTCGCCGCCCTGGCAGGAAACCAGCACCTCGCAGCGCGCCAGCGCGGCCGTGTCGTGCGCATCGGCCAGCGCGGCGGCCGGCCCGCCGATCGCCGGACCGGCGGCGCCCGCCCGCGAGGTCGAGAAGAACACGGGCTCGATGAGCGTGAAGTCGCCCTCGGCCCGCATGCGCTCGAGGAGCACCGAGCCCACCATCCCGCGCCAACCGATGATCCCGACCCGCATTGCGTTGCCACCGAGCGCACCGTCCCGCGGCGCCGCGAGACTATACCGCGCACCCCGCGCGGCCGCAGCCGGGATGCGCACGGGCGCCGTCCCGGCCGGCGCCGCGCGCTGCGCATTTGCTACGCTGTCGGCCTGGCCCGGGACGTGCGGCCCGGCGAGTCCATGCTTGCGGAGGCTTACGACATGAGCGACCTGTCGGCACCCGAGATCATCCTGCCCACGGCAGCCGAGTGGACGCCCGGCTTCGATGCCGCGCAGGCCATCGACGCCTACATCGCAACCGTGCCGGCCGCCGAGCGCGCCAGGTCCGACGCCTATTTCGAGGGCGGCTACTGGATCGACATGTGGGGCACGGTCATCACCGTGCTGATCGCCTGGCTGCTGCTGTCAACCAGGCTGTCGGCGTGGATCCGCGATTTCGCGGCGGCGCGCACCCGCCGCGTGAACCTGCAGACCCTGATCTATGTCGTCGGCTACCTGCTGCTGGTCACCGTGCTCACGCTGCCCTGGGCCGCCTACACCACGTACTTCCGCGAGCATGCCTACGGCATGTCCAACTACACGGCGGGCGGCTTCCTCAGGGAATGGGCCATCGCCCTGGCCGTCAACACCGTGATCGGCGGCATCGCCATCACCGGCCTGTATGCCATCGTGCGCAGGGTCGGGCGCCGCTGGTACCTGTGGGCAACCGCCGCCACCGGCACCTTCATGCTCTTCATCATGATGATCGCGCCGGTGTTCATCGCGCCGCTGTTCAACGACTACCAGCCGCTGCCGGACGGCGAGCTGCGTGATTCGATCCTGGCGCTGGCCGAGGACAACGGCATCGAGGCGCACGACGTCTACTGGTTCGACGCGTCGAAGCAGACCAAGCGCATCAGCGCCAATGTCTCGGGCCTCGCCGGCACGATGCGCATTTCGCTCAACGACAACCTGCTGCACGGCGCCTCGCCGCCGGAGATCGAGGCCGTGATGGCCCACGAGATGGGTCATTACGTGCTGCGCCACGGTCCGTGGCTCGCGCTCGCGTTCACCATCGTGTTCGGCTTCACGTTCTGGGTCGTGGACCGCCTGTTCGCACGGATCGTCGCGACCCGCGGCGGCGGCTGGGGCGTCACCGGCCTGGCGGATCCCGCCGGGCTGCCGCTGATCGTGGCGATCTTCGCCATCGTGCTGTACCTGGCAACGCCGGTGACCAACAACATCGTGCGCCTGGCCGAGAACCAGGCCGACGCCTTCGGGCTGGACGCGGCGCGCGAGCCGCACGGCTTCGCCAGCGCGGCCATGAGGATCTCCAACTACCGCAAGCTCGAGCCCGGCGCGATCGAGGAGTTCGTCTTCTTCGACCACCCGAGCGGCCGCTCGCGGGTCGAGCGCTCGATGCGCTGGCTGGCCGGGAACCCGCCGCCCGGCCCGCCGTGAAATCCCCGTATTCCTGACGCCCCGCCGCTGCCGGACACTAGGGCCTGCCGGCACTCGCCGGGCCTGGGGCAACCGGAGCGGAACATGGGCGCACAGAAGTGGGTGTATTCCTTCGCGGAAGGCAACGGCCGCGACAAGATGCTGCTGGGCGGCAAGGGCGCCAACCTGTGCGAAATGACGCACATCGGCCTGAACGTGCCGCCCGGCTTCGTGATCACGACCGAGGCCTGCCTCGCCTACCTGGCGGACGCCGAACACCGGCTGCCGGCCGGCGTGATGGACGAAGTCCGCGCGCAGATGGCCCGCCTGGAGCAGGCCACCGGCAAGCACTTCGGCGACGCGGACGACCCGCTGCTCGTCTCGGTGCGCTCCGGCTCGGCCATGTCCATGCCGGGCATGATGGACACGATCCTGAACCTCGGCCTCAACGACACGACGCTGGCCGGCCTGATCCGGCACACGGCCAACGAGCGCTTCGGCTACGACGCGTACCGCCGCTTCGTGCAGTTGTTCGGCAAGGTGGCGTTGGGCATCCCGGACGAGCTGTTCGACGCGCAGTTCGAGACCGTCAAGGCGCGCGTGGGCGCCAAGAGCGACCTCGCGCTCGACGCCGCCGCACTCCGTGAAGTCAGCGACCGCTTCCTGGAGGTCGTGCGCCGGCACACCGGCCAGCCGTTCCCGGCCGACCCTTACGAGCAGCTGGAGATCGCCATCAAGGCCGTGTTCCGGTCGTGGATGGGACGGCGCGCGGTGGACTACCGCAACGAGTTCGGCATCACGCCCGCCATGGCCAACGGCACCGCCGTCAACGTCGTCACCATGGTGTTCGGCAACATGGGCAACGACAGCGCCACCGGCGTCGGCTTCACGCGCAACCCGGCCACCGGCGAGGATGCGCTGTTCGGCGAGTACCTGGTCAACGCGCAGGGCGAGGACGTGGTGGCGGGCACGCGCACACCCAAGCCGCTGGCCGAACTGGAACGCGACCTGCCGGTCATGTACGGGGAGCTGGTCGAGCTGCGCGACCGCCTCGAGACGCATTACCGCGAGGTGCAGGACTTCGAGTTCACCGTCGAGCGCGGCACGCTCTACTGCCTGCAGACGCGCAACGGCAAGATGAACGCCATTTCCAAGGTGCGCACCTCGGTCGAGATGCACGAGCAGGGCCTGCTGACGCGCGACGAGGCGCTGGCACGGGTGGACCCGTCGCAACTCGAGCAGATGCTGTTCCCGCGACTCGATCCCGACCACGGCACCAAGCCGCTCGCCACCGGCCTGCCGGCCTCGCCCGGCGCGGCCAGCGGCCAGGCCGTGTTCGACGCCGACCGCGCCGGGGCGCTGGCCCGGCAGGGCGCGCGCCTGATCCTGGTGCGCGAGGAAACCAAGCCCGAGGACATCCACGGCTTCTTTGCCTCGGAGGGCATCCTCACCAGCCGCGGCGGCAAGACCTCGCACGCCGCCGTGGTGGCCCGCGGCATGGGCAAGCCCTGCGTGGCCGGCGCCGAGGGCATCCGCGTCGACGCCCAGCGACGCGTGGCCTTCGTGGGCGAGCAGGTCATCAAGGAAGGCGACGTCATCACCATCGACGGCGGCACCGGCGACGTCTACCGCGGCGAAATCCAGACGGTCGAGGCCGACTTTTCACCCTCGCTGATGACGCTGCTGACATGGGCCGACGCGCGGGCGCGGCTCGAGGTGCGCGCCAACGCCGACACCCCCGAGGACGCGGAGCGCGCGGTGCGCTACGGCGCCATGGGCATCGGGCTGTGCCGCACCGAGCGCATGTTCAACGCGCCCGACCGGCTGCCCATCGTCGTCGACATGATCGTGGCCGAGAGCCCCGCGGACCGCGAGGCGGCGCTCGCCCGGCTGCTGCCGATCCAGCGCGCCGACTTCATCGGCCTGTTCAAGGCCATGGCGCCGTCGCCCGTCACGATCCGGCTGCTCGACCCGCCGATCCACGAGTTCCTGCCGGCCGAGCGGCAGCTGGAGGAGGAGATCGCGCGCCTGCAGGACCTGCGCGGCGCCGTGAGCGGCCTCGAACTGCTGGCCGACGCCACCAGCACGATGCCGGACCCCGGCCTGCCGTCCACGCTGCGGGACATGGCCGACACGCGCCGGCTCGATGCGATCATCGCACGCAAGGAGACGGTGCTGGCCCAGGCGCGCGCGCTGCGCGAGGTCAACCCGATGCTGGGGCACCGCGGCGTGCGGCTCGGCATCACCTACCCCGAGATCTACCGCATGCAGATCCGCGCGGTGCTCGAGGCGGCCGCCGAGTGCCTGCGCGACGGCATCAAGGTGGACCCGGAGATCATGGTGCCGCAGGTCTGCACGGTGCAGGAGATCAAGCTCGTGCGCGGCTACCTGGACACGCTGCGCGAGCAGATCGAGGCCGCCTACGGCATCACGGTGCCTTGCCGCTTCGGCACGATGATCGAGGTCGTGCGCGCCTGCCTCAGGGCGGAGAGCCTCGCGGCGTGCGTGGACTTCTTCTCGTTCGGCACCAACGACCTCACGCAGGCGGTGTTCTCGTTCTCGCGCGAGGATGCGGAGAACAAGTTCCTGCCCATGTACAACGAGCGCGGCATCCTGCAGGACAACCCGTTCGAGGTGCTCGACACCAAGGGCGCGGGCCGCCTGATGGCGCTGGCCATCGAATGGGGGCGCAGCGCGCGGGCCGACCTCAAGGTCGGCATCTGCGGCGAACACGGCGGGCACCCGGCGTCCATCCACTTCTGCGACGCCATCGGGCTCGACTACGTGTCCTGCTCCGCGCCGCGGGTGCCGATCGCGCGGCTCGCGGCGGCGCAGGCCACGATTGCGGCGACGGGCGTCACGGCGGCCTCGGACCGTTGAGGAGGGGCCGTTCGTCGGTGCCGGTCAGGGGACCGGCAGCAGCGCGTCCGACATCAGCGCGAGGCCCAGCGCGGCGATGACGATGAGGGTCAGCCAGCGCCGCAGTGCGAGGTACGGCGCAGGCAGCAGCCCGGGGCCCAGCACGCGGTGCTCGTAGAGCCAGAAGCCGCCGAACAGCGCCACCTGCACGACCACGGCCATCTCGAACGCCATGAACGTCGAGGCCACGCCTGCCAGCGACGGCATCACGCCGATGGCCAGCATCGTCGCGGCCCGCTGCGATGGCTCGCGCAGCACGAGTCCCCAGTGCACGCCGCCCAGGAAGGCGAGGATGACGGCGCCGTAGCCGATCAGCACGCGTTCGGCGATGTGCCGCAGCTGCGGGTCGCCGGCAAACAATAACGCCAGCGCGCAGCCCACGAACGGCACGAGGCCCGCATAGCCCAGCGTCGCCGCATGCGGCGGAAGCGCCGCGCCAGTCGTGCCCGGGTTCGTATTCATGTCATGTCCCTCCGGCGGGGCGGCGGCCAGCGCTGGAAGCCGGCCGCGTCAGGCGCCGCTCGGCACCAGCGCGCGCCCCGGCAGGCCCAGCAGCCGGGAATCTTCCAGCACTTCCATGGCCGCCTCGATGTCGGGCGCGAAGTGCCGGTCGTGATCGTAGAAGGCGACCTGCTCGCGCACGATCGCATGCGCGGCCTCCAGCTTCTCGCTGGAGCGCAGCGGCCGGCGGAAGTCTATGCCCTGCGCCGCCGCCAGCAGCTCGATTGCCACGATGCCGCGCGTGTTGTCCGCCATCTGCGCCAGCCGCCGCGCGGCGAACGTAGCCATGCTGACGTGGTCCTCCTGGTTGGCGGACGTCGGCAGGCTGTCCACCGAGGCCGGATGGGCCAGCGACTTGTTCTCGGAGGCCAGCGCCGCCGCCGTCACCTGCGCCATCATGAAGCCGGAGTTGAGCCCGCCCTGCTCCACCAGGAACGGCGGCAGCTGGCTCAGGCCGGTGTCGATCAGCATCGCGATGCGACGTTCCGCCAGCGCACCGATCTCGGCGATCGCCAGCGCCATGTTGTCCGCCACGAAGGCCACCGGCTCGGCATGAAAATTACCGCCCGATACGACGTCGCCGTCCGCGCCGAAGACCAGCGGGTTGTCCGACACGCCGTTCGCCTCGACGCCGAGCACTGCGGCGGCGGCGCGCAACTGCTGCAGGCAGGCACCGGTCACCTGCGGCTGGCAACGCAGTGAATAGGGGTCCTGCACGCGGTCGCACTCCTCGTGCGAGCGCCCGATCTCGCTGTCGCCCAGGACCTCGCGGAACGCGGCGGCCACGTCGGCCTGCGCCGCGTGACCGCGCGCCGCGTGGATGCGCGCGTCGAACGGTTCACGGCTGCCCAGCGCGGCGTCCAAGGTCATGGCGCCCGAGACGATCGAGCCGAGCAGCAGGTCCTCTGCCGCGAACAGGCCTTGCAGCGCCAGCGCCGTGGAAACCTGCGTGCCGTTCAGCAGTGCCAGGCCTTCCTTCGGGCCGAGCACCAGCGGCTCGATGCCCGCCGCGTCCAGCGCCGCGGCGGCGTCGCGTTCCTTGCCGGCGACGCGCACGCGGCCCTCGCCGATCAGCGTCAGCGACAGGTGCGCCAGCGGCGCCAGGTCGCCGGAGGCCCCCACCGAGCCCTGCGATGGCACCAGCGGATGGATGCCCGCGTTGACCAGCTGCAGCAAGCGCTCGATGACGACCGGCCGCACGCCGGACAGGCCGCGCGCCAGGCTGGCCGCCTTGAGGACCATGACGAGGCGGATGGTCGCGTCGGCGAAGGGCGTGCCGACGCCGGCCGCGTGCGAGCGCACGATGTACAGCTGCAGCGTCTGCAGTTCCGCCCGCGAAATGCGGGTCTTGGCCAGGCGCCCGAAACCCGTGTTGATGCCGTACAGCGCCTCGCCCGCGTCCAGGCGCTTGCGCACCGCCTCGACCGCGCGCTCCACGCCGTCGCGCCAGCCGTCCGCCAGCGCAACCGGATCCGTGCCGCGGGCGATGCGCCGCAATTCCGCCAGCGTGATGGCGCCCGGGGTCAATGTCAGCATGATGCTCCTTCAGCCGATCGACGGCAGGTCGAGGCCGCACTCGCGCGCGCAGGCGATCGCCTGCTCATAACCGGCATCCGCGTGGCGCATGACGCCGCTGGCCGGGTCGTTCCACAGCACGCGGCCGATGCGCCGCGCCGCCGCCGCCGTGCCGTCGCAGACGACGACCAGCCCCGCGTGCTGCGAGAAGCCCATGCCGACGCCGCCGCCGTGGTGGATGGATACCCAGGTGGCGCCACCCGACGCGCTCAGCAAGGCGTTCAGGAACGCCCAGTCGGACACCGCGTCCGAACCATCTCGCATGCCCTCGGTCTCGCGGTTGGGACTTGCCACGGAGCCCGAGTCGAGGTGGTCGCGGCCGATCACGACCGGCGCCGACAGCTCGCCCGACGCCACCATCTCGTTGAACGCGAGCCCGAGGCGGGCGCGGTCCTTCAGGCCCACCCAGCAGATGCGCGCCGGCAGGCCCTGGAAGCGGATGCGCTCGCGCGCCATGTCCAGCCAGCGGTGCAGCTGCGGGCTGTCCGGCATCATCTCTTTCACCTTGGCGTCGGTCCGGTAGATGTCCTCGGGGTCGCCGGACAGCGCCACCCAGCGGAACGGCCCGATGCCCTCGCAGAACAGCGGCCGTACATAGGCCGGTACGAAGCCCGGGAAGTCGAACGCGTCCTTCAGGCCCTCCTCGAAGGCGACCTGGCGGATGTTGTTGCCGTAGTCGAACACGATCGCGCCGCGCGCCAGCAGGTCGAGCATCGCCGCCACGTGCACCTTCATCGAGGCACGCGCCTCGCGCACCACACGGGCCGGGTCGGCCAGCCGTGCCGCGCGCGCCTGTTCCATCGTCCAGCCCCGCGGCAGGTAGCCGTTCAGCGGGTCGTGCGCCGAGGTCTGGTCGGTCACCGCGTCGGGCACGACGCCGCGCGCCGCCAGCGCCGGCACCACGTCCGCGGCATTGCCCAGCAGGCCGACCGAGACGGGCCGCCGCGCGCGGCGCGACTCCTCGATCAGCTCCAGCGCCTCGTCGAGCGTCGTCGCCTTGCGGTCCACGTAGCCGGTGCGCAGCCGGAAGTCGATGCGCGACTCGTCGCATTCCACGGCCAGCATCGAGAAGCCGGCCATGGTCGCGGCCAGCGGCTGCGCGCCGCCCATGCCGCCCAGGCCCGCCGTCAGGATCCAGCGTCCGGTCGCGTCGCCGCCGAAGTGCTGGCGCGCGCAGGCGGCGAAGGTCTCGTAGGTGCCCTGCACGATGCCCTGCGAGCCGATGTAGATCCACGAGCCCGCAGTCATCTGCCCGTACATCATCAGGCCCTTGCGATCCAGCTCGTTGAAGTGCTCCCACGTCGCCCAGTGCGGCACCAGGTTGGAGTTGGCGATCAGCACGCGCGGCGCGTCCGCGTGCGTCTTGAAGACGCCCACCGGCTTGCCGGACTGGATCAGCAACGACTCGTCGTCCCCCAGCCGCTTGAGCACCTCGAGGATGCGTTCGAAGGACGGCCAGTCGCGGGCCGCCTTGCCGATGCCGCCATAGACGATCAACTGGTCGGGATGCTCGGCGACTTCCGGGTCCAGGTTGTTCTGGAGCATCCGGTACGGCGCCTCGGTCAGCCAGCTGCGGCAACTGAGCTGCGTGCCGCGCGGCGCGCGCACCGGCCGCGGGCCGGACGGCGACTTGTCGGTTGCGTCGTTCATGGCACGCAGGATACCCCTCCCGCCGGCCGAAAGGGAAGGTGGCGGCGCCGCAATAGTTGCGATAGGTCCCCGAAACCCGGGTCCGCCGGGCAGTCAAGCCCTGCAGCGCGTGTCGGTGCGGGCGCACTAGCCTGGCGGGAAGTGCTTCTTCTCCACCGTCTCGTAGTAGTCGATCACCTGCCGCACGTACTGCCGCTTGCGCTGGTAGCTGCCCGGGAAGAAGCTGCGCTTGAAGCCGTAGATGACGATCGACTTGATGTCGCTGCGGCTCAGGTCCAGGTGCTCGGTCGCCAGGCGCAGCTCGTTGGTGACCGTCGTGTTGCTGACCAGCCGGTTGTCGGTGCACAGCGTCGTGGACAGGCGCTGCGCCCGCAGCTTGCGGAAGGTGTGCTCGCCCAGGCGGCGGATCTGCGGGTTCGTCTGCAAGTTGCTGGTCAGGCAGATTTCCAGCGTGATGCGGCGGTCGGCGATGTAGTTGCCGAGCCGCTCGATGTAGTGCTCGCGGTCCTCGATGTCCTCGTCGCGGATCGCGTCCGGCTCCAGCAGGTAGGTGCCGTGGCCGATGCGGTCGGCGTGCAGGTCGGTGATCGCCTGGAAGATGGACTCGGGCCCGTAGGCCTCGCCCGCGTGCACCGTCTTCTTCATGAAATGCCGGTGCGCGTAGTCGAAGGCCTGCTTGTGGTCGCTGGCCGGGTAGCCGGCCTCCTCGCCCGCGAGGTCGAAGCCGACCACCTGCAGGCCGTGGTTGTCCCGCGCCTCGACCGCCGCCCGCGCCAGGTCGATCGACGCCATCGGGTACAGCTCCTTGTGGCGCGTGTAGGGATGCGCGGCCAGCAGCGTGCCGTAGTACTGGCTGAAGCCGCCGGTGAACTTGCGCATGGCCGAGCAGATGATGCCGTACTCGAACGGCGGCTCGGCGCCCTCGACGACCGCCGGCCGGCGGTTGAAGGCGTCGCGCGCCCGACGCATGCCGCGATCCACGGCGGCGATCACCGCCACGGCATCGAGCCCGGGCCGCACGTGCAGCTGCGGCGCAAACCGCACCTCGACGTAGCGCACTCCCTCGGCCTGGTTGTCCTCGGCGAACTCCGCGGCCGCGCGTTCCAGCGCCTCGGCCGTCTGCAGGGCCGCGACCGTGAACTTGAACCCGTGCAGGTACTCGCCCAGGTTGGCGTAACGCTCCTTGAACACGGTCTCGCGCAGCCCGCCCTCGGTGAAGCTCGGCAGGTCCACCTTGTGGCCACGGGCCAGGTCGATGAGCGTCGCCAGGCGCAGCGAGCCATCGAGGTGCACGTGCAGGTCGGTCTTCGGCAGTGCGGCCAGGAACTCGGTGGTGATGGGGCGGTCGGGCACGACGGCACCTGATCTCGGCGGTACGGGTACCGAGCATACCGCATGGGACGCCCCGGATTGCGGTGCACCCGTTCGCTGCCCCGGCACCGCTTCCGGTAAGCTGCGCCACGGGAGAGAACGACAGTGGACACCAGCGCCTGGACCCGGGTTTTCCGCAACGCGACGGTGGCGACCTGCGCCGGCGGCGGCGACCGCCCCGGGCTGATCGAACGCGGCGCGGTGGCAATCGCCGGCGACCGGATCGCCTGGGCAGGCCGTTTAGACGACCTGCCCGCCCTGCCGCGCCAGGTCGCGACCGAAGATGCCGGCGGCGCCCTGCTCACCCCCGGCCTGATCGACTGCCACACGCACCTGGTGTGGGCCGGCTGCCGGCACCGCGAATTCGAGCTGCGCCTGACGGGCGCCAGCTATGCCGACATCGCGCGCGCCGGCGGCGGCATCCTCGCGACCGTCGCCGCGACGCGGGCGGCAGCGCAGGACGAGTTGCTGCGCCTCGCCACCACGCGCGCGCGGCGCCTGCTGGCCGAGGGCGTCACCTGCATCGAGATCAAGTCCGGGTACGGGCTGGACCTCGACAACGAGCTGAAGATGCTGCGCGTGGCGCGCGCGGTCGGCGCAGCATTGCCGGTCACCGTGCGCACCACGCTGCTCGCCGCGCACGCCGTGCCGCCCGAGTTCAAGGACCGTGCGGACGACTACGTCACCCACGTCTGCGAGGTCATCATCCCGGCCGCCGCGCGCGAAGGGCTGGCCGACGCGGTGGACGCCTTCTGCGAAGGCATAGGCTTCTCGCCCGCGCAGGTCGAGCGCTTGTTCGAGCGGGCCCGCGAATCCGGCCTGCCGGTCAAGCTGCACGCCGAGCAGCTGTCGAACCAGCACGGCGCCGCGCTGGCGGCCCGCTGCAAGGCGCTGTCCGCCGACCACCTCGAGTACCTGGACGAGGATGGCGCGCGGGCGATGGCCGCGGCCGGCACGGTCGCGGTGCTGTTGCCCGGCGCCTTCTACTTCCTGCGCGAGACGCGGCGGCCGCCGGTCGACCTGTTGCGCCGGCATCGCGTGCCCATCGCCGTGGCCAGCGACCTCAATCCGGGCAGCGCGCCGCTCGCCTCGCTGCTGCTCAACATGAACATGGGCTGCCTGCTGTTCGGGCTGACGCCCGACGAGGCGCTCGCGGCGGTGACGCGCGAGGCGGCACGGGCGCTCGGCCTCGGCGCAGAACGCGGCACCATCGAGGCCGGCAAGGTCGCGGACCTGGTGCTATGGAACGTGGCCCACCCGGCCGAGCTCAGCGCGCAGTTCGGCCTCGCCGTCCCGCGCGCGGTCTACAGGAATGGTGCACCGTGCCCTGGATTCGAAGCGTCGCCGGCTGGCTGCTGATCATCCTCGCCGAGACCGCGCACGGGACGCTGCGAACCGTGTATCTGGCGCCCGTCATCGGCGACGCGCCCGCGCGACGCCTTGGCGTGCTGAGCGGCACGCTGATCATCTTCGTGATCGCCCTCGCGCTGACCCGCTGGCTCGACGCACGCACGGCCGCGGCACAGCTCGGCGTCGGTGCGCTGTGGGTCATGCTGACCGTCACTTTCGAGGTGGGAGTCGGCCGCTGGGTGCTGGGCTACGACTGGTTGCGAATCCTCGGCGACTACGACCTGGCCCGCGGCGGCCTGCTCGGGCTCGGCCTGGTGGCCATGTTCTTCATGCCGTGGCTCGCCGCCAGGGCGCGGCCGCCGCGATGAGTCCGGGCCGCGACACCGATCGCGCGCAGCGTGCCACAAGCCTTACAATACCCGTCATCGATCGCAGGAGGACCCGCATGAAGAAGCCACCGAACAAGGCCGTCGTTGATTCACTGTCGACGCTCCTGGCCAGCAGCTACACGCTGTACCTGAAGACGCACAATTACCACTGGAACGTGACGGGTCCCATGTTCACGACGTTGCATACGCTGTTCGAGACGCAGTACACGGAGCTTGCGCTCGCCGTCGATGAAATCGCGGAGCGGATTCGCACCGTCGGCGCCTTTGCGCCGGGCAGCTACACCGCCTTTGCGAAACTCACCACCGTCAAGGAAGAGAACGGGCGGCCGAAGGCCACGGACATGATCCGCAACCTTGTGTCCGACCAGGAGGCGATTGCGAAGGCAGCCCGCAGCGTCATCGCCGCGGCCGACAAGGCCGGCGACCAGGCCACCGTGGACCTGGCCACCCGACGGCTCGACGTTCACCAGAAGAACGCCTGGATGCTGCAGAGCCATCTCGAGGGTTAGCCGTGCGCGGCCGCCTTGTCCGATCAGGCGGCACCGGGCCGTGCCTGCGGCACACGTGACGCATGCCTTCGCCCGCATTGCGGCATTTCATTTCCCAGGCCGGCGAACAGGGGCGTGCCTGCCAGGACCCGGTCGACTGCGTCATGGCGCTGGCGCCGCTGATACTGGACGTGGCCGGGCAGGCGCAGGACTTCCTGGAGCCGCAGCATTACCGCGGCGACCCCGATCACTACGCGCGCAACCTCGTGTACCAGGCGCCGGACGACAGCTTGTCGCTGTACGTCCTGGTCTGGCAGCCCGGACAGTGGACGCCGGTGCACGACCACGGCAGCTGGGGGGTTGTGGCCGTGCTGGAAGGCGTGCTCGAGGAACGTAGTTATGTGCGCCTGTCAGCGGACCGCGATGCCGACGAAGGCATCCGGCTGGCGCGCGGCGGCGTGATCCTGCTGGGGCGCGGCGCCGTCACGAGCTTCGTGCCGAACCCAGACCATATTCACGTGACCGGGGTGCCGGCCGGCCGGCCGCGCGCCGTCAGCCTGCACCTCTACGGCCGCATGATGAGCAGCTACAACGTCTACGACGTCGCCGCGGGTACGCGGCAGCGCATGGACCTGGTACACAACGAGAGTTGAACCGCGCCCGCCATGCAGACCCCCGCCACCACGCCCAGCCCGCCGTACTACGCGGTGATCTTCACGTCGGTACGCAAGGACGGCGACGACGGCTACGCAGCGGCAGCGGCGCGCATGCTGGAACTGGCTTCCAGGCAGCCCGGCTTCCTGGGCTTCGAGACAGCCCGCCAGGAGATCGGCATTTCGGTGTCGTACTGGTCCAGCCTGGAGGCGATCGCGGCCTGGAAGGCGCAGGCTGAGCACCGCGCGACGCAGCGCAGCGCCGGCCGCTGGTACGAGACGTTCCGGGTCCGCGTCTGCAGGGTGGAGCGGGAATACGGGCCGGTGCGCCCATGATCATTCGATTTCGCGAGGTTTTCGCGTTGCCGGCCGCCGAGGTCTATGCCTACTTCCGCACGCCGGCCGACTGGGTCCGCCTGTACGGTTTCGCCGGAAGAGTGGAAGACCGCGGCGGCGGCTGGTACGCCGTGCCGCTCAAGGGCTTCCCCTTCCCGCTGGTCGCACGGATGACGGTCGAGGATGCGCCGCGCCGCGCCGCGTGGCAGTTCCGCGGGTTCTGGCGCGGCGACGGCGAGGTCCGCATCGAGGAGATTCCCGGCGGCGTCATCGTCGAGGGACACGAGGAGATCGCGGCCCGCTGGCTGGGGGTACTGTCGCCGCTCGCCGAACGGGCGTTCATGGAGAGCCGGTTCCGCCGAATCTGGCAGCTGGGCTGGGCACGGCTGCGCAAGCTCGAGCCCGCCGGCTCGCAACTGGGCCTGATGTAGAGGCGGCGCCACGCCGGCAGCGCCCTGGGCCCCTGAGGTCGAAATTGCCTATTTGCGACACCCTGCCGTTTCCGCGAGACTTCCGACACTGCGTGCCGCGGCACGCCCATCCAACCGGAGACTTTCGAATGTCCTATCGCCACCTGCTGGCAGCCCTGCTGCTCGTCGCCGTGCCGGCGACCGCCATCGCCGAAGCGGCGCCGCTGACCGCCGAGGTCATGTGGCAACTGAAGCGCGTCGGCACGCCGGCCATTTCGCCCGACGGCCGTCGCGCCGTGTACCCCGTGACGGAATACGACGTCGCCGAAAACAAGGACGAGACCGACCTGTACCTGGTGCCCACCGCCGGCGGCGAGGCGCGCAAGCTGACCACCGCGGCGGGTTCCGACAGCAGCCCGGCGTGGAGTCCCGACGGCCGCTGGATCGCGTTCGTCGCCAAGCGCGGCGACGACAAGCAGCCGCAGCTGTACCTGATCCCCACCGATGGCGGCGAGGCACAGCGGCTCGGCAAGGTGCCGACCGGCGTGAGTGCGCCGAAGTGGTTCAAGGACTCCAGGCGCATCGCCTTCATTTCGCGCGTCTGGCCCGAGCCTGGCCGACTGGAAGGCGCAGGGCGAGCGCATGGAGGAGCGCGAGAAGTCGAAGATGACGGCCAAGGCCTGGGACCGCGCGCCCATCCGCTACTGGGACCGCTGGCTGGACGACCGTGAGGCGCACGTGTTCGCCATGGGCCTGGACGGCGGCGAGGCGGTCGCGATCACGCGCGGCACGGGGCTCGAGCTGTCCCGTCAGGAGCCGGGGCTCGGTTCCTACGACATCGCCCCGGACGGCAAGGAAGTCGTGTTCGCCGCCAACATCGACAAGACCGGCGTGGACGGCAACTTCGACGTCTTCACGGTGCCCGTGACGGGTGGCGAGGCGAAGAACCTGACGACCGGGAACCCCGCCAACGACGGCAGCCCGTCGTACAGCCCGGACGGCCGCTGGATCGCCTACACGCGCCAGCGCATCAAGGGCTTCTACGGCGACACCGAACGGCTGGTGCTGGTGGACCGCCAGACCGGCACGCAGCGTGAGCTCACGACGGACTGGGACCGCTCGACGGATGGCCTGGTCTGGGCGCCGGACTCGAAGGCGCTGTACGGCGCCATCGACGACGCCGGCACGCAACGCATCTACCGCATCGATGCCACGACCGGCACGCCGACCGCCGTCACCAAGGCCTCGAACTTCGCCTCGCTGGCCATCGCCGGGTCGCCCGCCACGCTGGTCGCGGTGCGCCAGTCGTTCAGCGAGCCGCCCACGCTGGTCAAGGTGGCACTCAAGGACGGCACCGCAACGCAACTTTCCACGCACAACGACGCGATCCTCAAGGACGTGAGCTTCGGCAAGGTCGAGAGCGTCACCTACGAGGGCGCTGAGCAGCACCCGATCCAGATGTGGGTCATCTACCCGCCGGGCTTCGACCCCGCGAAGAAGTACCCGCTGCACCTGCTGCTGCACGGCGGACCGCACAACGGCGTCACCGACCACTGGACGTTCCGCTGGAACGCGCAGGTGTTCGCCGGCTGGGGCTACGTGGTGGCGTGGCACAACTTCCACGGCTCCAGCGGCTTCGGCCAGGCGTTCACGGACTCGATCAACCCCGACCAGATCTCGCTGCCGTACGCGGACACGATCCGCGCAGCCGCGTGGTTCCAGGCGCAGCCCTGGATCGACAGCGAACGCATGGTCGCCGGCGGCGGCAGCTACGGCGGCTTCCTGGCCAGCACGCTGCTCGGCCGCGAGCACCCGTTCAAGGCACTGGTCGCGCACGCCGCCGTCTACAACCTGTTCACGCAGTACGGCGCGGACTACGGTGCCGGCAAGCGCCGCCACTTCGAGTTCTGGGAGGAGCCCGAGAAGTTCGCGCGCCACTCGCCGCACACCAGCGCCGGCAACTTCAACACGCCAACGCTCGTGGTGCATGGCCAGCTCGACTATCGCGTGCCGCTCAACCACGGCATCGAGCTGTTCAACACGCTGCAGAACCGCGGCGTCGAGAGCCGCCTCGTCTATTACCCCGACGAGAACCACTGGGTGCTGAAATCGCAGAATTCGCTGAACTGGTACAAGGAAGTGCGCGAGTGGATCGCTAAGTTCGCGCCACCCGGCGCGCAGTAACTGGAGGAGCCTACTTCAGGGGTCAGACCCCTTCCGGGGTCTGACCCCTCCTTGTTGCACCGCGCCCGCCGCGGCCGATCGCTGCCGATGACTGCCCGTTGAATCGTCATGGCCGAAGTGCTCTACTCTGCCTGGCCGTTGCGTATTGGGGGGGGCTGCGTCAGGTCGCGAGCCTAATGGCAGGACCTGCGCAATGGCATCGCAATAGGCGACCGAGCATGAGCCAGTACGACATCTCGCAGGATGATGACCTGAAGCTGGTCCGCGTGACCGCGCACGGCGAATTTTCCAGGGCGCTGGGCGTAAAGGTCATCACGGCGGCCCGGCTGCGCGCGGCCGAGACCGGATACAACGTCCTGTACGACTTCAGGGACACCGTCACACGCGTGGCGATGATCGACTGGTACGACCTGCCGCGACGACTCGATGTGTTGCGCACGGCGGAGGCACGCAGTGCCAAGGTCGCGGTGCTGTATCCCGCCCACTCGGCCAAGGATTACCAGTTCTACGAGGACACGGCCGCCAACGCCGGGTTGACCGTCAAGATCTTCCAGGACGAAGCCGAAGCGCTCGCCTGGCTGAAGTGACCGCAGCGACGACCTGATCCCGCCGACCGCCGCTCAACCACCGCGCGCTCCATCCAACGGGCTGCGCACCGCCCTTCCCCCGCGGTTCAGCACGTGCGTGTAGATCATGGTCGTCTTGACGTCCGCGTGACCGAGCAGCTCCTGCACCGTGCGGATGTCGTAGCCATCCTCGAGCAGGTGCGTCGCGAAGCAGTGGCGAAACGTGTGGCAGCTCGCGGGCTTCTCGATGCCTGCGGCGTGGACCGCCGAGGCGACCGCGCGCTGCACAGTCTGCGGGTAGAGGTGGTGGCGCACGGTCTCGCCCGAGTACGGGTCCCGGCAGAACGCTCTGGCCGGGAACAGGTACTGCCAGCCCCATGAGGTTGCCGCCTGCGGGTACTTGCGGCGCAGCGCGAAGGGTAACGACACCCCGGGCCGGGCGGCCGAGCGATCGGCCTCGAACAGCGTCCGCACCCGTTCGAGGTGTCGCTGCACCTGCGGAACCAGCGAGGCCGGCAGCATCGTGACCCGGTCCTTGGCCCCTTTCCCGTCGCGCACCACCAGTTCCCGCCGCGTCAGGTCGATGTCCTTGACCCGCAGTTGCAGGCATTCCTGCAGTCGCAATCCAGAACCGTACAGGAGGCTGGCGACCAGCCGGGGGGAGTCCGACAGTAGCGACAGGACCCGGCGCACTTCGTCGCGGGTCAGCACGACGGGCAGTCGCGCCGGGCGCCGGGCGCGGACCACCGAATCGAGCCAGGGCAGCGGGGTTTCCAGCACCTCCCGGTACAGGAACAGGATTGCCGCAAGCGCCTGATTCTGGGTGCTCGCCGAGACTTTGCCCTCCACGGCCAGGTGCGTCAGGAAGCGCTCGACGTCAGCGGCACCCAGTTCCCGTGGGTGGCGCAAGCCGCAGAACCTGACGAACCGCCGCGCCCAGTAGACGTACGCCTTTTCGGTGCGCAGGCTGTAGTGCCTGGCCCTGATGCGGTTGCGGATCTGGTCCAGCAGCCGGGGTGACGATGTAGCGTCCATGCCTCATTGCGGTGCAGCAAACCATTGGCGGGCCGCAACTCGATTAGAACCGGGCTAGAGCCAGGGCGGGGGCTGCTATACGGACCCAAATGGAGCAATATTCAACCGTGTTTAATCCTCCTAATTAGTAGTTCTTCGATCAGCCTGTAGCCCTGTGAGAATTCCTTGATAAACGCGAGGAATCAGGTGATTGCCAAGAGCGATTTCTCATGGTACTCAGCGAAGCGACTTCGCTTCGATACAACCTCGGTTGGTATCGAGCGCGAAGTAGCTTCGCTGACCGACCGTGGCCAAGATCCCTCCGCCCGGCGCTACCCATGATCCAGCCTTGCCCCGCGTCTTCGTTCAACGAACCCGCCTGGGGTTGCGGGCTGACGCAGAACTACTCATCGCAGCGGACAAGCGCTAATGCGCTTGCCGCTGGATTCGAACGTTAGAAGGAGCGCACATGTTCATGCGAATCTTGGTGTTTGCGTTATTGTGCATTCCGGTTGCAGGCTTGGCCTCGCCCCTACCTGATTATCCATTCGTGTTTACCGTCGGCTCGGCCGAGCGCCGCATCGCGCCGGACGTCGGACATTTGCGCTTCACGATTCGATCCCCTCAGCGCGATGTAGACAAAGCCATCTCTATTGTTGAGTCTGCCTCCAAGAGGGTGGCCACCTTGCTTCAGACTGCGGGCGTAAACTTTGAAGATATTGACGCTTCATCAATCGACAAGTCCGAAAAGTGGCGTTGGGAACCAGAGATGCGGCAGTCCGTTCCTGACGGGCACGAAGTCTCCCGAAAATTTGACGTGACGATTCGAGATCTTTCTAAGTACCCAACCCTAGTGAAGGGCGTGTTTGAGTTGCCTGAAAGTGACGACTTTTCCGCGTCTTTTGATCGAACCGATCGGGAGCAGATTCAAAGTCAACTCTTTAACCAGGCTGCTAAGGATGCACAAGCGCGAGCGCAAAGCATGGCCACTAGCTTTGGACGCAAACTCGGCCAGGTGCGTGGCATCGCGCAGCAACCATTTACGTCGCTTGCTCACTGGTTTGGCTTTCCTAACGCCGCCTACTATCGATCACCGCCAATGATCGACCCGGATTTCGCTTCCTCGCTGGATCGCCTATTGGTTCCTGCAACCATTGCGATCTTCGTTGAAGTCAATGCGGTCTTCGAAATTCAGTAGTCGCCAGGCGCTCCTTCTATCTATGCGATGCAGCGGTCGTCGCCCGTCGTCACGCCGCTTGCAGGACTTGTCGGAGCGGCGCGCATTGTTGGCAGGGCAAGCGGCGCGCCGTCTGCGCGCCGCCGCTGATCGCGGACGTTAGGCGGCAAGCCATGGGTTATCGCGCGATCTTGTTCTGCACAATCCTGACCCTCACAGGTTGTGCGACTGCTATTCAACCGGATCCGGTATACCGGGAGACAGAGATTCGCCAGGCCCGACCTCGACTTGCGAGTGAGCAATTCGACCCGCAGGAATCAAACCCGTCGTTGCGGAGCGCATTTTCCGCTGCTGATCAAAAAGCGGAGCGAGCGGTGGGAAATGTACCGCGAGACTCGAAGTTTATCTTTCATTTTTGGAAGGTGAAGAAGCGAATTCTAAGCAAGGACTATGGAATCTCTTGGAGAACGCCTGCTGAAATTAATCCGCACATCCAATATGCATCTTACGGGCAGCCAGAAGTTACGGATTTGGAGAAACAGTCACTTCGTGAGGAGATCGCGAAACGTCTGGCGCCAGCGGAAACTGTCCATGGCTTCGGTCGAGAATTCGAAGGCATCGCTTGGGTTTCAACACACAACGCCAATACAGACGCAAACAAGCTCTATCGGTTCACTGGTCACGATCAAACCTGGACTTTTTTGGATGCGAGTGTGATTCAAAGATGACGTGTTGCCGCCTAACAATGCGCTGGAGCGGACGCGTGACCCGTAATGTTCGAACACAACACAGCGGCGCCCGCGCCGCTCAGCGCGGACGTTAGGCGGCATTGGAACGATGGCCACGGGTTTTGGGCGAAGCGGAGAGGCACTCGGCAAAGCGATGTTGCATCTTTTCTTGAGCCGGGAGTTCGACGACCAGCTAAGCGTCCTACTAATCCGTTCTGCGTCATCGCTAGCATGGAACATCGTAGCGTCAGGTGCGCTCCTATCGTTCATTGTTCTTTTCTCGCCGAAAGGGCTGCTGGCTGTGCCTGATGATTCAGTAATCGAGAGCATACTGATCACTTACGCGGTTCTCGGTTGCTTGTGGAACACATTCGCGGCATTAGCGCATTCAGCGTCGTCCGGCGCCTATGGTCGTGGCTTCCTGCTATTCGTCATTTGGCCGCTCGCGTTTGCATACAATTGGCGCGAAGTAATTCGAAGTCAGAAAGGCCGCCCTCGCTTCGATGACGATGGTATCGATAGAAAAGGCGAGGATGCTGAAAGGTGATCGAACGTCGTAGCATCACGCTCAACGCGTTGCCGCCTAACCATGGCATCGAGCTGACAGGCCAAAAGCGTCATGCCCTTTGCAAGAGCCAAGAGCAAAGGGCACGCCGCTTTTGCCCCGCAGCTCATGCCAGACGTTAGCCGTCACAGGAGTGGTCCCGCCGCATGAAGCACCTCTACACGATAGGCCTGCTCACGTTTGCCGCATGTCTGCTCGTTGGCGGGTGCGACGACGGGCACCTAAAGGGTCCGTCATCCCATCGAGCGACGGCCAAACGTACCTGGCAGTGATCGATGACAACGGCGGTCAATGTGGTCCTTTGCTAGTTGACGGAAGCCATGGACGCACAAGATTGGCGAGCCTGGACCAATTGCTCGGGCGTTCATCGGATCGAGTGTGGTGCGTGGCTGTATTTTGACATCCCGCAGGGCGTCATCTTTGAGTTTGATTACTGGGGCCCGTAGTGACGGCTAACTATGTGGTCAAGCGGACAGCGGGGAGAGGCTTCAATGTTGCCTGATGTTTCATCGTGCCGCTGCCGCTTACCACAGCGTTAGGTGGCATCAGAGTGACGCAATGGACGCTCGCTGAGTACCGAGACTTCTACGATCGGCCGCGTGCCATGGTGTGCACCGGACGTGAAGGCACTTTCTACTTCTTGTGTCCTTTCGACGAAGCTACGGACGAATATGCCGGCCACTACGAGGTGTACCGACTTCCTGCGTTGGCAGAAAGTGAGGTTTGCGCATCGTGGTTCGGCCTCGAGACGCGCGCCTTGGTGCGATTGTCAGACATTCCAGTGCAGTCATTTCCGTTCGATTCTCCGAACCGCCGGTTCCTCCATTACGATTCGATTGCACCGGCGCTCTCCCTCAGCGGAGAACCCCAACGCCATGACGCCACCTAACTATGCGATGCAGCGGTCGTTAGACAACCCGGAAAGGCATCTTGACGTTTTGACGTCATAACGTCACAATCACTGCATGACTCCCCCCAAGCGAGCAACGGTTTACTTTGAGGCCGACGTGCACCGCGCCCTGCGCTTGAGGGCGGCGGCAAATGACCGCTCGGTGTCGGACATGGTCAACGACGCCGTGAAGGCAGCGCTTGCCGAAGACGTAACGGACCTCGAGGCATTTGAGGAACGGCGCAAGGAGCGAAGCACCCCTTTCGAGAGCTTCGTCAGGGGTATGAAGCGCCGTGGCCGCCTATAGCATCCTGATCAAGACATCTGCCGGAAGAGAGCTGGAACGGCTGGAGACGAAAGCAGATCGAACACGAATTGTTGAGCGGATTCAGGCGTTGGCGGACGATCCCAGGCCGCACGGCTGCGAGAAATTAGCTGGGTACTCGGACCGATTCAGGATTCGCCAGGGCAACTACCGAGTCGTCTATCTCGTTGATGATCTTCGCCGCGAAGTAACGATCTATAGAGTCGGTGATCGCAAGGATGTGTACCGCTAGGTCGTCTAACTATGCGATGCAGCGTCCGGCGCTGGTCGCGAGCGTTCGACCGCTAGCGAGAGGTGAGGCGAATGGACTCTGGCTCTTCGCCCTCTGGCGCAGGTCCTTTTTTGCTCGAGGCTCGTGAGCCGAGATGGGGGAATCTTTGAGATACCTCCTCCTTGCCCTCGCCTGGACGGCGTACTGCACGCTGCACAGCGCAATGATCTCGGAGACGGCAACCAGCTTCCTGAAGCGTAGGCTGGGCGACTCCTTCCGATTCTACCGGCTGTTCTTTAACTCTATCGCGATGCTCACACTCGTCCCGGTTCTGTGGTACTCGCACTCCCTTAGGCAAGAGGCGATCTTCCGCTGGGAGGGCGTGTGGCTGGTCCCCCGCTACCTCATCCTCGTCTGCGGCGTCCTGCTCGTGGTCGCTGGCGGAAGGCACTACAGTCTCGGGCAGTTCGTCGGGATCAGCCAGTTGCGGGCGGCATCCTCCGGGGGGTTGGCGACGGGCGGTGGGATCGATTCGAGTGGCGTCCTGGGTCTGGTCCGGCATCCCTGGTACACCGCGGTCGTGCTGCTCTTGTGGGCGCGCGACCTGGACATGGCGGCTTTGGTCGGCAACGGTGTGCTCACCGTCTACATTGTCGTCGGCACGCTCCTGGAGGAGCGGAAGCTCGTCCACGAGTTCGGTGACGCTTACCGCAGCTATCAAGGGCGGGTCTCCATGTTCGTCCCACTGCATTGGATTCGGAGGCGGATCGCTCCCTGAGGGGGTTCGGCGGTCGCGAGCGGTGGAATCGCGTTCATTAGCTACCCGCTCTTGCACGAAGCAAGGTGCACTTGGGTGCGGTAGTGTCCGAGTCCGCGATCGAACAACGCGCTGAACTTGACGAAGCGCGCGCGACCTTGAGGGTCCCCCGGTTGGCTGGCATCATCTTGAATGTGCTTCGCAGGTTAGCGCGAGCGTTAGGTGCCTCAGGGAAGCCCACATGCCCGACCGTCTCGCCTCATGCAGTTGTGGTCAGCTTACGGCCCACGTCATCGGTGAACCTGTGCGCGTCTCCATTTGCCACTGCTTGGCCTGTCAACGCCGGACTGGCAGCGTCTTCGGGCAGCAAGCCAGGTTTCGGCGCGAGAACGTCACGCTCTCTGGCGCCTCGTCCGAGTACGTGCGCGTCGGCGACGAAGGCTCTCGCGTCAAGTTCCACTTCTGTCCGAACTGCGGTTCAACCGTCTACTACGAGCCTGAGGGAATGGAAGAATACTTGGCAATCCCTGTTGGGGCGTTTGCTGATCCAAGCTTTCCATCGCCGCTCGTCTCTGTTTACGAGTCGCGAATGCACAGCTGGGTCATTCCTCCTCCCGAGGCCGAGCACATCCCATGAGCAATCAGGCACCTAACCAGTCGTTCAAGCGGACATGCAATAGGCGGCTACGCCTTCTATTGCATGCCGCTTAACTCCAGTGTTAGGCGTCTTGAGAAATGCCTGAGGTGTGTAGAGTGCAAGTGTCGCCATAAGGGGGGCAATGGCCATTCGAATACTGAAAATTGTTCTGGTGGTGTTTGTCGGGTTACAGGGGTGGCTATACGTTGCAGGGAATATTGCCAACTGGGATTCCGGACTCAGCGCTGTGGGATACGTGCTCGGAATGGAGGGGCACGTCACGGTGACGCGGATTCTTTCAACTCAGCAAAGACGTTCGCAATCCTGGGGGCTGGAATGGCGATGGTGGTCTGGTTCGGCGGGTTTGTCGTGATTGGTGGAGCGCTATTCCAGATGTGGCAAACACAGGTTGGCACTGGTTCATTTGAAGGCGCATTTATCTACGGGGCGACAAGCGCGCTTGTTCTGCTCTTTGTGAATAGCCCCGACTTGTAATGATGTGCTTTGTCCGAGCCAAGGTTCGGCAGTCGCTGAACTCAGGCGTTAGGCAGCACGAGCATGTTTTCGACTATCTCTTCTGGCCATAATTGAAAAGAAAGCGATCGGTTTTCAAGACAGGCGGCGGTTATGAAACCTCACTTCTGCTTGATTGCGTCCATATTCCTGGCCAGTTGTGTCGTCATCCCGGTTCCCGTAGAACAGGCTGTTCTTGATGGAAAGCGCTTTACGGATTCTGACTTGGATTTCGTTCGGTTGGGTACAACAGCGCGACGTGAAGTAATAGGCAACTTGGGGAACCCCACTATATGGCTCTCCGCGCAGCGCATCTTGGTTTACGGGCTGCGTCGAGTCGAAACAGGCGCGCTTTGGTTCATTGGCGCGGGACTTTCAGGGGCTGGCGGACTGGTAAGAGGTGAGACTAAGGAAGCCGTTTACTTGGTTTTGGACGACAAGGACGTCGTAACACATTGGGGCCGCGCACCTGTAAAACGCTGCGAAACCTGGCTGAGCGCAGCAACGGAATGGGCTGGTTCAACAAGAATAGAAATCCCACAAGAACATGGCCAGTTTGTTGAAGAAGCACCAACCACAGAACAGAGCCTTATATATTTCTACCGGCCACGGGATTTTCAACATTTCCTGCCATTGGTCCCGCCAGCTGAGAAGATGCCGCTAGGTGTAGCGGACCATGCGGACATCAGCCAAGATGGCAAGCTGGTGGGGCAAATTCGTTGGCAAAGTTACGTGGTAGTCCGAGTGCCGCCAGGGACCCACAGGTTCGTGGTAAATCCAGATACGGACTGCGTTGTAAATGCCGAGATTTATCGCAGCGCAATTATTCAATTGGATGTCGCGCCTGAAACCATCACTTTCGTAGACCTGGGAATTCAGGCAGGACTTGGAACAGTTGAACCCATACTCGTCAACCGACCGCGTAGTGAGGCGATTTCGGTAATTGAGAAGCTTAGAGCGTCTTGGTAACCCATGGTGATTCGTGCACGTGCTGCCTAACACTCGTTCCACCGGACCGGCGCGAAAGGCGGCGCAGGCCGGTGAATTCACGCGTTAGGCGTCACAGCGCGCGATCATTCCGCGCCGTCAAGAACTCACCTGCTTTCCCTCTCTAGAACTACACTGTGTCCTCAACTCTTGAGGAGATGAAGAATGACTCGCTCAGTTCTGGCAGCGATCTTGACAATAACGTCTCTCGGAAGCTACGCCCAAGACTCCGTTGTCACCGACTCCGACAAGTACAAGGTCATCTTTGAGAACGAGTGCGTTCGTGTGCTTGATTACAAGGATCAACCTGGGCAGAAGACCCATCAGCACAGCCACCCTGCATTCGTCCTGTACTCGTTATCTACGTTCAAGAGAACAATACAATTGCCTGATGGCAAAATTCTTCAGCGCCAATTCGAACCCGGCGATGTCATGTGGTCAGACGCCCAAACACACATTGGCGTCAATAGCGGGGATACGCCAACTCACGTAGTACTGGTCGAGACGAAAAGTGCAATAGGCGCCTGCGCAAGCAGGTGACGCCCAACCCCTCGCTCAAGCGGAGCGCGAACGACAGGGCGCGGAGAGCGGAATTTTCGCACTTGCATGACTGTATCCAATCGGATACACTTGGCATGTGTACCAAATCCAGCGAACCGAGGTCTTCTCCAAGTGGTTGGCTGGGCTGCGGGACGCAAAGGGTACGGCCCGGGTCCTGGCTCGGCTGGACTCAGTACGACTCGGCAACTTGGGTGACAGTAAGAGCCTCGGTGGAGGGCTTCATCAAATGCGGATACTTGCCGTCCCCGGTTATCGCCTCTACTTCGCGCCGCGCGGGAAGATTGTGATTGTCTTGCTATGCGGTGGTGAGAAATCATCCCAGCAGAGAGACATAGCGCGTGCCAGGCGCCTGCTCGCGGAATTGGAGTGACTACCATGGTCAAGCTGAAAGAATTTGATCCTAGCGTCTACCTGACCAACGACGAGGTGGTCGCGGAATACCTTACCGCCGCGCTCGAGGATCCCAATCCGGATGTATTCCTTGCCGCGGTGGGTAACGTCGCAAAGGCGCGTGGCATGAGCAGCATCGCCGAAGACTCGGGTCTCGGTCGCGAGAGCCTCTACAAGGCGCTGACCCCTGGCGCCAAGCCTCGCTACGACACGGTGCTTAAGGTGTTGCACAGTCTTGGCGTCAAACTCACCGTCTCTGCGGCCTAACCATGCGATGCAGCGTTCGGCGCTTTTCGTCACGCCGCATGCAGGAACTACAAGCGGTATCCACAGGTTGCGGTTGGCAACCGGCGCGCCGATTGCCCGCCGCCGCTCAGCGCGAACGTTTTGCAAGCATTAGAGGAGGTGGCTGAATCCCCATGCACAGTAACCTGCAGTCCTCAATCGATAAACTGCTGCTGCCACTCCACGATTTCCTGCGCCTAGAGAGTGCAGGCGGACTGGTTCTCATGGCCGCCGCCGTGCTGGCGCTTATCGTCGCCAACTCACCACTCGCGGTCCATTATGCGGCGCTGCAGGATCTTCCGGTCTCGATCAGGGTCGGTAGCTTTGGAGTCGCCAAGCCCTTGCTGTTGTGGATCAACGACGGGCTAATGGCGGTGTTTTTCTTTCTCATCGGCATGGAGCTGAAACGCGAAGTACTTGATGGGCACTTGTCGAGCCTACGCCAAGCCAGCCTGCCGGCGTTAGCGGCCGCGGGGGGAATGCTGGTGCCTGCTGTCTTCTACGCGGCGTTCAACTGGACCGATTCCGATGCGATGCAGGGGTGGGCAATCCCGACCGCCACTGACATTGCTTTTGCTTTGGGAGTTCTCTCACTCCTCGGCAATCGGGTTCCGGCCGCGCTGAAAGCCTTTCTTCTGAGCGTAGCCATCTTCGACGATCTTGGGGCCATCGTCGTAATCGCCATCTTCTACACGGCTGATCTGTCCACTCTTGCTCTGACCGTCTCCGGCGGTCTCATCCTGGCTCTCGCTGTCCTCAATCGCGCGGGTGTGATGAAACCAGCCGCCTACATCCTGATCGGCATTGGTTTGTGGGTGGCGGTGTTGAAGTCAGGCGTGCACGCAACGCTGGCAGGCGTCGTACTGGCGATGTTCGTCCCGCTCCGCGCGCCGGATCGGCCCGGCTCAGCGGTACCCGAGTCGCCGCTGCGACAGCTTGAACACGCTTTACATCCCTGGGTGGCATTCGGGATTCTGCCCATCTTTGCATTCGCCAATGCCGGAGTCCCGATCGTGGGGCTGTCGACTAGCGACACGTTTCATCCAGTTCCCCTTGGCATCGTGACCGGACTGTTTCTTGGAAAGCAGATCGGGATTCTGTCATTTTGCTGGATTGGCATACGGGCGCGGCTTGCTTCGCTTCCTGAAGGTGTCAGCTGGTGGCAGCTGCACGGGGCATCGTTACTGTGTGGGATCGGATTCACCATGAGCCTGTTCATCGCCTCTCTGGCCTTCGAGCACGGCGGCACGTCGTACCTCGGCCTGGAGCGGCTCGGCATTTTGATCGGCTCACTGGTTTCCGGGCTGTTGGGTTACATCGTGCTTCGCGTTACCTTGGCTAATGGGACCAAGGCCGCGTAACGGCACGCCGTTAGGCCGCTGGTCAGTTTGGGTCCATGGCAATTGGCGGCTATTCTTCGAGTTCCGGGACGGACAGGCATATCTGCTCGACTATGAGGACTATCACTGACGGCCATGCATAACCCTCCTCACCCGGGTGAGTTTATTGCTGCGGTGTATCTCGAGCCGACTGGCATCAGCGGTCGCCAGCTCGCGGCTAAGCTCAGCGTGTCGCCGTCCACCCTTAACCGTGTTTTGACGGGTACCAGCGGTGTTACTCCGGAGATGGCTCTGCGTCTATCGAAGTGTCTTGGTCGCTCCGCTGAAAGCTGGCTCGCTATGCAGCACGGTTACGATCTGTGGCAGGCAAAGCGCAATGTCGATCTCCGCAGTGTTGAGACGCTCGAGGTCAGCGCGGCCCGCTCAACACAGACCTTGAACCACGCAGCAATGAGCCCTGTCACTCGAGCCGCAATGGCAGCTGACGCCACATGAAGTTCGCCACCGTTCGCCAGTACGCGCTTTCGCTACCGGAGGTCACGGAGGAGCCGCATCACCGCTATAGCTCGTTTCGCGTCAAAGGCAAGATCTTCGTCACGGTGCCGCCAGAGCAAGATCATCTTCATGTCTTCGTTTCGGAGCAGAACCGAGAAGTGGCGTTGACCTTGCACGGCGAGTTTACCGAGAAGCTCCTATGGGGCGGCAAGGTCGTTGGTGTTCGAGTGGCACTCAAGTCTGCGCAACCGCCGGTCGTGAAGCGCCTCGTTCGACAAGCATGGGAGAACAAGGCGCCGCCCGCGTTGCGAGCGGCCCAGAGCAGTTGAAGAAAGTACGCTACCGACGCACTGTGCAGGCCAGGCGACACGCCGCTGTCTCCCGCTTGTGTTAGGCAGCACACCAATGTCCTCGGGGGGTGTAATGAGTGAGACTGTCGTGGTCGTCAGTTACCGGGCACTTCCCGGACAATCAGACGCTGCCAAGCGGGCGATTGCTGGCTTGGTTGGCACCGTGCTTTCGAGAGAACCAGACTGTGGGGGAATCACCATTCTGCAAGACTCTGATGATCCCGCCCGGATCATGCTGATTGAGCGCTGGCCTGGTAAAGAGATCTTCCTGGGACCGCATATGCAGCAACCACACATCCAGTCCTTCATCCAGGAAGCCCGCGCGTTCCTGGCCGGCCCGCCAGATATCTCGTTCTGGCATACCGCAAGTGCTGCCTGACAGTTCATTGAAGCCGCCGCCGCTTCGCGGCACGGCCCAATCAAGACGTTAGCTCCGCGAAAGCCCCATGATCGTTCGTTGGATAGTCGGCACCCTCGTCACGATTGTCGTCGGCGTGCTCGGAATTGGATCCTGGATCTACGCGGCCAGCGAAGCCCACCTGCGCTCTTTCGAGCATCCGGCGCCGTTTGCGGTCGCCATCCCGTCGGACCCCGGCTCGATCGCGCGCGGGGCGCACCTGGCGCGTACGCGCGGATGCCGCGGCTGCCACGGAGAAGATCTAGGGGGCCAGGTCATGTGGGGACACGCCGTCGCCCCCAACCTGGCTGCCTACGCGCGGGATGAAATTGCGGCAACGTTTGAGGCCGCCCTGCGGCATGGCATAGGCCGGGATGGCAAGGCGCTGTATTCCATGCCGTCCTATAACTTTGTCAGGATGCGGGATGAAGACGTGGCCGACCTCATCGCCTACCTGCGTACCGAACCCGTAGCGCAATCCGGGTTGCCCCGGCCCTCGCTGCCGTGGCGGGTGCGTTTCGACATGGCCTTGGGCAAGGACGCCGCCATTCCAGCCTTCCTGCACCTGGTGCCACCGCTGCGGCGCGCCAGTGACCCGGACCCGGCTGTCGCACGTGGCGAGTATGTTGCAATGACGACCTGCAACGAATGTCACGGCTTCGGCCTGCGCGCGGACTCCCCGTGGGAAGATGCCGCGCCCGACCTGCTCGTCATCCGTGCCTACGACGAAGGCGCCTTCCGCCGCCTGATGCGGGAAGGAACCGCCGTCGGCGACCGCGAACTGGAGATGATGAGCGGCGTGGCGAGAAGTCGTTTTGCCTATTTCACGGACCAGGAGATTACCGACTTGTACCGTTTCCTCACTGACATGAGCGCCCGGGCTGGCACGCAGTGAAATGCATCGCTTAGCGTGCATTCCCCCCACGCGCCGCGCGCGTGTGGGCGCGGCTGAGCCTGGTCGTTAGGCCGCATGGCAACCTCCCGCGCGATCGATCTTGTTCGCACTCGTCGAAGGAGTGATATGCCGCCATTCGTCTCATTGAAGCGTATGGGCTCTTCAAGGGGCGGCAATGGGCGGAAGTCCTGGCGGCAGTCAGCGGCGCTATCTACGTTCCGTTCGAGGTGTTTGAGCTCATCAAGCGCCCTGCTTGGCTTGGGGCAATCATCCTGCTAGTCAATCTCCTCGTCGTTGCCATCGTGGTTCGTGCCCTGCTGGTGCGTCGAAGGGCTGCGGGAGCCGATGAGGCCCAGCCCTTCGCCCAACCCCACAAGCACCGACGTACCGGTTAGCTCAAGCGTTCGGCGCCAGGAAAACTGCCATGACAAGGTTGTGCTTACTGCTGTTGTTCTCGGCCGCCATTGCAGCGACCGCTGCTGCATCGAGTCTGCTCGGGCGGATCACAGATGATGTGTATACGAGCCCGGGTGCGCTCTTTGACGTGAGCGTACCGACGATGCGGAATCCGTTCGTGCAGAAGCCGCAGTCGATACGCGACGAGCGCACGCCCGATGGTGGGGAGGAAGTCACCTTCTCGGTCCTGGACCTCGGCGAGGCATGGCGCTACGGCGTCATTCCGGCGCCTTCTGGCGCAACGGCCGAGGCCGCGGAGACCAGGGAGATCAGCGAGCAACAACTCGTCCGCTGGCTCGGCACACCCGCCAGGCCAAATGCGATCTACGAAGAGCGGGTGCAGCTGGCGGACGGTGCGGGAACCCTGAGGGTTTACGAGCAGGAGGGAGCTTCGCTCCTCTTCAAGAAGGCAGGCAGTGCCCTGGAAAAGGAGACCGCCCTGATTGGCGTCGTCATCGCAAGATCCGAGGCCAAAGGGCACACGCTGTACGTAATAGGCCAGTTCGACATGCCCATGGATATGTTGAGCTTCCATGTAGAGACACGAAAAGTGCCCAGGGAAAAAGTGATCGCGCGGTTCGCAACCGAGCATGCAAAGCGATTGCGGGAAATGACCGCTTCGTTCAAATTGCGATGAAGACGCCGGGCAACGGCATGCAGCCACCGCGCCAAGAACCGCGCGCGGTTGACGGCGAACACCAGGAGGCTGATCTCACTGCCATGCCCAGTCGTGCGGTAAGTCTGCAAGCCATCAAGGTTGTGCACACGATCATCTGGGCGTTCTTTGCGGGCTGCGTCGTCGCCATCCCGGTGGCGACCTGGTTCGGCAAGCACAACATCGCAGTCGGTCTCGTGGCCATCGTGTTCGTCGAGGTCCTGGTGCTTCTCCTCAACAAGTGGAACTGCCCGCTCACTGGCGTGGCGGCGCGATACACTGAAGATCGACGGGACAATTTCGATATCTACCTGCCGCGCCTGCTCGCCAGGTACAACAAGCAGGTTTTTGGCACGCTTTATCTCGCCGGCGCCACCTATGCCTTGCTGGCGTGGGCGTGAGCAAACGGACTACGCATCCCATGCCGGCGTTTGACCAACTCACGATGACGACGTCCAGGCTGCTTCTTCGGCCGCTGAGGAAGGCTGACGCCTCTACCCTGCTGGCCGTGTTCTCCGATCCGCGGGTCATGCGCTACTGGAGCACGCCGCCCTGGGACTCCATCGAGCAGGCGCACGCGATGATCGCCGGCGACGCCTCCGCCATGCCAGCCGGCCAGCAACTACGGCTCGGCATGGTGCGAAGCGCCGACAACACCCTCATCGGCATGTGCACCCTGTATGCGTTCTCGGCCCAGTGCCGCCGCGCCGAGGTGGGATATGCGCTGGCGTCGCGGTGCTGGGGCGTTGGCTACATGGATGAAGCGCTGCGTGCATTGCTGGGCTACGGATTTCGCGAACTCGGCCTGAATCGCGTGGAGGCCGACATCGATCCGCGCAACGAAGCCTCGGCGAGGAGCCTGGAGCGTCTCGGTTTCGCGAAAGAAGGGCTTCTCCGTGAAAGGTGGATCGTCGGCGACGAGGTCTGCGACACCGCGTTCTACGGGCTACTTGCGCGTGACTGGCCGCGGGGGCAATGATTGGACAGGTGGCGAGATGCAGCCCGTCATAGACCACATCCAGATTACCGTCAGGGACATGAGCGTGGCCGTGCCGTTCTACGACAGGCTCATGCCCCTGCTGGGCTTCGACCCCAAGCGCAGGACCAGCGCGGTGATCGCGGCGCACGAGTTTCATGTGGTGGAGTACACGCACCCCCTGCTGGCGTTCGCCATTACCTCGCCGCGGAAGGCCTTCGAGGCCGACGTGATCAATCGCAGGAAGCCGGGCGCAGTCCATCACGTGGCGTTCAAGGCCGAATCCCGCGCCGAGGTTGACCGGCTGCACGTGGAACTGCAGGCCATCGGCGCCACGATCGTGAGCCCGCCACGCGAGTATCCTGAGTACACGCCGCCCGGCTACTACGCCCTGTTCTTCAAGGATCCGGACGGCATCAAGTACGAGATCGTCAGTACGGCTCGGCCGAAATAAAGGAGAGCCCATGCGGCCTCATGAACTGTCCCGGCGCTCGTTGCTGCGCGTGGCGGCGACGGCGGGCGGACCACCAAGGAACTGATTCAGCACATGTTGGCCAGGGCGGCGGGGATAAGCGCCCGGTTCGGACTTTCAATCAAGCGGAGCGACTTATGACCTCCATCGCCAAAGGCACCTTCACCGTCAAGCTGGCGCCGCTCGGATTCGAAGGCCAGCCTGACGGTTCCAGGCTCGGCCGCATGTCGATCGACAAGCAGATCGCGGGTGACCTGGTGGCCGACACAAAGGGACAGATGCTGAGCGCCATGACCGAAACCGAGGGATCTGCTGGTTATGTGGCAGTGGAGCGTGTGGCCGGCGCCCTGCATGGGCGAAAGGGCACGTTCGTCCTGCAGCACAGCGGCACCATGAACCGCGGTGCTGCGAGCTTGTCGGTGACGGTGGTGCCGGACTCCGGCACCGGAGAGCTGGCGGGTTTGACCGGCGACTTCAAGATCATAATCGCCGACGGCAAGCACAACTATGAATTCACGTACTCCTTGCCGGAGACAGAAAGCCGCTTGATCACTGGTTAGGCCAAGAATGATGAACCACCCGCTGCCGCTGTCGAAGTCTCACCAGGTCCTCGGCCTGGTGGGCTGGTTGCTGGTTGCATTTGCCGCAGCGGCGATCGGTGCATTCGCCTCGGCAAGCGCGGGCGAGTTCTACCGTGAACTCGTCCGTCCGTCATGGGCGCCGCCGGGTTGGCTGTTCGGCCCGGTCTGGTCGGCCCTGTACGCCTGCATGGGCATCGCCGCGTGGCTGGTCTGGCGCGCGCGGGGCTTCGCGGGAGCCCGCAGCGCGCTGCTGTTGTTCATTGCCCAGCTTGCCGTCAACGCACTATGGACCTGGTTGTTCTTCGTGTGGCGCCTGGGCGGCCTGGCGTTCGCCGAGATTCTCGTGCTGTGGGTACTTATCCTCGCCACCATGGTCTTGTTCCGGCGCGTCAGCACGGCAGCGGCGGTATTGCTCGTACCGTATCTCGCATGGGTATCGTTCGCTGCGGCGCTCACTCTCGCCACGTGGCGACTCAACCCCGGGCTGCTCGGGTGAGACCAGGACAAGGCACGCTCCACCATGGATGATCCAACGATCGCCCAGGCGCAGGCGGACATGCGCATTGGGTATTACTTCGGCGCACCGGGCATCCTCGTGTCCGGCGTTGTCTGGCTGATTGCGGGGCTGGTGGCGCTCACTGTGTCTGAGCGCGGCTCCGTACTAGCCCTGCTCGTCGGTGGCGTGTGCATCTTCCCGGTCAGCGTGGTCGCATGCAGGCTGCTGGGGCGCGCTGGGTCTCACCACGCCGGCAATCCTCTGGGGCGCTCCGCCGCCGAAGGAACGCTCTGGCTCCTGGCGGGGTGTGCCATCGCCTACGGAATGCACGTGCTGCGCCTCGAGTGGTTCTTCCCCGTCATGCTGCTCATCATCGGCGGCAGGTACCTGACATTCCAGACGCTCTACGGGCTGCGCATCTACTGGGTCCTGGGCGCAACGCTGTGCGGCGCTGGCCTGCTGCTGGGACTGGCGCTCTTCCCGGTCAGCGTGGTCGCATGCAGGCTCCTCGGGCGCGCCGGTCCCCGTCAGCGCGCTGTCCGGGGCCGCCATCGAGCTGGTCTTTGCGGCACTCGTCTTCGTCCAGGCCCGGCGCGCGCGCAGATCGCTGAGCGCACGAACGATGCGCTGAAGGCGCGCATCACCCGGATGTGTGCCCCGTGCTGGTGCTGCAAGCGGCGCTTGCGGGCAGGCGGTCCGTGGCGTACACATTGCGACCGGGCGGTGACGAATGGCGGGGGGCCGACACGTGACGACGAGACGGTTCGTATGGTGGGGCGTGGGCGTGCTGTCGCTGGCGTTCGTGGCGGCGCTGGTCGCCTACTGGACATCCGACAACGACTGCGGTGACGGCACAACCCCGAACGGCGAGTTGATGAAGGCCGTCGTCCATTGCGATTACGGCGCGCCCGACGTCCTCAGGCTCGAGACCGTCGAGAAGCCCGTTCCGCAGGACAACCAGGTGTTGATCAGGGTGCACGCCGCGGCCGTCAACCCGCTCGACTGGCATTACATGCGCGGCACGCCCTATGTCATGCGCATCGGTACCGGGTTGCGCAAGCCGAAGGAGGCGCGCCTGGGCGTGGACTATGCGGGAACCGTGGAGGCGGTCGGCAGTAGTGTTACGCGATTCAAGCCCGGCGATGAAGTGTTCGGCGGCCGCACCGGAGCGCTCGCCGAGTACGTCACCGCCCGCGAGGACCGGGCCGTTGTGCTAAAGCCGGCCAACGTCACGTTCGAGCAGGCCGCGGCCGTGCCCGTGGCCGGCCTCACGGCGCTGCAGGGCCTGCGTGACAGCGGCCGCATCCAGCCGGGCCAGTCGGTCCTTATCAATGGCGCATCGGGCGGCGTGGGAACCTTCGCAGTGCAGATTGCCAAGTCGCTGGGCGCAAGCGTGACGGGCGTCTGCAGCACGAGGAACCTGGAGCTGGTCCGCTCGCTCGGCGCGGACCACGTAATCGACTACACGCAGCAGGACTTCACCGCGGGCGAGGATCGCTACGACGTGATCCTCGACCTGGTCGGGAACCGCTCGCTGCGGGAGAACAGGCGTGTCCTCAAGCCGGAGGGGACCTACGTCCTGATCGGCGGCGGCGGGCCGAACGACGGCCGGTGGTTCGGTCCCGTTCCCAAGGTCATTGCGGCCCTCGTGATGTCGCCATTCGTGGACCAGGAACTGGGCATGATGATGTCGGAACTGAACCAGCAGGACCTCACCTACCTGGGCGGCCTCATGCAGGACGGCAAGGTCACCGCGGTCATCGACCGGCGTTACCCGCTGGGCGAGACCGCCGAGGCGATCCGCTATCTGGAAACGGGACGCGCCCGGGGCAAGGTCGTGATTAACATCGAATGACGAGGCCGGCGGCAACCAGATCCTCGTCGACCAGCACGTCTGACACGGCCATGCGCGCGCGGTCGAAAGCCGCTGGCCGAACTCGAGACGGACCGTGAACGCGCTCGAACTGAAGGTCCCGCCCGCCGCCATCACCGCGATCACCGCGGCAGCCATGTGGCTCGCCGCGACGCTCGCGCCCTCGATGGCCCTGGCCCTGTCCTGGCGAATGACCCTCGCGGCGGTATTCGCCGGCGTCGGCGGCGCGTTGGCCATCGCAGGAATACTCGCCTTCCGCAAGGCGAAGACCACGATCAACCCCCTGGAACCGGAGGCCACGTCGTCCGTCGTCACCTCAGGCGTCTACGGCATGAGCCGCAACCCGATGTACGTCGGCATCCTGTTCATCCTCGCGGGCTGGGCGGTCTTCCTTGCCAATGCCCTCCCATTCGCGTTCCTGCCGGCGTTCGTCCTTTACTTGAACCACTTCCAGATCGGTCCCGAGGAACAAATACTGTCGGCCCGGTTTGGCCACGAGTACGCTATGTACCTGCGGTCCGTGCGGCGGTGGCTATGAAGCCCGACCATCACGTGATGAGGCGGGCCCGGGTTGCCGGCGTTGCGGAACTGCCCGGCCGCGGGACACGCGGCAGATGATGGGGGGGACACAATGCACAAGCTGATAACAGCCATTCTGATGAGCACCGCCGGAATCCTCGCCGGCTGCTCCGCAGGCGAACGCGACCCGGCGAAATTGCCGCACTGGTCGTTCAATCCACAGATGATCTTCCCCGCCGACCGGTCCCTGAAGCGGCCCGAGGACGGCGTCGTCCTGACTGACGGCCGGCTGGTGGTCGCGGACCAGGCGGACGGCCTCAGGCTGGTGCTGGCCGACGGGTCGAGCCGGCCCTTCGGGAAGTTCGCCGCGGCCGGTTACGAGCACAGTCCGCCGCAAGTCGTGGGCGGCCCCAATGGAGTCACGCTCGAGCCAGGCGGCTCGCACATACTGGTCGCCGACGTGTTCCGCGGTGGAATCTACCGGGTCGACGTCGCCACCGAAGCGACCGAACTCGTCTATCAGCACCCCTTCGGCGTCAACATGGCGCGGCGCGACCGCGCCGGCGGCATCTGGTTCACGCAATCGACGCAGAACAACCCGGAACGGGGCGAGACAGAGCTGTTTCGCGCGGTGGACGTCCCCACTCCCGATGGAGCGCTCTATTACCTGCCGACGGCGGATGGCGCCGACGCGCGCGCTGCGGAACAACTCGTTGACGGCCTCTACTTCGCCAACGGCCTCGCCCTGGACGAAGACGCCGGCTACCTGTACGTGGCCGAGACCATGGGCAACCGGGTGCTGCGATTCCGCCTGGACGTGGCAGCCGGCCAGGTCACCGACCGGGCTGTCGCATTCGAGGTGGTCAAGCCCGACAACCTCGAGTTCGACGAACACGGCCGGCTCTGGATCGCTCTGCCGATCCGCAGCGAGATCGTGGTGTTCGATCCGGCCACGGCGGTCGCCGAGTCGGTATTCCGGTTGTCGACCCCCGACACCGAACAGATGATCGGGACGATCGAGACGCGCATCCGCGACGGCGCGCCGTGGCTCGATCTCATGACCCCGGAACTCTGGAATCCGGCCCCCGGACTGATGACGGGAATGGTCCTCTCGCCGGATGACGGGCACGTCTATGTGACGGGTCTCGGCAACGCACTCATCCAGTTGAAGCGCTGCAAGCACGACGGCCCGGTGATCACCCACTGAATCCACCGACCGGCGGTCGCGGCGTACCGCATCCACTTTTTCGCACATGGCAACGAGCAAAGGCAGATGACCAGAAAACGCGGCAGGGACATCGAGAAGGGCTACACGCGTCCGCAGTTCGCGGCAAAGCTGCGGCGGCTGGCCGACGCGGTTGAAGGCGGCCATCGCTTCGCCATACAGGTCGCGGGCGAGCGCATCTACGTGCCCGCGGGGGCTGCCTTCACTGTCGAGCACGAGCGATCCGGCGCCGAGGAAGAGATCGAGTTCCAGATCAAGTGGAAGCGAAGCAGCTAGCCAGCCGCACGCAGCTACGGTAGCGACGCGGCTGCGTCGCCGCAGCAGCGCACCTGAATGCCGCATCCCCGGACGCATGACCGGCGCGAACATGCGAGAATCGACTGCAGGGAGGCGTGTAATCCACATGGCAGGCTCAAAGAAAAAGATCTTCGTGGCCATGGCCGGCAACATCGGCTCCGGCAAGACGACGGCGGCCAAGCTCATCAGCCAGAAGTTCGGCTTCGAGCTGTTCGACGAGCCGGTCATAGACAACCGCTTCCTGCGCGACTACTACGCCGGAATGCACCGCTGGTCGTTCACGCTGCAGCTCGAGTTCCTGATCCGCCGGGTCGAGCACCACGAGCTGATCCGCACGGTGCCCAAGAGCTGCATCCAGGACCGCACCCTGTACGAGGACCCGGAGATCTTCGCCAAGTACCTGCACGGCCTGGGCTTCATGGACAACCGTGAGCTGGACCTGTACTTCGAGTACTTCAACCGGCTGAACCGCGACGTGCAGCACCCGGACCTCATCCTGATCCTGACCGTCGACCGGGTGGAGACCCTGCTGCAGCGCATCCGTAAGCGCGGGCGCAAGGAGGAGGCCGGGATCGACGCGGCCTTCCTGACCGGGCTCAACGCCTATTACTCGACTTTCCCGCAGGTGTGCGAGAAGAAGTACGGCATCCCGATGCACCAGATCAACGTCGAGAAGCTCGACATCCGCTCACGCGAGGGCAAGAAGGCGTTCTACGCCGAGGTGGAAACGGCCCTCAAGGAGAACAAGCTCGCATGACACGGCAGACCACGCGATTGCGCCACCGGCCACGGCGGCACCCGATGGCAAGCTGGCGACTGCCCGCCTGCCTGGCGCTGCTGCTGTTGGCCGAAACCGCCCGGGCTGCCTGCACCGTGGCAGCTCCGCAGTGCAGCGAGTGGATCGAGGTGCACGGCGGGCCGTCCCGCTTCCTCGTCTACCGCAGTCACCCGCTCGGCGAACGCAGCGAGGCCATCGAGCGGGCCGTGCTGATGATCCACGGCCAGAACCGCGATGCCGACAACTACTTCCGTCACGTGCTGGCAGCGGGGTTCCTGGCGGGGGCGCTGGACGACACCCTGATCA
>CAVOGD010000003.1:0-477304 GCA_963695155.1 uncultured Gammaproteobacteria bacterium
CTGCCGATCTATGCGACCGCGGGCACGGCGGAAGCCCTGCGCGGCCTGGACATCCCGTGCACCGCGGTCGCCAAGAAGCCGGGCGACGGCACCAGCGCCATGGAGCTGATCGACGCGGGCGACATCGACCTCGTGATCAACGTGCCGCGCGAATACGACGAATACGGCCGCCCCGACGGCTACCTGATCCGGCGGCGGGCGGTGGAGACGGGGACCCCGCTGTTCACCGACCTGCCGCTGGCGCGCGCGCTGATCGAGGCGCTCTGCCGGAAGCGTGGCGACGGGCCGACCGTGCGCGCCTGGCAGGACTACCTGCGGCCCGTGCGGCCACCATCCCGCTAGGTCTATTGCTTGAACGTGTCGGGCTGGACGCTGTGGCGGTTGAGCAGCTTGTAGAAGTCCGTGCGGTTTCGTCCCGCGAGCTTGGCCGCCTGGGTCACGTTGCCGCCGGTCATCTGCATCAACTGGACCAGGTAGTTGCGCATGAACTCTTCGCGCGCCTCGTTGTAGGTCGAGACCTGCGGCGCCGCGCTCGTGCCCAGCGCGCGCTGCATGAGTTCCGCGCTGATGACCGGGCCGGTCGTCACGGCCGTCACCTGGCGCAGCAGGCTCGACAACTGCTGGACATTGCCAGGCCACTCGGCAGCCATCAGCAACTCGACGGCCTCGGGTGCGAGTACGTGCTTGACGCCGGACTGGCCGGCATGTTCATCGAGGAAGTGCGCGGCGAGCAGCGGGATGTCCTCGCGGCGCTGCGCGAGCGGCGGCAGGTCGATGCGAACGACGCTGAGCCAGGTATGCAGGTCCTCGCGGAAGCGGCCCTGCGCCACGAGCACCGGCAGGTTCCTCGAGGTGGCGGCCAGGATGCGGACTTCCGGCGGCACCGTCGGGCTCGCCGCGTCGGCCTCGTCGAGCAGGCCGGCCAGGAGCGCCTGGATGGGCAGCGGCAGGGCCGCCACCTCGTCCATGAACAGGCTGCCGGCCGGCACATCCGGCGGCCGCGGCGCTTCCGACGGCTCGCGCCGTCCCTGCCAGGCGGCCTCAAACGACTCTGGCGTCGCCGTAGCGCAGTCGAGGATCGAGAAACGGCCGCCGCAGCGCGCACTGGCCTGATGCACGGCGCGCGCCATCAGCGCCTTGCCCGTGCCGGCCTGGCCCGTGATCAGCACCGGCGTGTCCGAACCGGCGGCCAGCAGGGCCTGCGACAGTCGTTCCTCCATGAGCGGGCTGCGCGTGACGATGCCGGCGCGCCAGTCCTCGGTGACCGCCGCGAACCCGGACACGTTCAGGGCCTTCTCGAGTTGCTCGAGCAACTCCTTCTTGTCGACCGGCTTGGTGAGGAACGCAAAGGCCCCGCTCTGGGTGGCCTTGACGGCGTCCGGGATGGTGCCGTGGGCCGTCAGCACGATGACCGGCAGCGCGGGGTACTTGCGCTGCAACTCCTTGAGCAGCGCGATCCCGTCCATCTCCGCCATGCGCAGGTCGGTCACCACGACGTCGGGCTGGAAACGCGGCACCGATGTCAGCGCCTGCGCCGCGTTGTCGCAGGCGGCCACGCCGAAGCCCTCGGACTTCAGCCGGATGGTCAGCAGCCTGAGCAGCCCGGGATGGTCGTCCACCAGCAGCACGCGGGCGGGGCGGCCTAGCCGCATCGTCACGGCGGCGGCACCGGCGCCGGCTTGCGCTCGGCCAGGCTGCGTTCGAGGGCGGCGACCGCCTCGAGCTTGGCACGCGCCTCGTCGAGTTCCGCCTGCAGGCGCACGATCTCGGCAGCCTGCGCCTCCAGGCGGCGGTTGAAGTCGCGGGACCGGTCGCGCTCTGCGCGACCCGCGACGGCGCGCAGCCGCTGGGCTTCCGCCTCGAGCGCCTGCCGGGCATCGAGGTGGCGCAGCGCTATCCTGGCCAATTGCATCTCCGCCGGCAGCAACGTGCTCGGCTCCTCGGCCAGGAGCTCGTAAAGCGTCCCGCGGGCCGTTGCAGCGTCGCCGGCGGTGGACCCGGGCAGTGAAAGGAGCAGCGACAACCGCAGTCGATTCGTGCTGCCTGGATCTGTCTCGGCGTCCATGCGCGCCCTGGCGATCAGCGCGGCATGTTCGCCCTCACCGGCCAGGGCCAGCTGCTCGAGGGCGGCCAGATGTCCGAGCGCCACTTCAGCGTCAGTGATTGGCGGTTCGACCGGCGGCGGGGCCGCATGCCGGTCCCGGCCCAGGCCGTCCAGCACCGAGCAGGCGCTGAGCAACGCCAGGACCGCCAGGGCTGCCGCGGCACTCCGTAGGTCAGGCATGGGGCTCCTCCCGGCGCTGGGCAGCCGCCGACACCGATATCGGCAGGTGAATGCGGAAATGCGCCCCCGGTAAGTCACTCGACACCAACTCGACGCGGCCGCCATGGGCGGCCACGAATTCCACGACGATCGACAGGCCGACCCCCGTGCCCGGCATGGGCCCGGCCTGCGGCATGCTGCCAGTGTAGAACGCGTCGAATATCCATGCACGCTCGGAAGGCGGGATGCCCGGCCCCGAGTCCGAGAAATCGATCATGACCTGGGCGCCATGACGCACCGCGGTGATGTGCACCGCTCCGCCCGCCGGCGTGAACTTGAGCGAATTGGACAGCAGGTTGTCGAAAACGAGCCGCAGCTTGGCCCGGTCGGCCTGCAGTTCGATCGCCTGCAGGGCCAGCCGCACGTCGATCTTGCGCGCCGCGATGCTCAGCCGCTGGGCCTCGACGCTGGACCGGATGACGGCGTCGAGCGGGAACGTGGACAGGTCGAGGCCGCCCGCCTGCGACTGCCAGGCGCTGTAGCTGAGCAGGTTCTCGATCAGCTGCTGCAGCCGCAGGGCGTTTTCCCGCAGGATGTCCAGCACCTCGCGCTGGTCGGCCGCGACCTCGCCCAGCGCCCCGTCCAGCAGCAGGTCGGTGCCCTCGCGCACGTTGGCCAGCGGCGTCTTGAGTTCGTGGGACATGTGCCGCAGGAAGCGGTTCTTTTCCTGGGCCAGTCCCAGGAGCCGCACGCGCAGCCATTCGAGCTGCCGGCCCAGGGCGCGGATGTCGGAGGGGCCGGTGATGGACACCGGCTGGGAGAACACCCCGCGGCCCAGCCTGGCAATGGCCTGGTCCACGCGGCGCAGGGGTCGCAGGATGCCCAGCACCAGGATCGCGCCGAGCAGCAGGGCGGCGGGCACGAGCGCAACGAGCCACAGCACCAGGCGGTCGCGGGTGGCGGCATTCCGTTCTTCGAGCGTGACGAGCCGCTGTTCCAGCAACTCGTTGGCATGGGCGGAATGTGCCGCCGCGGCTTCGTTCAGCTCCGCCAGGCGCTCGCCCAGTGAGTTCGCGAGGGTTGCATCCCGGGCGTCGGCGGATTCCAGGAGCGCCAGGATGTCGGTGGCCTGCCGGCGTAACTGCGCGAGTTGCTCGCGGCCGACATCGTCCAGGGGCAGGCGGGAGAGCTGGTCCAGCGTGTCCACCATGTGCTGCCGGTTGGCGCGGCTCGCCTCCAGCAAGCGCTCGTCGCGCAGCAGGACAAACAGGCTGGACGTGCGCTCGTAGGCCGCCAGTTGCTGGAACAGCGACTGCGTGTGGCGCGTCAGGTCCACGGCCTCGCGGACCAGGACGTCGGTCGCCTGCGACAGCCCGCGCAGCTGGACCGCACCCTGGATGACCGCCGCAGCGAGCGGCAGTACCAGCAGCAGCAGCCCCAGCGACAGCAGGGCGGTCAGTGAGCCTGTTCTGGGCAAGCGCATGGGCTGATGGTACCGCGGAGAGGGGGCGGACCCCACCGCGGCTCGGAGGGGTCAGACCCCGCATCTGGGGTCTGACCCCGTCCGGGGTCTGACCCCTCCTATTTCATCGGTCGTTCCAGCAACTGCCGTTCCCATGTCAGGGCATCGCGAACGATTCCGCCGAGGTCCGCGTGCCGTGGCTGCCAGCCGAGAGCGCTTCTGATGCGTTCCGCCTTGGCCACCAGCCGGGGCGGGTCGCCGGCGCGACGCGGGCTCTCCGTGAGCTTGAGCTGGCTGCCGGCCACGTCGCCTGCCACGTCGAGGACTTCGCGCACGCTGTAGCCGCGACCATAGCCGCAGTTGAGCGTCGTCGACGCGCCGCCGCTACGCAGGTAATCGAGCGCCTTGAGGTGCGCGGCGGCCAGATCCTCCACGTGGATGTAGTCGCGCACGCAGGTCCCGTCCGGCGTGTCGTAGTCGGTGCCGAAGATCGCGACGTGGTCGCGCTGGCCGACCACGTGCTGGCAGGCCACCTTGATCAGGTGCGTGGCCTCGGGCGTGGCCTGGCCGATGCGGCCGGCGGGATCGGCGCCCGCCACGTTGAAATAGCGCAGCGCAACATAGCGCAGCGGCGTGACGGCGGCGAGGTCGCGCAGCATCCACTCGCTCATCAGCTTGGACCGGCCGTACGGGTTGATCGGTTCGGTCGGCGAGTCCTCGCTGGCGATGCCGCCCACCGGCATGCCGTACACGGCGGCGGTGGAGGAGAAGATGAAGTGCTTGACGCCGGCCCTGGCGCAGCATTCGAGCAGCGTGCGGGTGTTGGCGGTGTTGTTGCGGTAGTACTTGAGCGGGTCGGCCACGGATTCCGGCACCACGATGTGGGCGGCGAAATGCATGACGGTGTCGACGCCGCGCTCCTCGAGCAGCCGCGACACGAGGTCGGCGTCGCCGGTGTCGCCCACGACGAGTTCGCCGTGCAGCACCGCGGAACGGAAGCCCGTGGACAGGTTGTCCAGCGTGACGACGTCTTCGCCGTGCTCACCGAGCTGGCGTACGACGTGGCTGCCGATGTAACCGGCGCCGCCGGTGACGAGGATGGTGCTCATTGGGTCTTCCGCGTTATGTTGCGGGAATGATAACAAGCGGGCAGGCGGGAACTTGAGAGGCAAGTCGCAGGGCGAGGAGGGGTCAGACCCGCAAAGCGGGTCAGACCCCGGATCCGGGTCTGACCCCGCTTCGGGGTCTGACCCGTCCTTGCACCCGTACGACCGGCTGACGCCGGACGTCATCGTGGATGCCGTCGAATTGGCGGGTTTCCTCTGCGACGGGCGGGTGCTGGCGCTCGGCAGCTACGAAAACCGCGTTTACCAGGTCGGCGTCGAGGACGCGGAGCCGGTCGTCGTCAAGTTCTACCGACCGGGGCGGTGGATCGGACGAGTCGATTCTCGAGGAGCATGCATTCGCGCTGGAGCTGGCGGGGGCAGAGATGCCGGTGGTGGCGCCATTGCAGTTTCCAGCAGGAGGGGTCAGACCCGCAAAGCGGGTCAGACCCCGATCCCGGAACCCTCCTCCGCCACGCCGGATTCCGCTACGCCATCTACCCGCGCCGCGGCGGGCAGTGGCCGGAGCTCGGGACCGAGGAACACCGGCAGTGGATGGGGCGGTTCCTGGGCCGCATCCACATGGTCGGGGCCAGACGGGCATTCGAGCACCGGCCGCGACTTTCGGTCGAGGCGATGGGGCAGGGCAGCGCGGAGTACCTGCTGGAGTCGGAGGTCGATCCCGGAGTACATCGCGCATCGCTACGAGCGGGTCGCCGGCGAGCTGATCGAACTGGTCGAGGAGCGGTTCGAGGCGGTCGGGCCCGTGCGGTTCCTGCGGCTGCACGGCGATTGCCACCGCAACAACGTGCTGTGGACGGACCAGGGCCCGCATTTCGTGGACCTGGATGACTGCATGACGGGACCGGCCATCCAGGACCTGTGGATGCTGCTGGCCGGGACGCCCAAGGAGATGCGGGCGCAGCTCGACGACCTGCTCGAGGGCTACTCGCAGTTCGCGGATTTCGACTACCGGGAAATCGCGCTGATTGAGCCGCTGCGGGCGCTGCGCATGATGCACTACACGGCGTGGCTGGCACGGCGCTGGGAGGATCCGGCGTTCCCGCTGGCGTTCCCGTGGTTCGGCGAGGCGCGCTACTGGGAGCGGCATGTGGCGGAGCTGGAGGAGCAGGTGTTTGCGGTGGATGCGGCGAAGTAGGAGGGGTCAGACCCCAGAGGGGGTCAGACCCCGGAGTGCGTGGGGTCAGACCCCGGAGCCCAGCATTTGCAACTCTTTGACCGTGACAGGGGTCTGACCCCTCCGCACACGTCATGTGCTAGTTTCGGGACATTGGCGGCCTGTCGTGCTGCCTGGGGGCATGCATGGGGCTAAGTCAGGCCACGGGTAAAGCAGCGGTAATCGTCGTCGCTTGTCGCAATCCTCGCGGCGCTGCGGCGGTGGCAGCGGCAATGGCGGCGGATTCACGCCGCCGCCGGCCGACACGACACCGCCGACCGTGCCGGGCGCGCTGCAGGTCACGGCGACCACGTCGTCGTCCGTGTCGCTGTCGTGGACGGCCTCGACCGACTCCGGCGGTTCGCTGCTGGCGGGCTACCGCGTGTTCCGTGGCGGCACGTCCATCGCGACCGTGGCCGCGACGTCGTATGCGGACACGCGGTCTGGCTGCCTCGACGGCCTTCAACTACACGGTGGCGGCCTTCGATGGCGCAGGCAACCAGTCGGCTGCGGCCGGTCCTGTGACCGGCACCACGCAGGCGCCGCCGGTCGGCAACGTCACGGTCGCGGGGCGCGTCACCTTCGACCGGCCGCGCTACCGCACGCACCAACCCCGTGAATACGCTCAACTTCAGCGACCTGGAGCGGCGACCCGTGCGCGGCGCGACGGTCGAGATCCTGCGGGCCTCGGACGCCGCCGTGCTGGCGACGACGACGACCGACGCGAACGGCGACTACTCGGCCGTGTTCAGCTCGACGCCGATCATCGTGCGAGCCAAGGCGCAACTGCAACGGGCGGGTGCCGGCGGCTACGACTTCGAGATCCGCAACAATACCTCGGGTTACGCGCTGTATGCGCTCGACAGCACGCCGGTGAGCCCGGCTTCGAACAACATCACGGTCGACCTGAACGCCGCGACCGGCTGGGGCGGCGCGTCATTCACCGGGCCTCGCGCGGCGGCGCCGTTCTCGATCCTGGACATGCTGTACCGGGCCAAGGAGATGTTGCTGCAGGCAGAGCCGGGCGTGACACTGGCCCCGCTGGATGTGCACTGGTCGACGCAGAACCGCGCCGAGGATCCGCCCGCACCCTGCGACAGTTACGGCAACCCCGAGACGGGACAGATCGGCACGACGTTCTACCTCAACGGCAACGTGCCGGCCGCAGGCGTTTGCCCTGCCTTGCCGGCCGGCATCTACGTGCTGGGCGACGCGAGCGGCGACGCTAACGACGATGCCGACGAGTTCGACGTGTCCGTCATCGCGCACGAGTTCGGCCACTACTACGAGGACAAGCTGTCGCGCGGGGACAGCATGGGCGGGCCGCATTCGCTGAACACAAGGCTGGACCTGAGGATCGCCTTCTCGGAGGGACTGGGTAATGCGTTCCAGGGGTTCGTGCTGAACGACCCGGTCTACCGCGATACCTTCGGCACCAGCGGCAACCAGGCCTTCTACTTCGACATCGAGGCCAATCACGCGCCGTTCACGCCGCCGGAGGGCTACTTCTCGGAAGCGTCCGTCGCGGAGTTCCTGTGGGACGTGTTCGACGGAGTGGGCGACGACCTGATCGACCTGGGCTTTGCGCCGATCCACACCGTGATGCGCAACGAGATGCGCAACACCATTGCGATGACCAGCCTGTACGTGATGGCGGCCGGGCTCGAGACCCGCTACCCCGCGCAGCAGGCGGTCATGCGCCAGCGGCTGAATGCCGAGAGCGTTCTTGGCACCGGAGAGTTCGGCGCGGGCGAGGGCCCGGTGGTGGGCGACAACTACTTCCAGGGCGTCTACACGGCGGCGAATCTCGGCGCGCCGCGCGCGGTCACGAGCATCAACGCCTTCGCCACGTCCGGCGACACGACCTACCAGTCGTACAACCGGCACGGCGGGCGGCGCTACCTGCAGTTCGTGCTGGCCGCGCCCGCCAACCTGCGCATCACGGCGCAGGGCACGGCCGGGCGCGACCCCGACTTCATCCTGTACCGGCGCGGCGTCAACCAGTGCCCGACGCTGGGCGGCGCCTGTTACGGCGAGGACAACAGCGTGTCCAACGGCCTGGAGGAGGCGACCTACTCGGGCCTGCCCGCCGACACCTACGTGCTCGATGTCGCCGACTGCAGCAACCTGGGCACGGTCTGCCGCGACACGCCGGCGCCGGCCGACTCGAACATCACCGTGACCGTGACCGTGCAATGAGGAGCCCTGCCGTGAAGCCATACGTCTCGATCGGGTGCCTGCTGGTGGCGTGGCTGCCGGTGGCCGGCTGCGGGTCGCGCCAGGAGCCGGCGGCGGCGCCGGAAGCCGGGCAGCAGACGACGGCTGCCACCGGGGCGATCACCGACGCCGGGCCGCAGGAGGGCACCATGACGACGGCGCCGCAGGCGCAGGTGGACCCGGCGCCGGGGGTGTCGGCATCGCCCGGCAAGCCGCGCGCGCCGGTAGAGGCCAGCATCGCAGGCACTCCGGCCCTGCAATCGGGCGTACCGGGGAAGGTGATGCTCGAGGTTCGCCCCGGCGTGGCCGTGGATGGGCTGACGGTGGAGGTCGCGGGCGACGCGGCGCTGACGGTCGTGGGACAGGAGCTTTTCCGGTTCGGCCCCCTGGCCGCCGGAGAGCCCGTCAGGATCGAGATTTCGGTGACCCCGACCTCGGGCGGGATCGGGCGGCTTACTGCCCTCCTGACGCTTGAGACGGGCGGGCAGCGACAGGCCCGGCCGGTGACACTGGCACTGGAGATCGGCGGACCGGTGACGTTACAGGTCCAGTGCCGAGAAGCCGGCCGTCCCGCCGGTCCGGGACGCGACGGGCGAAATCGTCCATTCGATGCCGGCCGAAACGACGGTGGGCAGGCCGTAGGGGTCAGGAGGAGTCAGACCCCAGACGGGGTCAGACTCCAAACCTCAGGAGTCAGACTCCGTCTGTCCGGGGTCTGACCCCGTCTGGGGTCTGACCCCTCCAAGAGCTGCCAGCTTCGCTGCCTGGCATTGCTTCTCTTCCTTAATGCCTGCATCCGCCCGAATCACGCGATTCGCGCCGCAATTCCGAATCCCGTATGACGCTGGCTGGCTGCCAAATGCGGTCGACCTCGATTCAGACTATTTGGCCATATGAAAATGTGGCGATCGGGCCATATCCACGGTATCCTCGCCAATGCCAACGGCTCGTTTCGATTGGGATCCTGCCAAGGACGCCGAGAACCGGCGCAAGCACGGCGTTTCATTCGAGCAGGCGGAACTGGCGTTCTTCGATCCACGGCGCGTGATTGCACGGGATCTCGAACACAGTGCTGCGGAGGCGAGGTTCTACTGCTTCGGCCGCGTCGCTGAAGGGGTGCTGACGGTCCGGTTCACCTATCGCCGCGGCGTCATCCGGATCATCGGCGCCGGGTATTGGCGCAAGGGTAAGAAGATCTATGAAACGCAGGCAAGAGTACAAGGACGAGCCGATCGGCCGGATCGAGGTCGTTGACGACTTCCTGCCGCCACCGGAGCAGCTCGCGCGCAGGAGCGAGGGCGTCAAGGTGACGATCTCGCTGAGCCGCTCGAGCGTCGAGTTCTTCAAGTCGCATGCGGCCAGGAACAAGACTTCCTACCAGAGGATGATCAGGCGGTTGCTGGACGCGTACGCAAGCCACCATTCGAGGTGATAGGAGGGGTCAGACCCCCAAAGGGGGTCAGACCCCGGAGGATGGGTCGGGGTCTGACCCGTAGGGGTTCAGGCCCCTCCGGTACGAGTCGTGCCCTCGAGCTAGTCACCTGCCAATTCGGTCTTTTGCGCCAGTAACGCAGGCCCCGCACTGCACGGATTTGCCGTCGAATTCCGCGTGAGCTTCCAGCTCTGGCAGAACATTGCCAGATACGCATTATATGCATATACTCCGGTTGTGAAGATCGATCGCCGTGAAAGTCGAGTTCGACCCCGCCAAGAACGACACCAACGTCCGAAAGCATGGCGTGTCTCTGGCGGACGGCGACGGCGTGCTGCTGGATCCCTTGGCGATCACAATCGAGGAAGCCTCATTCGAGGGCGAGTGTCGCTGGGTGACGGTCGGCGTAAATTCACTCGGATCACTGATGGTGGTTGTGTGGACGCAGCGCGGGGAGTCGATCCGGCTCATCTCGGCCCGTCGGGTGACACCAACGGAACGCAGAGCATATGAAGAAGGAATATGACTTTTCCGCAGGCCGACGCGGTCCGGTGGTAAAGACCGCCGGGAAGACCCGCATTACGATCTACCTTGATGCCGGGATCGTGGCGCACTTCAAGGCAGAGTCGGAAAGGACTGGGAAGGGCTATCAGACCCTCATCAATGAGTCGTTGGCGCGGCAGCTGGAGACGGCCGAGAAGCCGGTGACCGCTACACAGCTGCGTCGCATTCTGAGGGAAGAGATATCCGCGTCAAGCGGTAGCTGACTGCGAGGCGTGACGTGGTGCAATTGGAGGAGTCAGACCCCGAGGCGGGGTCAGACTCCAAACTCCCGGGGTCTGACCCTTCCCAGGGTCTGACCCCTCCTCAGAGGCAGCCGGAGGAGTCAGACCCCTGAGAGGGGTCAGACTCCAATGCAGCGAATACCGTATACTCCGCGCCCTTTTCGCGCCCAGGCCCTCCCGCCCGTGATCCAGAACCTCCGCAATATCGCCATCATCGCCCACGTCGACCATGGCAAGACGACGCTGGTCGACCAGCTGCTGCGCCAGTCCGGCACCTTCGACTCCCGCAAGGCGGTCGTCGACCGGGTCATGGACTCGAACGCGCTGGAGAAGGAGCGCGGCATCACCATCCTGGCCAAGAACACGGCCATCCGCTGGCGGGACTACCGCATCAACATCGTGGACACGCCGGGCCACGCCGACTTCGGCGGCGAGGTCGAGCGCGTGCTGTCGATGGTGGACTGCGTGCTGCTGCTGGTCGATGCGGTGGACGGGCCGATGCCGCAGACGCGCTTCGTGACGCAGAAGGCGTTCGCGCACGGCCACCGGCCGATCGTCGTCGTCAACAAGATCGACCGTCCCGAGGCGCGCCCCGACTGGGTGCTGAACCAGACCTTCGACCTGTTCGACCGGCTGGGCGCCAGCGAATCGCAGCTCGACTTCCCGGTCGTCTACACGTCGGCGATCCGCGGCGTGTCGGGCCGCGACACCGCGCACCTGGCCGCCGACCTGACGCCGCTGTTCGAGACCATCGTGCAGCACTGCCCGGCGCCGGACGTGGACCTGGACGGGGCGCTGCAACTGCAGATCAGCCAGCTGGACTATTCGAGCTACGTCGGCGCCATCGCCATCGGCCGCATCAAGCGCGGCACGCTGAGGCGCAACGCGCAGGTCGTGGTCGTGGACCGCGACGGCCAGGCGCGCACCGAGCGCATCGGCCAGGTGTTCGGGTTCCTGGGCCTGGAGCGGGTCGAGGAGGACGAGGCCAGGGCCGGCGACATCGTTGCGTTCTCCGGGACTCGAGGCGCCGAAGATCTCCGACACCGTCTGCGACCCGGCCAGGCCCGAGTCGCTGCCGGCGCTGGTCGTGGACGAGCCGACCATCAGCATGTCGTTCGAGACCAACACCTCGCCGTTCTTCGGCAAGGAAGGCAAGTTCGTCACCAGCCGCCAGGTCCGCGAGCGGCTGCTGCGCGAGATCCTGCACAACGTGGCGCTGCGGGTCGAGGAAACCGAGGACCCGGACCGCTTCACGGTGTTCGGCCGCGGCGAGCTGCACCTGGGCGTGCTGATCGAGAACATGCGCCGCGAGGGCTACGAGCTCGCCGTGTCGCGCCCGCACGTGGTCGTGAAGAAGGTGGACGGCCAGGACCTCGAGCCGTGGGAACAACTGGCGGTGGACATCGAGGAGTTCGCGCAGGGCGCGGTCATGCAGGCGCTGGGCGAGCGCGGCGCGCAGGCTCGAGAACATGATGCCGGACGGCAAGGGCCGCGTGCGGCTCGACTACATGATCCCGTCGCGCGGCATGATCGGCTTCCAGACCGACTTCCGCACGCTGACCAGCGGCACCGGGCTCATGTACCACGTGTTCGACCACTTCGGGCCGGTGCTGGACAAGGAACTCGCGCCGCGCCAGTCGGGCGTGCTGATCTCCAACGCCGAGGGCGTGGCCGTGGCCTATGCGCTGTTCAACCTGCAGGAGCGCGCGCGGCTGTTCATCGGCCCGGGCGACCCGATCTACGAGGGCCAGATCGTGGGCATCAACAGCCGCGACGAGGACATGGTGGTCAACCCGCTGAAGGCCAAGAAGCTCTCCAACGTGCGCGCCGCCGGCAAGGACGAAAACGTGCTGCTGGTGCCGCCCATCCGGCTGTCGCTGGAGCAGGCGATGGAGTTCATCGCCGACGACGAGCTGGTCGAGGTGACGCCGCGCTCGATCCGGCTGCGCAAGCGCTACCTGCGCGAGAGCGACCGCAAGCGGGCCGAGCGGGGCTAGGCCTTGCCCGACAGGCGATACCAGGCCAGCGCGAGGTACTCGTTGACGGCCAGGTCCGACACCTGCAGGTGGAACGGGCTGGAGTCCCACTCGGCATGCCGCACGCTGCGCGGCAGCTGAAAGTCGGTCGGCGCCGGGATCGGCACCACTCCCTGCTTGCGGAAGACGCCCACCGCACGTTTCATGTGACCGGCTGACGTCACCAGGAACACCGGCCGTCCGGCCAGCGCCGCCCGCAGGTTCGCCGCGCTGGCCGCCGTGTCGCCGGCAACGGCGTCGATCAGCAGGCGATCCTGGGGCACGCCCAGCGCGCGCAGTTGCTCACCCATGATCCTCGCCGCCGTCGCCTCGCCTGAAACGATGACCCGGCAGTCCGGCCGCCGGGCAAACAGGTTGGCCGCCTCCAGAACGCGCAGCGCCGAGGAGTAACTCAGGCGGCTGCTGAGCGGCATATTGGCGTCATCCGCGGCATAGGCCGTCAGGACCACGATGTCCCGTGCCTCGGGGTGACGCTGCGGATCCTGCACGGCCGGATACGCATACTCCAGCGGGCTCATCAGCGACGTGGCGATCAGGCCGTTGCTGAACAGGAGCAGCAACGCGCCCGCGGCGGCGAGCGGGACGTAGGCCAGGCGGCGCGTGCGGCGGAAGGCGAGCGCCGCGATGCCTGCCAGCGCCAGTACGGCTGCGAATCCCGACGGCAGTAGAATGGCCTGGAGATGGTCAATCATCGGAGTTACCTGCGAGCCGGCCACCGGCCCCGGAGTCTACCGGTTATTCTCGTGCCCGTGCCCGAACGGGGCTGCGAACCGCCCGCAGGGCGATGCATGCGCGCCGACGGGGCTGGGAGCGCCGCGTGATCCAGGCAGAGATCATCTGGGACATGGGCCGACTCGGCGCCCTGCATGCAGAGTGGGAGCGCTTGTACGCGGCGGGTCACAGCGAGCCCAGCACCTCCCTGGAGTGGACCAACGCCCTGCTCGAGTCGCATGTACGGGCCACCGATACCGTGTTTGCCGTGGTGCTGCGCGAGGCGGACCGCATCGTCTCGATCGTCCCGGCCATCGTCAGGCGCGAGCAGGGCATCGGGCCGTTCGATGTCGCCATACTGTCCTTCCTGTCGGAACTGCATAACACGCACAGCGACATCCTGCGGACCGCCGACCGCGCGGATGTCGTGGCGGCACTGTTCGGCGCCCTGACGTCGGTGCCCTGCCGCTGGGACGTGTTCGCGGTGCGCCGGTTGCTGGAGGCCAGCGAACTCACGCGGCACATGACCGAATTCGTCGGCCAGTCCGCCTATCCCTGCCGGATCCGCCGCGAGCAGCCTTCGTTCATCCTCGACCTGGGCCAGGGCTACGACCATTTCCTGCGCTCGCGCAGCGGCAAGTTCCGCAACTACCTCAGGAGGAAGACCCGGCAACTCAACAGCCTCGGGCAGGTCAGGGTGCGTCGCGCCGGCCGCGACCTGGGCCTGGCGGATGCCTATGCCGACGTGCTGGCCGTCGATACACGCAGCTGGAAACACGCGAATGGCTCGTCGATCCCCGCCCGGGCGGAACAACTGCCCTTCTATCGCCTGCTGTGCGAGGAAGCGCTGCGCCGCGACCGGCTGCACCTGACCCTGATGTACCTGGACGACCGCCCGATCGCGTTCAACCTCGGCCTGACCCTGCAGGATCGCTACTACTACATCAAGACCAGCTTCGACGAAGAATTCCGCAGCGCCAGTCCGGCGACCGTGATGCGCGCAGCGCTCGTCGAGACGCTGATCGACGAGGGCGTGCGCGTGCTCGACTTCCCGGCCGAGCCGTACAAGTGGGAGGAGCAGTGGACCGACCAGAAGCGCTGGCACCGGTCCATCCTCCTGTTCAACCGCACGCCGCGGGGGCTCTTCTATCGCGCCGTCATCGGCCTGCGCGATGCGTTTCGGCGCGATGTGGGCGGCGATGACGTGCAGTACGTCGATTCAAGGAAGCAGGGTCCTCAGTGACGCAATCGCGTGCGGCGCCGCCGCAAGCAGTTGGTCTGCGCCGGGACTATGGCCGACGCCTAGCGGCAGCCACGCTACAGGCAAGAAGCTAGGACGCTGCGGCGGGCGGGTGCTCCGGTCGAGCCACTTGGCTGCGACGTCGAGCAGTTCCGCGGTCCACTGCGGGTCGGACATGATGTGGTTGGCGCCTGGAATCGTGTGCAGGAGATAGCCGGGACTGGCAGGGTCTATGCGGCTGCGGTTGCGTTCCACGAACTTCTCCTCGAACTGGGCCTGCAAACGGTCGCCGCCGCTGTAGACCAGCAACGCCGGGCGACCGCTGTCCAGCAGGCGGAAGAAGGCAGGAGCGAACAAGGGGTTCGTGTCGTCGGCGACCGTGCCGCCGGGCGTGGGCTCCGGCTCCAGGCCGAGCGCCTTGCTGAGGCCGAAGGCGCGCAAGGTGACTGCGCCAGATCACGCGGTAGTGTGGAACCGAGCCCGTCAGGAACTTGAACCAGGACTCGCGGGCGAAACAGACGCTTGCGCAGGAACCCCTGCGCGCCTCCGCCGCCTGCTGGCGCGTCAGGAAGCGATCCCAGTTCTGGCTTCGCCGCCGTCGAGGACTACCGGCAGGCCGATGCCGAGCAGCGACACGATGCGCCGATCCCTCTGGCCGCCGTCAGCAACGCGCTGATCGAGCCCCCGCACAGGCCCGAGCCGACGAACCTGTCAATGCCGCACTCGGATCTGACATCCAGTCCATCGCCGCGATCGTGTCGTCGACGTACCGACCGGCCTGGATGGTGTTGTACATGTCGGCCAGCAGGTCCTCCTCGAGTTCGCCCTCGGAGTCGCCGAGGCCGTAGTAGTCGAAGCGCAGCACATGGAAACCCAGCGGCACGAGGCGGGCGGCGATCTTCAGGTACAGGCGGTGCGGGCCGACGCGGCCCTTGATGCCCGGCGACAGCAGCAGCACGCAGACGCCTCGCGCCGCGGCCGGCTGCGGCTCGTGCAGCATGCCGTGCAGGGTCATGCCCTGGCGGTTGCGGAAGCTGACGCAGCGCGCGTCGCTCATGGCGCTCGCTCCCAGCCAGTCGCACGGTCACTTGCTGGAGATTCGCGGCACGACGGTAGAAGGGTCTGGATCTCCCGCCAGAACGGATCCTCGACGGCCGTGGTGAGCCGAACGTCGGGGCATGCGGCGGCGAGCGCTGCCAGGTCCTCGCGCGGCGGCGCTGCGCGTGCGGCGATGGACACGATCGGCAGGCAGCGGAACAGTCCGATCAGTGCTCGTCGAGCCGCAGGCCGACACCTCGCGGAACAGCGCCCCGGACCAACTCATAGCCCTCGATGTTGACCGTCTCGCCACCCGCCAGGCGTTGGGCGAGGGCCTCGCGGTTCTCGATGACCTTGCCGTGCAGGGCCATCTGGTACATGAGGTTGGTCCGGAGCACCGCCTGCATGTAGTCGGCGCCGTTCGTGACCGGGATCCCACAGCACCAGGCGCTGCACGTCGTCGCGTTGCGTCGCCGCGACGGCCGCGATGGTGGCGCCGAGCCGCAGCCCGACCAGCGTGATGTCGGCGACGCCCGGCACCAGCCGCTTGAGGGAGTCGATCGCGAACGCGGTGTCCTCGATACGCGTGGCGAGGTCGGTGTCCTCGAAGGACCGGTCGCTGTCGCCCTCGCCGCGGAAGTCGAAACGCAGGACCGCGTAGCCGTGCGCGGCCAGTTCGCGCGCAAAGCTCACGAACACGCGGTGTGACCAGAGCTTCTCCTCCGCCAGCGGTGCGCACAGGACGACGCCGCGGGTCGTGGCGGCATCGGGGAGATGCAGAAAGGCGAACAGCCTCTCCGTCCCGCGCTGCAGGAACATCGCCTGTTCGGTCACCTGTTTCCGCGCCCGTAGAACAATGAGAGCGCGAATGATAGGGCAAGCGCTGGATGGCACCAAACGAGGCGGTGTAGGAGGGGTCAGACCCCGAAGCGGGGTCAGACCCCGAAGCCGTGTGGTATCGGAGGGGTCAGACCCCGAGGCGGGGTCTGACCCCATTCCGGCGCCGTGCGAACCGCGACCTCCGTCACGTCGGGTGGGCGTCTGCCGCCGTACCATCGGACACATTCTGTCTTATTGCGCCCGGCGCAAGGGAGACCCGTAGCAGTGCCGTTGCCAGGCGACCCAGCAAACGTGATCCGGCTGCTCCAGCCCGCGTCGGAACGAACCGACGCGTCGGCCGGGCCGCGCACGGAGTCCGGCGAGGGCACCGGCACGCAGCGCCGCACGCACGGTCGCGGGACGCCGCCGGTTCATGCCCTGCTGGAGCGCCAGCTGCGCGAGGCGGCCGACGCGAACGGCGCGCTGCAGGTGGACGAACTGGTCAGGCTGGTGAGCCGCCAGTATCGGGCGTTCGAGTCGGACCGCAGTTCGCTGGAGACCGCCTTCCAGCTCGCCGCCGACGACGCGACGCCGGTCGCCGAGGCGCTGAACGAAGAGGCCATGCACCGTCTGCAGGCCATCGTCGACTACGTCAAGGACGGCATCATCACCTGCGACGACCGCGGCCGCATCGAGAGCATGAACCGGACCGCCGAGCGGTATTTCGGCGTGCGCCAGTCCGACCTGGTCGGCCAGGCGATAGACAAGCTGCTGCCGGATCTCGCGGCGGAAGGCAACGTCGCCTGGGCACTCGACGACCTGGCCTGCGCCGAGGACAACACCCACTACGACCTGGCGGCCAGGGAGACCCAGGCGCGGCACCGCCGCGGCGAGATGATGCCGGCCGAGATCCTGGTCAGCAAGATGCTGGTCCGCCAGCAGCCGCTCTACATCATCTGCGTGCGCGACACGCTCGAACGCAGCGAGGCGGAGACGGCGCTCAGGGAGAGCGAGGCGCGTTACCGCGTGCTGGTCGAGAACGCACCCGAGGTCGTGGTCGTCTTCGACGTGGACTCGAACCGGTTCGTGGACTGCAACGAGAACGCCGTGCGCTTCTTCAAGATGTCGCGCGAGCAGTTGCTGAAGATCGGCCCGCGCGAGGTCAGTCCGCCGATCCAGGAAGACGGCACGGAGTCGTTCGGGGTGGTGCGCGGCAACATCGACGCGGCGCTGGCCGGCGGCACGCCGGTGTTCGAGTGGCTGCACCGCGACGCCGAGGGCCACGACATCCCCTGCGAAGTGCGCCTGGTGCGGCTGCAGAACACCGGCGCCAGGCTGCTGCGCACCAGCATCATCGACATCACCGACCGCAAGCGCCTCGAGCGCATCGCGCGCGGCGAGCGCCGCGTCTTCGAGCTGATCGCCTCGAACGCCGACATCGGCCAGACGCTGGTCGCGATCACCGACGTCGTCGAGCGGGCGCTGCCGCAGTCGATCTGCTGCATCCGCCTCTACGACGAGGCCCGCAACGTCCTGCTGCACCGCACGGGCCCCAACCTGCCGCGCGAGTACGTGGCCCTGATGGACGAGGTGCCGGCCGAGATCCGCTACGGTTCCTGCGCGGCGGCCATCGCGCTGCAGCGCCAGATCATCGTGCCGGACATCCGCGCGGACGCCTTCTGGGAGTACCGTCGCGAGGCAGCGCTCAGGGTGGGGCTGCAGGCCTGCTGGTCCACGCCGATCCGCTACGCGGACGGGCGGCTGCTGGGCACCTTCGCCACGTACCTGCGGCGCACCGGGCTGCCGTCGCGCCGCGACTTCGAACTGATGTCGCGCATGACCCAGCTGTCGCGCATCGCCATCGAGCGCAGCCGCGCCGAGGACGCGCTGCGCGAGAGCGAGGCCCGCTACCGGGGCCTGTTCGAGAACGTGGTGGAAGGCGTCTACCAGGTCACGCTGGACGGCGAGCTGCTGGCCGCCAACCCGGCGCTGATCCAGATGCTGGGCTACGAGTCGATCGACGACCTGCGGGCGGCGGGGCCGACGTCCAGGCTGTACGTCAATCCGGCCGAGCGCGCAGGGCTGCTGGCGCGCCTCATGCGCGACGGCGAACTGGTCGAGGTCGAGTACCGGCTGCGGCGCAAGGACGGCACGGTCATCGTCGTCAGCGAGAACGCACGCGTCAACCGCGACGCCAAGGGCGCGATCGTGGCGTTCGAGGGCACGATCACGGACGTCACGGAGCGCAAGCGCGCCGAACTGCGGCTGTTCGCGGAGAAGGAACGCGCCGAGGTGACGCTGCAGTCGATCGCGGACGCCGTCATCACGACCGACCACGACGGCATCATCGACTACCTGAACCCGATTGCGGTGAACATGACGGGACTGCGGGCCAGCGACGCGGTGGGCCGGCCCGTCGGCGACGTCATCAAGCTGGTCACGGAGACCAGCCACAAGCCGATCGAGGACCCGATCGCGCGCGCCGTGCGCGAGTGCGCGGCGGTCACGCTGTCCGACCAGACCGTGATGATCGGCGCGAGCGGCGAGGAAATCGCCATCCAGGCCAACGCGTCGCCGATCCGCGACCGCGACGGCCACGTGGCCGGCGCGGTCATGGTGTTCCACGACGTCGGGCGCGAGCGGCGCATGAAGCGGCTGCTGTCCTACCAGGCGGCGCACGACGCCCTGACCGGCCTGATCAACCGCCGCGAGTTCGAGAGCCGCCTGAACGCGGCGCTGGAGGCGTCGCGCGCCGACCCGGCGGTTTGCCACGTCATGGTCTACGTGGACCTCGACCAGTTCAAGGTGGTCAACGACACCTGCGGCCACCCGGCGGGCGACCAGCTGCTGCGCCAGGTCACGGCGTTGCTGCAGACACGGGTGCGCGCCGCCGACACGCTGGCACGGCTCGGCGGCGACGAATTCGGCATCCTGCTCGAGAACTGCACCACCGCCGTCGCGATGCGCATCGCCGAGGGCCTGCGCCAGGCGATCCGCGACTACCGCTTCGTCTGGCTGGACAACTCGCTGCAGATCGGCGCCTCGATCGGCATGGTGGAGATCACCGCCGCGACCGAGAGCGTGGCCGAGCTGCTGGCGGCGGCGGACGTGGCCTGCTACTCGGCCAAGGACGGCGGCCGCAACCGGGTGCACATCTACGACGCCGAGAGCGCCTCGGCGCGGCATCGCGAGATGCGCTGGGTGTCGCGCATCACCAGCGCCAACGACGAGGGCCGCCTCGAAATCGTGTACCAGCCGATCGTGCCGGTCGCCGCCAACGGCGACAAGCGGCCGCACTACGAGATGCTGCTCCGCCTGCGCGACGAGCAGGGCCACCTGGTGCTGCCCGACGAGTTCATCCCGGCCGCCGAGCGCTACAACGTGATGTCGGTACTCGACCGCTGGGTCGTCGAGCGCACCCTGCGCGAGCTGGTGCCGTCGCGGCGCGACGGGGTGATCCACGCGCCGTACACCGTGGCGGTCAACCTGTCCGGCACGACGCTGTCCGACCAGTCGTTCCTCGAGTCGCTGATCCAGCAGCTCGAGGAGCACGACCCGACGCCCGGCGTGCTGTGCTTCGAGATCACCGAGACGGCAGCGATCGCCAACCTGTCTGGCGCCAGCTACATCATGCGTGAGCTTGCGAGTCGCGGCTGCCTGGTGGCGCTCGACGATTTCGGCAGCGGCCTGTCGTCGTTCGCCTACCTGCGCAACCTGCCGGTGGACTACATCAAGATCGACGGGCACTTCGTGCAGAACGTGGCCGTGGACGCGGTGGACCGCAGCATGGTCGAGGCGATCGTGCAGATCGGCCGCGCGATGGGCATCCGCACCGTGGCGGAGCGCGTCGAGACGCAGGCGGTGTACGACACGCTCGCCGAGATCGGCGTCGGCTACGTGCAGGGCTTCCTGTTCGGCAGGCCGGAGCCCATCGACAAGTTTCCCAGGGACCTCACCAGAATCTGTTAAGTGGCGAGCCCTTGTCCTGGATCGCGGCACTCCTCGGGCCTGACCTCTCTTGCCGTCGCCATCGAGCGACATCGAGATCCGTGAACTGGGACACCCTCTCTGCAGTCATTCCCACTTGTCCGGGAAGGCGCCTCTGGCATAGGCTGGGCGCGAAGTGAATCAGGGCAAACCCGTCGAAAGGCGGGGACGCAAAGCCTCCGGTCTGTCGGCCTTTTTGGCCCAGGATAGCGGGGTTGCCACAACGGGGCGCACGGTCTCGTGCGCGGTCAGGCAATCCACCGCTTCCACACAGATCCTGGGGCCCTGAGCCACGGGACCCGCGCCGTGCGCGGGAGTTGGGCGCAAGCCCATTGAGAAAGGCAAACCCGTCGCGAGGCGGGGACGCAAAGCCACCGGTCTCGGCTTAAGAGACAGCGGGGTTGCCACATGAACATACGAAATGTCGGGTCATTCCTGTCGGCCGCGAGGGTCGCGGCGGTCATGGTCGTGATTGCGACGGCGACATCCGCTTGCTTCGACAAGGCACCTGCCGCGTCGGCGCCGTCGTCCTCAACCGTGCCACCGCCCGTCGGCACCACACCGGCGCCCAACCAGCCGCCGGTCATCACCGGCTCGCCGCCGACGGCCGCCCAGGAAGGGCAGGCCTACTCGTTCGTGCCGACGGCGTCGGATCCGGACGGCAATCCGCTGACCTTCAGCATCACCAACCGGCCCGCCTGGGCGACGTTCAACACCTCGACAGGTGCGTTGTCCGGGACACCCGGCACCGGTACGGTCGGCACGTATTCGAACATCCTCATCCGCGTCAGCGACGGCACTGCGACAGCCTCACTGACTGCGTTTGGGATACAGGTGCAGCAGGCCTCGATGGGCACGGCGACGCTCTCCTGGCAGCCGCCGACGACCCGCACCGACGGGTCGCCGCTTACCAACCTGGCCGGCTATACGATTCACTACGGGACCACGCAGGGCAACTACGGCAACCAGATCAGGGTCGACAACCCGGGCCTGACGAGGTACATGGTGGAAAACCTGGCGCCCGCGACGTGGTATTTCGTGACGACGGCATTCGACACGACCGGTGGCGTCAGCGACTACTCGGCCGTTGCCTCCAAGACAATCTCGTAAGTCAGCTTGCCTCGGATGAGTCAGGGCGGTGCATCCTGCGCCGCCCTGATGCTTTCTGGTGGCGCTCGATGACTTCGGCAGCGTGCCGTCGCGGTTCGCGCACCTGCGCAATCTGCGCGTGGATTACATAAAGACCGGCGGTCACTTCGCACGGAGCGTCGCGGTACAGCGACATCACTGTTTGTAGAAAGCAGTGCTGCGGGAGTACGTTAGGGTTCTAGTGAATCAGGGCAAACCCGTCGAAAGGCGGGGACGCAAAGCCTCCGGTCTGTCGGCCTTCCTGGCCCAGGATAGCGGGGTTGCCACAACAGGGCGCACGGTCTCGTGCGCGGTCAGGCAATCCGCCGTTTCCACACAGATCCTGGGGCTCTGAGCCACGGGACCCGCGCCGTGCGCGGGAGTTGGGCGCAGGCCCATTGAGAAAGGCAAACCCGTCGCGAGGCGGGGACGCAAAGCCACCGGTCTCGGCTTAAGAGACAGCGGGGTTGCCACATGAAGACATCGAACCTCCTGGCCTTCGCGCGCGCGGCACGTGTCGCAGCGCTGATGGTCCTGGTCGCAACGAGTACGGCTGCGTGCTTCGAGAGCGCGTCCGGGGAATCCGGTCAGTCGTCCCCGTTCGTGCAGCCGCCGGTCGGTGCGCCGCCGCCGCCGGCAAACCGCCCGCCGGTCGTCAGCGGTGTGCCCGACGAAGCCGAGGTGACGGTCGGCAATACCGTGACCATCAGCCCCGTGGCGGAGGACCCGGACGGCGACCCGGTCACGTTCAGCGTCACCAACAAGCCGAACTTCATGACGTTCAGCACGGCCACCGGCCAGCTGGCCGGAACGCCGGGAGAGACCGACGTCGGCGATTACAACGACGTGACGATCACGGCCAGCGACGGCCAGCAGGCGTCGAACTCTCGCAGGACCCGGATCCGCGTGCGCCCCGGCACCCCGAATACGCCGCCGCCCAACAACGCACCGACCATCTCCGGCAGCCCGGCCACGGGCGTCACCGCCGGCCAGGTCTACTTGTTCCAGCCTGCGGCGTCCGACCCGGACGGCAACGCGCTGACGTTCAGCATCGCCAACCGGCCGGCATGGGCGACCTTCAGCACCAGCACCGGCCGGCTGGCGGGAACGCCCGCCGCCAGCGCGATTGGGCCGTACCTCAACATCGTCATCAGCGTGAGCGACGGCTCGGCCAGCGCATCGCTGCCGGCTTTCGGCATCGTGGTGAACCCGGCCAACCGCCCGCCGACCATCTCGGGCAGCCCGGCCACGACGGTGACGACTGGCCAGGCCTACTCCTTCCAGCCTGCCGCGTCGGACCCGGACGGCAGCACGCTGGCCTTCAGCATCGCCAACCGGCCGACGTGGGCGACGTTCAACACCAGCACCGGCCGGCTGTCCGGCACGCCCGGCACGGGCGCCGTGGGCACGTACTCGAACATCGTGATCAGCGTCAGCGACGGTTCGGCCAGCGCTTCGCTGCCGGCGTTCAGCATCGTGGTGAGCGCACGCCAACCGGCCGCCGACCATCTCGGGCAGCCCGGCCACGACGGTGACGACCGGCCAGGCGTACTCCTTCCAGCCTGCCGCGTCGGACCCGGACGGCAACACGCTGACCTTCAGCATCACCAACCGGCCGACGTGGGCGACCTTCAACACCAGCACCGGCCGGCTGTCCGGCACGCCCGCCGCCAGCGCAGCAGGCGAGTATGTCGGCATCGTGATCAGCGTCAGCGATGGTTCGGCCAGCGCTTCGCTGCCGGCGTTCAGCATCGCGGTGAGCACCGCCAACCGCCCGCCGACGCTCGGCGGCACGCCGCCGACCAGTGCACGCGAAGGGCAGGCCTACTCGTTCGTGCCGACGGCCTCCGACCCGGACGGCAATACGCTGACCTTCAGCATCACCAACCGGCCGGCCTGGGCGACGTTCAACACCAGTAACGGTGCGCTGACCGGCACGCCCGGCACGGGCACCGTGGGCACGTACTCGAACATCGTCATCCGCGTCAGCGACGGCACGGACACCGTGTCGCTGCCCGCGTTCTCCATCCAGGTGCAGCAGGCCTCGATGGGCACGGCGACGCTGTCCTGGCAGCCGCCCACCACGCGCACCGACGGCTCGCCGCTCACCAACCTGGGTGGCTTCACGATCCATTACGGGACCGCGCAGGGCACCTACCCCAACAGCATCCGCATCAACAACCCGGGCGTGACGACGTACATGGTGGAGAACCTGCCGCCGGCGACCTACTACTTCGTGACGACGGCGTTCGACACCGCCGGTGGCGTCAGCGATTACTCGGCGGTCGCGTCCAAGACGATCCTGTAACTTCCGTTCGTTCGCTACATCCAGGGCGGCACATCGCGTGCCGCCCTGGCGTCTTGCGGCCGAAGCGATGGGGGTCTGACCCCCAAAGGGGGTCTGACCCCTCCTGATGCCGCGACGCGGAGGGGTCAGACTCCTGTGGAGTCAGACCCCGATCCGTCCGGGGTCTGACCCCTCCGGATACAATGGCGCCGCAATGCGGCCCGCTTCCAAACACGACGGCACTCCCACGCCCGCGCTCGACCGCCGCTTGTGCGTGGCGCCGATGATGGACTGGACCGACCGGCACTGCCGGTACTTCCTGCGCCTGTTCTCGCCGCGCGCGCTCCTGTACACCGAGATGATCGTCGCCAACGCGATCGCGCGCGGCGACGTCGAGCGGCTGCTCGGCTACGACGCGGCCGAGCAGCCCGTCGCGCTGCAGCTCGGCGGCTCGGACCCGAAGCTGCTGGCCGCCGCCGCGGCGACCGGCGAGCGCTTCGGCTACCGCGAGATCAACCTCAACGTGGGCTGCCCGAGCGACCGGGTGCGGGACGCCACGTTCGGCGCCTGCCTGATGGCGAAGCCGCGCCTGGTGGCCGACTGCGTGCGTGCGATGCAGGACGCGGTCGGGATTCCGGTGACCGTGAAGACGCGCATCGGCATCGACGACCGCGACGACTACGCGTTCCTGCGCGCCTTCGTCGAGGAAGTGGTCGGGGCGGGCTGCGAGGTGCTCATCGTGCACGCGCGCAAGGCGGTGCTCTCGGGCCTGAGCCCGAAGCAGAACCGCGAGGTGCCGCCGCTCGACTACCCGCGCGTGTGGCAGGTCAAGCGTGACTGGCCCGCGGCCACGGTCGTGGTCAACGGCGGGCTCAAGACCGTGCCGCAGGCGGTCGAGCAGTGGCGGCATGTGGACGGGGTCATGCTCGGTCGCGAGGCGTACCACAACCCGTACGTGATCGCGGACCTGCACCGGGCCGCCTGGGACGACGGGTTCATCGCGCCGACGCCGGAGGAGGTGGTGGAGCGGATGCAGGCGTATGCCGCGCGGCAGGCCGAGACCGGCACGCCGCTGCGCCCCATCGCCCGGCACATGCTGGGCCTGTTCGCGGGACGCCCCGGGGCGAGGGACTGGCGCCGCGCGATCAGCGAGGGCCTGAATCGCGGTGCGACCGGGCCGGGACTGCTGGCCGAAGCGCTGCGGGCGGTTTCAGGAGGGGTCAGACCCCCTGCGGGGGTCAGACCCCAAAGCCGCGGGTTCCAGGAGGGGTCAGAGCCCCTGCGGGGGTCAGACCCCAAAGTTCCGGGGTCTGACCCTTCCTAGGGTCTGACCCCTCCGACGCAGAGGCTCCGGGGTCTGACCCTTCCTAGGGTCTGACCCCTCCGACGGACAACCGTCGCGGCGTTCCGGCCGACAGGAACTTCGTCAGCCTGATCGTCTGCCGACCGTCCTGCGGCCCGAGCAGGTCATGGACGATCCGGAAATCCATCCAAGCCGGCGCGACCCTGAGTCCGAGCGCCTCGCGGGCGCTGCTCCAGCGCCACTCGCCGGCTGTGCGGCACAGCCCGGCGCGCACCGGGTTCAGCAGCAGGTAGCGCACCACCTCGAGCAGGTAGTCGTCCCGGTTGACCAGCATCGAGTCAAAACGTCCCTGAAACAGGTGACCCGCCGAACGGTAGCGGTGGTGGTGACGACGCGCATAGGCTGCGGCCAGGTACTGCATGCCCGCCGACACGTGACCGTCGACCGCGTGGATGACGGCATGCACATGGTTGGGCATGAGGCAGTACGCGAGGCAACTGAGGCCGTAGCGCCCACACGCGAGGCCGAGGAACTGGGTCCACGCCGTGTAGTCAGCGTCATCTCGGAACAGCCTGGTGCGATTCACCGTGCGGGCGGTAATGTGGTGGATCGTGTCGGGCGCGTCCATGCGCGGTCTGCGGGGCATGACTGCAGGTTGGCATCGGCGGGGGAGTGCCGGTGGCGGCGAATGTGCCGGGTTTGCGCAGTAAGGAGGGGTCAGACCCTGGAGGGGTCAGACCCCAATCGCAGCCCCCGATTGCAGACCGCGATTGCAGCACCCGATCGCAGACCCCGATCGGGGAGGGGTTGCACCAGACGAGCCCTGCCGCTTTCCATAATCCGGCCGCCCGCCGATTGGTATACTGCCCGGACCCTCGGCGACCGTCCGCCCCGGGCGGGCGGTCGTGCTGGATCCGTCGTCGTACAAAACGCCTGGAGGTCCCGGCGCCGCGCATGGGGAAAGACAAGGAACTCGTCATCCTGTTCGCGGACGTGGTGGGCAGCACCCGTCTGTTCGAGGCGCTCGGCGACGAGGTCGCACGCGGCGTGGTCGCCCTCTGCGTGGACATCATGCGCAGGTCCACCGGCCAGCATGGCGGCTCGGTCGTCAAGACCATGGGCGACGAGATCATGGCGACGTTCCCGGACAGCGACGGTGCGCTGGATGCGGCCGTGCAGATGCAGACCGAGATCACAGCCCATCCCGAACTCGTGCACGGCGGCCAGCAGGTGGCGATCCGCATCGGCGCGCACTTCGGGTCGGTGATGGTCGAGCCGCATGACGTGTTCGGCGCCGCCGTGCACACCGCCAACCGCATGACCAGCCAGGCCAAGGCCGGCCAGATCATCGTCACCGACGCCCTGCAGCGCCGCCTGTCGGCGGAGTGGCAGAGGCAGGTGCGCCAGCTCGATGTGTCGGTGCCGCGCGGGCAGCAGGGCGAGGTCACCATCTACGAGGTGCTGTGGCAGGGCGAGGACGTGACGAGCATGTTGCCGGCGATCGCCACGATCACCGAGCAGCACCGGCCGTTCCACCTGCGCCTGCGCTACAGCGGCAGGGAAATCCAGCTCGACGACCGGCAGCGCCCGTCGGTCACCATCGGCCGCGGCGACGACAACGACCTCGTGGTGCGCGGCAACCTGGTGTCGCGCCTGCACGCGCGCATCGAGGCGGGCAAGAACCACTTCCAGCTGGTGGACGAGAGCACCAACGGCTCGTTCGTCAGGACGGCCGGCGGCGAGGAGGCGTTCGTGCGCCGCGACTCGCTGCAGCTGCGCGGCAACGGTCTCATCGGGCTCGGCCGGGCGCCCGAGGGCGACTCGTACCACACGATCGAGTACTTCTGCGACGACTGACGCGGCGCGGGAGGGCGTGTGCCGTCGTCGGTGGTGCGGAGGAGTCAGACCCCTGCGGGGTCAGACTCCGATGCTGCTCCCTGACGCGGGAAGAGGAGGAGTCAGACCCCTGCGGGGTCAGACTCCAATGCTATTTCGGGGGCAGCCTCCACTCCTGGTCCGGGGTCTGACCCCGTCCTAGGGGTCTGACCCCTCCTACAGCCTCCTCACCACGTCCGCGAGTTCCGCCTTGAGGTCGTGCGGCGTGCGCTCGTCGTAGGAATCGAGATACTCGGCGACGTCCGCCATCTCGGTGCGCCAGTCCGCGGGTTCGATCGCCAGCAGCTCGTCGATCGTGCCGGGCGCGATGTCGAGGCCCTCGAGGTTCAGCGCCGCCGCGACCGGCATGCGGCCGATCGGCGTGTCGATGGCCGCGGCCTTGCCCTGGCAGCGGTCGATGATCCACTCCAGCACGCGCAGGTTCTCGCCGAAGCCGGGCCACAGGAACTTGCCGCCGGCGCCGCGGCGGAACCAGTTGACGTGGAAGACCTTCGGCGGGTGCTCCAGCTTGCCCGCGAACGACAGCCAGTGCGCCCAGTAGTCGCCGTAGTTGTAGCCGCAGAAGGGCTTCATGGCCATCGGGTCGCGACGCACGACGCCCACCTTGCCGGTGGCCGCAGCGGTGGTTTCGGAGGCGACCGAGGCGCCGACCAGGACGCCGTGCGACCAGTTGCGCGCCTCGTAGACGAGCGGCGCCAGCGTGCTGCGCCGTCCGCCGAACACGATGGCCGAGATCGGCACGCCGCCGGGCGCGTCGGCCATGGTCGAATAGCTGGGGTTCTGCCGGGCCGACACCGTGAACCGCGAATTGGGGTGGGCGGCCGGGCCGTTGGCGGGGTCGTAGGGCCGGCCCCGCCAGTCGATGGCCGGCGTGCCGTGCTCGAGGCCCTCCCACCACGGCTGGTTGTCCGCCGTGACCGCGACGTTGGTGAAGATCGCGTCGTGGCAGATCATGTCGTAGGCGTGCTGGTTGGTGTGCGGGTTGGTGCCCGGCACCACGCCGAAGTAGCCGGCCTCGGGGTTGATCGCATACAGCCGGCCGTCCTCCCCGGGATGCAGCCAGGCGATGTCGTCGCCGACCGTCCAGACCTTCCAGCCCGGCATCGACTTGGGCGGGATCAGCATCGCCAGGTTGGTCTTGCCGCAGGCCGACGGGAAGGCGGCGGCGATGTAGTGGGTCTTGCCGGCCGGGTCCTCGAGTCCGACGATCAGCATGTGCTCGGCCATCCAGCCCTCGTCGCGCGCCTGCCAGCTCGCGATGCGCAGCGCGTGGCACTTCTTGCCGAGCAGCGCGTTGCCGCCGTAGCCGGAGCCGTAGCTCATGATGGTGAGGTCTTCCGGGAAGTGCATGATGTAGCGGCGGTCCGGGTCCAGCTCGCCGGTCGAGTGCAGGCCCTTGACGAAGGTGCCCTCGCGGCCGATGCGCTCCAGCGCCGCGCTGCCCATGCGCGTCATCAGCTTCATGTTGGCGGCCACGTAGGCGCTGTCGGTGATCTCCACGCCGCAGCGCGCATACGGCGAGTCGATCGGCCCCATGCAGTAGGGCACCACATACAGCGTACGGCCGTGCATGCAGCCGCTGAACAGGTCGTGCATGAGCCGGCGCGCGTCCACCGGGTCCATCCAGTTGTTGTTGGGGCCGGCGTCGTGCGAATGGTGGGTGCAGACGAAGGTCAGGTGCTCGACGCGCGCCACGTCGGACGGGTTCGAGCGATGCAGGTAGCAGCGCGGGTGCGTCTCCTCGTTCAGCTTGAACAGGGTGCCGTCGGCCAGCATCTCGTCGACCAGTTGCTGGTATTCGGCGTCGGAGCCGTCGCACCAGTGGATGGTCTCGGCATCCGTGAGCGCGGCCACCTCGGCCACCCAGTCGGCGACGGCCTTGGGCGGGGTCATGGCGGCGGGGGTGCGACGCTGGGCGCTGGTCATCCTGGTACCTCTGTCAGTGGGCTGACGAGCCGCCGAGGGAACGGTCCGGGGCTCGATGGAATGGCGTCATTATAGTTGGCGGGCCGCTGCGGGCGATGCAGGGCGGTGGGTCCCGCCGCAGGGGACGGGCGGCGCGGCGCCGCGATAAGCGCCAAATAAATAACATTAAAATAGTTCGTTAACATTATTGAAATAACAGATAACTAACTTGTAAATGGATTCACATTTTGCGTGTCCGGCCTGCAGCGGCCGCGGGAAATTCACGCATCGGCACGGGAACTCGCTGCCCCGCGCAGAGCGAGCCTCTTCTACACTGCGCGCGCGACATCCGGCGGGGCTCGATACGTGACTGACGACGGCTGGCGAAACACCTGCGACCGGGGCACCCGCGGCGGCCTTGCGCCCGCTTTCGGCCATGGGTGAGTTCGCGCGCCTGCTCGGCCCGCACGGCCCGGTCGCGCAGGCCGTGCCCGACTTCGAGACGCGCCACGAGCAGCAGGTCATGGCCGACTGGGTCGGCGAGGCGCTGGGCGCGCGCTCGGTGCTGGCGGTCGAGGCCGGCACGGGCATCGGCAAGACCTTCGCGTACCTGGTGCCCGCGCTGCTGTCGGGCCGCCACGTGATCGTCTCCACCGGCACGCGCACGCTGCAGGACCAGCTCTACCATCGCGACCTGCCGATGCTGGCCAAGGCGCTCGGGCGGCCCGTGCGCGTGGCGCTGCTGAAGGGCCGCGCCAACTACCTGTGCAAGCACCGGCTCGGGCTCGCGGAGCAGACGCGCACGCTGCCCGGCTTCGCGTCGCCGTCGCTGAAGGCCCTGCGCAAGGTGCGCAAGTGGGCGGGCGTGACGCGTTCCGGCGACGTCGCCGAGCTGAGCGGCGTGCGCGACAACGACCCGGTGCTGGCGGCGGTCACCTCGACGCGCGAGAACTGCCTGGGCAACGAGTGCGCCGAGTATTCGCGCTGCCACGTGGTGATCGCGCGGCGCGAGGCGCAGGCGGCCGACATCGTGGTGGTCAACCATCACCTGCTGCTGGCCGACCTGGCGCTCAAGGAGGAGGGCTTCGGCGAATTGCTGCCCGGCACCGATGCCGTGATCCTGGACGAGGCCCACCAGGTCCCGGACGTGGCCGCGCAGTTCTTCGGGCTGGCGGTCAGCAGCCGCCAGGGCGGCGCGCTGGCGCGCGACACGCTGGCCGAAATGGCTCGCGCCGGGCACACGGAGGCGGGGCTGCGCGAGCAGCTGGCCGCGGTCGAGGACGGCTTTGCGCAGGCGCTGGCCGCCGTGCGCGGCGGCGGCGAGCGCATCGAGTGGGACGCCCTGGGGGACGCGTTCATCGAGGCGCTGCACGCGGCCGGGCGGGCGGTCGAGGCGCTGGCGGACGGCCTCGCCGACACCGGCAGCGACGACGCGGGCCTCAGGCAGTGCACGCGCCGCGCCAGGTCGCTGGCCGACTCGCTGACGCGGCTGCTCGACTTCGCGCCCGAGGACGGCGTGCGCTGGGTCGAGGTGAGCGGCCGCGCGTTCACGGCGAACTTCAGCCCGTTCGAGGTGGCCGACCGGCTGCGCGAACTGATGCAGGCGCGCGCCTGCGCATGGATCTTCACGTCCGCGACGCTGGCCGTCGGCGAGGACTTCACGCACTTCACCGGCCGGGTCGGCGCCCCCGACGCGCGCACGCTGCGCGTCGCCAGCCCGTTCGACTTCGAGCGGCAGTCGCTCCTGTACCTGCCCGGCGGCATGCCGGAGCCGTCCGACCGCAAGCACACCGCGGCGGTCGTGGCCACCGCGTTGCCGCTGGTCGAGGCCGCCGGCGGGCGCACCTTCCTGCTGTTCACCAGCCATCGCGCGCTCAAGGAGGCGGCCCGCTTGCTGCGCTCGCTGGACGACTTCGAGCAGCGCTACACGCTGCTGGTGCAGGGCGAGGCGCCGCGCGAGAGCCTGCTCGCGCGCTTCCGCGAGCTGGATGGCGCGGTCCTGCTCGGCACCTCGAGCTTCTGGGAGGGCGTGGACGTGCGCGGCCCGGCGCTGGCGGTGGTCGTCATCGACAAGCTGCCGTTCGCCGCGCCCGACGACCCGCTGCTGCGGGCGCGGCTGGAGGGCATCCGGCGTCGCGGCGGCAATCCGTTCTTCGAGTACCAGGTGCCGCAGGCCGTGCTGGCGCTCAAGCAGGGCTTCGGCCGGCTGATCCGCGACCGCGAGGATTTCGGGGTCGTGGCGATCTGCGACCCGCGCTTGCGCACCCGCGGCTACGGCCGGCTGTTCGTGCAATCGCTGCCGCCGGCCCGCATCATCGAGGACGGCGACGAGGCCGCCCGGTTCCTGGCCAGGCGACTGGCTGAAGCCGGGCTCGGGCCACGCGCGAAGGGGACGACGTGAAGATCCTGGCACTGGACACGGCGACCGAGGCCTGCTCGGCGGCATTGCTGGTGGACGGCGCCGTCTGCGAGCGCTACGAGGTGCTCGGGCGCGGCCATGCCGAGCGATTGCTGCCCATGGTGCGGGAGGTGCTGGCCGAGGGCGGAGTGGCGCTCGGCGCGCTCGATGCGATCGCCTTCGGGCGCGGCCCCGGCGGCTTCACGGGACTGCGCATCGCGGCGGGCGTCACGCAGGGGCTGGCCTTCGGCGCCGGGCTGCCGGTCGCGCCCGTGTCGAACCTGGCGGCGCTGGCGGCGCGCGCCGCCACGCACCACGCCGCGCGGCACGTGGTCGCCTGCCTCGATGCGCGCATGGCGCAGGTGTACTGGGCGCCGTTCGACTGTGCGGATGCGGCCGCGCCGGTCGCGCTCGGCCAGGAGCGGGTCGCGGACCCCGAGGCGCTGCGCCTGCCGGCCGGCGCCGAGCGCTGGTTCGGCGCGGGGCACGGCTTCGCCGGCTACCCGGCGCTGCGCGCGCTGCTGGGTGCGCGCCTCGCGGATTGCGATCCAGAGCTGCTGCCGCATGCACGCGAGATCGCGCTGATCGGCGCGGCGGCCTTTGCGGCCGGCAGGACGGTCCCCGCGGAACAGGCCGTGCCGGTGTACCTGCGCGACGACGTGGCGCACCGCAGCGGCGGGCGCTGAGGAGGGGTCAGACCCCAGAGCGGGTCAGACCCCGGTAGTCGTGGCGGCGCAGTGCTGTCGTCATCGGGGCCGGAGGGGTCAGACCCCAAAGCGGGTCAGACCCCATAGCGGGGCAGACCCCATAGCGGGGCAGACCCCATAGCGGGGCAGACCCCAAAGCGGGGCGGACGCCAGCTGCGTGATTGACGCCGCCTGCCTGATTGGGGTCTGACCCTTCCAGGGTCTGACCCCTCCTATAATGTTTGCATGGCGGCCGCGAAACACATCCTGATCGTCGAAGACGAGCAGCCGATCCGCGAGATGATCGCGTTCTCGCTGAGGCGCGCCGGCTTCGACGCCGATGAGGCCGCCGACTGCCGCGGCGCGCTCGCGCGCATCGCAGATCGCCGGCCCGATCTCGTGATCGTGGACTGGATGCTGCCGGACATGAGCGGACTGGAGCTGACGCGCAAGCTGAAGCGTGACCCCGCGACGCGGGATCTGCCGGTCATCATGCTGACCGCGCGGGCGGCCGAGCACGACAAGGTCAGCGGCCTCGACAGCGGCGCCGACGACTACGTCACCAAGCCGTTCGCCGCGCGTGAACTGGTGGCGCGCATCAATGCGGTGCTGCGCCGCGCCGTGCCGGGCGGCCCGGACGGGCTGGTGCGCTTCGACAAGCTGGTGCTGGACGCGGGTGCGCAGCGGATCACGGCCGGCAAGCAGCCCGTGGCGCTCGGCCCGACCGAGTACCGGCTGCTCTCGTACATGATGTGCCATCCCGACCTGGTGCTGTCGCGCGGCCAGCTGCTCGACCGGGTGTGGGGCGGCAATGCCTACCCGGACGAGCGCACGGTGGACGTGCACATCCGGCGCGTGCGCAAGGCGCTCGAAGCCTCGGGCTGCGACCGCTACATACAGACGGTGCGCGGAGCGGGCTATCGTTTTTCTGCGATGGAGACCTGACACGTGAGTCCTGCCTGGATGTTCGCGCTCGGCCGGCTGTTCGCGGCGCTCGCCATCGCCGTGGCCGGCGGCCTGGTCTTCGGCCGCATCGACCTGTGGCTGCTGGCGGTGCTGGCGGCGTATCTGGTGCTGCAACTGGTCAACCTGTACCGCGTGCAGCGCTGGCTGCGGCATCGCAACGAGCAGAGCCCGCCGGACATCGGCGGCGTCTGGGGCGACCTGATCGCGCTGATCGGACGCATCCACCGGCGCAAGAAGTTCCACAAGCGGCGCGTCATCGAGGTGCTGCGCGAGTTCCGGCGGCTGACCTCCGCGCTGCCGGAAGGCGTCGTGCTGCTGTCGCGCGAGCGCGAGATCGTGTGGTTCAACCGCGCCGCCGAGCGCATGCTGGGCCTGCGGCGCAAGATCGACTTCGGCATGCGCATCGCGAACCTGCTGCGCCAGCCGGAGTTCACGCGCTACCTGGAAGGCCGGCAGCACGCGACGCCGGTCGTGGTGCGCTGGGCCCGGCCCGAGGAGCGGTTCCTGGCCTGCCACCTCGCGACGGCCGGCGCGCAGCAGCTGCTGCTGGTGCGCGACGTCACGCGTGAAGTGCGCGTCGAGGCGATGCGCAAGGACTTCGTCGCCAACGCCTCGCACGAGCTGCGCTCGCCGCTGACCGTCATTTCGGGCTATCTCGACCAGCTGGGGGACGACCCTGCAGCGCCGGGCGCCTGGCGGACGCCGGTGGCGGAGATGCAGCGCCAGGCCGAGCGCATGCGGCTGATCGTGCAGGACCTGCTGGAACTGTCGCGGCTCGAGGCCTCGGGCCAGGAGGCTGCGCGCGAGCCGGTGGACGTCGCCATGCTCGTCGAGCGGGTGCGCAGCGAGTGCGCGGCGGGCGACCTCGGCCGCCGCACGATCGGCGTGCAGATCGAGTCGCAGGCAGCGCTGCTGGGCAGCATGCAGGAACTGCACTCGGTGGTCGCCAACCTGGTGTCGAATGCCGTCAAGTACACGCCGGTCGACGGCGCGGTGCGGATCCGCTGGTGGACCGACGTGCACGGCGGGCACCTGGCGGTGACCGACAACGGCACCGGCATAGCGCCCGAGCACCTGCCGCGGCTCACCGAGCGCTTCTACCGCGTGGACAAGGGCCGCTCGCGCGGCGCGGGCGGCTCCGGGCTCGGCCTGGCCATCGTCAAGCATGGGCTGCAGCGCCACGGCGGGCGGCTCGCCATCGCCAGCATCGAGGGCCGGGGTTCCACGTTCACCTGCCATTTTCCGTCCAGCCGCCTAGGCGCCGAGCCCGGCTGAGGCGACCGGCCGTCACGGCGGCCGCTGACGCATTCCTGTAACAAACCGCCGTTATTCTGTGCTGGTTCCATGAACCGGCGCGGCGCCCCGATGCCCCGTGCCGGCGGATCAGGACGCAAGTAAGCGGAGGACGAGCATGTTCAGGATTGCATTGATCACGATGGCCGCGGCCGGCGCACTGCTGACGGTCGCCGCCCAGGCACAGGGCGCGCGCGACTACATCACTATCGCGGGCTCCTCGACCGTATTTCCGTTCTCGTCGGCGGTCGCCGAGCAGTTCGGCCGCGGCTCCAGTTTCCGCACGCCCAAGGTGGAAAGCGTCGGCACCGGCGGCGGACTGAAGCTGTTCTGCCAGGGCGTCGGCCCGCAGCATACCGACGTGGCCAATGCCTCGCGCCGCATCAAGGCCTCCGAGGTGGCGGATTGCCAGAAGAACGGCGTGCGCGAGATCGTCGAGGTGAAGATCGGTTTCGACGGCATCGTGCTGGCCAATGCCAAGGCGGCTCCGACCTACCGTCTGACGCGCAAGGAACTGTACGTGGCGCTGGCCAAGCAGGTGCCGGATCCGGCCAACCCGACGCGGCTGGTGGACAACCCGTACAAGACCTGGCGACAGGTCAACAAGGCGCTGCCGGACGTGCGCATCGAGGTGCTCGGTCCGCCGCCGACCTCGGGTACGCGCGACGCCTTCAACGAGCTGGTCATGGAAAAGGGCTGCAAGGCTTACCCCTGGATCAAGGAACTCAAGGACGTGGACGAGAGCCGCTTCAAGCGCGTCTGCACGCAGTTGCGCGAGGATGGCGGCTACGTCGAGGCCGGCGAGAACGACAACCTGATCGTGCAGAAGCTCGAGGCCAATCCGCGGGCGCTGGGCATCTTCGGGTTCAGCTTCCTCGAGGAGAACCTCAACAAGCTGCACGGCTCGCTCATCGAGGACACGGCGCCGACTGTTCGAGAGCATCGCCGTCGGATGCCTACCCGGTCTCGCGCTCGATGTACTTGTACGTCAAGAAGGCGCATGTGGGCGTCATTCCCGGGAATCGCGGGAGTTCATCGCCGAGTTCACCAGCGAGAAGGCGATGGGCGACGAGGGCTACCTCGCCGACAAGGGCCTGATCCCGCTGCCGAAGGCGCAGCGTGAGAAGGTCCGCAAGGACGCCGCGGCGCTGGCCTTGCTCAAGCTCTGAGCGGCAGGACCTCGACAGTGATCACGAATATACACAACGCGATAACCAGGAAAATCCCCATGCGTAATCTCGATACTGCCGGCGCGGTTGGACTGATGCTGGCCGCGCCGATGCTGCAGGCCAGGCCGCCGTCAGCGACCAGGAAGTCGCCGATCTGCAAGCAGCAGGTCCAGGTCCTGCTGGACCGCGTGCAGCAGCTGGAGAGCCGGAACAGCCAGGCGGCTGCGGGCGCTGGTGCCGTCGCGAGCCCGCGCAGATCGAAGCGCTTGAAGCTCGCGTCGCGGAAGCCGAGTCGACCAACGACCGGCAGACCGACCAGATCGCGCCAGTCGCGTCGCCACCGACAGGAGCCTGGACTGGGCTGGCAAGGTCAAGCTGAAGGGCGACTTCCGCTACCGGCACGAGATGATCGACCAGGAGGCCTCTGCACAGCGTGACCGCCAGCGCATCCGGGCCCGGTTCGGCCTGGACGCCAAGGTCAGCGATACGGTGACGGCAGGCTTCCAGATCGCCACCGGCAGCAGCGACGACCCGCGTTCGACCAATGCCACGCTGACCGACTCCAACAGGCCGAAGAGCATCCAGCTCGACCAGGCCTACATCGCCTGGCAGGCTCTTGCGGACACCACGATCACCGCCGGCAAGCAGAAGTACCCCTGGTACCGGCCGGGCGCCAGCCTGTTCTACGACGGCGATGTCAACCCCGAGGGCGTGTCGGTGTCGTGGGGCGGCAAGACCGGGCCCTTCGCCAATGCGTGGGGCCTGTGGCTGTCCGAGCGTTCGTCCAGTTCGGACTCAGGCATCTTCGGCGCCCAGGTGGGCTGGGTCAGCGCATTTCGGCCTAACGGTAGCGGCCACCTACCACGACTTCAGTGCCGTGCAGGGGCGGGCGTTGTCGTTTGCCGACTACCCGGCGGGCAATACGACTTTCAGCGGCACGTCGTCCTGCGGCTTGCCGCCGCCGGCCACGGGCGCCACGCGCTGCTACCTGTACGACTACCAGCTTCTCGGATTGAGCGCGGAGTATTCGACCAAGGTCGGCGCGTTGCCGCTCACGGTGTGGGGTGACTACATCCAGAACCGGGATCCGGGTGACCGGAACGAGGGATACGGGCTCGGCTTCAAGCTGGGCAAGGCCAGCGATCCTCGCAGTTGGGAATTAGGGCTGCTCTACGCGGACGTCGAAGCCGACGCGCAGTGGGGCGGCTTCGTCGACTCGGACTTCGCGGGCGGCACGACCCAGAGCCGTGGCTTCCAGGTCAAGGGCGGCTGGGCGCCGGTCAAGAACGTGCTGGTGAACCTCGCGTGGTTCGACAACGACCGCTACTACGACACGGCGGGCGAACTTGACTACCAGCGCATGCAGTTGGACGTGAGCTTCAAGTTCTGATCCAGCGTCCGGGCGGCGGCGCAGGTGCGCCGCCACCCGCCTGCGCTATGATGGTTCGATTGCGGCCTCAGGAGGACCGCCCATGCAGCCTTCCGATCTCGGCCACCACATCTCGCGGCGCTTCAACGAGGACCTCGAGAAGCTGCGCACGCAGGTGTTGCAGATGGCCGGTTTCGTCGAGCAGCAGCTCGCAGCAGGCGGTGCAGGCGCTCATCGAGGGCGACAGCAAGCTGGGCGAGCAGGTGGCGCTGGGCGACCACAAGGTCAACCAGATGGAGGTCGCCATCGACGAGGAGTGCGGCCGCATCATCGCGATGCGGCAGCCGACCGCCTCCGACCTGCGCATCATCGTCGCGATCATCAAGACCATCACCGACCTGGAGCGCATCGGCGACGAGGTCGAGAAGGTGGCGCTGATCGCGGCGCGGCTGGCCAGCGGCGACGGCGCGCCGGACCGCTATCGCGAGCTGCGGCACATCTCCAAGCTCGTCGTCGACCAGGTGCACGACGCGCTGCACGCCTTCGCGCGGCTCGATGCCGAGGCGGCGTTCGCCTGCGCGCGCCGCGACCGGGACGTGGACGTCGAGTACGAGGCGATCCAGCGGCAGAACATCACGTACATGATGGAGGACCCGCGCAACATCACGCGCGCGATCGACACCATGTGGCTGGTGCGCGCGATGGAGCGGGTGGGCGACCACGCCAAGAACATCTGCGAGTACATCGTCTACGCGGTGCACGGCAAGGACATCCGCCATGTCTCGCTGGACGACGCGGAGGAGCAGATCCGCGAGTTCATCGCGAGGCGCAACGCTTGAACCTGACACGTCGTCGCGCGAACCTGCTGGGCGTCGCCGCCTGCGCCGGCGCGCTGGGGTTCGCGCTGTTCGCCCAGTACGGCATGCGCCTGACGCCCTGCCACCTGTGCATCTTCCAGCGCGTCGAGGTGCTGGCGCTGGGGCTGGTGTTCGCGGCGGCGGCGCTGCACGATCCCGGGCGGGCCGGCGCGCGCGTCTATGCGGCGCTGATCGGCCTCGTGGCGGCGGCCACGGCGGCCACCGCCGGCCGCCACGTCTGGATCCAGATGCAGCCGCCGGGCTCGGTGCCGGGCTGCGGCGCGGACCTCGACTTCATGCTCGAGGTGCTGCCGCTCATGGACGTCATCATCAAGGTGTTCAAGGCCGGCGGCGAGTGCGCCAAGGTGGACTTCATCTTCCTGGGCGTGTCCATGCCCGGCTGGGTGCTGGTGTTCGCCGTGGTCGTCGGCGCGGCGGGCGTGTGGGCGAACTGGCGGAGCGGGGCAGGCAGGCTGATCATGGCTTCAGGAGGGCCCTGCGGGAGACCCCGAGCCAGGTCGCGCCTCATGGCTTCAGAGCCAGATCGGTTGACCCCTGGACCCGCGCTTGTGCGCCCGTGGCAGGGTTTCTAACCTCTCCGCAAGCACATTCGCCCAGCACCAGCTCCAGGACCCTGCGGTAGGTCCTCTGCAGCGCCTCGATGTCGGCCACGGCGGCGCACTCGTTGACCTTGTGGATGGTCTGGTTGATGACGCCCAGTTCCACGACCTGCGCGCCCATCGGCGCGATGAAGCGACCGTCGGACGTGCCGCCGCCGGTCGTGAACCGCACCTCGCGGCCGGCCACCTCGCGCACGGCCTGCGCGACCGCCCGCGACAGCACGCCCGGCGCCGTGTAGAACGGCAGTCCCGAGACGAACCACTCCAGCGTGTAGCGCACGCCGTGGCGCTCGAGCGTCGCGGCGACGGCCTGCTGCAGGCCCTCGAGCGTCTGCGCCGGCGACCAGCGGAAGTTGAAGCGGGCCTTCAGTTCGCCGGGGATCACGTTCGGCGCGCCGGTGCCGGCCGCGAGATTCGAGACCTGGAAGGTCGTGGGCTGGAAGTGCTCGCTGCCGCTCGTCCCACTTGCGCGCCACCAGCTCGGCGAGCGCCGGCGCGATCACGTGCACCGGGTTCTCGGCCAGCTGCGGGTAGGCGATGTGGCCCTGCACGCCGTGCACGGTCAGCCGGCCGGACAGCGAGCCGCGCCGGCCGATCTTGGCCGTGTCGCCGAACTCCCGGTCGCTGGACGGCTCGCCGACCAGGCACAGGTCGATGCGCTGGCCGCGCTCCTGCAGCGCCTCGACGACCCGGCGCGTGCCGTCCACCGACGGGCCCTCCTCGTCGCTGGTGATCAGGAACGCGATGGTGCCGGCATGCGCCGGCACGGCGCGCACGAACGCCTCGGTCGGCGGTGACCATGGCGGCGAGGCCGCTCTTCATGTCGGCGGCGCCGCGCCCGTACAGGAAACCGTCGCGCACCACGGGGTCGAACGGGTCGGAGTGCCACTCCTCGAGCGGCCCGGTCGGCACCACGTCGGTGTGGCCCGGCGAAGCAGAACACCGGCCCGTCGCCGCCGCGGCGCGTGGCCCACAGGTTCGTCGACGCTGCCGAAGGGCATGCGCTCGATCGGCGAAGCCGAGCGGCGCGAGGCGCTCGATCATCAGCTCCTGGCAGCCGCCGTCGTCGGGGCTGACCGAGGGGCGGGCGATCAGGGCCCTGGTCAGGTCGAGCGTCTCGGTCATCTTGTGCAAGGCGCTCCGTCGCGGCGGGAGTCGGAAAATGGCGGCCCTTTATACGGCCCGCCGACCCACCGGGCAAGCGGCGACCGCGGGCGCCGGGCCACCTTGTCACGAAGCTGTAACATGCCGGGCCTATAAAGTGCGCCGTGCGTCCGCGGCCGGGGCTGCCCGGCCCGGCGCATCGTCGCTGCGTGAGGGCCAGGCCGCTAACGATGCAAACCTCGACGCTGGTGCTGATCCTGCTGCTCGGCGCGGTCGCCGCATACCACCTTGGCCGCAAGCGCTCGCTGGCGCTGGTGGGCGGGCGCCGGGGCGGGCGCAAGCTGCACTCGCGGCCGGGCTACTACGGCCTGCTGACGGCGCTGTGGTGCGGGATCCCGGCGCTGATCGTGCTGGCAATGTGGCACTCCTTCGACGGCCGCATCGTCACCCAGCTGGTGGTCGACTCGATGCCGCTGGAGCTGCGCCAGTTGCCGGCCGACCGCCTGTCGCTGGTGCTGAACGACGTGCACAACGTGCTGTCCGGCGCCGTGCCGGCCGATACCGCGGAGCCGGCCGTGCAGGCCGCCGCGGCGCGCTACGGCGAACTCGACGCGCTGTCGCGCCTCGCCGCGGCCGCGCTGTGCGTGTCGCTGGCGCTGGGCACCGGCGCGCTGGCCTGGCGCCGCATCTCGCCGGCGCTCAGGGCCCGCAACCGGGTCGAGAGGGTGGTGCGCTGGGCGCTGATCGGCTGTTCGACGATCGCGATCTTCACGACCATCGGCATCGTGATCTCGGTGCTGTTCGAGGCCATCCGCTTCTTCCAGTTCGTGCCGGTGACCGAGTTCCTGTTCGGCACGCAATGGTCGCCGCAGATGGCCATCCGCGAGGACCAGGTGGGTTCCTCGGGGGCCTTCGGCGCGGTGCCGCTGTTCACCGGCACGTTGCTGATTGCCGGCGTCGCGATGCTGGTGTCCGTGCCGGTCGGGCTGTTCGCGGCCATCTACCTGGCGGAGTACGCGCACTACCGGGTGCGCGCCGTCATCAAGCCCATGCTCGAGGTGCTGGCCGGGATCCCGACCGTCGTGTACGGGTTCTTCGCCGCGCTGGTGGTGGCGCCCTTGCTGCGCCGCTCGGGCGAGAGCCTCGGGCTGCTCGTCTCGTCGGAGAGCGCGCTGGCGGCGGGCCTGGTCATGGGCATCATGATCATCCCGTTCGTGTCCTCGCTGGCCGACGACATGATCACGGCGGTGCCGCAATCGCTGCGCGACGGGTCGCTGGGGCTCGGCGCGACGCAGTCCGAGACCATCCGCAAGGTGGTCTTCCCGGCCGCGCTGCCCGGCATCGTGGGCGGCGTGCTGCTGGCCGTGTCGCGCGCCATCGGCGAGACCATGATCGTGGTCATGGCCGCGGGCCTGGCGGCCAACCTGACGGCCAATCCGCTGCAGGCGGTCACCACCGTCACGACCCAGATCGTGACGCTGCTGGTCGGCGACCAGGAGTTCGACAGCCCCAAGACGCTGGCGGCGTTCGCGCTGGGCCTGGTGCTGTTCCTGGTCACGCTGTCGCTCAACATCATCGCGCTGCAGGTCGTGCGCCGCTACCGGGAGCAGTATGAGTGACGCTCCCGTCATGACGGCCGCGCCCGCCAGTCCCACGGCGCGCACCCGGGCGCTCGTCGAGAAGAGCCTGCGGCGGCGCTTCCGCGCGGAACGCCGTTTCCGCGCCTACGGCATGGCCGCGGTCGCGATCGGGCTCGGCTTCGTGGCGTTCCTGTTCGCGAGCATCATCTCGACCGGCTGGACGATATTCCAGCAGACCTACGTGCAGCTGGACATCGAATTTGCCGCCGACGTGATCGACCCCAGCCGGCGACCGGATCGCCACGGACATCAGCGGCGCCGACTACGCGGCGCTGATCAAGGCGGCCCTGCGCGAGCGGTTTCCCGACGTCGAGGGCCGCGCCGAACTGCGCAGCCTGTACCGGCTGGCCAGCGACGGCGGCCAGTTCGAGCTGCGTGAGCGCGTCATGGCCGAGCCGGCGCTGATCGGACGCCGCCAGTCGGTGTGGCTGCTCGCCGACGACCGCGTGGACCTGCTCATGAAGGGGCGCATCGACCGCGCGCTGGCCGAGGACTCGCGCCGGCTCGACGACCGCGAGCTCGCGTGGATCGACGCGCTGATCGCCGAGGGCCGGCTGAAGAAGCGCTTCAACCGCGCGTTCTTCACCAGCGGCGATTCGCGCGAGCCCGAGCAGGCCGGCGTGCGCGGCGCCGTGGTCGGCTCGTTCCTCACGCTGCTCGTGACCCTGCTGCTGTCGTTCCCGATCGGCGTGGCCGCCGCCGTGTACCTGGAGGAGTTCGCGCCGCAGAACCGGCTCACCGACCTCATCGAGGTGAACATCAACAACCTGGCGGCGGTGCCGTCCATCGTCTTCGGCCTGCTGGGACTCGCGGTGTTCATCCAGCTGTTCGGGCTGCCACGCTCGGCGCCGCTGGTGGGCGGCCTGGTGCTGACGCTGATGACCCTGCCGACCGTGATCATCGCCGGCCGCGCGGCGCTCAAGTCGGTGCCGCCGTCGATCCGCCAGGCGGCGCTCGGCATGGGCGCGTCGCAGGTGCAGACGGTCGCGCACCACGTGCTGCCGCTGGCCATGCCCGGCATGCTGACCGGCGCGATCATCGGCATGGCGCGCGCGCTGGGCGAGTCGGCGCCGCTGCTGATGATCGGCATGGTGGCGTTCATCGTGGACGTGCCGGGCGGACTGACCGACCCGGCGACCGTGCTGCCGGTGCAGGTCTACCTGTGGGCGGACAGCCCCGAGCAGGCCTTCCTCGAGCGCACCTCGGGCGCCATCATCGTGCTGCTCGGGTTCCTGCTGATCATGAACGCGACGGCGGTCGCACTGCGCCAGAAATTCGAGCGCCGCTGGTGAGCGGCGCGACAGGAGAAGGACCGATGACGACGGCACCCGACGCGCGCGCCGGCGCACCCAAGGCGGCGGCGGACAGCGGACCGCTGCAGCGCAGCGATACGGTGCGCAAGACGGTGGGCGAGACCACCGTCGCCGACCCGGTCATGTGCTGCCGCGACGTCAACGTGCATTACGACGACAAGCATGCGATCCGCGACGTGAGCCTGGACATCGCGCACAACGAGGTGATCGCGATGATCGGGCCGTCGGGCTGCGGCAAGAGCACGTTCCTGCGCTGCCTGAACCGGCTCAACGACACCATTCCCGCGGCGCGGTTCTCGGGGACCATCACGCTCGACGGCCAGGACATCTACGACAAGGCGCAGGACGTCGTGCAGCTGCGGGCCAGGGTCGGCATGGTGTTCCAGAAGCCCAACCCCTTCCCCAAGTCGGTCTACGAGAACGTGGCCTACGGCCCGCGCATCCATGGCCTGGCCGGCGACCGCGGCGAGCTGGACGAGATCGTGCAGACCAGCCTGCAGCGCGCCGGGCTGTGGGACGAGGTCAAGGACCGCCTCGGCGAGCCCGGCACGGCGCTGTCGGGCGGCCAGCAGCAGCGGCTGTGCATCGCGCGCACCATCGCGGTGAACCCGGAAGTCATCCTCATGGACGAGCCCTGCTCGGCGCTCGACCCGATCGCGACCGCGCGCATCGAGGACCTGATCGACGAGCTCAGGCAGAACTACGCGATCTGCATCGTCACCCACTCGATGCAGCAGGCCGGCCGCGTCTCGCAGCGCACTGCCTACTTTCACCTGGGCGACCTCATCGAGGTGGGGCCGACGGACCGCATCTTCACCAATCCGCGGCACAAGCTGACCGAGGACTACATCACGGGGCGCTTCGGCTGATCGGGGTCTGACCCCGTCCGGGGTCTGACCCCTCCTGAAGGAAGGCCGCGTGCCGTCCCGATGGGTCCGGAGGGGTCAGACCCCCAGAGGGGGTCAGACCCCGGACCATCGACTCCGGGTCACATCACATCCGCAGCAACTCGTTCACCGACGTCTTGGCCCGCGTCTGCGCGTCCACGCGCTTGACGATGACCGCGCAGTACAGCGAGTGGCTGCCGTCGGCGGCCGGCAGGTTGCCCGGCACGACCACCGAGCCGGACGGCACGCGGCCGTAGCCGATCTTGCCGCTGGCGCGGTCGTAGATGCGCGTGCTGGCTCCCAGGAACACGCCCATCGAGATCACCGAGCCCTGCTCGACGACGACCCCCTCGACGACCTCGGAGCGGGCGCCGATGAAGCAGTCGTCCTCGATGATGGTGGGGCTGGCCTGCAGCGGCTCCAGCACGCCGCCGATGCCGACGCCGCCGGAGATGTGCACGTTCCTGCCGATCTGGGCGCAGGAACCGACCGTCGCCCAGGTGTCCACCATCGTGCCCGTGTCGACGTAGGCGCCGATGTTCACGTAGCAGGGCATCAGCACGACGCCCGGCGCGATGTACGCACCCTTGCGCACCACCGCGGGCGGCACCACCCGGGTGGCCGCGGCGCGCAGCCGCTCGGGACTCATGTCGGCGTACTTGAGCGGCACCTTGTCGTAGTAACGCGTGAAGCCGCCCTCGATCGCGGTGCTGTCGTGCGTGCGGAAGTGCAGCAGCACGGCCTTCTTGAGCCACTCGTTGACGACCCACGCGCCGTCGCGCCGCTCGGCGACGCGCGCGCGTCCCGTGTCGAGCAGGTCCAGGCACTCGTCCAGCGCGGTCGCCACGTCCTGCGGCACCTTGCCGGGCGCGAATTCCACGCGCCGTTCCCAGGCGTCCTCGATCAGCCGTCTCAGTTCGTCCATGGGTCAGCCCCGCTGCAGGAAATCACGGATGCGGTCCGCGGCGTCGGCGCACGGGCCGGCCGGCGCGACCAGCGAGATGCGCACGCGGCCGCGGCCCGGGTTGACGCCGTCAACCTCGCGCCCGAGGTACGAGCCCGGCAGCACGCTGACGCCGGTGGCCGCATACAGCGCCCGCGCGAATTCCTCGTCGTCGCCCGGCGTGCGCGGCCACAGGTAGAACGCGCCCGCCGGCCGCCGCACCTCGAGCGCGCCGGCCAGCCGCGGCAGCACGGCGTCGAATTTCGCGCGATACAGGCGCCGGTTCGCCGCCACGTGCTCCTCCTCCTGCCAGGCCGCCACGCTGGCCAGCTGAGTGTGCACCGGCACGGCGCTGCCGTGGTAGGTGCGGTACAGGCGGAAGGCCTCGAGCAGCCGCGCATCGCCGGCCACGAAGCCGGAGCGCAGGCCGGGCACGCTGGAGCGCTTCGACAGGCTGTGGAACACCACGCAGCGCTCGAAGCCGGCGCGGCCGAGGCGCGCGCTGGCCTCGAGCAGGCCCGGCGGCGGCGCGGCCTCGTCGTCGAAGATCTCCGCGTAGCACTCGTCGCTGGCGATGACGAAGCCGTGGCGGTCGGCCAGCTCGATGGCGTGGCACAGGTAGGGCAGGTCCATGACGGCGCCGTTCGGGTTGCCCGGCGAGCACAGGAACAGCAGCTGGCAGCGCGCCCAGGTCGCGGCGGGCACGGCGTCGAGGTCGGGGGGGCCGTCCGCCGCGGCGAGGTAGACCGGCTGCGCACCGGCCATCAACGCGGCGCCTTCGTAGATCTGGTAGCAGGGGTTGGGCAGCAGCACCTGCGCGCCGCGCGCGCCGTCCACGACCGTCTGCGCGAACGCGAACAGCGCCTCGCGCGTGCCGTTGACGGGCAGCACCATGGTCTCCTCGGTCACCGCGCCGTCGCCGAGCGCATAACGGCGTTCCAGCCAGCGTGCGCAGGCGGCGCGCAGTTCCGGCAACCCGGCGGTCATCGGGTAGCCGGCCACCCCGGCCAGCGAGGCGGCCAGCCGCTCCACGATGAACCCGGGGGGCGCGTGCGAGGGTTCGCCGATGGTCATGCGCACGGGCTCGATGCCGGCCGGCGGCTGCACGCCGCGCAGCAGCCGGGCGAGCCGCTCGAACGGGTAGGGCTGCAGGCGGGCGAGGTCGGGGTTCATGAGGGCTGGGCGGCATTCTCGCGCCGATCGAGGGCGCGGACCAGCGCCTCGGCCAGCGGTGCCTGGCGGGACCCGTCCAGCAGGCAGCCCTGCTCGTCCGTCAGGTAGAAGATGTCCTCGGCACGCTCGCCGGCCGTGACGATCTGGGCGCCGTGCAGGTCGATCCGTTCGTGCCACAGCACCTGGCCGATCTCCGACAGCAGCCCGGGCCGGTCGGCCGCCACCAGCTCCATGATGGTGCGGCCGTTGGCCGGGTCGTCGCTGAAGTAGACCTGGGTGGGCGTCGTGAACATGCGCACCTGGCGCGGCGCGCGGCGCGTGACCGCCGGGGCCGGGGCTTCGCGTTCGGCCACCACGCGCGCCAGCCGCTCGCCGATGTCGTCGAACCGGCGGGCGTCCGACAGGGCCACGCCGTGCTCCTCGAGCACGAAGTAGGTGTCGAGGCTGCCGCCGTCGCCGGTCGGGGTGATGCGCGCGTCCACGATGTTGAGCCCCATCTGGTCGATGGCGGCGGTGGCGCGCGCGAAGCTGTGCCGGCGCCCCAGCGTGTAGACGACGACGGCCGTGGCGCCGCCGCGGCCGGGCCGCGGCGAAACGGCCACCAGCGGCGCGCTGTCCGCGGGGTCGCGGCCGGCCAGCAGGCCGGTATGCCAGGCGATTTCCTCCGGCGTGTGGCGCAGGAAGTAGGCCTCGGTCAGTTGCCGCCAGACGCGCTCCACCGCGGCCGCGGCGACGCCGGCCTCGGCCAGCAGCTCGCGCGACTGCGCCTGCGTCTCCGCCAGCAGCTCCTCCTGGTCGATGGGCGTCTCGAGCCCGCGCCGCAGCGCCTGCCTGGCGCGCTCGTACAGCTGGTCGAGCAGCGACGCCTTCCAGGAGTTCCACAGCCGCGGGTTGGTGCCGCGCACGTCGGCCACGGTCAGCACGTACAGGTAGTCGAGGTGCGTCTGGTCGCCCACCTGTTGCGCGAACTCGTTGATGACCTGCGGGTCGGCGATGTCGCGCTTCTGCGCGGTGATCGACAGGATCAGGTGGTGGCGCACCAGCCAGGCCACCAGCCGCGCGTCGTAGCGGGACAAGCCCTGCTCGAGGCAGAACGCCTCGGCGTCCACGGCGCCCAGCTCGGAGTGGTCGCCGCCGCGGCCCTTGGCGAGGTCGTGGAACAGCGCGGCCAGGTAGGCGAGTTCGGGCTTCGGCAGGCTGCGGAAGATCTGCGACTGCTTGGGGAACTCGTGGTCGTAGCGCTCGAGCGCGAACCGCCGCAGGTTGGACACCACGAACAGCGTGTGCGCGTCCACCGTGTAGGCATGGAACAGGTCGTACTGCATGCGGCCGACGACGCGGCCGAAGGCCGGGATGTAGCGGCCCAGCACGCCGTACAGGTTCATGCGGCGCAGCTCGTGGGTCACGCCCCCGGGAGCCTGCAGGATCTCCAGGAACAGGCGGTGGTTGCGCGGGTTCTGCCGGAACTCCTCGTCGATCAGCCACAGGTGCGCGGTGAGCAGACGGATGGTGCCGGCGCGCACGCCGCGCAGGTGCGGGTGGGCCTGCAGCACGACGAACAGCTCGAGCAACGCGGCCGGATGGCGCACGAAGACGTCCGGCGCCGCGACTTCCAGGTACTCCTCGCGCTCGCGGAAATTCTGCGTCAGTGGCAGCGACGGTGTGTCGCCGGCGGACAGGATGGCCTCGCGGAAGTGCTGCAGCAGCAGTTCGTTGGCGAGGCTCACGAACATCGCGGTGCGGTAGTAGCGCTGCATGAACTGCTCGACCGCCAGCGTGTAGGTCGCGTCCTCGTAGCCGAACTGGCGGGCCAGCCTGATCTGGTGGTCGAACAGCAGCCGGTCCTCGCGCCGCCCGGTCAGCACGTGCAGGGCGAAGCGCACCTTCCACAGGTAGGACTGTGCGACCTGCAGCTGCGCCACCTCGCGGTGCGTCAGGAAGCCGTGCGCGGCCAGCTCCTCGAAGGTGTCGGTGCCGAAATGGCGCTTGGCCACCCAGGCCACGGTGTGGATGTCGCGCAGGCCGCCAGGGCTCTGCTTGACGTTCGGCTCGAGGTTGTAGGCCGTGTCGTGGTAGCGGTGGTGGCGATCGCGCTGCTCGCGCACCTTGGCCTCGAAGAAGTCGCGGGCCGACCACAGGCGGTCGGGGGCCAGCGCCCGCTGCATGGCCTCGAGCAGCTGCGGCGGGCCGGTCAGCAGGCGCGCCTCCAGCAGCGTGGTGGCCACGCCGACGTCGGCCAGCGCCTCGCGCCGGCAGTCGTCGATGGTGCGCACGCTGTGGCCGACCTCGAGGCCGATGTCCCACAGGAAGGTGAGGAAGCGCTCCAGCCCGCCGGCCCACGGCGTGGCCTCGGTCTTCGGCAGCAGCACCATGATGTCGACGTCGGAGCAGGGCAGCAGCTCGCCGCGGCCGTAGCCGCCGACCGCCACCAGCGCCAGGTCGTTCGCGGACGGCCCGGCGTGCAGCCACCAGGCGCGCGTGAGCAGGATGTCCAGCAGCCGCGCGCGGTCGTGGACCAGCTCGTCGATGGCCTCGTCCGCGAGGAAACGCGCGCGCAGCGCGGCATCGCCCTCGGCCAGCGCCGCGCGGAACGCCGCCACAGGCTCGAGAGAAGCGTCGAGGCTGTGGGCCAGACGATCCAGGTAATCCCAGGGTGGCGGCGGGGCACTACCCGCCTCGGTCAGCTCCGGCCCGTCGGGCGGAACGTCCGCACGCATGTTCAGCGATCGGCCCGTTCGGCCGCGCCCAGCGTCAGCACCTCGACGCCGTCGGCCGTGACCAGCAGCGTGTGTTCCCACTGCGCGGACAGCGAGTGATCCTTGGTCACCACCGTCCAGCCGTCCGGCAGCACCCGCACGTGGCGCTTGCCGGCATTGATCATCGGCTCGATCGTGAAGGTCATGCCTTCCTCGAGCACCAGGCCCGTGCCCGGCTCGCCGTAGTGCAGCACCTGCGGGTCCTCGTGGAAGCAGCGGCCGATGCCGTGCCCGCAGAATTCCCGCACCACCGAGTAGCCGTGCTCCTCGACATAACGCTGGATGGCGTGGCCGATGTCGCCGAGCCGCGCGCCCGGGCGCACGATGCGGATGCCCTGCCACAGCGACTCGAGCGCGACGCGCGACAGGCGCTCGGCCAGCACGGCGGGCTTGCCGATCATGAACATGCGGCTGGAGTCGCCGTGATAGCCGTCCTTGATGACGGTGACGTCGAGGTTGACGATGTCGCCGGCCTTGAGCCGCCGGTCGCCGGGGATGCCGTGGCAGACCACGTGGTTGACCGACGCGCAGATGGACTTCGGGAAGCCCTTGTAATTGAGCGGGGCCGGCACCGCGTCCTGCCGGCCGACGATGAAATCGTGGCAGACCCGGTCCAGCTCGTCGGTCGTGACCCCGGGCTGGACCTGCGGCCCGATCATGTCCAGGACGTCGGCCGTGAGCCGGCCGGCCACGCGCATCAGCGCCTGCTCCTCGGGCGTCTTGATCGACACGCGGCTTTCTCGGGCCATCAGCACTGGCTAAGGGTACTCCGTACGGGTTGGGAGGGGTCAGACCCCACTCTGACCCCGCTTAAGGCATTGTTTCAGCTTGCAAACAATGGTATAAAGCGCGGCGTTTTTTCTCAACCAAATCCACACGCGCATCGACACGTGCGGCCGGGTGCCGGGCTTTGAGTCCGGTTGCTGCATGCGGATGTGCGGAGGACCAACCCGACAAGGAGATTCATCATGGCCAGCGTGTCCATGAGGCAGATGCTGGAAGCGGGCGTGCATTTCGGCCACCAAACCCGTTTCTGGCACCCGAAGATGGCTCCGTACATCTTCGGCGAGCGTAACAAGATCCACATCATCAACCTCGAGAAGTCGCTGCCCCTGTACCTGGAGGCGGCGGCGTTCATCAAGGCGGTCACCTCCGACGGCGGCAGCGTGCTGTTCGTCGGCACCAAGCGCAGCGCCCGCGAGGCCATCCAGGCCGAGGCGACCCGCTGCGGCATGCCCTACGTCAACCAGCGCTGGCTGGGCGGCATGCTCACGAACTTCAAGACCATCCGCCAGTCCATCAGGCGCCTGCAGGAGATCGAGGAGCTGCAGGAGAGCGGCGCGCTCGACCGGCGCGGCAAGAAGGAGGCGCAGGGCCTGCGCCGCGAGATGGAGAAGCTGACCCGCAGCCTGGGCGGCATCAAGGAAATGAACCGGCTGCCCGACGCGCTGTTCGTGGTGGACGTCGGCCACGAGCAGATCGCGGTGCACGAGGCCCGCAAGCTCGGCATCCCGGTGGTCGCCATCGTGGACACGAATTGCGCACCGGACGACGTGGACTACATGGTGCCGGGCAACGACGACGCCATGCGCGCCATCCAGCTGTACGCGGCCGGCATCGCCGAGGCGGTGCTCGAAGGCCGTGCCTCCGGCCCGGCCGTGCCGGCCGGCGAGGACGAGTTCGTCGAACTGGACGCCGAAGGCAACCCGCGGCGTCGCGGCGCCCCCGGCAAGGCCGGGCCGAAGCGCGGCGGTGCCGCGCGGCGCAAGCCCGCCCGTCCGCCGCGCAAGGCGGCCGCAGCGGCGCCCGCAGCGGCGCCCGCCACGGCAGAGGCCGAGGCGGCCGTGGCCCAGGCCGTGGCCGTGGCCCCGGCCGACGACCTGGACGACGCGGTCGATGCGGACGATGGGGACGATGCGGGCTCGACCGGGGCCGCCGCGGCCAAGCCGGCGCGCCGCCGCACCCGCAAGCCTGCCGACGAGAAAGAGTGAGGTAACGCGATGACGATTACGGCCAATGCCGTTAAAGCCCTGCGTGAGCGTACTGGCGCCGGGATGATGGAGTGCAAGAAGGCGCTGGTCGAGGCCGCTGGCGATCTCGACGCGGCGGCCGAGATGATGCGCAAGGCGGGGCTCGCCAAGGCCGACAAGAAGGCCGGCCGCATCGCGGCCGAGGGCGCCGTGGTGCTCAAGTGCGCCGCGGACGGCCGCCGGGCCGTCGTCGTCGAAGCCAATTCGGAGACGGACTTCGTGGCCCGGCAGGGGGATTTCCTGCAGTTTGCGGGCGCCGTCGCGCAGGCGGCGCTGGACGCCGGCACGACCGCGCTGCCGGCGGTCCTCAAGCTGAAGCTGCCCGGCGGCACGGAAGTCGAGCAGGCGCGCCGCGAGCTGATTGCGCGCATCGGCGAGAAGATCGAGGTGCGCCGGCTGGCCGAACTGGCGGCCCCCACCCGGGTCGGGACCTACGTGCACGGCACGCGCATCGGCGTGCTGGTCGGGCTGGAGGGCGGCGACGACACGCTGGCCCACGACCTGGCGATGCACATTGCGGCGTCCAGCCCGCAGTACGTGACCCCGGGCGAGGTGCCCGCGGCACAGGTGGACAAGGAGCGCGAGATCCTCACCGCGCAGGCCGCCCAGGAGGGCAAGCCGCCCGCGATCGTCGCCAAGATGGTCGAGGGCAGGGTCCGCAAGTACCTGGCCGAGATCTGCCTGGTCGGCCAGCCGTTCGTCAAGGATCCGGAGACGACCGTCGAGCAGCTGCTCAAGGCGGGCGGCGCCAAGGTCAGCGGTTTCGTGCGCTTCGAGGTCGGCGAGGGCCTGGAGAAGCGGCAGGACAACTTCGCCGACGAGGTGGCGGCCCAGGTCCAGGCGGCGGAAGGCCGCGGCTGAGCGAGGCCGGATCCGTCGTTGCCCCACGGAACCCCGCGACAACGCGGGGTTCTTTATAATCGGCCCATTACGCCACCAGGGGGCAGGATGTCCGACGATGCCGACCGGCCGCTGAAGCGAATCCTCCTCAAGCTCAGCGGGGAGGCGCTGCTGGGGGCGGCCGACTACGGGATCGACCCCGCCGTGCTGAGCCGCATCGCGGGCGAGATCCGCGACGTCATGGGCCGCGGCGTGCAGGTCGCGGTGGTGATCGGCGGCGGCAACCTGTTCCGCGGCGCCGGGCTGGCGCGGGCCGGCATGGACCGCGTCACCGGCGACCAGATGGGCATGCTGGCGACGGTCATGAACGGCCTGGCGCTGCAGGACGGCCTGGAACGGCTGGGGCTGGAATCGCGGGTCATGTCCGCACTGCGGGTGCAGCAGGTCTGCGAGGACTACATCCGCCGCCGCGCCATCCGCCACCTCGAGAAGGGCCGCTGCGTGATCATGGCGGCCGGCACCGGCAACCCGTTCTTCACGACCGACACGGCCGCCGCGCTCAGGGCCATCGAGATCCAGGCCGACCTGCTGCTGAAGGCGACCAAGGTGGATGGCGTGTACAGCGACGATCCGCTGCGCAATCCGCAGGCGCGGCAGTACAAGCGATTGTCCTTCGACCGGCTGATCGACGAGCGGCTCGGGGTCATGGACGCGACCGCCGTGGTGATGTGCCGCGACAACGGGCTGGCGCTCAGGGTCTTCAACCTGTTCAATGCCGGCGACCTGGTGCGGATCGTGGACGGCGAGGACATAGGCACACTGGTGGCCAACGGGCTTTGAGCCCGGCCGGGAGTACAGCGATGTTCGAGGAAATCAAGAAAGACGCCAATGACCGCATGACCAAGTGCGTGGTCAGCCTGCATGAGCACTTCAAGCGCATGCGCACGGGGCGCGCCAACACCGGCCTGCTGGAGGGGCTGCGCGTCGATTACTACGGCGCGGAGATGCCGCTCACGCAGGTCGCCAACGTGACGGTGGAGGACCCGCGCACGCTGTCCATCTCGCCGTGGGACAAGTCCATGGTGCCGGTCATCGAAAAGGCCATCCTGAAGTCGGACCTGGGGCTGACGCCGAACACGGCCGGCACGGTCATCCGCCTGCCGCTGCCGGCGATGACCGAGGAGCGCCGCAAGGACCTGACCAAGGTCGCGCGTCACGAGGCGGAGAACGCGCGGGTCGCGGTGCGCTCGGTGCGCCGCGACCTGATGAGCGAACTGAAGGAGATGCTCAAGGAGAAGCTGCTGTCGGAGGACGACGAACACCGGGCCATGGACGAAGTGCAGAAGCTGACGGACCACTACGTGGCCGAGATCGACAGCGTGCTCGCCGAGAAGGAAAAGGAGCTGCTGCAGGTCTGAGGGCCTGCACGGCGCCGGCGGCCCGGACCCGCGGCCGCGGCCAGCAAACATGGACCCCCTCACAGACGCCCCGCCCGCGACCGGCGTGCCCCGCCACGTGGCCGTGATCATGGACGGCAACGGGCGCTGGGCCGAGACCCGCGGCCTGCAGCGCAGCGCCGGCCACCGCGCCGGCATCCAGGCGGTGCGCGGCGCCATCGAGCATTCGGTGCGCCGCGGCGTCGGCGCCCTGACGGTGTTCGCGTTCTCCAGCGAGAACTGGCAACGCCCGCAGGAAGAGGTCGGGTTGCTGATGCAGCTGTTCGTCGAGGCGCTGCAGCGCGAGGCGGAGGCGCTGACCAAGAACGGCGTGCGGCTGCGCGTCATCGGCGACCGGCAACGGCTGGCGCCGCAGCTCGTCGAGGGAATCCGCGAGGCGGAGCGGCGTACGGCGGGCAACGAGCGGCTCGAGCTGGTGGTGGCCGTGTCCTACGGCGGCCGCTGGGACTTCGTGCAGGCGGCGCGCGCGCTGGCTGCGGACGCGGCGCGCGGCGCGCTGGCGCCGCAGGCGATTGACGAGGCCGCGGTGGCCGGGCGCCTGGCGCTGGCCGGCCTGCCGGACCCGGAACTGTTCATCCGCACCGGCGGCGAGCGGCGCCTCAGCAACTTCCTGCTGTGGAACGCCGCCTACACGGAGCTGTACTTCACGGACGTGCTGTGGCCGGATTTCGGCCCGGACGAGTACGATGCGGCGCTGGCGTTCTTTGCGGGGCGCGAGCGGCGCTTCGGGCGCATTTCGCAACAGCTGGGGGGCGCGGGCTGATGCTGTTCAAGCGTATCGTGACGGCGGCAGCGATGCTGGCGGTCGTGGCCGTCGTGCTGCTGTGGCTGCCGCGTGCCGCCGCGCTGGCCGCCCTGGCGCTGATCGTGCTGGCCGGGGCCTGGGAGTGGGCCGGCCTGGTGCGGATCGAGGGCGCCCTGCGCAAGGGGCTGTACGTGGCGGCGTGCGCCGTGGCGACGCTGCTGCTGTGGCGCGTGGCGGCGCTGCCCGGCGGCTTCGCCTGGGCGATGGCCGGCGCGCTGGCCTGGTGGGTGATCGTGTTCCTGTGGCTGGCGCTGGCCCCCGCCCGCGGCGGCCGTGCGCAGGCCGCGGTGGCCGGGCTGCTGACGCTGGCGCCGCTGTGGGTCGCGCTGGAGCGGCTGTATGAGCATGCCGACCACGGCGCGCAGCTCCTCGTGTTCGTGCTGCTGCTCGTCTGGGCCACCGATACCGGCGGCTACTTCGTGGGACGGCGCCTGGGCCGGTACAAGCTCGCGCCGCGCGTCAGCCCCAACAAGACCTGGGAAGGGGTGGTGGGCGGGCTGGTGCTGGGGGCCCTCGTGGCGCTGGCCGGCCGGGCCTGGTTCGGCTTCGAAGCGGCGGCATTCCTGCCGCTGTGCATGGCGGTGATCCTGGTCTCGATCGTGGGCGACCTCAGCGAGAGCCTGTTCAAGCGCCAGGCCGGCGTGAAGGACAGCGGCGGCGTGCTGCCCGGCCACGGCGGCGTGCTCGACCGCATCGACAGCCTGACCGCGGCCGCGCCCGTCTACGCGCTCGGGCTGGTCTGGCTCGGGGTCCTGTGGTGAGTGGCGTGGCCATACTCGGCTCGACCGGCTCGATCGGGCTGAGCACGCTGGACGTGTTGCGTCGCCATCCGGACCGCTTCCGGGTCGTGGCGCTGGCGGCGCGGGCCAGCGACGATCGGCTGCTGGAGCAATGCCTCGAATTCAGCCCCGCGGTCGCGGCGCTGGCCGATGCCGAAGCGGCCGGGCGGCTCGCCGCGGCGGTGCGGCGCCACGGGCTCGCGACGCGGGTGCTGGCGGGCCCGGCGGGTCTCGCCGAGGCGGCCGCCTGGCCCGACGCCCGGCACGTCGTGGCGGCCATCGTGGGCGCCATCGGGCTGGAACCTACGCTGGCGGCGGCACGGGCCGGCAAGCGGCTGCTGCTGGCCAACAAGGAGGCGCTGGTGTGCGCCGGCCAGCTGCTGATGGAGACGGTGGCCGCGTCCGGTGCGGAGCTGGTGCCCGTCGACAGCGAACACAATGCGGTCTTCCAGTGCCTGCCGCAGGCGGCTCCCGGCCGGCTGCCGCCAGGCGTGCGCCGCATCCTGCTGACCGCGTCCGGCGGCCCGTTCCGCGCGTGGCCGGCGGCTGCGCTGGCCGACGTCACGCCGCAGCAGGCCATCGCGCACCCGAACTGGCAGATGGGCCCGAAGATCTCGGTGGACTCGGCGACGCTCATGAACAAGGGCCTGGAACTGGTGGAGGCCTGCTGGCTGTTCGGCGTGGCGCCGGCGCAGGTCGACGTCGTGGTCCATCCGCAGAGCATCGTGCACTCGCTGGTCGAGTACGCGGACGGTTCGGTGCTCGCGCAACTCGGCAACCCGGACATGCGCACGCCCATCGCGCATGCGCTGGGCTGGCCGGACCGGCTCCAATCCGGTGTAAAATCACTGGATTTGGTGCAGCTGGGCCAGCTCACGTTCGAGGCGCCCGATCTGCAGCGGTTTCCGTGCCTGCGGCTGGCCCGCGAGGCGGCCGAGGCCGGCGACACCGCGCCGGCCGTGCTGAACGCCGCCAACGAGGTGGCGGTCGCGGCTTTTCTGGGGCGGCGGTTGAACTTTACGGGCATTGCGAGGGTCATCGAGCAGGTGTTGCAGCGGCATCAGACCACGCGCGTGACCAGCCTCGAGGTGGCCCTCGAGGCCGATGCGTGGGCGCGCCGCGCCGCCGCGGCGGTCCTGGCGGAGGCGGCGTGATCCAGTCGGTGCTCATCCCCCTGCTGGCCTTCGTGGTCGCGATCGGCGTGCTGGTGACGGTGCACGAGTTCGGGCACTACTGGGTCGCCAGGAGGCTGGGCTTCAAGGTGCTGCGCTTCTCGATCGGCTTCGGGCGCCCCCTGTGGAAGCGCCTCGGCAAGGCGCCGGATCACGTCGAATACGTCATCGCCGCGGTGCCGCTGGGCGGCTACGTGAAGATGCTGGACGAACGCGAGGGCCCGGTGCAGCCGGGCGACGCGGCGCGCGCCTTCCAGAACCGCCCGCCGCTGGCGCGCATCGCCGTGCTGCTGGCCGGGCCGGGATTCAACTTCGCGTTCGCGCTGGTGGCCTTCTGGGCGCTGTTCATCCACGGCGTGCCCGGACTCAAGCCGGTGATCGGCGAGGTCACCACCGGCTCGCTGGCGGCCACGGCCGGCCTGGCCCGCGACGACACGGTGCTGGCCGTCTCCGGCCGGGCCGTGCAGACGCGCGAGGCGGCGGTGCTGGGCATGCTGGACGCGCTGGTCGCCACCGGCGAGGTGCCGCTGACCGTACGCGGGGCCGAGGGACGCGAGCGCGCCTTCACGCTGGCCGTGCCCGAGGGACAGCGCCGCGAACTGACCGAACCCGGCGCGCTGATGCGCGGCCTCGGCTTCGCGTTCTGGTACCCGCGCCTGCCCGTCGTGGTCGGCAGCCTGGTCGCGGGCGGCGCGGCCGAGGCAGCCGGGCTGCAGGTCGGCGACCGGATCACGGCCGTGGACGGCGAAGCGGTCGAGGACTTCGCGCGCTTCGTGGACATCGTGCGCGCCCGCGCGGGGCAGACGATCGAGCTGGAATTGCGGCGCGACGGCAGCCTGCGGCGGCTGGCCGTCGACGTACGCGCCGAGCAGGAAGACGGCGTGACCGTCGGCCGCATCGGCATGGCGCCCGGCGGCAGCGTCTCGTTCCCCGGGTGGATGCGCACCGAGCAACGCTACGGGCCGCTGGCTGCGCTGCCCCCGGCCGTCGCCGAGACCTGGTCGAAGACCGCCCTGACGGTCAAGTTCCTGTGGCGCATGGTCACCGGCGACGTATCCACCAAGAACATCTCGGGGCCGATCAACATCGCCCAGTATGCGGGCCTGTCGGCGCTGGGCGGGCTGTCGTACTTCCTCGGCTTCCTGGCGCTGGTCAGCATCTCGCTGGGCGTCCTGAACCTGCTGCCGGTGCCGATCCTCGACGGCGGCCAGATCGTCTTCCAGCTCGTCGAGATCATCAAGGGCAGCCCGCTGTCGGACCAGGCGCAGCTGCTGGGACAGAAGGTGGGCATCGCCTTGCTGGTCGCGCTGATGGGGTTCGCCTTCTACAACGACATCGCGCGCCTCATCGGCTAGCGGCGACCGGGGGAATTCAAGTCCATGCTACGCAGGCTCATCGGCACCATACTGCTCGCGCACGCCCCGGCGGCCGCGCTGGGCCAGGCGGCGGGCGACTTCGTCGTCAGCGACATCAAGGTCGAGGGACTGCAGCGCATCTCCGAGGGCACGGTCTACAACTACCTGCCCGTCAACATCGGCGACCGCCTCGACGGGCGCCGCGAGCAGGAGGCGATCCGTGCGCTGTTCGCGACCGGGTTCTTCCGCGACATCGAGCTGCGGCGCGACGGCGAGACGCTGGTCGTGGTGGTGCTCGAGCGCCCGTCCATCGAGAGCTTCACGATCCAGGGCAACAAGGACATCAAGACCGAGGACCTGACGCGCTCGCTGAAGAACGTGGGACTCGCGCAGGGCCGCACCTTCGACCGCTCCGTGCTGGAGGAGGTCAAGAGCTACCTCACCGACCAGTACTTCAGCCGCGGCAAGTACGCCGTCAAGGTGGACACTTCCGTCGAGGAGGTGCCGGGCAACAAGGTCAAGGTCAGCATCGACGTCGTCGAGGGCAAGCGCGCCCGCATCCGCCAGATCAACATCGTCGGCAATACGGTGTTCGACGACGACACGCTGCGCGATGAGTTCGAGCTGCGCATGCCGAACTGGCTGTCATGGTACCGGCAGGACGATCGCTACTCGCGCGAGACGCTGCAGGGCGACATCGAGAAGCTGACCTCGTACTACCAGGACCGGGGTTACGCCGCCTTCGACGTCGAGTCGACGCAGGTCGCGATCGCGCCGGAGAAGGACGACATCTTCATCACGATCAACGTGCGCGAGGGGGGCGTCTACAAGGTGGGCGAGGTGCGGGTCGCGGGCCGCATGGTCGTCCCCGAGGAGCACCTCAAGCAGCTGCTGCTGCTGCAGCCGGGCGACAGCTACTCGCGCAAGACGATCACCCAGACGCAGGAGCTGATGGCGATGCGACTGGGCCTGGACGGCTACGCCTTCGCCAAGATCGAGCCCGTGCAGCAGGAGAACGAGGACCTCGAGTCCATGGACGTGACGTTCTTCGTGGATCCGGGCAACCGCGCCTACGTGCGGCGGGTCGAGTTCGAGAACACCAGCGCCATCGACGACGAGGTGCTGCGGCGCGAGCTGCGGCAGCTGGAGGGCGCGTACCTGTCGAACGCGCTGGTGGAGCGCTCCAAGGAGCGCATCGCGCGGCTGCCGTACATCGAGAAGGTCGAGTTCGAGACCCGTCCGGTGCCGGGGACCCCCGACCTGGTGGACGTCGAGTTCGACGTCAAGGAGGGGCTGCCCGGCCAGTTCAGCGGCGGCATCGGCTATTCCGAATCGCAGTCCTTCATGCTGAACGGCAGCTTCGTGCACTCGAACTTCATGGGCTCCGGCCAACGCCTGGCGGTGGAGACGGCCGGCGGACGGTATGCGCAGGTCTATTCCTTCTCGCACACCGACCCGTACACCAACATCGACGGCGTGGCGCGCACCTTCGGCCTGCAATACCGCGACGTCACGCAGTTCGTGTCGGCGGCGTCGGACTTCTCGACCGAGACCATGTCCGGCACGCTCGAGTTCGGTTACCCGATCACCGAGTACCAGGCCGTGCGGTTCGGCCTGGTCGCGCAGCGGTCGGACCTGATCACCAGCGAGTTCGGCAGCGCCCGCGAGGCGGTCGACTGGGTGCGCAACAACGGCAACCCTTACACCCGCAGCCTCGTGCAGCAGAGCTTCGACCCGTTCACGGGCGCGCCCATCGACATCACGACGACCTTGTACGGCACGAAGTTCGATACGCTGGAAGCGCTGATCGGCTGGTCCTACGACACCCGCAACCGCGCGCTGTTCGCCACCCGCGGCACGCGCCATTCGCTGAGCCTCACGGCGGCCGTGCCGGGCAGCGGCATCGAGTACTACGTCTTCAGCTATGAGGGCCTGAAGCTCGTGCCCCTCTACAAGCAGTGGACGCTGGCGCTGAGCGCGGAAGTGGCCTACGGCGACGCGCTGGGCAAGGACACGACCGCGCTGCCGCCGTTCCGGCAGTTCTACGCCGGCGGACCGGAGACGGTGCGCAGCTACCGCGAGAGCCGCCTCGGCCCGAAGGACAGCTTCGGCAACCCCTATGGCGGCAACATGAAGGTCATCGGCCGGGCCGAGCTGCTGTTCCCGGTACCGGACAAGTGGCGGGCCAGCACCCGCATCAGCGCGTTCTACGACATCGGCAACGTCTTCTCGCAGGGCATGGGCATCAACTTCGTCGGTCGCGACGGCGTCACCCCGGTGGACTACGAGTTCGACTACAATGAGCTGAGGCAGTCGGCGGGTTTGGCCGTGCAGTGGCTGGCGCCGCTCGGCATATTCCGCTTCAGCTACGGCATCGCGCTCAACCCCAAGAAGGGCGATGCGGTGCTCTATCCGGACGAGACCGAGGGCTTCCAGTTCACCATTGGTTCGGCTTTTTGAGGAAACGCAACGCATGTCAACGATGATCAGACAGATCCTGCTGGCCACCGCCGTCGCCGCCGTGGCGCTGGTCCCGGCCGTCGCCGCGGCGCAGCAGGCCAAGATCGGCTTCGTCAACACGGCCAAGCTGCTCGAGGAGTCGCCGCAGGCCCGCGCCGCGCAGCAGCTGCTGGAGAACGAGTTCCTGCCGCGCCAGCGCGAGCTGGCCACGCAGCAGAAGGCGCTGCAGGACAAGGAAGAGAAGCTGAAGCGCGACGCCGCCGTGATGTCCGAGGCGGATCGCGCCAAGGCCGAGCGGGAGCTGCGCGACGGGCAGCGCGACCTGTCGCGGCGCTTCAACGAACTGCAGGAAGACGCGAACCTGCGCCGCAACGACGAATTCGGCAAGGTGCAGCGCGTGCTGCTGCAGGAAGTGCAGACCTACGCCAAGGCGAATGGCTTCGACCTCATCGTCAGTGACGGCGTGCTGTACGCAGGCGCCAGTATCGATGTCACGGCGCAGGTGGTCGCGGCGCTCAAGGCGAAGGCGCCGAAATAACTGGCCGGTCGCAGCGCCGGAGGCGCCATGGCGACGACACTGGGCGAGCTGGCAATCCGTTTCGGGCTGGAGCTCGCCGGTGACCCCGGCACGCAGGTGAGCGGGGTCGCGACGCTGGCGGCGGCTGGCCCCGGCACGGTCGCGTTCCTGGCCAACCCGCGCTACCGGCGCTACCTGCAGGCCACGCGCGCGTCGGCCGTGGTGCTGGACGCGGCGGCGGCGGCGGATTGCCCGGTGGCGGCCCTGATCGCCGCCAACCCCTACGCGGCCTTTGCGCGCATCGCCCAGGTGCTGCATCCCGAACCGGCCGTCGAGGCCGGCATCCATCCTTCCGCGGTCATCGCTGCCGGCGCGTCGGTGGCGCCCGACGCGGCGGTCGGCGCGCAGGCCGTCATCGAGACCGGGGTGGTGATCGGGCCGCGGGCGCTGGTCGGGCCGGGCTGCGTGGTCATGCGCGGCGCGCGCGTCGGCGCCGACACGCGGCTGGTCGCGCGGGTGACGGTGTATCCGGGCGTACAGATCGGCGCGCGCGGCGTGCTGCACGCCGGCGCCGTGCTCGGGGCGGACGGCTTCGGCTTCGCGCCGGACCGCGACGGCTTCGTCAAGGTGCCGCAGGTCGGCAACCTGCAGGTCGGCGACGACGTCGAGATCGGCGCCAACACCACGGTGGACCGCGGCGCCATCGACGACACGGTCATCGAGGACGGCGTCAAGCTGGACAACCTGGTGCAGGTCGGCCACAACGTGCGCATCGGCGCGCACACGGTGGTGGCGGGCTGCGTCGGCATCTCGGGCAGCGCGGTCATCGGCCGGCGCTGCATGATCGGCGGCGCGGTGGGCATCGTGGGCCACCTGGAGATCGGCGACGACGTCGTGGTGACGGGCTATTCGATGGTGACGCACTCGCTCAAGGGGCCGGGCACGTATTCGTCCGGCATGCCGGCCGTGCCGACCGCCGAGTGGCGCAAGGCCGTGGCGCGCCTGCGGCGGCTGGCAGGTATGGAGCGACGCCTCGCAGCGCTGGAGCGCGGCGGGCGCGGCGCGGACGCGGCGGAAGAAGGAAGCTGACGGATGAGCAAGGCATTCTCGATGGACGTCAACGCGATCATGCGGCAGTTGCCGCACCGCTACCCGTTCCTGCTGGTGGACAAGGTCACGTCCTGCGTGCCGGGCAAGTCCATCGAGGCCGTCAAGAACGTCACCGTCAACGAGCCGTACTTCACCGGGCACTTCCCGCACCGGCCGGTGATGCCGGGCGTGATGATCCTCGAGGCGCTGGCCCAGGCGGCCGGCATCCTGGCCTTCAAGACGGCCGGCGTCGTGCCCGACGAAAACAGCCGCTTCTATTTCGTGGGCATCGACCGCGCACGCTTCCGCAAGCCGGTCGAGCCGGGCGACCAGCTGGTGCTCAAGGCGACGCTGGAGCGCGCCATCCGCGGCATCTGGAAGTTCTCGACGGTCGCGGAAGTGGCCGGCGAGGAGGTGGCGTCGGCGACCATGATGGTGGCGCCGGAGGTGCAGCCATGATCGACCCGCGCGCGGTGGTGTCGCCGCAGGCGGAACTCGCGGCGGACGTCGAGGTGGGGCCGTTCTGCGTGATCGGGCCGCAGGTCGTGATCGGCGCCGGGACCCGCGTCGGGCCGCATGCGGTGATCAACGGGCCCACTACGATCGGGCGCGACTGCCGCGTCTACCAGTTCGCCTCCATCGGCGACGCGCCGCAGGACAAGAAGTACCAGGGCGAGCCCACCCGCCTCGAGATCGGCGACCGCAACGTGTTCCGCGAGTTCGTCACCGTGAACCGCGGCACGGCCGGCGGACACGGCGTGACGCGCGTCGGCGACGACAACCTGTTCATGGCGTGTTCGCACGTGGCGCACGACTGCGTCGTCGGCAACCAGTGCGTCATGGCGAACTACTCGGTGCTGGCCGGGCACGTCGAGATCGGCGACTGGGTGATCCTCGCCGGCTATGCGGGGGTGCACCAGTTCTGCAAGGTGGGCGCGCACGCCTTCCTGGGCAACAACGCCGCGGTGACGCGCGACGTGCCGCCGTACGTGCTGATCGGCGGGATCCCCGCCGAGCCCAAGGGCGTCAACGTGCACGGCCTGAAGCGCCGCGGCTTCACGCCGGCGCAGATCAACAACATCAAGGCCGCCTACAAGCTGCTGTACCGCTCCGGCCTGAAGCTGGCGGAGGCCACGCTGCAACTCGAGGCGCTGGCCCCCACCCAGCCGGAAGTCCAGCCGTTCGTGACCTTCCTGAAGGCGGCCACGCGCAGCGTGATCAGGTAGTGAGTCGTGAGTTGTGAGCCGTCAGAGATGAAATCCGCGAGAGCTCTATCTTGCGGCTCACGGCTCACGGCTCACTGCTCACTTTTCCCGCGGCGATGACAACGCCCGCGCGCGCCCTACGCATCGGCATCGTCGCGGGCGAGACCTCGGGCGACAACCTGGGCGCGGCGCTGATCCTGGCGCTCCGGGAAACCCACCCCGACGCGCAGTTCTTCGGCATCGCCGGTCCGCGCATGGTGGCGGCCGGGTGCGAGCAGTGGGAACCCGCCGAGTCGCTGGCCGTGATGGGCCTGTTCGAGGTGCTCACGCACCTGCCGCGGCTGCTGGCGCTGCGGCGCCGTGCGCGGTCGCGCATGATCGCGGCGCGGCCCGACCTGTTCATCGGCGTGGACGCGCCGGAATTCAACCTGAACTTCGCGCCGGCGCTGCACGCGGCGGGCATCCGCACGGTGCAGTACGTCAGCCCGCAGGTCTGGGCTTGGCGGCCGGGGCGCGTGGTGCGCATGGCGCGGTTCCTCGACCTGGTGCTGTGCCTGCTGCCTTTCGAACAGCGCTTCTACGATGAGCACGGGCTGGCCGCCGAGTTCGTGGGCCACCCGCTGGCCGACCAGCTGCCGCTCGAGCCGGACCGGGCCGCCGCCCGCGCGGCGCTGGGCTTGCCCGCGTCGGGCGCGGTCGTGGCGGTGCTGCCGGGCAGCCGGCGCGGCGAGGTGGCGCGGCTGGCCGCCGATTTCGCGGGCGCGGTGGCCTGGCTCGCCGCGCGGCGGCCGGGGCTGCGCTTCGTGGCGCCCATGGCCAGCGCCGCAGCGCGCGAGGTGTTCCGCGCAGCGCTGGCCAGGCAGGCGCCGCGCGTAGCGGTGGAGCTGCTCGATGGCGGCTCGCCGGTGGCCCTGACGGCCGCGGACGTGGTGCTGGTGGCCTCGGGCACCGCGACGCTGGAGACGCTGCTGTGCAAGCGGCCCATGGTCGTGGCCTACCGGCTCGGCCCCGCGACGGCCTGGCTGATCCGCAGCCTTCGGCCTGATGAAGGCGCCGTACTTCTCGCAGCCGAACCTGCTGGCGGGCCGCCAGGTCGTGCCGGAGCTGCTGCAGGGCGACGTCACGCCGCAGCGGCTGGGCGAGGAACTGCTGCACTGGCTCGATCACCCCGCCGAGTGCAGCGCGCTGGCGCGGCGGTTCACGGAGATCCACCGGCAATTGCGCCGCGACGCCAGCGAGCGCGCCGCGCAGGCCGTGCTGCGGTTGCTGGGAGAGGAGGGGTCGACCCGGGGTCAGACCCCGGAGGGCAGACTGCAGGGTCAGACCCCAGGGCGCGGACGGGCACGGAGTCTGACCCCTCTGGGGTCTGACTCCTCCGAACCACTGGCCATGGCACCGCGCTTCCAAAGGAAGATGTCGCCTGACCCCGCGATCCTCGTCGCCGGCGTGGACGAGGCCGGCCGTGGCCCGCTGGCCGGGCCGGTGTTCGCGGCGGCCGTGGTCCTCGACCCGGCGCAGCCGATCGAGGGACTGCGCGACTCGAAGCGGCTGGCGCCGGCGACGCGCGAGCGGCTCGCGCCCGTCATCCGCGACCGCTCGCTGGCCTTCGGGATCGGCTCCGCCGATGCCGCGGAAGTGGACGCCCTCAACATCGCCGGCGCGACCTGGCTGGCCATGCGGCGTGCCCTGCTGGCGCTGCCGCTGCGCCCCCGCCTGGTGCTGGTGGACGGCAACCGGCTGCCGCCCCGCGGCCTGCTCGGCTTCGCCTGCCGTTGGCGGGCGGAAGTGCGCGGCGACGACCGCATTCCCGCCATCAGCGCGGCGTCCATCCTGGCCAAGACCGCGCGCGATGCATGGATGCGCGAGGCGGCGCTGGCCTATCCGGGCTACGGCTTCGAGGCGCACAAGGGCTACCCGACCAGCCAGCACCTTCAGGCACTTGCGAGGCTCGGACCCTGCGGCCTGCACCGGCGCAGTTTCGGGCCGGTAAAATCGTCCGCCACACCAGCCTGACGCCGCGCCCGCCGATGCCCGAATTCGTCCACCTGCGCGTCCACACCGAGTACTCGCTCGTCGACGGCGTCGTGCGCGTGCCGCGCCTCGTGCAGGCGGTGGCCGACGCGGGCATGCCGGCGGTGGCGCTGACCGACGAGTGCAACCTGTTCGCGATGGTCAAGTTCTACCGCGCGGCGCAGGCCAGCGGCATCAAGCCGCTGCTCGGCGTGGACCTGCTGCTGCACGAGGCCGACGAGCGGGGCGACGGCTCGCGGCTCACGCTGCTGGCGCAGAACTACGACGGCTACCGCAACCTCTCGCGGCTGGTCACGCGCGCCTACCGGCAGGGGCAGCGCCGCGGCGTGCCGATGGTGGACCGCGCGTGGCTGGACGCCGGCTCCACCGCGCACACGATCGCGTTGTCGGGCGGACACGCAGGCGACGTCGGGCGCGCGCTGCTGGCGGCACGCGCCGACGAGGCGGCCAGGCTGCTGGACGGCTGGCTGGCGCTGTTCCCCGACCGCTACTACCTGGAGGTGCAGCGCACCGGGCGCCCGGGCGAGGAGGAGTACATCCACGCGGCGCTGCAGCTGCTGGCCGACCGGCCGGCGCCGGTGGTGGCGACCAACGAGGTGCGCTTCCTGAGCCCGGACGATTTCGAGGCGCACGAGGCGCGGGTCTGCATCCAGCGGGGCGCGCGGCTCGACGACCCGGCGCGGCCGCGCAGCTACACCGAGCAGCAGTACCTGCGCACCCCCGCCGAGATGGCGGCGCTGTTCGCGGACCTGCCGGAGGCGCTCGAGAACTCGGTGCAGATCGCCCGGCGCTGCTCGGTGGAGGTGCCGCTCGGGCAATCGTTCATGCCCGCCTTCCCGGTGCCGGACGGGCTGACCGCCGGCGCCTTCCTGCGGCGGGCGGCGGCGGACGGGCTGCAGTCGCGGCTGGCGGCCGCGGCGCGCGCGCCGCAGGCGCAGGCCCGCGACATCCCGCGCGACGACTACGACCGGCGGCTCGCGCTCGAGGTGGACGTGATCTGCCAGATGGGCTTCGAGGGCTACTTCCTGATCGTCGCCGACTTCATCCGCTGGGCGCGCGACAACGACGTGCCGGTCGGGCCGGGCCGCGGCTCCGGCGCGGGCTCGCTGGTGGCGTGGGCGCTGGGCATCACCGACCTCGACCCGCTGCAGCACGACCTGCTGTTCGAGCGCTTCCTGAACCCCGAGCGGGTCTCCATGCCGGACTTCGACATCGACTTCTGCATGGAGGGGCGCGACCGCGTCATCGACTACGTCGCGCAGAGCTACGGCCGCGAGCGGGTCTCGCAGATCATCACCTTCGGCACCATGGCCGCGCGCGCCGTGGTGCGCGACGTCGGCCGCGTGCTGGGCCACCCGTACGGGTTCGCGGACAGCATCGCCAAGCTGGTGCCGTTCGAGCTGGGCATCACGCTGGACGAGGCGCTCGCCAAGGAGCCCGAGCTCAAGCGCCGCTACGACGCCGAGGACGGCGTGCGCGACCTGATCGACCTGGCGCGTTCGCTGGAGGGGCTGGCGCGCAACGCCGGCACGCACGCCGGCGGCGTCGTGATCGCGCCGTCCGAGCTGACCGACTTCATGCCGCTGTACTGCGAGCAGGGCGGCGAGGTCGTGCTGACCCAGCTCGACAAGGACGACGTCGAGCACATCGGCCTGGTGAAGTTCGACTTCCTGGGCCTGCGCACGCTGACGATCATCGCGCGCACGGTGGCACTGGTCAATCGCGCGCGGGCCGCCGCCGGCGAGCCGGCGCTGGACATCACGGCGCTGCCGCTCGACGACGTGGCCACGTTCCGCCTGCTCAAGTCCTGCCGCACGACCGCGGTGTTCCAGCTCGAGTCGCGCGGCATGAAGGACCTCGTGCGCCGGCTGCAGCCGGACTGCTTCGAGGACATCGTGGCGCTGCTCGCGCTGTTCCGCCCGGGCCCGCTGCAGTCCGGCCTGGTGGACGACTTCATCGAGCGCAAGCACGACCGCAGCGGGCGCCGCATCGACTACCTGCACCCGCGCCTCGAGCCGGTGCTGAAGCCGACCTACGGCGTGATCCTGTACCAGGAGCAGGTCATGCAGATCGCGCAGGTGCTGGCCGGCTACACGCTGGGCGGCGCGGACCTGCTGCGGCGCGCGATGGGCAAGAAGAAGCCCGAGGAGATGGCCAAGCAGCGCTCGGTGTTCGTGGACGGCGCCACGGCGCAGGGCGTGCCGGCCGCGCTGTCGGCGCACATCTTCGACCTGATGGAGAAATTCGCGGGCTACGGCTTCAACCGGTCGCACTCGGCCGCCTACGCGATGCTGTCCTACCAGACCGCCTGGCTCAAGGCGCACTACCCGGAAGCGTTCATGGCGGCCGTGCTGTCGTCGGACATGGACAAGACCGACAAGGTGGTGACGATCATCAACGAGTGCGCCAGCATGGGCCTCGAGGTGCTGCCGCCCGACGTCAATGCCTCGGCCTACGACTTCACCGTCGCGGGCGAGGGCAGCATCCGCTACGGCCTGGGCGCCGTGAAGGGCGTGGGCCAGGCGGCCGTCGAGGCCATCGTCGAGGAGCGCACCCGGGACGGTGCGTACCGCGACCTGGCCGACCTGTGCGCGCGCCTCGACCTGCAGCGCATCAACCGCCGCGCGCTCGAAGCGCTGGTCAAGGCCGGCAGCCTCGACGCGCTGGGGCCCAATCGCGCCACGCTGCTGCACAACCTGCCGGCGGCGCTGCAGCTCGGCGAGCAGCGCGCCCGCGCGCGCCAGGCGCGGCCAGGTGGACCTGTTCGGCCTGGCCACGCCCAACGTGGACGCCGGCGTGCCGCCGCCGCTGCCGCTGGAGCAGCAGCCGGACTGGTCGGAGTCCGTACGCCTGCAGTTCGAGCGGGACACGCTGGGCCTGTTCCTGACCGGTCACCCGATCGCCGAATACGAGGCCGAACTGGCGGCCATGGTGTCCGGCCGCATCGCCGACGTGACCGCGGGGCGCGCGGTGGGCGAGCCGCGCGGCTACGGCGCCGGCAAGCCGGTCACGGTCGCCGGCCTGGTGCTCGAGGTGCGCCGCCGCGGCAACCGCACGACGCTGGTGCTGGACGACCGCAGCGGCCAGCTCGAGGTCTCGCTGTTCGACGACGTGCTGCAGCAGCACCGCGAGCTGGTCGTGCGCGACGCGATCCTGCTGGTCGAGGGCCAGCTGCGCTTCGACGACTACATCGAGGACTGGCGCCTGAACGCGCGCAAGCTGACCCTGCTGGACGAGGTGCGCGAGCGCGAGGCGCGGCGCATCGTGCTGCGCTGGCCGGCGAACGGCGACGGCCAGCGCCTGATCGGCGCACTGGAGGACATCCTGGCGCCGTTCCGCAACGGCCGCTGCGGCATCGCGCTGCAGTATTCCTCGGGCGACGCCCGTGCCGCCATCGCGCTGGGCGAGCAGTGGCGCGTGCGCCCGACCCGCGAGCTGATCGAACGTCTGGAAGGCCTGGTCGGGCGGGGCGGGGTGCGGGTGGTGTACGGCAAGCGCACCGCCGGGGGCGGCTATCGGCGATCCCCATGTATTACACTGGCCCCGTCTAAGCGCCGCGGTGCACTGCCGATGACGCTGCAGTTCCTGGACTTCGAACAGCCGATCGCCGAGCTCGAGGCCAAGATCGAGGAACTCAGGTTCCTCGGCGACGACGCCGACGTGGACGTCGGCGAGGAAGTGCAGCGGCTCGAGGCGAAGAGCAAGGCGCTGACCACCAGCGTCTTCGCCAGCCTGAGTTCCTGGCAGATCACGCAGCTGGCGCGGCACCCGCAGCGGCCGTACATGCTCGACTACGTGCCGATGCTGTTCACGGAGTTCGTCGAGCTGCACGGCGACCGCATGTTCGCGGACGACTCGGCGATGGTCGGCGGCACGGCCCGCCTCGACGGCCGCCCGGTCATGGTGGTGGGGCAGCAGAAGGGCCGCGACACCAAGGAGCGCGTGCGGCGCAACTACGGCATGCCGAAGCCGGAAGGCTATCGCAAGGCGCTCAGGCTGATGAAGCTGGCGGAACGGTTCGGGCTGCCGGTGGTCACGCTGATCGACACGCCGGGCGCCTATCCCGGCATCGGCTCGGAGGAACGCAACCAGTCGGAGGCCATCGCCCGCAACCTGTTCGAGATGGCCGAGCTCAGGGTGCCCGTCGTCAGTTGCGTGATCGGCGAGGGCGGCTCGGGCGGCGCGCTGGCGATCGGCGTCTGCGACCGGCTGCTGATGCTCCAGTACAGCATCTACTCGGTGATCTCGCCCGAGGGCTGCGCCTCCATCCTGTGGAAGAGCGCCGACAAGCGCGAGGTCGCGGCCGAGGCCATGGGCGTGACGGCCGAACGCCTGCGGCGACTGCGGCTGGTGGACGAGATCGTGCGCGAACCCCTGGGCGGCGCGCACCGCGACCCGCAGGCGATGGCCGAGTCGCTGCGGGCGGCGCTGGCGCGGCATCTGGAGGAAATCGCCAGCCTGCCGCCCGACGACCTGCTCGAGCGCCGGCGCCTGCGGCTGCGCGGCTTCGGCGTTTTCGGTGAGGCATGAGGAGGGGTCAGACCCCCCAAGGGGGTCAGACCCCAGAGTGCCGGGAGCGTCAGCAGGTTGACGATTGGGGTCTGACCCTTCCAGGGTCTGACCCCTCCTGAGAAGATGGTCCCGCCCTTCAACGCCGAGGTCCTGCGCGAGGCGCTCTGCGCGCGGATCCCTTCGCTGCCCGGCGCGCAACTATGCGTCGCGTTGTCGGGCGGCCTGGACTCGGTGGCCCTGCTGCACGCAGCCCATGAGCTGACACGGCTCGAGCCGGGACTGCTGCTGCGCGCCGTGCACGTGGATCACGGGCTGCAGGCCGGATCGGCCGCCTGGGCCGGGCGCTGCGCGGCCGCCTGCACGGCGCTCGGCGTGCCGCTCGAAGTCATCCGCCTGCGGCTCGCGGTCGACAAGGGTGCCAGCGTCGAGGCGGTGGCGCGCGCCGCGCGCTATGCCGCACTGGCCGATGCGTTGCGCGAAGGCGAGTGGCTGCTGACCGCGCAGCACGCGGACGACCAGCTCGAGACCGTGCTGCTGCAGTTGTTCCGCGGCGCCGGGGTCGCCGGGCTCGCGGCCATGCCGCAGGCGACGCCGCTGGGCCGGGGCATTCACCTGCGGCCGCTGCTCGGCATCGAGCGCGCGCAACTGCTCGCCTATGCGGTGCAGCGGGGCCTGCAGTGGAGCGAGGACCCCATGAATGCGGAATCGCGTTACGACCGCGCCTTCCTGCGCCACGAGGTGTTGCCCGCCATCCGGGCGCGCTGGCCGGCCGTGGCCCGCACGGTGGGCCGCAGCGCGCAGCACCTGGCCACGGCGCAGGGGCTGCTGGAGGGGCTGGCGACCGCGGATGCCGGCCCGCTGGTGGATGCGGCGGGCCGGCTCGACGTGGCGGGGCTGCTGGCCCTGCCGCGCGACCGCCAGGCCAACCTGCTGCGCGGGTGGCTACACGCCCGCGGACTCGGCTATCCGGCCACGGCGCGGCTGCGCACCGTCATGGACAGCCTCACCGGCGCCCGCCCGGATGCCGAGCCGGTGGTGCGCTGGGCCACGGGGGAACTGCGTCGCTACCGCGGCCGGCTGTATGCGCTGCGCCCGCTGGCAGCGCCGCCGGCCGGGCCGGTGCGCGTGGACGCGGCCGCGGGATCCGTGCTGGAGCTGGGGCCGGGCCTGGGGACATTCAGCCTGGTGGCGGGCCGCACGGGCGGCCTGGCGGCCGATCCGTCCGCCCTTGTGACCATCCGCTTCCGTGCCGGCGGCGAGTCGCTGCGTCCGCACGCGGCGCGGCCGCGCAAGCAGCTGAGGCAGCTGTGCCAGGAGGCCGGCATCGTGCCCTGGCTGCGGCCGCACCTGCCGCTGGTGTTCATCGGGCCGCGGCTGGCCGCGGTGGGCGACCTGTGGCTCGACTGTGAACTCGCCGTGCCGCCCGGCGTGCCGGCGCTCACGCCGGTCTGGTCGGGGCGGCCCGCGCTGTACTAGCTATCGAGCTGGCGATTCAGCGCCAGCACTCGGCGGTATTGTCGGCGCCGCCCGAGTCGGCCGCCGTGCGCACGCCGCGCTCGTTGATGCGGAAGGTGCGGCAGGCCGCGTCGGAGAACTGGTTGCCGCCGGCCGCCGCCGTGGCCGAGACCGTGTAGCCGATGGCATCGGCCGCGTCCACCGCCAGGGCGTACCAGCCGTTCTTGCTGGCGGCGGCGTGCTGCAGCTCGGACGCGGCGCAGTCCGGCGCCGCAGCGATGTTGTCCGCGTAGCTGTTGCACTGCAGGTAGAACTTCTCCTGCGCCGTCGACAGCGCAAGCAGCGCGTCCTTGGCATCCGCGCGCTGGCTGCGCACCACGTACTGGCGATAGGAGGGCACCGCGATGGCGGTCAGGATGCCGATGATGACCATGACGACGATCAGCTCCATGAGCGTGACGCCGCGTTGAGGGTGCAGGTGCTTCATGTGCTTGCTCCGGGCTGCCGCCCGGCCGCGGGTGCGGCCGGACGGCAGGTCGTCAGTTCACGCCGGTCTGCTGCCAGAAGGTACGGACCGGGGCGAGGTTGATGCCCACGCCGCAGTTCTCGAGGCCGACCAGGCACTGCGGCGGCGGGCGGCACTCGGCGCCGACGCAGGATTCCGGGTTGTCCGGGCTCGGGAACAGCCAGACGACCTCCGGCGCGATGCCGCCCTGCCGCAGCTCGACATCGCGGTCTTCGGCGGAATCCGGCGGGTCCTCCGGGCTCTCGCGGTCGAGCACCGGCGCGCCGGTGTAGGCGCTCACCGTGTACAGCCGGTTGGTGCCCACGCCTGGCGAACAGGAAGTGCTGACGCCCGTGGACGCGGAGTTCGGCTCGTACGTGGAGAACTGGATCATGCTCTGCACCGTGCGGGCCTCGGTCAGCGACTTCTCGCCGGTCCAGCCGCCGCCGCCCGGGCGGCGCAGGTCCAGCCGCCAGCCGCTCGCGCCCGCCGGGATCGTCGGGCTGATGTCGGTCGTGATGTCGAGCAGGTTGACGTCCGCCTCGGTGATCGGCGTCAGGGTGTTGTACTGCGCCTGGGTGAGGCGCGCGAACGGCCGGTGGTCGCGCAGGCTGTAGAAGCGGTCCTGCGTGTTGAGGTTCAGCGGGTGCCCGCGGTAGCCGGAGCCCACCGCCACGTTCAGCCAGGTGCGGCCGCCGTAGCTCAGGAAGGCGAGGTCGGGTGCGCTGTAGAAGCGGCGGTTGCTCGAGTCCGGGTGCGTGGCCAGGTGGGCGTTGCCCAGCGAGGCGAACACGCCGCCCGTGACCAGCGAGGCGCGCGGCTGGGAATTGTTGATGTCGAAGCGCCACACGCGCCCGCCCATGTCGGCCGCATACATGCGGTCCGCGAAGCCGTCGCCGCTGAGGTCCACGACGCGTACGTCGCCGGGGATGCCGTGCGTCATGGACGCGAGGCGCAGGTCGGCGCCGGTGTCGGTGCTGCGTGCCGCGTACCACAGCACGTTGCCGCTGAACGCGTCCACCATGAAGACCTGGTTGCCGGCCGTGTCGATCGCGTAGGGACCGTTGTCCTGCACGGTGTCGTAGCCGCCGCCGAACACGAGCACGTACTTCAGCGCGTTCTGCGTCGCGCTCCCCACGTTGACGCGCGTGACCGCCGGCGTGGACCAGCTCTGCCCGGCGTTGTTCAGCCGGTGGCTGCCGGCCTCGGTGGGGCCGATCTTCCACAGCAACTCGGGCGCCGTACGGACGGTCACGTCGAGGCCGTAGTAGTCGCTGCCGCCGCGGCGCATGCCGAAGAACAGGAGCACCCGGTCGCCGTCGGCGGGCTCGACGATGCCGTTGCTGTTGATGTCGATCTTGAGGGCGCGGATGTTGCCGTCCAGGCCGTAGACACGGCTGGCGACCGCCTCGTTGGTGAACAGGTCCCGGCCCCGCGCCAGCAGCTGGCTGGGAATGAAGGACCACAGCTCGCTGCCGTCCACGGCGTTGATCGCATGCAGGTAACCGTCGTTGGTCACGGTGAAGATGACGCCGTCGTTGACGTCCGGGCTGCCGGTGGTGCCGCCGTAGATCACGCTGGCCGGTCGGCCGTTCATCGGGTCGCCCAGTTTCAGGAGTGCATCCACGGTGCTGCCGTTACCGTTCTCGTCGGCGATGTCGGCGCCGCGCAGCCATTCGAGCAGCGCGTCGCGACCCGGCAGCTCGGCCGCCGCGAGCCCCAGCGTGGACGTGAGCAGCAGCGGATTCGCGGTCGAGACCCGGTTCGCCAGCCCGGTCAGCGGCGTCGCGCTGACCAGGTCGCTGTAGACGTTGCGCAGGGCAGGCGCCGGCTGCTGGGCCGCCGCACCTCCCAGCGTGACGTCATCGCCGTCCACGACGGTGTTCCAGTAGCTCTGCGCCGTGGTGCGGAAGAAGCCGGTCGATCACCTCGATCGCCGGCAGGCCCGCGGCATCCGTGATGATGCCGTCCGGGCTCAGCCGGTACTTCTTCAGGTTGCCGGGCCAGGCGTAGGTCTCGGTGGGCCGGAACACGGTCACGTACAGGTCGTTCAGGTTCTGCGTGCGGTTGAAGGCGTTGACCGATACCGCGGGCGCCGTGAACGACGTGTTGTACTGCAGGATGGTGCGCACGATGTTGGTGAGCACCGTGCTCAGGGTGGACGTGTCGCTGGCCTCGTAGAACACGCCGCCCGCGCCGGCGGCGGTGTTGCGCAACGCGGCCGAGCCGCGCACCTCGTCGCCGAAGCCGATCGTGTAGGTCGTCGCGTTCTGTATGCCCGGCAGCGTCGGGCGCAGGTCGCTGTTGTACATGTGGGCGGCGATCTCCTCGAGGCATCGGCCCCAGCCCGTGCCGGTGCAGTTGCGCCCGATCAGCCCCTGGATCTCGGTGTCGGCGCTGTTGTCCGCGGTCGGCTCGCCGTCGGTCAGCAGCACGATGAAGTTCCGCTGGCAGGAAGTCTGCAGCGGGCTCAGGTACCGGCTGGTGTTGGCCGGGTCGCGCGAACTCGCCACGCTGGGCTGGTGGCCGCCCGTCCCCGGCCAGCGCCTGGAGTTGACGCCATACCGGACCAGCCCCCCGCTCAGGTAGCGGTAGGCCTCCAGCATGCTCTCCGACAGCGGCGTGCAGCCGTCCGCGTTCATCGCTGCGATATCGGCCTTCATCACCGTCGCGTTGGCGGCGACCGGGCCGATCTCGCGCAGCACCATGCCGCCCTCCGCGGTGCCCTCCGTAGCCGCAGCTGTTGTCGGTGTTGTTGCTGAACCGCATCAGTCCCAGGTTCACGTTGTCCGATAGCGCCAGCTGGTCGATGGTGCGACTGGCAACGTCCTGCATGATCTCAAGGCGCGTCTGCGTCGTCGTCGAGGCGTTGCGCAGCCAGTTGATGTAGTTGGCGGAATAGAACACGTAGCTGCCGTTCGCGCCGTTCGCGTTCCACTGGATGGCCTGCGCCACGTTCGCGGTCCACGGGCCGGCGGCCTGGTCGGCGGCCCACAGGCGCGTGAGGTTCACACCGTCGCCATGCAGGCCGGCGTCGTCCCGGCACTCGACCCAGACGCTGTTGCCCGTGTTGCCCTGGATGCTGCGCCAGCGCGGGCCGCCGCCGCGGAACTGCGCCGCGGGGTTGGCGATGTAGTAGCCGGCCGTCGGGAAGGCCTGCAGCGCCGCGTTGCACTTGAAGGCGACCATCGGCACCGAGTTGTTGTTGGTGCAGCTGGGCGGGCTGCTGGAGTTCGACCCCGTCCGGAAATAGACGCGGTTCGGGTTGCAGCTACCCGGATAGGTGGTCGCCGGGTCGAACGGAACCTGCGTCGTGACGTTGGTCCGCATGCTGCCCGACGTGTCCATGATGAACAGGATGTTGGGCCGCTGGGCCGCGACCGTGTTGCCCGCACCGGTGAAGATCTCGGCTTCGTCGGCCGCGGCCGCGCCCGCGAGCGCCACGAGCGAAGCCGTGCAGGCCACTCGGACGGTCAATGCGATGAACTTGTTCATGACGGGTGACTCACTGGGGGTTGGCGCCGGCGACCAGTCGCAGGCGCGTCAGGGCCCCGGTATCGGGCCGGTAGAACACATAGAGGCGCTTGCTGCCGCCCTGGGCGGCGTCGCGCAGCCGCGCGTACGGGACGGCCTCGTCGCCGATGAAATAGCGCGTCTGCCCATCGAACTTCAGGCGCAGCGTGGCGCAGGCCTGGCACTCCCTGGCCGACAGCGTGCCGCCGGGCGTGCCCGGCAGCGCCACCAGGTCGGTGCCGCTCTCGAGGCACTGCTCGATCGTGACCAGGCGTGGCTGGGCCGTGGCCGTGGCCGCCGCCAGGGCGCCGATCGCGGCGGCGAGCAGGCAGGCGCGCCGCAGGCGGCCCGCGCCGCGCTGTCCAGGGGTCCTGTCGTTCATGTCTGGATCGCTCATGTGACCGTCTCCGTCGAAGTTCATGTGCCGCCCGGGCCGACAATGTAGAAACTCTGCACGTGCTGCGACAGCGCGCCGCCGGGCGCCGTGCCCGTGGCATCCACCTGGAAGTGGTACGCCGTGAAGCCGGTGCCGAGGCTGTAGCCGGTCAGGCCGGTGCCGACCGGCGTCTCGCCCACGAACTGCAGCTGGTAGGCGTACAGGTCGCCCGGCGAGTTGGGCACCGCGATGGGCGCCTGCACGACGCCCACGCTGGTGCTCAGCATCGGGTTGGCCAGCGCATCCTCGACCGCCACCTCGGCCGCCTGGAACGAGCGTTCCTGCAGCTGCGTGTTGCCGGCCATGCGCAGCTCCAGCGTGGAGGTCACGACGCCGGACACGGCCAGGATCGTGAGCACCAGCAGCAGGATGAGTCCGACGACCAGCGCGGCGCCGCCCTGCCGGGCGCCCATCGAGCCTGTCATGAGCTTGCTGTTCATCGGCGCGTATTCCTCAAGGCGACCGTCTTGCTGACCAGCACGCGGCGGAACGCGTCGTTGGGCGTCACCACGCGGTCGGCGTACGTGTAGGTGCGGTCGTCGGTGTAGGTGAAGTCGGGCTGCTCGGCCCGCACCAGCATCCAGAAGCGCACGGCCACGATGGCGTCGCCGGCCGGGATCGCGGTCACGTCGCCCACGAAGTAGTCGGCATTCTGGTCGGCATTCTGGTCGGCGCCGAACTCGACCTGCAGGTCCTCGACGCCCGGCACGATCTGCTGGTCGACGATGGCCGGCGCGCCGCCCACGAAGCCCAGCTGCTTGCGCCGCAAAGACGGCGTGCCGACGCGCTGGTCCGAGTCCTGGTCCACGTAGTAGCCGTGGGCGACCAGCGCGCGCGACTCGGACAGCGGCGGCAGGTAACCGGCGGGCAGCACGCCGCCCGCGAACAGCGAGCCCTGCACGCGGCTGGTCTGCACCTTGATCTGGCCGGCGCTGCCGGGCAGGGCCCCCGCGCCGATGACCTGCGTCGAGGCGCGGCGCACCGTGAGCTGGTCCGCACCGGCGACGGCCGCGCCGAAGGCGGCGCAGGCGAGGCCGTAGGCGTTGTTGTTGCTCTCGACGTACGCGGGCAGCTTCACGGCCCACATCGCGCCGCAGGCGTTGATGGTGCCCGTATAGGCGACCAGGTCGGCCGGCAGCATGTAGGTCGCATCCACCGCCGGCAGGTTGCCCAGGTCCAGCGCCGGGCCGTTCTCGACCAGGTCGGCGCGGCTGTTCAGGCCCCAGTAGTTGGCCATGCGCAGGTCGGCCTCGATCGTGCTCACCGCGTAGCGCGCGGTCTCCTGCAGGCGCGCCGCGGCGTCGTTGGTCTGGTACAGGTCGCGGGTCTTGCCGAACACCGTGACCGCGCCGGCCAGCAGGAACACGCCGATGGCCATGGAGACCATCAGCTCGACGACGCTGAGGCCGCGCTGCAGGCGCCGCTTGCTGCTCGAGGCGTTCATGTCGCGAACCCGATCTGGAACTGCACCGGCGCGACCTCGCCGACCTCGACCCAGCGCACGGTCACCACGTAATTGGCAGGCTCGCCGACGCCCACGGGGGGCGTCACCACGACCTGGCCCTCGCCATTCGGCAGCAACTGGGCGATGGCCCCTTTCCAGCGGCTCAGGTCGCTCGTCGCGAGTTCATTGGGCGTGCAGCCGGCCGTGGTGTAGCACGTGGCCACCGCAACGGCGACGTCGGCAAACGCCGCGTCGTAGCCGGCCACTGCGCCGCGGTTGCTGCGGATCCGGTCCGCCAGGTCGGCGGCCAGATTGACCGCATGCGTGCGATAGACGGCCGTGCGGCCGGCCTGCAGGCTGTTGAGGTACAGAGCGGCGATGCCGAGCAGGCCGATGGCCAGCACGACCAGCGCGACCAGCGCCTCGACCATCGTGAAGCCCGACTGTGTGCTGCGCCGTGGTGTCGTTGTCAGGGACATGTTGCCGTCATCCATGGTTCAGGAAACGAGGCAACCGGCGACGGGTCCGCCGATCGCGTCAACGAGGGCCTGGATCTCGGCCCGGTCGCGCGACACGCCGGCCCGGCCGGTCACGGAGATCAGGATGCCGCGGGCCGACGACAGCTGGCCGGACGAGGCGCGGTTGCCACGGTCGTCGCACAGCACGAGCTGGGCGGCGTTGGCATTGAGGGCAAAGCCGTTGTCCAGGTAGGTGATGCGCAGCGGGTTCGCCGAGGCGCGGCCCGTCACGGCGCCCGGCAGCGGCTCGTGCTGCAGCAGCAGCGCCTCGCCGGCGTCACGCTGGCCGCTCTGGTTCGTGTCCACGAAGGTGATCCAGCCGAGCAGCTGTGCGGAAGCCGCGCAGGTCGGGTTGGCCACCTGCGGCGCGGCGCTGGTGCACAGGGTGACCGGCTGGCGCCGCTTGATCGCCTCGGAACGCGCCATGTGCAGCGCCACCATGACGTCGTTGGCGGCGCCCGTGATGCGCGCGTTGCGCCAGAAATCGCCCATGGCCGGCACGCCGATGCCGAGCAGGACGCCCGCGATGATCAGTACGGTCATCAGTTCCAGCAACGAGAAACCGCGTGGTCGGGTGTTCATGGGCACTGACTATAGGCGCGCGCGCCGCGCCTGGAAGGGGCAACCGACGGGCGCGCCGCCCGCGGCGACGAGCGGCAGAAAAGAGTTCCCGATCAGTCTCTTATGTCAACCTCTTTGTGACGCACTTCACATTTTCGTTGGTGCGCTGCGCAGCTCTCCGCTAGACTGAACTCCCGTCGTGATACGCGCGCGACCGGAACGGCCGGACGGCTCGCGTTGCGCGCCCAGCAAGCGGCGGGAGTTCCCGGATGACCCGTTTCGTATTCGTGACCGGCGGCGTGGTGTCCTCGCTCGGCAAGGGCATCGCCGCGGCCTCGCTCGGCGCCATCCTCGAGGCGCGCGGGCTCAAGGTCAGCCTGGTGAAGCTCGATCCCTACATCAACGTGGACCCGGGCACCATGAGCCCGTTCCAGCACGGCGAGGTGTTCGTCACCGCCGACGGCACCGAGACCGACCTCGACCTGGGCCACTACGAGCGCTTCGTGCGCACCACCACCGGGCGCAACAGCAACTACACGACCGGCCGCATCTACGAGAGCGTGATCGCCAAGGAGCGGCACGGCGACTACCTGGGCGCGACGGTGCAGGTCATCCCGCACATCACCGACGAGATCCGCCGCTGCGTGAAGCTCGGCGCGGGCGACGCCGACGTCTGCATGGTCGAGATCGGCGGCACGGTCGGCGACATCGAGTCGCTGCCGTTCCTGGAGGCGATCCGCCAGATGGGCGTCGAGCTCGGCCGCCACAACGTGGTGTACATGCACCTGACGCTGGTGCCGATCGTCGGCGGCTCGGGCGAGATCAAGACCAAGCCCACCCAGCACTCGGTCAAGGAGCTGCGCGGCATCGGCATCCAGCCCGACATCCTGCTGTGCCGCTGCAAGGACCCGCTGCCGGACGAGCAGCGGCGCAAGATCGCCCTGTTCACCAACGTCGAGGAGCGCGCGGTGATCTCGGCCGTCGACGCCGACGACATCTACCGGATCCCGCTGCTGCTGCACGAGCAGCAGCTCGACGACATCGTCTGCGACAAGCTGCGCATCGACGCACCGCCGGCGCGGCTGGAGGAATGGCAGCAGGTGGTGGCGGCCCGCGGCGAGTGCGACGCGACCGTGGACGTCGCGATGGTCGGCAAGTACGTGCAGATCCGCGATTCCTACATGTCGCTGAACGAGGCGCTGCAGCACGCGGGCCTGAAGACCCGCAGCCGCGTGCGCGTGCACCACATCGAGTCCACGGACATCGAACGCACCGGGGCCGGCTGCCTGGCCGGGATGGACGCGATCCTGGTGCCGGGGGGCTTCGGCGAGCGCGGCATCGAGGGCAAGATCGCCGCGGTGCGCTACGCGCGCGAGCAGGGCGTGCCGTACCTGGGCATCTGCCTCGGCATGCAGGTCGCGGTCATCGAGTTCGCGCGCGACGTGCTGGGGCTGGAAGGCGCGCATTCCACCGAATTCCGGCGCAACGCGCCCGATCCCGTGATCGCGCTGATCACCGAATGGCGGGACCGCAGCGGCAGCACCGAGCGGCGCAGCGAGGAGTCGGACCTGGGCGGGACCATGCGCCTCGGCGCGCAGGAGGCGCTGCTGGGGGAGGGCACGATGGCGCGCGCGGCGTACGGCAAGGACGCGGTGTTCGAGCGCCACCGCCACCGCTACGAATTCAACAACAACTACCTGGAGCGCATGCGGGCCGCGGGCCTGGTGTTCTCGGGCTTTTCCGCCGACGGGCTGGTCGAGGTCGTCGAGCTGCCGGCGCACCCCTGGTTCGTCGCCGTGCAGTTCCACCCCGAGTTCACCTCCAACCCGCGCGACGGGCACCCGCTGTTCACGGGCTTCATCCGCGCGGCGCGCCGGCACGCGGCCGGCACGCTGCCGAGGGCGGCCAGCGCATGAAACTGTGTGGCTTCGAGGCCGGCGCCGACCGGCCGCTGTTCCTGATCGCCGGGCCCTGCGTGGTGGAGAGCGAGGCGCTGACGGTCGAGATCGCCGGGCGATTGCGCGACCTGACGACCGCGCTGGGCGTGCCGTTCATCTTCAAGGCGTCCTACGACAAGGCCAACCGTTCCTCGGCCGGCGCGTACCGCGGCCCGGGCATCGAGGCGGGCTTGCGGATCCTGGCCGGGGTCAGGCGGCAACTCGGCGTGCCGGTGCTGACCGACGTGCACGAGGACTCGCCGCTCGACGAGGTGGCCGCGGCGGTGGACGTGCTGCAGACGCCGGCCTTCCTCTGCCGGCAGACCAACTTCATCGTCAACGCCTGCGCGCAGGGCCGGCCGGTCAACATCAAGAAGGGCCAGTTCCTCAGCCCCTGGGAGATGCGGAACGTGCTGGACAAGGCGCGCTCCACCGGCAACGAGCAGCTGCTGTTGTGCGAGCGCGGCTTCAGCTTCGGCTACAACAACCTCGTCTCCGACATGCGCGCGCTGGCCATCATGCGCGGCTTCGGCGCGCCCGTCGTGTTCGACGCCACGCACTCCGTGCAGTTGCCGGGCGCCAGGGGGACGGCGTCGGGCGGGCAGCGCGAGTTCATACCGGTGCTGGCGCGTGCGGCGGTGGCGGCCGGCGTGGCCGGCGTGTTCATGGAGACGCACCCCGATCCCGCGCAGGCGCTGTCGGACGGACCCAACGCCTGGCCGCTGGACCGCATGCCCGCGCTGCTGGAGGCGCTGGTCGAACTCGACCGCAGCGTCAAGTCGCGACCCTTCGAGGAGGACCGCCTGTGAACCGGATTGCCGACGTGCGTGGCCGCGAGATCATCGATTCGCGCGGCAACCCCACCGTCGAGGCCGACGTGGTGCTCGAATCGGGCGTCGTCGGTCGGGCGGCCGCGCCGTCGGGTGCCTCGACCGGCACGCGCGAGGCGGTCGAGCTGCGCGACGGCGACCGGGCGCGGTACCTGGGCAAGGGCGTGCGGAAGGCGGTGGCGCACGTCAACGGCGAATTGCGCAAGGCGCTGCGGGGTCGCGATGCCTCGGACCAGGCCGGCCTGGACGGCCTGATGTGCGAACTCGACGGCACCGACAACAAGGCGCGGCTGGGCGCCAACGCCATCGTGGCCGTGTCGCTGGCCAACGCCCATGCGGTGGCGAGGCAGCGCGGCATGGGCCTGTACCGGCTGCTGGGCGGCGACGAGGCGGCCGGCATGCCGGTGCCGATGATGAACATCATCAACGGCGGCGCACACGCGGACAACAGCCTGGACATCCAGGAGTTCATGATCCTGCCGGTCGGCGCGCCGAGTTTCTCGGAAGCGCTGCGCTGCGGCGCAGAGGTGTTCCACGGCCTCAAGAAGCTGCTGCAGGAACGCGGCCTGAACACGGCCGTGGGCGACGAGGGCGGCTTCGCGCCCAACCTGCCGTCCAACGAGGCGGCGCTGACCACCCTCCTCGAGGCGATCAGCCTGGCCGGTTACCAGGCGGGCCGCGACGTGTACCTGGGCCTGGACGTGGCGAGCAGCGAGTTCTACCGGGACGGGCGCTACGTGCTGGCGTCCGAGGGACGCGAGTTCACCAGCGGCCAGTTTGCCGACTACCTGTCGGAACTGGTGTTCCGCTACCCGGTGATTTCCATCGAGGACGGCATGGCCGAGGGCGACTGGGACGGCTGGGCCGGCCTCACCGCCAAGCTGGGCGGGCGCGTGCAGGTGGTCGGCGACGACGTGTTCGTCACCAACACGGCGATCCTCGCGGAAGGCATCGCGAAGAAGGTGGCGAATGCCATCCTCATCAAGCCGAACCAGATCGGTACGCTGACCGAGACGCTGGCCGCCATCGACATGGCCACGCGCGCGGGTTATGCCTCGGTGATCTCGCACCGCTCGGGCGAGACGGAGGACAGCACGATCGCCGACATCGCGGTGGGCACGGCGGCCACGCAGATCAAGACGGGATCGCTGTCGCGATCCGACCGCATGGCCAAGTACAACCAGTTGCTGCGCATCGAGGCGGAGCTGGGTGATCGCGCCCGCTATGCGGGCAAGGACGCGTTTCCCGTCAAGGTGTAGGAGGGGTCTGACCCCTCCGCAAGACCCGCGATGGCACCACCTGCCGGGTATCACCTCTCTTTAACAAAACGTGGTAATCTCCTGATCCCATGAGGGTTCTCGCCACCGTCCTCATTGCCGTCCTGCTGTTGCTGCAGTACCGGCTGTGGATTTCCGACGAGGGCGCCAGGGAAGTCTGGCAGCTCGGCGACGCCGTCGCCGGCCAGCGCGTCGACAACGAAGTGCTGCGCCAGCGCAACGACCAGCTCAAGGCCGAGGTGCAGGATCTCAAGCAGGGACTCGCGGCGCTCGAGGAGCGCGCGCGCCACGACCTGGGCATGGTCGGTGCCAGCGAGACCTTCTACCACGTCGTGGATCCGCAGGACGTGCCTGCCATCCGCCTGCCGACCGAACCCTCCACCCTCCAGGCCACCGGGCGGTAAGCACAGGTGCGCGAGCGCATCTGGATCGTCGTGCCGGCGGCCGGCGCATCACGGCGACTGGCCAGGCACGTGCCGAAACAGCACCTCGAGATCGCCGGGCGCACGCTGCTCGAGCACGCGCTGGCGCCCCTGCTGGGGCACCCGCTGGTGGCCGGCGGCGTCGTGGTGCTGGCGCCGGGCGACGAGGCGTTTGCGCGGCTGCCGCAGGCGATGCGCGAGCGGCTCGCCGTGGCGGCGGGCGGCCGCGAGCGTTGCCACTCGGTGCGTGCCGGCGTGGCGGCACTGGTCGAGGCCGCGGCGGCCGACTGGGTGCTGGTGCACGACGCGGCGCGGCCGTGCCTGTCGGCGGCGGACCTCGATCGGCTCATCGATGCCTGCGCCGGGGACGCGGTCGGCGGGCTGCTGGCCGTGCCGGTCGCCGACACGCTGAAGCGGGCCGCGGCCGATGCGCGGGTCGGCAGCACGGCGCCGCGCGACGGCCTGTGGCGCGCGCTGACGCCGCAGATGTTCCGCTACGGCGTGCTGGCGAAGGCGCTCGACGAGGCCATCGCCTCGGGCCACGCGCCGGACGACGAGGCCACCGCGATCGAGCGCCTGGGCCTGCAGCCGCGCCTGGTCGAGGGTTCGCCGACCAACATCAAGGTCACGCGTCCCGCGGACCTGGAGTTCGCGACGCTGGTGCTCGAGTCACGCGCGGGGGACACATCATGAGGATCGGCAGCGGTTACGACGTCCATGCCTTCGGCCCGGGCGACCATGTCGTGCTGGGCGGCGTGCACATCCCGCACCCGGCCGGGCTGGTCGCGCATTCGGACGGGGACGCCGTGCTGCACGCGCTGGCGGATGCGTTGCTGGGCGCGATCGCCGCGGGCGACATCGGCCACCATTTCCCGGACACCGACCCGGTCTGGCGCAACGCCGACAGCCGCGCCCTGCTGCGGCAGGTGGCTGCGCTGGTGGCCGCCGCCGGCTTCCGCGTCGTCAATTGCGACGTGACCGTGCTGGCGGAGGCGCCGCGCATCGGTCCGCACCGCGACGCGATGCGCGCCAACATCGCCAGCGACCTCGGCCTGGAGCTGGCGCTCGTCAGCGTCAAGGCCAGCACCCACGAAGGTCTGGGCTGCATCGGACGGGGCGAGGGCATCGCGGCGCACGCGGTCGTGATGCTGGAGCAGCGCCCCATGCCCGCGGCGTGACGACGGCCGCAGCCGCGTCTGCCGCCCGGCTGGCGCGAGGCCGCACTCGAGCCGCCGCACGCGCTGGGCCCGCCGGTCGCGCAGGGCGCGCTCAAGGCCACGCCGGCCGACTTCATCGTCGAGGAGCAACTCGGCTTCGAGCCGGACGGCGGGTCCGCGCACTGGCTGCTGCGCGTGGAGAAGACCGCGGCCAACACCCTGGCCGTGGCGCGCGCGCTGGCGCGGCACGCCGGCACGCGCGCCACCGACGTGGGGTTTGCCGGCCTCAAGGACCACCGGGCGGTTGCGACGCAGTGGTTCTCGGTGCCGGCGACGCGGCGCGACGCGGGCTGGCAGGACCTGCAGGGGCCGGGCTTCAGGGTGCTCGAGGCGCACCCTCATTCACGCAAGCTGCGGCGCGGCGCGCTGGCCGGCAACCGCTTCCGGATCCGGATTGCGCGGCCGGCCGGCGCCACCCACGAAGTGGACGTACGGCTTGCCGCGATCGTGGCGCGCGGCGTGCCCAACTACTTCGGCGCGCAGCGTTTCGGCGTCGGCGGCTCGAACCTCCTGCGCGTCGCGCGCTGGCTCGAGGACGGCCGGCTGCCGCGCTCGCGCGACGAGCGCTCGTTCACGCTGTCGGCGGCGCGGTCACTGATGTTCAACGGCGTGCTCGGCGCGCGCGTGCGCGCCGGCAACTGGGACCGGCTGCTGCCGGGCGAGATCCTCAACCTGGACGGCACCGGTTCCGTGTTCGCCGAGGACCAGAGCGCGGCACTCGAGGAGCGCATCGCGCGCGGCGACCTGCACCCGACCGGACCCTTGCCCGGCCGGGGCGGCACGCAGCCGGCGGGGGCCGCAGCGGCCGTCGAGGCCGCGGCGCTCGAGCCGTACGGCGGACTGATCGAGGCGCTGGTCGCGGCCGGCGTCGACGCGCAGCGCCGCGCCCTGCGCGTGCTGCCGCGCGACCTCGACTGGGCGTGGGAAGGCGATGACCTGGCGCTGAGTTTCGCGCTGCCGCGCGGCGCTTTCGCGACGGCGGTGTTGCGGGAGGTGGTGGGCGACGTGGCGGTCGACAGGGGTGCGGAGGGGTCAGAGGGATCCGGAGGGGTCAGACCCCGAAACGGGGTCTGACCCCGGAGATTGGGGTCAGACCCCGTCGCGGGGTCTGACCCCTCCTTTCGCCGCCAGCAGCACGTAGATCGCGCCGGTGCCGCCGTGGGCCGGCACGGCCGAGCAGAAGGCCAGCACCGCATCGTGCTTGCGCAGCCAGCGGTTCACCGAGTTCTTGAGCACCGGGCCGCGCGGCCCGGAGCCGCGGCCCTTGCCGTGCACGACGCGCACGCAGGACAGGCCGCGTCGCGCCGACTCGCCCAGGAAGTCGCGCACCGCGCCGCGCGCCTCGGCGCTGGTCAGGCCGTGCAGGTCGAGTTCGTCGCCGATCGCGTAGCCGCCGCGCCGCAGCTTCCTCAGCACGGTGTCGGCGACGGTGTCGCGGCGGTACAGGATCTCGTCGCCGCTCTCGACCCCGAGGTCCGCGGCATCCAGGACCAGGGTCTCCTCGAGTGCGGCGCGCTCGTCCGCCTGGCGAAAGGCGGCGCGCGGCGGCGGCCGCGGCCGTTCGGGCGCCCGGGGCGGCCGCTCGAGCTTCCTCGCGCCGGCCACGGCGCGGCGAAACAATTCCTGGTCGTCGTCTTCGTTCATGGTCGTTGCCGGCGCCGGGCCGCTGCGGTTCGCGTGCCAGGTGGCCCGCCGCACCTCGCGAGTCGTCCGTTTGCAGTATATTGCGTCGTCGCCCGCTGCACGACCCGGGCATGGCAGCGAGCCCAAGGCCGTGAAGATCCTCCTCTCCAATGACGACGGGTACCGCGCGACGGGGCTGCGCCGCCTGAAGGAAGCGCTCACCGGCCTCGCGCCGCTGACCGTCGTGGCGCCGGACCGCAACCGCAGCGGCGCCAGCAATTCGCTCACGCTCGACATGCCGCTGCGCGTCAAGCGGGCCGAGGACGACACCTGGTACGTGATCAACGGCACGCCCACCGATTGCGTGCACCTGGCGATCACCGGCCTGTTCGACCACGAGTTCGACATGGTCGTCTCGGGCGTCAACGACGGCGCCAACCTGGGCGACGACGTGCTGTATTCGGGGACCGTGGCGGCGGCGATCGAGGGCCGCTTCCTGGGGCTGCCGACCATCGCCGTTTCGCTGGTGCCGGAAGACGGCCGCAACCGGCATTTCGAGACCGCCGCGCAGGTGGCGCGGCAACTGGTCGAGCGGCTGGTGGCGACGCCGCTGCACCAGTCCATGATCCTCAACGTCAACGTGCCGGACCGGCCGCTGGCGGACATCAAGGGCCTGCAGGCGACGCGGCTCGGCTACCGGCACCGCGCCGAGGGCGTGGTCAGGGCGACGGATCCGCGCGGCCGCACCATCTACTGGATCGGCGCGGCGGGGCCGGGCCAGGACGCCGGCCCCGGCACCGACTTCCACGCGGTCGCCAACGGCTTCGTGTCGGTCACGCCGCTGCAGGTGGACCTGACCCGGCACGGCGCCATCGACGGGCTGCGGGAGTGGCTGGCGGGGCCCGGGGAGTGAGCGGCGCAGCCGGCACGGCCGGGATCGGCATGACCTCGGCACGCACGCGCGAGCGCCTCATCCAGCGCCTGCGTGACCAGGGCATACGCGATCCGCGCGTGCTGGACCGGATCCGCTACGTGCCGCGACACCTGTTCGTGGACGAGGCGATCGCCAGCCGCGCCTACGAGGACACCGCGCTGCCGATCGGGCACGGCCAGACCATCTCCCAGCCCTACATCGTGGCGCGCATGACCGAGGCGGTGACCGTCGGCGGTACGCCGGACAAGGTGCTGGAGATCGGCAGCGGCTGTGGTTACCAGACCGCCGTGCTGGCGCCGCTGGTCAAGCGGCTCTACAGCATCGAGCGCATCGGGCCGCTGCTCGACCGCGCCCGGCTGCGCTGCCGGGAACTCAAGCTGCGCAACGTGCGCTTCAAGCACGCGGACGGCTCCGAGGGCTGGAAGTCGCAGGCGCCGTTCGACGCGATCCTGGTGGCGGCCGCACCGCAGGCCGTGCCGTTGAAGCTGCTGGAACAACTGCGGGACGGCGGCCGGCTGGTCGCGCCGATCGGCCCGGAGGGGGCCCAGGAACTGCTGCGCTTCACGCGGCGCGGCAAGGAATACCAGCGCGAGCGGCTGTGCATGGTGAGCTTCGTGCCGCTCGTGGGTGGCGTGTCGTAGCCGCGATGGGTGCGCCGGCCAGGCAGTGCCAGGGTCGAGCGGGACGGCTGTGCATGGCGCTGGCGCTGGCGCTGCTGCTTTGCGCCTGCGGCGGCGGATCGCGCAAGGCCGAGGCGCCGCAGTACTACACGGTGCGGGCCGGCGACACGCTGTACTCGATCGGCTGGCGCCACGGGCTCGACTACAAGGACATCGCGCGCTGGAACGGCATCGGCCGCGATTACCGCATCCAGGTGGGTCAACGCCTCGAGTTGCGCCGCCCGCCCGGCGGTTCGCGCGCGGCGCCGGCGGGTCGCGGCGTCGAACTGCCGGCCACGCTGCCCGAGCCGCCCGCCTGGGCGTGGCCGGTGCAGGACGGCCGCGTCGTCGGCGCGCTGCGGCAGCCTTCCGGGGGCGTCGGCCTCAGGATCGACGGCACGCTCGGCCAGGCGGTGCTCGCCGCCGCCGACGGCAAGGTGGTGTACACGGGCAGCGGCCTGCGCGGCTACGGCCAGCTCGTGATCATCAGCCATGTGCGCGGCTGGCTGTCGGCCTATGGCCACAACGCGAGCGTGCTGGTGGCCGAAGGGGAGCAGGTGCGCGCCGGCCAGCGCATCGCGACCATGGGACTCGGCGTGGCGCAGCAGCCGATGCTGTATTTCGAGGTGCGCATCGACGGCAAGCCGGTGGATCCGCTGGGCCAGCTGCCGCGCCGCTGACGAGGAGGGGTCAGACCCGCAAGGCGGGTCAGACCCCGTTTCCGCGGCGCTGATCAGGTGGGGTCAGACCCGCAGGCGGTCAATGCGGCGGGAGGCGGGTCCACCACCGCAGGGGGTCTGACCCCTCCGGGAAGATCAGCGCCAGCACGACGTCGCGGCCTTCCTGCAGCAGCAGGTTGAACGTGCGGCACGCCGCGCCGTTGTCCATGACCTCGAAGCCGATCCCGCGCGCGGCCATGGCCGCCATGAGGCGGGCCGCGGGGAACACCTGCCGCGCACCCGTGCCCAGCAGCACGAGGTCCGGCCCGAGTTCCAGCAGCGGCTGCAGGTGCGGCGTGTCCAGCTCGCCGACATCGGTCACCGGCCAGTCGCGCGGCTCGCCGGTCGCGCCGAGGATCACGCTCGAGCGGAACGTGCGCGCCGCGGTCCGCACCTCGCCCGGCGCGCAGGAGACGATCGAGTTGGGGGCGGCGTCGCGCTCGTGGGTGAACTGCATGCGGCCGGTCCTCGCGCGGGGACTATAACTCCTCGCACCCGGCGCCGGACCGTTATCATCGCGGTCTCGTGAACAGGCCGATCCCATGTCCCGGCATCGCAACGCGTCCCCGCCAGCGCGGCGAGGACCGCGCGTGAGCGCGCGCCGCATCCAGCGCCGTACCGTGCCGGAAGCGGTCGAGCTGCCGTCCTCGCTGCACCCGGTGCTGCGGCGCGTGTATGCCGCGCGCGGCGTGACCTCGGCCGGCGAACTCGACCTCGGGCTGCGCCACCTGCTGCCGGTGTCGTCGCTCGACGGGGTCGAGGCCGCGGCCGCGTTGCTGGCGGGGCACCTGGCGCGCGGTTCGCGCATCCTGGTCGTGGGCGACTACGACGCCGATGGCGCGACCAGCACGGCGCTGGTGGTGCGGCAGCTGCGCCGCCTGGGGTTCCCGCATGTGGACTTCCGCACGCCGGACCGCGCGCGCCACGGCTACGGCCTGACCGCCGCACTGGTCGGGGAACTGGCCGCGACCAAGCCGCAGCTGATCATCACCGTTGACAATGGCGTGGCCGCGCACGGCGGGGTGGCCGCCGCGGGCCGCCACGGCATCGAGGTGCTGGTGACCGACCACCACCTGCCGGGGTCGCAGCTGCCGGACTGTGCGGCGATGGTCAACCCGAACCTGCCGGGCGCCCGCTTCGGCAGCCGGGCGCTGGCCGGGGTGGGCGTCGCGTTCTACCTGATGGCGGCGTTGACGCGGCTGCTGGAAGAGGCGCGCGGCGAGGCGCAGCCGCCCGTCACCGAGCTGCTCGACCTGGTGGCGCTCGGCACCGTGGCCGACGTGGTGCCGCTGGACCGCAACAACCGCATCCTGGTCAGCGAAGGACTCAGGCGCGCCCGCGCCGGGCGCGGCGTGGCGGGCCTGCGCGCGCTGGCCGAGGTGGGCCGGCGCGCCGTCGGCACGCTGACCGAGCGCGACCTCGGCTACACGATCGGCCCGCGGCTCAATGCGGCCGGCCGCATCGACGACATGACGATCGGCATCCGCTGCCTGCTGAGCGACGACCCGCCGGAGGCGCGGCGCCTGGCGCTGGAACTGGACCGCCTCAACGGCGAGCGCCGCGACATCGAGTCGAAGATGCGCGGCGAGGCGGTCGAGATCCTGCGCAGGATCCGCATCGAGGAGGGCAGCCTGCCGCCCGGCGTGGCGCTGTTCGACGAGGCCTGGCACCAGGGCGTGGTGGGGCTGATCGCCTCGCGGGTCAAGGATCGCGTGCACCGGCCGGTGGTGGCCTTCGCGCCGGCCGGCCCCGGCGAGCTGCGCGGCTCGGCCCGCTCGGTCGCCGGCGTGCACGTGCGCGACGTGCTGGAGGCCATCGACATCCAGGAACCCGGGCTGATGCTGCGCTTCGGCGGCCACGCCATGGCCGCGGGGCTGTCGCTGGACGCCTCGCGCTTCCAGCGGTTCGCGACCGCTTTCGCCGACGAGGTGGGGCGCTGCCTGTCGCCGGCGCAGATGCATGGCGTGATCGAGAGCGATGGCGCGCTCACGCCCGCCGAACTGGCGCTCGAGACGGCCGTGGCGCTGCGCGACGGCGGGCCGTGGGGCCAGGGCTTCCCGGAGCCGACGTTCGACGGCGAGTTCGAGGTCGTCGAGGCGCGCACGGTCGCCGGCAGCCATCTCAAGGTGTGGGTCCGCGCCCAGCCCTCGGCGCGGCCGCTGGAGGGCATCGCCTTCGGCTACTACGGCGATGCCGGCGTGCCGCCCGTCACGGCGGGCGCCCGCGTGCGGGCGGCCTACCGCCTCGACACGACCGACTACGGCGGGACGCTGCGTCCGGAACTCAAGCTCGAGCTACGTCGAACCGCTGGGCGGCGGTTGATCTGCTACCATTCGCGCCTGTTTTCCGCAGCCGAAGCCCCGATGGAAACCGCAACGCTCCGCCGCACCCTCCGCGAACTCGATCAGCGCGTGGCCGCGCTGAGGGGGTACCTTTGAGTACGACCGCAAGCGCGAGCGGCTCGAGGAGATAGGGCGCGAGCTGGAGAACCCGAAGATCTGGGACGACCCCGAGCGGGCCCAGGAATTCGGCCGCGAGCGGGCGCGTCTCGACTCGGCGGTGGGGGAACTCGACGGCCTCGGCAAGGGGCGCGCCGACGCCGCGGAGATGCTGGAACTCATCGAGGCCGAGGACGACGCGGCGGCATTCGCCGAACTCGGGCGCGAGGTGGCTGCGCTGGACGCGCGCGTGGCGCACCTGGAGTTCCTGCGCATGTTCCCGGGCGAGATGGATGGGCACAGCGCCTTCCTCGACATCCAGTCCGGGGCCGGCGGCACCGAGGCGCAGGACTGGGCGCAGATGCTGCTGCGCATGTACCTGCGCTGGGCGGACATGCGCGGCTTCGGCGTCGAGGTCGTGGAGGAGAGCCCGGGCGAGGTGGCCGGCATCAAGAGCGCCACGCTCAAGGTGGACGGCGAGTACGCCTACGGCTGGCTGCGCACCGAGACCGGCGTGCACCGGCTGGTGCGCAAGTCGCCCTTCGACTCGGGGAACCGGCGGCACACGTCGTTCGCGTCGGTGTTCGTCTCGCCGGAGGTGGACGACGACATCAGCATCGAGGTCAACCCGGCCGACATCGAGACGGACACCTACCGCGCCAGCGGCGCCGGCGGGCAGCACGTCAACAAGACCGATTCCGCCGTGCGGCTGCGGCACCTGCCGACCGGGATCGTGGTCGCCTGCCAGAGCCAGCGCAGCCAGCACAAGAACCGCTCGACGGCCATGAAGATGCTCAAGGCCAAGCTCTACGAGCTCGAGGTCAACAAGCGCAACGCGGCGGCGCGCGTGCTGGAGGACCAGAAGACCGACGTGGGCTGGGGCCACCAGATCCGCTCGTACGTGCTGGACCAGTCGCGGATCAAGGACCTGCGCACCGGCATCGAGGTGGGCGATACGCAGTCGGTGCTGGATGGCGAACTGGACCAGTTTCTGAAAGCAAGCCTGAAGCAGGGCCTGTAGCGGGGATGCGATGAACGAAGACAAGCGGGCCGGGGATCACGACGAGAACCAGCTGATGGCCGAGCGGCGCGCCAAGCTGGCGCGGCTGCGCGCGGGGGGTGAGGCCTTCCCCAACGATTTCCGGCGCGACGCGCTGGCGGCCGACCTGCACGCCACCTTCGGCGGCCACGACAACGAGGCGCTGGAAGCGAACCCGGTGCGCGTGCGGGTCGCCGGCCGCATGATGTTCAAGCGCGTGATGGGCCAGGCCTCGTTCGCGAAGCTGCAGGACGGCTCCGGGCAGATCCAGGCCTACCTGCAGGCCAACGTGCTGGGCGAGGCCTACGAGGAATTCAAGGGCTGGGACGTGGGCGACATCGTCGGCATCGTGGGCACGCTCATGCGCACCCGTGCCGGCGAGCTGTCGGTGCGGGCCGAGGAGCTGCGCCTGCTGACCAAGTCGCTGCGCCCGCTGCCCGACAAGTGGCACGGCCTGACCGACACCGAGACGCGCTACCGGCAGCGCTACGTGGACCTGATCGTCAGCGAGCCCAGCCGCGCCACCTTCCTCACGCGCACCGAGACGGTGCGCTACCTGAGGGCCTTCCTCGATGCGCAGGGCTTCATGGAGGTCGAGACCCCCATGATGCAGCCCATCCCGGGGGGCGCCGCGGCGCGCCCGTTCGTGACGCGGCACCACGCGCTCGACATGGACATGTACCTGCGGGTGGCGCCGGAGCTGTACCTGAAGCGGCTGGTGGTCGGCGGCTTCGAGCGCGTCTACGAGATCAACCGCAACTTCCGCAACGAGGGGCTGTCCACGCAGCACAACCCCGAATTCACGATGCTCGAGCTCTACCAGGCCTATGCGGACTACCGCGACCTGATGGAACTGGTCGAGCGCATGCTGCAGGGCCTGGCCGACACGATCCTCGGCACGCGGCAGATCACCTGGCAGGGCAAGCAGCTCGACCTGGCCGCGCCGTTCCGGCGCGTCACGCTCGAGGCGGCGCTGCTCGAGCACAACCCCGGGCTGGCGCCTGCAGCGCTGCGCTCGCCGGACGCGCTGCGCGCGGCGGCGCACCGGCTGGGCATCGAGACCGCCGCGCATGACGGCGCCGGCGCGCTGCAGGCCGTCCTGTTCGAGAAGACCTGCGAGCACGCCATGGAGCAGCCCACCTTCGTGCACGCGTATCCGGCCGAAGTCTCGCCGCTGGCGCGGCGCAACGACGCGGACCCGTTCGTGACCGACCGCTTCGAGCTCTACGTCAACGGCCGCGAGCTGGCCAACGGCTTCTCCGAGCTCAACGACGCGGAGGACCAGGCCGAGCGGTTCCGGGCGCAGGCCGCGCGCAAGACGGCCGGCGACGAGGAGGCGATGTTCTTCGACGCGGACTACATCCGCGCGCTGGAGTACGGGCTGCCGCCGGCGGCCGGGCTGGGCGTGGGCGTGGACCGCCTGGTGATGCTGCTCACCGACTCGCCCAGCATCCGCGACGTGCTGCTGTTCCCGCACCTGCGGCCGGAGGCGTGAACGCCTCGCTGCCCGTCGGCGTCTTCGACTCCGGCGTCGGCGGCCTGACGGTGCTGCGCGCGCTGCGCGCGGCGCTGCCGGCCGAGGACTTCTGTCTACCTGGGCGACACGGCGCGGCTGCCGTACGGCACGAAGAGCGCGGACACGGTGGTGCGCTACTCGCTGCGCGCCTCGCAGGCGCTGGTGCAGCGGGGGGTCAAGTGCCTGGTGGTGGCCTGCAACACGGCGTCCTCGGTCGCGCTCGGCGCGCTGCGCCAGAGTTTCGCCGGGCTGCCGGTGCTGGGCGTGCTCGAGCCCGGCGCCGAGGCGGCGGTGCGGGCCTCGACGCGCCAGCGCATTGCCGTGATCGCCACCGAGGGAACGGTGCGCGGCGGCGCCTATGCGCGGGCCATCGGCCGGCTGGCGCCCGCGGCGGTGGTGACGCAGCGCGCCTGCCCGCTGTTCGTGTCGCTGGCCGAGGAGGGCTGGACCGAGGGGCCCATTGCCGAGGCGATTGCACGGCGTTACCTCGAGACGCTGTTCGACGGACCGCAGGCGCCTGACACCCTGCTGCTGGGCTGCACGCATTTTCCGGTGCTGGACGCCCCGATCCGCCGCGCCGTGGGCGCGGGCGTGGCCGTCATCGATTCGGCCGGCACGACGGCGAGGGCGGCCGCGCTCCTGCTTGCGCACGCCGGGCTGGCCAGGACGGGCGGCGGCGGCGGCGTGCGCCTGCTGGCCACCGACGGGCCCGAGCGGTTTGCGGCCGTCGGCGCCGTCTTCTCGGGCGAGCCGATCGCGCCGGCCGATGTCGAGCTGGTCGACCTGTGAGGTGCGCGGGGCGGTTCAGCCGGGGCCGGCAGCCGGCGGCAGCGGGTAGGGCAGCGGCAGCGGCGTGCAGGTGACCTGCCGGCGGGCGTCGCTCAGCGACAGCATGGCGGACTCGAGGCCGACGACGGCCAGCAGCTCGCCTTCCTGCGGCACGCCCGCCCATCGCACCACCGTGCCGACCTCGGTGTCGCCATGGCACAGCGGCGAGCCGACGGTGAGCCCGCCCACGCCGGCATAACGGTAGCGCATCAAGCGGCGCTTGACGCGGCCGAGGTACTGCAGGCGGGCCACCACTTCCTGCCCGGTGTAGCAGCCCTTGGTGAGGCTCACGGCGTCGAGCAGGTCGAGGTTCAGCATCTGCGGCAGCCACGCCTCGCTGGTCGCGGCGTACACCTCGGGCTCGCCGAGGGCCACGCACCGCGCCTCCCAGGATCCCGCGGCGACGGCGGCCGGCGTCGCGGCCGGCACAGCCGGGCCAATCGCCAGCAGGCGCCCCTGCGGCAGCAGCAGCGATTCCCAGCCGTCGGGCAGTGCGGGCCACTCGCCGGCGAACCCGCAGGCCCCGGCGACGGACCACTCGGCGCTGGCGTCGCGAACGGTCACCTTCGCCCGCAGCACGAAGCGGGTCAGCCGGCCGGCCAGCGGCGCAGCCAGTTCGCGGGGCAGCACCAGCGCGAGGCCGGCCGCGGTCCGGCCGATCCAGGCGATGGCCATGACGCGGCCCTGCGCCGTGCACAGCGCGCCCAGCATGGCCCGGGCGGGCACGAGATGGGCGACGTCCACCGTCACCTGTCCCTGCAGGAAGGTGACGGCGTCGGGTCCGTCGAGCAGCAGGACACCCTGGTCGGGCAGCTGCTGGAAGGGAACTGGCGGCATACGCGACATGGTAACCGCTCGGCGCCGCGCCGGGCGCGCCCGAGCGCGTCCCCGGGGGGGTCGGCCTGCCGCCGCAACTCTACGGTCGCGGCAGATATCGCCTTGGGATTGTCGGGGTCAATCTGGCAGAATCCCCACGATGCATAACAGGCCCCTGTCGCCGCACCTGCAGGTGTACCGCCCGATGTACACCATGGTGCTGTCCATGGCCCACCGCCTCAGCGGCGTCTTCCAGTCGGCCGGTTTGCTGCTGCTGGCGGGCTGGCTGCTGGCTGCGGCCTCCGGGGCAGAGGCCTATGCCAGCGCCGCGCGGTTCTTTGCCCATCCGCTCGTGCGGGTGTTGCTGGCAGCCTGGATCGTGGCGTTCTGGTATCACCTGTTCGCCGGCATCCGCCACCTGGTGTGGGATGCCGGTTACGGATTCGACAAGCACGTCGCGCGGCGCAGCGGGGAAGTCGTGGTGCTGCTGGCCGCGCTGGCCTCGGTGTTCACGCTGGCCCTCGCCTGGCGCCACCTGGGAGGCGCGCCGTGAGCGGCCGGTCGCGGGTGGGGGACGTGCTGGGTCACGGCTCGGCCCGCGAGGGCGTGCACCACTGGTGGCAGCTGCGCACGACGTCCGCGGCGCTGGCCGGGCTGGGTGTGTGGTTCGTGATCGCCGTCCTGACGCTGCCCGACCTGGGCTACGCAAGCGTGACGGCCTGGGTGTCCCGCCCCGTCAACGCCGTGCTGCTGCTGCTGTTCGTGGCGGTCGCCACCTGGCACTCGGCGCTGGGCCTGCAGGTCGTGGTCGAGGACTACGTGCGCGGCAAGGGCGCCCGCGTGCTCGTGCTGGTGCTGCTGCGGTATGCGCACGTGCTGGTGGGGGCCGCCGCCGTGTTCGCGGTGCTGAGGCTGGCGATCGGGGCCGCGCCATGACGGCCTACCGGTTCATCGATCACAGCAGCGACGTGGTCGTGGTCGGCGCCGGCGGCGCGGGATTGCGCGCGGTCGTGGGCCTGGCCGAGGCGGGCCTCTCGACCGCCTGCCTCAGCAAGGTGTTCCCCACGCGCAGCCACACGGTGGCGGCGCAAGGCGGCATCAGCGCCGCGCTGGGCAACATGGGCGAGGACGACTGGCGCTTCCATTTCTACGACACGATCAAGGGCTCCGACTGGCTGGGCGACCAGGATGCGGTCGCCTACATGTGCCGGGAAGCGCCCGACGCGGTGCTCGAGCTGGAGCATTACGGCGTGCCGTTCTCGCGCACCGAGGATGGCCGCATCTACCAGCGCCCGTTCGGCGGCATGACCACCCACTACGGCGAGGGCATCGCGCAGCGCACCTGCGCCGCGGCCGACCGCACCGGCCACGCGATGCTGCACACGCTGTACCAGCAGGCCCTCAAGCACGGCGCCAACTTCTTCATCGAGTACTTCGCGATCGACCTGATCATGGAGGACGGCGAGTGCCGCGGGGTCGTCGCGCTGGACATGGAGACGGGTACGCTGCACCGCTTCCGCGCGCACATGACGGTGCTGGCCACGGGCGGCTACGGCCGCACCTACTTCTCCTGCACCTCGGCGCACACCTGCACGGGCGACGGCGGCGGCATGGCGCTGCGCGCCGGCGTGCCGCTGCAGGACATGGAATTCGTGCAGTTCCATCCCACCGGCATCTACGGCGCGGGCTGCCTGATCACCGAGGGGGTGCGCGGCGAGGGCGGGGTGCTGCGCAACGCCGCCGGCGAGCGCTTCATGGAGCGCTACGCGCCGAACGCCAAGGACCTGGCCTCGCGCGACGTGGTGAGCCGCTCGATGACCATCGAGATCCGCGAGGGCCGCGGCGTCGGACCCGACAAGGACCACATCTTCCTGCACCTCGAGCACCTCGGCGCCGACGTGATCGCGGAGCGGCTGCCGGGCATCGCGGAGACCGCGCGCATCTTCTCGGGCGTCGATGTCACGCGCGAGCCGATCCCGGTGCTGCCGACCGTGCACTACAACATGGGCGGCATTCCCTGCAACATGCACGGCCAGGTGCTGACGCGCCGCGGCGACGATCCGAGCGCGATCGTCGCCGGGCTGATGGCCATCGGCGAGGCCGCCTGCGTGTCCGTGCACGGCGCCAACCGGCTCGGTTCCAATTCGCTGCTCGACCTGGTCGTCTTCGGCCGGGCGGCGGCGCGGCATTGCGCGCAGGCCATCGCGCCGGGGGCCACGCACCGGCCGCTGGCCGCGGACGCCGGCGCGCCCGCGGTCGAGCGCCTCGATCGCTACCGTCACGCGGCGGGCACGCGGCCCACGGCGGACCTGCGCGTCGAGATGCAGAAGATCATGCAGAACTATGCGGCCGTGTTCCGGACCCGTGCGACGCTGGAGGAGGGCTGCGCCAGGCTGGCGCAGGCCTACGGGGCGCTGGCCGACGTGCGTGTCAGCGACCGTTCGCTGATCTTCAACACGGACCTCATCGAGACGCTGGAGCTGGAGAACCTGATGATGCAGGCGGCGGCCACGATCCACTCGGCGGCCGAGCGCAAGGAGAGCCGCGGCGCGCATGCGCGCGAGGACTTCCCGGAGCGTGACGATGCCAACTGGCTGAAGCACAGCCTGGCGTGGGTGGACGGTCCGGGCCGCGTGCGTACCGGTGACCGGCCGGTGCAACTCGGGACGCTGACCGACGAGGTCGAAGCCATCCCGCCGAAGGCGCGCGTCTACTGACATGGCTGAATTCAGGTTACCCGCCAATTCCCGATTCAACGAGGTGCCGGGGCGCGTGCACCCGGCGCCGGCCGGCGCGGCCAACGTGCGCACCTTCCGCATCTACCGCTGGGACCCGGACAGCGGCGAGAAGCCGCGCGTGGACCGCTACGAGCTGGACATGGACCGCTGCGGGCCCATGGTCCTGGACGCGCTGATCCTCATCAAGAACTCGGTCGATGCGACGCTGACCTTCCGCCGTTCCTGCCGCGAGGGCATCTGCGGGTCCTGTGCGATGAACCTGGACGGGGTCAACACGCTGGCCTGCACCAAGGCGATCGGCGACATCGACGGCGACGTGCGGGTCTTCCCGCTGCCGCACCTGCCGGTGGTCAAGGACCTGGTGCCGGACCTCGGCAACTTCTATGCGCAGTACGCCTCGGTCAAGCCGTGGCTGCAGACCCGCACGCCGGTGTCCGGCGACCGCGAGCGGCTGCAGTCGCCGCACGAGCAGGAGCAGATCCACAAGCCGAGCGCCTGCATCCTGTGCGCGTGCTGCTCGACCAGCTGCCCGAGCTACTGGTGGAACGCCGACCGCTACCTGGGCCCGGCCGCGCTGCTGGCGGCGTATCGCTGGATCGTGGACTCGCGCGACGAGGCGACCGGCGAGCGCCTCGACGAACTGGAGGACCCGTTCCGCCTGTACCGCTGCCACACGATCATGAACTGCACCGAAGCCTGCCCGAAGGACCTCAACCCGGCCCGCGCCATCGCCGAGATCAAGAAGATGATGGCCGAGCGCCAGTACTGAGCCCGCGGCCGTGACGGCGTGGCCGGCGGACGGCTGGCTCCGGTGGCGCTGCCGGCGCGGCATGAAGGAACTCGACGTGGTGCTGGAGCGCTGGCTGGCGGCCGGCCACCCCGGCGCCGACGAGTCCAGTCGCGCCGCGCTCGAACGACTGCTGGACGCGCCGGATCCGCAGCTGGCCGGCTGGCTGCTCGGCGCGGAACCCCCGGCCGACCCCGCGCTGCGCGCCCTCGTCGATGCCATCCTGGCAGTTCGTCGCTGAGCCGCGTGCCTGCCGGTCGTATGCGCGACTGGTCTGGGCGGGCCATTGCGTCGCGGCCGTCGCGCCCTGGGCGGCCGGTTGCCCGGCGTGGCTGGCCTCTGTCCTGTCCGCGGCGTGCCTGGCGACGCTGCCGGGGGCGCTGGCCGGCCTGGCCGGCCCGCAGTGCGGCATCAAGGCGCTGGCGTGGCCGTCGGCGGGCTTCAGGGCGCGCCTGCGCGACGGCCGCTGGGCGGCGGCCGAGGTCACCGCCGCGAGCCGCGTCCTGCCAGGCCTCGTCGTGTGCGGGCTCAGGGTGGAGGGGCGCCGGTTCGAGTGGTGGGTGCCGCGCGCCGCCTTGCCGGCCGACCAGTTTCGCCGCCTCAAGGTGGCGGTGCGAACGGTCGCCGTGGGCGGACTTGCTAGAATCGGGACGTAGCAGCCACCAGGAGGCAGGAGCACCCCGCTGCGGAGGCCGGACCGCGAACTTATCGCGCCCCCGGCGGTCAATCCAACCGTGGATACGAGCGGTGCCCTGCAGACGGTTTTGCCCACAGGGCCCGATACCGGTGATCTCGCGCTCGTGCGGCGCGTGCAGAAGGGCGACAAGTCGGCCTTCGACGCACTCGTGCTCAAGTACCAGCACAAGATCCTCAAGCTGGTGCAACGCTACGTGCGCGACCATGCCGAGGCGGAGGATGTGGTGCAGGACGCCTTCATAAAGGCCTACCGGGCGTTGCCGGCGTTCCGCGGCGACAGCGCCTTCTACACCTGGATGTACCGCATCGCGATCAACACGGCCAAGAACTCGCTGGTCGCGGCCGGGCGACGCCCGCTGACCTTCGACCTGGACGCGCCGGATGCGGCCGGCGCCGAGTTCCGGTCGCGGCTGCGGGACACCGACACGCCGGAACGCCTGCTGCTGACCGAGGAGATCCGCAATACGGTCAATCGTGCGATCGACGCGCTGCCCGAGGACCTGCGCACGGCCATCGTGCTGCGCGAGCTGGAGGGCTTCAGCTACGAGGAGATCGCCACGACGATGGAGTGTCCGGTCGGCACCGTGCGCTCGAGGATATTTCGCGCCCGCGAGGCCATCGACCGTCACCTCAAGGTGGTGTTCGAGGGCGGCCTGGGGCGCGCCGGAGACGACTCATGACCCAGACCCTGAACGAACAACTGTCCTGCTTCCTCGACGGCGAGCTGCCGGAGGCGGAGACGACCTTGTTGCTGAAGCGCCTCGAGCGGGACGAGGAACTGAAGGGCACGCTGTCGCGCTATTCGCTGATCGGCACGGTGCTGCGTGCGGAAGGCGAGGTGCCCGCGGCGCGCCATGTCGCGGCCCGCGTGCGTGACGTCGTGGCGCGCGAACCGGCGCTGCGCGGCCGGACTGCCACGGCCGGGGACCGCTGGCGGCGGCCGCTCGCCGGCCTGGCCCTCGCCGCGGGGGTGGCGGCGGCAGCGGTCCTGGTCATGCCCGCTCTGCAGCGCGGACCCGGCGAGGCGCCGGCAGCCGTTGTCGCGGTGAACGCTCCGGCGGCGGTGACCGGACCGGTGACGGTGGCGGAGATCGCGCCGGTGGTGGCGGCCGCGGACGAGCCGCCGGCGCCCCTGCAGAGTTACACGACGCCGCCGGTCCAGGCGGGACCGGGGAATGCCCTGTCGGCGGCACAGCTGGCGTCCTTCCTTCTGGCTCACAGCGAGTACACGAACCCGCTGGCCGGGCGCAGCGTGGTGACCGGTGCGCTGGAGGTTCCGGCCCCCGCGCAGCCCGCCGCCGAGGGGAGCAGCGCGGGGCCATGAACGCGCGGCTCGCGTTGGCGCTGGTCCTGCTGGCCACCGCGGCGCCGCTGGCCCGCGCGGCCGAGGACGGCCACGCGTGGCTCGAACGCATGAGCCAGACGCTGGCGACCGCCAGTTATTCCGGCGAATTCAGCCTCGAAGGGCAGGGCTACACGGAGCGCATGCGGATCGTGCACCGGGTCCGCGACGGTCGCGTCTGCGAGCGGCTGGTGTCGCTGTCGGGCAACCGCCGCGAGCTGATCCGCGACGGCGACGAGGTGACCGCGTACCTGCCCGACCGGCGGGTCGCCATCATCGAGCGGCGCCCGGACCGCAGCGGCCTGCTGGGCAGGCTGCCGCAATCCGGCGCCGAGCTGGAGCGGTGGTACGAGGTGCGGCTCGAGGGGCGCGTCCCCGAGCTGAACGGCCGCCCGGCGGCGATCGTCCAGGTGCGACCGCGGGACGCGCTGCGCTTCGGGCACCGCATCTGGGTGGACGAGGCCACCGCGATGCCGGTGCGCGCCGAGATCTTGGATGCGGCCGGCCAGGTCATCGAACGGCTCAGCTTCACCCGCCTGGAACTGCGCCGGGACATCCCGGACGCCGAGTTGCAGCCGGGCGTGGACCGCCGCGAGTATCGCTGGGTGCGGCAGGCCGCGCGGGCGCCGGCGCAGGCGCCGGCCTGGACCGTGCCGCAGCCGCCCGCCGGGTTCAGGGTCTCGGCCAATGCCGTGCAGGAAATGATCGGCGTGCCGACCCCGGTGGACCAGCTCGTGCTGTCCGACGGGCTGGCCTCGGTCTCCGTGTTCATCCACGCGCCTGCGCCGGGGCAGGCGCCGGCCGTGGGCGCGAGCCGCGCGGGCACCGCCTCCAGCTTTTCCGCCGTCGTCGAGGGGCACCAGGTGACCGCCGTGGGCGAGGTGCCGCCCGGCACGCTCAAGGCGATCGTCTCGGGCGTCGTGCACCGGGGCGCCGTTGAGCGGCGCTGAGCCGGCCGGGCGGCTGGTGCTCTACCAGCGCGCCGAATGCGGCCTGTGCGGGGAGATGCTCACCGAGCTGCACGAGTGGCTGGCAGGCCGCGGGCTGGCCTGCGCCGTGCGCGACGTGGACGCGGATCCCGCGACCCGCGCGCGCTTCGGCCTGAAGATCCCGGTGCTGACGCTCGACGGCCGGCTCGTGTGCCACGGCCGGTTCGACCCGGCGCGGCTGGAGCGCATGCTGCACGGGGTCTGAGCAGGGCCGGCCGGCTGCTATAATCCGCCGGCTTCCCGGCACCCCTCCCCGCAGCCGACACCAACCGGGCCCGACGCGACCCTCGATGCACCATATCCGCAATTTCTCCATCATCGCCCACGTGGACCACGGCAAGTCCACGCTGGCGGACCGCCTCATCCAGATCTGTGGCGGCCTGTCCGACCGCGAGATGCAGGAACAGGTGCTCGACTCCATGGACCTGGAGCGCGAGCGCGGCATCACCATCAAGGCGCAGTCGGTGCGGCTCGCCTACAAGGCGGCCGACGGCGCCACCTACCAGCTCAACTTCATCGACACGCCGGGGCACGTCGATTTTTCCTATGAAGTGTCGCGCTCGCTGGCCGCCTGCGAGGGCGCGCTGCTGGTGGTGGACGCGGCACAGGGTGTCGAGGCGCAGACCGTTGCCAACTGCTATACGGCGACCGAGCAGGGGCTGGAGGTCGTCCCGGTCATCAACAAGGTGGACCTGCCGTCGGCGGACCCGGACCGCGTGGTCCGCGAGATCGAGGACATCATCGGCATCGAGGCGGCCAGCGCGGTGCGCGTCAGCGCCAAGACCGGCGCCAACGTGCCCGAGTTGCTGGAGGCGCTGGTGCGGCGCGTGCCGGCGCCCCGCGGCGATCCCGCGGCGCCGCTGCAGGCGCTGGTGGTGGATTCATGGTTCGACAATTACCTGGGCGTGGTGTCGCTGATCAGGGTCGTGAACGGCGTGCTGAAGCGCGGCGACCGCATCCGCATCATGTCCACCGGCCGCGCCTGGGAGGCCGACCGCATCGGTCACTTCACGCCGAAGCGCGTGGAGGCCGAGTCGCTCGGGGCCGGCGAGGTGGGCTGGCTGACGGCGGGCATCAAGGACATCGACGGCGCACCGGTCGGCGACACCATCACGCACGATGCGCGGCCCTGCGCGACGCAGCTGCCGGGATTCAAGCGGGTCCAGCCGCGGGTCTTCGCCGGGCTCTTCCCGGTGCGCTCCGAGGACTACGAATCGTTCCGCGATGCCCTGCAGAAGCTGCGCCTCAACGACTCCTCGCTGAACTACGAGCCGGAGGCATCCACCGCGCTCGGCTTCGGGTTTCGCTGCGGGTTCCTGGGGTTGCTGCACATGGACATCGTGCAGGAACGGCTCGAACGGGAGTACGGGCTGGACCTGGTCACCAGCGCGCCGACCGTCGTCTACGAGGTGCTGAAGGCGGACGGCGAGGTCGAGTACGTGGACAACCCGGCGCGACTGCCGGCCGGGGGCATGATCGCCGAGCTGCGCGAGCCGATTATCGTGGCCAATATCCTGGTGCCGCCGGAGCACGTCGGCGGCGTGCTCAAGCTGTGCCAGGACAAGCGCGGCACGCAGAAGAAGATGCAGCAGCTCGGCAGCCAGATGGCACTGCAGTACGAACTGCCGCTGGCCGAGGTGGTGCTGGACTTCTTCGACCGCCTGAAGTCCACGAGCCGCGGCTATGCCTCGTTCGACTACGAGTTCAGCCACTTCCAGGTCGCCCCGCTGGTCAAGCTGGACGTGCTGATCAACGGCGACCGCGTCGACGCGCTGTCCAACATCGTGCACCGCGACGCGGCCTACCAGCGCGGCCGCGAGCTGGTGGACAAGATGCAGGAACTGATCCCGCGGCAGATGTTCGAGGTCGCCATCCAGGCGGCCATCGGCAGCCAGGTGATCGCGCGGGCCTCGGTCAAGGCGCTGCGCAAGAACGTGCTGGCGAAGTGCTACGGCGGCGACATCACGCGCAAGCGCAAGTTGCTGGAGAAGCAGAAGGCGGGCAAGAAGCGCATGAAGCAGCTCGGCACCGTCGAGATCCCCCAGGAGGCCTTCCTGGCCGTGTTGCAGGTCGGCAAGAAGTAGCGCGCGGCCGGCGGCGGCCGTCCATACATCGCAGGAGCCATGATGATCTTCGACTTTTCCTTCGTGCTGGTGGTGCTGGCGCTCGTGACCGGGTCCATTGCGGCGCTCGACCGCTGGGTCCTGAAGCCGCGGCGCGCGGTCCCCGGGCGCGCGGACCGCGAGCCCGTGCTGGTCGACTACGCGCGCTCGTTCTTCCCGGTCATCCTGATCGTGCTGGTGCTGCGGTCCTTCCTGTACGAGCCGTTCCGCATCCCGTCGGACTCGATGATGCCCACGCTGATCCAGGGGGACTTCATCTTCGTGAACAAGTGGCGCTACGGCCTGCGCCTGCCGGTGCTGAACTGGAAGGTGCTCGAGATCGGTGAACCCGGCCGGGGCGACGTGGTAGTGTTCCGCAAGCCGACCGAGCCGTCGATGGTGTTCATCAAGCGGCTGGTCGGCCTGCCGGGGGACCGGATCAGGGTCACCGCGGCGCAGCTGTTCCTGAACGGCCAGCCGGTGCCGCTGGAGCCGGGGGACTTCTACCGCGGCACCAAGGAGGACCAGTATCCGTTCACGGTGGTGGGACGCGAACGACTGGGCGGGGCCGCGCACAGCCTGATGTTCGACCCGGCGCGGCCGAGCAGCCAGGGCGAGTGGGTGGTGCCCGCGGGCCACTACTTCATGATGGGAGACAACCGCAACAACAGCCGCGACAGCCGCTTCCCGGAGGTCGGGTTCGTGCCGCAGGAGAACCTGATCGGCAGGGCCGTGGCGATCTGGCTGTCCTTCAACCCGGACCCGGGCAGCTGGCTGCTGTGGGAGCGGATGGGCGCACGTATCCAATAGGGAGGAATGAGCATGCGAAGCAGACAGACGGGGCTGACGTTCCTGGGGTTGCTCCTGCTGATCCTGGTCGTCGGCACCTGGGTGTACGCGGGCATCAGGCTGGCGCCGATCTACCTGGAGCACATGAAGATCGCGAGCACCCTGGACAAGGTGCAGGACGAGTTCAACGCGAACCCCGGCACCACCGAGTACATGATCCGCACGGCGATCGAGAAGCACTTCGACGTGGAGTACGTGAACGTCATCACCCAGAAGGACGTCATCATCAAGCGCGAGGGCAGCGTGTACCGTGTCACGGCGAGCTACGAGGAGACGGCACCGTTTGCGTTCAACGTCTACTTCCTCGTCGCGTTCGACAGGACCGTCGAGATCGAGGTCAACTGAGGCGGCCGCGCGGGGAGCGGGGCGGGATGGGCTCGTCGATGACATGGGCTGAGCAGGCGCTGGGCTGCCGCCTGGGCAGCGCGGCGCTGCTCGAGGCTGCGCTCACGCACCGCAGCCACGGCTCGCGCAACAACGAGCGCCTCGAGTACCTGGGCGACGCGGTCCTCAACTTCGTGGTGGCGGAACTGCTGTACCGCGAATTCGACGGCGCGACCGAGGGCGAGCTGTCGCGCTACCGCGCCAGCCTGGTCAGCGGCGAGACGCTGGGCGAGGTGGCGGCGGCCATCGGGCTCGGCGAGCAACTGCGGCTGGGCGAGGGTGAACTCAAGACCGGCGGTTACCGCCGCGCCTCGATCCTGGCGGACGCGCTGGAGGCGGTGATCGGCGCGCTGTTCCTGGACCGCGGGCTGGACGAGGCGCGCGCCGCGGTGCTGCGCCTGCTCGGGCCGCGGCTGCGGCGGCTGCCGGCGGCGGCCGAGCTCAAGGACCCGAAGACGCGGCTGCAGGAACGCATGCAGGGCAAGGGGCTGGAACTGCCGCGTTACGAGGTGATCGAGGTCAGCGGCGAGCCGCATGACCAGCAATTCGAGGTGCGTTGCGTGCTGGACGGGCCGGGGTTGCACGCGGTGGCGCGCGGCACCAGCCGGCGGCGCGCCGAGCAGGAGGCCGCCGCGCTGGTGCTGGAGCAGTGCGAGGCCGCCGGGCTGCCATGACGGACGCGCCCTTCCGCTCGGGATTCGTCGCGCTGGTGGGCCGGCCGAACGTCGGCAAGTCCACGCTGCTCAACGCGCTGGTCGGCCAGAAGGTCAGCATCGTCACGCCGAAGCCGCAGACCACGCGGCACCGCATCGCGGGAATCCTCAGTCGCCCCGGCTGGCAGGCGGTCTTCCTCGACACGCCGGGGCTCAACGCCCGCAAGTCCACCGGCCTCAACCGCTCGATGAACCGCGCTGCGCTGGGTTCGCTGGCCGAGGCCGACCTCCTGTTCATGGTCGTGGACGCGACCCGCTGGACCGGCGAGGACGAGACCGTGCTGGCGCGCGTGCGGGATGCCGGCACGCCGACGGTGCTGGTGCTCAACAAGGTGGACCGCGTGCAGCCCAGGCAGCGCCTGCTGCCGCAGATCGAGCGGCTGGCGGCCCTGCATCCGTTCACCGAAATCGTGCCCGTGTCGGCACTGGGCGGCGACAACCTGGACCGGCTGGCGGCCCTGCTGCCGGGCCTGCTGCCGGTGGGCGAGCCGCTGTATCCCGACGACCAGGTGACCGACCGCAGCGAACGCTTCATGGTGGCCGAGATCGTGCGCGAGAAGCTCACCATGATGCTGCGGGAGGAACTGCCCTACGGCCTGACCGTCGAGATCGAGCGCTGGGAGGAGGAGGCGGGGCGCCTCGTCATCGGGGCGGTCATCTGGGTCGAGCGCGAGGGACAGCGGCGCATCGTCATCGGCGAGGGCGGGTCGCTGCTGAAGGAAGTGGGCGGCCAGGCGCGCCTCGACATCAACCGGCTGCTGGAGCGCCGCGTGCACCTCGAGTTGTGGGTCAAGGTGCGGGAGAACTGGGCCGACAACGAGGCCGCGCTGCGGAACTTCGGCTACGACCCGGCATGACCCGCTCCCGCAGAGTCGCGCTCGAGCACGCCTTCCTGCTGCACCACCGCGACTGGAGCGACACCAGCCGCATCCTCGACTTCATGACCCGCGGCCACGGCCGCATCACGCTGTTCGCGCGCGGCGCGCGGCGCCCGAAATCGCCGTTGCGGCCGGCGCTGCAGCCGTTCGTGCCGCTGCTGATCTCGTGGTCCGGCGCAGGCGACGGCGGCCAGCTGACCGGCGCCGAGCCTGCGGGGCACGCCGCGCCGCTGCCGCCCGGCCACCTGCTGTCCGGGTTCTACCTCAATGAACTGCTGCTGCGCCTCACCCAGCACGAGGACGCGATGCCGGACGTGTTCGATGCCTATGCGCTGGCGCTGGGCGGCCTGCGCCGCGGCGATCCCGAACAGCCCGTCCTGCGCCGCTTCGAGATAGACGCTGCTGGAGTGCCTGGGCTACGGTCTCGACCTGGCCTGCGAGGCGGGCAGCGGCGAACCGCTGGCGGCCGCCCGGTACTATCATTTCCGTGCCGGCTACGGGTTCGTGGCCGCCGGCGAGACCGACACCGAGGGTTCGTTCTGCGGCGCGGACCTGCTGGCCCTGGGGGCGGACCGGCTCGACGCGCCGGCCGCGCTGCGCACGGCGCGGCGGCTGCTGCGCGAGTCGCTGGCGCATTGCCTGGAGGGCAAGGGCCTGAAGAGCCGCGACGTGATGCTGGCGCTGCGCCGGCGGGAGGCTGAGAGATGAGTTCCTTCGCAATCGCCCTGGGCGTCAACATCGACCATGTCGCCACGCTGCGGCAGGCGCGCGGCGGGGCCTGCCCGGATCCGCTGCAGGCGGCGCTGCTGGCCGAGCAATCGGGTGCCGACAGCATCACGCTGCACCTGCGCGAGGACCGGCGCCACATCCAGGACCGTGACGTCGCGGCCATGCGCGCGGCGCTCAAGACGCGCATGAACCTGGAGATGGCGGCCACCGACGAGATGATCGGCATCGCCTGCGGCTTGCGCCCGGCGGACGTGTGCCTGGTGCCGGAGCACCGCGCGGAGCTCACCACCGAGGGCGGGCTGGACGCCGCCGCGCAGGCGGCACGACTGCGCGACGTCTGTGCACGGCTGGCGGGCGCGGGCATCCGCGTGTCGCTGTTCATCGATCCCGACCTGGCGCAGGTCGAGGCGGCGGTGGCCGTCGGCGCACCGGCGATCGAACTGCACACGGGCGCTTACGCGGAGGCCGCGGCGGACGCGCGCGGCGCGGAGCTGCACCGGCTGGCCCAGGCCGCCCGCGCGGCCGCCGGCCTGGGCCTGGTCGTCAATGCCGGGCACGGGCTGGACTATCACAACGTGCAGCCGGTGGCGGCGCTGCCGGAGGTGGTGGAGCTCAACATCGGCCACGCGATCGTGGCGCGGGCCGTGTTCACGGGGCTGGGCGCCGCGGTGGCCGAGATGAAGCGGCTGATGCGCGAGGCGCGCCGCGCATGATCTTCGGGATCGGCACGGACGTCGTGCGCATCGACCGCGTGGCGCAGGTCTACGAGCGCTTCGGGCGCCGTTTCGTCGAGCGCCTGCTGATGCCCGAGGAACTGGCGATGTTCAACGGCCACCGGCGGCCGGTACGGTTCCTGGCCATGCGCTTCGCGGCCAAGGAGGCGATCGTCAAGGCGCTGGGCACTGGCTTCGCGCACGGCGTGTGGATCCGCGACGTGGGCTTCGCGCCCGACGGGCGCGGCCGGCCCGAGGTGCGTTTCTCGGCGCGCGGACGCCAGGTCGCCGACCGGCTGGGGGCCGGCGAGGGGCACGTCAGCCTCAGCGACGAGGCGGGACTGGTGTTCGCGGTGGCCGTGCTGATGCGCAGGAGCGGCTCGTGAATCCGCGCGGGCGCGTGTCCTGCCGCGGGCAGCGCGTGGCCGCGGCACGGCAAGTACCTTGAGGCCGCAGGCGGAACCCGAGCAGGCGACGGTCGAGTCGCTGGCCCATGACGGCCGCGGTGTCGCGCGCCTGGCCGGCAAGACCGTGTTCGTGGACGGTGCGCTGCCGGGCGAGCGCGTCATGCTGCGGCGCACGCGCAGCCACCGGCGCTACGACGAGGCGGTGACCGTCGAGGTGCTCGAGGCGGCGCCCGGCCGGGTCGAGCCCCGCTGCGCGCACTTCGGCACCTGCGGAGGGTGCTCGCTGCAGCACCTCGATGCGGCGCTGCAACTCGACGCCAAGCAGCAGCATGTCGCGGAGCAGCTGGCGCGACTGGGTCGGGTCGAGCCGGACCGCTGGCTGGCGCCCCTCACCGGGCCGGCCTGGCACTACCGCCGCCGCGCGCGCCTGGGCGTCAAGTACGTGCACAAGAAGGGTCGCGTGCTGGTCGGGTTCCGCGAGCGTTCCTCGCCGTTCGTGGCCGACGTGAAGCGCTGCCACGTGCTGGCGCAGCCGGTGGGCGGGATGGTCGAGGCGCTGGCGCAGATGATCGGCGAGCTGAGCATCCGCGAGCGCCTGCCGCAGGTCGAGGTGGCGGTGGGCGAGGGCGTGACGGCGCTGGTGCTGCGCGTGCTCGACGCGCCGCAGCCGGCGGACCTGGAGCGCCTGCGGGCGTTCGCCGCCGCGCACGGCGTGCAGATCCACCTGCAGCCGGGCGGGCTCGATTCGGTGGCGCCGCTGGAGCCGGCCGCCGCGCCGCTCAGCTACCGGCTGCCGGAGTTCGACATCACGATCGGGTTCCGGCCGGTGGACTTCATCCAGGTCAACGCCGCGTTGAACGAACGCATCGTCGCGCAGACTGTTGCGCTGCTCGATCCCGGGCCCGGCGATGCCATCCTCGACCTGTTCTGCGGGCTGGGCAATTTCACGCTGCCGCTGGCGCGCCGCGCCGGCCGCGTCACCGGCGTCGAGGGCGACGCGGGGCTGGTCGCCCGGGCGCGGGCCAACGCGGCGCGCAACGGCCTCGACAACGCGGTCTTCCACGTCGCCGACCTGTCCACGGCACCCGAGGCGGGCTGGGCCACGACGGGGTGGAACAAGGCGCTGCTCGACCCGCCGCGCCTCGGCGCGGCCCCGGTGCTGCCCGCGGTGACGGCCGGCCGGCCCTCGCGCATCGTCTATGTGTCCTGTCACCCCGGCAGCCTGGCGCGCGACGCAGGCGCCCTGGTGCACGAGCAGGGCTACCGGCTGGTGGCGGCCGGCGTGATGGACATGTTTCCGCACACGGCGCACGTGGAATCGGTGGCCGTTTTCGAGCCACGCTGACCGCGGGCGGGATCGGCCACTACAATGGCGGGGCCGCAGGGGACTGCGGCGCGCCGGGAGGGCGGCAGTCATGGCGCTGGGCCCGTTGATGGTGGACGTCGGCGGCGTGGCGATCGAGCCGCAGGAGCGCGAGTTGCTGGCCCATCCGCAGGTCGGCGGCGTCATCCTGTTCGCACGCAACTACGAGAGTCCCGAGCAGCTGGCGCGGCTGACGGCCGAAGTCCACGCCGTACGTACGCCCTCGCTGCTGGTCGCCGTGGACCAGGAAGGCGGGCGCGTACAGCGCTTTCGTGAGGGCTTCACCGGCCTGCCGCCGCTGCGGGCGATCGGGCGGCTATGGCGCGCCGAGCCGGAGGCCGCCGCAGGCCTGGCCCGGCAGCTCGGCTGGCTGATGGCGGCGGAACTGCGTGCGGCCGGCGTGGACCTGTCGTTTGCGCCCTGCGTGGACCTCGACCTGGGCCTGAGCGAGGTGATCGGCGACCGCGCCTTTCACGGCTCCGCCGATGCGGTCGGGACGCTGGCCGTGGCGTGGATGCTCGGCATGCGCGACGCCGGCATGGCGGCCACCGCGAAGCACTTCCCGGGGCACGGCGCCGTGGCCGCCGATTCGCACGTGGCGCTGCCCGTCGACCGGCGCGAACCCGCCGACCTCGAGGGGGACCTGGCCCCGTACCGCCGCATGGTCGCCAACGGCCTGCTCTCGGTGATGGCCGCGCACGTGGTGTTCCCGGCCGTCGACCGCCTGCCGGCCAGCCTGTCGCGGCGCTGGATCGCCGGCGAACTGCGCGAGCGGCTGGGCTTTCGCGGCGCGGTCTTCACGGATGACCTGAGCATGGCCGCGGCGGCCTCGACCGGCTCGATCGTGGAGCGTGCCCGGCTGGCGCTGGCCGCGGGCTGCGACATGCTGCCCGTGTGCAATGACCGCGCATCTGTGATGCAGTTGCTGGACAGGCTGCCGGCCGGGCCCGACCCTCTGCGGCAGGTGCGGTTGGTGCGGTTGCGCGGGCGGGCGGGCCCGGGCCGCGCGGAACTGCAGGCCGGCGAGCGATGGCGCTCCAGCGTGGCCGCCGCACAGCGCTGCCTCGAAGTACCGCAACTGAGACTCGACGCGTGAGTGATCCGCATACCGACGATCCGTGGCGCCTGCTGGTCGATGCCCTGCCGGACGGCGCCGTGCTCACCGATGGCGCCTCGCCGCAACGCGCGGTCGTTTACGCGAACCGGGCTTTCGAGCGCCTGACCGGTTATGCGGCGGCCGAGCTGGTCGGGCGGCCGCTGCCGGCGTTCAACCACGCGGAGGGCGGCGCGGCCGCCGCCCCGCAGGTGCGCGGCGCAGCGCAGGCCGGGGCGGCCACGCACGCGATTGCGCGGGGCGTGCACCGCGACGGCAGCCCGCTGCTGCTGGAAGTTCGTACGGCGCCGGTGCGCGACGCCGACGGCCGTATTACGCACTGGGCCTCGGTTTACCGCCGGCCGGAGACCCGCATGGCGGCGGAACCGGGCGACGCCGGATTCGGCGTGGCGCGGCGGCCCGTGCGCCGCGACGGGCTGACCGGCCTCTTGTCCCGGGCCGGGTTCGAGGCCCGGCTGCGTGAGCCGGCGGCTGCATCCAGCAGCCGCGGCGGACCGCTGGTGGGCGTGTTCGTGGTGGACGTGGACGACCTCGCCGGCTACAACGACACCTTCGGCCGGGCGGCCGGCGACGCCATGCTGAAGCGCGTCGCCGCGGCCCTCGGCGCCGCCTTCAGGCGCTCCAGCGATGTGCTGGCCCGCTGGGACGGCGGCACGTTTGCGGCCGCCAGCTACGGCATGGAACCGGCACGCGCCCAGCAGCATGCCGATTCACTGCGCACGCGGGTGCGCGACCTGCGCATCCACCACCCCCACTCGAAGTTCGGCAAGTTCGTCAGCGTGACGGTGGCCGTGGCGACCGCGCCGGTCGGGGATGCCGAGGCGCTGGCACAGTCGGTGGACAGCGCCCTGGCGTCGCTCGGCCAGGCCAAGGCGGGCCAGCCGGTGCTTGTCGCGCCGCGCTGCACGCTGCCCTAGGGCCTGTTAACAGGCCCTAGGCGCCCAGTTCGTCCAGCAGTTGCTGCGCCGTGCGCAGCCTGCCGGGCTCGTCCTCGGACGGGATGTTGAAACGCAGGCGGTGCGAGCCGTCCAGCCGGTAGCGCTGCGGGTCGCGCTGCACGAGGCGGATGACCCGCGCCGGGTCCACGCCGTGCTCCTCGCCGAACTCCACGACCCCGCGCAGCGGCCCGGCTTCGAGCCGGCGGATGCCCAGCGGCGCCGCCTGCAGCCGCAGCGCGGCCACCCTGAACAGCGTGCGGGCGGGTCCCGGCAGCGGCCCGAACCGGTCCACCATCTCGGCCTGCAGGTCGGCGAGGGCGTCGGCGTCGGCGACGCCGGCCACGCGCTTGTACAGGCGCAGCCGCAGCGAGCACGTCGGGCAGGTAGTCGTCCGGCAGCAGCGCCGGCAGCTGCAGGTCGATCTCCGGGCCCGCGTGCAGCGGCCGCTCGAGGTCCGGCTCGCGCCCGGCGCGCAGGGCCTCGACCGCCCGCTCCAGCAACTCCATGTACAGGCTGAAGCCGATCTCCTGGATCTGGCCGCTCTGGTCCTCGCCCAGCAGCTCGCCCGCGCCGCGGATCTCCAGGTCGTGGGTGGCGAGCGTGAAGCCGGCGCCCAGCTCGTCCAGCGACTCGATCGCCTCCAGCCGCTTGGCGGCCTCCGGCGTCAGCGCCGCGCGCGGCGGCGCCAGCAGGTAGGCGAAGGCACGGTGATGCGAACGGCCGACGCGGCCGCGCAGCTGGTGCAGCTGCGCCAGGCCGAGGCGGTCGGCACGGTCGATCAGGATGGTGTTGGCGGTCGGCACGTCGATGCCCGACTCGATGATGGTCGTGCACACCAGCACGTTGAAGCGGCGGTGGTAGAAGTCGAGCATCAGCTGCTCGAGCTCGCGCTCGCGCAGCTGGCCGTGCCCATGCCGCACGCTGGCCTCGGGCACCAGCCCGGCCACGCGCTGCGCGGTGCGGGCGATCGTGTCGATGTGGTTGTGCACGAAGTAGACCTGGCCGCCGCGGCGGATCTCGCGCAGGCAGGCCTCGCGGATCAGCGCGTCGCTCCACTCGCACACGAACGTCTCGATGGCCAGGCGGTCGTCGGGGGCGGTCGTGATCAGCGACAGCTCGCGCAGCCCGCCCAGCGCCATGTTGAGGGTGCGCGGAATGGGCGTGGCGGTCAGCGTGAGGGTGTCGACGTCGCTGCGCAGCTGCCTGAGCCGCTCCTTGTCGCGCACGCCGAAGCGGTGTTCCTCGTCGATGATCGCCAGGCCCAGGTTGCGGAAGCGCACGTCGCGCTGCAGCAGGCGCTGCGTGCCGATGACGATGTCCACGGTGCCCGCCGCCAGCCCGTCGATGACCACCTTCTGCTCGGCGCGGCTGCGGAAGCGCGACAGGTTCTCGATGCGCACCGGCCAGTCGGCGAAGCGGTCGGCGAAGGTCTGCGCATGCTGCTGCGCCAGCAGCGTGGTGGGCACCAGCAGGGCCACCTGCCGGCCCGCCTGCACCGCGGCGAAGGCGGCGCGCAGGGCCACCTCGGTCTTGCCGAAGCCCACGTCGCCGCAGATGACGCGGTCCATGGGGCGGCCGGCCTGCATGTCCTCCAGCACCTGGCGGATGGCCTCGGCCTGGTCGGGAGTCTCCTCGAAGGGAAAGGCATCCGCGAAGGCGCGCGCGTCGGCCCAGTTGAGGTCGGTGGCGATTCCGGCGCGCGCCGCGCGGCGCGCATAGAGGTCGAGCAATTCGGCCGCGACGTCGCGGATCCGCTGCGCCGCGCGCCGCCGCGCGCGCGCCCACTGCTCGCTGCCCAGCCGGTGCAGGGGGGCGGACTCGGCCGGGGCGCCGGTATAGCGGCTCACGCGGTCGAGCGCGTGCACGGGGATGTAGAGCTTGTCGCCGCCCGCATACTCGAGCGCCAGGAACTCGCCGGGATGGCCGTCCACGTCCATCACGCGCAGGCCCAGGTAACGGCCGACGCCGTACTCCTCGTGCACCACCGGGGCGCCGGGCGCCAGTCCGGTGAGTTCCTGCAGGATCGCTTCGGGATCGCGCTCGGCGCGCCGGCGGCGCTGCTGCCGGGCGCGGGTCCCGAACAGCTGTTCCTCGGCGACCAGCGTGAGCCGCGCGCCGGGCAGCAGCAGGCCGCGCACGTCGGGTGCCACCGCCACGCATAGCGGAGCCTCGCTGGCCAGGAATTCCGCCCAGCCGGCCACCTGCTGCGGCACCAGCCGGCGGCCGTGCAGCAACTCCAGCAGCACCTCGCGGCGACCGGGCGAATCCGCGGTGAGCAGGACCCGCCCGTCGCAGCCCGCCAGGAATGACTTCAGCGCTGCGGTCGGGTCCTCGGCGCGGGCGTCGATCCTGAGCGAGGGCGGCGGTTCGGCGCCGAAATTGTGGAACGGGCCGGCCGCGCCGGTGGGCTCCACCTTGACGGCCGTGGCCTGCACCAGCGGATGGCGCGCGCAGGCCTCGGCCAGCTCGCCCGGCGGCACGAACAGGGCCGCGGGCGGCAGGGCGGGCCGCTCGCGGTCGTGGCGGCGCTGCTCGTAGCGGTCCTCGATCTCCTGCCAGGCCGCGGCGGCCGTGTCCGCGAGACCGGCCGTGTCCAGCAGCAGCGTGCCCGGCGGCAGGTAATCGAACAACACCTCGGTGGCTTCGAAGAACAGCGGCAGCCAGTACTCGATGCCGGCCGGCGCGACGCCCTCGCTGACGAAGCGATAGACGGGCGAACGCATCGGGTCGCCCTCGAAGCGCGCGCGCCAGCGCTGCCGGAAGCCCTGCACCGCCGCGGCGGTGGTCGGGAACTCGCGGGCCGGCAGCAGGCGGATCTGCCCGAGCGGTTCGCCGGACCGCTGGGTCTCGGGGTCGAAGCTGCGGATGGTGTCGATGTCGTCGTCGAACAGGTCGATGCGAAACGGCGCGTCGGAACCCATCGGGAAGACGTCCACGATGGAGCCGCGCACCGCGAACTCGCCGTGGGCCATGACCTGGCCGACGTGCGCGTAGCCGGCCGCGGCCAGCCGCGCCCGGAACGCCTCGCGGTCCAGCCGTTCGCCACGGCGCATGGAGAAGGTGTGTCCGTCCATGTAGCTGCGCGGCGGCAGCCGCTGCAGCAGCGCATCGATGGCCACCACCACGATGCCGCGCGCCATGCCCGGCAGGGCGGACAGCGTCGCGAGCCGTTCCGACACCGACGTCCGGGTGGGGCGAGAACGGGTCGTAGGGCAGCGTTTCGTGGCCGGGCAGGGCGCGCACCGGCAGGTCGGGACCGGCGAAGAACGCCAGTTCGGTCTGCAACTGGGCCGCCTCGCGGCCGCCCGCCGCGATGACCAGCAGCGGCGCCGTCGAACGCGCGGCCAGTGCGGTGGCGGCCAGCGCCAGGCTGGACCCGTACAGTTCGCCCCAGCGTGCCGGTTCGCCGGCGACGGGCAGCGGCGCCTCGAACGGGCTGGACATGCTCATGTGCAGTGCGGGCCGCCTTGTCGGATGTTGCGCGAAACCGCGTTCCGCTCGCCGTCGGGAAGCGGGCAGGATAGCCGGACGGCGGCGGCGGGCAAGCCGGGCGTCAGCTGCCCGGGCGGATCAGGACGGCGTGCAGGACCTTGTCGTACTCGAAGAACACCGAGAACTGCGCGTAATCCCAACGCGCGATGGGCGGATCACCCACCGCGGCGTGGCGCTCGACCGGCGCGCCGTAACGGGCTTCCACCGCCGACATGGTCGAACCACGGGCCGGGCGCTCCGGGAGGGCCGCGGAGGGGTCGTTCACGACCATGTCGAGGTTCTGCGCCGAGGCCAGCGCGGCCGACAACGCCAGGGCCGGAACCACCAATCGCACCAGTTTCATGTCACTGTCCTCCTGCTGCGGGAGTGTAGCACTGGCCGGGAACGTGTCGAGAATCGTTGGGTAGATCCTTGATCGGCATCCCGATTTCGCCCCGGCCTGTGGTTCAATAGGCGCCCATGCTATCGCCCCTCCCGCTCGGCATCGGCCTGCGCTACGTGCGCTCGCGCCGGCGCTCGTTCTTCGTATCGTTCATCACCTGGGTCTCGGTGCTGGGCGTGTGCCTGGGCGTGGCGGCGCTGATCACGGTGCTGTCCGTCATGAACGGCTTCGAGGGCGAGCTGCGCAGCCGCCTGCTGGCGCTGTCCGCGCATGCGACGCTGACGCGCCCCGGCGCCTCGGCCGACGAGCTGCTGGCGCTGGCCGCCGCGGCGCGCCCCCTGCCGCAGGTCGAGGGGGCGGCGCCGTTCGTCGAGGTGCAGGGGCTCATGTCCAGCGGCCCGCTGCTGTCGGCGGCCACCGTGCGCGGGGTCGAGCCGCGGGCCGAGGCCTCGGTCGGGGAACTGGGCGAGTCGCTGATCGTGGGTTCGCTGGACGACCTGGCCGCCGGCTCGCGGCGCGTGATCCTGGGCAGGGTGCTGGCCTCGGAACTGGCGGTGCGTCCCGGCGATGCGGTCACCTTGCTGCTGCCGCGCACCGACGACAGCGGTGGGCTCGTGCCCGAGATCGCCGCGTTCACCGTCGCCGGCCTGTTCGAGGTGGGCCTCGCCGACCACGACGCCACGCTGGCCATCGTGCCGCTGGCCGACCTCCTGCAGCTGGCGGGCGGCACGGCGCCGGCCGGCGTGCGGCTCAAGTTCGACGATGTGCTGGCGGCGCCGCGCCTGGCCCGCGAGACGGCCGCCGCGCTGGGCGGCGGCGTGCAGGCGCGCGACTGGACGCAGGACCATGCGGCCTATTTCCACGCGATCCGCCTCGAGAAGATCATGATGGCGGTCATCCTCATGCTGATCGTCGCGGTGGCCGCCTTCAACATCATCGCGAGCCTGGTCATGGTGGTCAGCGACAAGCGCACCGACATCGCGATCCTGCGCACGCTCGGCATGGACCGCGCGGCCGTGGTGGGGATCTTCGTCACGCAGGGCACGCTGATCGGCTGGCTCGGGCACCGCGGCGGGAATCGGGCTGGGCCTGGCGCTGGCCTGCAACATCGGCGAGATCGCGCCGGTGCTGGAACGGCTGCTCGGCTTCCAGGTCTTCGACGCGGACGTCTTCTACATCAGCACCATCCCGTCCGAAGTGCGGCTGCAGGACGTGACGCTGGTCGGCGCGTCCGCCTTCGCGCTGACGCTGCTGGCCACCCTCTACCCGGCGCTGCGCGCCGCGGCCACGCAGCCGGCGGAGGCGTTGCGCTATGAGTGAGCGCCACTGGCACTATCCGCTGTGGATCGGCGCGCGTTACCTGAGGCTCAGGCACGACGACCGCTTCGTCGGCTTCATTTCCGCGATCAGCATGGCGGGCATCGCCATCGGCGTCGCCGTGCTGCTGGTCGTGCTGTCGGTCATGAACGGCTTCGAGCGGGAACTGCGCGAGCGCATCCTCGACGTGACGGGCCACGCCACGCTGGAGGGCCTCGACGGCCGGCTGCCCGACTGGCCCGTCATCGCGCGGCAGGTGGCCGACCGGCCCGAAGTGCTGGCCGTGGCCCCGTTCGTCGAGGGACGCGCCATGCTGGTGAGCGGGCCGCGCTCGGCCGGCGTCGCGCTGCGCGGCGTGCTGCCCGACGCCGAAGGCGGGGTGTCGGCGCTGGGGCGCCTGGTGCAGGGTGGTTCGCTGGCCGACCTGCAGGCGGGCGGCTACGGCATCATCCTGGGCCGCGCGCTGGCCGAGGAGCTGGGCGTGGCGCGCGGCGACCGCGTGCTGGTGGTGGTGGCGCAGGGCATGGTCACGCCGGCGGGCGTGGTGCCGCGCATGCGCCGCTTCACGGTGGCGGGGACCTTCGACGCGGGCATGTACGAGTTCGACCGCGGCCTGGCGCTGCTGCATGTCGAGGATGCGGGCAAGCTGCTCAGGCTGGGCGCGGACGTCACCGGCCTGCGCTACGCGCTTGCGCGACCCGTATGCGGCGCCGCAGGCCAGCCGCGAGCTGGCGGTGGCGCTGGGCGGCGGGTTCCTGATCAGCGACTGGACCCGGCGCCACGCCAACTTCTTCCGCTCGATCCAGGTCACGCGCTCGATCATGTTCGTGGTGCTGCTGCTGGTCGTGGGGGTGGCGGCGTTCAACATCGTCTCGACGCTGGTGATGGTCGTGAAGGAGAAGCAGGGCGACATCGCCATCCTGCGCACGCTCGGCTCCAGCCCGCGCGACATCCTCACGGTGTTCATGGTGCAGGGCGCGGCGATCGGCGTGGTCGGCACGCTGGCCGGGCTGGGCCTGGGCCTGGCGCTGGCCGCCAACCTCACGGACATCGTGCACGGCCTCGAGGCGCTGCTCGGCACGACGCTGGTGGACGCCCGCGTCTACTTCATCGCCGACCTGCCGGCCGACATCCGCCTGGCCGACGTGCTGACCGTCTCCGTCACCGCGCTGTCGCTGGGCCTGCTGTCCACCCTGTACCCGGCGTGGCGCGCCGCGCGCACCGCGCCGGCGGAGGCGCTGCGCCATGAAGTCTGAGGATCAAGGAATGTCTGCAAACGTCGTGCTGGCTTGCCGCGGGCTGCGCAAGGAATTCAGGCAGGGCCCGGTCACGCTGACCGTGCTGGCGGACCTCGATTTCGAGGTGCGTGCGGGCGAGCGGGTGGCCGTGGTGGGTGCGTCCGGGTCCGGCAAGACCACGCTGCTGCAGCTGCTGGGCGGCCTCGACGATCCCACGGCGGGCACCGTGACCGTCGCCGGCCAGCTGCTCACGTCGCTCGACGAGACCGCGCGCGGCCGGCTGCGCAACCGCGCGATCGGCTTCGTCTACCAGTTCCATCACCTGCTGCCGGAGTTCACGGCGCTCGAGAACGTGGCGATGCCGCTCCTGGTGCGCGGCCAGCGACGCCAGGCGGCGGCCGACCGCGCGCGCGAACTGCTGGAACGGGTGGGGCTGGGCGCACGCCTGCAGCACCGGCCGGCCGAGCTGTCGGGCGGCGAGCGGCAGCGCACCGCGGTCGCGCGGGCGCTGGTGGCCTCGCCGCAGGTCGTGCTGGCGGACGAGCCGACCGGCAACCTGGACGGCGCCAATGCGGCGCAGGTCTTCGACCTGATGCTGGAACTGAACCGCGAGTCCGGCACGAGCCTGGTGATCGTCACGCATGACGAGCGGCTCGCCGCGCGCCTGGACCGCGTCGTCGTGCTGGCCGACGGCAATCTGCACGAACGCACCGGCTGAGCGCGGCCGCGCGCCGTAGCGCGCGCGCTACCCTCGGCAGCGGTCCGGCCCGCCAGCCGCCGCCATGCCGATCCTGGCCCTGGCCTTCCTGGCAGGTGCCGCCTGCGTGTTCGGCCTGGAACGGCTGCCGGGCTGGCCGGCGCTGGCGGCACTGGCGGGCTGCGCCGCCACGGCGTGGCTGCTGGGCCGGCGCCTGGCCGCCTGCGGCGTCGCCGGGTTCCTGCTGGCCGCCGCGCAGGGCCAGCTCGCACTGGCCGAGGACTGGCCCTGCACACGCGACCGGGAGCGGCTGGCGGTCACGGGCCGCGTCGCGTCGCCGCCGGAATCCCGCCCGGGGCGCGTGGACTTCGAACTGGCGCCGGACCGCGGCACGCGGCGGCAGGGCGTGCCGCCGCGGTTGCGGCTGTCCTGGTACGAACCCGACGCCCTGCCGAGGCCGGGCGAGCGCTGGCGATTCGAGGTGCGCCTGCGCTGCCGCGGCGGGCTGGCCAACCCGGGCGGTTCGGATCGCGAGCTGTCGCTGTTGCGCAGCGGCATCGGCGCCACCGGCTACGTGAGCGGGGCCGCGCCCGAGCGACTCGGCGGCCGGGCGCTGGCCGCGCCCGTGGCGGCGCTGCGCAGCATGATCGGCGAGCGCATCGCCCTGGCGGCCGCCGGCACGGAGTCGGTCGGCGTGCTGCAAGGCCTGGCGGTGGGACTGCGCGGCAACATCGCGCCGGAACTGAACGACGCCTTCGCAGCGACCGGCACCGCGCACCTGGTCGCCATCTCCGGGATGCACGTGACCGCGTTTGCGCTCGCGGCCCACCTGCTGCTGCGCTTCGGCTATCGCCGGGCCGGGCGCGGCGCCTGGAGCGCGCGCTGGCCGGCCGTCCAGGCGCTCGCGCTGGTGACGGTGACCGCGGCCTATGGGCTGCTGGCCGGCGCCTCGCTGCCGACCGTACGCACCGTGGCGATGGTGGCCGTCGCACTGGCGTTGCGCGTGGCGCGGCGCCGGGTCCCGGTCGCGGACGTGTTCGCCGCCGCCGCCCTGCTGCTGGTCGCGCTGGACCCGCTGGCCGTCACATCCGCCGGCTTCTGGCTGTCGTTTGCCGCCGTCGCCGCGCTGCTGGGTCTCGTCGAACTGCGGGCCTCGGCCGCGGCGTGGGCGTACGCCTTTGCGCGAGCCCAGGCGGCCGTGACCGTCGTGCTGGCGCCGGTCCTGCTGGCTGCGTTCGGCGCCGTGTCGCTGGTGGGGCCGCTGGTGAACGCGGTGGCGATTCCGCTGTTCTCGTTCGTGCTGCTGCCGCTGACGCTCGCCGGCATCGCGATCATGCCGTTGTCGGCGGGCCTGGCCGACGCGCTGTGGCTGCAATTCGGCCGCCTGCTCGACCGGCTGTGGCCCTGGCTCCTGGCGGTCGGGCAGGGCGAGTACGCGCTGTTCGCGCCGCCGGCCGCGCCGGGCTGGTTGCTGCTCGCCGCGCTCGGCGCCTCGCTGGCGGCGGTCGTGCTGCCGGCGCGCGGCCCGCGCACGCTGGCCGCGGTGCTCCTGTGCGCATGCCTGTGGCGCCCGGCGGCGGCGCCCGCAGCGGGCGCATTCGAACTGACGGTGCTCGACGTGGGCCACGGCCTGGCGACGGTGGTGCGCACGGCCACGCGCACGCTGGTCTTCGACACGGGACCCAGCTGGCAGGGCGGAGGCAGCGCGGCGCGCGTCAGCCTGGTGCCGTACCTGCGGCGCCTCGGCGTGCGCCGCCTGGACCTGCTGGTGGTGAGTCACGCCGACAACGACCATGCGGGGGGCGTCGCGGACCTGTTGCGCAACGTGCGCGTGTCGCAGGGGCTGGGCGACGCCGGGCCGCGGTGGGCCTGGCCACGCTGCGAGGCGGGGGATCGCTGGACCTGGGACGCCGTGGAGTTCACGGTCCTGCACCCGCCGCGCGGCGGGTCGTGGCGGGGCAATGACAGCTCCTGCGCCATCAGGATCGCCGGCGCGGGCGGCGTCGCGCTGCTGCTGGCGGATCCCGAGCGCCGCGCCGAGCGCGCGCTGCTGGCGCAGCCGCTGGCCGCGGACGTGGTCGTCGTGCCGCACCATGGCAGCGCCTCGTCCTCGTCCGCGGCCCTGGTGGCGGCGGTCGGCGCGCGCATCGCGCTGGTGTCCAGCGGCCATGGCAATCGCTGGGGCCTGCCGCGCGAGGAAGTCGTGGCGCGCTGGCGCGCAGCGGGTGCCCGGCTCGAGACGACCGCGGACGGCGGCGCCCTGCGGGTCGAGTTCGTTCCCGATGCCGGGCCCGGGCCGGTCCGGGCGCAGCGCCGGGAGGCCCGGCGCTGGTGGCGGCGCTGAACGGGTGCCGGATCGGCCCTCGCACGCTATCATGCGCGTCGCATGTGGGAAATCATCAAGGCTGGCGGCCCGGTGATGTGGCCGATCATCGTCTGCTCGATCGTGGCAGCGGCCATCATCCTCGAGCGGCTGTGGACCCTGCAGGAGAAGCGGGTCATCCCGCGCACCCTGACGGACAAGGTCTGGAAGCTGGTCGAGACGCGCACGCTGACCGACCGCCACATCACGGCGCTCGAGCACAACTCGCCGCTGGGACGGGTGCTGGCCTCCGGCCTGCTGAACCACGACCGCGGTCGCGAGATCATGAAGGAAGTGATCGAGGACACCGGCCGGCACGTGGTGCACGAGCTCGAGCGGTTCCTCAACGCGCTGGGGACGATCGCGGCGATCACGCCGCTGCTCGGCCTGCTGGGCACGGTGACCGGCATGATCGAGGCCTTCGAGGCGATCACCGCCCAGGGCGTCGGCGACGCGCGGGTGCTGTCGGGCGGCATCGGCGAGGCGCTGATCACGACGGCGGCGGGCCTGATCGTGGCCATCCCCGCGCTGATCGGCTACCGCTACCTGCGCGGTCGCGTGGACGCGCTGGTCGTGGAGATGGAGAAGGAAGCGATCAAGCTGGTGCGGGCCTTCGACCGGCTGGGCGCGGCCACCGATGCCACGCCGGCCGCCGGGACATGAAGCTCAGTCCGCACCACCGCGAGGACCCCGAGCTCAGCCTCACGCCGTTGATCGACGTCGTCCTGCTGCTGGTGATCTTCTTCATGGTGTCCACCACCTTCGTCGAGGAGGGGCGCCTGCGCGTCGAGCTGCCCGGCGCCAGCGAGGTGCCGGTGGCCAGGCCGCAGGACCCGATCGTCGTGACCGTCACGGCGCGCGGCGCCTACGGCGTCAACCAGCAGGGCCTCGTCAACAACACGCCGGAGACGCTGCGCGCGGCGCTGGTGCGCGAGTCCAAGGGCGAGCGCGACCGGCCGCTGACGATCCGCGCCGACGCGCGCGCCACGCACCAGGCGGTGGTCAGCGTGATGGACGTCGCCGCGCGGCTGGGCTTCACGCAGGTCAACATAGCGACCGTCAGTGAGCAGGACTAAAGCAGAACCGCCACCGGCCGGCGCCGGCGGCATGAGCGTCTACCTGAGGCTGCTGTCCTACGCGCGGCCGCACTGGCCGATGTTCACGCTGGGCGTGTTCGGCATGGCGCTGTTCGCGGCCGTGGACACCGGACTCGCCTGGCTGGTCAAGGAGTTCCTGGACGGCGCCTTCGTCGAGCGCGACGCCGGCGTGCTGTTGCTCGTGCCGGCGGGGATCATCGCGCTGTTCGCGGCGCGCGGCATCGGCGACTACCTGTCGGTGTACGCGCCGGGATGGGTGGGCCGGCACGTCATCAAGAGCCTGCGGGCGGACGTGTTCGGGCAGTACCTGGTGCTGCCGGCGTCGTTCTATGACCGCCGCGGCATCGCCCAGCTGCTGTCGAAGCTGACCTACAACATCGAGCTGGTGGCGGAGGCGGCCACGACCGCCGTCACCTCGATGATCCGCGACACGCTCACGATCGTCGGGCTGCTGGGCTGGCTGTTCTACATGAACTGGCGCCTCACGCTGTTCGCGCTGGCCGTGGCGCCCCTGATCATCGGCCTGATGCGCGTGACCAGCCGGCTGTTCCGCCGCTACAGCGAGCGCATCCAGAATTCGATGGGCGACGTGACCCGCGTCGCCAAGGAGGCGCTCGAGGGACACCGCATGGTCAAGGTGTTCAATGCGCAGCCGCAGGAACGGGCGCTGTTCGAGGGCATCAACGAGCGCAACCGCGCCAGCTTCATGAAGCTGGTGACGGTCAAGGCGGTGTCCAGCCCGGTGGTGCAGATGATCGCCGCGGTCGGGCTGGCGGCGGTCATGTACGTCGCCACCCGCCAGGTGCTGCACGAGGGCGTCTCGATCGGCGAGTTCACGTCGTTCCTCACCGCGCTGCTGCTGGTCACCGCGCCGCTGCGGCGGCTGGTCGGCATCGTCGGCCCGCTGCAGCAGGGCATCGCGGCGGGCGCCAGCGTGTTCGAGGTGCTGGATACGCCCGGCGAGGGCGAGGGCGGCCCGCGGCCGCTGGCGCTGGCCCGTGGCGAGGTCGAGTTCCGCTCCGTCGACTTCGAATACGACGCGAGCCAGGGCCCGGTGCTGCGCAAGATCAGCTTCCTGGCGAGGCCCGGCGAGACGGTCGCCATCGTGGGGCGCTCGGGCAGCGGAAAGTCGACGCTGGTCAGCATGCTGCCGCGCTTCTATGACGCGACCGGCGGCCAGGTGCTGCTCGACGACCTGGACGTGCGCGAGTACCGGCTCAAGGACCTGCGCGACCAGATCAGCCTGGTGAGCCAGGACGTCATGCTGCTGGACGACAGCATCCGCAACAACATCGCCTTCAGCGCGCCCACGGCGTCCGCACAGGCCATCGAGGACGCGGCGCGCGCGGCACACGTGCTGGAATTCGTGGCCGCGCTGCCGGAGGGGCTCGATTCGCGCGTGGGCGAGCGCGGCGCGCTGCTGTCCGGCGGGCAGCGCCAGCGCGTGGCGATCGCACGGGCGCTGCTGAAGGACGCGCCGGTGCTGATCCTCGACGAGGCGACGTCGGCGCTGGACACGGAGTCCGAGCGGGCCGTGCAGCAGGCACTGCGCGAGTTGATGCAGGGCCGCACGACGCTGGTGATCGCGCACCGGCTCTCCACCATCGAGAATGCGGACCGGATCCTGGTCATGGACGAGGGCCGGCTGGTGGAAACCGGCACGCACGCCGAGCTGCTGGCGCGCAATGGCGTGTATGCGGCCCTGCACAGGATGCAATTCAACGTCTGACGGATCGCGCCCCATGCACGACTGGCTGCTCGAGACCTGGTACGGGGGCACGCGCCGCGGGCGCTGGCTGCTGCCCGGCGCCTGGCTGTTCGGCGCGGCCGCGGCCCTGCGCCGGGCCGCCTACCGGCGCGGCTGGCTGGCGAGCTACCGTTCGCCGCGCGCGGTGGTCGTGGTGGGCAACCTCACGGTGGGCGGCACGGGCAAGACGCCGCTGGTGCTGTGGCTGGCCGCGCGGCTGCAGGCCGCCGGTTACGCGGTGGGCATCGCCTGCCGCGGCTACCGCGGCAGCTGGACGCGCGCGCGCCTGGTCGCAGCCACCGACGACCCGCTGCGGGTCGGCGACGAGCCGGCGCTGCTGGCGCGGCGCGGCATTGCCCCGGTGGCGGTCGGCGCGGACCGCGCGGCGGCCGTGCGCCTGCTCGAGCCCCGCTGCGAAGTGGTGTTGTGCGACGACGGACTGCAGCACTATGCGCTGGCGCGCGACGCGGAAATCGTGGTCGTGGACGGCGCGCGGGGTTTCGGCAATGGCTTGTTGCTGCCGGCCGGCCCGCTGCGCGAGCCCCCCTGGCGCGCGCGCCGGGCGGATGTGGTCGTCGTCAATGGCCCCGGCAGCGACCTGCCCGGCGCATTGCGCATGGGGATGGAGGCGGTGCAGTTCGTCAACCTGGCGAACGGCGAGCGGCGTCCGCCGTGGTCGTTCCGCGGTGAACGCGTCAAGGCGCTGGCGGGGGTAGGGCACCCGGAGCGCTTCTTCCGCCTGCTCGAGAAACTGGGCGCGCAGGTTGAGCGGCACCCGCTGCCGGACCATGCGCAACCGGCGGCGGCGCTGGCGGCGCTGGGGGACGACATCCCGGTCCTGATGACCGAGAAGGATGCCGTAAAATGCGGCACGGCGGCGGGATTGCGGCACTGGTACCTGGAGATCGCCGCGGACTTCTCGCCGGAGGATGCGGCGCGGCTGATGTCGTACATCGAGGCGGCCCTGCCGCGCAGAAACTGAGGACATTCCGTGGACACGAAACTGCTGGACATACTCGCCTGCCCCGCCTGCAAGGGACCGTTGCTGCACGCGCGGGAAGCCGAACTGCTGATCTGCCGGGCGGACCGGCTGGCTTACCCGATCCGTGACGGCATTCCCGTCATGCTCGAAGAGGAAGCCAGGCAACTCGCGTCCGACGACCCCTTGCTCGGCCGCTGAAGCCGTGTACCGGATCGTCATTCCGGCGCGCTACGCCTCGACACGGCTGCCGGGCAAGCCGCTGGCGGACCTTGCGGGCCAGCCGATGATCCGGCGCGTCTGGCAGAACGCTGCGGCGGCCGGCGCCGCCGAAGTCGTGATCGCGACCGACGATGCGCGCGTCGCCGAGGCCTGCACGGCTTTCGGCGCCATGGTGGAAATGACCTCCGCCGCGCACGCGACCGGCACCGACCGGCTCGCGGAAGTCGTCGAACGCCGTGGCTGGGACGCGGCGGACATCGTGGTCAACGTGCAGGGCGACGAGCCGCTGCTGCCGCCGTCACTGGTTCGTCAGGCCGCGGCGCTGCTCGAGTCCGACCCGCAGGCGGGGATTGCGACGCTGGCGACGCCGATCGGCTCGCTCGAGGAGCTGCTGGACCCTGCGGTCGTCAAGGTGGTGTGGGGTGGCGACGGGCATGCGCTGTATTTCAGCCGCGCACCGATTCCCTGGCAGCGCGACGGCCAGTCCGCGCAGCCGGGCGGCTACGCCGCCGCGTGGCGTCATGTGGGGCTGTACGCCTACCGCAGCGGCGCGCTGCGGCGCCTCGCGGCCGCGACGCCGTCGCCCCTGGAGCAAATCGAGAAACTGGAACAGTTGCGGGCGCTGGAGAACAGCATCCCCATCGCCGTCGCGGCGGCCGCGGAAGCGCCGGGCCAGGGTGTGGACACGCCTGCGGACCTCGAGCGGGTGCGCCGGCTGCTCGCGCGGCAGGCATGAGCGCCCCTCGCAGCGGCGTCGAGCCGTTCCATGGGATGGCGATCAACCGGCTCGCGCACGCACGCGCGCGGCGCGGGCTGGACGTCATCCACATGGAAGTCGGCCAGCCCTCGGCCGGCGCGCCGCGCCTGGCGCTGGAAGCCGCCGCGCGCGCCATGCGCACGGACAAGCTGGGCTACTGGGAGAGCGGTGCGCTGAAGGAGCGCATCGCCCGGCACTACCTCGACTGGTACGGCGTCGAGGTCACTCCGGAGCGGGTCGTGCTGACGCCCGGCGCCTCGGGCGCACTGGTGCTGGCGTTCACGGTGCTGCTGGATCCGGGCGACCGCGTCGCAATGGGCCGTCCGGGCTACCCGGCCTACCGCAACGTACTGCGCGCGCTGGGCATGGTCCCGGTCGAGCTGCCCTGCGGCGCCGAGACGCACTTCCAGCCGACCGCAGCGATGATCGAGGAGCTGGATCCAGCGCCGGCCGCATTGATCGTGGCGAGCCCGGCCAATCCGACCGGCAGCATGCTCGGCCGGGCGGAACTCTCCGCGCTGGTGGACGTGTGCCGACGGCGGCGCATTGCGCTGGTCTCGGACGAGATCTATCACGGCATCACTTACGGCCCGGCCGGCGTCTCGGCGCTGGAGCTGGACGAATCGCCGGTGGCCATCAACAGCTTCTCGAAATACTGGTGCATGACCGGCTGGCGCCTGGGCTGGCTGATCGCGCCGGCGGGACTGGTCGAGGCGATGAACAGCTATGCCGGCAACCTGTTCCTGACGCCGTCCGCGCTGTCGCAGCATGCGGCGCTGGCGGCCATGGAGGCCGACGAAGAGCTGTCGCGGCACATCGTGACCTACGCCGACAACCGGCGCACGGTCATGGCGGCGCTGCAGGGACTGGGCATCACCGGCATCGCGCCGGCCGACGGCGCGTTCTATGCCTACGCGGAGGTCGGGCACCTGACCGACGACTCGCTGGGTTTCTGCAGGCGGTTGCTCGAGGACACCGGCGTGGCGTTCAACACCGGCCTGGACTTCGATCCCGTCGCGGGGCGGCGCACGATCCGCATCTCCTTCGCGGTGTCGCGCGAGGAGACACGCGAGGCCTTGGACCGATTCTCGAACTGGCTGGCCAAACAATAGACCGGGTTCAAACTGGTAGCCGGCTCCGCGCGAAATGCCTGCGCCGCTGGCGCATTGCCGATGAAACGCTCCCGCCTACGTCTTCTACGACTTCACAAGGCGCCAAGACCGTGCGAACAGGGATGTCATCGATCACGGTCCGGGCAGGTGTGCCTCGTGCGCCGACCCGCCAGCGCTAAAGAAAAACAGGTCTAGGGCTGGTATCAGGTCGGCGCCGTATCGTGCCCCGCGTCCAGCCCGTGCTTGGAAGGCGGGCAGCCTCGACCTGTCTGATCCGCCTCCGGAGCAAGGAGCGGATCATGTCCAGGCGCAAGACCATGTCGGCCAGGCGGCCGTTTGCACAGCTGTGCCCGGCTCAGGAACACGGCGCAAAGGTGCCGGCTGTGCGTGTTGCCGTACAGGGTCGCCTGTGCAGCGCCCTGGTGGCCGCGCTGCTCCCGGCGGCCCTGCTGCTGCCGGCGCCGGCGACGGCGCAAGTCGGCAGCTGCACCTTCGACGCGGGTGTCTGGACCTGCAGCGGCGAGCATCCGGACGGTCTCACGTTTGGTACCGGCACGACGCTCGACCTGAGGGCGGTGATCGGCGAGATTGCACCGGCCGCCGGGCCGGGCGTGTACTTCTACAGCGTGACGGGCGGCCGCCTCACGCTGATCGCGGGCGCGCCGGCCAGCGGTCTGCAAGTCACGACTGACGGCGCTGGCGCCCAGGGCCTGATCGCCCTGAGCGCGGGCGCCAATTCGGGCATCGACCACATTCCCCCGCTCGGCCTGTTGATCCCCGCGGGCGGTATCGGCGCCGGTGGTGCGGTGACGGTCGAAAACCACGCCAGCATCACGACGACCGGCAACGCGGCGTTCGGCATCGAGGCGCAGAACCAGACCGGCAGCTATCACCCGTCGGTGGAGGCCTCATTGCGGACGTTTGACGCCAGTGGGGTAGCCTATGAAGTCGTATCGGTCGGCGGCGACCCGGACAACGTCGGCGTCGAAGTGGCAGGCAGCAACGGCGGCACATTCACGCTGTATGCGGACGGCACGTACGACTTCGATCCCGGCGACATCTTCGACGGGCTCGGACCGGACGAAGAACTGGCCACCTCCATCACCTACTTCGTGCACGCGAACGACCAGTCATTCGCCGCGGCGACCTTGACGATCACGCGCACGGCCGACCGGGATGACAACCTGCAGACGTTACCGTCCGTCAGCTTCGGGGCATACGGTGTCGGCGGACTGGGAGAGGGCGCGGCAGCCCCGCTGTTTCCCGACATGCAGGCCTACGTGGATGGCTTGCTTGCCGACGCCGGCGTCGGCGGCGGCGACGGCGCGGCGATCGTCATCATCAACAATGGCCGGATCGAGACCTATGGCATCGGCTCGCACGGCGTCGTCTCGCGCACCGTCAGCAGCGCAGGCCCTGCCGGCATCGACGGCAATTTCTGGGGGCGGGTACCGACGCCCGGCGGCGCCGGGGCCGACGGCGGCACCATTGAGGTGACCAACGACGGCGAGATCGTCACGCACGGCGTCGGCGCGGCCGGAATCGTCGCGACGAGCCGCGGCGGCACCGGTGGCCGCGGCGGCGAAGGCAGCACCTGGCGGTACGGCCGGCCCGGCGGCGAGGGCGGCCGCGGCGGCGACATTATCATCGCCGGCGATGGCGACATTCATACGGCCGGCGCCAATGCCAGCGGCGTCCTCGCGATGTCGGAAGGTGGCATCGGCGGGCTCGGCGGTGAAGGAGTTGGCTTCACCGGCGGCGCATTGGGTGGTACGGGCGGTGACGCCGGGTCTGTAACGATGACCGGAAACATCAACATCACCACCGGGGGACTGGCGTCGCACGGGATCTGGGCGCGCAGCGTCGGTGGCAGCGGGGGCCAGGGCGGCGCAGGTGGCTGGATCGGTACAGGCGACCCAGGCAGCGGCGGCGCTGCCGCCGATGGCGGTATCGTCAATATCCTGAGCGGTGGCGAGATCACGACCGGTGGCTACTTCTCGCACGGCATCTTCGGCCAGAGCATTGGCGGCTTCGGTGGCACTGGTGGCCAAGCCGTCAGCCTGCTCGTCGGCTGGGGCGGCGACGGCGGCAGCGCCGGCATCGGTGACCTGGTCGACATCGTCAACCTCGAATCCGGCCAGATTTCGACTGCGGGTCACTACTCGCACGGCATCCTTGCGCAGAGCATCGGCGGCGGCGGCGGCGACGGCGGCGCCGGCGTGGCGCTCGTCGTCGGCGTGGGCGGGGCCGCGGGTGCGGGCGGGCACGGCGGCGACGTCAACGTCCTGAACGAAGGCGGGATCTCGACCGGCGGCAATTCTGCACGCGGCATCTATGCGCAGTCCATCGGCGGCGGCGGTGGTGACGGCGGCGCGAGCGCCGGCATTGCGTCCATCGGCGGCTACGGTGGCGTCGGCAGCAATGCCGGAGATGTCTACGTCGGCAACAGCGGACTGATCGAGACCGGGCAGGGCGAGACCGGCGGCAATTACTCGTACGGCATCATGGCCCAGAGCATCGGCGGCGGCGGCGGTGACGGCGGCTTCGCCGGCGGCATCGTCTCTCTCGGCGGCAGGGGCGCCGGCGGCGGCCTCGGGGGCGAGGTCACCATCGAGAACTTCGGCCGGATCCTCACGGGAGGCAACTGGGCGCACAGCATCTTTGCGCAGAGCATCGGCGGCGGCGGCGGCAGCGGCGGCGGGTCCTTTGGCACGTGGTTCACGCTGGGCGGCAGGGGTGGCGCCGGCGACGACGCGGGTGACGTCACCATCACCAACCATGGCGAGATCATCACGACGGGTTTCGGCGCCCAGGGCATTCACGCCGAGAGCGTCGGCGGCGGCGGCGGCTCCGGCGGCTCGTCCATCGCAACCACCATCGCGGTGGGCGGCAGCGGCGGTGGCGGCGGTCTGGGCGGCGACGTGGACATCACCAACACCGGCAGCATCGATACGAGCGGCCACCTGGCGCAGGGCATCTTCGCCATGAGTGTCGGCGGCGGCGGCGGCAATGGCGGCAGCGCCGGATCGATGTTCGTCACGGTCGGCGGCAGGGGCGGCGCGGGCACCGACGGCGGCACGGTCGACGTCCTGAACAGCGGCCTGTTGACCACGCGTGGCAACAACTCGGCGGGCATCTTCGCGCAGAGCGTCGGCGGCAGTGGCGGCAACGGCGGCAATGCGACGGCCGTGCAGATCGCGCCCGTCATCTCCTTCACCTTCGCGCTGGGCGGGACGGGCGGCGCGGGCGGCGACGGCGGCGCCGTCAACGTCGAGAACGAGAGCGCCGGCAGGATCGCCGTCTCCGGCAGCAACAGCCACGGCATCATGGCCCAGAGCGTGGGCGGCAGCGGCGGCTCAGGTGGCCACGCCACCACGATCTCGGCGGTGATCCCGGTCGAGGGCGTCGAAATCCCGACCATCACCGCCAACATCTCCATCGGCGGGCGGGGCGCCGGCGGCGGCGAGGCCGGCACGGTCGACGTCATCAATGATGGCGGGATACTGACCAGCGGCTTCCGCTCCTACGGCGTCTATGCGCAGAGCGTGGGCGGCAGCGGTGGCGATGGCGGCAACGCGACCAATATCCAGCTGGGCATTGACGCCGACATCTCCGCCAACGTGGCCATCGGCGGCGACGCCGGTGCCGGCGGCATCGGCAACACCGTGACGGTCGGCAACACCGGCCTGATCCATACCCTTGGCGCTTACTCCAACGCCGTCTTTGCGCAGAGCGTGGGCGGCGGTGGCGGCGCCGGCGGCGACGCGACTACGGTCAGTCTCTCCATGACACCTCCGCCGACGAGTCCGACGGACCTCATCCCGACGCCCAGCATGTCATTCACGCTGGCAGTCGGCGGTGACGGCGGGACGGGCGGCATCGGCGGAGAGGTCTCCGTGACCAACGGCGGAACGATCGTCACCGAGGGCCACTTCGCCGCGGGCGTGATGGCCCAGAGTGTGGGCGGCAGCGGCGGCACGGGCGGCGATGCGCGTTCGGTCCAGGTGGACCTGAGCGCCAATCCGATGGACTTCATTCCCTGGCTCGACCTGATCAGCTTCGACACCACGATGGTCTTCGGCGGGGACGGCGGCAGTGGCGGCCACGGCGGAGACGTCACGGCCACCAACGACAGCAACATCGAGACGTCCGGCGCCTTCGCGCACGGCATCGTGGCGCAGAGCATCGGCGGCGGCGGCGGGTCGGGCGGCAGCGCCATGACGTTCGAGTTCTCGAACACCGACCTGCCGATCCCGGAGATCCCGGTGCTCGACGACATTGTCGGCCTGACCAATATCGAGATGACCGTGCAGGGCAACGGCGGTGCGGGTGGTGACGGCGGCGTCGTCGAACTCTTCAGCACCGGCAACATCTGGACAGCAGGCCATTTCGCCATGGGCATCATCGCCCAGAGCATCGCCGGCGGCGGCGGCCTGGCCGGCATGTACAACCCGCACGGCATCACGGGCAGCGCGTTCGTCGACACGATGATCGGCATGCTGGTGGACACCGATGCCGGCATCAGCTTTGCCGGCAGCGTCGGGGGCGAGGGCACGGCGGGCAGCGTGCTCGTCGAGCATACGGGCACCATCCGGACCCTGGGCGACGCCGCGCACGGCCTGTTCGCGCAGAGCGCGTCGGGTCAGGGCATCGCCGGCAACGTCAGCGTCACGCTTGACGGCTCGATCTTTGCGCTGGGCGACAGGTCATTCGGCATCTACGCGCAGAGCGGCGGTGGCGCAGGCAACGGCAACATCGAGCTGACGATCAATGGTGGCACCGTCGTGGGCGGCACCGGCCCGGGCGCCGGCATCTTCCTTGCCGGCGGAGACGACAACCGGGTGCTCAACCACGGCCTGATCACTTCGGCACCGGAGGTTCATGGTCATGCCATCATCGCAACGGGGGGCCATGAGTTCATCGAGAACTACGGCACGGTAACCGGCTCGGTGTATCTCGGTGACGGCGCCAATCGCTTTGAGAATTACGGCGTCCTCAACACCGGCGTGTATTACGACATCGGCCCGGGCAACCTGCTGCTGAATGCGGGCGACCTGGCCCCGGGCGGCGTCCAGAACCTCCTCACCACCAACCTGCTGGGCAACTTCGTGCAGGGCGCGAACGGCACGCTGTGGTACGACGTCGACTTCGGGTCGAACACCGCCGACCGGCTCAACATCAGCGGCACGGCGGAGCTCGGCGGCGCGCTGACGGTGCTCACCACGAACGCCGGGCGCATCATGCCGGGTTCGCATCAGATAGCTTTGCTGACGAGCGCCGGCGGCATCAGCGGCAGCGGTCTCACGCTCGACGTGGCGCCGGCCGCCGTGGTCACTTACCAGCTGGCGGCGCCCAGCGCGAACGAGCGGTCGCTGCAGTACACCGTGGACTTCGCACCCGTCCAGCTGAACCTCAACCGGGCGGCAATCGGCGAGCACATCAACAACATCCAGCTCGCCGGCGGCAGCGACCTGATGGCGCCGCTGACCGAGTCGCTGGTCGCGATGCCCGACAGCGCAGCCCTGGGCGCAGCCTACGACCGGCTGTCCCCGGAGAGCCTCGCGCAGCCGCAAGCGGGCGCCGTCCTGTCCAGCGTGGAGTTCGGCGACGCGATGCTGAGCTGCCGTTCCCGGGACGGCCAGTTCCGCTTCGTCGCGGAGGACGAATGCGCCTGGATGCGGGCCAGCTATCGCGACCTGCAGCGGGACCCGGACAGCGCCAACCTGGGGTTCGAGGAAAGGACCGTCAGCGTCGCCTTCGGCTTCCAGAGAGCCGTCAGCGAACGCTGGCACGCCGGCCTGGCCATCTCCCTCGAGGAGGTTGCATCGCACACCGAAGCCCTCGCGACCAGCGAAGGCATGCGGGGGCAGGGCGGCTTCGTGCTGAAGGGCCACTACGGGGCGAACGTCCTCGCGGCGGGACTCAGCGGCGGATTCGCTTCCTTCGACAGCCGGCGCCGGATCGGCCTGCCGGTCGCGGGCGTCGAGGCCCGCGCCGATCACGGCCTGAGCTTCGTCGCCAGCCGGCTGCGCTGGGAGCGCCTGTTCGAGCGGGGCGACTGGTACCTGAAGCCCGGTGTCGACCTGGCGCTCACGCATCTCGATGCGGACGGGTTCCGGGAGTCCGGCGCCGGTGCGGCCAATCTGGAGGTGAGCGGGCACTCGGAGACCTATTTCAGCATCAGCCCGGCCCTGGAGATCGGCGGTGAGAGGACGATGGCCAACGGCCTGTTGCTGAGGCCCTTCGCGCAGCTGGGCGTCACGCATTTCCTGGCGGGTGATGATCCCGAGGTGTCCGCCATCTTCGAAGGCGCGCCGCAGGGCGTCTCCGCGTTCACCGTGCACGGCGACATGGACGAGAGCTTCCTGGACGCCGCCGCGGGCGTGGACCTGCTGAGCCGGGGCGGCGCAGTGCTGCGCCTGAACTACGTGGGGCAGTTCTCGGACCGGACGGACAGCCACGGCGTGTCCCTGCGGCTGTCCATGCCGTTGTAGGCCGTCACGGGCCAGGCGTCGCTGCGAGATGCCGCGCCGAAGTCGCGGTAAACTACCGGGGTCGTCCACTCCGGAGCGAGGCCGTGGCCCGAAGCGTCCTGTTCGTCTGCACTGGCAACATCTGCCGCTCACCGACGGCAGAAGCCGTATTCCGCCAGTTGCTGGCGACCGAGGGCGGGGGCATCGATGTCACCGTGGATTCGGCGGGCACGCATGCGTACCACGTGGGCGATCCGCCCGACGGCCGCGCCACGGCTGCGGCGCGGCGCCGCGGCATCGCCATGGACAGCCTGCGGGCGCGCCTGGTGCGCGCGGGGGACTTCTCGCGCTTCGACCTCCTGCTGGCGATGGACAACGAGAACCTGGCGCAGCTCCTGCGCATCGCGCCGCCGCAATATCGTGACCGGGTGCGTTTGTTCCTCGACTATGCCCCGGCCAGCGGGCGCCGCGAGGTGCCGGATCCCTATTACGGGGGCGAGACCGGCTTCGAGGACGTGCTGGACCTGGTGGAGGAGGCCGCGCGCGGCCTGCTGGCAACGCTCACGGAAGACCAGCCGGGCACCGCGCGCTGACGCGGCGGTGCCCGCTGGTGGTGCCGCTCAGTCGGGGTCTTTCGGGTCGAAGTGGTGGCCGCCGGACGGCGACGACGACCAGACGGTATAGGTGGTCGCCGGCGGTGGCTTCGGTACGACGACGGGTACCGTGGTCGTCGTCTGCGCAGCTCGTTCGTCCCTGGGCGGTTCCTCGGCAGCCGGCTTCTCCGCCAGCTCTTCCTCCGCGGCCGGCTCCTGCACGGCCGCCTCCTGCTGCGGCGCGGACTCCTGAGCGGCCTGTTCCTGCGGCAGGGACTCCGGGCCGGTGGCGGTCGCCGCAGCGGCCTCGGCCGGCTCGGCGCCTGCGGCCGCAGCGGTCTGCGCGTCCGCCGGCGGCGGGGTCTCGGCCTCAGGCTCGTCGGTAGCCAGCGACAGCTGCTCGGGCGTGTGCGGCGCTGAGTGGACCGGCGTCACGGCCACGACCGCCCGCTCGCGCGGCACGGCAGCGGGCCTTGGCGCCGTCGCCTCCGCGCCGGCATCGGCCGCGCGTTCGGCGCCGGCGGGCGGCGCGGCGGCAGGTTCGTCGGCACGCGGCGCCGGCTGTGCCGCGGTCCCCGCGGCGCTCGCCGCGACGGTCGGCCCTGTGGCGCCGTCGGCATTACGGCTGCGGCCGCGACCGCGCCGGCGCCGGCGGCGGCGCTTGGGTTCACCCTCGTTGGCGGATTCGCCATTGCCCGGCGCCTGGGTGCGCGACGCGGCGGCCGCGGCAGGCGCCGCGGCGGCCGTTTCGTCGCGGCTGGGCGCGCTTCTCTGGCGCGACTCGGTGCGCGTGGCAGCGCCGCCATCCTGGCCGTCCTCGGCGCGCCGCCGGCCGCGACCGCGCTTGCTGCGGCGTGGGCCGCGCGGCGGCCGCTCGCTCCCTTCGCCCGGGCCGTCGTCGGCGGGCTTGGCGCGTGCCGTGGCCTCGCCGGGCTCGCTGCGCCGCCGGCGGCGATGCTCATCGTGGCGACGCTTGCCGCGCGGTCGCCGTGGCGCGTGCTGCGCGACGGGTTCCTCGGGCTCTGCCTTCGCGCCGAGGGCCTTCAGCCAGCCCACGAGCCGTGCCAGCAGGCCGGGACCCGCCGCAGCCTGCGGCCGCGGCGCTTTGACCGGAGCGGGCGCGGCGGGCACGATCGTCTGCACGGCCGGGCCGGCGGCGGGCGGATTCTTCTCGGCGGCCGTCTTGAACTCGATCTCGGTCGGCGCCTGCGCGCTCATCTGGTAACTGACGCCGGCGTTCTCGGGCAGGCCGGCCTCATCGTCCCTGACGCGCTTGATGAAGTAGTTGGGCGTCTCGATGTTGGGGTTCGGGATCAGGACGATGCTCGTCTCGCTGCGATTCTCGACCTCATTGAGCCATTCGCGCTTTTCGTTGATGAGGAACGTGGCGACGTCCACCGGCAGCTGCGCCACGATGCGCGCCGTGCGCTCCTTGCGGGCCTCCTCGCCCAGCAGGCGCAGCAGCGCCAGCGCCATGGACTCCACGCTGCGGATCGTGCCCTGGCCGCTGCAGCGCGGGCACATCGTGTGGGTGGCCTCGCCCAGCGAGGGGCGCAGCCGCTGGCGCGACATCTCCATCAGGCCGAATCGCGAGATGCGGCCGAGCTGGATCCGCGCGCGGTCCATGCGCACCGCCTCGCGCAGCCGGTCCTCGACCGCCTGCTGGTTCTTCTTCAGCTCCATGTCGATGAAGTCGATGACGATCAGGCCGCCGATGTCGCGGATGCGCAGCTGGCGCGCGATCTCGTCCGCGGCTTCGAGGTTGGTATTGGTGGCCGTCGTCTCGATGTCGGCGGCGCGGGTGGCGCGTGCCGAGTTGATGTCGATCGAAACCAGCGCCTCGGAATAGTCGATGACGATGCTGCCGCCCGACGGCAGGTGCACCGTGTGCCCGTAGGCGGACTCGATCTGGCTCTCGATCTGGTAGCGGGTGAACAGCGGCACGTCGTCGCTGTACGCCTTGAGGATCTTCTGCGCCTCGGGCGGCAGGAAGCGCTGCACGTACTCCGAGGCACGCTGGTAGGCGGCCGGATCGTCGATCAGCACCTCGCCGATGTCGTCGCTCAGGTAGTCGCGCAGGGACCGGGTCAGCGGGTCGCTTTCCTGGTAGACCAGGAACGGCGCATTGCGCCGGCCGCTGGCATCCACGATCGCGTCCCAGTTGGCGCGCAGGTTATCGAGGTCCCACTGCAGCTCTTCGGTCGAGCGGCCGACACCCGCCGTGCGCACGATGCTGCCCATGCCGTCCGGGATGTGCAGCCCCTGCAAGGCATCGCGGGTCGCGTCGCGGTCCTCGCCCTCGATGCGCCGCGACACGCCGCCGGCGCGCGGGTTGTTCGGCATCAGCACCAGGAACCGCCCGGCCAGGCTGATGTAGGTCGTGAGCGCGGCACCCTTGTTGCCGCGTTCCTCCTTCTCGACCTGCACGACCAGTTCCTGGCCTTCCTGCAGCACGTCGCGGATGCCGTAGCGCGCGCCGGGAGCCGGCTGGAACCGGTAGTACTCGCGGGCCACTTCCTTCAGCGGCAGGAAGCCCTGGCGCTGCGCGCCATAGTCGACGAAGGCCGCCTCGAGGCTGGGCTCGACGCGCGTGATGCGGCCCTTGTAGACGTTCGCCTTCTTCTGTTCGCGGGACGGTAGCTCGATGGACAGGTCGTAGAGCTTCTGGCCGTCAACCAGCGCTACGCGCAACTCCTCTTGCTGAGTTGCATTGATGAGCATTCTTTTCATGTGCCCCTTCCGAGGTACGGGGGGCCGGGAAGCCTGGGGTGCGCGTTGCGGTCCGCTTGCGGAGCAGGGTCCTCGCCAGGCGTGCAGGTCCGTGGCAGACGGGACCGGCGCGCCCTGCGGCGCGCTCACGGACCCCCACCTGATGCCACGACGCTGCGGACATGCCTGGGATTCTCTCGATCTTCCGCGGACTGCGCCCGTCTGGGCACGCGTCCAAGCTTTCGGCCGGGCGATGGCCTGGATGACCAGGACCAACTAACATGCGGCGCCTGCCCGGAATGGACACCGGCCGCGTTGGCGGGGTGTGCTCACGGGGTTTGCCGCGCAATCATCGGCGGCGCTTCCGCAACATGTGCGGCCGGCGCCAGCCAGACTGACGGGGCGGAACACTAGCGTTAAGCCTGCGGAAAATCAATACCTTAGGGAATAAACATGCCTGCCGGCGCAAATCCTCCCCCAACGGTGCGCCACCATGACGTGGGGCCGGGCGAGGAGGGCCAGAGAATCGACAATTTCCTGCTGCGCGTGCTGAAGGGCGTGCCGCGCAGTCGCGTCTACCGGCTGCTCAGGCGCGGCGAGGTTCGCATCAACGGCAGGCGCGCCAAGCCGGAGCAGCGGCTGGCGGCGGGGGACACGGTGCGGCTGCCGCCCGTGCGCACCGCGCCGGCGGCCGAGCCGGCGCGGGTGCCCGACGCACCGCGCGAGTTGCTGCGCCAGGCCATCCTCTACCAGGACGAACGCCTGCTGGCGCTCGACAAGCCCGCGGGAATCGCGGTGCACGGCGGATCGGGCCTGTCTTTCGGCGCAATCGAGACCCTGCGCGCGATGCACCCGGGCGAGGACCTGGAGCTCGCCCACCGGCTGGACCGCGACACCAGCGGCGTGTTGCTGGTGGCCCGCAATCGCGCCTCGCTGCGCGCGCTGCATGCGCTGTTGCGCGAGGGACGGGTGGAGAAGCGCTACCTTGCCCTGCTCAAGGGACGCTGGACGCTGGGCCGCAAGCAGGTCAGTGCGCCGCTCAAGACCAACCTGCGGCAGGGGGGCGAACGCGTCGTGAAGGTGCACGAGGAAGGCAAGCAGGCCGCGAGCACTTTCGAGCCGGCGCAGCGCTTCGGCGCGCGCGCGACGCTCGTCGAGGTGGCGCTGCACACGGGGCGCACACACCAGATCCGCGTGCATGCCGCCTTCGCGGGGCACCCGGTCGCGGGCGACGACAAGTACGGCGACCGCGAATTCAACCACGAGATGAAGTCGCTGGGCCTGCGGCGCATGTTCCTGCACGCACGCTCGATTGCGTTCACCTGGCCCGACTCGGGGCAGCCCTGCCAGGTCGTCGCGCCGCTGCCTGCGGATCTGCAGGCGGTGCTCGAGCGCCTGGCGGGCAGCGGCTAGCGGCCGGCGGCCAGCGGGTCGAGCCCCACTTCGCGCAGCGCGGCGGCGACCCAGACCAGCGGCAGGCCGACCAGCGCGGTCGGATCCTCGCTCTCGATGCGCTCCAGCAGGGCGATGCCCAGGCCCTCGCTCTTGAAGCCGCCGGCACAATCGAACGGGCGCTCGCGGCTGACGTACTGGCGGATGCGGTCCGGGTCGAGCCGCCGGAACGTCACCCGCGTCTCGTCCAGGTGTTGCAGCAGGCGGCCGTCGGACTGGCGCAGCAGGCAGGCCGCGGTGAGGAACCGGACCTGCCGTCCGCTCGAGCCCAGCAGTTGCGCCTCGCAGCGCGGCGCGTCCAGCGGCTTGCCGAGCCTGACGCCGTCGCGAATCGCGACCTGGTCAGAGCCCAGGACCCAGGCGTCCGGGTGGCGCCGCGCGACGGCCGCGGCCTTGTCGCGGGCGAGGCGGGTGGCCAGCGCCACGGGGTCTTCCCCGTCTTGCGCCTGTTCGCTGGTGCCCGGCGCCTCCGCCAGGAACGGCACACCGAGCCGCGCCAGCAGTCCGGCCCGGTAGGTGGAAGTAGAAGCCAGGATCAGCGACGGCATGGACGTCATAGCGCGTGGAAAAACAAGGGTTTGCGGGCCGGCTTATTTTGACACAGGCGGGTGCGGTCACTATGATACCGCGCCCATGTCAGCGCCCCCGGACGATCGAGTGGACGTCGAGGCACTGGCGGCCGAGGGCGCCACCGTCACACGTCGATATGCGCTGCGGGAGTTCCCGCGCCTGGCCGACGCACTGGCCGGGACCGGCGGCGACGCCGAGGCGCAGTTTCGCTTCCTGCAGGCCGCGCCGCAGGTTGCCGGCTGCGAGCTGGAGGTGCAGGCTGGCGCCAGCCTGCGGTGCGAGCGCTGCCTCGAGCCGTACCAGGAGCCGCTGCAGTCCCGGACGCGGCTGGCGTTCGTGGTCGAGGGCAGGCAGACCGGCGGCGTGCCGGCGGGATACGATGAGCTGGCCGTGCCGCAGGGGCGGGTCAGCCTGCGCGAACTGGTCGAGGACGAACTGCTGTTGTCCTTGCCGCTCGTGGCGAAGCACGGCGAAGGCACGGCGTGCGCCCGGGGCGCGGCGCCCGGTGTCGACGGCGCGGCCGGCCCGGAGACGGGCCTGCGACGGCCGTTCGCAGGATTGAGAGAACTACTGAAGCGTTGAGACTGGAGACCCGAGATGCCCGTTCAGAAGAGCCGAAAGACGCCGTCCACCCGCGGCATGCGCCGCGCGCACGACCGCCTCAAGAAACCCGCCCTGTCCAAGGACCCGACGACCGGCGAGACGCACGCGCGTCACCGCATCAGCCGCGACGGCTACTATCGCGGCAAGCAGGTGATCGAGAAGCCGGCCGAGGATACGCAGGACTGAGGTCCGCAGCGTCCCGGCGGGCGTCGCCCGCTGACAGGCCGGCGTCGCGCCGGCCGTTGCCCGGAAGGGGGGTGGGATCATGTACTCACGGATCGCCGGCACCGGCAGTTACCTGCCGGACAAGGTGCTGAGCAACGCCGACCTCGAGAAGACGGTCGACACCACGGACGAGTGGATCCGCACCCGCACGGGCATCGAGCGGCGGCACATCGCCGCGGCCGAGGAAACCTCTTCCACGATGGCGGAGCACGCCGCGCGGCGCGCCCTGCGCGCGGCCGGCCTGACGACCGATGACGTGGACCTGATCATCGTCGGCACGACCACGCCCGACCTCGTCTTCCCCAACACGGGCACCTTGCTGCAGCAGCGGCTCGGCATCCACGGCTGCCCGGCGTTCTCGCTGGAGACCGCCTGCAGCGGCTTCATCTATGCGCTGTCCGTGGCCGACAAGTTCGTGCGCCTCGGCGAGAGCAAGTGCGCGCTGGTGGTCGGGACCGAGTGCCTGTCGCGCATCACGGACTGGAGCGACCGCAACACCTGCGTGCTGTTCGGCGACGGCGCCGGGGCGGTGGTGCTGACGCCGTCGGTCGAGGCGGGCGTCGTCGCTACGCACCTGCACTCCGACGGCCGCTACAAGGACCTGCTGTACTTTCCGTACGGCGTGTCGTCCGGCTTCGACAAGTTGCGCGCCGGGGCGCCCGCCGCCGTGACGATGCAGGGCAACGACGTCTTCAAGGTGGCCGTACGCACCTTGTCGCGGCTGGTGGACGAGACGCTGGCGAAGAACGGCATCGACCGGCACGAGATCGACTGGCTGGTGCCGCACCAGGCCAACCTGCGCATCATCCAGGCCGCCGCCGCCAAGCTGGACATGCCGATGGACAAGGTCGTGCTGACCGTGCAGGACCACGGCAACACTTCGGCGGCGTCCATTCCGCTGGCGCTCGATACCGCCGTGCGCGACGGGCGCATCCGTCGCGGGCACCTGTTGCTGCTGGAGACCTTCGGCGGCGGCTTCACCTGGGGCTCGGCCCTGGTGCGTTACTGAGCGGGAACCCGCAGGGGCCTGGCGCGGTCCATGGCAGTACGGCGGCAAACTGGCCCGCGGCAGGGAGTCAAGGTGCGCAAGACGGTCGTGACTTTGTCGGTCCTGGTGTCGATGGCGGGCGCGGTCGCCGCCGGCGCCGAGACGCTGTTGCTGCCGACCGCGGGCGGTGACCTGGTCGGCGAGCCGCGCGCGGTGGCGGCATTGCACACGGATACGCTGATCGACATCGCGCGCCGCTACAGCCTGGGCTACGAGGAAATCGTCAACGCCAATCCGGGCGTGGATCCGTGGCTGCCGGGCAGCGGCGTGCAGATCGACCTGCCCAAGCAGCGCCTGCTGCCGATGGCCGCGCGCACGGGCATCGTCATCAACCTGCCGGAACACCGCCTCTATTACTTTCCGCCCGCGCCGCCCGGCGCGCCGGCCGAAGTGCGCAGTTACCCGGTCAGCATCGGCAAGATGGACTGGAACACGCCGCTCGGCTCGACGCGCATCGTGCAGAAGGTGAAGAACCCGCAGTGGTATCCGCCGAAGTCCGTACGGGACGAGCATGCGAAGCGCGGCGACATCCTGCCCGCGGTCGTGCCGGCCGGCCCGGACAACCCGCTGGGGCTGTTCGCCATGCGCCTCGGCATCCCCGGCGGGGCGTACCTGATCCACGGCACCAACCGGCCGGCCGGCGTGGGCATGCAGGTGACACACGGCTGCATGCGTCTGTACCCGGAGGACATCGAGGAGCTGTTCGGCGCGGTGCCGGTCAACACGCCGGTCAACATCGTCAACCAGCCGTTCAAGGCCGGCTGGCATGCCGGGCATCTGTGGGTCGAGGTGCACCCGGCGCTCAAGGAAGACGACGTCGTCCCGCCGACGCTCACGGACCTGACGCGGCTCGTCGTGCAGGCGACGCGCGAACGGATCGTGCCGGTGGACTGGACGGCCGTGCAGCGTGCCTTCAGCGAGGCGCGCGGCATGCCGGTCAGGGTGTCGCTGGACGGCGAGACCCTGGCCGCCCGCTAGACGCAGTTCCCGCCGGAAAAGAAAAAGCCCCGCGACGGAGTCCGCCGCGGGGCTTCTTGCTGATCGAACTGAGGTCGATTACTTGGACATCGACTTCTTGAACATGCGGTCGATCTTCTCGCTGTTGGCGTCGCAGCAAGCCTGGCTGGCCTGCGCGGCCGACATGGCCTGACCGGCCGAGTTCTGCGCGGCCTTGGCGGCTTCGCCAGCCGACGCCGCTGCACGGCTCGCGCCGTCAGCCGCCATCTTGGCGGAATCGACGTCACCCTGCAGCTTGGAGACCTGTGACTTCAGCGAATCAATATCCGCCTGCAGCGGCTTGATATCGGTGCAACCCGCGGCCAGCACGAGCGCGGCGGCGACGACGCCCACCTTCAGGATATTCGACATGACTTCATTTCCTCTTGAGGCAATTTGGAACGAGACAAGCCGCCCAGACGGGCGCGCCGGCACCGGTGTTCCGTTCCGATTGCACGGCTTTGACCGGACTTATTGTAGCCGAAAACCGCTTTGGACGAAAGCGAGCCGCCGTGCGGCGCAGGCGTCCGGCATCGCGGGCCTGGAAGTGGCGCAGCGAGCGCTGCGCCTCGGCGAGAGTGTTGCCGACGCACGGAGTACTGCCGCCGGGGCGCGGCGCGAAGTTCATCATCGGCCGATCGGGGATGCAGAGGCCGTGCTCGTGCAGCCTGAGGTCGTGGCGCGCTGCCGGGTGCGGCAGGCTGACGGCGTGGCTGACGAGCGGGTTGCGGAAGCCGGGTACTCACCCGCGAGCGCCGGGCCGCCGACCACGTCGCGGCACCCGGGGAGGGCGACCTTGGGGCCCGCAATCACTTCTTCTTGCCTTCTTTCCCGTGTAACTGTATAAATCAACAGTAACTGTTCATTCATACAGGTGTCGCCATGTCGGAACTCACCCCTCGCCAGCGCCAGGTCCTCGAGTTCATCCAGCGGTGCGTCGCGGAAAACAGCCTGCCGCCCACGCGGGCCGAGATTGCCGAGGCGCTGGGTTTCCGCTCGGCCAATGCGGCCGAGGAGCACCTGCGCGCCCTGCAACGCAAGGGCGTGCTCGACCTCATGCCGGGCGCCTCGCGCGGCATCGTGCTCAAGGACGCGCTGCGCGAGCAGTTCGGCCTGCCGCTGATCGGCCGCGTGGCCGCCGGCCGCCCGATCCTGGCCGAGGAACACGTGGAGGCCCGTTACCAGATCGACCCGGACCTGTTCAGCCCGCGCCCGCACTACCTGCTGCGCGTCAGCGGCATGAGCATGCGCAACGTCGGCATCCTCGACGGCGACCTGGTCGCCGTGCACCGTTCCACCGACGTGCGCAACCGCCAGATCATCGTCGCGCGCCTGGAGGACGAGGTGACGGTGAAGCGCTACCGGCAGGAAGGCAGCGTGGTCTGGCTGCTGCCCGAGAACCCCGACTTCGAGCCCATCCGGGTCGACCTGCGCGAGCAGTCGATGGTCATCGAGGGCGTGGTGGTCGGCGTGCTGCGCCGCGGCAGGAACGTGGACACGGTGCAGTAGGCGGGCGCGTCCGGGGCCATGAAATGGACGGCGCCCGGCTCGACGAGTTGTTGCGGCATCCGGCGATCTGGCGGGGCGCTGCCGCGGCGGGCACGCCGCAGGCCATCCCCACCGGCTTCCGCCGGCTGGATGCGCGCCTGCCCGGCGGAGGATGGCCGCCCGGCACGCTGATCGAACTGCTGGTGCCCGCGCACGGCATGGGCGAGCTCGAACTGCTCGTCCCCGCGTTGCGCACGCTGGGTGCCGGGGGGGCCGGCCCGCGGCGCTGGATCGCCTGGCTCGGGCCGCCTTACCTGCCCTATGCGCCGGCGCTGGCCGGCGCCGGGCTCGATCCCGGCCGCATGCTGATCGTGCGGCCGGACACGTTGCGCCGGTGGCCGGCGCCCGCGGGCGCCGCAGCCTGCACGACGCTGTGGGCCATGGAGCAGGCGTTGCGCTCGCACGCTTGCACGGCCGCGCTCGGCTGGGCGGATGCGGCGGATGTGCGCATGCTGCGGCGCCTGAAACTTGCCGCCGAAGAGAGCGGCGGCCTGGGCGTGCTGTTCAGGCCCCCGCGGCACGCACACCAACCCTCACCGGCCTCGCTCAGGTTGCTGCTGGAGGCCCGCGGCCGGGCGCTGGACATCGTGATCCTGAAAAGCCAGGGCGGCACGCCGGGGAGGGTGGAGGGGGTGATGGAGGAAAGCAGTGATCGGTGATCAGTGATCGGTGATCAGTGGGTTGCAGGAACTTCCCTCTTACCGATCACCAATCACTGATCACCGGTCACCGATCACCATCCACCCTTTTCCCATGCCTTCCCGCACCGACGACCTGTTCGATGCACCGATGCCGGCACCGGCCTCGCCGGCGCTCGTGCTGGTGCCTGCAGAGCCGCCCGGCGCGCCGCGACCGGCGGCCCGCGAGCTGTGGCTGTGCGCCTATTTGCCGAACCTTCCGCTCGAAGCGTTCGGTGCCGGCGGCGACCGCGCCGGGCACGATGCCGCCTGCGCGGTCGAGGGCGCCGGCGCGCGACAGGTGGTCGTCGCGGTCAGCGAGGCGGCGAGGCGCCGTGGCGTGGCGCCCGGTATCGGCCTCAACGCGGCACTGGCGCTCGTGCCCGGACTCGTGGTGCACGAGCGCCGGCCGGCCGCCGAGACGGCGCTGCTCGACCGCCTTGCGCGCTGGGCCACGCAATTCACGCCGCTGGTGAGCCTGGAGCCACCGGATGCCCTGCTGGCAGAGGTGCGCGGCAGCCTGGGGCTTTTCGGCGGCGCCGAGGCGCTGCGGCGGCGTGCCGGGCGTGAACTGCGCGGGGCCGGGCTGCACGCGGTCACGGCCATTGCGCCGACACCCCGGGCCGCCTTGTGGCTGGTGCGCGCGGGCCTGGGCCTGTGCGTGGAATCCGTGGACGGGCTGCCGGCGCTCGCCGCGCGCCTGCCGCTCGGCTGCCTGGGCTGGCCGGAAGCGGCGACCCGCACGCTGGCCAGGCTGGGCGCACGCACGCTGGCCGACCTTGCCCGCCTGCCGCGCGAAGGTTTTGCGCGGCGCTTCGGCCCCGCGCTGCTGGAAGAACTCGATGCGGGTTTCGGGCGTCGTCGCGAGCCGCGCCGGCGCGCGGTCATGCCGGAACGCTTCGACGCGAGCCTCGAATTGCCCGCGGAAAGCGCTTCGCTCCGCCTCATCGAGGCCGCGCTGGGTGCGCTGCTCGGCCGCCTGCAGGATTTCCTGCGCGCCCGCGCGGCCGGGGTCAGCGGGCTGACGGTCGGGTTCAGGCACCGCACGGGGCCCGCCACCCGGCTCAGGCTCGGGCTGGCGCGACCGAGCGGCGACGGCGGGCACCTCCTTGCGCTGCTGCGCGAACGGCTGGCGCGTACGCTGCTGCCGGCGCCGACGCTCGCGCTGCGCCTGCGCTCCACGGTCGCGTTGCCGCTGTTGCTGCAGGACAGGCCGCTGCTCGGCCGCACGCCGCAGGATGCGGATCCCGAGGACGCCGTGCGCCTGGTCGAGCGCCTGCGTGCGCGGCTCGGCAGCGATGCCGTGTTCGGCGTCTGCCTGGTGCCCGAGCACCGCCCGGAGTCGGCCTGGCGCGTCGCGGAACCGGCCGTCCGCTCCGGATCCCGCCCGCCACAGCAACAGCCGCATCTCCCGGTCGCGCCGCGCCCGCTGTGGATGCTGGTGGAACCGCAGCGGTTGCGCGAGCGCAATGGCCGGCCGCTGCACGGCGGCCAGCCGCTGGAACTGGCCAGCGGCCCGGAGCGCATCGAGACCGGCTGGTGGGACGGCCGCGACGTGCGCCGCGACTATTACGACGCGCGCACGCCGGACGGCCTGCGCCTGTGGGTGTACCGGGAGCGCGGCCGGGAGGGCCGCTGGTGGCTGCACGGGGTGTTCGGCTGATGCCATACGCCGAGTTGCACTGCCTCAGCAACTTCACCTTCCTGCGCGGCGCGTCGCATCCCGAGGAACTCGTCGCGCGTGCGACGGAGCTCGGCTACGCGGCGCTGGCGATCACCGACGAGTGTTCCGTGGCGGGCGCGGTGCGCGCCCACGTCGCGGCGCGCGAGACCGGCCTGCGCCTGATCATCGGCAGCGAGTTCGTGCTGCACGACGGCCCGCGCATCGTCTGCCTGGCCGCCACGCGGGCCGGCTATGGCGCACTGTGCCGGCTGATCACGCGCGGCCGCCGGGCCGCGCCCAAGGGGGGCTATGCGCTCGGGCGGGCGGACCTCGAGGCCGGCCTCGACGACTGCCTCGTGCTGTGGCTGCCGGGCCGCCCGGCGGACGCGGCCGAGGGCGCGTGGCTGCAGGACCGCTTCGCCGGACGGCTGTGGCTGGCCGTCGAGCTGCCGAGCGATGGCACGGACCAGGCGCAACTCGCGCGCCTGGCGGCGCTGGCGCAACGGGTCGGGATGCCCGTCGTGGCCGCCGGCAACGTCCACATGCACGTGCGCCGGCGCCGTGTCCTGCAGGACCTGCTGACCGCGACCCGCCTCGGCGTGCCGCTGGCCGCCGCAGGCCGCGCGCTCGGGCCGAACGGCGAACGCCACCTGCACAGCCTGCGGTCGCTGGCGCGCAGGTATCCGCGCGCCCTGCTGGAGCCGACGCTGGAGGTCGCCGCGCGCTGTACGTTCTCGCTGGACCAGCTCAGCTACGAGTATCCGCAGGAGATCGTGCCGCCGGGCGTGACGGCCACGGCCCACCTGCGCGAACTCACGACCCGGGGCCTGCAGCGCCGCTGGCCGCAGGGCGTGCCGCAGGCGGTGGCGGAACTCGTCGGGCGGGAACTGCAGTTGATCGCCGAGCTCGGTTACGAGCGCTACTTCCTGACCGTGCACGACCTCGTCTCGTTCGCGCGCGGGCGCGGCATCCTGTGCCAGGGTCGCGGCTCGGCCGCCAATTCCGCCACCTGCTACGCGCTCGGCATCACCGAGGTGGACCCGTCGCGCATGTCGCTGCTGTTCGAGCGCTTCATCTCGCGCGAGCGCAACGAGCCGCCGGACATCGACGTGGACTTCGAGCACGAGCGCCGCGAGGAAGTCATCCAGTACCTGTACGCAAAGTACGGCCGCCACCGCGCGGCGCTGGCCGCCACGGTGATCCGCTACCGGCCGCGCAGCGCCGTGCGCGACGTGGGCAAGGCGCTCGGCCTCGACGCGCTGCAGGTGGACCGGCTGGCGCGGGCCATGCAGTGGTGGGACGGGGGCGAGGTGGACGGCGAGCGCGTGCGCGAGGCCGGCTTCGATCCGGCCAGCCCGGCGATGGTGCGCCTGCTGGGGCTGACGCGCGAGCTGGTCGGCTTCCCGCGGCACCTGTCGCAGCATCCGGGCGGGTTCGTGATCTCGCGCGGCCCGCTCGAGGAACTCGTGCCGGTCGAGAACGCCGCGATGCCGGACCGCACGGTGATCCAGTGGGACAAGGACGACCTCGACGAACTCGGCCTGCTGAAGGTGGACGTGCTGGGGCTGGGCATGCTCGCGGCCATCCGCCGCGCGCTGGATCTCGTGTCGGAGTCCGGCGGCACGCGGCTGCGCATCGAGGACATCCCGCCCGAGGACCCCGCCGTCTACGACATGCTGTGCCGGGCCGACACGGTCGGCGTCTTCCAGATCGAGTCGCGGGCGCAGATGGCGATGCTGCCGCGGCTCAGGCCGCGCAGCTTCTACGACCTCGTGATCGAGGTGGCGATCGTGCGGCCCGGGCCCATCCAGGGCCAGATGGTGCATCCCTACCTGCGCCGGCGCAGCGGCGCCGAGCCGGTCGTCTATCCGGGCGCGGCCGTGCAGGGCGTGCTGGAGCGCACGCTCGGCGTGCCGATCTTCCAGGAGCAGGTGATGCAGCTGGCGGTCGTGGCGGCGGGCTTTTCGCCCGGCGAGGCCGACCGGCTGCGCCGGGCCATGGCCGCGTGGCGCCGCAAGGGTTCGCTGGGCCCCTTCGAGCAGCGCCTCGTGGAGGGCATGCGGGAACGCGGCTATGAGGAGCGCTTTGCCCGGCAGGTGTTCCAGCAGATCCTCGGGTTCGGCGAATACGGCTTCCCGGAGTCCCACTCGGCCAGCTTCGCCCTGCTGGTGTACGTGTCGGCGTGGCTCAAGCGCCACCACCCGGCCGCGTTCTGCTGCGCGCTGCTGAACAGCCAGCCGATGGGTTTCTACGCCCCTGCGCAGCTGGTGCGCGATGCGCGCGCACACGGCGTGGCCGTGCACGCGATCGACGTGAACGAAAGCCACTGGGAAGCGGGGCTCGAGCCGGACGGCGAGGGGCGGCTGGCGGTGCGCCTGGGCCTTGCGCCGGTGCACGGCCTGTCGCGGACGGGCGCGCTGCGCCTGGTGGAGGCACGTAGCCAGGGGCCGTATCGCTCCGTGCAGGACCTGGCCACGCGCGCGCAGCTCGGCCGCGCCGACCTCGAGGCGCTGGCCGCAGCCGGGGCGCTGGCCGGCCTCACCGGTCACCGCCATCGCGCGGTCTGGCACGTCACGGGGGTCGAGTCCCCGTTGCCGCTCGCCCCCGGGGCGACGTGCGCCGAGGCGCTGCCCATGCTGCGCAGGCCGGCGGAGGGGGAGGACATCGTCGCGGATTACCGGGCCTTCGGGCTGACGCTGGGTCGGCACCCGCTGGCGCTGTTGCGTGACCGGCTCGCGGCGGCGGGCTGGCTGACCGCTGCGGAGCTGTGGGAGCGGGAGGCCGGCGAGCGCGTGCTCACCGGCGGGATCGTCGTGACGCGGCAGCGGCCGGGTTCGGCCTCCGGGGTGACGTTCGTGACGGTCGAGGACGAGACCGGGCACCTCAACCTGATCGTGTGGCGGGCGCTCGGCGAGCGCCAGCGCCAGGTGCTGCTGGGCGCGCGGTTGCTGGGCGTGAGCGGCACGATCCAGCGCGAGGGGGACGTGCTGCACGTCGTCGCGCGCCGCCTCGAGGACCGCTCACCGCTGCTGGGCGAGCTGGCCGCGCGGTCGCGGGACTTCCGCTAGCGGGCGGCTAGCCGCCGTTTCCCTTGCGGCCCTGCTTTCCCTTCGGCGCCGGCCTCCCGTCGCCCACGTCGTAGTCGTCGAAATCGGTGAGCAGGCCGGCGGTGCGACGTTCCTCGAGGAAGCGCTCGAGCTTGCGCCACGCAGGCTCGTTGACACCGCGCGGCGCGCGGCGCTTCTTGGTCGAGTCGAGGTCGCGGATGATCTCGTCCAGGACGACGTCGTCGTCACCCTCGACCAGCTCATCGTCGTCCTCTTCCTCGAATTCTTCTTCCGGCCTCTCGCTCATGTCCTGGACGCCGTGCGTCATCCACCTGAGAGTGATGCCCGTGCAGTCACGCTGCTGCGGCGCCCTTATAAGAAAATGCGCGGCCCCGCGCAAGGGGGGGTGTCAGCGGACCAGCTGGTTCAGCTCGAAGATCGGCAGCAGGAGTGCGAGCACGATCACGAAAACGAAGGCGCCCATCAGCAGGATCATCAGCGGGCCCAGCACGCCGACCGCGGTGTTGACCAGGCCGTCCAGCTCGCGCTCCTGGTTGTCGGCGGCCCGTTCCAGCATGGCGTCCAGCGCGCCGCTGGTCTCGCCGCTCGCCACCAGGTGGATGAGCATCGGCGGGAACAGCTTGCGGGCCCCCAGCGAGCGGGCGATGGGCGCGCCCTCGCGCACCCGCACGGCCGCGTCCATGACCGCCTCCCGCATGGGCACGTTGGTGACGACCTGGCCGGAGATCCTGAGCGCCTCGAGGACCGGCACGGCGCTGGCCGTGAGGATCGCGAAGGTGCGCGAGAAGCGCGCGGCGTTGTTGCCGCGCGTGATGCGGCCCACCAGCGGCATGCGCAGCTTGAGGCGGTCGAAATCGCGCCGCGCGTCCTCGTTGCGCAGCCAGCGCCGCAGGCCGGCGACGGCCGCCACCGTGCCGGCGATGATCAGCCACCACCAGCCGCGCACGAAGTCCGACAGGGCGATCAGCAGGCGGGTCAGCACCGGCAGCTCGCGCTCGCCGGCCTCGAACACGCGCACCACCTCGGGCACCACGTAGCCCAGCAGCAGCGCCACGATGCCGAGGCAGACGACGGTCAGCAGCACCGGATACACCAGCGCGTTGCGGATGCGCTGCTGCAGGATCTCGCGCTTCTCGGTGTAGTCCGCCAGGCGTTCCAGCACGGCGTCGAGGTGTCCCGACTGCTCGCCGGCGGAGACCGTGGCCCGGTACAGCTCCGGGAAGACCCGCGGGAACGCGCCGAGGCCCTCGGCCAGGGTGCGGCCTTCCACCACGCGCGAGCGGACGCCCGCCAGCACGCTGCGCACGCGCGCCTTCTCGCTCTGCTGCGAGACGGCCAGCAGGGCCTCCTCGAGCGGCAGGCCGGAGCGCACCAGCGTGGCCAGCTGGCGGGTCAGCAGGGCGAGGTCCGACGCGCTGACGCGCTGGGCGAACGAGTAGCGCCCCAGCCGGCTCGAGCGGGCGTCCACCACCTCGGCGACCGAGACCGGCATCAGGCCCTGCTCGCGCAGCATGGCGCGCACCTGGCGGGCGGCGTCGGCCTCGAGGACGCCGCTGCGCTCGCGGCCCGACGGGTCGAGCGCAGTGTATTCGTAGGCCGCCATCAGTCTTCCCGCGTGACGCGCAGCACTTCTTCGAGCGAGGTCTCGCCGGCCAGCACCTTGCGGCGGCCGTCGTCGCGGATCCCGGGCGTCGCGCGGCGGGCGTGCCTCTCCATCTCCATCTCGCCCGCGCCGTCGTGGATCAGCGAGCGGAAGCTGTCGTCGAGCACCACGAGCTCGTAGATGCCGGTGCGGCCGCGGTAGCCGGTGGACAGGTCGCCCGGCGGCCGGTACAGCGCCGGCGCGGGCTCGCCCGCCGGCACGTTCAGCAGGCGCCGCTCGTACTCGCCCGCGGTGTAGCGCACCCGCGTGTCCGGGTTGAGCTTGCGCACCAGCCGCTGCGCCACCACGGCGATGAGCGTCGAGGACAGCAGGAACGGTTCGATGCCCATGTCGCGCAGGCGCGTGACCGCGCCCACCGCGGTGTTGGTGTGCAGGGTGGACAGCACCAGGTGGCCGGTCAGCGACGCCTGCACCGCGATGCGCGCGGTTTCCGTGTCGCGGATTTCGCCCACCATCACGACGTCGGGATCCTGGCGCAGGATGGCGCGCAGCCCGCGCGCGAAGGTCATCTCGACCTTGGTGTTGACCTGCGTCTGGCCGATCCCGTCGATGTAGTACTCGATCGGGTCCTCGACCGTCATGATGTTGCGCGAATGGTCGTTGATGCGCTCGAGCGCGGCATACAGCGTCGTCGTCTTGCCGGAACCGGTGGGGCCGGTGACCAGGATGATGCCGTGCGGCTTGTGGATCATCTCGTCCACCATCGCCTGGACCCGCGGCTCCATGCCCAGCGAGCCGAGGTCGAGGCGCCCGGCCTGCTTGTCGAGCAGGCGCATGACGACCCGCTCGCCGTGGCCGGAGGGGATGGTGGAGACGCGCACGTCCACCGCGCGGCCGGCGATACGCAGGCTGATGCGGCCGTCCTGGGGCAGGCGCTTCTCGGCGATGTCGAGCCGCGACATGACCTTGATGCGCGACACCAGCATCGGCGCGACGGCGCGCTTGGTCTGCAGCACCTCGCGCAGCACGCCGTCCACCCGGAAGCGCACCACCAGCCGGTTCTCGAAGGGCTCGACGTGGATGTCGGAGGCGTTTTCCTTGACGGCCTGCGTCAGCACCGCGTTGATCAGGCGGATGACCGGCGCATCGTCCTCGCTCTCCAGCAGGTCCGACGGCTCCGGCAATCCCTCGGCGAGGCCGGCCAGGTCGGTCTCGCCCTCGATGCCCTCGACGATCTGGCCGGCCTCGCCACCGCCGCCCTCATAGGCCTTGGCCAGCAGTTCGTCGAAGGCCGCGACCGTGGTGCGCTCGATGACCACCGGCAGGCCGACATGGCGCTGGATCTCGGCCACGGCGCCGGGCGCCGCGCCCTCGCGGTAGATGACGTGGACCTTGCCGTCGACCACGGCGTGCACGAACACGCCGTGGCGCTTCGCGAACGCGAAGGGCAGGCGCGGCACGTTCACGGGGCGGACCGGCTCGGCGGCGCTCATCGGCTCAGCTTCCCTCGCTCTTGTCCGGGGGCTCGGCGGCGTCCAGGCCGGGAACCGGCTGCACCGGAGCCGTGGGCCCCTCGACCTGCGGCAGGGTCGGTTGCTTGGCGCCTGGCATCAGCTTGACGCGCCCGTCGTTGCGGTCGAGCTGCAGGTCGCGCATGAAGTTGTACTTCGCGTTGGTTTCGATGGCCGCCTGCTCGGCCGTGCGTATGATGCGCGGCCGGATGAAGACCATCAGGTTGGTCTTGCGCAATTTCGTACTGCGGACCCGGAACAACTCGCCCAGCAGGGGGATGCTGCCGAGCAGCGGCACCCGCTGCTCGCTCTCGGTCAGGTTGTCCTCGATCAGGCCGCCCAGCACGATCATGCCGCCGTCGTCCACCAGCACGCGGGTGGAGATCGTGCGCTTCTGGGTGATCAGGTCGGCCGCGCCGGCGACCGCCGCTGCGAGGCTCGACGACTCCTGCTCGATCTTGACCATGATCGTGTCGTCGTCGGTGATCTGCGGCGTGATCTTCAGGATGTTGCCGACTTCCTCGCGCTGGATGGTCTGGAACGGGTTGACCGCGCTGTTGCTGGCGCCCGTGTTGGTGAACTGGCCGGTGATGAACGGCACCTCCTGGGCGACCTTGATCTGCGCTTCCTCGTTGTCGAGGGTGATGATGGACGGCATGGACACGATGTTGGTGTCGCCGTCGCCGGACAGGGCGCGCAGGATCGCGGCGAAGTTCGTGCCGGTGTCCTGCTGGCGGCCCGCGCCGATGGTCAGGCCGCCGGGCGCCGCGGTTACGGTGGACGGGTCGTCGATGCCGCGGGCCACGTCCACCAGGCTCACGCCGCTGATCGGCTGGTTGAACAGGCCCACCAGGAAGTCGTCGCTCGAGCCGTCGATGATCCAGTTGACGCCGAGGTCGCGGCTCGCGTCCCGCGACACCTCGACGATCATCGCCTCGAGCAGCACCTGCGCGCGGCGGATGTCGAGCCGGTCCACGACCTGCATCAGCGAGCGCATGACCTTGGGCGGTGCCGTGATCACCAGCGCGTTGGTCTCCGGTTCCGCCCAGATCATGATCGAACGGTCGGCGGCGCGCGCCGGGCGCGGCGCCGGGCGCGGCCGCGGTGCCCTGCGCCTGTTCCTTGAGCTTGGCCGCGATCTTCTCCGCATCCGCGTAGCGCAGGTAACGAACCTGCGTGTCGCCGCCGGAATCCAGCGGCGTATCGAGGTGCGCGATCAACGCGCGCATGCGCAGCCGCTGCTGGGACTCGCCCGACAGCAGCACGCTGTTGGTGCGTTCGTCGGCGACCACCTTGGCGCCGACGGCGGCTTCCGCGCCCTGCGCCGACGTCAGCGAATTGACGACGCGCACGATGTCCGCCGCCGAGGCGTGCTCGAGGCGCAGCACGTCGATCTCGGCGTCGCCGCCGGTGTCGATGCGCTGGATGATGCGCACCATGCGGTTCACGTTGGACGCGCGGTCCGAGATGATCAGCATGTTCGAGGACGGGTAGGCGGCCAGGTGGCCGTACTGCGGGATCAGCGGCCGCAGGATCGGCACCAGCTGCGCGGCCGATACGTTGCGCACCTGGATGACCTGCGTGACGATCTCGTCCGAGGTCGCACTGACGCTGTCCGGCAGGTCGTTGGCCGGCAGCTGCCGCGCGTTGGCGTCGGGCAGGATCTTGATGACGTCGCCCGACGGCACCGCGACGAAGCCGTGCACCTGCAGGATGGCGAGGAATGCCTCGTAGAACGCCCCGGGACTCATGGGCGTGGAGGACAGCATCGTGACCTGCGCGCGGACCCGCGGGTCGACGATGAAGTTCCGTCCCGTCACCTGGCTGACGGCCTCGATGACCTGGCCGAGGTCGGCGTCCTTGTAGTTGGGGGTGATCATCGGGCCCTGCTGCGCATGGGCCGCCGCGGCGGCCACGAGCAGCGCGGTCAGGGTCAGGGCGGGCAGTCGTCGGGCAGACATCTTGTTCATCCTTGCATCGCCCCTACTCGGACTGGTCCGGGCCGGGCAGGGGTTGTGGTTGATTGGCGCCGGGCGGCGTGACGGGGATGGCGGCCGTGTCCACGGTCACTTGCTGCACCTGGCCGTTGCGCTCGACGGTCAGCGTCACCGCGCCGCCGGCGCTCACGCCGCGCAGGGTTTCGAGCCCGCGGCTGGGGTCGTCGAGCGGCGCGCCGTTGACGGCGGTCACGAGGTCGCCGGGCATCAGTCCCAGCGCCGCAAACTGGCTGCGGTTGCGGCCCGGGTACACCCGGTAACCCTTCTGCTGGCCGCCCGCGAAGACCGGCTGCGGCCGTATGAAGTCGGTGATGGCGGACGGATCCTGCGCAATCAACTGGCGGACGCCCTCCGACAACGTCTCCGGCGGCGGGTAGACCACCTCGCCCTGCGAGTACGCGATCGGGCTGGGCGCGCCGCCGGCCAGCCGGGGCAGCGACAGGGACTCGAGCCGGCCGCCGTGCTCGAGGATCACGCGGTCCGCGTAGACCTCGCGCAGCCGGGCGCCGCCGGACACCGTGGCGCCGGTCGCGTACACGCGCGCGGCCTGGGCCGTCTCGCCGATGATGGCCCAGCCCTGGGCCGGGTCGGCGCCGGCGAGGGTGCCCGCCAGCACCAGCCGCAGGTTCGTGTTCGGCGCGGAGGCGGCATCGCCAGTGGCGGGCAGGGCCGCGCTGCCGAACAGGTGGGCATTGACGATGGCGGCGAGGTTGGCGCCAGCCACCGGGGTTGCGTCGGGGACGGGCACCCCGTCGGCCTGCTCAGGCGTCAGCATGCGCCAGGCCAGTGCCGCCAGCTGCGCCGCCAGCGCCACGACGAGCACGATAGCGGTCACGGCCGGTGCGGCCGCCGTCAGGCGCGCCACCCAGCCTTCGCCGGGACCCGCTCCCGATGAGGACAGTTTGCGGAGAAAATGCATGCCGAAAAGGGCGCCTTCCGCGCTACACCCGGCCAATTCCGCCGGCTCGCCATGATACGGGCAGCCGCGCAGCGGCCACAAGGCGGTATTGCGGGGCAATCCGTATGGTCGGCGACCCCGGCCGGCCCGGTCCGGCGCGCCCGGCCGGCGCGTGGCAGCGGCTTCTGTCAGGAATCCCGCCTGCCGGCTTGTGCCGCGCCGGATGCGGCCCTATAACTGATGGTGACCGGCAGCCACAACGCGCTGCGGTCGTACGAGGCAGGATTTGGGAACGGAACTCGACAAGACAGCGGAGCAGACCGGACACAGCCTGGTGGTCGAGGAGGCCAGGCCGCGGCTGAAGAAGCCGCCGTTGTTCCGGGTGTTCCTCGTCAACGACGACTTCACGCCGATGGAGTTCGTCGTCGACGTGCTGGAACATGTCTTCGGCCACGACCGGCAGAGCGCCACCCGCGTCATGCTGGAGGTGCATACCCGCGGCAAGGGAACCTGCGGCGTCTATACGTTCGAAATTGCCGAGACCAAGGTGGCCCAGGTCACCAGCTACGCCCGGCAGCACCAGCACCCGCTGCTGTGCACGATGGAGGAAGCCTGAGTGTTGTCCAGTGAGCTCGAGTTCTGCCTTAACGAGGCATTCCGCAAGGCGCGCGAGCTGCGCCACGAGTACCTGACGGTCGAGCATCTCCTGCGCGGGATCCTCGATGCGCCGCGGGTGCGGGAAATCCTGCAGTCCTGCGGGGGCGACCTGCCGGCGCTGGGCCGCGAGCTGGACAAGTTCATCGAGGAGACGACGCCGCGGCTGGCGGACGGGGACGACGGCGAGGTGCAACCGACGCTGGGCTTCCAGCGCGTGCTGCAGCGCGCCGTGTTCCACGTGCAGTCGAGCGGCAAGCGCGAGGTGACGGTCGCCAACATCCTGGTGGCGATCTTCAGCGAGAAGCAGTCGCAGGCGGCTTACCTGCTGGCGGGGCAGGACATTACACGCCTGGATGTGGTGAACTTCATTTCCCACGGCCTGGGCCAGGACCCGGCGCGGGAACCGGACGCGGCGGCCGAGGCGCCGGCCGGCGCCGAGCGGGAGGCCGGGGGCAGCGCACTCGAGAAGTACTGCACCAACCTCAACCAGCAGGCCGTGGAGGGGCGCATCGACCCGCTGATCGGGCGGCAGCTCGAAATCGAGCGCACCATCGAGATCCTGTGCCGGCGCCGCAAGAACAACCCGCTGTACGTGGGCGAGGCGGGGGTCGGCAAGACGGCCATCGCCGAGGGCCTGGCGCGGCTGATCGTCGAGGGCAAGGTCCCCGAGGTGCTGGCCGACAGCGCAATCTACTCGCTCGACATGGGCAGCCTGATCGCCGGCACCAAGTACCGCGGCGATTTCGAGAAGCGGCTCAAGGCCGTGGTCGCCGAGTTGCGCAAGCTGCCCGGCGCCATCCTGTTCATCGACGAGATTCATACCGTCATCGGCGCGGGCGCGGCGTCCGGCGGGGTGATGGACGCCTCCAACCTCATCAAGCCGGTGCTGGCCAGCGGCCAGCTGCGCTGCATCGGCTCGACCACCTTCAAGGAGTACCGCGGCATCTTCGAGAAGGACCATGCGCTGGCGCGTCGCTTCCAGAAGATCGACATCGTCGAACCGACGGTCGCGGAGACCGTGGAGATCCTGCGGGGGCTGCGCGCGGGCTTCGAGGAGCACCACGGCGTGGAGTACACGGACGACGCGCTGCGCGTGGCGGCGGAACTGGCGGCGCGCCACATCGGCGACCGGCAGCTGCCGGACAAGGCGATCGACGTGGTGGACGAGGCGGGCGCGGCCATGCGCCTCCGGCCGGCCTCGGAGCAGCGGCGCATCGTGACCGTGGAGCAGGTCGAGGCCGTGGTGGCGCGCATGGCGCGCATCCCGCCGGCCAACGTGTCGGTGTCGGACCGCGAGGTGCTGAAGAGCCTGGACCGCAACCTGAAGCTGGTCATCTTCGGTCAGGACCAGGCGGTCGACCGGCTGTGCTCGGCCATCCGCATGGCCCGCGCCGGGCTGGGCACCGAGCAGCACCCGGTCGGGTCGCTGCTGTTTGCGGGGCCGACCGGCGTCGGCAAGACCGAGGTGACGCGGCAGCTGGCGCTGGCGCTGGGCGTTGAACTGGTGCGGCTCGACATGTCCGAGTACATGGAGCGGCACACGGTGTCGCGACTGATCGGCGCGCCGCCGGGCTACGTGGGCTTCGACCAGGGCGGGCTCCTGACCGAGGCCATCATCAAGAACCCGCACAGCGTGCTGCTGCTCGACGAGATCGAGAAGGCGCATCCGGACGTCTTCAACCTGCTGCTGCAGGTCATGGACCACGGCACGCTGACGGACAATAACGGCCGCAAGGCCGACTTCCGCCACGTCATCATCGTCATGACGACCAATGCCGGCGCCCAGGAAATGAGCCGCCCCAGCATCGGCTTCACGGAGCAGGACAACACGCCGGACGGCATGGAGGCCGTGCGCCGGACGTTCTCACCGGAGTTCCGCAACCGCCTGGATGCCATCATCCAGTTCCAGCCGCTCGACCCGCTGACGATCGCGCGCGTCGTGGACAAACTGCTGGTCGAGGTCGAGGCGCAGCTCGAGCAGAAGGGCGTGGCGCTGAGCGTGGACGACGATGCGCGGGCCTGGATCGCGCAGGCAGGCTATGACCCGAAGATGGGCGCCCGGCCCATGGCGCGCGTCATCCAGGAGCACATCAAGCGGCCGCTCGCGGAAGACCTGCTGTTCGGCAGGCTGGCCGACGGCGGCGGCACCGCGCGGGTCATGCTGGCCAAAGACGGCAACGGGCTGGCCCTGCTGTGCCGTGCGGCCAGCGAGGCGGAGCTGATCGAGTGACCGGCGGGCCGGCGCCGGGGGGTCAGCGGGCGCGGTAGACGATGCGGCCCTTGCTGAGGTCGTAGGGCGTCAACTCGACGGTGACCGCATCGCCGGTGAGGATGCGGATGTAGTGCTTGCGCATCTTGCCCGAGATGTGCGCCGTCACGATGTGGCCGTTGGCGAGCTTCACCCGGAACGTGGTGTTCGGGAGCGTCTCGACCACCTCGCCCTCCATCTGAATTGCGTCTTCCTTGGACATCCAGTCTCGCCGTTGTCGCACAATCGCGCGCGGATTGTGCACGACCGGCGCGGTGCGCGCAATTCCGTGTCTCACCTACGCCACAGGCAGGGCTCCGTGCGGGCGTGCCGCGCCAGCAGGGCCTCGAAGTGTTCGCGGGCGACCGGCCGGGCGCCCAGCGACTCGAGGTGCGGCGTAGCGACCTGGCAGTCGATCAGCACGATGCCGCGCTGGCGGCATTCATCCACCAGCCGCGCGAGCGCAACCTTTGAAGCATCCCGCTCGAGGTGGAACATGGACTCGCCGAAGAACACTTCGCCCAGCGCGACGCCGTACAGGCCGCCGACCAGGCGGCCATCCCGCCACGTCTCGACCGAGTGCGCCAGGCCGCGCCGGTGCAGCGCCAGGTAGGAGTCGTGCATGGTGGCCGTGATCCAGGTGCCGGGCTGGCTGTGCCGCGGGGCGGCGCAACCGGCCATGACCGCGGCGAACTCACCGTCGAGGCGGGTCTCGTAGCCGGCCTTGCGCAGGGTCCTGGCGAGGCTGCGGGAGACGTGGAATTCGCCGGGAAACAGCACGGAGCGCGGGTCGGGCGTCCACCACAGGATGGGCTGCCCGTCCGAGAACCACGGGAACACGCCCCGCGAATAGGCGTGCACGAGCCACTCGGGCGTGAGGGCGCCGCCGACGGCCAGCAGGCCGTTTGGCTCGCGCAGGGCGAGCCGCGTGGGCGGCAGCGCTGCCGGCGGGTCAGTCTCGCGGATCCAGGTGATGCCCGACATCGACCTCGAGATTAACCGGCGGGCCGGCGCGCCGGAAGGGCACGTGGTCGCGTACGGCCGCCATGTAGGCCAGCAGGTGCTCGCGCTCGCGCTGCAGGTAGGCGGCCACGGCACCATGGAAGGCAGGGTGGGCCAGTTCGTGCATTGACCACACCGCCGCCGGCTCGAAGCCCCGGGCCAGCTTGTGCTCGCCCTGCGTGCCCGGCTCGAAGCGGTCCAGGCCCTCGCGGATGCAGTACTCGATGCCCTGGTGGTAGCACGCCTCGAAGTGCAGGCTGTGGTGCTCGCCAGAAGCGCCCCAGTAGCGGCCGTACAGGGTGTCCGCGCCGCGCAGGAAGATGGCGCAGGCCACCGGCTGGCCGCGCTGCAGGGCGAGCTTGACCATGAGGGCCCGCGGCATCGTGCGCGCAATCTCGACGAAAAAGCCCGGCGTCAGGTACGGCGGGTTGCCGCGCTCGGCAAACGTGCGCGCGTGCAGCGCGTAGATGACGTCCAGCAGCGCCGGGTCGAGGTCATCGCCGTGCAGTTCCTGGAAGCGGATACCGGCCTCCGCCACGCGCCGCCGCTCGCGCTTCACCTTTTTGCGCTTGGCGGCGGTGAAGGTCTCGAGGAATTCTTCGAAGTTCCCGTAATCCCTGTTCTGCCAGTGGAACTGGCAGTCGAGGCGCGCGAGCAGGCCGCGGTCGCCCAGCCAGCGCCGCTCCCCGGCGTTGACGAACAACGCGTGGAAGGAACTGGCGCCGCACTGCTCCCGCAGGCTGCGGACGGCCTCCAGCAGCGCGTCGGCCACGTCGCCCTGCTGCGGGCCGGCGGCGAGCAGGAAGCGCGCCCCGCTGGCCGGCGTAAAGGGCGCGGCCGCCACCAGCCTGGGGTAGTAGGGCAGGCCATGCTGCTCGTAGGCGCGTGCCCAGGCGAAGTCGAAGACGAACTCGCCCCAGGAGTGGGGCTTCAGGTACAGCGGAACGGCCCCCAGCAGGCGGCCGTCGGCTTCCGCCACGACATGCACGGCCTGCCAGCCGGTCGCCGCCGTGGCGGAGCCGCTGCGCTCCAGCGCCAGCAGGAACTCATGGCGCAGGAACGGCCGCCCGTGGTGTTCGAGGGCGTTCCACTGGCTGGCGGGCGCGTCGGCGATGCTCGCGAGGATGCGCGTGCGCAGCATGCGCTCAGTCGCCGGCGTCCAGCTGCTCCAGCCAGCGGTCGGCGTCCAGCGCCGCCATGCAGCCGGTGCCGGCCGAGGTCACTGCCTGGCGGTACACGTGATCCGACACGTCGCCGGCGGCGAACACGCCGGGCACGCTGGTGGCGGTCGCGTCGCCCTTGAGCCCGGTCTTGACCGTGATGTAGCCGCCGCTCATCTCGAGCTGCCCCTCGAACAACTGCGTGTTGGGCGAATGACCCACCGCGATGAAGACGCCCGGCGCCATGACGTCGCGTTCTGCGCCGCTCTGCACGTGGCGCGCGCGCACGCCGGTGGCGCCCGAGTCGTCGCCCAGCACTTCCTCGACCACGTGGTCCCACAGCAGGGTGGCCTTGCCGGCCTTTTCCAGCGCGAACAGCCGGTCCTGCAGGATCTTCTCGGCGCGCAGCTTGTCGCGGCGGTGAATCAAGGTGACGTGGGACGTGATATTGGCCAGGTACAGGGCCTCCTCGACGGCCGTATTGCCGCCGCCGACCACGATCACGGCCTGGTCCCTGTAGAAGAAGCCGTCGCAGGTCGCACAGGCCGAGACGCCGCGGCCGCGGAACCGCGTCTCCGAAGGCAGCCCGAGGTACTTGGCCGAGGCGCCGGTCGCGATGATCAGCGCGTCGCAGGTGTAGGCGCCGGACTCGCCCTGCAGACGGAACGGGCGGTGGCCGAAATCGACGCTGGCGATGTGGTCGGCCACCAGTTCGACAGCGAACCGCTCGGCGTGGCGGCGCATGCGGTCCATGAGGTCGGGCCCGAGCAGGCCCTCCACGTCCCCCGGCCAGTTGTCCACCTCGGTGGTGGTCATGAGCTGGCCGCCCTGCTCGAGGCCGGTCACCAGCAGCGGCTGGCGGTTGGCGCGCGCCGCGTAGAGGGCCGCCGTGTACCCGGCCGGGCCCGAGCCGAGGATGACGAGGCGCGTGTGGCGGGGGTCGCTCATGTATAGTTCTCCGCGTTTGATCGGGCTGGCCCTGGCGTTGTCCGGGCCGTCGTGAGACCGGTCATGCTATGGGACGAGGCGGCGCGGATAAAGTGTCCCGCGCGGCCATTGACCCGAACGGCTGCCGGACCCTGGACTTGCCTTGCACGACAACGCTTTACCTCTGTATCATCAATACGTTGCAAGCATTTCTTAAGAAACAGGTTAATTGCCGTGGCAGACGCCAAACGATCCGCACGGACTGAACCCGACGCGCTGGAGCCGTCGGTCGCGCGTGGCCTGCGCGAGGCCGCGTTCTGGGTGCTGGCGGCGATCGCGCTGGTGCTGCTGCTGGCGTTGGCGAGCTTCGATCCGTCCGACCCGAGCTTCAGCTATACAGGCGAGCCGGGTCGGGTCGGCAACCTGATCGGCCCGTTCGGCGCGTGGAGCGCCGACATCCTGTTCATGCTGTTCGGCTGGCCGGCCTACATCTTCCCCCTGGCCATCGCCTACGCCGGCTGGCTCGTCTCCCGCCGCATGGAGGGGCAGGCGATGCTGCGCAGCACCGTGGCGCTGCGCGCGGTGGGCCTGGTGCTGGCGCTGGTGACCAGTTGCGGCCTGGCCACGCTGCACTTTGCGCCCGGCCACTTGCAGTCCACGGCCGGCGGCGTGCTCGGCAGCGTGGTCGGCATGAACCTCTCCGCGGTCGCGCTGCCGCTCGGCGCCACGCTGATCCTGCTGGCGTTCTGGTTCGCGGGCGTGCAGTTGTTCACCGGCGTGTCGTGGCTGACGATCATGGACTTCCTGGGCCGCTGGTCGCTGCGCGCCGCGCGTTTCGTGGCCGATCGCGTGACCAGCGTGCGCGACCAGGCGGCGGGGCGCGAAATGCGCGAGCAGCGCGAAGCGGTGGTGCGCGAGGGCAAGCGCAAGGCGTCGGTGCGCACGCCGCCGCGCATCGAGGCGGCGGCGCCGGCGGTGCCGGAAAAGAGCGACCGGGTCGAGAAGGAACGGCAGGTGCCGCTGTTCGCCAGGCCCGCGGCCAAGGACCTGCCCGCGCTGAACCTGTTCGACGACCCGCCGCCGCGGGAGCCGGTGTATTCGCCGGAAGCGCTCGAGGCCATGTCGCGGCTGGTCGAGATCAAGCTCAAGGACTTCGGGGTGGACGTCGAGGTCGTGGCCGTGCAGCCCGGCCCGGTGGTGACGCGCTTCGAGCTGAAGCCGGCGCCCGGCGTCAAGGTGAGCCAGATCAGCGGCCTGGCCAAGGACCTGGCGCGCGCCTTGTCGGCGATCAGCGTGCGGGTCGTGGAGGTGATCCCGGGCAAGTCGGTCGTCGGCCTCGAGATTCCCAACGAGTCGCGCGAGCTGGTCACGCTGGGCGAGATCCTCGGGTCCAAGGCCTACGACGAGAGCAACGCGCCGCTGACGCTGGCGCTGGGCAAGGACATCGGCGGCGCGCCGGTCGTCGTGGACCTGGCGCGCATGCCGCACCTGCTGATCGCCGGCACCACGGGCTCAGGCAAGTCCGTCGCGATCAACGCGATGGTGCTGTCGCTGCTTTACAAGAGCACCGCCGAGCAGGTTCGCCTGATCATGGTGGACCCGAAGATGCTCGAGCTGTCGGTCTACGAAGGCATCCCGCACCTGCTGGCGCCGGTCGTCACCGACATGCGCCAGGCCGCCAACGCGCTGCGCTGGTGCGTCGCGGAGATGGAGCGCCGCTACCAACTGATGGCCGCGCTGGCCGTGCGCAACCTGGGCGGCCTGAACCGCAAGATCCGCGAGGCGGAAGCGGCCGGCAAGCCGCTGGCGGATCCGCTGGTCGAGGCGCTGTTCCGTGCGGGAACCTACCAGGGCGAGATCCCGAGGCTGCAGCCCGTGCCGCAGATCGTGGTCATCGTGGACGAACTGGCCGACCTCATGATGGTGGTGGGCAAGAAGGTCGAGGAGTTGATCGCCCGCCTGGCGCAGAAGGCGCGCGCCTCCGGCATCCACCTGGTGCTGGCCACACAGCGGCCGTCCGTGGACGTCATCACGGGCCTCATCAAGGCGAACATCCCGGCCCGCATCGCCTTCCAGGTCTCGGCGAAGGTGGATTCGCGCACCATCCTGGACCGCAGCGGGGCGGAATCCCTGCTGGGGCACGGCGACATGCTCTACATGCCGCCCGGCACGGCGCTGCCGATGCGCGTGCACGGAGCGTTCGTCTCGGACCAGGAGGTGCATCGCGTCGTCAAGTCACTGCGCCTCAGCGAAGAGCCGGACTATGTGGACGAGGTGCTGACCGGGCCGGCCGGTCCGGTGCCGGGGCTGGGGGACGAGAACGGCGAAGGCGGCGACGCGGGCAGCGCGGACGGCGAGCAGGATCCGCTGTACGACGAGGCCGTACGCATCGTGCTGGAGACGCGCAAGGCCTCGGTCTCCGGCGTGCAGCGCCGGCTCAGGATCGGCTACAACCGCGCCGCGCGCATCGTCGAGAGCATGGAGGCCGCGGGCCTGGTCGGCTCGCTGCAGCCCAACGGCAGCCGCGAGGTGCTGGCACCCGCGCCGCAGGAAGACTGAGGATCTCATGAGGTCACTGGTTCTGGTCGTCATGGCTGCGGCCGTGGTCGCGGCGCCGCAGGCGCGGGCCGGGGATGCCGCGGCGGATCGCGCCGCGGGCGAGCGCGTCGAGCGCCACCTCGAGCGGCTCGACACGCTGCGCGCCGAATTCGCGCAGCAGCTGTTCGACGCCGGCGGCGAGCTGCGCGACGAGTCGCAGGGGACCGTGTCGCTGGCCAGGCCCGGCCGCTTCCGCTGGGACTACTGGCAGCCGGCAGGGCAGTTGCTGGTGAGCGACGGGCTCAGCGTCTGGCTGTACGACGCGGACCTGGAGCAGGTCACGGTCCGGCCGGTGGGCGAATCGCTGTCGCACACGCCGGCCATGCTGCTGGCCGGGAAGGGCCGCGCCGCCGACACGTTCGAGTCACGCGACGGGGGCCGTGCCGAAGGCCTGGAGTGGGTCGTGCTGACGCCGCGCCGCAGCGACGCCGAGTTCTCCAGCGTGCGCCTCGGCTTCCGCGAGCGGGATCTCGTGCGCCTCGACCTCGAGGACCGTCTCGGCCAGACGACGCGCATCACTTTCTCGCGCATCGAGCGCAATCCGCTCCTGCCACCGGCGCTGTTCACCTTCGTGCCGCCGCCGGGCGTGGACGTGGTGGGCGCCGCAGCCCCCTGACCCCATGCTGCCGCTCGCGAGGCCGGGACTGTGGGTGGCGGGCGCGGTCCTCATTACGCTGGTCATCGCCGTCGGCAGCCTGGTGCCGGGTCCGCTGGTCGCGGCCGTCAGCGGCTACGACAAGCTCGAGCACCTGGGCGCCTACCTGGTCCTGACCGTGTGGCTGGCCGGGCTCGTCGAGCGGCGCCATTACCTGCGCGCGGCCCTCGCGGTGCTGCTGTTCGGCATCGGCGTGGAGCTGGCCCAGGGTGCGTTCACCGCCACCCGCGAGCCGGAATGGGCCGACGTGGCGGCCAACGCCGCCGGCGTGGGCGTGGCGCTGGCGCTGGCGCTGGCGGGCGCCGGCCGCTGGACGCAGCGCATCGAGGCCTGGCTGGGCTGGCAGCGCCGCTGACCTGCGGCCGGCCGGCTGCCGTTTACAATGCGCCGGTGACGTCCCCCCAGGAATCGCTGTTGCCGGAGCAGGGCTGCGAGCCGTGGCGGCCGCTGGCCGACCGCATCCGCCCGGCGCGCCTCGCGGACCTGGTCGGCCAGCAGCACCTGCTGGCGCCCGGCAAGCCGCTGCGGCGCCTGATCGAGTCCGGCACGCCGCACTCGATGATCCTGTGGGGGCCGCCGGGCACGGGCAAGACCACGCTGGCGCGGGTGGTCGCCAGTACGTGCGAGGCGCACTTCGTGTCGCATGTCGGCCGTGCTGGCCGGCGTCAAGGACATCCGGCAGATCGTCGAGGCGGCGCGGCAGGCGCGGTCCATGAACGGCCGGCCGACGGTGCTGTTCCTCGACGAGGTGCACCGCTTCAACAAGTCGCAGCAGGACACGTTCCTGCCGTTCGTCGAGGACGGCACGCTGGTCTTCATCGGCGCGACCACCGAGAACCCGTCCTTCGAGGTCAATTCCGCGCTGCTGTCGCGGGCCCGCGTGTATGTGCTGAAGCCGCTCGACGAGGCCGACCTGCTCAGCCTGCTCGAGCGCGCCGTCGGCGATGCGGAGCATGGGCTGGGGGCGTCGCACCTCGGGCTGGACGAGGGCGTGCCGGAGTTGCTGGCGGCAGCGGCCGACGGCGACGCGCGCCGCGCGCTCAACTTCCTCGAGGTGGCCGCGGACCTTGCAGTGGACCGCGACGGCCGCCCGTGGGTCACGCGCGAATCCGCGCTCGACGTGGTCGCGGGCGGGCATCGCCGCTTCGACAAGCGCGGCGAGCAGTTCTACGACCAGATATCGGCCTTGCACAAGTCCGTGCGCGGCAGCGATCCCGATGCGGCGCTGTACTGGTTGTGCCGGATGCTGGACGGCGGCTGCGATCCGGCGCTACCTGGCGCGGCGCATTCTGCGCATGGCCGTCGAGGACATCGGCACCGCGGATCCGCGCGCGCTGACGCTGACGCTGGACGCGTGGCAGGCGTACGAGCGCCTCGGCAGTCCGGAGGGCGACCTGGCGCTCGCGGAGGCCGTCGTGTTCATGGCCTGCGCGGCCAAGAGCAACGCCGTCTACAAGGCGTTCGGCGCGGCCATGGACGACGCGCGCTCGCTGGGCACGCTCGAGGTTCCGCTGCACATCCGCAACGCGCCGACCCGGCTCATGAAGGAACTCGGTTACGGCGCGGGCTACCGCTACGACCACGACGAACCGGAGGCGCACGCGCCGGGGCAGACCTACTTCCCGGACGCGATGGATCCGCGGATCTACTATCATCCCGTGCCACGCGGGCTGGAAATCCGCATCCGCGAGGCGCTGGAGCGGATCCGGCAACGCCGCGCCGGGGCGGCGGACTGAGCGCGGCGCAAGGGGGCCACGGCGACCGCCTCGGGGCAACGGGGCGCGCCACCTGGCCGGCCTGACGGCAGCCGGACGGAGACAGAACGTGCTGGACACAAGACTGCTGCGGACTGACCTCGACGACGTGGTGCGCAACCTCGCGCGCCGTGGCTTCGCCTTCGACACGGCCCGCTTCGCCGCGGTGGAGGAACGCCGCAAGGCGCTGCAGGTCGAGGTGGACCGGCTGCGCAACGAGCGCAACACGCGCTCGAAGAACATCGGCCAGGCCAAGGCGCGCGGCGAGGACCTGGCGCCGCTGCTCAAGGAAGTCGAGTCGCTGGGCGACCAGCTGAAGCGCGCCGATGAAGGGCTGGCGGCGATGCAGGCGGAGCTGGACGCGCTGCTGCTCGACGTGCCGAACCTGCTGCACGACAGCGTGCCGGACGGCCGGGGGGAGGGCGACAACGTCGAGGTGCGCCGCTTCGGCGAGCCGGCCGCGCTGGGCTTCGCGGCGCTCGATCACGTGGCGCTGGGCGCCGCCCTGGGCGGGCTCGACTTCGAGGCGGCCAGCCGCATGTCCGGCACGCGTTTCGCGGTCCTGACCGGGGCGGTCGCGCGGCTGCACCGGGCACTGGCGCAGTTCATGCTCGACCTGCACGTGCGCGAGCACGGCTACGTCGAGGCGTACGTGCCCTACCTGGTCACGCGCCAGACGCTGACCGGGACGGGACAACTGCCGAAGTTCGAGTCGGACCTGTTTGCGCTGCGCGCGCGCGAGGACCTGCGCGAGGCGGAAAGCCTGCAGGACCTGTTCCTGATCCCGACCGCCGAGGTGCCGCTTGCCAACCTGGTGCGCGAGCAGATCGTGGACGCGGCGGACTTGCCGCTGCGGTTCGTGGCGCACACGCCGTGCTTCCGTTCCGAGGCGGGCTCCTACGGCAAGGACACGCGCGGCATGATCCGCCAGCACCAGTTCGACAAGGTCGAACTCGTGCAGGTGGTCCGCCCGCAGGAGTCGTATGCGGCGCTGGAGGAACTGACCGGCCACGCCTGCCGCGTGCTCGAGTTGCTGGGGCTGCCGTACCGCGTCATGGCGCTGTGCAGCGGCGACATCGGCTTCGGCAGCACCAAGACCTACGACCTGGAGGTATGGCTGCCCGGGCAGGGCACCTACCGCGAGATCTCGTCCTGCAGCAATTGCGAGGCCTTCCAGGCGCGCCGCATGCAGGCGCGCTGGCGCAATCCGGACACGGGCAAGCCGGAGCCCGTGCACACGCTGAACGGCTCGGGCGTGGCGATCGGGCGGGCGCTGGTCGCCGTGCTCGAGAACTACCAGCAGGCGGACGGCTCGATCGTGGTGCCGGAGGTGCTGCGGCCCTACCTGGGCGGTGCCCGGTCGGTCAGCGCGGCGGGCCTGGCCTGAGCCTCAGTCCTCCGCGGCGCCCAGCAGGTGCAGCAGGCTGGTGAACAGGTTGAAGATGCTGACGTAGAGCGTCACCGTCGCCAGGATGTAATTGGACTCGCCGCCGTTCACGATCTCGCCGGTCTGGTACAGGATCAGCCCGGCCATCAGCATGACGAACAGGCCTGATACCGCCAGCGACAGGCCTGGCATGGAGAAGAAGATCGCCACCAGTCCCAGCAGGAAGGCGGCCAGGATACCCACGAACAGGAACCCGCCCAGGAACGAGAAGCGCCGCCCGCTGGTGACGGCATAGGCCGACAGCGCGACGAACGTCACGGCGGTGATGCCGAACGCGTTCATCACGACGGCATGGCCGCTGGGGACCGCCGTGAGGTACATGCCGATGACCGGTCCCAGCGTGTAGCCCATGAAACCGGTCAGCGCGAAGACGAACAGCAGGCCGGTGGCGCTGTTGGCGGTCTTGTGCACGCCGTACAGCAGCCCGAAATAGCCGACCAGCGTGATCAGCAGCCCGGGGTGCGGCAGCCCGAATGCCAGCGCCAGGCCGGCAGCCAGTGCGCTGAAGGCCAGCGTGGCGGACAGCAACAGGTAGGTGTTGCGCAGCACCCTGTTGGTGGCGAGCGCCGACTCGCGGATGATGTCGTGTCGCTGCAGGGCGGCGGGGTTGCGGTCCATCGTGTCGATACCTCCAGTGGGTTGCCGGGTCATATCATAGCGGATGGCGGTTTCCGGAAGCGCCTTGCAGGCGCCGGCAAACGACCCGACAATCGCCGACGCGCCCGCGCCGCGGAGAGGTGGCAGAGCGGTTGAATGCACCGGTCTTGAAAACCGGCAAACCCGCAAGGGTTTCGGGAGTTCGAATCTCCCCCTCTCCGCCACTGCGCGACCCGGGACCCGTGCGGCCCCTCGTCGCCCGGCCGTGCACTCCGGGCCGGGCCCGTGACGACCTGCCGCGGCGAACGCCTCAGGCCGCCGTCGGCTGCCTCGCCGCCGGCGCAGCCGCGGCGCCGAGTTCCCGGAACACGGCGGCGAACTGCTCCAGCGCCCAGTCCACCTGGTCACGCTGGATCACCAGCGGCGGCGCGATGCGCAGCGAGTGGCCGTGGGTGTCCTTGGTCAGCACGCCGCGCTCCATGAGGGCGAGGCTGTAGCGCTTGGCGGCACCGGCTTCCGCGTGCAACTCGATCGCCATCATGAGCCCGCGGCCGCGCACTTCCTTGATGGCGTCCGCGCGGATCGAGCGCAGCCCCTCGGTGAAGTAAGCGCCCTGTGTGGCGGAGTTCTCGATCATGCCTTCCTCGACCAGCACCTTCAGTGCCGCGCGCGCGACGGCGCAGGCCAGCGAATTGCCGCCGAAGGTCGAGCCGTGCTGGCCGGGCTGCAGCACGCCCAGCACCTCGGAGTTCGAGAGCACCGCCGACACGGGGTAGAAGCCGCCGGACAGCGCCTTGCCCACCAGCGTGACGTCCGCCTCGATGCCTTCGTGGGCCTCGGCCAGCAACTTGCCCGTGCGCCCGAGGCCGGTCTGGATCTCGTCGAGGATCAGCGTGACGTTGTGGGCCGTGCAGAGTTCCCGCACCCGCTTGAAGTACCCGGCGGGCGGGATGATGACGCCGGCCTCGCCCTGGATCGGCTCGACCAGGAAGGCGACCGTGTTGGGCGTGATCGCGCGCTCAAACGCCTGCGCGTCGCCGAACGGCACGGCCTTGAAGCCGGGCGCGAACGGCCCGAAGCCGCCGCGCGCGTCGGGATCCGTCGAGAAGCCGACGATGCTGATGGTGCGGCCGTGGAAGTTGTTGGCGCAGACGATGATCTCGGCCTGGCCCGCCGGCACGCCCTTGACCTCGTAGCCCCACTTGCGCACGGCCTTGATCGCGCTCTCGACGGCCTCGGCGCCCGAGTTCATGGGCAGCACCTTGTGCGAGCCGGTGAGGGCGGCGATTTCCTCGTAGAACAACGCCAGCTGGTCGTTGCGGAAGGCGCGCGAGGTCAGCGTGAGCCGGCCCGCCTGCTCGACCATGGCGGCCCGTATCTTCGGGTGGCAGTGGCCCTGGTTGACCGCCGAGTACGCCGACAGGCAGTCGAGGTAGCGGCGGCCGTCGATGTCCCAGACCCAGACGCCCTCGCCGCGGCACAGCACGACGTCGAGGGGTGCGTAGTTGTGGGCGCCGAGCCGCGACTCGGTGGCGATCAGGTCACTGGCTAGAGAGCTCATGTCAGTCCTCGCTGTGTGCCGCTGCGGCACGGTCGATGATCTGCCGCCCGAACAGGCTGGCGGCGAGTTCGACGAGCAGCCTGGCGCTGCGGCCCCGCTCGTCGAGGAAAGGGTTGAGTTCGGCGATGTCGAACGACAGCGTGAGGCCGGAGTCGTACAGCATCTCCATGATGAAGTGGGCCTCCCGGTAGGTCGCGCCGCCGGGCACCGTGGTCGCGACGCCGGGCGCGATGGCCGGGTCGAGGAAGTCCACGTCCAGGCTGACGTGCAGCACACCGTTGCGCTCCTGCACCGACTCGATGATGCGCCGCAGGGTCGCCACCACGCCGAACTCGTCGATGCTGCGCATGTCCACGACGTTGATGCCGCGGGCCGTGAGCAGCGCGCGCTCATCGCGGTCGATGGAGCGGATCCCGAACTCGTAGACGTGGGAGTAGGGCACGATCGCGTCGCCCGCGGCGTCGCGCACCGCCGTGAAGCCGGGCTCGCCGCAGAATGCCGCGACCGGCATGCCGTGCAGGCTGCCGGACGGGGAGGTGAGCGGCGTGTTGAAGTCGGCGTGGGCATCCAGCCACAGCACGAACAGCTCGAGCCCGGCCGCGCGGCAATGGCGCGCCACGCCGGCCACCGAGCCCATGGACAGGCTGTGGTCGCCGCCCAGGAACACGGGGGTCTCGCGGTCCTGCAGCGCCTGGTAGCCCGCCTGCGCCACCGCACCCGCCCAGGCGGCCACGGTGGCATAGCGGTCCGGCTGCTCGGGTCGCGCACTGCCCGCCCACGGCGCGACGTCACCGTGGTCGCGTACCTGGTGGCCGAGCTGCGCGAGCGCCTCGGCCAGACCTGCCACGCGCAATGCGGCCGGGCCCATGGCGGCCCCGGGCTGGCCGGTACCGGCGTCGGTCGGCGCACCGATCAATGCAATGCGCCGGCGCTGGTCCGGTGCGAGCCGCGAAATTCCTTGGATGGGGTCCATGAGCGCTTTCCAGGCCGCCATAGCGTGCCAGACCTACAGTCTGCCCCGTGACCGCGGCGACAGATAGGCGGGATTGCGACATATTGGTTAGTATAAGTAACCATTATGGGACCACTTATTGACCGAATCGGAGGCAACATGGACGACCTTGACCGGCGCATCCTGGCCCTGCTGCGCCACGACGCGCGCCAGCCCATCGCCGCGCTGGCCACAGAAGTGGGCGTGTCACGGGCGACCGTGCGGGCGCGCATCGACCGCATGGTGAAGGCGGAACTGATCCAGGGCTTTACGGTTGTGGTGCGCAGCGACGCGGAACGCGGCCTGGTGCGGGCGATCATGCAGATTGGCGTCGAAGGTCGGGGCACCAACCAGGTGCTGAGGTCGCTGAGGGGTTTCCCCGAGGTGCGCGCGCTGCATACCACCAACGGCCGCTGGGACATCGTGGCGGAACTGGCCGCCGACACGCTGGAGGCCTTCGACGCGACGCTGGGCAAGATCCGGCTCGTCGACGGTATCGCCACGACCGAGACCAGCATCCTGCTGTCTACGCGCAAGTAGGCGGCGGCGGGCCGCTGCCGCCCAGGGCGCGATGGACTGGCGCCGGGCCACGGCCGGTGCCCACCGGTACTTGCCAGCGCGGCGCCGCCTGTGATGGCATTGCGTCCGTCTCCAAGAACAGCATCGCCCCGACCGGGGCATTCAACAGGGGAAACATCATGGACAAGATCGGCAAGATTGCCGTGGTCGTGGGAATCCTGATTGCGATCGTGGCCGGGATCTTCAGTTACTCGCCGCCATGGTTCGGCTGGCTGCTGGCCGTGCTGGGCCTGATCGTCGGCTTCATGAACGTGTCGGGCACCGAGTCCAAGACCTTCCTGCTGGCCGGCATCGGCCTGCTGATGGTCAGCTCGTCGGTGGACAGCGTGCCGGTGATCGGCGAGCGGCTGACGTCGTTCCTCGGCTACATCATCGCCTTCATGGCGCCGGCCATCCTGATCGTTGCGCTGAAGAGCCTGTTCGAGACCGTCAAGGACTGAGCGGCCGGTCGGGGCACGGCGGGCAGCGGGCCGGCCGGCCCGCTTCCCGGCGCATGGACGATGCGCGGCCGGACGCCAGCCCGCCGGGTGCGCGTCAGCGCTTCGACTGCGACTCGCCGCGCGGCGCGTCGAAGTTGAACATGCTGTGCGTGATCTGCCACAGGCCGTCGGCCTGCTTCTCCCAGACCTGCAGGAACTTGCCGCTGCCCTGGGGCTTGCCGTCCCGGCCGGTGCCGAGGAAGGTGCCGGTCCGCCACGCCAGTGTTCCCGACACGCCGATGTCCATCTCGTCCATCTCCAGCGTGACTCCCGCCTTCATGTTGTCGGTGAACTCCTCGGCGAACGCCTCCTTGATCGCACGTCGGCCGACGACGTAGGGCTTGTTGGCGGGCATCAGCAGGGCGTCTTCCGAGTAGAACGCCGCGACGCTGGCCGCATCACCCTTGCTCAGCGCATCGAACCCGAGTTCGCCGGCCGCGCGGATGGCCCGCACGGCCACTGCCGTTGTGTCCACTGCCGGAGCCTTCTCTGCCGGGGTGGGGGCGGGGGCGGGCGCGCAGGCGGCGGTGCCGAGCGCGGCGACCAGCAGGACCAGTGGTGCGATGTACTTCATGCGGTACTCCCGACGACGTTGTTGCGGGCGGGCCGCCCCTTCCCCGGCCCGCGGCGTACGGTGTCCATCCTACACCCGATGGTGAGGGAGCGGACTGCGCGAACTGTGCAGCGCGCCGATACCGGCGCGGGGCGGTGCACGCGCGTCCGTGGCGGCCGCAACGGCGGCCGCCGTGTCCACGGATGCACGCGGGCCCGTCCCGGGTCTATCATGCGCGCATGCACAAGGACCTCGCGGGCCTGAGGCGGCGGCCGTTCCTGACGCCGGTATGGCTGTCGGCGATTGCCACGGTCATCGCCCTTGGTGTGGCCATCTGGCTGGTCGTCTCGGCGTCGACGACGACGGTCTTCGTCATTCGGCATGCAGAAAAGGCCGCAGGCGCGGAACCCGATCCGTCCCTGTCGATCGCCGGGCAGTTGCGCGCCGAGCGGCTGGCCCGCACCTTCGCCGAGGCCGAGCCCCGCCACGGCTTGCAGGCCATCATCGTCACCGAGTTGCGCCGCACGCAGGAAACCGCCCGGCCGCTGGCGAACGCGCTGGGCATCCCGGTGGTCGTCGTGCCGTCGGGCGAACCCGAGGCCGCGGCCCGGCGCGCACTGAGCGAGTACGCGGGCCAGCGCGTGCTGATCATCGGCCACGCCAATACGGTGCCGGTCATCGTCAGGAAACTGTCCGGCGAGCGGGTCCCCGACCTGGCGGAGACCGACTACGGCACGCTGTTCGTGGTGAGCCGGCCGCGTTTCAGCCGCTCCGCGCTGGCCGTCCTGCAGCTTCCCTGACCCGTCGCGTCAGCCGCCGCGTGCGGCGATTGCGTTCTCCACGAATTCCTTGTGCCTGGACACCCGGATGTCGGCGAGCACGGCATCGCGGACCACGCGCCCGCGGTCGAGCAGGAAGGTGGCCCGGCGCACCCCGATGCCCAGCGGGCCGTCCACGCCGAATGCGCCGATGACCGCCTTGTCTTCGTCCGACAGCAGGGTGAAGGGCAGGCCGTGCTCGTCACGGAACCGCCGATGGCTGGCCGGCGACTGCGGGCTGATGCCCACGACCCGCAGGCCGGCCCGCAGGATCTGCGTGTGCAGGTCGCGCAGGTCGCAGGCTTCGCGGGTGCAGCCCGGCGTGAAGTCGGCCGGGTAGAAGTAGAGGATGAGCGCCTCGCCGTCCAGCAGGCGGGTCAACGAGCGCTCGACCCCATCCTGGTCCGGCAGCGTGAAATCCGGGGCGCGTTCGCCTTTCTTCAGCATGGTCGCCTCCAGTGGCTGCGGCGGTCAGGCGTCCCGGTGGGACGCGGGACCGCGAAACACCGATTCCATGACGTCGTAGTTCGAGTCGTGCAGGCCGAGGTGGCCGTAGATCCGCCGCGCGGCGCCGTTGGCCCGGTCCACGTACAGCCTGAGGCCGCAGACGCCGGCCGACTCGCGCGCAAGCTGCGCCACGTGCCTGAACAGCAGCGAGAAGACCCCCTGGCCGCGGCAACCGGGTTCGACGAAGACCGACTGGATCCACCAGAACATGCCGTTGCGCCAGTCGCTCCACTCGTAGGTCAGCATCATCTGCCCGACCGCCCGGCCGTCCTGCTCCGCGACGAAGTAACGGCCCAGCGAGCGGTCCGCGAGCACGCTCGCGACGCCGGGCCGCAGCAGCGCGTGGTCCAGGCCGACGTCCTCGGATTCCCGCGCCAGCTCCGCGTTGGCGCGCACGATGAAGTCCAGGTCCCCGGGGGTCGCATCGCGAACCGTGAATCCCATGTGAAACCCACCCGTCTTGCCGCTGCGGCGCATGATAATGCGCGCGAGCGGGGCGCGTGTGGGTCAATGGCCGCGGCTGGAATCGCCGCTTGCCGGGAGACAGGCGCGTCTTTACAATCCTGCGCCTTCGTGGGGCGGTAGCTCAGCTGGGAGAGCGTCGCGTTCGCAATGCGAAGGTCGAGGGTTCGATCCCCTTCCGCTCCACCACTCATGCGCCTCCAGACGAGCGATCCTCGAACGCCACCGCCGGGTGGCGTTCTCGTTGCCGGACGTTGCGAGCGCCGCCGCGGCGAGCGTGCCGGTTGCCATGTCCACGCGCCGCAGGCTGGTCCGGCCGCCTGGTAGTTCCTGCGCTGCGGCCGGCACCGGTCAGTGGTTCGATTTCACCGGCAAAACAAGGCTTGCGGCATTCCGCAATTGCCTATTCGTTGTGCTGGCACAGAATCCGCCGCTGCGCAATGAGGGGTGCACCCACGATGGCTCAGAGCTTCGAGTGCTGCGGCGCCTGCCGCTTCTTCGAACGCGAGACGCATGCGTTCGCCAAGGCCGAGAGCAAGGCCGGACACTGCGTCCGCTATCCCCCGGTCGTCCTGCGCAACCAGGGAGCCGGTTCCAACGGCCTGCAGGGGGAACATCCGAAAGTGCATGACAGCGCCTGGTGCGGCGAATTCCAGCGGGGACGGTACCGGCCTGACTTCAGGATGAGCGCGGGCATCCACGTAGCCGACCCATCGCGGGGTTGATGCCAACCACCGGCGGCGGCCCGCACCGGGCGCCAGGTCACTTCGGCAACCGGAAGCCTTTCTCGCGGAACAGCCGTGCGCAGGCGCGCGCGACCTGCTGGTCGTAGCGGGCGCGGCCGTGGTTGGTGATCTCTTCCAGGGCGGCGGCCACGCCGAGGGTGGGGCGGTAGGGGCGGTGCGCCGACATCGCCGCGACCACGTCGGCCACCGCGATGATGCGTGCCTCGAGCAGGATCTGCTCGCCCTTGAGCCCGCCGGGGTAGCCTGAACCGTCGAGCCGCTCGTGGTGCTGCAGGATCGTCTCGGCCACCGGCCACGGGAACTCGAGGCCCTTGAGGATCTCCGCCCCCGCCTCCGGGTGGGTCTTGACCATCTCGAATTCCAGCGTCGACAGCGCGCTTGGCTTGGCCAGGATCTGCGCCGGGATTGCCACCTTGCCGATGTCGTGCAGCAGGCCGATCATCTCGAGCCCGTGGCAGCGGTCGGCGGACAGCCCGAGCTCGGCGCCGAGGGCGCGCGCGACCGCCGCGACCTGGCGCTCGTGCCCGGCGGTATAGGGGTCGCGCAGTTCGGTGATGGCGGCGATCGCCCTGACCGTGCCGAACATCGTGGACTCGAGCCGGCGCATCTGCTCGGAGAGCAACTCTACTGCCCGCTTGCGATCCGTCACATCGACGATCAGGCCATCCAGGCAATCGAGTTCGCCGTCGGGCGTCAGGTATCCCGCGGCCGCGCTCCCACACCCAGCGCTCGCTGCCGTCCTGGTGCCGGATCCGGTACTCCATTTCATAGGGACTGTTCCTGGCGAGTCCCGCGGAGACCGCGTCGCTGACGGACTGCCGGTCTTCCGGGTGAATCAACTCGGCGTACGACAACACCTTGTTGAGCAACAGGTCGCCGGGCGCGTAGCCGGTGACTGCGGCGCAGCCGTCGCTCAGGAACTCCATGGTCCAGTCGGCGTCGTTCCTGCACCGATACGCCAGGCCGGGCAGGTTGTCGAGCAGCGTCTGGAGCCGCCCCTTGCTGTCCCTGAGCTGCTGCGAACGCTCTTGGTCGTGCTGCACGGCACTGGTGAGCCGCCGCATGGCGACCGTGAGGATGCGCGTCTGGTCCCGATGCCTGGCGCGCAGTCCGGCCAGTTCGAGCTGGGTGGCGGCGCGCGCCAGCACCTCGTCGCGATCGAAAGGTTTCCAGACGAAATCCAGGGTCGGTGCGACCGCGGCGGGCGCGGCGGCGCCCGTCTCGCCCCGCGTGCGGATCAACAGCACCGGAATGCGGCTGGTGCGGCGGTCGATGCTGAGCGCAGCATGCAGTTCCTGCCCGCTGATCCCGGCCAGGTCGGTCGCCACGAACAGCAACTGCGGCGGGTCCGCGTGGATGGCGGACAGGGCGTCGGGACCATTGCCGGCGATCCGCACGCCGAATCCGCGGCACGAGAGGATCTGCGACAGCGCCTCGGCCGCCGCCTGGTCAGCGTCGACGACCATGACGCTGGTCTGCGGCGATTCAGCGCTTTCCACCGGGATGGGTTTGGTCACCGCGTGCATACAACCACTGGCCATGGGCATGTTTCGCGGATTATGCATAACGCAGGAGCCCCGCAAGCGCTGCAGAGTGGCTGGATTGATCAAACTGCGGCAGGCGTCACAAGAAACGCCGGGGTTTACCGCACGGTTGCCACGGGCCGGGCGCCGGGGTACCGGCGGCGAGCGATGCCCGCGGGCCGTCAGCCTGCGTTCAGCTAGCCGGGATTACGCTGCAGGCGTCAACAGTGGCAGGGCATCCAGATGTCACAGGTCATGAGGCAGGGCGACGCGGGCAAAGGTGTGCGGGCGGTGCTGGCGCTGGCGCTGGTCACCGGCGCAGTGATGTCGGCCGGTTGCGGCGGGACGCCGCGGCAGTCCACTCGGCACGCCGCCGCGGTTCCGTCGCCGCCGCCGGCCCGTTCTGCGCGAGCTGTACGTCTACCCGGCCCAGGGCCAGGACGAGGACCGGCTCGATCGCGATCGTTACGCATGCCACCGCTGGTCCGTGCGGCAAAGCGGTTTCGACCCGAGCCTGCCGGGCCTGCCGCCGCACCAGCGCGTGCGGGTGGTCGCCGCGGGCCCGCCGCCGGGCGCCAGTGTGGCCGCCGGGGCCATGACCGGCGCGGTGCTGGGCGCCGCGGTCTCCAGGCCGCATGAAGCAGGCGAGGGGGCGCTGGTCGGGGCCGCGGCCGGCGCGGTCCTCGGCGCCATCGCGGAGAGCGCGCGCGCCGAAGAGGTCGGCCGCCGCGAGCAGGCGCTGGCGCATCGCGAGGCAGGGCGGGTCGCGCATCAGGAACGGCTTGCGGAGGCCTACCGGCGCGCAATCACCGCATGCCTCGAAGGTCGTGGGTACTCGGTCCGCTGAGTGAGGAGCACTGTCATGACAACGCAGTCATTCCGTTCGAAGCTGCTGACGGGCATCGTCTCGCTGGCGGTGCTGGGCGGTGCGGCCCAGGCGGCCCTGGCGGACAACCGCGGCCAGGACCGCGACCGCGACCGGGAGCGCGGCAGTCACGATTCCAGGCAGGACGACCGCGACCAGCGCTCCGACGACCGCCGCGGGCATGACGCCGACCGTCACCGCGACCGGCGCGACGACGGCCGCTACCGCTACGATTACCGGCGCTACGACGACCGGCAGCATTACGCGCGGCACACCTACTACGATCCGCGCTGGCAGCACTATCGCAGTTATCCTCGCCGCGGCTACGTGGCGCACGTCCTGCCGCGCAACGTGATCGTGGTGCGGCACCGCCACCACCGCTACTGGTACGGCGGCGGCGTGTGGTACGCGTCGAGCGGCCCGGGTTACATGGTGGTGGCGCCGCCGCTCGGCGTGTTCGTATCGTTGTTGCCTTCGTACTACACGACCGTCTGGTTTGGCGGCATTCCCTACTACTATGCCAATGACGCCTACTACCGGTGGCGGGCCAGCGAGCGCGCCTACGAGGTGGTGGAACCGCCGCCCGGCGCGCGGGTGAGCACTACGTCACCCGCGGCCGAGGACATCTTCGTGTACCCCCGTGCGGGGCAGGACGAGGAACAGGTCGCGAGCGATCGCTATGAATGCCACCGCTGGGCGGCGCGCGAGACGGGCTTCGACCCGACGCGTCCGGAAGGAGGGGTCCCGGCGGACCAGTCGCTGGCGGGCCGCAGCGAATACCTGCGCGCCATGAAGGCCTGCCTCGAGGGGCGCGGCTACAGCGTCGCCTGACGGGGCCCCGGCCGCTGCGGGGCCGCCTGCGTTCGCTAGAACCAGCCCGAGAAGAACAGGCGGAACACGTTCGCGTCAAAGCCGTACAGCGGCTCGGCGCCGGGTGCGCCGCCCGCCGTGATGTCGCGGAAGTCGTCGTACTCGAAGCGGAAGCGATCGAAGAAGAAGCTGACCGTCGACCGCTGCACGAAGCTCCAGCCCAGCGGCGGCAGCTCATAGGTGGCGCCGATGCCCACCATGTGGCTGGTGAAGGCGCTCAGCTCCTTGTCGCGCGCCAGGAAGTTCTGCGCACTGCGGCGCGGGAACAGGTCGGAATAGAAGTCGGCGGTCGACTGGTCGTACCAGCGGTACGTCACCTCGAAGACCCACTGCTTGCCCCAGGGATGCGTGTAGCCCAGCTGCACCGTGCTCGCGTCGATGCCCCAGGTGTCCGTGAAGAAGCGGTACGAGCCGCTGACCGCGGCCCGGTAGGGCAGGAAGTAGCGCCCGTTGACCGAGATCGCATGGCTGGTGCGCGTGGCGGGGTACAGCTCGGGCTCGAAGGCGAATCCGGCCGCGCTGTCGGGGTCGAGGAAGCGCACCGAGCGATAGGGGTTGTTGAGGAAGCCCTCGTCGGTGATCACCTCGTAGTTCAGGCCCATCATCAGCCGCGTCGTGAGAATCTGCGACAGCCCCACCCGGTAGGTCGAGCGGTCGACCGGCTCGGAGAAGTCCGCGTCGCCGCGCTTGCGCACCTCGTCCCAGCTGCGCGCGAAGCCGAACGAAACGGTCGTCAGGTCGCCGAACAGGTCCTGGCTGATGTCCAGGCTGGCCGTGCTCGCCGTGTAGTCGTTCTCCTCGCTGCTGGTGAAATTGACGCTGTACTGCGTCTTGCCGTGCAGCACGTCCGCACCGAGGCTCCACTGGCTGCGGGTTTCCGTGTACGGACTGGCCGTCGTCATCACGTCCACCGAGGCACTCGACACCAGGTCCACGTAGTAGTTGGCGGAGACGGAGTACTTCTCCTTGAACTTCTTGCGCACCAGCAGCGACGGTCCCTCGACCGTCACGCCGCCGCCCTCGTAGCGGTGGTACAGCAGGTCGGCCCGGTCGTCGGGCAGCACGCCGGCGTCGGCCGCGGCGGCGGCCAGGACGAGCAGTGGCAGGAGCAGGATCGATGGACGCACGTTGCTTCCTCAGTTGCAGCCGCAACCGCCGCCGTGGCCGCCGCTCGCCCCGCGCGCGCCTTCGCGCACCTCGAAGACGTGGGCGAGGTAGGCGTCGGCGACCGGGTGGCGGGCCGCGCTCATGATCGGGTCGGCGAAGTTCTGGCGCTCGTAGGGCTTGACCCACGGCTCGATGCCGGCGCAACCCGCCAGCGCGGCCAGCAGGGCGAGGCTGCACAGCGACCGCATCGTGCGCACGTTCATTCCTTCACCAGGCTGCGGACCAGGTCCGTGTAGGTCGCTTCGTCGCCGGGCTTGTAGCCGCGGTGCACGTGGCGCACGCGGCCTTGCCGGTCGATGAGCACCGAGCTGGGCATGCCCTGCACGCCGTACTGGGCGCTGACCAGGTTCTGCTGGTCGAAGAGGATCGGGAACGTGACCGGGACGCCCTCGAGCCACTGCTGCGCCATCGCGCTGTCCGGCTCGACGTTGACGCCCAGCAGCGTGAAGCCCAGCGGTTCGTACCGGGCGTGAATCTGCTCCAGCAGCGGCATTTCCTGCCGGCAGGGCCCGCACCAGGTCGCCCAGAAGTTGATCATGACCACCTGCCCGCGCAGGTCGGCCAGGCGCACGCTGCCGCCGCCGCGGGCCGGCAGCGAGAAGTCCGGTGCCGCGGTGGGCGCGCCCGCCACGGCCGGTGCGCCCGCCAGCAGCGCGGCGAGGGCCAGGGCGGCGGACCAGGTCGAGAAGCGCATGTTTCATCCCCCCGGGTCAGAAGAAGGCGGTGAGGCCCAGCGTGAACTGCAGGTTGTGGGTCAGCTTCCTGGCGCCGAGCAGGTCGGTGTCGAAGGCGTGGTCACGCGCGTTGATGTGCAGCGCCAGCCAGTCCGTCACCAGCAGCCGGTAGCCGGCGCCCAGCACCACGGTGAACCGGTCGTCGCCGGCGAAACGCGTGCTGCCCGCGCCCAGCGTGAAGTACACGGCCGAGGGCATCGCCCGGCGGCCGCCGAAGAACGCCTCGCCCGGCAGCGCGTTCCAGCCCACGGACAGGTCGTAGTAGGTGAACTGCCGCTCGCTGGCGGTGAGCAGGTCCACCGAGCCGCTCAGGTCCTCGTAGCTGGTGCGGCCCGCCTTGGCCGTGCCGAGGGTCGCCTCGGCGAACAGGTCCTCGGTGAAGTGGTAGGCGATGCGCCCGCCGTAGACGATGCTCGAGCCGAAGTCCTCGATGGAGATCGAGCCGATGAAGGCGCCGGCCTCGAAGTTCTCGCTGTCGATGGCGGCCGGCTTGACACGGCGCCGCTCGACGCTCGGCTCCACGACCTGCGGCGTGCCGGTCGCGACCGTCGCGGATTCCTGAGCCCAGGCGCTGGCGCCGCCGAAGCCGGTCGCCGCGAGCCCGCTCAGAAGAAGTAGGTAAAGCCGACGGTCCATTCGTCTATCTCCTCGTTGTCGTCGCGGCTCGTGAACACCACGTAGCGGCGGTACTCGCCCTGCAGCAGGAAGCGGTTGCTCAGGTAACCGCGCAGCCCGAAGCCCGCGTAGGCCGTCTGGTCGGTCCGGTCCTCGGACCGCACCAGCGTCGCCTTCGGCTCGATGTGCAGCACGCCGCCGCCGATGCCCACGAACGGCGACACCCACCACTGCGGCATGAAGACGTGGGCGATGCCGACCGTGGCCAGCCAGCCGTCGGAGTAATTGCCGAGCAGGTGGGCGACGTCCGCGCGCGCGTGCAGCGTCGGCGTGATGGCCCAGGCACCGTGGGCGGCGACCACGCTGGCGCCGCCGAAGTCGCCGGTGCCGATGCCGGCCTCCCAGCGATGGTCGAGGCGGCTCTCCGCCGACGGCCCGGGCAGGCGGGCAGGCTCGCCGGCCGGCGTCAGCGTCCGCTCCAGCTGGCGGCGGTTGACCCAGCCTTCAGTGCCGCTGCCGCCGCGGACCTTGATCCAGTCGGTGCGACGGCGCAGCAGTTCCACGGGCTCGCCGCGCTCGACGACGTGAAACACCGGGAAGCCGCGGCCGGGCCCGCTGCGAAACTCGAGGTACGGGTCCTGCACGACCACGCTCACGGCGCCGCTCGCGGCCGGCGCAGAGGCCGGCAGTAGCGGCCCCAGCAGCAGGGCAGCGGTCAGGAGAAAACGGATCATGGCCTGATTGAAGATTCCGTCTAGTTGAGCGGCGCCAGGAAGGGATCGTTGAAGTATTGCGCCCCGATGTCCAGCCATTCTGAGACCAGCTTCAACTCGACGGCGGTCAATCGCCCCTCGTGATCGCCCCCGGGACCGAACTTTGAGACGAAGCGCACAGATCCGCGAGCATTGCCCGCGCTCATGGAGGGCGGCACGCGCACGGGCGCGAACTGCGGCGCGCCGGTGACCGGATCGACACCGACCTGCACCAACCGGTCCCGCAGCACCCCGCCGGCCAGTTCCTGCTCGTTGTCGCCGGCCAGCAGTTCCCGGTAGGCGTGCAGGTGGTCCGGCTGGTCGCCAGACGGGCCGTCCGTCAGTTCCAGCTGGCCGGGCGGCACGCGCAACTGGCCGGCCGCATCGCGGTTCGAATGGCAACTCGTGCAGGTGTCGTCGGCGAGCACCGTGATGCCGTCAGCCGCCAGCGTGATGCGCGGCTTGCTCCACAGCGGGTGGATGTGCGCCTCGTAGTGGATCGTCACGCGGCAGCCCGGCTGCCAGGCCGCGACGCAGTCGGGCCGGGTGGGCGCCGGCGTCTCGAGGTCCGCATAACGCCAGGCGAAACTGGCATCCGCCGCGCGGCCCGCGGTGGGCGGGTCCGTCCAGACGTCGTCGTAGACGATGTCCGCGGCCAGCCGCAGGGCTGCGCAGTCCGTCTGGCAGCTGATGCGCGCGCGCACCTGCGCCATGGTCTCGCCGAAGTCGGCGAAGAAGGCGGGGTTCGTGTTGGGGAAGGGCTGGCCGGTGCCGGTTGCGCCGGTGTTGGCGGCGGCGAACAGGTCGGAGCGGCCGTGCGACTGGCCGCTGTTGCGGTCGTGGCAGCCGTTGCAGCGCAGCTGTTCGCCCGGGCGCAGCTGCAGCCAGTTCTCGTGGCGCTGGCTGATGCGGCGTCCGTCGGCGTCCAGCACGGTGACTGCGAAGGGCACGTTGGCCGGCACCTTGACGCGCACCGAACCGTCCGGCTCGACCGCGGCGTAGCCGAGTATCTCCCGCATGCCGAACTGCGCGGTGACGCCGAAGGCGCTGTTGGCGAAGTCGAGGAAGTCGTCGTCGGGCAGGCTCACCGCCTTCTCGACGCGCAGGAAGCGGGCAGGGCGCTGCGCAGCGGTCGTCTGCCGCGGGTCCGACAGCGCCGCGAGCCCGCCCGGCGCCGTGTCCGCCCCGGCCAGGTCGTAGACGCTGCGGATGTCGAGGATGCCGACGCCCTCGGTCTCGAGGTCGGCGTCGTAGTCCAGGCCGGCCACTGCGTCGAGCAGCACCCGCGGCAGTGGCAGCGGCTGCAGCGCGACCACTTCCGTGTAGACGACGCCCTCGGCCGGCGTCACCACGGGCAGCTGCGTGCGCTGGCCGGGATCGTACATCCAGATGCCGTACAGCGGCGCGGCGGGCACCGCGGTACCGGTCGCCAGCCGGTCGCTGGTGCAGGGCACGATGCGTCCGCCCTCGAACAGGCGGCACTGGGTCCAGCTCACGAGCAGGCGCCCCGTGCCGTCGCGCAGCGGGAACGCCGAGCTGTAGCGGCCGCCCGGTGACGGGCCGGCGATCGAACGGACGTCGTTGGCGGTTGCGGGGGTCTGCGCCGGGCCGCTCAGCACGCCGCGGTTCGGCAGGGTCGGCTGCGTGTTCTCGACGTAGTCGGCCACGTCGATCTCGAGCAGCTGCCCGCCGAGTTCCGGGGCAAGGAACGGCTGCGCCAGCGCCAGCAGCGAACCGTTGGCCGCCTGGCGCGGCGCCAGGAAGTGCACGTCGCTGCCGTCGGTGCCGGTCGCGTGACTCTGTGCGCCGTAGAGGAGCTCGAGCTGCGAGCCATCCGGTCGCACGGTGTACAGGTTGATCTCGTTGTTCGGGCCCGCGTTCTCCCAGCGGCTGAAGACGACCCGGCCATCGTCCAGCACGGCCGGGGCGTTGTCGTGACTCTGGTTGAAGGAGATCTGCCGCAGCGCCGAACCGTCCGCGTTCATGACGTGCAGCACGAAGGCCGGCTCCTGGCGATCTTCGTCCTGCGCGGCGAACTGCGGCTTGCCCTCGTCGAGCAGGGTGGCCCGCGACTGCCGCTGCCGCGTCGAGGTGAAGACGATCCGCCCGTCCGGCAGGTAGTGCGGCGCGCGGTCGTGGCCTTCCTCGGCGATCAGGTCGGACTGGATGACCCGCCGCAGCAGCGGGGCCGCGGTGTCGTATTCCCAGATGTTCCAGGTCGGCTGGTCCTCCTCGTCGGCGCCGACGATCATCGGCTCGCGCAGCGCGAAGACCAGCCTGGTCCCGTCGTACGACGCCGAGACGTCGCGTACGTCGCCGGCGCCCAGGGTGATTGCGGCGGTGACGTTGAGGTCGGCAGCGGTGGGCGAGGCGCGCTCGCGCACGAACAGGTCCGCGCCCGGCTGGAACGCCACCAGCCGGCGCGCGTCGGGCGCCTGGGACCCGGCGGCCGGCACGGGCCGCTTGACGTAGGCGATCGGAAAGTCGAGCACGACCGGATCCGGACCCTGGCCGCCGCCGATCGAAAGACTGCCGCTGCCGCCGCCGTCGCTGCTCGTGCAGCCCGCGGCCATCGCGAGCAGCGCAACGGCCACGACGAGGCTGCGTGGCCAGGACTCGGCGGCGGCATTCCGCACCAGTTCGTACATCCGGGAACCCTCTCAATTGGCGTCAGCGCGGTGCGCACCCCGCGTGCACAGGCGCGGCCACTTTCTCTCACATGCCGCGCGCGTCTCCATGGGTCGCGTCGGGTTATGTGAGGAGCCTCACAAAAAGGCCCGCTTGTGTGAGCGCCATCACAGATCGGTGCACGGCGCTTGGCGGCGATCCCGCGGCAATCCACATTGCGCCGTGGGGTTCGCTGTGGCGTGACGGGAGATCGCGAGATGTGGACTGAATCCAAGGTCACCGACCGGCGCCGTGCTGCGTGCATCGGCCACGCAATCGTGCTGGCCTGCGCCGCACTGGCACTGCTGCAGCCGCAGCTCGCGCTCGCCGACGCGCGCAGCCAGGCGAAGCGCATGCACGACCGCCTGGCCGGCGTGCCGCCCACGGCGGCGGTGCTGGACGGCATGGCGGCCGACCTGGCCGCCGGCCGCAGCATGGATGCCGCCGACACGGCGATGCAGAACCGGGCCTTCTACGACGTCACGCTGAAGAACTTCGCGATGCCATGGACCAATCGCGACCAGACGGTCTTTGCGCCGCTCAACGACTACGTGGCGACGGTGATCGGCATGGTGCGCGACGACGTGCCGTTCAACCTGCTGCTGTCGGAGGACATTCTCTACGTCGGGCCCGGCGGTGGCGGGATCCCGGCGTTCTCGGCCTCGAACAATGCCCACTACGAGGCGCTCGAGTCGAACGGCGTGAACCTGCGGGATGCGCTGGTGCGCAGGACGCAGTCGTCCCTCACCGGCCTGCCGCCCGGCGCGACGGCCGGCGTCATGACCACGCGTGCGGCGGCGGAGGCGTTCTTCGTGGCCGGCACCAACCGCGCGATGTTCCGCTACACGCTCATGAACCACCTGTGCGTGGATCTCGAGCAGGTGCAGGACCCGACGCGCCCGCCGGACCGCATCCGCCAGGACGTGAGCCGCAGCCCGGGCGGGGACAGCCGCCTGTTCATGAACAACTGCGTGGCCTGCCATGCCGGCATGGATCCGCTGGCGCAGGCGTTCGCCTATTACGACTACGACGAGGCTGCCGGCCACCTGGTGTACACCGCCGGTCAGGTGCGGCCCAAGTACTTCAACAACCGGGACACGTTCCGGCCCGGCTACTCCACGCCGGACGACAGCTGGGACAACTACTGGCGTCACGGCCGCAACGCGCTGCTCGGCTGGGACGCCGCGCTGCCGGGCACGGGGCAGGGCGCGAAGTCCATGGGCCGCGAGCTGGCGGGTACCGACAGGTTCGCGCGCTGCCAGGTCGAGAAGGTGTTCCGCAATGTCTGCTTCCGTCCGCCCAGCGATGCCGAGGACCGGGCGCGCGTGGACGCGATGACGACATCATTCAAGTCGAACGGGTACCGGCTGAAGCGAGTGTTCGCCGAAGCCGCGACCTACTGCATGGGTGAGTAGGAGAACGTCATGAGTACCGCCCGTTCACGATCCCTGCTGACCCGGGTCCTCGCCACCTGCGGCGTGCTCGCCCTGCTGGGCGGCTGCGGCGGTGGCGCCGAGACGGTGCAGAACCCCGTCACCTCGGGCGGCGCCCCGGCGACCTACAGCGGCCCGCCGCCGGCCACCGCCGACGTGCAGGCGTTCAAGCTCAACGTCTGGGACAACCTGAAGGCCACCAACCGCTGCGGGCAGTGCCACGTGGCAGGCGGCCAGGCTCCGCAGTTCGTGCGCCAGGACGACATCAACCTGGCCTACGCTGCCGCCAACGGCGTCGTCACGCTCAGCGCGCCGCGCGACTCGCGCATGGTCACCAGGGTGGCGGGCGGCCACAACTGCTGGCTGGCCAGCGCCGCGGCCTGCGGAGACATCCTTACGACGTGGATCTCGAACTGGGCCGGCGCGTCCGCCGCGGCCGGCGGCGGCGTCGAGCTGCAGGCTCCGCCCAGCCGTGATCCTGGCGCGAGCCGCCGCTTCCCGGCCGGCCCGGCGCTGTTCGCGACCACGGTCTACCCGGTGGTCGAGCAGTACTGCTCCCGCTGCCATGCGCCGAGCGCGACGAACTCGCGGTCGCCGTTCTTCGCATCGAGCGACCTGGACGAGGCGTATGCCGCCGCGCGCATCACGATCAACCTCGACACGCCGGCGCTGTCGCGCCTGGTCGAGCGCCTGCGCAACGAGTTCCACAACTGCTGGAGCGACTGCGCCGCGAATTCCGACCAGATGGAGGCGGCGATCGCCGCGTTCGCGGGCGCGATCCCGCCGACCGTGGTGGACCCGTCGCTGGTGCTGTCGAAGGCGCTCACGCTGTACGACGGCACCGTGGCCAGCGGCGGCAACCGTTACCGGGCGAACATGATCGGCCTGTGGGAGTTCAAGACGGGCCGCGGTACGTTCGCCTACGACACCAGCGGCGTCGAGCCGGCGCTGAACCTGAGCCTGTCGGGCGACGTGGCCTGGGTCGGCGGCTGGGGCATCAACGTGCGTGCCGGCAAGGCCCAGGGATCCACCACCGCCAGCCGCAAGCTGCACAACCTGATCCGCAGCACCGGCGAGTACTCGATCGAGGCATGGGTGGCGCCGGGCAACGTCGTGCAGGAGAACGCCCGCATCGTTTCCTACTCGGGCGGGACGGCCACCCGCAACTTCATGCTGGGCCAGACGCTGTACAGCTACGACTTCTACAACCGCTCGAGTACCACCAACCAGGCCGGCGACCCGCGGCTCACGACCGCGGCCGCCGACGAGGACCTGCAGGCGACGCTGCAGCACGTCGTGGCGACCTATGACCCCGTCAACGGCCGCCGCCTGTACGTGAACGGCGAGTTCACCGCGGACGTGGACCCGGTGGGCGGCGGCACGCTGGCGGACTGGGACGACACCTTCGCCTTCGTGCTGGGCAACGAGGTGTCCGGCGGCCAGCAGTTCCAGGGCATCTTCCGGCTGGTCGCGGTCTACAACCGCGCGCTCACGCCGGCGCAGATCAACCAGAACTTCCAGGCCGGGGTCGGCGAGAAGTTCTACCTGCTGTTCGCCGTGAGCCACCTTATCAGCATGCCGCAGGCGTACATCATGTTCGAGGTCAGCCAGCTCGACAGCTACGCCTACCTGTTCGACAAGCCGACCTTCATCAGCCTCGACCCGGCCGCGACGCCGGGCAGCATCCCGCTGGCCGGCATGCGCATCGGCATCAACGGCGTGGAAGCGGAGGTCGGGCAGGCGTACCGTCCGCTCGACACCGCCGTGACGGACTCGCTGTACGGGCCGCTGGGCCAGCCCCTGTCCACCGTGGGCACCGTGATCGGCATCGAGAAGGGCCCGGCCGCGGACGAGTTCTTCCTCACCTTCGACGTGCTCGGCAGCCACCGCAACGTGCGCACCGACCCGGTGCCGCTGGCGCCGGGCCCGCCGCCCGCGGTGCCGCGCGCCCCGGACGTGGGCCTGCGGGTCTTCGAGGAGATCAACGCGACCATGTCCGAGCTGACCGGCGTGAGCCGCACGCGGCCCGCGGTGCGGTCCACCTACGAACAGGTCAAGCAGGCCCTGCCGACCATCGAGAGCATCGACACCTTCGTGTCGGCGCACCCGGTGGCGGTGGCGCAGCTGGCGATCCAGTACTGCGACGCGCTGGTCGAGGACCCCGTCGCCAGGACCGCCTACTTCCCGGGATTCGTCTTCGGCGCGAGTCCCCCCGTGGCGTTCAATCCCGCCGGCCGCGGGATCGTGCTGGACGCGCTGGTCGGCCGCATGATGGCGCAGAACGTGATGACGGAGCCGGCCGTCGGCGAGGTGCGCGGCGAGCTGGACAATCTCATCACGCGGCTCGCGGCCTGCGGCGGCAGTTGCCCGGCCGGCCGCACGGAGACGATCGTGAAGGCGAGCTGCGCGGCGCTGCTGGGCAGCGCCGTCACCCTGGTGCACTGACCGTGGCCACGCGCCGCGACCCCGAGGTAGGAACATGATCATTCGCAAGGCACCCCCCAGGCAGCTCGCGCTCGACGAGCCGATCCGGCACGGCGGCGCGCACAAGCGGCCGGTCACGCGGCGCGACTTCCTCGCCCAGGGCCTGACCGCGGGTCTCGGTACGGTCGTCGCGCCGACGCTGTTCGGCCTGTTCGCCAATCCGCGCGCGGCCATGGCGGCGCTGTCGCCCGACCTCGAGGCATTGCGCACCACCTGCGGCATCGAGGTGCTCGGCGCCGGCAAGATCCCGTTCATCTGCATAGACCTGGCCGGCGGCGCCAACATGGTCGGCTCGAACGTGCTGATCGGCGGCCCGGGCGGCCAGCTCGATTTCCTCAGCACCGCCGGCTACGCCAAGATGGGCCTGCCCGGCGACATGCTGCCGGGTCTCATCAACCCGGCGACCGGCACGAGCTTCACGGACACCACCGCTCGGGCTGGCCTTCCACTCGGACAGCGCGTTCCTGCGCGGCATCCTCGACCGCGTCTCGCCGGCGACCGCCGCCAGCGTGAACGGCGCCGTCATCCCCGCCAGGTCCGAGAACGACACCGGCAACAATCCCCACAACCCGATGTACGGTATCTACCGCGCCGGCGCCGACGGTTCGCTGGCGACGCTGATCGGGTCGCGCGCCTCCGACTCGGGCGGCAATTCCATGGCGCCGGCGGGGCTGATCGACCTGTCGGTCCGCCCGACCAAGATCGACCGCGCCAGCGACGTCACCGGGCTGGTGGACACCGGGCAGCTCGCTAACCTGCTGAGCGTGGACGACACTGTGGCGGTCCTGGAAGCCGTCCAGCGCATCAGCCACCGCAAGCTGCAGGTGGTCGATCCCGGGCAGGACTGGCCGGATCCGCGCCGGCCCACGGTCACGCGCAACGAGGTGGTCCGCGAACTCGTGAGCTGCGGCTACGTGAAGGCGGCCGACGTCGTGGACCGGTTCGGCAACCCGTCCAGCCTCAACCCGGAACTGGATCCCGACATCGTCGGCAGCTCCGGCGTCTTCTCGCGCGCCGAGTACGACGCGGACGCGGAGTTCCGCAAGACCGCAGCCGTGATGAAGATGGTGCTGTCCGGCTACGCCGGCGCGGGCACGATCACGATGGGCGGCTACGACTACCATGGGCAGGGGCGCGCGACGGGCGAGGTGCGTGACCTGCGCGCCGGGCGCTGCATGGGCGCCTGCCTGGAATACGCGGCGCGCCGCGGCATGCCACTGATGCTGTACGTCTTCTCCGACGGTTCGCTGTCGGCCGCCGGCCAGGTGGACAACACGCCGGACGGGCGCGGCAAGTTCATGTGGACCAGCGACAACCAGTCCACCGCCGCCTCGTTCTTCCTGGTGTTCGACCCGCGCGGCCGCCCGCAACTCGTGGACACGGGCCCGGGGGGCGCGGCGCGACACCAGCAGATCGGCTACTTCCGCAGCGACGCCTCGGTCGAGACGGCCTCGAGCCCGGCCGCGAACAACGTCAACCTGCTGGTCGAGACGGTGGTGCTGAACTACATGGCGCTGCACGGCGAGCAGAACCAGTTCGCCGGGATCTTCCAGGGCCACGGACTGGGCTCGGCGGCCTTGCAGGACAGCCTGATCGCGTTCAACCCGATCGTCAGCGGCCGCATCAGCTGACCGCGGGGCGTGCTAGGCTCGCGCCCCGCATGGCGAGTCACCGCGAGTCCCTGCCGCTCGACCTCCTGTGCTGCCCGCGCTGCCGCGGGCCGCTCACGTCCGGCACGGCGATCGCCTGTGAAGCCTGTGCGGTGGAATTCCCGATGGTCGGCGGCCTGCCGTGGCTGCTCGCGGATCCGCCGGCCGCGCTCGGCGAGTGGCGCGCCCGCCTGCATGCCTTCCTGGCCGAGCTCGCGGCGCAGGCGGACCGATACCGGGGCGCGCTCGGCGAGCACGTTACGCGCGCCAGCACGCGCACCCGGCTCAAGCTGCTGGCGGGCGCGTGCGACGATCACGCCCGGCGCCTGCGCGCGCTGCTGGCGCCGCTCGGCGTCGATGCCGGCGGCGCCGCACCCGAGCTCTACCGCGCGCTGGGCGTGACGCAGCCTTCCGGCCAGGGACTCACCGACTACTACGCGAACCTGCACCGCGACTGGTGCTGGGGCGAGGCCGAGAATGAGGCATCGTTCCGGCTGGTGAATGCGGCGCTGGGTGCCGCGGCGCCCGGCCGCACGCTGTTGCTGGGGGCCGGCGCCGGGCGCCTGGCCTACGACCTGCACCTGCGTCGCCGGCCGGATCCGCTGCTGGCCGTGGATATCAACCCGCTGTTCCTGCTGGCCGCGCAGCGGCTGTTCGCGGGCGAACGGCTGGAACTGTACGAATTCCCGGTCGCGCCGCGGGGCATCGAGAGTCACGCCATCCTGCGCCGGCTGCAGGCGCCGCAGCCGGCGCCCGCCGGCCTCCACCTGGTCTGTGCTGACGTGAGCAGCGCGCCGTTTGCGGCGCACGCTTTCGACACGGTCGTCACGCCATGGCTGATCGACATCCTCGACGAGGATTTCGAGGCGTTTGCGCGCCGCGTGAACGGCTGGCTGCGCCCGGGCGGGCGGTGGGTGAACAGCGGTTCGCTGTCGTTCGGCGGCGACGACCCGGCCGGCCGCTATGCGCTCGAGGAAGTGCTGGAAATCGTCGAGTCCGCCGGTTTCGGCCGCGCGGTCGCCGGCGAGGAGGCCGTTCCTTACCTGTGCTCGCCCGCCAGCCGCCATGCGCGGCGGGAAACCGTCGTGACGTTCTGCGCCAGCAAGCAGGAAGAGGCGACGGCGCCGGACAGCCCGCAGCGCCGGCCCGCGTGGCTGGACCGGCCCGACCTGCCCGTGCCGTTGCTGCCGGCTGTCGAGGGCCGGCAGCTGGAACTGCGCGTGCTGGCCTACGTGGCCTCGCTGGTGGACGGACGTCGGTCCATTCGCGACATCGCGCAGCTGCTCATCGAGCAGCGGCTCATGACGGCCGACGAGGCCGAGCCGGCCGTGCACGGCTTCCTCAGGCGGCTGCACGACGAAACGCGTGCGCGGGGCGCAGCGGCCCCGACATTGTGAGCGGCGCCGCGCGCCGCTAGTCTTGACCGTCACCCGAGCCCCTTGCCGACGGAGCGCCAGCCCGATGCTCATGCCGCGTTGCCTGCTGCCCGCCATCGCCCTGCTGCTGCTGGCCGGCACCGCGCACGCCGAGTGGCGGCAGCGCGAAGAGGCGATCATGGGCACGCGGGTGGCCGTCGAGCTGTGGAGCGAGGACGCTGCGCTCGCCGCACGCGCCATGGAGGCGGTGATCGCGGAGATGCGCCGCACCGACGCGCTGATGAGCACCTACCGGCCGGAAAGCCAGCTCTCGGCCGTGAACGCCCAGGCCGCCGTGCGGGCGGTGCAGGTGGACCCGGAGATCATCGACGTGGTGGCGAAGGCGCTCGAGTTTTCGCGCCTCAGCGACGGCGCCTTCGACATCACCTACGCCAGCGTCGGCTACCTCTACGACTATCGCGCGCACCGGCGGCCGACCGGCGAACAGGTGGCGGCGGCGCTGCCTGGCGTGGACTACCGGCAGGTGCAGGTGGACCGCGAGCGCAACACCATCCGCTTCCTGCGGCCGGGCGTGCGCATCGACCTGGGCGGGATTGCCAAGGGCCGCGCCGTGGACCGCAGCATCGAGGTCCTGCGGGGACTGGGCATCGCGCATGCGATGGTCAACGCCGGCGGCGACACGCGCCTGCTGGGCGACCGCCGCGGCAAGCCGTGGATCGTGGGCGTCCGCGACCCGCGCAGCGAGGGCCGGATGGTGACGCGCCTGCCGCTCGAGGACGAGGCCGTCTCGACCTCTGGCGACTACGAGCGCTACTTCGAGGAGGAGGGCGTCCGCTATCACCACATCCTGGTGCCCGGCACGGGCCAGGTTGCGCGCGAGGTGCGCAGCGCGACGATCATCGGTCCCGACGCGACGCTGACCGACGGGCTGTCGACCGCCGTGTTCGTGCTGGGTGTCGAGCGCGGCATGGCGCTGGTGAGCCGCCTGCCGGGCGTCGAAGCCGTCATCGTGGACGGCAACGGGCGCATCTTCTACTCCGACGGACTCACGCCGCCGCAATAGGCGTTTGACGCCGTCGGCGCCCGCATTATGTGACGCAGGTCCAGCTGCGAGCATCCGGCCGGCCGATTCGTTGACATGGCCGGCCCGCGCAGACGACGATCCCTGCTGACTGAAAAGGGCAAACCCGCCGAAAGGCGGGGACGCAAAGCTACCGGTCTTCGGGTGTCACCCATGACAGCGGGGTTGCCAGGATGCAACGCAGGAATCCCTACGCGCGCACCATTCTGAAAGCGTTCATCGCGACGCTGGTGCCGCTGGCCGTGGTGGCGACGGGCGTGGTCGCCTGGCCGCTGCTGGCGCACGCGCGACCCGCGCCGGGCAGCGCGGCACCGGACTTCGCGCTGAAGAGCACGGCGGGACGCAACCTGCGGTTGTCCGAGTATCGCGGCGACGTGGTCGTGCTGTCGTTCTGGGCAAGCTGGTGCGGACCGTGCCGGGAAACGCTCACGCGGCTCGACGCCTTGTCGGGGACGGCCGGCGCAGGCGCGCCGGTCGTGCTCGGCGTCAATGTCGAGGGTGACGCCGGCCGCGCCGAATCGGTGGCCCGTTCGCTCGGCCTCAGGCACCCGACGCTGGTGGACGCCGCTCGGACCGTCAGCCGCCTTTACGACGTGGACCGCCTGCCGCTCACGCTGCTGCTCGACCGCGAGGGCGTGGTGCGCGGCGTGTGGTCGGCGCAGGTCGTCCCGGGCGAGGAGGTCGCCCGGCAAATCGAGGAGTTGAACCGATGAACAGTTCCAGAGACCGCGGCGCGATGGGCGCGCGGCGGCGGACGCGCGCCGGCCTGCTGCTGGCCATGGCCGGCCTGCTGCTCGCGGCGGGCAGCCGCGCCGCAGAGCCTGCGCAGGAGCTGCGCAGCGTGGACCAGGACGTGCAGGCGCTCAAGAAGCAGCTGGTGGACCTGAACCGCGACCTGTTCCGGCTCGAGGAGGAACTGCTCTATCCGGCCAGCACGCAGGTCGCGGTGTTCGTGTCGGTGGACGTCGGCACCTTCTTCGCACTCGACTCGGTGACGCTCAAGCTGGACGACAAGGAGGTGGCCAACTATCTCTACACGGAACGCGAGGTGGAGGCCCTGCACCGCGGCGGCGTGCAGAAGCTCTATGTCGGCAACCTGAAGGCCGGTGAACACGAGATCGTCGCGTTCTTCAGCGGCAAGGGGCCGCACGACCGCGACTATCGCCGCGGCGCCACGCTCAGGTTCGACAAGAACATCGGCGCCAGGTATGTGGAGCTGCGCATCAGTGACCGAGCGGCCTCGCTGCAGCCGGAATTCGTGGTGCGCCAGTGGGAGTAGGGCCGCCACGGCCCGCGCCCGCCACCCATCCGTCGTGATGACCGCATGAAGACTCTGTCGAGGAGCCGCTGGACCATGATCGTCGCCGCTGTCGCGCTGGCCGGCGCGGCGGGCCCGTGCGTCGCGGACGCCGTGGCGCGCGACGCGCTGCCGGCCGGCACGATCCGCGACCTCGACTACGGCGACGTGCTGTTCCATTTCTTCCAGGACGATTACTTCGCCGCGCTGGTGCGCCTCGAGGTGTCGCGCGACCTGCGGCGCATCGAGCGCCATTCCGCCGAGGCGGAGCTGCTCTCGGGCGGTCTCTACCTGTCGCTGGGACTGCATGCGGAGGCCTCCAGGATCTTCAGCCGGCTGCTGGCCGGCCCGGTGCCGCAGTCGGTCAGCGATCGCGCGCACTTCTACCTGGCGCGCATCGGCTACCAGCGCGGTTATTACGACGAGGCGTGGCGCAGCCTCGAGCGCATCCGCGGGGCCCTGCCGGGCCAGCTCGAGTCCGAGCGCCGGCTGCTCGCCGCCAACGTGCTGATGGCGCAGGGGCGCTTTGCGGAAGCCGCGGGTGCACTGCAGTCGGCGCCGCAGGACGACTGGGCGCCGTACGCGCGCTTCAACCTGGGCGTGGCGCTGGTGCGGTCCGGCGCCGCCGCCGAAGGGCGGCGCATGCTCGAAGCGGCCGGCACGGCGCCGGCGCGAACCGAGGAGGAGCGCTCGCTGCGCGACCGCGCCAACCTCGCGCTGGGGTTCGCGCACCTGCAGGACAAGGCGGGCGAACCCGCCGTTGCGGCGCTGAGCCGCGTCCGCCTCGATGGCCCCTTCACGAACCGCGCCTTGCTCGGCCTTGGCTGGGCCGAATCGGACGTGCAGCGACCGGAGCGCGCGCTGGTGCCATGGCTCGAGCTGCGCGAGGGCCGCTTGCTCGACTCGGCCGTGCAGGAATCCTTCCTGGCGGTTCCCTACGCGTACGCGCAGCTGGCCTCGAACGGGCAGGCCGCGCAGCAGTACCGGTTGGCGGTCAAGGCCTACGCCGACGAGACCGTGCTCGTCGACCAGTCCATCGCGGCAATCCGCGCCGACGGATTCCTCGACGCGATCCTCGACGCGGCGCCCCAGGGACGAGACGATCGGCTGGTTCTGGCAGCTGCAGAACGCGCCCGACGCCCCGCACACACGCTACCTCTATCACCTGCTGGCGTCGCACGAATTCCAGGAGGGACTCAAGAACTACCGCGACCTGCGCATCATGCAGCGCAACCTGCAGCGCTCGCGCGACTCGCTGGTGGCGTTCGAGGACATGGTGGACACGCGCGGGCGGGCCACCGCGGAGCGCATGCCGCGCAAGGCCGCGACCCTTGCCGGCACCGGCATCGACGAGCTGGGCCAACGCCAGCAGGACCTGGCGGCGCGAATCGCCGCCATCGAATCGGCCCGCGCCGTGCCGGCACTGGCATCCGCCGCCGAGGGCCGGCAGTGGGTGGCGCTCGAAGGGCTGCAGTCGCGGCTGGCCGGCCTGCCGGCGGGACCACAGCGCGATGCGCTGGCCGAACGCGCGCGGCTGCTGCGCGGCACGTTGCTGTGGCAGCTGGACGCGGACTACAAGCTGCGCCTGTGGCGCGTCAAGGACTCGCTGCGCGCATCGCAGGCGGCGCTGGACGAGGCACGCTCGCGGATCGGGCTGGTCGAACAGGCAGGCCAGACCGCGCCGCGCGACACGGCCGCATTTGCGGCGCGCATCGACGATCTCGAGGGGCGGGTGGACGCGCTGCGGCTGCGCATCGACGTCACCGCAGCGGCACAGCGCGACATGCTGGCCCGCATCGCGGTGCAGGAGCTCGAGACGCAGAAGCAGCGGCTCGCCAGCTACGCCATGCAGGCGCAGTTCGCGCTGGCGTCGCTCTACGACGGCGCGACCGCCGGGGTGTCGCCATGAAACGCGGTCGCCGTCGTCGCCGCGCTCGCCTGCCTGGCATTGCAGTCGCCGCAGGGCGAGGCCGCGCGCCGCACGCGCGAGCCGGCCACGCTGGCGGAGCTCACGTCCCGCAGCGCGCCGTTGCGGCGCGAGGAACCGGTCGTCGCGGACATCGCGCTGGCGGCGCGGGGCTACCAGGAGTTCCTGGACCTGCAGCACGGCGACCCCGCCCTGCGGGCGCAGGCCCTGCGCCGGCTGGGCGACCTGCGGCTGGTGCAGGCCGAGTCGCTGTGGGCGCTCGACGGCCCCGGCAGCGAGCGTGCCGCGGCGACCGCACGGCAGGCGATCGCCGCCTACGAGCAACTGCTGGCGGAGCAGCCGGCGGGCAGCGACACGGACGTCGCCCTCTACCAGCTGGCCCGGGCCCATGAGAGCCTCGGCGAGGGCGAGCGGGCGCTCGCCAGGCTGGACGACCTGGTGGCCCGCCATCCGCACAGCGCGCACTTCGACGAGGCGCAGTTCCGGCGCGGCGAGGTCTTCTTCAGCGCGCAGCGTTACGGCGACGCGGAGCGCGCGTATGCGGCCGTGCTCGGCCGCGACGCCGGGTCGCCGTTTGGCCAGCAAGCGCTCTACAAGCACGGCTGGGCGCTGTTCAAGCAGTCCCGGGACGAGGAGAGCAGCGCGTCTTTCCTGGCGCTGCTCGACGGCCTGCTGGCGGAGGATGGCCGGCGCCGGCCGCCGGCCGGGCTGTCGCGTCCCGAGCAGGAGCTGGCCGCCGACGTGATGCGCGCGCTGTCCATCACGTTTTCCGCGGCGGAGGGACCGGCCTCGCTGCAGGCCGCGCTCGACCGCCACGGCGACGCCGTCTACGAGTCGAGCCTGTACCGCGCGCTGGGCGAACTGTACGTCGAGAAGGAGCGCTACCAGGACGGCGCGCAGGCGTTCCGCGCGTATGCGCGCCGCCGGCCGCTCGACCCGGACGCGCCGTTGCTGCTGGTGAGCGCGACCGACGCCTACGCGAAGGGCGGTTTCACGTCGCTCGTGCTGGAAGGCAAGCGCCAGCTGGTCGAGGAGTACGGGCCGCGCAGCGCCTTCTGGCTGGCGCAGGGGACGGACCATGATCCGCGCGTGAGCGGCGCCGTGCAGTCGAGCCTGCTCGACCTCGCGCAACACCACCACGCGCTGGCCCAGAAGGGCGGCGCCGCGGCGGACCGCGACATGGCGGTGCGCTGGTATCGCGACTACCTGGAGGGTTTCGACGACGCGCCGCAGGCGCCGGCGACGCGGCTGCTGCTCGCCGACCTGCTGTTCGACGGCGCCAACTTCGAGGCGGCGGCCACGGAATACGAACGCGTCGCCTATTCGTATGCCGTCGCGCCGGCTGCCGGCCGCGCCGGCTACGCGGCGCTGGTGGCCTTCGACAAGGCCGAGGGGCAGGTCCCCGAACCGCAACGCGCCGCCCTGCGCCTGCGCGCCATCGACTCGTCGCTGCGCTTCGCGGACAGCTTCCCGCAACAGCCGGAAGTGCCCGGCGTGCTGACCCGCACCACCAAGGCCCTGTTCGACGCCGGCGATCGCGAGCGGGCCGAGTCCGTCGCGCAGCGGGTGCTGGCGCTGGGGCCCCGCGCCGACGCCGGGCAGCAGCGCGTCGCCTGGACTGTGCTGGCGCACACCTATTTCGAATCCGCACGCTACCCCGAAGCCGAGCGGGCCTATGGGGAGCTGGCGGCACGGCTGGCGCCCGACGATGCGCTGCGGCCCGAGGTCTCCGAGCGCCTGGCGGCATCCGTGTACCGGCAGGCCGAGGCGAAGCAGGCGGCGGGAGACGTGGCCGGCGCCGATCGGCGAGTTCCTGCGCGTGGCCGACGTGGCGCCTTCGTCGCCCGTGCGCGCCAGTGCGGAGTTCGACGCCGCGGCGCTGCTGCTGGCGTCGCAGCGATGGGCCGAGGCGGCCGTCGTGCTGGAGCGCTTCCGGCGCGACCACCCGCAGCACGCGTTGCAGGCCGACGTGACGCGCAAGCTCGCCGTCGCCTACCTCGAGGACGGCCGGCAGCGTGAGGCGGCCGTCGAGCTCGAGCGCGTCGCGGCGCACGGCGGTGAGGACCCCGAGGTGCGGCGCGTGGCGCTGTGGCAGGCGGCGGAGCTGTACGCGGCGATCGCCGACGCCGGCGCGGCGCGGCGCGCCTATGCCGCGTACGTGGAGCGCTTCCCGGCACCGTTCGACCCGGCCATCGAGGCGCGCCACGAACTGGCCCAACTCGCCGCCGCCGCCCACGACGCGCAGGAACGCAGGCGCTGGCTCGACGAGATCATCAGCCAGGATGCGGCGGCCGGCGCGGCGCGCACCGACCGCAGCCGTTTCCTGGCCGCGCAGGCATCGCTCGAGATCGCGCGACCGCTGGACGCAGCCGCTCGCGCGGTGCTCCTCGCCGTGCCGCTCGAGCGCTCGCTGCTGGCCAAGAAGAAGGCGCTGGAGGCCGCGCTGGCCGGCTACGGCCGGGCCGCGGACTACGGCGTCACCGGCGTCGCCACGGAGGCCGGTTACGCGATGGCGGACCTGTACCGGCACTTCGGCCAGGCGCTGCTGCAGTCCGAGCGGCCCGGCGACCTCAACGCCGAGGAGATCGAGCAGTACGACCTGCTGCTCGAGGAGCAGGCCTTCCCGTTCGAGGAGAAGGCCATCGCCATTCACGAGGGCAATGCGCGACACGCGGCCGCGGGCGTGTATGACGACTGGGTCCGCAGGAGCTACGCGGCGCTGGCCGAGATGATGCCGGCGCGCTACGCGCGGACCGAGAGCCCGGCCGGTCCCGACGCGTCGCCGTCGGCCCCGCCCGAGGTCGTGGCGCAGTTCATCGCCGCCCGCGAGTCGCTCGACGCGGGGCGCAACGAGGAGGCCCGCGAACTGCTGCAGGCCGCGCTGCAGCGCGACCCTGCGAGCGCCGGCGGACTCAACCGCCTGGGCGTCGTGGAGCGCCGGCTCGGCCGCTTCGAGGCGGCGCAGCTTGCCTACCAGCGCGCGATCGCCGTGGACCCGTCGTATGCCGCACCCGAGATGAATGTCGCCGTGCTGCTGGATCTCTATCTGGGCGACCCGGCGCGGGCCCTCGCGCACTACGAGCGCTACCAGTCTCTGGCCGGCGAGGCCGGCGCCGGGGTGGGCCCGTGGCTGGTCGAACTGCGCACCCGGCTGGCGCGGGATGCCCGTACGGCAGAGGTGCAGCGATGAATACCTGGCAGGCCCTGTTGCTCGTCGTGGCCCTGGGCGGCGCCTCCGTGGCCTGGGCCGAGGAGGTGCCCCCCGGCACCCGCTCAGAGCGCGCCATAGACCGCCTGGAGCTCGATCCCACTGCGATCACCGGAAATCGCGAGTTGCCGAAAGTCATGAGCATCGTGCCCTGGAAGGCGGCTGAGCCGCCGGCCGGGCCCGACCGGCCCATGGGCAGCCTGATCGAAGAGGTCCTGTCGCCGGTGGATCGTGACGAATTCCGGCGCGAAATCACATATTTCCGCGACCTGACGTCGCAAAGTTCCGCAAGTCTGTACCCGGGAGCCAGAGAGCCATGAATTCCATCGACATGATCGCCAACTTCTTCAAGCAGGGCGGGCCGTTCCTGTACCCGATCGCCGCGGTCTTCGCGGTCGGTCTCGGCTTCGCCGTCGAGCGCTTCATCTACCTGCATCGCGTCGCGAGGGGCAACCGCAGGCTGTGGGCCGAGCTCGCGCCGCTGATCCGGGCGGGCAACTTCCGCAAGGCCATGGAGATCGCCGAGCAGACCGAGTCGGCGCTGTCGACCATCATGCGCTACGGCATGTCGCGCATCTCGACCGCGCGGCGCCGCGAGGACATCGAGAAGGCGATGGAAGAGAGCCTCATCGAGGTCATTCCGCACCTCGAGAAGCGCACGCATTACCTGGCCACGCTCGCCAACATCGGCATGCTGATGGGCCTGCTCGGCACGGTGATCGGCCTGATCAACGCCTTCGCCGCGGTGGCGGCGGTCAATCCTGCGGAGAAGGCCGCGATGCTGTCGGCCAGCATCTCGGTGGCGATGAACAACACGGCGCTCGGCCTCGGCCTGGCCATCACGCTGCTGTTGTGCCACATGTACCTCGAGACCAAGACCACGGAGCTCGTGGACAGCCTCGAGGTGGCGTCCATCAAGTTCCTGAACAGCGTGACCGAACGCCGCGCGCAGGCGCCGCCGGCCGCAGCGGCCAAGACGGCGGCCACGCGGGCGCGTGACGAGGTCCTGGAGGCAGCGCGCGCATGAAGGGCACGCTCCTCGTCCGCCGCCAGCTGCGCAACCATGCGCGGTACCGCGGCCGCAACGACCTGAACATCGTGCCGATGCTGGACGTGATGGTCATCCTCGCGTTCTTCCTGATCTTCACGGCGGTGTTCGCCCGGACCAGCATCCTGGAGCTGAGCCTGCCCGGTCCCGGGGCGCAGGCGACGGCGCAGGTGCCGGAGCTCGAGCTCGAGGTCATCGTGCGGCGCGGCGGACTCGAGGTGGCCGACCGCCACCACGGGGTGCTGGTGACCGTGCCCGCCACGGCCACCGGCCAGGACGTGGTGCGGCTGTCCGAGTACCTGGAGGGCGTCAAGGCGCGCTTTCCCGACAAGCAGAACGCGACCTTGCTGGTGGCCGACGACGTGGACTACGACACGATCGTGCAGGTGATGGACGCGGTCCGCGTGCGCCAGAGCGTCGACGGCGGCAAGGTCGTGCGCCGCGAGCTGTTCCCGCAGATCGCCCTGGGAGATGCGCCGGTATGATCCGCACGGGCAAGCAGCGCCACGCGCGCCACGGCAAGACGGGTGGGGGCGGCCACGGCCGGCTGGCGCTCGTGCCGATGATCGACATGCTGATGATCCTCGTGGTGTACCTGCTGGTGCACTCGGCGGACACGGAAATCCTGCCCAACACGCGCAACATCGCGATCCCGCATTCGGCGTCCGAGCTCAAGCCCCGGCCGGCGACCGTGGTGACCGTGACGCGCGACATGCTGTACGTGAACGGCGACGCTGTGGTCTCGGTGGCCGATGTCGGCGGTTCGCACGAGCCGGTGGTGGAGGCGCTGCGCGCGGCACTCGGCCGCGAAGCCCCGGCCATCCTGGCGGGTCCTGCCGAGCAGCGCGAGGTCATCGTGATGGCCGAGAAGTCGCTGCCCTACACGGTGCTGCGGCGGATCATCGCCAGCTGCGCGGCTGCGGACTACACGAAGGTGTCGCTGGCGGTCGTCGAGCGCGAGCAGGCGCTCCTGGCGCAGGCCGGGGCATGAGGGGCCGGGCACAGTCATGACCGCCACCTACTACCGTATCTATGACCTGCCGTGGACGCCATCGGAGCAGGACGAGCGCCGCGTACGACGCGTGCTGGGCGCCGCGCTGGGCCTGTTCATCGGCTTCGGCGTGCTCATACCGCTGCTGCCGGACCGGCCGCGCGAGTATTACGCCCCGCCGGCGGTGCCCGAGCGCGTGGTCGAGTTCCTGTTGAGCCGCCCCAAGCCCAAGCCGGAACCGAAGGTCGTCGAGGTCCCGCCGCCCAAGCCCGTCGTCCAGCCGAGGATCGAGGAACGCGTGCCGGCGCCGGTGGCCCAGGCGCAGCCGAAGCCCGATCCCCGCAAGAAGGCAGCGGCGAGCGGCTTGCTGGCGCTGGCCGACCAGCTGGCGGAACTTCGCGACCTGGACGTGGACCGCAACGCTCCCGCGCTGGGGCTCAACGCCGGCGCCGGCGACAAGACCCGCGTCGACCGGGCCCTGCTGACGGCGCGCACCGGCACGGGCAGCGGCGGCATCGCCGTCTCCAGCACCAGCAGCGGCTTCGGTGGCGGTTCGACGGGCCTGGCCGGCCACAACACCGCGCGCGTGGCGTCGGGCGTTGCCGCGGCCCCGGCGGCGGAAGCACGGCGCTCGGGCACGAGCAGCAAGGCCTCGCGCAGCCGCGAGGAAGTCGAGCTGGTCTTCGACCGCAACAAGTCGGCAATCTACTCGCTGTACAGCCGCGCGCTGCGCGACAACCCGGCGCTGCAGGGCAAGGTCGTGCTGGAGGTGACGATCGCACCGTCCGGCGAAGTCACCGCCGTGCGCATCGTGTCGAGCGAACTGGGCGATGGGGAGCTCGAACGCAAGCTTGTCGCGCGCGTGAAGATGTTCCGTTTCGAGGACCGGGACGTGGCGCTGATGACGACCACCAAGCCGATCGAGTTCTTCCCCGCCTGAACGCGCCCGGCGCGTCGATCAGTTCATGCTAAAAAACATTAACAAAACGATATAAGTCGCTGTATAACAGTATCTTCTATGCACGCCATGCGTGCTTTTTTCGCGAACCTGGCGACCGCCACCGCCAACCAAAAGCTCAGCGGCCCGCGCGGGCCGGGCCGGGCCTTCCGGGCGTGCCATGGCAGCACGTGGCGCGCTGCCGGTTCCGGGACAGGCGGCGCCGGCGCCACGTCGGGGCCATGGATCTGCACCCTCGGCCAGGGCGGGTGGCTGCCTTGTCGGCTATGCCCGGGGGTGTCCTGCTTGTGCGGTAATATTGTGGCGGCGCCCCGGTAGCTCAGTGGATAGAGCGGCCGCCTCCTAAGCGGCAGGTCATAGGTTCGACTCCTATCCGGGGCACCATCTGGCGCGCTGCGCGCCGCTGCGGCCGAGTCCGTTGCAACGCCGCGTTTTCTAAGGAATATCCGTTCCGGTATCATCGAAAGGATTGTGCGACAGGCTGGCCTGCCTGCCGCGACGGGAGCCCCTGACGAATCCATGAAGCGACCCCTGCGCGAGTGGTACGAATCGAGCCCGCTGTATGGCGCCAACGCGCCGTACGTGGAGGCCCTCTATGAGCGCTACCTCGACGACGCGCAGTCGGTCGCCGAGCCGTGGCGCGCATATTTCGGCGCGCTGGGCGGCGGCCGGGGCCGCGAGGCGGCCCACGGCCCCGTGATTGCCGCGATCGTGGCGCGCGCCGCGGAGCCCGTGGTCGTGCCCGCCGCCGGCTATTCGGAGAAGCAGGGCCTGGTGTCGCGCCTCATGCAGGTCTACGCGGCGCGCGGCCATCTGGTGGCGCGGATCGACCCGCTCGACATGATGCAGCGGCCCACGCCGCGGGTGATGGAGCTGGACTATTTCGGCCTGTCGGAGGCGGACCTCGACCTGGAGTTCTCGACCGACAGCCGGGTGCCCGGCGTGCCGCCGCGCATGACACTGCGGGCGTTGATCGAGCACCTGCGCCAGGTCTTCACCGGTCACGTCGGCGCGGAGTTCGCGCACGTTTCCGAAGCCGAGGAACGGCTGTGGCTGACCGACCGGTTCCACGAGGGCCGGCTGCACTGGAAGCTGTCGGCGGACGAGAAGCGCAACGTGCTGTGGCAGTTGTCGGCCGCCGAGGGCCTCGAGCGCTACCTGCACACCAAGTACGTCGGACAGAAGCGTTTCTCGCTGGAGGGCGGCGATGCGCTGATCCCGCTGCTGGACGACCTGATCCAGCAGGGCGGCGCGCGCGACGTGCAGGAAATCGTCATCGGCATGGCGCACCGGGGCCGGCTCAACGTGCTGGTCAACGTCATCGGCAAGGCGCCCGCGGCGCTGTTCTCCGAGTTCGAGGGGAGCCACCTCCCGGCCGGCAAGGGCGGCTCCGGCGACGTCAAGTACCACAAGGGCTATTCCGCCGACCTGGCCACGCCCGGCGGCGTCGTGCACGTCGCGCTGGCCTTCAACCCGTCGCACCTGGAGGTGGTGAACGCCGTGGTGCAGGGCTCGGTGCGCGCGCGCCAGGAACGGCGCGGCGACGCGGACGGCGTGTGCGTGCTGCCGGTGCTGATCCACGGCGACGCATCGTTCGCGGGCCAGGGCGTCGTGATGGAGACCCTGCAACTGTCGCAGGCCCGCGGCTTCGGCACGGGCGGGACGGTGCACGTCATCGTCAACAACCAGGTCGGCTTCACGACCAGCGAAGCGCGCGATGCGCGTTCGACCCTGTATTGCAGCGACGTCGCCAAGATGATCGAGGCGCCGATCCTGCACGTGAATGCGGACGATCCGGAAGCGGTGGTGTTCGTGACGCGGCTTGCGCTCGAGTACCGGCAGCAGTTCCACAAGGACGTGGTCATCGACCTGGTGTGCTACCGGCGGCATGGCCACAACGAGGCGGATGAACCGGCCGCCACCCAGCCGCTCATGTACCAGGCCATCCGCCGCCACCAGCCGGTGCGGACCTTGTACGCGGAGCAGCTGCAGCGCGAGGGCGTCATCGCCGAGGGCGACGCCGCCGGCATGGCCACGCAGTACCGCGACGGCCTGGACGAGGGCGAGCCGCAGGTCAGGGCGCTGGCCGCCGCCGGCGAGCGGCGCGCCGTGCCCGGCTGGAAGCAGTACCTGGCCGCGGACTGGTCGGACTCCGTGGCAACCGGGGTTCCGGTGGCCGACCTGCAGGCGCTCGGCCGCCTGCTCACGGCCACGCCGCAGGAATTCACGCTGCATCCGCGCGTGGCGCGGATCGTGGACGACCGCAAGCTCATGTATGCCGAGGAGCGGCCGCTGGACTGGGGCGCCGCCGAGCTGCTGGCCTACGCCAGCCTGCTCAAGGACGGCTACGGCGTGCGGCTGACCGGGCAGGACAGCGCGCGCGGCACGTTCTTCCATCGCCATGCGGTGCTGCACGACCAGGCGACCGGCCGGCAGCACGTGGCGCTGGCCAGCCTGTACGAAGGCCAGCCGCGCATGTCGGTGATCGACTCGGTGCTGTCGGAGGAAGCGGTGCTGGGCTTCGAATACGGCTACTCGACGGCACGGCCCAACACGCTGACGATGTGGGAAGGGCAGTTCGGCGACTTCGCCAACGGCGCGCAGGTGATCATCGACCAGTTCATCACGTCGGGCGAGGCCAAGTGGGGCCGCCTGTCGGGCCTCACGCTGTTCCTGCCGCACGGCTACGAGGGCCAGGGGCCGGAACACAGCTCGGCGCGGCTGGAACGGTTCCTGCAGCTGTCGGCCGAGATGAACATCCAGGTGTGCGTGCCATCGACGCCGGCGCAGATGTTTCATGTCCTGCGCCGCCAGATGCTGCGCGACCTGCGCAAGCCGCTGGTCGTGATGACGCCGAAGAGCCTGCTGCAGGCACAAGCTGGCGGTGTCGGACCTGGCGGAACTCACGTCCGGGGCGTTCCGCACGGTGATCGACGACCCGGATGCCGCACCGGCCGCCAAGGTGCGGCGCGTGGTGCTGTGCAGCGGCAAGGTCTACTACGACCTGCACGAGCGACGCAACGAGGACGGGATCGCGGACGTGGCGGTGGTGCGGCTGGAACAGCTGTATCCGTTCCCCGCGGACGGGTATGCGTCGATCCTGGAGCGCTACGACCAGGCGCGCGAGATCGTCTGGTGCCAGGAAGAGCCGCAGAACCAGGGCGCCTGGTACCAGATCCGCCACCGCCTGCAGGAATCGCTCAGCCCGCAGCACTCGCTGCTGTACGCTGGACGCAGCGGCGCGGCGGCGCCGGCGGCAGGCGTGTATGCACTGCATGCGGAGCAGCAGCGCGGCCTCGTCGAGGCGGCGTTGCGCGGCTCGGCGACCGAGACGACCCACCGCGACACGCACCGGCTGCAGGCCGCGAAGGCGGGGAAGAAGGGCGGACGCCGGGCGCGCCCCGGTAGCAGGAAAGGGACCAGCAAGGCCGCCAAGGCCAAGGCAAGCAGGAAGAAGTCATGACCGTAGAAGTACGCGTTCCGCAACTCCCCGAGTCCGTGGCCGACGCCACGCTGGTGACCTGGCACAAGCAGCCAGGCGAGGCGGTGCGACGCGACGAGAACCTCGCCGACCTCGAAACGGACAAGGTGGTGCTGGAAGTGCCGTCGCCCGTGTCCGGGGTGCTGAGCGAGACCAAGGTCGAGCCCGGCACGACGGTCACCGGCGGCGACCTGCTCGCGACCATCGCCGAGGGAGAGGAAGCCACCGCGGCACCGGCTGCGGAGACCAAGGCGGCACCGGCCGCGGCGACCAAGGCGGCACCCGCAGCCACGGCCGCGGCGGAAGACAGCGCCAAGCCGTCGCCCGCGGCCGAGGGCAGCGCCAAGCTGTCGCCCGCCGCGCGGCGCCTGGTCGAGGAGAACAAGCTCGTCAAGGGCGAGATCGCCGGCTCGGGCCGGGATGGCCGCATCACCAAGGGCGATGTCGTCGAGCACCTGGCGAAGCAGCCCGAGGCGCCCGCGCCGGCAGCGCCGGCGGCCGCGCCCGCGGCCCGCGCGGGCCGGGCGGAGCAGCGCGTGCCGATGACGCGCCTGCGCGCACGCATCGCCCAGCGGCTGGTGGAGGCGCAGGCCACGCAGGCGCTGCTCACCACCTTCAACGAGGTGGACATGCAGGCGCTGATGGCGACGCGTGCGCGCCACAAGGAGGCCTTCGAGAAGAAGCACGGCGTGCGGCTGGGCTACACGTCGTTCTTCGTCAAGGCCTGCATCGAGGCCTTGCGCAGGTTCCCGGCCGTCAACGCGTCCGTCGAGGGCGGCGACATCGTCTACCACGAGTACTTCGACATCGGCGTGGCGGTGTCGACGGATCGCGGGCTCGTGGTCCCGGTGCTGCGCGACGCCGACGGGATGAGCTTCGCCGACATCGAGAAGGCGGTGGCCGGCTTCGCGACGCGGGCCCGCGAGGGCTCCATCACGCTGCAGGAACTGACCGGCGGCACCTTCTCGATCACCAACGGCGGCGTGTTCGGCTCCCTGCTGTCCACGCCGATCGTCAACGCGCCGCAGAGCGCCATCCTCGGCCTGCACAAGATCGAGCAGCGCCCGGTCGTCGTGAACGGCCAGGTCGTGGCGCGGCCCATGATGTACCTGGCGATGACCTACGACCACCGCATCATCGATGGCCGCGAGGCCGTGCAGTTCCTGGTCGCGGTCAAGCAGGGCATCGAGGATCCGGCGCGCCTGCTGCTGCAGGTATGATGCGCGGCGCGACGGCGGCGCAGCGGGAGGGTTCCTGACATGTCCGACAGCTTCGACGTGGTGGTGATAGGCGGCGGTCCGGCGGGCTATCCGGCGGCGATCCGCGCGGCGCAGAACGGCCTGAGCGTGGCCTGCATCGACGAGTGGAAGAACTTCGACGGCAGCGCGACGTTCGGCGGCACCTGCCTGAACGCCGGCTGCATCCCGTCCAAGGCGCTGCTCGAGTCGTCGGAGCTGTACCACCGCGCGCAGCACGAGTTCGCGGCGCACGGCGTGAAGGTCGGCAAGGTGGGCCTCGACCTGGCTGCGATGCAGAAGCGCAAGGCCACGATCGTGCGGCAGAGCACCCAGGGCATCCTGGCGCTGTTCAAGTCGGCGGGCGTCACGCCCCTGCAGGGCCACGGGCGGCTGCTGCCGGGCCGCAAGGTCGAGTTCACGCCGCACGATGGCAAGGCGCGCACGCTGCAGGCCAGGCACGTCGTGCTGGCCAGCGGGTCGCAGCCGATGGCGCTCAGGTCGGCGCCGTTCGACGGCCAGCGGATCATCGACTCGTGGGGCGCGCTCGAGATGGACGAAGTGCCCGCACGGGTGGGCGTGATCGGCGCCGGCGTGATCGGGCTCGAGCTGGGTAGCGTGTGGCGCCGGCTGGGCGCGGAGGTCGTCATGCTCGAGATGCTCGAGCAGTTCCTGCCGATGGCCGACGGCCAGCTGGCGAAGGAAGCGCTGCGCCACTTCAGGAAGCTCGGGCTGGACATCCGCCTGGGCGCCAAGGTCGGCGGCGCCAAGGCCGGCAAGCAGGGCGTCGCGGTCAGTTACTCGGACGCCAAGGGCGAACAGTTCGTGACGGTCGACAAGCTGATCGTCGCCATCGGCCGCGTGCCGTTCACCGGAGGACTGCTCGGCGAGGGCACCGGCGTCGAGGTGGACGGCAAGGGGTTCATCACGGTGGACGACCACTGCCGCACGACGGCGCCCGACGTCTGGGCCGTCGGCGATTGCGTGCGCGGCCCGATGCTGGCCCACAAGGGCAAGGAAGAAGGGCTGGCAGTGGCCGACGCGATCGCGGGACGCTACGCCGAAGTCAACTACCGGGTCATTCCCTCGGTCATCTACACGGCGCCGGAGATCGCCTGGGTGGGGCAGACCGAGGAGCAGGTCAAGCAGGGCGGGCGGGCCTACAAGACGGGCAGCTTCCCGTTTGCGGCCAGCGGCCGGGCCCGCGCGATGGAAGCGTCCGCGGGTTTCTGCAAGCTGGTCGCGGCGGCAGACAACGACGAGATCCTGGGCGTGCACATCATCGGGCCGATGGCGGGCGAGCTGATCGCCGAGGCCGTGCTGGCGATGGAATACTCGGCCAGCAGCGAGGACCTGCAGCGCACGATCCACGCGCACCCGACCCTGTCGGAGGCCCTGCACGAGGCCGCGCTGGCCGCGGACCAGCGGGCGATCGACTGCCTCAACAAGTAGCGCCCGGGTCGCGTCGCGCCTGACGGCTTGCGCGCGGCTGCCGCGCACCCGGTCGCGCGAGCCGGTCGCGGTCCCCTCAGCGAGCGACTTTCTTCGGAGCGAGCGCGGGGACCCGACCGGCGCCGGCGCGCCCGGGCCACACCGTGCGGCCTGGCCATGGCCGATGGCGGAACCGGGGGCGACGCTACGCGCGGCGCAGGGCGCTGATCACGTTCGGCAGTGCCTTGAGTCGCGTCAGTAATCGCGACAGGTGCGGCAGGTCCCGGATCGAGACGCCCAGCCGCACCTCGGCCGTATTGCTCTTGGCATCCGTGCTGGTGGTCATGTGCTCGATGCTGAGCTTCTCGTCGGCCAGCAGCCCGCTGATGTCGCGCACGAGGCCGCGCCGGTCGTAGGCGCGCACGATGATGTCCACGGCGAAGCCCTGCTCGCCGGCCTCGCCCCATTCCACGGACAGCACGCGCTCGGGCTGCAGGCGCCGCATCCGCTCCAGGCTGCGGCAATCGGCCCGGTGGATGGTCACGCCGCGGCCCAGCGTGACGTAGCCGGCGATCGGCTGCGGCGGGACCGGGCTGCAGCAGCGCGCGTAGGTCGAGAGCAGGTCGCCGATGCCCTCGATCATCAGCCCCTCGGCGCTCTTGCGCCGCGTCTTGCGCGGCGGCGCGGGCGCGGCAACCGGTTCCGGCGACCTCAGCAGCCTCTGCATGGCGCCATTGAGCTGGGTGATGCTCAGGTCGCCGGCGCCCAGCGCGAGGTACAGCGCCTCGGCGTTCGGCAGCTGCAGCTCGGCGAGCAGCTCGGGCAGGCGGATCTGCTCCTGCAGCGCCAGCCGCCGCAGCTCGCGCTCGTACACGTCGCGTCCGGCCTGGCGATTCTGGCCCTCGTCCTGGCGGCGGAACCATGCGCGCACCTTGGCGCGACTGCGCGGCGAGGCCAGGTAGCCGCCCTGTTCGACGAGCCAGTCGCGGCTCGGCTGCGACTGCTTGCCGGCGATGATCTCGACCACCTCGCCGTTGGATAGCCGGTAGTCGAGCCGCACGATCCGCCCGTTGACGCGCGCGCCGCGGCAGCGGTGACCGAGTTCCGTGTGCACGTGGTAGGCGCAGTCCAGCGGCGTGGCGCCGGCCGGCAGGTCCACGACGTCGCCGCCCGGCGTCAGCACATAGACGCGGTCCTCGAACAGCTCGGTCCGCACCTGGTCGATGAAGTCACGGTCCGTCTCGCCGCCCGGGGCCGGCGCCAGCAGCTCCCGCAGCCACTGGATCTTGCGGTCGTAGGCCGCGTCGCGGCTGCGTCCTTCCTTGTAGCGCCAGTGGGCCGCGACGCCCAGCTCCGCCTGCTCGTGCATCTCGGCGGTGCGGATCTGGATCTCGACCGCGACGTGGCCGGGACCCATGACCGCGGTGTGCAGCGAGCGGTAGCCGTTCTCCTTCGGCGTGGCGATGTAGTCGTCGAATTCGCCGGCGATGTAGGGCCAGCGACCGTGCACCAGGCCGAGGGCCGCGTAGCAGTCCGTGACCGTGCCGGCCAGGATCCGCACCGCGCGCACGTCCAGCACCTGCTCGAAGGACAGGCCGCGGCGCTGCATCTTCCGCCAGATGCTGTAGATGTGCTTGGGACGGCTGCTGACCTCGGCCTGGATTCCCGCGCCGGCGAGCATGGTGCCCAGTTCCCCGCGCAGGCTCTCCAGGTACCGCTCGCGGTCGGCACGCCGCTCGTTTAGCTTGTCGGCGACGGTGCGGTAATCCTCCGGCTCGAGGTAGCGGAACGCGTAGTCCTCGAGTTCCCACTTCAGCTGCCAGATGCCGAGCCGGTTGGCCAGCGGCCCGTACACCTCGCGCGTTTCCATCGCGAGCCGCTGCCGATCCGCGTCCGGCAGGGAGCGCGCATCGCGCAGTTCCTGCAGCTGGCCGGCGAGCCGGACCAGCACCAGCCGCGGATCGGTGATGATGGCCAGCAGCATCTTGCGCAGGGACTCGGCCTGCGCGGCGGACAAGCGCCGGTCCGACGTCCAGCGGTCGCTGATGCGGAAGCCGCCGATGCCGTTCAGGTCGCGGGCGAAGGCGGCCGGTTCGTCGCCGAAGGACCGGCGTGCCGTGTCGAGGTCCAGGGCGCCGCCGCCGAGCAGCGGCGCGATCAGGGCGCCGATCGCCATGTCGGTGTCGGCGCCCAGCGAACCGGCCAGCGTGGCGACCTTGTAGCCGCGCTCCAGCGCGCTGCGCGCCTCGTCGTCGCCGGCGGCCACGCGCGCCTGCGCGGTCTCGTAGGCCGCGGCGAGCTTGGTCGTGACGATGGCGGAGGGGGCTTCGAGGGTTTTCATCGCGGGGCGCGTGCCGGTGCCCGGCGTTGCCGGTATCATACCTGCATTGGCGGGCCCGCTCGCGGCGCGCGGCAGGCCGGGTCGCCGGCCGCAAGCGCGTGCCGGGAATCCGGCGAGGTACCGGGCCCGCAGCCTTGACGAGGTGCTTCAGGATGCGCAAGGCGCGCGGCTTCAGGCTCGTGAGCCACCCGCCGCCGCGGGGTGGCACGGCCGCGCCGCCGGCGCGCATCCTGGGGATCGACCCGGGATCGCTGGTCACGGGATTCGGGGTGATCGACGTGACGGCGCAGGGCACGCGCTACGTGGCCAGCGGCAACATCCGCACCGGCCGCGGCGAGCTGGCGGGGCGGTTGCGGCAGATCTTCGAGAACGTCGTCGAGCTGGTCGAACAGCACGTCCCTGACGAGGTCGCCATCGAGCGCGTGTTCATGCATGCCAACCCGGACAGCGCGCTGAAGCTCGGCCAGGCGCGCGGCGCGGCCTTGTGCGGCGCCACCGGCCGGGGCGCGAGCGTGCACGAGTACTCGGCTCGCGAAGTCAAGCTTGCCGTGACCGGCACGGGCGCGGCGGACAAGGCCCAGGTGCAGCACATGGTGAAGGCCCTGCTCGGACTCGAAGGCCGGCTCGCGGCGGATGCGGCCGACGCGCTGGCCATCGCCATCTGTCATGCGAACCACCGCGCGCTGCGCGGCGCGGGGACGGCGCGGTGATCGGCCTGCTGCGCGGCCGGCTGGTCCACAAGCATCCGCCGTCGCTGCTGCTGGACGTCAACGGCGTGGGCTACGAGCTCGAGGCCCCCATGTCCACCTTCTACGTCCTGCCCGCGCCCGGCGAGGAGGTGTCGCTGCACACGCACCTCGTGGTCCGCGAGGACGCGCACCTGCTGTACGGATTCGCGACCGAGGCGGAGCGCCGCCTGTTCCGCGACCTGCTGCGCGTGTCGGGGGTGGGGCCGAAGATCGCGCTCGCGCTGCTGTCGGGCATCACGGTGGACGCCTTCACCGTGTGCGTGGAATCGCAGGACATCGAGACGCTGGTGCGCGTGCCGGGGATCGGCCGCAAGACGGCGGAGCGACTGGTCGTGGAGATGCGCGACCGGGTGCGCGGCCTCGAAGGTGCGCTGCCCGCGGAGGGTCCGGCGCGCGGCGCAGCACGCGGTGCCGAGGCCGAGGCATACTCCGCCATGGTCGCGCTGGGCTATCGCCCGGCGGAGGTGACCCGCCTGCTGCGAGGCATCGAGAAGCGCGGGGCGACCACCGAGGACATCATCCGCGAGGCGCTCAAACTCGCGGCCGGCGGATAACCGGGAGCCGGAATGCTGGAACAGGACAGGGTCGTACACGCTTCCGCCACGCGCGAGGACGAGGTGCTCGACCGCGCCGTGCGCCCGAAGCTGCTCAAGGAATACGTCGGCCAGGGACCCGTCAAGGCGCAGATGGAGATCTTCATCGAGGCGGCGCGCCGCCGCGGCGAGGCGCTCGACCACGTGCTGATCTTCGGCCCGCCGGGGCTCGGCAAGACGACGCTGGCGCACATCGTGGCGAACGAGCTGGGCGTCAACCTGCGACAGACCTCCGGCCCGGTGCTCGAACGGCCTGGCGACCTGGCGGCCATGCTGACCAACCTGCAGGCGAACGACGTGCTGTTCGTGGACGAGATCCACCGCCTCAGCCCGGTCGTCGAGGAGATCCTCTATCCGGCCATGGAGGACTACAAGCTGGACATCATGATCGGCGAGGGCCCGGCCGCACGCTCGATCAGGCTCGACCTGCCGCCGTTCACGCTGGTGGGCGCCACCACGCGGGCCGGGCTGCTGACCTCGCCGCTGCGCGACCGGTTCGGCATCGTGCAGACGGCTGGAGTTCTATTCGCAGGACGAGTTGCACGTGATCGTGGGCCGCTCGGCCGGCATCCTCGGAATGCAGGCCGACGAGGCCGGCGCGCGGCGCATCGCCGAGCGCGCCCGCGGCACGCCGCGCATCGCCAACCGGCTGCTGCGGCGCGTGCGGGACTATGCGGAGGTGCGCGCCGGGGGCCGCATCACCGAGCAGGTGGCGGAGGCCGCGCTGGACCTGCTGGAAGTGGACCGCGAGGGTTTCGACGTGCTCGACCGGCGCATGCTGCTGACGGTCATCGAGAAGTTCGGCGGCGGCCCGGTCGGGATCGACAGCCTGTCGGTCGCGATCGGCGAGGAGCGCGGCACGCTGGAGGACGTGATCGAGCCGTTCCTGATCCAGCAGGGATTCCTGATGCGAACGGCGCGAGGCCGGGTCGCCACGCGTTCGGCCTACCTGCATTTCGGCATCGCGGCGCCCGCCGCCGACCCGGCGGCAGGCAACATGCCGTTGTTCCGCGAGTAACCGGCTAGTGCCGCGCACCTTCAGCTGGCCCGTGCGGGTGTACTGGGAGGACACGGACGGCGGCGGCGTCGTCTATTACGCCAATTACCTGCGCTTCATGGAGCGTGCGCGCAGCGAGTGGCTGCGCGTGCTGGGCGTCGACCAGGCCGCGCTGGCGCGCACGGAACGCCTGCAGTTCGTGGTGGTCGAAGCGCAGGTCCGTTACCGGCAGCCGGCCCGCTACGACGACGTGCTGGAGGTGGGCGTGGCGCTCCAGGAGTGGCGGGGCGCGTCGCTGACCGTCGGCCAGGACATCCGGCGCGCGCCGGGCGGCGGCGCGCCGCTGGTGACGGCCGTGGTGCGCGCGGCCTGCGTGGATTGCGATTCGCTCAAGCCGCGGCCGCTGCCGGCGTCACTGCGCGAGGTGCTGGAACGTGAATACTGAGCTGTCGGTCGTCCACCTCATCCTCAACGCGAGCCTCGTCGTGCAGCTCGTGCTGCTGCTGCTGGCGGGCGCCTCGGTGCTGTCGTGGGCGATCATCTTCCGCAAGCGCCGCCTCATCAACGAGTCGCAGGAGGAGGCCGATCGCTTCGAGGCCTGGTTCTGGTCGGGCGTGGACCTGGGCAAGCTGTTCAAGTCGGTCGAGTCGCGCGGCGACACGGCGACCGGCATGGAGGGCATCTTCCGCTCCGGGTTCCGGGAATTCTCGCGCGTGCGCTCGCGCAGCGGCGCGCCGGAACAGTTGACGGAAAGCGTGCGGCGCTCGATGCACATCGAGCAGATGAAGGAGATCGACCGCCTCGAGCAGAGCCTGGCGACGCTGGCGACGATCGGTTCCACCAGCCCGTACGTGGGCCTGTTCGGCACGGTGTGGGGCATCATGAACGCGTTCCACGGCCTGGGAAACGTGCAGCAGGCCACGCTGGCCATGGTGGCGCCGGGGATCACCGAGGCGCTGATCGCCACCGCCATCGGCCTGTTTGCGGCCATCCCGGCCGTCATCGCCTACAACCGTTTCGCGGACCGCGTGACGCGGCTGGAATTGCGCTACGACACCTTCATGGAGGAATTCACGGCCCTGCTGCAGCGCCACCTGGCCCCGCCCGAGGGCCGCTGAGGTGCCCGCGGCAAAGCGCGGCCGGCGCCTGATGGGCGAGATCAACGTCGTCCCGTACATCGACGTGATGCTGGTGCTGCTGATCATCTTCATGATCACGGCGCCGCTGCTGACGCAGGGCGTGCAGGTGGACCTGCCGGATGCCGACGCGCAGCCGATCGACGCCGAGGAACTGCGCAATCGCGAGCCGCTGGTCCTGTCGGTGGACCGCGAGGGGCGCTACTACGTGAACATCGGCGGCGACGAGGACACGGCCGTGGACGAAGCGACCGTGCGGCAGCGGGTGGGCGTGGTGCTGGGCCGCGACCCGCAGACGCCGGTGCTGGTCAGGGCCGACGAGCGCGTGCCCTACGGCCGCGTCGTGCAGGGCATGGTGCTGCTGCAGCAGGCCGGCGCGAAGCGCATCGGCTTCGTGACGGACCCACGCGCGGTGCGCGCGCTCGAGGAGTTGGACCGGCGCCGATGAGCAGGGTGCAACGGCATCCGACCGGATCTTATGCCTGGTCGCTGGCCTTGCACGCGGCCTTGCTGGCGGCCCTGGCGCTGGGCACCGGGCTGAACCGGCAGGAGCCGGTGGTGGCCACGCCCATCCAGGCGGTGGTCGTGGATGCCGCACTGCTCGAGGCCCTCGACACGCTGCGCCGCCAGGACGATGTAGCTGCACGGCGGGCCGCAGCGCTGCGCGAGCAGCAGCGTCGCGAGGAGCAGGCGCAACGCGAGCAGGAACGGCTCGAGGCCGAGGCGCTCGCGGCCGACCAGGCCCGGGCGCTGGAGCGCAGCGAGGCCGAGACCCGCAGCAAGGCAGCGGCGGCCAAGGCCAGCGCCGAGGCCCGCCGCAAGGCGGAGGCCGAGGCCGGGACCCGTCGCAAGGCCGAGGCTGACGCGCAGGCCAGGCGCAAGGCCGAGGCGGATGCGAAGGCCCGCGAGCAGGCCGAGCGGCAACGTCAGGCCGAGGAGGCCAGGACCCGTACGCAGCGTGAGGCCGACCTGCGGGCGCGGCTCGCCGACGAGGAACGGCGAACCACCGCCGTCGCCGGCGGTCTGAGGTCGCAGTACGTGGCCATGATCCAGGCGCGCATCCAGCGCAACTGGATCCGACCCGCCTCGGCGCGGCCGGGCCTGCAGTGCACGGTCCGCGTCACGCAGATCCCCGGCGGCGAGGTGGTGGGCGCCACGCTCGGCGCCTGCAACGGCGACGAGGCCATCCGCCAGTCGATCGTCAGCGCTGTGTTACGGTCGTCGCCGTTGCCCGCGCCGCCGGACCCGTCGCTGTTCGAGCGGAACCTGGTGATTGAATTCGTGCCGGAGGACTGAGAACGCAATGTGGAGCCATCGCAAGCTGATCTGGGGCGCGCTGCTGGCGCTCCTGTCTGCGCCCGCCGCGGCGCAATTGACCGTGCAGATCACGCAGGGCGTCACCGACCCGATCCCGGTGGCCGTCGTGCCGTTCGGCTGGTCGCTGGACGGCGCTGCGCCGCACGACGTGGCCGAGACCCTGCGCAGCGACCTGGAGCGCAGCGGCCGGTTTGCCGCGTTGCGCCGCGTGGACATGCTGGAGTTCCCGCACACGGCGGCGGCCGTCGACACGGCCAACTGGCGCATGCTGAAGGTGGACTACGTGGTGGTCGGCCGGCTGGTGGCGCTGCCCGACGGCCGCTACGAGCTGCAGTTCGAGCTGGTCAATGTGCTGACCGGCCAGCGCCAGCTGGGCCAGGCGATTCCAGCCGGCCGCGACGCGCTGAAGATGGCCAGCCACCGGGCCTCGGACGTGATTTTCGAGAAGATTCTCGGCATGCGCGGCGCGTTCGCGACGCGGATCGCCTACGTGGCGGCCGAGGGTCCCGCCCAGGCGCGTCGCTACCGGCTGGTGGTGGCCGATTCGGACGGGGCCAACGCCCGCACCGTCGTGCAGTCCGCCGAGCCGCTCATGTCGCCGGCCTGGTCGCCCGACGGGACCAGCCTCGCGTACGTGTCGTTCGAGGGCGGGGCGTCGTCCGTGTACGTGCAGATCCTGGCCAGCGGGCAACGCATCCGGGTGTCGGCCCGCGCCGGCATCAACGGCGCACCGGAGTTCTCGCCCGACGGCAAGCAACTGGCGCTGGCGCTGTCGCGGCGCGACGGCAACGTGGACGTGTACCTGCTGAACCTAGCCACGCAGCAGCTGACCCGCCTCACCGACTCGCCGGCGATCGACACGGAACCGTCGTGGTCGGCGGACGGGCGCACGGTGTATTTCACGTCCGACCGGGGCGGCGGTCCGCAGGTCTACAAGGTGGCGGCGGCGGCCGGTTCGGCGGCGCAACGGGTCACCTTCGAAGGCTCGTACAACGCGCGGCCGCGCATCTCGCCGGACGGCAAGAGCCTTGCGGTCGTGACGGTCGATCGCGGCGCGTACCGGATTGCGGTCGTCGAGCCGGGGCGGCGCGACGTACGGGTATTGACCAGCGGCCGGCTGGACGAGTCGCCCAGCTTCGCACCCAACGGGGTCATGCTGATCTATGCGAGCCGTGACGGCCGGCGCGGCGTGCTGGCGACGGCGTCGCTGGACGGGCGCGTCCAGCAACGGCTGGCCGCCGGCGAGGGAGACATCCGCGAACCGGCCTGGTCGCCCTACCTGCAGTAGTCATTGCGCCGGCGCGGGCGCAGGGTCTTACAATGTACCGGCTGCGCCTGTCGCGCAGCCCCGAACCGCGAGGAGCCTTCGACATGCGTGTGCTACCCATCATCGCCGTGTTCGCTGGTGCGCTGCTGCTGGCCGGCTGTCCCAAGAAGCCGACCACGGCGCCCGACGCCGGCGCCGGCTCGGAAGTGGCCGGGCAGGCCGATGCCAGCACGCGCGGCGCCGCCGGCGCGGGTCCGGGCGATGCGCGGTCCCTGCCGGGCGACGCCGGCGCGATGGACGCCGCCGCCATGGACGCAGCGGCCAGGACCATCTACTTCGACTTCGACAGCAGCGACATCCGCGCCGAATTCACCGGCATCGTCGCCGCCAATGCCAGGCGGCTGGCCGGCAATGCGGCGCTGCGCGTGCGCCTGGAAGGCCACACGGACGAGCGCGGTTCGCGCGAGTACAACGTGGCGCTGGGCGAGCGCCGCGCCCAGGCGGTGCGACGTGCGCTGATGCTGCAGGGAGTCGCCGACGCGCAGGTCGCGACGGTCAGCTACGGCGAGGAGCGGCCGGCGGCCGACGGGTCGGACGAGGCCACCTGGGCATTGAACCGGCGCGTCGAAATCGTCTATCCGAGGTGACGTGAACGCCCTGCGCATCCTGGCGCTGGCGCCCGCCGCGCTGCTGGCCGGGTGGCTGGCCATGCCGGCCGTGGCGGCGGTCAGCCGGGCGGAACTCGACGAGCGGCTGGCGCGGGTCGAGCGCATCGTCGACAACCAGGCCTTGACGGAGATCGCCGGCCAGCTTGCGACGCTGGAGGCGGAGTTGCGCGCGTTGCGCGGCACGCTCGAGGAGCTGCAGTTCGCCCTCGACGGCGCGCGGCAGCAGCAGCGCGACCAGTACCTCGACCTCGACCGCCGGCTGCAGGCGCTGGAGGAGGGGGCGACACGCCTGGCCCAGGCCGCCGCCGCCGCGGGACCGGACCCGCAGGCGGACTACCAGGCCTCCTTCGAGCTGCTGAAGGCGGGCCGCTACGCGGAGGCGCAGCGGGGCTTCGAGGACTTCCTGGTCGCCCATCCGGATCACGACCTCGCCGCCAACGCGCAGTACTGGCTGGGTGAGGTGCATTACGTGGAACGCAATTACGAGGGGGCGCTGGCGGCGTTCGAGCGGGTGTTGTCCGCCTTCCCGCAGGCCCGCAAGGCGCCGGACGCAATGCTCAAGGCGGGTTACTGCCAGTACGAGCTGAAGCGTTACGCGGCGGCCCGCGCCTCGCTGGCCCGCGTGACGACGGACTTTGCGGGCACGCCGGCGGCGCGGGACGCGGCCCAGCGCCTCGAGCGGATGGCGACCGAAGGTCGCTGAGGATCCGGCCATGCGTGCGCAACCATCGGCCCCGGCCGGCCCGGCGGGCGCCGCGGCGGGGCGCCTCAGGATTACCGAGACCTTCTATTCGCTGCAGGGCGAGGCCGATTCGAGCGGCTGGCCCACGTTCTTCATCCGCCTGACCGGCTGCCCCCTGCGCTGCACCTACTGCGACACGGAGTACGCCTTCCAGGGCGGCGAGTGGCGCGGCATCGAGGCGCTGCTGGGGGAAGCCGCGGCCTCCGGCACCCGCCGCGTCTGCGTCACGGGTGGCGAGCCGCTGGCGCAGAAGCAATGCCTCGAGTTGCTGGCCCGCCTCTGCGATGCCGGCCACGACGTCTCCCTGGAGACCAGCGGCGCCATCGACGTCAGCGGCGTGGACGGCAGGGTCGCGCGCGTCCTGGACCTGAAGACGCCGGGGTCCGGCGAGATGGACCGCAATCTGTATTCGAACCTGGCGGCGCTGAGCGCGCGCGACATGGTCAAGTTCGTCATCTGCGACCGGCGCGACTACGAGTGGGCCTGCCGGCAGGTGAACGAGCACCGGCTGGCCGAACGCGTGCAGGTGCTGTTCTCGCCGGTCGCCGGCCGGCTGGCGCCGGCCGACCTCGCGGACTGGATCCTCGCCGACCGGCTGCAGGTGCGGCTCCAGTTGCAACTGCACAAGGTGCTGTGGGGCGACGTGGCGGGCCGATGACATGACGGAGAGCCATGACGGTGCCGGCCGGCCGGCGGTGGTGCTGCTGTCCGGCGGCCTCGATTCGGCGACGGTGCTGGCGGTGGCGCGCGCACGCGGCTTCGCCTGCCACGCGCTGAGCGTGGATTACGGACAGCGGCACGCTGCCGAGCTGGACGCGGCGCGGCGGGTGGCCGCCACACTGGGCGCGGTCGCGCACCGCGTCCTGAGCATGGACTTCGGCGACATCGGCGGCTCGGCGCTCACCGACGAGTCGATCGCCGTGCCGGAATCCGACGCGCCGGGCATCCCGGTGACTTACGTTCCCGCCCGCAACACCGTGTTGCTGTCGCTGGCGCTGGGCTGGGCCGAGGTGCTCGGCGCGCGCGACTTGTTCATCGGCGTCAACGCGGTGGACTACTCCGGATACCCGGACTGCCGGCCCGAGTTCGTGCGGGCCTTCGAGGCGCTTGCCAACGTGGCGACGCGGGCGGGCGTGGAGGGCAGCCGGTTCCGCGTGCATGCGCCGCTGCTGCACCTGCGCAAGGCCGACATCATCCGGCTGGGGCTGGGGCTGCGTGTCGATTACCGCCAGACCGTCTCCTGTTACCAGGCGGACCCGGCGGGTCGGGCCTGCGGCCGCTGCGCGGCCTGCCGGCTGCGGCGCGAAGGATTCGCGGCGGCCGGGATCGCGGATCCGACACGCTACGCGGCGGGCTGAGGCGCGCCGCGGCGCGCGGGCTGGGCCGCGGGGTTCTGCGATATGATGCGTGCCGCCCGGCAGGATGCGGCGCCTCGCGGCGACTGCGCCGGCACCGTGGGCCGTTAGCTCAGTGGTAGAGCAGTTGGCTTTTAACCAATTGGTCGTAGGTTCAATCCCTACACGGCCCACCATCTTCTCCCGGGCATCCAGCGACATCCGCCGCGCCCCGCAGCCTGCGGGTTGCCCGGCATTGATTGGACGCTGCCCTGGGCTATGATTGCGGCCCGCCGGCGCCGGCGCGCGCCGCCCTGGCATCGTTGCAGCCCCTGGAGTCAGCAAGTGAGCGAAAATCCGCCCGCCGTGCGTATCAGCCTGATGGACCGCTTCCTGAAGGTCGTCGAGCGCGGCGGCAACGCGCTGCCGCACCCGGCCTCGCTGTTCGCGATCCTGTCGCTCGCGGTCATCGTGCTGTCGGGTATCGCCGCGCAGTTCGACCTGTCGGTTACGCACCCCACCACGGGCGAGGTGGTCACGACCGTCAACCTGCTGTCGGTGCCCGGCCTGCACAGGATCCTCACGGGCCTGGTCACGAACTTCACGGGCTTCGCGCCGCTGGGCACGGTGCTGGTGGCGCTGATCGGCATCGGCGTGGCCGAGCACAGCGGGCTGATCGGCGCCGCGCTGCGCCTGATGGTGCTGTCCGCGCCGCGCCGGCTGCTGACCCTGATCGTGGTCTTCGCCGGCGTCATGTCCAACATGGCCAGCGAGATCGGCTACGTGCTGCTGGTGCCGTTGTCGGGCCTGATTTTCCTGGCGGCCGGCCGCCATCCGATCCTGGGCATGGCGGCGGGCTTCGCCGGCGTGTCCGGCGGCTACTCGGCCAACCTGCTGCTCGGCACGATCGATCCGCTGCTGGCCGGCCTGTCGCAGGAGGCCGCCCAGATCATCGATCCCGCCTACACGGTCAGTCCGGCCGCGAACTGGTACTTCATGATCGTGTCCACCTTCCTGATCACGGCGCTGGGGACGTTCGTGACCGAACGCATCATCGCGCGGCGCTTCCCGGACCAGCCTACGCAGGGCTCCGACGAAACGGTCCAGAGCATGACGCACGAGGAGAAGCGCGGCCTGCTGTTCGCCGGGGTGGCGACACTGGGACTGACCGCGCTGATCGGGCTCGGTACGGTGCCGGACGACGGGTTCCTGCGCGGGCCCGGCGGCGACCTGCTGAACTCGCCGTTCCTGAAGGGCGTCGTGGCCATCATCTTCGCCTACGGCGTGGTGGCCGGCGTGGCCTACGGCATCGGCGCCGGCACCGTCCACAACGACGAGGACGTGATCAAGGGCATGGGCCAGTCCATGGCGACGCTGGGCGGCTACCTGGTGCTGGTGTTCTTCGCGGCGCAGTTCGTGGCGTTCTTCAACTGGACGCAACTGGGCCTGGTGCTGGCCGTCAATGGCGCCGAATTCCTGAAGCAGCTGGGGCTCAGCACGATCCCGTTGTTCCTGTCGTTCATCCTGCTGACGGCCGTCGTCAACCTGTTCATGGGCTCGGCGTCGGCGAAGTGGGCGCTGATGGCGCCGGTCTTCATCCCGATGTTCATGCTGCTGGGCTACTCGCCCGAGGTGACCCAGGTCGCGTACCGCGTGGGCGACAGCGTCAGCAACGTCATCTCGCCCATGATGAGTTACTTCGCCCTGATCATCGCCTTCATCCAGCGCTACGAGCCGAAGGCCGGCATCGGCACGGTCGTGTCCGTGATGCTGCCGTACACCTTCGTCTTCCTGATCGGCTGGTCGATCATGTTCGCGGCCTGGATCGCGCTGGGCTGGCCGGTGGGGCCGGGCGCGCCGCTGCATTACCCGCCGGTCGGCAACTAGGCCGCCGTCGCATGGCGACCCTCGAGGCCGCGGGGAAGTTCTCGGTCGCAACGCGCGGCGCCGACGGTGCCTGCCTGGTGCTGGATTCGGCCCATCGCGGACGGTTCGTCATCGCGGGCTATCGCGGCACGCCGTTGCCCGGCGTCGTCTCAGACCCCCGGCTGTCGCTGCGCGAGGCGGTCGGCAGTTCATCGCGCTGGTCCCTGTCGTGCAGCGAAGGGACCTTTGATTTCGAGGCACGCACGGTGGAGCGGCTGGAGTCGCGGCCGGGACTGTTCGATGCGCTGCTGGCGCCGCACGCGCTCAAGCCGCGGGACCGCTGCGCGGCGCGCTGCCTGCTGAAGCTGCTGCGCTGGCCCGGCGGCGCAGCCCTGCTGCGCGCCTGGCACGCGCGGCGTCGCTAGGTGCCGGCGGCCCGGCCCCCTTGAAGGGGCGCGGCCGTGCCGGTAGATTGTGCGCGCCTCGCAACCCGCGCGCGCCGGCGGCAGCAGCTTACCGGCCATCCGGCGGCTACAGGACCCATCGACCACGATGCCCGATTCCATCCTGCAATTCGCCGCAGCCATCACGGTGTTGGTGGTCGCCACGGCCGGGGCCGTCGCCGCCTACCGTTACTGGCGCCACCGCCGGGAACAGCAGGCCCGGCTGCGCCAGGTCGAGTCCATCGCCTACGAGAGCCTGCGGGATGTGGTGCTTCCGGACGGGAATGGCGGCGAGTTGCACGTCGACTTCGTGCTGCTGACCGCCCGCGGGCTGCTGGTGGCGGACCTGCGCGAGGTACGCGGCACGATCTTCGGCAGCGAGACGATGGAGCAATGGGTGATCATGGACGGCACGCGCCGCCAGACGCTCAGCAACCCGCTCGAACCGCTGTACGACCGCATCGCGGCGGTCAAGCAGCTGGCCGGGGAGGCGCCGGTCGAGGGGCGGGTGATCTTCACCGGGGGCGGGACCTTCGCCAAGGGCCATCCGCCCGGCGTCACGACGCTGGACTCGCTGGCGGCCGAGTTTCCCCAGGCGGACCGTGCCGCCGGCTCCGCGGCCGCCGCGTCGTGGCGGCAAGCCTGGGACAGCGTGCGCGCAGCGGCGCTGCCGAGCCCGCTGGCCCGGCAGCGCTGAGCGTCAGCCCGCGCCTCCGCCTCAGGCCGCCTTGCGCTGTTCGCGGCTGGCGCGATGGTCGGCCAGGATCTTGGCCACCGACAACGTGAGCTTGCGCACGCAGTCCAGGTGCAGGAACTCGTTCGGGCCGTGGGCGTTGGCATTCGGGCCCAGCACGCCGGTGACGAGGAACTGCGTGCCGGGGAAGCGCTCGCCGAGCATGCCGATGAACGGGATGCTGCCGCCCGTGCCCTTGTACACCACGCCGCGGCCGAAGGCGCCGCGTGACGCCTGCTGCATGGCTTCCGTCAGCCAGGGCTGCAGTGTCGGCGCGTTCCAGCCGCCCAGCGACGAGGAGACCTTGAACGACACCTTCGCGCCGTACGGCGGATCCGCCTCGAGCGCCTTCTTGACCTCCACGGCGGCCTTCGCCGGATCCGTGGTCGGCGGCAGGCGCAGCGACAGCTTCACGTCCACCTTCGGCAGCAGGACGTTGCCCGCGTCCTTGAGCGCCGGCAGCCCGCCGGCGCCGGTCACCGTCAGCGACGGGCGCCAGGTGTTGTTCAGCAGCAGCTCCAGCGGTGAGTTCGTGACCGGCTGCGCGCCCTCGACGAAGGGCATCTTGCGGTAGGTCATGTCGCCCAGCAGGTCGGCCGCGGTCTGCGCCTGCACGCGACGCTCCTCGGGGATCGGCGCGTACAGGGCCTCGATCAGGAGGTCACCGGTCGTCTCGTTCTCGATGCGGCTGAGCAGGCTGCGCAGGATCCGGAACGACGACGGCGCGACGCCCGTGCCGGCCCCGGAATGCACGCCCTCGCTCAGCACCTCGACGCTCAGCGTGCCGGTCAGGTTGCCGCGCAACGAGGTCGTGCACCACAGCTCGTCGTAGCTGCCGCATTCCGCATCCAGGCAGATCACCAGGTCGGGCGTGCCGATGCGGTCCTTGAGCACCTCGACGTAATGCGGCAGGTCGACGCTGCCGCTCTCCTCGCAGCCCTCGATCAGCACGACACAGCGGGCGTGCGGCACACCCTGCTCCTGCAGGGCGCGGACCGCCGCCAGCGACGAGAAGACCGCGTAGCCGTCGTCGGCACCGCCGCGGCCGTACAGCTTGCCGTCACGGATGACGGGCTCCCAGGGGGCCAGGCCCTCCGACCAGCCCGTGAACTCCGGCTGCTTGTCCAGGTGTCCGTACATCAGCACCGTGCCGGCGGAGCCGTCGATTTCGCACAGCACCACCGGGGTGCGGCCGGGCTCGCGCACGATCTCGACCTTCATGCCCTTGATGGGCTGCTTGCGGCACCAGTCCGCCATCAGGGCGGCGGCCTTGTCCATGTGGCCGTGCTTCTCCCAGTCGGGGTCGAACCCGGGCGACTTGTTGGGGATGCGGATGTATTCCTCGAGGCAGGGGATGATGGACTCATCCCAGAGGCCGTTGATCAGCTTGCGGGCGCGGTCGAAATCCATGGCAATGTCCTGGTTTGGCTGACGTGAATGTCGTTTCTCGAGTTGAATTCTAACCGACCCGTCCGGCGGGCTCCGGCGGACTCTACGGAGGCGGACAGGGCAGGGCGAAGAACCTACGGGCGTTGCCGGACGTGGCGCCGGCTATCTCGTCAGGCGTTTCGGCACGCACCTTACACAGAACATTAAATATATCTCGTAAGTATTTGGGTTCATTACGTCTATGTGGTGGTTTCGGCTGGATGTTGCGGGGTAACAGGTAGGGCCCGTCCGTCTCCAGCATGAGTTGCCCCAGCGGTATCGTGGCCGCCAGCCGCAAGACGTCGAGGCCCCGGCGCTCATCGCAGATCCAGCCCGTGATGCCGACGAACAGGCCGCGATCCAGGTAGGCGTCGAGTTCCTCGCCGCTGCCCGTGAAGCAATGCACGACCGCCTGCGGCAGCCGGGGCAGGTATTCGCCCAGGATCGCCATGAAGTCCGCGTGCGCGTCGCGCTGGTGCAGGAACACCGGCTTGCGGGCCGCCACGGCCAGCTCGAGCTGCCGCGTGAAGGCGCGGCGCTGGTCCGCGGGCGGGGAGAAGTTGCGGAAATAATCCAGCCCGCACTCGCCGGCCGAGGTCACCATCGGGTCGGCCAGCAGTTCCTCGAGCGCCTCGCATGCGGCATCGTCCAGTTCGCTGGCGTGGTGCGGGTGCAGGCCGGCGGTCGCCCGCATGCGCTGCGGCCATTGCCGGCACAACCCGATCGCTTGCCGCGCACTGTCGATCGAGCTGCCGGTCACGACCATGCCCACGATGCCGGCGTCAACCGCCCGCGCGACGACCTCACCGCGATCCGGGTCGTAGCTGTCGTGGGCGAGGTTGATGCCGATGTCGACCAGGCCGGGCTGCTGCATGGCGGGACGGGACCCTATACTGTGGCGGCGCGTTGCCGTGCGCGGCGCGCGCATTCTAGAGGAACGGCGCCGCCCGGACCACGCGGGACGCCGGCGGCACGAGGTGAAGCATGTCCCTTGAAGAGAAGGCACTGGAAGCGTTGCGCAGGACCGGCGACGAGCAACCGGGCGAGTACGAAACCCGCTCCGGCCGCCGCCGCAAGCTGTGGCTGACGGCGGGCGCGGCGGCCGCCGTGCTGCTGCTGGCGTGGCTGGCGGCGGGCCTGTTGCGTGCCACCGACGTCGAGGTCGCAACCGCCGAGGCGGCCGAGGCACCGGGCGCCGCCATGGTGCTGAGCGCATCCGGGTACGTCGTCGCGCGTCGCCTCGCCACCGTGTCGTCGAAGGTCACGGGACGCGTCGAGGCGGTGCTGTTCGAGGAAGGCGCCAGCGTCGCAGACGGCCAGGAGCTGGCGCGCCTCGATGCGGCCACGGCCCGCGCGGCCCTGCGTGTCGCCGAGCGGCAACGTGAGGCGGCGGGCAAGCAGCTGGCGGAAGTGGAGGTGCGGCTGGCCGAGGCGGTCCGCGAGCGCGACCGTGCCCGCGCGCTGAAGGCCGGCAACCTCGTGAGCCAGAGCGCGGTGGATGCGGCCGAGGCCGAGGCGGCGGCGCTGGCGGCGCGGCTCGACTCGGCCCGCGCCGAGCTGGCGGTCGCGGAGGCGGGCGTGCGCGTGAGTGCCCAGGACCTGGACGACCTCGTGATCCGCGCACCGTTCGCTGGCGTGATCATCTCCAAGGACGCGCAGCCCGGGGAGATGGTCTCGCCGATTTCCGCGGGCGGCGGCTTCACGCGCACGGGCATCGCCACGCTGGTCGACATGGACTCGCGCGAGATCGAGGTGGACGTCAACGAGGCCTACATCAACCGCGTGCACGATGGGCAGCGCGCCGAGGCCGCGCTCGACGCCTATCCCGACTGGCGGATCGCCTGCCGGGTCATCGCCATCGTGCCGGCCGCGGACCGGCAGAAGGCCACCGTGCGGGTGCGCATCGGCATCGACGAGCTCGACCCCAGGATCCTGCCGGACATGGGCAGCAAGGTGCGGTTCTTCGGCGAGCCGTCCGCAGGCGCGACCGCGGCGCTGTCGCGGGTCCCGCCCGGGGCCGTCGTCGAGGAGGACGGCGGCACGTACGCCTGGGTCGTGGAGGACGGGCGCGCCCGCCGCCGGGAGGTGTCGGTCGGCGCCGAGCGCGACGGCTTGCGCGACGTGCTGGACGGCGTGCGGGCCGGTGAGCAGGTGATCGTCAAGCCGCCGGCCGGCCTCGACGAGGGCAACCGCGTGCAGGCCCGGGCCGGCAGCTGATGGCGACCGGGACCGTGGGCGCGCCGCTCGTCCAGATCCGCGACCTCTACAAGCAGTTCCGTCGCGGTCCGGAGGTCGTGCACGTCCTGGAGGGGCTCACGGTGGACATCGCCGCCGGCGAGTTCGTCGCATTGATGGGACCGTCCGGATCCGGCAAGTCCACGCTGCTGAACCTGCTGGGGGGCCTGGACCGGCCGACTTCAGGCGTGTTGCGCGTGCAGGGCCTGGACCTGGCGCAGCTTTCCGACAACGCGCTGGCGCGCTGGCGCGCCGACCACGTCGGCTTCATCTTCCAGATGTACAACCTGCTGCCGGTGCTGAGCGCCGAGCGCAACGTCGAGCTGCCGCTGCTGCTGACCGACCTGCCGCGCGCCGAGCGCCTGCGCCGCGCGCGCACCGCGCTGCGGCTCGTGGGCCTCGCCGACCGCGCGAGGCACCGGCCCGGGGAGCTGTCCGGGGGCCAGGAGCAGCGCGTCGGCATCGCGCGCGCCATCGTGACCGATCCCAGCCTGCTGCTGTGCGACGAACCGACCGGCGATCTCGACCGCAAGTCGGGGGACGAGGTGCTCGACCTGCTCGGCGCCCTGAACGCGCAGGGCAAGACGATCGTCATGGTCACGCACGATCCGCATGCCGCCGAGCGCGCCCGGCGCTTGCTGCGGCTCGAGGACGGCCGCGTGGTGGAGTCGGCGACATGATCCTGCGCTTCCTGCCGTTGCTGCTGGCGAACCTGCGTCGCCGGCCGTTGCGCACCGCCTTCACGCTGGGCTCGATCGTGATCGCGTTCCTCATGTTCGGCCTGCTGGGGGCGCTCGGCAACGCTTTCTCGGCCGGCGTGGAGATTGCCGGGCAGGACCGCCTGCTGGTGATGCACAAGGTCTCGATGGTGCAGCCACTGCCGGTCAGCTATCGCTCGAGGATCCGCCAGATCGACGGCGTGGCGGCCGTCAGTTCCGCGACCTGGTTCGGCGGCGTCTACCAGGACGACCGCAACCAGTTGCCCACCTTCCCGGTCGACGGCGCCGTGTATCTCGACATCTACCCGGAGTACGTGGTCACGCGCGAGGGTCGCGAGCGCTGGCTGGCGGACCGGCGCGGCGCCATCGTGGGGCGGCCGTTTGCGAACGAGTATGGCTGGAAGGTCGGCGATACCGTGCCGCTGCGCTCGAACATCTGGCGGCAGGCGGACGGCTCGGATACGTGGGAAATCAACATCAGCGAGATCTACGACGTGCCGCCGACGGGTGGCGACCCGCGCAACATCCTGCTGCATTACGACTACTTCGAGGAGACCCGCGGCCGCGGCAAGGGACTCGTGCACTGGTACATCATCCAGGTGGAGGATCCCGCGCGGGCCGCGCAGGTGGCCCGCGCCGTCGACGAGCAGTTCGCCAACTCGCCCTACGAGACCAAGACGGCGACGGAAAAGGCGTTCGCCCAGGGTTTCGTCAACCAGATCGGCGACATCGGCGCGATCCTGACCGGCGTGGTGGCCGCGGTGTTCTTCACCATGCTGGTGGTGACCGCCAACACGATGGCGCAGTCGGTGCGCGAGCGCACCGCCGAGCTCGGGGTGATGAAGACGCTGGGCTTCACGGGCCGCACGGTCACGTTGCTGGTGCTGGCCGAGTCGCTGCTGCTGACGGCGATCGGCGCCGTGACCGGCATGGCGCTGGCGCTGGTCGCGGTCGACGCGCTGGGCGGCGCCGTGCGGCAGTACCTGCCCATCTGGGAACTGCCGCCCGATGCCTGGTGGCAGGCGGGGGCGATGGTCGTGGTGACGGGCCTGCTGGCCGGGGCGGCGCCGGCCTGGAACGCGCTGCGCCTGCCGATCGTGCAGGCGCTGCGGCAGGTCTAGGCGATGGCCCTCGCCGGGACAATGCGCCAGGCCGCGGCCATCACCGCGCTCAACCTCGCGAGCCTGCCGAAGCGGCTGGGCGCCGCGACGGTGGCCGTGGTCGGCATCGGCGGCGTGGTCGCGGTGCTGGTCGCGGTGCTGTCGATCAGCGAGGGCTTCCGCGCAGCCATGGAACTGTCCGGGCGCGAGGACATCGGCATCGTCCTGCGCGGCGGCTCCACCGACGAACTGTCGAGCGGCCTGTCACTCGACGCCGTGCGCCATGTGCTGGATGCGCCGGGAATCGTGGCCGGGCCGGCCGGGCCGCTGGCTTCGCCGGAACTGTACGTGGTCGTGGACGTGCCGATGCGCGGCACGCAGACCCGGGCGAACGTGCCGCTGCGCGGCGTCGGGGCCAACGCGTCCGCCATCCGCAGGGACTTCACGATGGTCGCGGGCCGGCCGTTCCGGCGCGGCCTCAACGAGGTGATCGTGGGGCAGGGCGCCGCGTCGCAGTTCGCGGGGCTGCAGGTCGGGGACAGCGTCGCATTCGGGCGCACGCCGTGGACGGTGACCGGGATCTTCGCCGACGGCGGCAGCGTCAGCGAATCGGAGATCTGGACCGATGCGACCGTCCTGCAGGGCGCCTACAACCGTGGCACCTCGTTCCAGTCGGTGCGGGTGCGCCTGCCGGGCGCCGGCCGCACCGCGGAGATCGCCCGTCACCTGCAGGCCGACCCGCGCTTCAACATGACGATCCGCACCGAGCGCGAGTTCCTCAGGGGGCAGTCCAGCGTGCTGGTCGCGATCGTGCAGACGCTGGGCGTGATGATCGCCGCGCTGATGGGAGTGGGGGCGGTGTTCGCGGCACTCAACACCATGTATGCCGCCGTCGCGGCACGCACGCGCGAGATCGCGACGCTGCGGGCGCTGGGCTTCGGCGCACTGCCGGTCGTCGCATCGGTCCTGGTCGAGGCGCTGCTGCTGGGCCTGCTGGGCGGCGTGCTGGGCGGCGTGCTCGCCTACTTCACGTTCAACGGGTTCCAGGCCTCGACGCTGAATTTCCAGAGTTTCAGCCAGGTGACGTTCGCCTTCACCGTGACGCCGGCGCTGATGGGGGCCGGTATCGCGTACGCACTGCTGCTGGCCCTGGTCGGCGGGCTGCTGCCCGGCATCCGCGCCGCGCGCATGCCGGTGACGCAGGCGCTGCGGGAACTGTAGGGGCACCTTCGCCATGTTGTCCGCCCGCGAGCTGGCCTGGTGGCCATTGGCGCCGCTGTTGCTGGCGCAGGGGCTCGGCGTACGACTCCGGACGGCGCGGCTGCCGCCCGCCGCGGGCGAGCGTGGACGCGCCGGGGCCGGCCGGCGCCTGGTCCGGCTGACGGGCCTCGGTGATTCGATCATCGCCGGCATCGGCGTGCAGCGCGGGGCCGACGGCCTCGTGGGCCAGGTGGCGGCGCGGCTCGCGGAACGAGCCGACGTGACGGTCGAGTGGCGCGCGATCGGCCAATCGGGCGCCACTGCAGAGGTCGTGCTGCAGCAGTGGCTGGACTCCGCCGTTCATGAAGCGCCGTCGCTGCTGCTCATCTCCGCAGGCGTCAACGACGCGGTGGCAGGGACGAACCCGTCGGTGTTCCAGCGGCACTTGCGCGCGCTGGTGGACGCACTGACCGCCGGCTCCGACAGCGCGGTCGTGTTTGCCGGCATCCCGCCGCTGTCGAGCTTCCCGGCGCTGCCCCGGCCGCTGTCCACCCTGCTGGGGCGGCGTGCCGCGGACCTGGCCCAGGCGGCCACCGCGCTCGCCGGTTACCGGGGACTGCAGGTCGTGACCTTCCCGGCGACACTGGACCGCGATGGGTTTGCCAGCGACGGCTTCCATCCGGGGCCACGGGCCTGCCGGATCTGGTCGCAATGGGTCGCGCAGGAGCTGGCTGGCGGCGCGGCGGGACGCGCGCTCGAACTCGCATGACGGTACAAGCCGCCATCGAACGGCGCACCCCGCCGCTGCTATCATCGCGCGCGTGACTGCTGCCCGATACCCGCACCTGCTCGCGCCGCTCGACCTCGGGTTCGTGACCCTGCCCAATCGCGTGCTCATGGGCTCGATGCACACGGGCCTGGAGGACCGCAGCGCCGACTACCCGCGGCTGGCCGAGTATTTCGCGGAACGGGCCCGCGGCGGCGTCGGGCTCATCGTCACCGGGGGCATCGCGCCCAACGTGGCGGGGTGGGCCAAGCCCTTTGCGGGCAAGCTCAGCAGCAGGCGGGAGGTCGCGCGCCACGAGCTGGTCACGCGCGCCGTGCATGCGGAGGGCGGCAGGATCTGCATGCAGATCCTGCACACGGGCCGCTACGCCTACCACCCGCTGGCGGTGGCGCCGTCCAGGCTGAAGGCGCCGATTTCACCGTTCACGCCCCGCGCCCTGACGGGCTTCGGCGTGTCGCGCCAGGTCGCCGCGTTCGCGCGCTGCGCGCGGCTGGCGCAGGACGCCGGTTACGACGGCGTCGAGGTGATGGGCTCCGAGGGCTATTTCATCAACCAGTTCCTGGCCGCGCGCACCAACCGCCGGCAGGACCGGTGGGGCGGCAGCTACGAGAACCGCATGCGGCTGCCGCTGGAGATCCTGCACAGCGTGCGTGCGGCGGTCGGCCCGCGGTTCATCGTCATCTACCGGCTGTCGATGCTCGACCTGGTGCCGGGGGGCAGCAGCTGGGACGAAGTCGTGACGCTCGCCAGGGCAGTCGAGGCGGCGGGCGCCAACATCATCAACACGGGAATCGGCTGGCACGAGGCGCGCATCCCGACCATCGCGACCATGGTGCCGCGGGCGGCCTTCAGCTGGGTGACGCAACGCCTGAAAGCCGAGGTCAGCCTGCCGCTGGTCACCAGCAACCGCATCAACGACCCCGCGGTCGCGGAGTCGGTGCTGGCCGCCGGGCACGCGGACATGGTCTCGATGGCGCGCCCGTTGCTGGCCGACGCCGATTTCGTGCGCAAGGCGGCCGCCGGCCGCGCCGACGAAATCAACACCTGCATCGCCTGCAACCAGGCCTGCCTGGACCACGTCTTCGAGAACAAGGCGGCGACCTGCCTGGTGAACCCGCGGGCCAGCCACGAGACCGCGCTGCGCTACGAGCCGACGCAGCGCCGCCGGCGCATCGCGGTGGTGGGCGCGGGGCCGGCCGGGCTCGCCTGCGCCACGATCGCCGCGGGCCGCGGGCACGAAGTGACGCTGTTCGAGTCCGCCGCGGACATCGGCGGCCAGTTCAACATGGCGCGGCGCGTTCCGGGCAAGGAGGAATTCGCGGAGACCCTGCGCTACTTCCGCCGCCAGATCGAGCTGAACGGCGTCGCGCTGAGGCTCGGCCACCGGGCCAGCGCGGCCGAACTGGCCGACGCGGGGTTCGACGAAATCGTGATCGCGTGCGGCGTGCTGCCCAGGCAGCCGCCCATTGCGGGCCTCGATCATCCGAAGGTGCTGAGCTATATCGACGTGCTGCTGCATGCCCGGCCGGTCGGTGCGTCGGTGGCGATCGTGGGCGCCGGCGGCATCGGCTTCGACGTTGCGGAGTACCTCAGTCACCCGTCGGCGAAGGCCGCCGACGAGGTCGGCGACTTCCTGAGGGAGTGGGGCGTGGACCGCGAGCTGACGCAGCGCGGCGGCCTGCTGGAGCACGAGGCGGCGCTGCCCACGTCCGGCCGCACGATCTACCTGCTGCAGCGCAAGGCGACGCCCCCCGGGCGCGGCCTCGCCCGGACCACCGGCTGGGTCCACCGCACGACGCTGCGCCGCCGCGGCGTGAGGATGCTGGCCGGAGTGAGCTACGAACGGATCGACGATTCGGGACTGCACCTCGTCACCGGCGACGGGCCGCGGCTGCTCGAGGTGGACAACGTGGTGATCTGCGCGGGCCAGGAGCCGGCGCGTTCCCTGGCGGATGAACTGGCGGCCCGCGGACGCGAGCCGCACCTCATCGGCGGGGCGCGCATTGCCGCGGAACTGGATGCCAAGCGTGCCATCGACGAGGGGGCGCGGCTGGCCGCGGCGCTGTGAGCGGCGTACTGCAGGGGCGGGAGGACCAGCTGGCGCTGTTCGACCCGGGCCGGGCCGAGCAGGACTGGCGGGTGCGCGAAAGCGCGAAAGCGCGGCGACTCAGCGTGCGCGTCCTGCCGGGCGGCCGCGTCGAGGTCGTCGTGCCGATCGGCACGCGGGCCGCCACGGTGCAGCATTTCGTGGTGCGTCACCGGCGCTGGATCGAGCGCAAGCTCGCGGACTACGCCCACGCCGACGCCGGTTCGACCGGACTGCCCGCGGAGATTGCATTCCAGGCCACGGCGGCGCGCTACCCGGTCGCCTACCGTGCCGGACCCGGCGCGCCACGCCTGCGGCAGGCATCGGGGCGGCTCACCGTCACGGGCGATGTCTCCCGCATGGTGCTGGCCAGGCACGTACTGCAGCGCTGGCTGCTGCGGACCGCCCACCAGAGCCTCGTTCCGTGGCTGCACGATGTGGCGGCGGCGCATGGACTGCAGGTCGCCAGGGCCCAGGTGCGGCGCCAGCGCACGCGCTGGGGCAGCTGCTCCCGGTCGGGGACGGTGAGCATCAACGCCTGCCTGCTGTTCCAGCGGCCCGCGGTCGTTCATTACCTGTTCGTACATGAGCTGGCGCACACGGTGCACATGAACCACTCGCGGGCCTTCTGGCGCCTGGTCGAGGACATGGAGCCCGGCTGGCGCGAGCTGGACCGCGAGTTGACCGCCGGCTGGCGTGCCGTGCCGTACTGGGCGATCGGCTGAGGCCGATGCAAAGCCCGGTGGCGGCACGGTTCCTGCCACTCGCGGTGCTGGCGGTCGCCCTGGCCGCGGTGTCCTTCGGTTCCATCTTCGTGCGGCTTGCGATGGCGCCGGCGCTGGCCGTCGCCCTGTGGCGCATGACCCTCGCCGCGGCCGTGGTCGTGCCGGCGGCGCTGGTCGCCGGTCAACGCAGCGGTACGCCTCGCGGCCGCGCACTGCTCTTGGCCTGCGGTGCCGGCGGCCTGCTGGCGCTGCACTTCGCGGCGTGGATCAGTTCACTCGACTACACCAGCGTCGCGATCAGCGTCCTGCTGGTGACGACAGCGCCGCTGTGGGTGGCGCTGATCGGCTGGGCCGTCATGCGGCAGCGGCCCGGTGCGGGCACCTGGACGGCGATCGGCCTGGCGCTGGCGGGCGCGGCGGTCATCGGCAGCGGCGGCGGCGATCCGGGCGCGTGGCTGGGCTACGTGCTGGCCCTGGTCGGCGCGGTGGCGATGGCCGGTTACCTGTTGCTGGCCCGGGAGGCACAGCGCGTGCTGCCGTATCGCCCTTACGTGGCGGTCGCCTTCGGCACGGCGGCCGCGGTGCTGTGGATCGCAGTGCTGGGGTCGGGCACGGCCTGGCACGGCTTCAGCGCGCGGACCTGGGCCGTACTCGGGGCGCTGGCGCTCGTCTCGCAACTCATCGGCCATGGCGGCTACAACTGGTCGCTGCGCCACCTGCAGCCGGCCTTCGTCGCCATCACGCTGACCGGCGAGCCGGTGCTGGCCACGCTGCTGGCGTGGTGGCTGCTCGGTGAACCGGTCACGCTGCGCATCCTGCTGGGCGGCGTGCTGGTGCTGGCCGGCATCGTGCTCGCCGCGCGAGGCGCACGGCAGTGATCCGCGCGCGACGCCGTCAGCCCGCCTGCGGTGGATCGCGCCAGTCCGCGCAGGGCAGGCCGCACCGGGCCGCTGCGCGCCGCGCTGCGCGGCTGGCATTCACCAGCAGCGCGCTGTCGGCCAGCAGCAGGTGCTCGATGTCGGAAGCGGAGTTGCCGTAGGCCGCGAAGGTCGCGTCCGGGTAGCGCGCCTGCAGTTGCCGCAGGCAGCGCGCCTTCTCCGGGCCGCGGCGGTTCTCGGTCGTGAGCGTGCCGTCCAGGCGGCCGTCGCTCCATCCGACGCCCGTGCACACGGTCTCGTGGAAGCCGAGTAGCGCGCCGATGCGCGGCACGTACAGGTCCACGCTGGCGGACAGCAGCACCAGCCGGTCGCCGGCCTGCCGGTGCTGCGCCACCGCCTCGAGCGCGCGCGGCAGCAGCAGGCCCGGCAGCACCCCGGCGCAGAACGCCTCAGCGAGCATTTCGACCTCGGCGGGGCTTGCGCGGCCGAGGACCTGGTGGAGGGCGGAGCCCTTCAGCCGCCCGCGGTCCGATAGCCCCGCCGCGAACCGCGCGAGCGTGAAGGGCAGTTTCCACACGCCCAGCCACGCCCGGGCATTTCTTCGCGCGCAGAAGAACAGGAACGAGACGAGGGTGTCGCGGCGTGTCAGCGTGCCGTCGAGGTCGAAGACGGCGACATGCGTCGGGCCGGCAACGGTTGCGGGCGTCATGCGATGGCTGCCTGCCGGCGGCTGCGCAAGGCGCTGACCAGTGCCGGCAGCGCAACGCCCGACGGGGCGCGCAACACGTGCTCGGCCAGCGCGCTCAGCCCGGAGGGCTGCGGATTGACCTCGATGAGCGTCGCGCCGGCCTGCATCGCGCGCTGCGCCAGGCCGGCGGCCGGGTAAACCATCGCCGACGTGCCCACCGACAGGAACACCCCGCAATCGTCAGCCGCTGCAATGGCCTCGTTCAGCGCCTGGCCGGGAATCGCCTCGCCGAACCACACGACGCCCGGCCGCAGCAGGCCGCCGCACGCGGCGCAGCCAGGGGGCACCGGGCAGGGGCGGGCCAGTTCCGGCGCGGGCAGCTGGCAGGCGATGCAGCGATTCTCGAACAGGTTGCCGTGAAACTCGATGACTCCCGCGCTGCCTGCCCGTTGGTGCAGGCCGTCCACGTTCTGGGTCACGAGCGTCAGCTTCGGCACCAGCGTGGCAAGCTCGGCCAGCGCGACGTGGCCGGCATTGGGCAGCGCGCGGCCCACGAGTTCGCGGCGCCACTCGTACCAGGCCCACACCGTGTGCGGGTCCCGGTCGAACGCCGCGACCGTCGCAAGTTCCTCGGGGCGGAATCGCTGCCACAGGCCGGACTGGGCTTCCCGGAAGGTCGGCACGCCGCTCTCGGCGGAGACGCCCGCGCCGGTCAGCACCATGACGTGACGCGCCTGCGCCAGCAGCTGGACGAGTTCGGGCGGAATGGGGCAGGGCGACATGATGTAAACCCTAGCAGGGCGGACCGCAGCGCCCGGCACAGGCCGGGCGGGGCTCAAGCACCGTGGCGCGCCGCGGCAAGGCCCTCAGGCCGCGTCTGGCATGGCCGCGAGGTGGCGCAGCACGTACTGCAGGATGCCGCCATGCTGGTAGTACTCGAGCTCCTTCGGCGTGTCGATGCGGACCCGCGCCGTGAATTCCACCGTGGCCCCACCTGATGTCTGCGCGCCCACGCGGACTTCCCTGGCAGCACCGCCGCGCAGGCCGCGGATCGCGTAGGTCTCGCTGCCGTCGAGCCCCAGCGTTCCCGCATTCTCGCCGTCCGCGAACTGCAGCGGCAGCACGCCCATGCCGATCAGGTTGGAACGGTGGATGCGCTCGAAGCTCTCGGCGATCACCGCCTTGACGCCCAGCAGCATCGTGCCCTTGGCCGCCCAGTCGCGCGACGAGCCGGTGCCGTATTCCTTGCCTGCCAGGACGACCAGCGGGGTGCCTTCCGCCGCGTAGCGCATCGCGGCGTCGTAGATTGACATCTGCTCGCCGGACGGCAGGTGCACGGTCACGCCGCCCTCGGTGCCCGGCGCGAGCAGGTTGCGCAGGCGGATGTTGGCGAAGGTGCCGCGCATCATCACCTCGTGATTGCCGCGGCGCGAGCCGTAGGAATTGAATTCGGCGGGCTTCACGCCCTGTTCCATCAGGTACTTCGCGGCCGGACTGGAACGCGCGATGTTGCCGGCCGGCGAGATGTGGTCGGTGGTGACCGAATCGCCGAGCAGCGCCAGCACGCGCGCGTCGCGCACGTCGGTGACCGCCGCCGGCGTCATGGTCATGCCCTCGAAGTAGGGCGGGTTCTTGACGTAGGTGGACCGGTCGTCCCAGGTGTACACGCTGCCGGTCGGCGTCTTCACCGCCTTCCAGTTCTCGTCGCCCTCGAAGACACTTGCATAACTGTCCGAGAACATCTTGGCGCCGACTGCCGCGGTCACCACCTTCTGGATCTCCGTGCGGTCGGGCCAGATGTCGGCGAGCAGCACCGGCTTGCCGTCGCTGCCCTTGCCCAGCGGCTGCGTCGTGAGGTCGATGTCCACGGTTCCCGCCAGCGCATAAGCCACAACCAGGGGCGGCGACGCCAGGAAGTTCATCTTGACCTCGGGGTGCACGCGACCCTCGAAGTTGCGGTTGCCCGACAGCACGGAGGCCGCGATCACGTCGCCTTCACGCACGGCTGCGGAGATCTCGGGCCGCAGCGGCCCGGAATTGCCGATGCAGGTCGTGCAGCCGTAGCCGACGGTGTAGAAGCCCAGGGCTTCCAGGTCGGCGAGCAGGCCGGCCTTGCCGAGGTAGTCGGTGACGACCCGCGAGCCGGGCGCCAGCGAGGTCTTGACCCATGGCCTGGCCGCGAGACCGCGCCGGCGCGCGTTGCGCGCCAGCAGGCCGGCGGCGACCAGCACAGATGGATTCGAGGTGTTCGTGCAGCTGGTGATGGCGGCGATCAGCACGGCCCCGTCGTTCACCGTGAAGGACCCGCCGTTCGCACGCACTTCGGCGGTACCGGTCGCGGCCGGGTTCTTCTTGCCGCGTTCGGCCGCCATCTTCTCGTGCGAGGTACGGAAGGCGGCCTGCATCCCCTGCAGCGTGATGCGGTCCTGCGGACGCTTGGGGCCGGCCAGGCACGGCTCGATGGTCGCGAGGTCCAGCTCCAGTACGTCGCTGTAGCGCGCCTCGGGCTGGCCGCGCTCGCGCCACATGCCCTGGTGCCGGGCGTAGGCCTCGACCAGGGCGACCTGCTCCGGCGAGCGGCCGGTGAGCTCCAGGTAGCGCGTGGTCTCCTCGTCGATGGGGAAGATCGCGCAGGTGGAGCCGAACTCCGGCGCCATGTTGGCGATGGTCGCGCGGTCGGCCAGCGGCAGGTCCGCCAAGCCGTCGCCGAAGAATTCGACGAACTTCTCGACCACGCCCCGCTTGCGCAGGATCTCGGTGATCGTCAGGACCAGGTCAGTCGCGGTGGCGCCCGGCGGCAGGCTGCCCTTGAGCCGGAAGCCGACGACCTGGGGAATCAGCATGGTCACGGGCTGGCCCAGCATGGCCGCCTCGGCCTCGATGCCGCCGACGCCCCAGCCGAGCACGCCCAGGGCGTTGATCATCGTCGTGTGCGAATCGGTGCCGACCAGCGTGTCCGGGTAGGCCGTGCCGTCCGCGGCGTTGTCGAATACGACCCGCGCCAGGTGCTCGAGGTTGACCTGGTGCACGATGCCGGTGTTGGGCGGCACCACGCGGAAGTTGTCGAACGCGGCCTGGCCCCAGCGCAGGAAGGCGTAGCGCTCGCCGTTGCGCTCGAACTCGATGCGGTTGTTGGTTTCCAGCGCCTGGTCGCTGCCGTAGGCGTCCACCTGCACCGAGTGGTCGATGACGAGCTCGGCGGGCGCCAGCGGATTGACGCGCTGCGGGTCGCCGCCCAGCGCCACGATGGCCTCGCGCATGGCCGCCAGGTCCACCACGCACGGCACCCCGGTGAAGTCCTGCATGATGACGCGCGCCGGCGTGAACGAGATCTCGTGCGACGGCGTCGCCAGCGGATCCCAGTTCAGCAGCGCCTCGATGTCCGCGCCGGTGACGTTGACGCCATCCTCGAAGCGCAGCAGGTTCTCGAGCAGGACCTTCAGCGAGTAAGGCATGCGCTTGAGGTCGTGGCCCTTGAGCTCCTTGAGGCTGCAGATGTCGTAGGAGCGCGCGCCGACCTTCAGAGCGATGCGGGCCTTGAAGCTGTCCGTCATGAGAATCCTCCGCAATGGGGCGCGGCATCGGGCCGGCGGCGTGCGCGGTCGAGGCTGCGGGAATAGCGCGCGATTATAACCGGCCTGCGAAAGCGATGGCGGAGGCTCAGCCGCCGTGGCCGTGGGCGCGCTCGATGACTGCGCCGCCCAGGCACGCCTGGCCGTCGTAGAGGACCGCATACTGGCCGGGCGTCACCGCCCACTGCGGGTCGCTGAACGCGACGCGCGCCCGCCCGCCGGGTTCCACCGCGACCCGGCACGCCACGTCGGCCTGGCGGTAGCGCAGCTTGGCCGTGCACTCGAAGTCGGGCGCCGGCGCCGAGCCGGCGACCCAGGAGACCGGCCCCGTGGCCAGGGCGGAGCTCAACAGCAGCGCGTGATCCCGCTGCTGCACGACCACCAGCACGTTGCGCGCCAGATCCTTGCGGGCGACATACCAGGGCGCCTCGGCCGCGCCGCGGCGTCCGCCCAGGCCCAGGCCGGCGCGCTGGCCCAGCGTGTAGTACATGAGGCCGCGGTGTCCGCCCAGGTCGGTGCCGCGCGGATCCTCGATCCGGCCCGCCTGCGCCGGCAGGTAGCCCTCGAGGAAGCGCCGGAACGGCCGCTCGCCGATGAAGCAGATGCCGGTCGAGTCCTTCTTCGACCAGACCGGCAGCCCGCGATCGCGCGCGATGCGCCGCACCGCCGCCTTGTGCAGGCCGCCGACCGGGAAGGTCGCCAGCCGCAACTGCGCGTCCTGCAGCGCGTGCAGGAAGTAGCTCTGGTCCTTGGCCCGGTCGGTGCCGCGCAGCAGCGTGCAGCCGCCCGCGTCGCGGCCGATACGGGCGTAGTGCCCCGTGGCGAAGCGCTCGGCGCCGAGCCGCTGCGCATACTCCAGGCAGACGCCGAACTTGATCTCGCGGTTGCACAGGACATCCGGGTTGGGCGTGCGGCCCGCCGCGTACTCGTGCAGGAAGTGCGCAAAGACCCGGTCGCGGTACTCGCGTGCAAAGCTGACCTCGTGGAGCGGGATGCCGATCTCCTCGCAGACCCGGCGCGTGTCGGCCAGGTCCGCGGCGGCCTGGCAGTAGCCGTCGTCGTCGTCTTCCCAGTTCGACATGAACAGCCCGTGCACGTCGTGGCCTGCATCCACCAGCAACGCCGCGGCGACCGACGAGTCCACGCCCCCGGACATGCCGACGATGACCCGCTGCCCCATCGGATCTCAGCGCGCCGGCGGGCGGCCCGCCGCGGCGTCGATGTCGAGCGAGGCGAGCAGGCTGAGCGGGTGGCGCGCGCCCGCGAGGTAGTCGTCTATGCAGCGCAGCACCAGCGGGCTGCGCAGTGCGGCGCCGCGGGCTTGCAGCTGGTCCCGCGACAGCCACAGCACGCGCAGGATGGCGCGGTCCAGGCGCCGCCCCGGGTCCGGGCCGGTCACGCTGCCGCAGAAAGTCACGCGCAGGAAGGTGCGGTCGGCGCCGGCGCTGTGCCACAGGTAGACGCCGACCAGCGCCTCGGGCGTGAGCGCGCAGCCGGTTTCCTCCAGCGTTTCCCGCACCACGGCGTCGAGCAGCGTCTCGCCGCGCTCGAGATGGCCGGCCGGCTGGTTGACGACGATGCGCCGCGCCGCGCGCTCCTCGACGACGAGGAAGCGCCCGTCGCGCTCGACCACCGCGGCGACCGTGACGTCGGGGCGAAAGGACATGGACCGGGAGTATACGGCGGGGCGCGTGGCCCTACAGGTGCTGCTGGCGGGTCTCGGCGTCGGGCGCGCTGGCGATCCACGCCTCGTCGAAGAAATTCAGGTAGCGGCGTGCCACGGCCGGGTCGTTCATCTCGGCGATGCCGTCCCACCGGCCGGCCTGCAGCCGGTAGACGAGGGCACGGTCATCCGCGATCAGGAAGGCGGCCTGGCTGCTGCGCACGGACGGGTTGGCGCGGCGGATCTCGATGTGGCTGGTGATGCGCCGGGCCAGCCCGATGAACCGCGAGCTCTCGTAGACCGCGCGGGCCGGATCCACCAGCAGCACGCGCACCTTCGCGTAGCTGCGCGCCAGCACCAGCCGCTTGACGGCTTCCAGGAACAACGGCTGGTCGTACACCAGCGGCTCGAGGTCCTGCGTATACATGGTCAGCAGCCGGGTGGCCGTGGTGGCGACCTGCAACGACGCCGCCCGCACTTCCTCGAGGGTCGAGAGGATGGCGCGGGTGTCGGCGGCGGGCTTCGGCTGTGCAGTGGACATCGTTGCTTACCCGAGGAACCGGCGCATCTTGAGATGCGGAATTCCTGCCTCGTCGAACACTTCACCCTCCGCCTTGAAGCCCGCCTTCTTGTAGAAGGGCAGGGCCTGGACCTGCGCATGCAGGTACACGTCGAGCAGCCCGCGATGCCAGGCCTCGTTCAGCAGCGCCGCCAGGATCCGTGCACCGAGGCCGCGCCTGCGGAATTCACTTATTACCGCGAGCCGGCCAATCTTACCCCCCGGGCTGAGCCTGCCGGTGCCAACTGGTTCACGGTTCCTGGTCGCCAGCACGTGCGCGGACACGAGGTCGTCGGCGTCCCACTCCTCCTCCTCGGGCACCTGTTGCTCGACGATGAACACGGCGCGGCGCACCTGCTGCAGCAAGGGCCGGTCCACCCCCCAGGTCGTCACGACTATGCTGATGTCGTCCATGCGCCGACCGCCCGGCCGATCTCAGGCCTCGCGCGCCAGCTGCGCCGCAAGGCCCGTGTAGTCCCGCGGCGTCAGCCGTGCAAGCTCTGCGGCCGCCGCCGCGGGCAGCTGCAGCGTGCCGACGAACTCGCGCAATTCGGCCGCGCCGACGCGCCGGCCACGCGTGAATTCCCTGAGCCGTTCGTAGGCGTCCGGCACACCGTGCCGGCGCATGACCGTCTGCACGGCCTCGGCCAGCACCTCCCAGTTGCCGTCCAGGTCCGCCGCGAGCCGCTCTGGCTCCGGCTCCAGGCGGTCCAGCCCGCGCAGCGTGGACTTGAGGGCCAGCGTCGCATGTCCGCAGGCCACCCCGAGGTTGCGCAGCACCGTTGAATCGCTCAGGTCCCGCTGCCAGCGCGAGACGGGCAGCTTGCCCGCGAAGAAGACCAGCAGCGCCCTGGCCAGCTCGGCATTGCCCTCGGCGTTCTCGAAATCGATCGGGTTGACCTTGTGCGGCATGGTCGAGGAACCGACCTCGCTGCCGACCGGCCGCTGGTGGAAGTAACCGATGGCGACATAGCCCCAGACGTCCCGGCACAGGTCGGTGACCACCGTGAGGTAGCGGGCGAGGGCGTGGCAATACTCGGCGATCCAGTCGTGCGGCTCGATCTGCACGGTGCAGGGGTTGTAGCCGAGCCCCAGCGACTCGACGAACCGTCGCGTGATGCCGGGCCAGTCCGCCTGCGGGTAGGCGGCGACATGCGCGTTGTAGTTGCCCACGGCGCCGTTGTACTTGCCCAGGATGGGCACCGCCGAAAACCCGGCCGCGAGGCGCTCCAGGCGCACGAGGAAATTCGCGACTTCCTTGCCCAGCGTGGTCGGGCTGGCCGGCTGGCCATGGGTCCGCGACAGCATCGCCAGGTCGGCCGTGGCCCGCGCCAGTGCGCGCAACGCGTCCTGCAGGCGCGACATCAACGGCAGCAGCACCTGGTCGCGCGCATCGCGCAGCATCAGCGCATAGCACAGGTTGTTGACGTCCTCCGAGGTGCAGGCGAAGTGCACGAATTCGAGATGCGCGGGCGCGGCGCCGGCGGCGGCCAGCCGCTCGCGCACGTAGTACTCCACAGCCTTGACGTCGTGGTTGGTGCGCGCCTCGAGCGCCTTGACGGCCGGCGCAGCCTGCTCGCCGGGGTCGCGGGCCAGCCGGGCGAGCTCGCTGGCGGCCGGACCCGCCAGGCCCGCGAGTTCCGCAATGGCCGGCTCGCCCGCGAGATGGGCCACCCACAACGCCTCGACGCGTATGCGGTAACGGATCAACGCGGCCTCGCTGAACAGCGCGGCCAGCTCGGGAACCTGCGCTGCGTAGCGGCCGTCGAGGGGCGACAGGGCGGACAGGCGGGAGTCGGTCATCGGGGCGCTTTCCGGGTGCTAGAATCATGGATCTTAGCGCAACCCGTGCCGCGGCCCCGTGTGTCACGCGGGTCGCACAGCGGGGTGGGCGGGTGGACGTCGAGCGTGATGCCGTTACCGGATCCAGGCCAGGCAAGCCGCACCAGCCGGGCGGCGACGCCCCCGCAGGCCGACCGTCACCCGCCCGAAATGCGGAAACGGCCGCGCGCGCGGGGCCGGAGCTGATGGTCGGCATTTCACCGGCCGACCTGCACGGGCTGCCGCCACGGGAACTGGTCGAACGGGTCCGGCGCAGCCTGTCCGTGCCGCGGGCCGGCGCCCAGGAACTTCGTATCGGCCCCTTTTCGTCGGCCATCGCCGCCCGGATTCGCCATGCCTTCCCTGCAACGCCGCGCGCGGCGGCGGTGCTCATGCCGATCGTCGACCGCCCGGACGGGCCGACCGTGCTGCTGACCTACCGTGCGCCGGACCTCAAGCACCATGGCGGACAGATTTCGTTTCCCGGCGGGGGCATGGAACCCTGCGACGACAGCCCGGAAGCCTGCGCCCTGCGCGAAACACACGAAGAAATCGGGCTTGGCCGGGATTTCGTCGAGGTGATCGGCCGGCTGCCGGATCACCTGGTCATCACCGGCTTCCAGGTCACGCCGGTGGTGGGGCTGGTGCGGCCGGGCTTCACGTTGCGGCTGGACACGACGGAAGTGGCCGACACCTTCGAGGCGCCCCTGCACCACCTGCTCGACCTGCGCACGCACACGCGCGTGCTGCGGCGTTTCGGGCAGGAGGAGCTCGAGGCCTTCGAGCTGCCCTGGCGCGACCACAATATCTGGGGGGCCACGGCGGGCATGCTGCTGACCCTGCGCGAGACGCTCCTGGAGGGCTGAACGGTGTCCGTCTCCCGACTGGTCGAGATCATGGCGGCACTGCGCGACCCGGCGGGCGGCTGCCCCTGGGACCTCGAGCAGGACTTTCGCTCGGTCGCCCCCTACACGCTCGAGGAAGCCTATGAAGTGGCCGACGCGATCGAGCGGGGCGACCTGGCCGGCCTGCAGGACGAACTGGGCGACCTGCTGCTGCAGGTCGTGTTCCACGCCCGCATGGCCAGTGAACTGGGCGCCTTCGACTTCGACGACGTCGTGGCCGGCATCTGCGACAAGCTGGTGCGCCGCCACCCGCACGTGTTCGGCGGCGAGACCGTGGCCAGCGCCGCGGCGCAGACCGTTGCCTGGGAGGACCACAAGGCCCGCGAGCGGGCCGGCCGCGACGACGCGGCAGGGCTTCTGGATGACGTGCCCCTGGCGCTGCCGGCACTGACCCGCGCCCACAAGCTCGGCAAGCGGGCCGCGCGCGTCGGGTTCGACTGGCCCGATGCCACCGGCCCGCGGCGCAAGCTCGAAGAGGAACTGGCGGAAATCGACGCGGCGATCGGTGACGGGGCAGGGCCCGCCGCACTCGAGGCGGAAATAGGCGACCTGCTGCTGGCCGCCGTCAGCTACGCCAGGCACCTCGGCCTGGACGCCGAGACGGCCCTGCGGCGCAGCAACGACCGCTTCGTGCGACGCTTCCGGCACGTCGAGCGCAGGACCGCCGAGGCGGGCCTGGCCGGGGCGACGGCCGGGCCGGAACGGCTGGATGCCTGGTGGGAGGAGGCCAAGCGCCTCGAGGAGGAACCGTGAGGCGTTCAGGGCCGGTTCATGGCGCTTTCCACTACAATCCCGCCATGACCCCGCGAATCGTCATCCTGTGCCTGGCCAGCGGACTCGCCTGCGCACCTGCCTGGGGAATGGCGGGCCCGCCGCTGCCGGCAGTCCCCGGCCAGCCGCTGGCCGTGACGGCGGCGTACGCCGAAGGCATCAGCCTGGACGAGGCCGTGGCCCGCGCGGAGAGGCAGTTTGACGCCCGCGTCGTGCGGGCGGAGGAAAAGCGCCGCGGCGAGCGGCGCATCTATCGCATACGTTTGCTCAGCGGCGACGGCCGGGTCTTCGACGTCACGGTGGACGCGGAGACCGGGCGCATCGAGTAGCCGGCCGTGCGGGTCCTCGTCATCGAAGACGAGCCGGTCCTGCTCGAGAACCTGGTCACGCGGCTGCGCGCCTCCGGCTTCGTCGTGGACTCGGCCGCCGACGGCGTCGAGGGCGAGTACCTGGGCAATGAGTTCCCGATCGACGTCGCGATCGTCGACCTCGGCCTGCCGGGCAAGCCGGGCCTCGACGTCATCCGCGCCTGGCGCCAGGCCGGGCGCGCCTTCCCGATCCTGATCCTCACGGCCCGCGACCGCTGGCAGGAGAAGGTCGAGGCGCTGCAGGCCGGCGCCGACGATTACGTCACCAAGCCGTTCCAGTTCGAGGAGATCAGCGCCCGCCTGCAGGCGCTGCTGCGCCGCTCCAGCGGCTGGTCGCAGCCGGTGCTGAGCGCGGGCCAGGTCGAGCTGGACCCGCGCAGCCAGCAGGTGCGCGTGGGCGGCAACGCGGTCGAGCTGACCGCCTTCGAGTACCGGCTGCTGGAGTACCTGATGCTGCATGCGGGGCAGGTGGTCTCCAAGGCGGAACTCACCGACAAGCTGTACGAACAGGATTTCGAGCGTGACAGCAACGTGATCGAGGTGTTCGTCGGCAGGTTGCGCAAGAAGCTGGATCCGGACGGTTCGGTGCAGCCGATCGAGACCTTGCGCGGCCGTGGTTACCGCCTGGCGCGTGACTGAACGTGCCGGACCAGGCTCCTTCGCTCGTCTACCGGCTGGTCGTCGGCCTGGTCGCGGCCAGCGTCGTGCTGTCCGGCGCCGCCGCCGTGGCACTGGACGCGTTGATCCAGAGCCGCGCCATCGAGGCCCGCCACGAAGTGCTGGTGGCCCACGTCATCGCCTTGATCGCGACCGCCGAACTCGAGGCGCCGGACGAACTGCGGCCGGCGAACCTGGCCGAGGCGCGACTGTCCACGCCGGGCTCCGGCCTGTACGCGGAGATCCGCGCGGCCGACGGCCGCGTGATCTGGCGCTCGCCGTCGGCGACCGGCAGCGGCCTGGCACTGGCGGCCCGGCCATCGCCCGGTGAGCGGACATTCGAGCGGGTCCGGTTGCCGGACGGCACGCGCGTGCTCGGCCTGTCGCTGGGCGTGACCTGGGAGACGGGTTCGGGACCGGACCGCGTCTTCTACCTCAGTGCGGCCGAGAGCCTCGAGCCGTACTACGAAGACCTGGCCCGGGTGCGGCTGTGGCTGCTGGCCGGCGCTGCCGCCCTGATGACGGCGCTCGCGCTCGGTCTGACTTTCGGACTGCGGGTCGGCCTGCGCCCGCTGCGGCGGCTCGAGCACGAGATCGCGGAAGTCGAGGCCGGCCGCCGCAACGTGCTCGGCGATGCCTGGCCCCGCGAGCTGGTGGGCGTGACCGGCAACCTCAACGCGCTGCTGGACGGCGAACGCGCCCGCCTTGCGCGCTACCGCACGACGCTGGGCAACCTCGCCCACAGCCTCAAGACGCCGCTGGCTGCGCTCAAGACCATCGTCTCGGACTCGGGCGAGGACGTGCGGGTCGCCTGCGACCCGCAACTCGAACGCATGCGGGATATCGTCGACCACCAGCTGCGCCGCGCGGTGCTGGGCGGGGCCGGCTCGACGGTCGCGTCGGTGCCCGTCGGACCGCCGCTCGCCCAGCTCGCGGCGGCGCTGCGCAAGGTGTATGCGGACAAGGCCGTGGCCTTCGAGCTGGACGTGCCGGCCGACCTGGCCTACCCGATCGACCCGGGCGACCTCATGGAGCTGGTAGGCAACCTGCTGGACAATGCCTGCAAGTACGGGCGCGGCCGTGTGCGGCTGGTGGCCCGGCCGGTCGGCCGCGCCGACTGGCGCCGGCCCGGCCTGGCCATCGTCATCGACGACGACGGGCCCGGAATTCCCGAGCCCGACCGGGACCGCGTGCTGCACCGCGGCGTGCGCGTGGACGAGTCGGTGGCCGGGCAGGGCATCGGCCTGGCGGCGGCGCGCGAGGTCGCGGCCGCGTATGGCGGGAGCCTGCGAATCACCAGTGCGCCGTCCGGCGGTGCCAGGCTGAACGTGGACCTGCCGGGTCGCTGAGCGGCATGCCGCGCCCGCCGCCGGAACCGCACGACCTGGACGAACTGCTGCTGGTCGACCGCGCACGGTTGTCGGCGGCGCACGCGAAGATCGCTGCGCGCGAGGCGCGCGGCGGGCGGGCGGGGCGCGAACGCGCGCAGTGGCGGCGCCAGCTGGCGGAGGCGCAGGCGCGCTGCCGGCGACGCCGCGACTCCGTGCCGCGCGTGTCCTACCCGCCGGAGCTGCCGGTGTCCCAGCGGATCGACGAGATCCGTGCCGCCATCGCCCGTCACCCGGTCGTGGTCGTCTGCGGCGAGACCGGTTCCGGCAAGACCACCCAGCTGCCCAAGGCCTGCCTGGAGGCCGGCCGCGGCCTGACCGGCCTCATCGGTCACACCCAGCCGCGGCGCATCGCCGCGCGCAGCGTGGCCGCGCGCCTCGCGCAGGAACTGCGCGTGCCGCTGGGCGGACCCGTCGGCTTCAAGGTCCGTTTCGCCGAAAGCGGCTCGGAGCACAGCCTGGTGCGCGTCATGACGGACGGCATCGTGCTGGCCGAGGTGCGCAGCGACCCGGAACTGCTGCGCTACGACACCCTCATCATCGACGAGGCGCACGAGCGCAGCCTCAACATCGACTTCCTGCTCGGCTACCTCAAGCGCCTGCTGCCGCGGCGGCCCGATCTCCGGGTCATCATCACCTCCGCCACGATCGACCCGCAGAGCTACGCCAGGTTCTTCGGCGATGCGCCAGTCATCGAGGTGTCGGGGCGCGGCTGGCCCATCGAAACCGTCTATCGGCCGCTGGCGGCGGACGAGGACGACGACCTGGACCCCGGGCTCGTGCCGGGCGTGGTCGCCGCGGTGGGCGAGCTGCGCGGCAGCGGCGACATCCTGGTGTTCCTGCCGGGCGAGCGCGAAATCCGCGAGGCCGGCGAGGCGCTGGAGCGGGCCGCCGGCGGATCGCTGGAGATCCTGCCGCTGTTCTCGCGGCTGAGCTGGCCGGAGCAGCAGCGGATCTTCGAGCCCGGTCCGCGCCAGCGCGTGGTGCTGGCCACCAACGTGGCGGAGACCTCGATCACCGTCCCGGGCATCCGCGCGGTCATCGACTCGGGGCTGGCTCGGATCGGCCGTTACAGTCCGCGCAGCAAGATCCTCAGGCTGCCCGTGGAGTCCGTGTCGCAGGCCAGCGCGGAACAGCGGCAGGGCCGCTGCGGCCGGGTCGGCCCGGGTCGCTGCGTGCGGCTCTACTCCGAGGAGGATCATGCGGCCCGCGAGCGCTACACGCAGCCCGAGATCCTGCGCACGAACCTGGCCAGCGTCATCCTGCAGATGGAGGTGCTGGGGCTCGGCGCCGTCGATGAATTCCCGTTCCCCGATCCACCGGACACCCGCCTCGTCAACGACGGCTACCGGCTGCTGCAGGAACTCGAGGCGGTGGACGGCGCGCGCCAGGTCACGCCGCTCGGCCAGCAGCTGGCGCGCCTGCCGGTGGACCCGCAATTTGCGCGCATGCTGGCCGAGGCGCGCCGCTTCGACGCCGTGGGCGAGGTCCTCACGCTGATCGCGGTGCTCAGCATCCGCGACCCGCGCGAGCGGCCGGTCGAGCAGCGCGCGGCGGCCGACGAGCGGCACGCCGCGTTTGCGGAGGCCCGCTCGGACTTCGGCTCGCTGCTGAACCTGTGGGACGCCTGGCTGCAGGTGAGGGCGCAGCGCTCCGGTGCACAGGCGCGGCGCTGGTGCCGCGAGAACTTCCTGTCCGCGTCGCGCATGCGCGAATGGGAACAGCTGCGCTCGGAACTCGAGTCGCTGGTCGGCGAGCTCGGCTGGCGGGCCGGCGACGCGCCCGCCGGTTTCGAGGCCGTGCATCGGTCGCTGCTGCCCGGGCTGCTCGGCAACCTCGGCGAGAAGACCGAGAAGGGCGACTACCTGGGGGCGCGCGGTATTCACTTCCTGGTCGCACCGGGCTCCGGGCTGCGGGCCGCCGCTCCGAAGTGGCTGATGGCCGCGACGCTGGTCGAGACCCGCCGGGTCTATGCGCGCACCGTGGCGGCGGTGCAGCCGGCGTGGATCGAGACCGCGGCGCACCATCTGGTGCGGCGCAGCTACGGCGAGGCGGAGTGGCTGCCGGATCGGGGCCAGGTCGTCGCCCGCGAGACGGTGACCCTGTACGGGCTGACCCTGGCGGCCGGCCGGCGCGTCAATTTCGGCGGCATCGACCCCGAGGCCGCGCGCCTGATCTTCGTGCGCGAGGCGCTGGTCCACGGCCGGTCCCGGCTGCGCGCGCCTTTCCTCGGGGACAACCGGCGGGTGCGCGCGGCGCTCGAGGAGCGTGAGGCCCGCCTGCGCCGGCGCGGCGTGCTCGTGGACGAGGAGCGGATCGCCGCCTTCTTCCTCGAGCGCATCCCGGCGCGGGTCAACAGCGTGGCGGCCCTGCAGGCCTGGCTGCGCCGCGGCGGTCCGGGCGCCAACGCAATGCTGACGCTCACTGAACGCGACATCGTGCCAGAGGGAGCGCAGCCGCCGGACCTGGCCGGCCTGCCCGACGCGCTGCGGATCGGCGCCAACGAGTTTCCACTGAGCTACCGGTTCGAGCCGGGCGCCGCGGACGATGGCGCGACGCTGACGGTGCCGCTGGCGGCGCTCAGCCAGCTCGATGCCGCGGAACTGGAGTGGGGCATCCCCGACCTGGCGCCACGAACTGCTGACCGCGCTGGTCCGGGGCCTGCCCAAGCCCGTGCGCCGCCTGCTCGTGCCGGCGCCCGACGTGGCCGCGCGCTGCCTGCAGGCGATGGACGGGCCGGCGCACGGGTCCTTCTACGCAGCCGCAGCCGCCGCGCTGACCCGCGAAGCCGGCGCGGCGGTGGGTGAAGACGACCTGCGCCGCAGCGAGCTTGCGCCCCACCTGCGGCTCAACCTGCGGGTCGAGGACGCGGCCGGCGGGGTGGTCGGGGAAGGGCGGGACGTCGAGCCACTGCGCCGCGCGTTGCATGCGGCGCAGCGCCGTTCAGTACAGCGCAGCGCCGCGGACTTCATCCGCGAGGGCGTGCGGGCATGGGATTTCGGAGAGCTGCCGCTGCAGCTGCAGCGCGACAGCCAGGGCCTGACGCTGACGCTGCACCCGGCCATCGAGGATCGCGGCGACGCCGTGGCGCTGACTTGTCACGAGGACCTCGCGCGCGCCGAGGCGCTGACGCGCGCCGGCATCGTGCGGCTGCTGGCGCTGCGGCTCGACCCGCAGCTGCGGCACGTGCGTGCGGCGCTCGCCGCGGACAAGGCGCTGCCGTTGCTGCACCAGCCGGTCGGGCCGCTGGCCGAGCTGACACGCCAGGTCGGCGATCGTGCCGTGCAGCGTTGCTGCCTGGCCGGCGGGGAGCCGTTGCCGCGCGACCTCGCCGCGTTCGAGGCGGCTGCGGAACGCGGCCGCCCCGAGCTGTATGACGAAGCCATGCGGATCGGCGAGCTGGCCCGGCAAGCCCTCGAGGAGCGGCGGCGGGCGCTGCACGAGATTGCGACCCTGCCGGAAGGACTGGATGGGGCGCTCGTTGAGGATTGCCGCGGCCAGGTGGTCGCGCTGCTCGACCGGGGCTTCGTCGCCGCGACACCCGATCCGTGGCTGGACTCGCTGCCGCGGTTCCTCAAGGCGGCCGCCGCCCGGGCGCGGCAGCTGCGCGCGGCGCCGCGCGGCGGCGACGGGCCACAGTACGAATTCAGGCAGTGGCGCGGGCTGGCCGCCACGCTCGTGGCGGACGCCGAACAGCATCACGGCGGGCCGTCGCCCGCCGTGACACTGCTGCGCTGGATGGTCGAGGAATTCGGCGTGTCGCTGTTCGCGCAGGAACTGCGCACCTCGCTGCCGGTATCCGCCAGGCGGCTCAACCGGCAGCTGGCGAGCGCCCGTGCCGCGTCAACCTCCTGAGCCGGTGCCGCCGCCCGGAGTGCGGCCCAGCAGCGGCGTGATCAGGTCCATGGGCAACGGGAAGACGATCGTGGTCGTGCCCGCCCCGGACAGGCCGGCGAGCGTCTGCAGGTAGCGCAGCTGGATCGCGCGCGGATCCGCGCTGAGCGCGCGCGCCGCCTCGACCAGCGCCGTCGCCGCCTGCTTCTCGCCTTCCGCATGGATGACCTTGGCGCGCCGGCTGCGCTCGGCCTCGGCCTGCTGCGCCATGGCGCGGATCATGCTCTCGTCCAGGTCAACGTGCTTGATCTCGACGTGCGACACCTTGATGCCCCAGATGTCGGTCGAGTCGTCGAGGATCTTCTGCACGTCGGCGTTGAGCTTGTCGCGCTGCGACAGCATCTCGTCCAGTTCGTGCTGGCCCAGCACGGAGCGCAGGGTGGTCTGCGCCAGCTGGCTGGTCGCCTCGAACGGGTTGGCGACCTGGATGATCGCCTTGCCCGGGTCCACGATGCGGAAGTAGACGACCGCGTTCACCTTCACCGAGACGTTGTCCCGCGAGATGACGTCCTGCTTCGGCACGTCGAGCACGATGGTGCGCAGGTCGACGCGCGTCATCTGCTGCACGATCGGGATGACGATGATCAGTCCCGGTCCCTTGATGCCCGTGAAGCGGCCGAGCGTGAAGACGACGCCGCGCTCGTACTCCTTGAGGATCTTGATGGCGTTGATCAGCAACGCCACTACCAGCACTGCTACGACAAGTAATGGAATCTGCAGCACGATCGTGTCTCCTGTTTCAGTCTTCCGGATGGACGTGCAGGGTCAGCCCCTCCACGCGCCGAATTCTCACGCGTTGACCCGCGACCAGCGGCCGGTCGCTCTCGGCGGCCCATTCCTCGCCGAAGATCTTCACGCGGCCGCGGCCGGTGAAGGCTTCCAGCACCTCGGCCCGTGCGCCGAGCAGTTGCTCGGTGCCCGTCTCGACGGGCGTGCGCCGGGCGCGGGCCGCCATCCAGACGGTGCCGAACATCGCCAGGCCCGCGGCCGTTGCGATGCCGGCGATCACGCCCATGCTGACGCCGAAGCCGGGCGCGCCGCCGTCCATGAGGATCACGGAGCCGATCACGAAGGCGACCAGGCCACCCAGGCCCAGTGCGCCGAAGCTGGGTGCGAACACCTCGCCGATCATCATGGCCACGCCCAGGCCGATCAGCGCGAGTCCCGCATAGTTGACCGACAATACCTGCAGGGCGTACAGGCCGAGCAGCAGGCAGATCGCGCCCACCACGCCCGGCAGGATGGCGCCGGGGTTGTAGCCCTCGAACATCAGGCCATACAGGCCGATGATGAGCAGGCCGTAGGCGATCAGCGGGTTCGTGATGACCGCCAGCAACTCGGTGCGCCAGTCCAGGTCGAATCGCTCGACGACGATCGCTGCGGTCTTGAGCGTGCGGGTGACGCCGCCGGCCGTCAGTTCGCGCCCGTCCAGCTGGGCCAGCAGGTCGGCGACGTCGTCCGCCATCAGGTCGATGACGCCGTTCGCGAGCGCCTCGCTCGCGGGCAGGCTCGCTGCGCTGCGCACCGCCGACTCGGCCCAGTCGATGTTGCGGCCGCGCAGCTCGGCCAGGCTGCGGATGTAGGCGACCGCGTCATTGACGGCCTTGCGATCCGAGGCGCTGCCCGGGTCCGCGGCCTCGTCGCCGTCCTTCTCCTGGTCCTTGCCCGGCGATGCCGGCCGGCTGCCGCCGATCGGCACTGGCGTTGCGGCGCCGAGGTTCGTGCCGGGCGCCATCGCCGCGACATGACTCGCGTACAGGATGTACGTGCCGGCGCTCGCGGCCCGCGCGCCGGAAGGCGAGACGAAGGTCGCCACGGGCACCTGCGCGTTGAGGATGCCCTGGATCATGTCGCGCATGGCGGCATCGAGCCCGCCCGGCGTGTCCAGTTCCAGCACCAGCAGCTGGGCGCGGCTGTCCTCCGCGTGCTCGAGCGCGCGCAGGAAGTGGTCCTTGGTGGCCGGGCCGATCGCGTCCGCGACCTGCACCAGCACGGCGCCGCCCGCCGGCGCGGGTGCCTGCGCCAGCGCCGCCGACAGCATCGCCAGCGTCAGCGCAACCAATGCCGCCCCGGTAAACACTCTCATGGTGAGCCCTCCGTACCGCTTGTTGATGATAACAGGACGGTCTGCTACAAGCGTTGCGGAACGCAAGCTTCAGGGGAGGGCAGGGGATGATTCAAATCAAGGGCATGGCGGCGGTAGCGCTGGCGGCGCTGGCCGCGCTGGCCGCGGCGCCGGCACGGGCTCAGTTGCAGGAGCCCGACTTCAGCGTGGCCGCGACCGACCTGGGCGATGGCCTGTACGTGCTGGCCGGACGTGGCGGCAACGTCGGCGTGTCGGCCGGCGCCGATGGCACGTTCCTCATCGACGACCAGTATGCACCGGCCACGACGGCCATCAATGCGGCGCTGGGCAGGCTCGGCGTCGCGCCGGTACGCTTCGTGATCAACACGCACTGGCACGGCGACCACACCGGCGGCAACGAGAATTTCGGCAAGGCCGGCGCGGTGATCATTGCGCATGACAACGTGCGCGGGCGCATGAGCGTGCCGCAGCAGAACCGGTTCCTCGATGGCGCCACGCCGGCGGCGGCGCCGGCGGCGCTGCCGGTCATCACTTTCGGCGACGCGCTCAGCCTGCACCTGAACGGCCAGACCATCCGTGCCCTGCATGCGCCTCATGCACATACGGATGGCGACACGGTCGTGCACTTCACGTCGAGCAACGTCCTGCACGCGGGCGATATCTTCTTCAACGGCCTCTACCCGTTCATCGACGTGGACTCGGGCGGCAGCGTGGCCGGGCTGCTGGCGGCGGTGGACCTGATGCTGGCGGCGTCGGACGATGCCACGCGCATCATCCCGGGCCACGGCCCCCTGGCGGACCGCGCCGCGCTGCAGGCCTACCGGGACATGCTGGCGGAGACGAGTGCGCGGGTGGCCAAGCTACTCGACGAGGGCCAGAGCGTGGAGCAGATCATCGCGGCCGCACCGAACGCCGACTACGACGCCACCTGGGCATGGGGGTTCATCACCGCCGAACGCTACGTACGGATGCTGGTCGGGCTGGCGCAGGCGCCGTCCGGCGCGCCGTGAAGCGACACGCCGTGCGGCGCGCGGCCGCGGCACGGGTCAGAGATCGAACGTGATCCCCTGCGCCAGCGGCATCTCGGCGGAATAGTTGATCGTGTTGGTCTGGCGCCGCATGTAGAACTTCCACGCGTCGGAACCCGACTCGCGCCCGCCGCCGGTGTCCTTCTCCCCGCCGAAGGCGCCGCCGATCTCCGCGCCCGACGTGCCGATGTTGACGTTGGCGATGCCGCAGTCGCTGCCGGCCGCCGACAGGAAGCGCTCGGCGTGCTGCAGGCGATCGGTGAAGATGGCCGACGACAGCCCGTAGGCCGAGTCGTTCTGCAGGGCGATCGCCTCGTCCAGCGTCGCGTAGGGAATCAGGTACAGGATCGGCGCGAACGTCTCTTCCTGCACCACGGCCATGTCGTTGCGGGCGCGCACCAGGGTCGGCTCGACGAAGAAGCCCGGCCCGGCCAGCACCTTGCCGCCGCACAGCACGGTGCCGCCCTGCTCACGTGCCGCCGCAATCGCCGCCTTGTAGCCATCCACCGCCGCGGCGTCCACCAGCGGCCCGACCAGGGTCTTGGGATCCGACGGGTCGCCGATCCGCAGCTGGGCGTAGGCGGAGACCAGCCGCTTCTGCATCTCGTCGATGCGCGACTGGTGCACCAGCAGGCGCCGCGTCGAGGTGCAGCGCTGGCCGGCCGTGCCGACCGCCCCGAACACGACCGCGGGCACCGCCAGGTCGAGGTTGGCGTATTCGTCCACGATGATCGCGTTGTTGCCGCCCAGTTCCAGCAGGCTGCGGCCGAGCCGTGCCGCGACACGCTGCCCGACGGTGCGTCCCACGGGCGTCGAGCCGGTCAGGCTGACCAGCGCCACGCGACGGTCGTCCACGAAGCGGTTGGACAGCGCACGGTCGCCGCCGACGAACAGCTGGAACACGGGGGGCAGCCCCATGTCCTCCATGACCTCCACGCAGATGCGCTGCACCGCGACGGCGGTCAACGGCGTCTTGTGCGAGGGCTTCCACACGCAGCTGTCGCCGCATACGGCCGCCAGCAGCGCGTTCCAGGCCCACACGGCGACCGGGAAATTGAACGCGGAGATGACGCCGACGACCCCGAGCGGGTGCCATTGCTCGTACATGCGGTGGGCGGCGCGCTCGGAGTGCATGCTGAGGCCGTACAGCATGCGCGACTGGCCGACCGCGAAGTCGGCGATGTCGATCATCTCCTGGACTTCACCGTCGCCTTCGGCCTTGATCTTGCCCATCTCGAGCGTGACCAGGCTGCCCAGCAGGTCCTTCTTGCGGCGCAGGGCATCACCGATGCGCCGCACGGCTTCGCCGCGGCGCGGCGCCGGCACCATGCGCCAGGCGGCGAAGGCGGCGACGGCCGAGGCCATCATGCGTTCATAGTCCGCGGCCGTCACTCCGCGCACGCGCGCGATGACCTCGCCGCTGGCCGGGTTGACGGACTCGATCAGCGGTGCGGCCGGATCCGCCAGCCAGCCGCCGTCGCCGGACCAGCATCCCGGGTTGACGTCCGTGAGGCCGAGTCCGGCCAGGATCTCGCGGGTCTTCATGATTGCTTCTCCGCCAGCCTGCGCTGGTGTCCGGCCTTGCCCTCGACGACCACGCGCGCCGAGACGGACTTGTCGCTGCCCTGCGCATACCAGCGGCCGAAGCGGTTGGCCAGCACCTGCGGCAGGCTGAACTGCTCCTGGCGCACGAACCCGCGGTAGCGGCCGGGATCGGTCAGCACGAGGTCCATGACCGCCACCGCACCCGCCGCGGTGGTGACCTGGATGGCGGACCACAGGCGCCCCGCGATCTCCTGCGGATAGACCTTGTTGACGTAGTTCTCCTCGCGCAGTTCCCCGTCCTGCGTGCCGGCGACCGCGACGTAGATCACGACGACGTCCTGCAGGGTCTGCGGCACGGCGTTCTCCAGGATGCGCTTCAGCGTGCCGCGGTCCTGGTTGAGCTTCAGGTCGTTCATCAGCAAGCGCATCTGCGCGCAATGCCCGGGGTAGCGCATGGTCTTGTAGTTCATCGTCTCCGCGAGGTGCCCGTACGTCTCGCCCAGCGAGCCCAGCCCGCCCGAGGTGTTGAAGGCCTCGTACAGGGTGCCGTCAATCTCGATTTCCTCCAGCCCCTCGAGCGGCGCCATCTCGGTCGGCCGGCCGTCGGCGATGGCCATGCACGGATTGCCGTATTCGTTGATCAGTCCCTCGGTGGACCAGGTCAGGGAGTACTTGAGGACGTTGTTCGGATGCTGGGGCAGGGCGCCGACCCGCAGCTTGACCGAGCGCAGCTGGTCGAAATGCCCGATGAGCTCGTGCCCGGCGATCGAGACGAAACCGGGCGCCAGTCCGCACTGCGGTACGAACGCCTTGTCCGCCCCCTCGGCGACCTCCCGCACCTGGCGGGTGACCTGCACGTCCTCGGTGAGGTCGAAATAGTGCGTACCGGCCTTGCGCGCCACGCGGGCCACGCCCACGTTGCAGTAGTAGGGCAGGGACGATATGACGGCATCCGCCGGATGCTTCGCCAGGTGGCGTGCCACGTTGGCTTCCTCGCTGGCATCCAGCTCGAACGCCTCGAGGTGCTTGTGGCCGTGCGCCTTGGCCACCGCGCGCGCGACGCCGCCGTCCACGTCGGCCAGCGCGACCGCATAATCGCCCGATTCGGCCAGCAGCCCGGAGATGAGCGCGCCGATCTTGCCGGCACCCAGAACCAGTACCCGATGCATTGTCTTGTCTCCCGAGGAAGGACGATGCGGGTCCGCCGGCGGCACTTGGGAACGCCTCGAGCGAGCCCGCATCGGGTGATCGATTGTGCCTATTCGGGGTCCCGCAGACCAGCACGGCTTGCCGCATTTTGCGGCGCAGCGCGCGGCTGTGTAGGATGCCCGCACATGCAGAAAACCGACACGCGCGGGCCCTGGTCGCCGTCCAGCTGGCAATCACGGCCAGCCAGCCAGATGCCCGTCTATTCAGACCAGGCACGACTCGAGCGCACCCTCGCCACCCTGGCGCGGCTGCCGCCGATCGTCGTGTCCTGGGAGGTCGAGCAGCTCAAGCGGCAGCTGGCCGAGGCGCAGCGCGGCGAGCGGTTCCTGCTGCAGGGCGGCGACTGCGCCGAGAGCTTCGACGGCTGCGAGTCGGACGAGATCACGCGCAAGCTGAAGATCCTGCTGCAGATGAGCCTGGTGCTGCTGCACGGCCTCAAGAAGCCGGTGATCCGGGTCGGCCGGTTCGCCGGCCAGTACGCCAAGCCCCGCTCGGCGGACCTGGAGACGCGCGACGGCGTGTCGCTGCCCAGCTATCGCGGCGACCTCGTCAACCGGCCCGAATTCACGGCCGAGGCGCGGCAGCCGGATCCCGAACTGATGCTGCGCGGCTACGAGCGTTCTGCCCTGACGCTGAACTTCATCCGCGCGCTGGCCGACGGCGGCTTCGCCGACCTGCACCACCCTGAGTACTGGGACCTGGACTTCCTGAAGCACTCGCCGCTCAAGGACGCCTACCGGCGCATCGCGCGGTCCATCGCCGATTCGCTGGACTTCTTCGAGGGCCTGTCCGGGAGCCGCATCCAGGAGGCCAGCCTGGTGCGGTTCTTCGCCAGCCACGAAGCGTTGCTGCTGCCGTATGAGCAGGCCCAGACACGCTTCATCGCGCGGCAGGGGCGCTGGTACAACCTGTCGGCGCACCTGCCGTGGATCGGCCTGCGCACCGCCCGGCCGGAGGGCGCTCACGTGGAGTACTTCCGCGGCATTTCCAACCCGATCGCGGTCAAGGTCGGCCCGGCCATGGACCCGGCGTGGCTGGCCGAACTGGTCGCCGTGCTCAACCCGGACAACGAGCCCGGCCGGCTGACCTTCATCCACCGGCTCGGGCGCGAACGCATCGAGGGTTCATTGCCCTCGATGATCGATGCCGTGCGGGCCACCGGCAAGCAGGTCCTGTGGGTCTGCGACCCGATGCACGGCAATACCGAGACAACCAGCGGCGGGGTCAAGACGCGGCGATTCGACAACATCCTGGCCGAGGTGGATGCGGCGTTCCGGGTGCATGAATCGGCCGGCTCGAACCTCGGCGGCGTGCACGTGGAGCTGACCGGGGAGGACGTCACCGAGTGCATGGGCGGCGCCCGCGGCCTGTCCGAGACGGACCTGGCCCGCGCTTACCAGTCCACGGTCGATCCGCGCCTGAACGGCGAACAGGCACTGGAACTGGCCATGCTGATCGCACGACACAGGCTGACCAGAAATAGCGTAAAATCAGAAGGATGAGTTTGCATACCTCGAAATCAGATGAACTAAAGACCGGGATCGTGGCCGCCGTGCAACCCGAGTGGCAGGAAATACTGACCCCGCAGGCGGTCGCCTTCGTCAACGAGCTGGCGCAGCGCTTTACACCGCAGGTCCGGGAACTGCTGCAACGGCGGGCGCAGCGGCAGTCCGAACTCGACGCCGGCGCCCTGCCGGACTTCCTGCCCGAGACCCAGGCGGTCCGCGACGGCGACTGGAAGGTCGCGCCCATACCGGCCGACCTGCTGGACCGCCGGGTCGAGATCACCGGGCCGACCGACCGCAAGATGGTGATCAATGCGCTGAATTCCGGGGCCCGCGTGTTCATGGCGGACTGCGAGGACTCGCTGTGCCCGAGCTGGGCCAACGTCGTGCAGGGCCAGCTCAACCTGCGCGACGCCGTGCTGCAGACGATCGAATTCGAGAGCCCGGAGGGCAAGCAGTACCGGCTGCGGGACCAGACAGCCGTGTTGCTGGTGCGGCCGCGCGGCTGGCACCTGCCGGAGAAGCACTGGCTGCTGGCAGGGCAGCCCGTGCCGGGCGCATTCGTCGACTTCGGCCTGTACCTGTTCCACAACGCGGCCGAGCTCAAGACGCGCGGCAGCGGACCGTATTTCTACCTGCCGAAGCTGGAGAACCACCGCGAGGCGCGGCTGTGGGCCGAGGTGTTCGCTTTCGCGGAGCAGAGCCTCGGGATCGCGCACGGGACCATCAAGGTCACCGTCCTCATCGAGACCATCCTGGCCGCCTTCGAGATGGACGAGATCCTGTGGGAGCTGCGCGACTACATCGTGGGGCTCAACTGCGGGCGCTGGGACTACATCTTCAGCTACATCAAGAAATTCAGCCGGCGCGCCGACTTCGTGCTGCCCGACCGCAACCAGGTGACCATGACGGCGCACTTCCTGCGCTCGTACTCGCTGCTGGTGATCAAGACCTGCCATCGCCGCCGCGCCTTCGCCATCGGCGGCATGGCCGCGCAGATCCCGATCAAGGACGACCCGGCCGCCAACGAACGCGCGATCGGCAAGGTGCGCGCGGACAAGGAGCGCGAGGCGGGCGACGGGCACGACGGCACCTGGGTGGCACACCCGGGGCTGGTGCCGGTGGCGATCGAGGTGTTCGACCGGCTCATGCCCACGCCGAACAACCTGCACCGCCTGCGCGACGATGTGCAGGTCAGCGCCAAGGACCTGCTGGCCGTGCCCGAGGGCACGATCACGGAGGCGGGCCTGCGCAACGACGTGGACGTCAGCATCCGTTACATGGCGTCCTGGCTGGACGGCAACGGCTGCGTGCCGATCCACGACCTGATGGAGGATGCGGCCACCGCCGAGATCGCGCGGGCGCAGCTGTGGCAGTGGATACGCCACCGCTGCCGGCTGGACGACGGCCGCGCGATCACCCTGGAGCTGGTGCGCGCCATCGCACAGCAGGTGCTGGCCGCGATCCGCGAGGAAGCGGGCGAGGCCGCGTTCGCCGCCGGCCACTACGAGCGCGCCGCGAGCCTGATCGACGACCTGACCGCGCGGCCGGACTTCGAGACCTTCCTGACCCTGACGGCTTACCGCGAGATCGATTGAAACGGCCTCGCGGGCGAGGCGACGCAGGCCACTGAACAACGTGACGGGAGAGACTGGATGAGCTTCTTGAGCGCCGAGCAACTGCAGAAGGACTGGCAGGACAACCCACGCTGGAAGGGCGTCGTGCGCGGCTACCAGGCGCGTGACGTGGTGCGGCTGCGCGGCAGCGTGCCCGTCGAGCACAGCCTGGCCCGGCTGGGCGCGGAGAAGCTGTGGCGCTCGATGCACGAGCTGCCGTACGTCAACGCGCTGGGCGCGCTGACCGGCAACCAGGCGATGCAGCAGGTGAAGGCGGGCTTGCGCGCGATCTACGTGTCCGGCTGGCAGGTGGCGGGCGACGCGAACATCGCCGGGGAGATGTATCCCGACCAGTCGCTGTACCCCGCGAATTCCGTGCCGGTCCTCGTGCAGCGGATCAACAACACGCTGCGCCGTGCCGACCAGATCCACCATGCCGAGGGCGACGACAGCATCGACTGGATGCAGCCGATCGTGGCGGACGCCGAGGCCGGCTTCGGCGGGGTCCTCAACGCCTTCGAGCTGATGAAGGCCATGATCGACGCGGGCGCGGCCGGCGTGCACTTCGAGGACCAGTTGTCATCGGCCAAGAAGTGCGGGCACATGGGCGGCAAGGTGCTGGTGCCGACCCAGGAAGCCGTCAACAAGCTGATCGCGGCGCGCCTGGCGGCCGACACCATGGGCGCGTCCACGATCCTCGTCGCGCGCACCGATGCCGAGTCGGCGCGCCTGCTCACCGCCGACGTGGACGAGCGCGACCGCGAATTCATCGAGTCGGCGGAGCGCACGTCGGAAGGGTTCTTCAACGTGCGCGCCGGCATCGACCAGGCCATCGCGCGCGGGCTGGCCTACGCGCCGTACGCCGACCTGCTGTGGTGCGAGACGGGCACGCCCGACCTGAAGCAGGCAAAGGTCTTCGCCGAGGCCATCCACCGCGATTTCCCGGGCAAGCTCCTGTCCTACAACTGCTCGCCGTCCTTCAACTGGAAGCAGAAGCTGGACGACGCGACCATCGCGAAGTTCCAGCGCGAGCTGGGCGCCATGGGCTACAAGTTCCAGTTCGTCACGCTGGCGGGCTTCCACGCGCTCAACTACTCGATGTTCAACCTGGCGGGCGCCTACCGGCAGTCGCAGATGACCGCCTACGTGGCCCTGCAGCAGGCCGAGTTCGCGGCCGAGAAGGACGGCTACACGGCCGGCAAGCACCAGCGCGAGGTGGGCGCCGGTTACTTCGACGACGTCACGCAGACCGTGTCGAGCGGCGCCTCCTCGCTGAGCGCCATGAAGGGGTCCACCGAGGAATCCCAGTTCGAGATCTGAGGGGCCAGGAGGGGTCAGACCCCTGAATGGGGTCAGACCCCGTGATTGGGGTCTGACCCCCTTTGGGGGTCTGACCCCTCCACATGCGATCACATGACTGGTAATCCGTCCTCACCGCAGCCCTTCGACCGCGATTGCCGCCGCTGCCCGCGGCTGGCGGCATTGCTCGACGAGGTGCGCGCGCGGCACCCCGGCTACCATGCACGCCCGGTGCCGTCGTTCGGCGAGGCGGGCGCGCGCCTGCTGGTGGTGGGACTCGCCCCGGGGCTGCACGGCGCCAACCGCACCGGCCGCGCCTTCACGGGCGACCATGCCGGCCTGCTGCTGTACCGCACGCTGCACGAGCACGGCTTTGCCAGCCGGCCGCACTCGGAGTCGGCGCAGGATGGCCTGCGAATGATCGACTGCCGCATCACGAATGCAGTGCGCTGCCTGCCGCCCGGCAACAAGCCCGGGCCGGCCGAGGTGCGCGAGTGCAACGGCTTCCTGGCCTGGGAGCTCGCGCGCGTGCCGCCGCGCGGCGCCGTGCTGGCGCTGGGCGCCGTGGCGCACGGCGCCGTGCTGCGCGCCAGCGGGCTTAGGCCGCGCGCGGCGCGATTCGCGCACGGCGCGCAGCACCCGCTGGCGGACGGGCGCCTGCTCGTCGATTCCTACCACTGCAGCCGCTACAACACCCAGACCAGGCGGCTCACGCCGGCCATGTTTGCGCAGGCGGTGGCGTGCGCCCGAGAATGGCTCGATCGCTGAGTGCCCCGGCGGAGCCCACGTGAGCGAATTCGACGCCAAGGCGTTTGTCGAGAGCCTGCCATCGCGCCCTGGCGTATACCGCATGCTGGACGGCGCCGGCACGGTGCTGTACGTGGGCAAGGCGGGCAACCTGCGCTCGCGCGTGGCGAGCTACTTCCGCCCGGACCAGCTCCATCCCAAGGTGGCCGCGCTGGTGCGCGGCATCCGCGACATGGAAGTCACGGTCACCAATTCGGAAACCGAGGCGCTGATCCTCGAGTTCAACCTCATCAAGCGGCACAAGCCGCGCTACAACATCCTGCTGCGGGACGACAAGAGCTTTCCGTACCTGCACTTCTCGGCGCACGAGTACCCGCGGCTCGGCTTCCACCGCGGGTCGCGGCAGGTGCCCGGCCAGCTGTTCGGTCCCTACCCGAATGCGCGCGCGGCCCGCGAGATCCAGCACCAGCTGCACAAGCTGTTCCGCCTGCGCGGCTGCCAGGACAGCTTCTTCAGCAACCGCACCCGGCCGTGCCTGGAGTACCAGATCCGGCGCTGCTCGGGTCCCTGCGTGGGGCTGATCAGCCGCGAGGACTACGCGGACGACGTGGCGGCGGCCGCCATGGTCCTGCGCGGCAAGAGCGCCGAACTGGCCGCGCGGATCCGCCCGGCGATGGAACAGGCCGCCAACCGGCTCGAGTTCGAGCGCGCCGCCGTGCTGCGCAACCAGCTGGCGGCGCTGGCCGAGATCCAGGCACAGCAGGTGGTCAGCTCGACCGCGGACGCCGAGGCCGACGTGGTGGCCATCGCCACGGCCGGCGCGGAGGCCTGCGTCGCGGTGATGTTCGTGCGTGGCGGCCGCAACCTGGGCACCACGCACTACTTCCCGCGGGCGCCGCTCGAGGACCCCGCCGGCATCCTGTCGGGCTTCCTCAGCCAGTACTACCTGGCGCGCGAGGCGCCGCCCGAGATCCTCACCTCGGCACCCGTCCCGGATGCCGGGGTGCTCGCCGCTGCGCTCAGCGAGCGGGCGGGCCGCCGGGTCACCGTGCGCCACGCGCGGCGCAGCCTCAAGGCGCGCTGGGTCGAGCTGGCCCGCGACAACGCCGCCACGGCGCTCGCCATGCGCATCGCGGCGCGCGCCAGCGTCGCCGAGCAACTCGAGGTCCTGGCGGCGGCGCTGGGGCTCAAGCGGCCGCCGCGGCGCATCGAGTGCTTCGACGTCAGCCATACGCGCGGCGAGGCGGCGGTGGCCGCCTGCGTGGCGTTCGGGCCGGAGGGGGCGCTCAAGCAGGAGTATCGGCGCTACAACATCGCGGGCGTGGTGCCGGGAGACGACTACGGGGCGCTGCGCCAGGCGCTCAGCCGCCGTTTCCGCCGCGAGCCGGACGGCGAGGACGCCCGCCCGCTGCCGGACCTGCTCTTGCTGGACGGCGGGCCGGTACAGGTGTCGCAGGCGGGCGAGGTGCTGGCCGAATCGGGCATTGAGCTGGCGGCGCTGGTGGGCATCGCCAAGGGGGCGGAGCGCCGCCCCGGCCAGGAACGACTTTTCTTGTTGGGGCACAAGGCGCCTCTTATACTGCGGGCGGACTCGAAGGCCCTGCACCTGATCCAGCGCGTACGCGACGAGGCGCACCGGTTTGCGATTTCAGGGCACCGGCGCAGCCGCGGCAAGGCGCGGCGCGTGTCGCCGCTGGAGGGAGTGCCCGGTTTCGGCCCCGCGCGCCGCCGCGAGCTGCTACGGCACTTCGGCGGCCTGCAGGGCGTGATGCGCGCCGGCGTCGAGGACCTGATGGCGGTGAAGGGACTCAGCCGCAAGCTGGCCGAGACGCTGTACGGACACCTTCACCAGGTATCGCGATGACCCACCCGTACACCATCCCCAACGCGCTGACGGCGCTGCGCATCGCCCTGATTCCCGCGATCGTGCTGCTGTTCTACATGCCGTACGCGTGGGCGGATATCGCCTGCGGGCTGCTGTTCGCGGTGGCCGGCATCACCGACTCCTTCGACGGCTACCTCGCGCGCCGGCTCGGCCAGGTCTCGCCGCTGGGCGCCTTCCTCGACCCGGTGGCGGACAAGCTGATCGTGGCCACGGCGCTGGTGCTGCTGGTCAGCCGCGACACGCACTGGTACGTCGTGCTGGCCGCGGCCGTGATCATCGGCCGCGAGATCACGATCTCGGCCCTGCGCGAGTGGATGGCGGAGATCGGCGCGCGCGGCAAGGTGGCCGTGTCCCTGCTCGGCAAGTTCAAGACCATCGCGCAGGTCACCGGCCTGTCCATGATGCTGTTCCGCCAGGACCTGTGGTTCCTGCCGATCTACATGATCGGCCTGGTCCTGACGGGGCTCGCGGCCGTGTTGACGTTATGGTCCATGGTGGCCTACCTGCGCGCGGCCTGGCCCGACCTGCGGGCGCGGGTCCACGCTTGACAGGTGGGGGTACCACCGTAGAATTCGCACGCTGACCGTTGGTCACGGGCGGGAATAGCTCAGTTGGTAGAGCGCAACCTTGCCAAGGTTGAGGTCGCGAGTTCGAGCCTCGTTTCCCGCTCCAGATTCCAGCCGACCCCGGGACCATGCTCCCGGGGTTGTCGCTTGTGGCGTGACGCCGGACGATGGCTAGGTGGCAGAGTGGTCATGCAGCGGCCTGCAAAGCCGTGTACGCCGGTTCGATTCCGACCCTAGCCTCCATCGTCAGCCGATGTTCCCGACGAGTGGATCCGCCGCGGGCCGCGCCCCCGGCGCGTGGGCCATGGGCGATGCAGCAGGCTGGCAAGGCCCGCGGCGACCTGCCATGCTCGCGCGCGGCGCCCACAGCCCTGGTGGCGGAACGGGTAGACGCTGCGGACTTAAAATCCGCTGGCCGCAAGGCCGTGCAGGTTCGAATCCTGCCCAGGGCACCAACGGGTTACACGTACTTTCTCCTGTAACTGTTTAACTATAGTCTCACCGGAAACCGGCCCAGGCCGCTCGCGCCCTCACGCGCGGATTGAGGCGGCCGATTGTGCATAATTGACCGGTTTGGCGTAGCAGGCCTGCCGGCCAGCCGGCGGGTTCAGCGCGGATTCCGGTGCTCGGCCACGGGCGCGGGCCGGGGAGAGGACGATGAGCGGGAAGGACGAGCTTGGGCGCGCCACGCCGGCGGAGTGGCAGAAGGCCGCCGCCAGGTCCGCGCCGGGCGGCGACCTCGCCGCTTTGAACTGGGTCACGCCCGAGGGCATCACGGTCAAGCCGCTGTACACCGCGGCCGACACCGCGGCCCTGCCGCACGCCGACACGCTGCCCGGCTTCGCGCCGTTCGTGCGCGGCCCGCAGGCCACGATGTACGCGGGGCGCCCGTGGACCATCCGCCAGTACGCGGGCTTTTCCACCGCCGAGGAGAGCAACGCCTTCTACCGGCAGGCGCTGGCCGGCGGTGCGCAGGGCGTGAGCGTTGCCTTCGACCTGGCCACCCACCGCGGCTACGACAGCGACCACCCGCGCGTCACCGGCGACGTCGGCAAGGCCGGCGTGGCCATCGACAGCGTCGAGGACATGAAGATCCTGTTCGAGGGCATCCCGCTGGACCGCGTCAGCGTCTCCATGACCATGAACGGCGCGGTGCTGCCGGTGCTGGCCGGCTACATCGTGGCGGCGGAGGAGCAGGGCGTGCGGCCGGACCAGCTGAGCGGCACCATCCAGAACGACATCCTCAAGGAGTTCATGGTCCGCAACACCTACATCTACCCGCCCGAGCCCTCGATGCGGATCGTGGCCGACATCATCGAGTACACGTCCCGGCACATGCCGAAGTTCAACTCGATCAGCATTTCCGGCTACCACATGCAGGAGGCGGGCGCGGACCAGGCGCTGGAGCTCGCCTTCACGCTGGCCGACGGCAAGGAGTACGTGAGGACCGCGATCGCCCGGGGGCTGGACGTCGACGAGTTCGCCGGCCGGCTGTCGTTCTTCTGGGCGATCGGCATGAATTTCTATCTCGAGATCGCCAAGATGCGGGCCGCACGCCTGCTGTGGTGCCGCATCATGCAGGGCTTCGGCGCGAAGAACCCCAGGAGCCTGCTGCTGCGCACGCATTGCCAGACCTCGGGCTGGAGCCTCACCGAGCAGGACCCGTACAACAACGTCGTGCGCACCACGGTCGAGGCGATGGCGGCGATCTTCGGCGGCACGCAGTCGCTGCACACCAACAGCTTCGACGAGGCGATCGCGCTGCCCAGCGAGGCCAGCGCCCGCATCGCGCGCAACACCCAGCTGATCCTGCAGGAGGAGACGCACATCACCAGCGTCGTGGACCCCTGGGGCGGCAGCTACATGATGGAGACGCTGACGCAGCAGATGGCGGACCGGGCCTGGGCCATCATCGAGGAAGTCGACGCGATGGGCGGGATCCTCAAGGCGGTCGACTCCGGCTGGGCCAAGCTGAAGATCGAGGCCAGCGCCGCCGCCAAGCAGGCGCGCATCGACAGCGGCCGCGACGTCATCGTGGGCGTCAACAAGTACCGATTGGCGAGGCAGGACGCGGTGGATACCCTCGAGGTGGACAACGTCAAGGTGCGCGAGGGGCAGGTTGCGCGATTGGCCAGGGTCAGGGCGACCCGGAACGACGCCAGGGTGCGCGCGGCGCTGCAGGCGCTGACGGACGCCGCGCGTGCCGCGGAGCCGGCCAACGGCACCTCGAACAACCTGCTGGCGCTCAGCATCGAGGCGATCCGCCAGCGTGCCACCGTGGGAGAAGTCAGTGATGCACTCGAGAAGGTCTTTGGGCGCCACCGCGCCGACCAGCAGAAGGTGAGCGGCGTGTACGCCGCCGCGTATGGGGAGGGGAGCGACGCGGCCGCCGCCTGGGAGCGGCTCAAGGCCGAGATCGCCGCCTTCGGCGAGAGCGAGGGCCGCCGCCCCCGCGTGCTGATCGCCAAGCTGGGCCAGGACGGTCATGACCGCGGCGCCAAGGTCGTGGCCACGGCCTTCGCCGACCTGGGCTTCGACGTGGACATCGGCGCGCTGTTCCAGACCCCGCAGGAGTGCGCGCGCCAGGCGATCGAGAACGACGTGCACGCCGTGGGCGTCAGCACGCTGGCGGCCGGCCACAAGACGCTGGTGCCGGCGATCATCGCCGAACTGAAGAAGCTCGGCGGCGACGGCATCGTCGTCTTCGTCGGCGGCGTCGTGCCGCCGCAGGACTACGACTTCCTGTATGCGGCCGGCGTCAAGGGCATCTACGGCCCGGGCACGCCAATCCCGGACAGCGCGAAGGACGTGCTTGAGCAGATCAAGAAAAGCGTCGCGGCCTGAGGCGGGCGCTGCAACCGTGTTGCCCGCCGCCGACCAGGCGCTCATGGACCAGCTGCTGGGCCAGCCGGGTGCCGTGCAACGCCGGGCGCTGGCCAAGACCATCACGCTGCTGGAATCGACGCGCCCCGAGCACCGCGTGCGCGCCGACGCGCTGCTCAATGCGCTGCTGCCTTCCAGCGGCCGCGCGCTGCGGCTGGGCATCAGCGGCGTGCCGGGCGTCGGCAAGAGCACCTTCATCGAGGCGCTGGGCCTGTTCCTGGTCGGGCGCGGGCATCGGGTCGCGGTGCTCGCGGTCGACCCGTCCTCGATCGTCAGCGGCGGTTCCATCCTCGGCGACAAGACGCGCATGGAGCGCCTGGCCGCGGACGAGCGCGCCTACATCCGCCCCAGCCCGGCCGCGGGCACCCTGGGCGGCGTGGCCGAGAAGACGCGCGAGGCGATACTGGTGTGCGAGGCCGCCGGCTACGACGTCGTCATCGTCGAGACCGTGGGCGTGGGCCAGAGCGAGACCGCGGTCGCCGGCATGGCCGACCTGCTGGTGCTGCTGCAGCTGCCGAACGCCGGTGACGACCTGCAGGCCATCAAGAAGGGCGTGACCGAGCTTGCCGACCTGGTGGTCATCAACAAGGCCGACCTGGACGAGGCCGCGGCCACGCGCGCGCGCGCGCAGATCACCAGCGCCTTGCGCCTGTTCGGGCGACACGGCCAGCCGGCCGACGCCGATCGCGGGCCGGGCACCTGGCACCCGCAGGTGCTGCAGCTGAGCGCGCTCAAGGGCGCCGGGCTGGAAGAGTTCTGGCAGGCCGTGACACACTTCCGCGAACTGGGCGAGAGCAGCGGCGCGCTCGCGCAGCGCCGTCACGAGCAGGACCGGGCCTGGATGTGGGAGCGCATCGAGGCCGGCCTGCGGCAGCGCCTGCGCGAGCACCCGGCGGTGCGCGCGGCGCTGCCGTCCCTGACCGAGCAGGTGCGCGCCGGTACGCTGGCGCCCTCGGTGGCTGCGCGCCGGGTGCTGGACCTGTTGGACTGAACCGGCGGCGAGGAGAGATCCGCATGCACGACATCATCGAACGGCTCGACAAGATGCGCGCCGCCGCGCGCCTCGGCGGCGGGCAGAAGCGCATCGACGCCCAGCACGCCAAGGGCAAGCTCACCGCGCGCGAGCGCCTCGAGCTCCTGCTCGACGAGGGCACGTTCGAGGAATGGGACATGTTCGTCGAGCACCGCTGCGTCGACTTCGGCATGGCCGACAACAAGATCCCCGGCGACGGCGTCGTCACCGGCTACGGCATGATCAACGGCCGGCTGGTGTTCGTCTTCAGCCAGGACTTCACGGTCTTCGGCGGCGCGCTGTCCGAGCCGCATGCCGAGAAGATCTGCAAGGTGATGGACCAGGCCATGAAGGTCGGCGCGCCGGTCATCGGGCTGAACGACTCGGGCGGCGCGCGCATCCAGGAGGGCGTGGCCTCGCTGGGCGGCTATGCCGAGGTCTTCCAGCGCAACGTGCTGGCCAGCGGCGTCATCCCGCAGATCAGCCTGATCATGGGCCCGTGTGCCGGCGGCGCGGTGTACTCGCCGGCCATGACCGACTTCATCTTCATGGTGAAGGACTCGAGCTACATGTTCGTCACCGGCCCCGAGGTGGTGAAGACCGTGACCCACGAGGAGATCACCGCCGAGCAGCTCGGCGGCGCGACCACGCACAGCACCAAGAGCGGGGTCGCGGACCTGGCCTTCGAGAACGACGTCGAGGCGCTGCTGATGGTGCGACGCTTCTTCAACTACCTGCCGCTGAACAACAAGGACGGCGTGCCGGTGCGCCCGAGCGGCGACCCGGCCGACCGCATGGACCACGCGCTGGACACGCTGGTGCCGGACAGCCCCAACAAGCCCTACGACATCAAGGAACTGATCACCAAGGTCGTGGACGACGGCGACTTCTTCGAGCTGCAGCCCGACTACGCGAGGAACATCGTCATCGGGTTCGGCCGCATGGAAGGGCACACGGTGGGCCTCGTGGCCAACAACCCGCAGGTGCAGGCCGGCTGCCTGGACATCAAGAGCAGCATCAAGGCGGCGCGCTTCGTGCGCTTCTGCGACGCGTTCCGCGTCCCGGTCGTGACCTTCGTGGACGTGCCGGGCTTCATGCCGGGCACCAGCCAGGAGTACGGCGGCATCATCAAGCACGGCGCCAAGCTGCTGTACGCCTACGCCGAGTGCACGGTGCCCAAGGTCACGGTGATCACGCGCAAGGCTTATGGCGGGGCCTACGACGTCATGAGTTCCAAGCACCTGCGCGGCGACGTGAACTTCGCCTGGCCCAATGCCGAGATCGCGGTGATGGGGGCCAAGGGCGCCGTGGAGATCATCTTCCGCGAGGACAAGGGTGACCCGGCCAAGCTGGCGGCCAAGGAAGCGGAGTACAGGGACCGCTTCGCCAACCCGTTCGTGGCCGGGGCGCGGGGCTTCATTGACGACGTGATCCAGCCGCACGAGACGCGCAAGCGTATCTGCCGCAGCCTGGCGATGCTCAAGGACAAGCAACTGCAGAACCCGTGGCGCAAGCACGGCAACATTCCCCTGTGAGCGGCGCCGCGGAGGCAAGGACCATGTTCAACAAGATCCTGATAGCCAACCGTGGCGAGATCGCGTGCCGCATCATCAAGACGGCCAGGAAGCTCGGCATCGCGACGGTGGCCGTGTACTCCGAGGCCGACCGTGACGCCCGCCATGTGGCGCTGGCCGACGAGGCGGTGCTGATCGGCCCGGCACCCTCGCGCGAGAGTTACCTGGCGGCCGACCGCATCATCGCCGCGGCCAGGTCCACGGGCGCGCAGGCCATCCACCCCGGCTACGGGTTCCTGTCCGAGAACGAGGAGTTCGCGCGCCGCGTCGAGGAAGAGGGACTGGTCTTCATCGGCCCCAAGCACTACAGCATCGCGGCGATGGGCGACAAGATCGCCTCCAAGAAGCTGGCGCTGCAGGCCAAGGTCAACACGATCCCCGGCTGGAACGAGTCCATCGATTCGCCCGAGCAGGCAGTGCAGGTGGCGCGCGACATCGGCTACCCGGTGATGATCAAGGCCACGGCGGGCGGCGGCGGCAAGGGCCTGCGCCTGGCGCGCAACGACCGCGACACCGCCGAGGGCTTCGTGGCGTGCCGCAACGAGGCCGGCAGCAGCTTCGGCGACGACCGCGTGTTCATCGAGAAGTTCATCGAGGAGCCGCGGCACATCGAGTTCCAGGTGCTGGGCGACGCCCACGGCAACGTCGTCTACCTCAACGAACGCGAATGCAGCATCCAGCGCCGGCACCAGAAGGTGATCGAGGAGGCGCCGTCGCCCTTCATCAGCGAAGCCACCCGCAAGGCCATGGGCAAGCAGGCGGTGGCGCTGGCCAAGGCGGTGAAGTACCAGAGCGCGGGCACCGTCGAGTTCGTGGTCGGCCAGGACCAGAGCTTCTACTTCCTGGAGATGAACACGCGGTTGCAGGTGGAGCACCCGATCACCGAGTGCATCACCGGCCTGGACCTGGTGGAACTGATGATCCGCGTGGCCGCGGGCGAAAAGCTGCCTTTCACGCAGGCCGACGTCAAGCGCAACGGCTGGGCGATCGAATGCCGCATCAATGCCGAGGATCCGTTCCGCGGGTTCCTGCCGTCGACCGGGCGCCTGGTGCGCTTCCTGCCGCCGGCCACCACGATGGAGGCGGCCGAACCGGTCCCCGTCACGGGTGGCGTGCGCGTCGACACGGGCGTGGCCGAGGGCGGCGAAATCCCGATGTACTACGATTCGATGATCGCCAAGCTCATCGTGCACGGCCGCGACCGGCCGGACGCCATCGCCAGGATGCGCGAGGCCCTCAACGCCTTCGTGATCCGCGGCATCAGCAGCAACATCCCGTTCCAGGCCGCGTTGCTGGCCCACCCGCAATTCGTGGCCGGCGATTTCACGACCGGCTTCATCGCGGAACACTACGGCCAGGGCTTCAGCAGCACCGACACGCCGCACGACGACCCGCTGTTCCTGGTGGCGCTGGCGGCCTTCGTGCGCCGCAAGGCGCGGGTGCGCTCGGCGGGCATCAGCGGACAGCTGGCCGGTCATGGCGTGAGGAACCGGCCCAGGCTGGTGGTGGTGGTGCTCGGCCAGGACGGCCGGCACCGGCACCATGCCGTGGTCGTCGACGAGTTCGACCCCGTCACCAACAGCGCCGACGTGGTGATCGGCGAGCGCCACTTCGCGATCCAGAGCCCGACCAAGCTCGGCGAAATACGCATGACCGGCACCTGCAACGGAACGCCTTTCACCGCGCAGGTCGAACGCGGCAGCGCCAGGAACCCGCTCGGCATCCGCGTACAGCACAACGGCACGCTGGCCGAGACGCTGGTGCTGCTGCCGCGTGCAGCCGAACTGCTGGCGCTGATGCCGCTGAAGGCGCCGCCGGACCTCAGCAAGTTCCTGCTCTCGCCGATGCCCGGGCTGCTGATGGACATCATGGTGCAGCCCGGGCAGGCGGTGAAGGCCGGCGAACGGCTGGCGGTGATCCAGGCCATGAAGATGGAGAACAACCTCACCGCCGCGCAGGACGGCACCGTGGCCGAGTTGCTGGCGAGGAAGGGCGAGAGCCTGGCCGTCGACCAACCCATCATGAGCTTCGTCTGACCCCATGAACCGGCCCTTCCGCATACTCGGCATCCAGCAAGTGGCCATCGGCGGCGCCGACAAGCAGCGCCTGCGGGCGCTGTGGGTGGATTTGTTCGGCCTGACCGTCGAGCGCAGCTACGTCAGCGAGCGCGAGAACGTCGACGAGGATATTTGCGCGCTGGGCGAGGGACCGCACGCCGTGGAAGTGGACCTCATGCAGCCGCTGGATCCGGAGCGCAAGCCGGCCGTGCACGCCACCCCGCTGAACCACGTGGGCCTGTGGGTGGACGACCTGCCCGGCGCCGTGCAGTGGCTGACGGCGCAGGGCGTAAGATTCGCCCCGGGCGGCATCCGCCAGGGGGCGGCCGGCCACGACATCTGCTTCATCCACCCCAAGGGCAACGACGAATTCCCGATCGGCGGCGGCGGGGTGCTCATCGAGCTGGTGCAGGCGCCGCCGCAGGTGATTGCCGCGCTGGGGTGAGGGTCGGCGGCCGCCCGCCGGTGGCAACCCCGGAAAACCACGAGTCCGGCGCGGTCTGCACCCGTCATTCAGGGCCGCCGGTCTGGTATAGTTCGCGGCCTTTATCAGGGGAGAGCAGGGGGCTTGGACGCTCTGAATCCAGAGGGCCTGTCGGCGCGCGGCATCCACGTGTGGCGCGGCGATCGTCATGTGCTGCGGAACGTCGCCATAGACGTCCTGCAGGGCGAGGTCGTGCACGTCTCCGGGCCGAACGGCACGGGCAAGACGACGCTGTTGCGGGTGCTGGCCGGGCTGCTGCCGGCGGAGCAGGGCACGGTCGGCTGGCGCGGCCGGCCGATCGACCGCCAGCGCGATGAATTCAACGCGGAATTCGTCTATGTGGGCCACGAGAATGCCCTGAAGGGCGACCTCACCGCCTTCGAGAACCTGCACTACAGCGTCGGCATCCGGCGCCACCTGCCGCCGGCCGAGATCGAGGCCACCCTCGACCTGCTGGGCATCCTGCGTTGCCGCGACCTGCCGGCCCGCGTGCTGTCCGCCGGCCAGCGCCGGCGACTGGCCATGTCGCGGGTGCTGCTGCTGGGGGCCAGCCTGTGGGTGCTGGACGAACCCTTCACCAACCTCGACGTGGCCGGCGTTGCGCTCATTTCGAGGCTCATCGGCCAACACGTCGGCAGCGGCGGGATGGCGGTGCTGGCGGCGCACCAGGGGCTCAGCATCCCCGGTATCCAGGCGCGGATCTCGGAGCTCAACTGATGCAACCGACAGGTCTGTTGCGGGCGGGCGCCCTGCTATATGCGCGGGACCTGAGACTGGCGTTCCGGCGCTGGGAACAGTTGACGCAGCCAGTTGTCTTCTTCCTGATGGTCACCACACTGTTCCCGCTCGCCCTCAGCCCGGAACTCAGCCAGCTGCGCGACGTCGCCGCCGGCGTCGTTTGGGTCGCCGCCCTGCTGTCGGCCCTGCTGGCGCTCGAGTTCATGTTCCGCTCGGACTACGAGGACGGCACGCTCGAACAACTGGTGCTGAGCGGCCAGCCGCTGTGGTGGCTGTCGCTGGTCAAGGCCTTCGCGCACTGGACGGTCAGCGGCCTGCCGCTGGTGCTGGTTTCGCCGCTGGTCGCGGCTTCGCTGTCGGTGCCCGCGCATGCGCAGTGGACCGTCATGGCCTCGCTGGCGCTGGGCACGGGCATCCTGAGCTTCCTGGGCGCCGTCGGCGCCGCGTTGACGCTGGGCGTGCGCCGCGGCAGTGTGCTGCTGTCGCTGCTGGTGCTGCCGCTCACCATGCCCGCCCTGATCTTCGGCGCGCGCGCCGTGGACATGGCGATCATGGGCGACAGCCCGCGCGGCCCGCTGTTGCTGCTGTCGGCAATGCTGATCCTGAGCGTTTCACTCGGGCCCTTCGCCACGTCGGCGGGGCTCAAGGTGAGCATGGAGTAATCACTGATGTGGACCTGGTTCCATAAGCTCGGCTCGCCGCCGCACGTGCACCGCATCGCGGCCTGGATGGCGCCGTGGCTGGGCTGGCCGGCCGGCATCCTGATCGTCGTGGCGCTGTACGGCGGCCTGGTCATGGCGCCGGCCGATTACCAGCAGGGCGAGGGTTTCCGCATGCTGTACGTGCATGCGCCCAGCGCCTGGATGTCCATGTTCATCTACGGGAACATGGCGATCGCCGCCGCCGTCGGGCTGATCTGGCGCATCAAGGTGGCCCATGCCGTCGCGGCGGCCTCGGCGCCGATCGGCGCCTGGTTCACCTTTGCCGCGCTCGCCACCGGTTCGCTGTGGGGCAAGCCGATGTGGGGCACCTGGTGGGTGTGGGACGCGCGCCTGACCTCCGAGCTGATCCTGCTGTTCCTGTACCTGGGCTACATGGCGCTGCGCACCTCCATCGAGGAGCCGCAGCGTGCCGACCGCGCCAGCGCCGTGCTGGCCGTGGTCGGCGTCATCAACCTGCCGATCATTCATTACTCGGTGTACTGGTGGAACACGCTGCACCAGGGCGCCACGATCACCAAGCTGGACAAGCCGTCCATCACCGGCGACATGCTGTGGCCGCTGCTGGTCATGATCCTCGGCTTCATGCTGTATTACGGCGCCGTGCTGTGCGTGCGGCTGCGCGCGGAGATCATCCGCCGCGAACGCAACGCCGCGTGGCTCAGGGAGGAACTCGCGCTATGAACATTCCCGACTGGCTGTACATGGGCGGGCACGGCGTGTTCCTGTGGCCCGCTTTCGGCCTGACCCTTTTCGTGTTGCTCTACAACGTATGGAGCGCGCGCCGCTCGCTGGCGGAAGCGCGCAGCGCCGCCGCACGGCGCCTGCAGATGGAGGAGACCCGCTCATGACCCCCCGCCGCAAACGAATGATCGCAGTCGCCGCCATCGTGATCGGCGTCGGCGCCGCCACGGCCGTGGCCTTACAGGCCTTCCAGGAGAACCTGCTGTATTTCTACAGCCCCAGCCAGGTGACCGCCGGCGAGGTGCCCAGCGGGCGCGCCTTCCGGCTGGGCGGCCTGGTCACGGACGGCAGCGTGCAACGCACGACGGGCAGCATCGAGGTCAAGTTCGTCGTCACGGACAACGCCAAGTCGATCCCGGTGCGCTACGAGGGGCTGCTGCCAGACCTCTTCCGCGAGGGGCAGGGCGTGATCGCGCACGGCCGCATGGGTAACGACGGCGTGTTCGTGGCGGACCAGGTGCTGGCCAAGCACGACGAGAACTACATGCCGCCGGAGGTGGCCGAGTCGCTGCACGCCCCGGCGCCGCAGGGGAGCCAGTCGTGACGCCGGAACTCGGCCATTTCGCCGTCGTACTGGCGCTGCTGCTGGCGGGCGCGCAGGCGTTCTTCGGCCTGACCGGGGCGAGCCGCGGCAACGTGGCCTGGATGCGCACGGCCGCGACGGCCGTCACCGGGCAGTTTGTCATGCTGGCGCTGGCCTTCGGCCTGCTGATCTGGGCGTTCGTGCAGTTCGACTTCTCGGTGCGCTACGTGGCGATGCACTCCAACTCGCTGCTGCCGACCGCCTTCCGCGTCGCCGCGGCCTGGGGCGGACACGAAGGTTCGCTGCTGCTGTGGGGCCTGATGCTGTCCGCCTGGTCGGCCGCCGTCGCCTGGGCCAGCCGCAGCATGCCGCTGCCCTTCAGGAGCCGCGTGCTGGGCGTGCTGGGGCTGGTCAGCGTCGGCTTCCTGCTGTTCATGCTGGCCACCTCCAACCCCTTCGACCGGCTGATGCCCGCGGCGGCGGAGGGCAACGACCTCAACCCGCTGCTGCAGGACTTCGCGCTGATCATCCATCCGCCGATGCTGTACCTCGGCTACGTGGGTTTCTCGGTGGCCTTCGCCTTCGCCTGCGCGGCGCTCATCGAGGGCCGTACCGACGTGGCCTGGACGCGCTGGGCACGGCCGTGGACGCTGGGCGCCTGGCTGTGCCTGACCATCGGCATCGCGCTGGGCAGCTGGTGGGCCTATTACGAGCTTGGCTGGGGCGGCTACTGGTTCTGGGATCCGGTCGAAAACGCTTCTTTCATGCCCTGGCTGGCGGGTACGGCCCTGATCCACTCGCTGGCGGTCACGGAGAAGCGCGGCCTGTTCAAGAGCTGGACGGTGCTGCTCGCGGTGTCGGCGTTTTCGCTCAGCCTGCTGGGCACCTTCCTGGTCCGCTCCGGCGTGCTGGTGTCGGTGCACGCCTTCGCGACCGATCCGTCGCGCGGCCTGTTCATCCTGGCCTTCCTGGTCGCGGTGATCGGCGGCGCGCTGGCCCTGTACGCATGGCGCGCGCCCTTGCTGAAGTCGGAAGCGGGCTTCGAGCCGCTGTCGCGCGAGGCGTTCCTGCTGTTCAACAACGCGCTGCTGATGGCCGCGCTGGCCCTGATCCTGCTGGGCACGCTGTATCCGCTGTTCATGGACGCGCTCGAGCTGGGCAAGGTTTCCGTCGGCCCGCCGTACTTCAACGCCGTGTTCCTGGTCCCCACGCTGCCACTGATATTCCTGATGGCGATCGGCATGCACGCGGTCTGGAAGCGCAGCCGGCTCGGCCCCACGCAGAAGCCGCTGTTCATCCTGTTCGGCGTGGCGGCCGTGGCGGCCGTGCTGGCCTGCGTCTATGGCTACGGCGAATTCCACTTCCTGGGCGCCGTGGGCTTCTGCCTCGGGTTCTGGCTGATCGCCTCGTCGCTGCTCGAGGTGTGGGGCCGGCGGCAGAACCTGCGCGCACTGCCGGCCGGGTTCATCGGCATGACCATCGCGCACTTCGGCGTCGGCCTGTTCGTGCTCGGCATCACGGGCGTCGAGTCCTACCGCATCGAGAAGGACATCGGACTTGGCATCGGGGAGTCGGTGACCATCGCCGATTACTCCTTCCGCTTCGAGGGCACCGAGCAGGTGCGCGGGCCGAACTACGAGGCGATCGAGGGCACCGTCGCCTTGAGCCGCGGCGAGCGCGAGTTTGCGACCCTCAAGACGCAGAAGCGCTTCTACGCTGTCGGGCGGCAACCCGATGACGGAGGCGGGCATCCACGTCACGCCGCTGCGCGACCTGTTCGTGGCGCTCGGCGACGACCTGGGTGACGGCAAGTGGAGCATGCGCGTGCAGTACAAGCCGCTGATCCGCTACATCTGGCTCGGCGCGCTGCTGATGGCGATCGGCGGCCTGGTGTCGATCGCGGACCGCCGCTACCGGGCCCGCGCCACCGCGCGCGAGCTGCTCGGCGCCGGCCGCACGGCGGGGGAGGCCGCGCCATGAAGGCATACCTGCGGTTCCTGATCCCGGCCGGCCTGTTCGCCATCCTGGTCGGTTTCTTCGTCATCGGGCTGCAGAAGGACCCGTCCATGGTGCCGTCGCCGCTGATCGGCAAGCCGGCGCCGCAGTTCACCCTGCAGGACCTGGCGGACCTGTCGGAGACGGTGGGCTCGGCCGATGTCGCGGGGCGCATGCACCTCGTCAACGTGTGGGGCACGTGGTGCGGGGGCTGCCGCGAGGAGCACGACATGCTGCTGCAGATCGCCGCGTCCGGGACGGTGCCGATCATCGGGCTGAACTGGAAGGACAACCGCGACCAGGCGCTCAGGTGGCTGGCCCAGCTGGGCGACCCCTACGAGCGCGTGGCCTTCGATCCCGAGGGCCAGGTCGCGATCGACTGGGGCGTCTACGGGGCGCCGGAGACCTTCCTGGTCGGCACCGATGGGACGGTGCTCGCCAAGCGCATCGGGCCGATGACGGCCACCGTGTGGCAGCAGCAGTTCCTGCCGCTGATCAAGGGCACTGGAGGAAAGTCATGATGCGTGCACTGGTCCTCGGCCTGCTGCTGGCCTGCGCCGGATCGGCCGCTGCGATCGAGGCGGAACAGGCGTTCAGCGACCCGGCCATGCAGGCGCGTTACGAGCGCATGACCCGCGAACTGCGCTGCCTCGTCTGCCAGAACCAGACCATCGCCGACTCGAACGCCGGCCTGGCCGTGGACCTGCGCCGCGAGGTGCGCGAACTGATGGCCACCGGCAAGAGCGACGACGAGATCCACGAGTTCCTGACGGCCCGCTACGGCGATTTCGTGCTGTACCAGCCGCCGGTCAAGCCGCGCACCTACCTGTTGTGGGCGGCGCCCGTGTTGCTCGTGCTGGGCGGCCTCGGTGCGGCGCTGCTGATCATCGTGCGGCGAGCGCGGGTGGCCCGCGACAACCCGGCGACCCTCGACTCAAATTCCGATCCGGAGCTCCCGTGACCGCATTCCTCGTTCTCGCCGCGCTGCTTGCAGCGCTTGCCATCGCTGTAGTCGCCTGGCCGCTCCTGCGCCCGCGCGCAGACGACGAAGGCCGGCCCGTGGCCCCGTCCAGGGCGGCCGCCGGCGTGGTCGCCGTAGCCGTGCCGCTGGCGGCCTTCGCGCTGTACTTCACCTGGAGCGACTGGAGCTGGAACGGCACGCCCGCCGATCACGCCACCAACCCGGCCGCATCCATGGGGCAGATGGCCGAGCAGCTCGAGGCGCGGCTGATGCGGGAGGGCGGCGATGCCGACGGCTGGAAGCTGCTGGGCCGGACCTACGTGGTGGCCGGCAACTACCCCAAGGCGGCCGAGGCCTACCGCCAGGCCTACACGCTCACCAGTGGCGCCGACCTGGACGCGATGCTCGGCTATGCCGAGGCACGCGTACTCGTCAACGAGTCGGACTTCGAGGGCGAGGCCGGCCAGCTGTTCGAGCAGGCCGTGGCCGCGCAGTCCACCGATCCGCGCGCCCTGTGGTACTCGGGGGTCGCGGCCTACCGCCGCCACGACCTGGCGACGGCGCGCGACCGCTGGGCGGCGCTCAGGGAGCAGGGCGCGCCACAGGAGATCATCGAGGTCATCAATTCGCGCATCGCCGAGATCGACAAGTCGCTGGGCACGGGTCTTCCCGGGCCGGCCACGCCCGCGGCGCGCCCGCCGGCGGCCGCGGCCGTCGCCGCCGCGCCGCCTTCCGCCGCGCAGCCCGTGGCCGAACCGCCGGCCGGCGTGACCGAAGCCGCTGCGGCCAGCGGCATCCCGCTGCGCGTGGCGGTTGCGCCGGCGCTGGCAGGGCGGGTGCCGCCCGGCGCCACGGTCTTCGTGTTCGCCAACAGCGGGGCAGGCGGCCCGCCGCTGGCGGCCGTGCGGCGGCAGGGCGCCCAACTGCCGCTCGACATCACGCTGTCCGACAGCGATGCCATGATCGACGGCACGTCGCTCACGCAGGCCGACTCGCTCAGGCTGGTGGCCCGCGTGTCCATGACGGGTCGCCCGATCGCGTCCGCGGGCGACCTGTTCGGCGAGGTCCGCTATGATCCCCGTTCGAAGGGCCGAGTCACGCTGACCATAGACCGCGTCGTCGAGTAGCAACGGCGCCGGCAGCGGTCTTCCGGCTCGCCCGCGGGACGAGGCAGCATGGGTCGAGCGGCGGTCAGCTACAGGTTCCGGCGTGCGCCATCCGCGATGCGTTACTACGCGCGCGCCGTGTTCGGCCGTCGCGTCACGCAGTTGCCACCCGGACTGACGCTGCCCAGGCTGGAAGGCGAGATCGCACAGGTGTGCGCCAGTCCCCGGCACCTCAGGCGCTACCGCGCCGTCTGCGGTTACGCGGATGACGGCATGCTGCCGGTCGCCTATCCCCATGTGCTGGCCGCACCGCTGCACACGGCGCTCGCGACGCATCCCCGGTTCGAGCTGCGCCTCATGGGGCTCATTCACGTCGCCAACGAGATCAACGCCATCCGGCCGCTGCCGGCCGACGGCCGGTACCGGCTGGAATGCTGGATCGAGGGACACCAGGACACCGACCGCGGGCAGGAGGTCGAACTGCACACCAGCCTGTCGGACGAGGCGGGCGTCGCCTGGACCGAACGCTGCACCTTGCTGGCGCGCGGGGCGCCCGGGCGCCGCGGTTCGGCGCGCAGTGCGCGCGCGTTGCTGGCGTTGCCGCGGCCCATGGACGACGTGGTGCCCACGATGGTGTCGTTTCCCGCGGATCGCGCAGTGGGACGCCGCTATGGCCTCGTCTCCGGAGACCTGAACCCCATTCACCTGGCCGACTGGAGCGCACGCCGCTACGGGTTCGACCGCGCCGTGGCCCACGGCATGTGGTCCATGGCGCGCACGCTGGCGGGCCTCGGGCCGGCGTTGACGGCGGTGCCACGCCGCATCGACGTGCAATTCAAGCTGCCCCTGTACCTGCCGGGCACGGGCGTGCTGACGCACTGGCACGAACCGGGCCGCTGGCTGTTCGTGGTCAGGGACGGGCAGGTGCAGCGACCGCATCTCGCGGGCGCCGCAGTGCCGCTTTGACATGCGCGTAGCCGCCATGACGCGCTCGCTGCTCGGCGCCCGCCCGGGGGAAGAGCGCGCGGTCCTGCTCGCGTTCAGCTATTTCTTCCTGCTGCTGTGCAGCTACTACCTGTTGCGGCCGGTGCGCGACGCCATGGGGACGGCGGCGGGACTGGGCCGGCTGCCGATGCTGTTCACGGCGACCTTCGTGGTGATGGTGATCATCACGCCGGTCTTCGGTGCGCTGGTCGCCAAGGTGCGCAAGCGCAACCTGCTGCCGGTCGTCTACGGCTTCTTCGCCAGCAACATGCTGGGCTTCTATTTCGCGTTCCGCGCCAGCCCGGACTCGGCCGCGACCGCCAGCGCGTTCTTCGTGTGGCTGTCGGTCTTCAACATGTTCGTCGTGTCGGTCTTCTGGAGCTTCATGGCCGACGTCTTCCGCGGCGAGGAGGCCAAGCGGCTGTTCGGCCCGATTGCCGCGGGCGGCAGCGCGGGCGCCATCCTCGGTCCGGTCCTGACGCAGACGCTGGCGCACGGCATCGGCACGGCCGGCCTGGTGATGCTGTCCACCGCGTTGCTGCTGCTCACGATCCCCTGCATCCGCGCCCTCGGGCACTGGTCCGTGGTGCGGCACGGCGAGCCGCCCGGCACCGCCGCCGAGGATACGACGCCGATCGGCGGCAGCGTCCTGGCGGGCGTAACGCTGGTGGCACGTTCTCCCTACCTGCTCGGCATCAGCAGCCTGCTGGCCTTCGGCGCGCTGGTCGGCACGTTCATGTACCTCGAGCTTCAGGACATCGCGTCCAGCGAATTCAACGACACCGCGACGCGCACAGTCTTCTTTGCGCGCCTCGACCTGGGCGTCAACATCCTGGCTTTCCTCCTGCAGGGCATCGTCACGATGCGGCTGGTCAAGAGGTTCGGGATGACCGGCGCGCTCGTCACCATGCCCCTGGTCGCGCTCGGCAGCTTCCTGTGGCTGGTGCTGGCGCCGTTCCTGCTGCCGCTGGCCGTCACGCAGATCCTGCGCAGGGCAGGGGAGTTCGGCATCGCGCGGCCGTGCCGGGAAACGCTGTTCACGGCGGTCGATCCGGAGACCAAGTACAAGGCCAAGAACTTCATCGACACCGTCGTACAGCGCGGCAGCGACACGGCGGCAGCCTGGACGCACGGGCTGCTCAACGCCGGCGGCGTGCTGCTGGCCGGCTTTGCCGCGATTTCGGCGCTCGCAATGGTCGCCCTGATCGGCGTCGGCGCCGCACTGGGGCGCGCGTTTGCGGCCCGCGAGAAGGCTGCGGCGGCGCGCGGCGGCCAGGTGGCCTGAGACCGTCCCGCGGCGCCCCGGCGGGGATCCGCGCCACCGCTGACAGGTCATTCCGCCTGCCGATGTTCGGCTAGGCCGGGCTAGGGTGTACTCCCTAACCAAAATCCCGAGACTGCGCACCATGGGACGGACGGGATGAGCCGCTGCCGCTCCCCGCACCGCCAGGACAACCGCAAGGAGACACTCATGATCGAGAACGTGAACATGCTGATCGACGACCTCAAGTCGAGCGAGCTCGGCAAGGCGACCCGCAAGTCGGCGCAGGTCATCTGGAAGGCCAACATGCACGCCTGGAACACGACCCGCGACGAGTTCGGCCGGTACGTGAATGCCGTCGTCAAGCAGGGCGAGAAGCTGGCCCGCGCGCCGCGCGTGCGCACCGAGCAGGCCCTCGAGACGCTGTCCGACGTCGCCAACGAGCGCGCCTCGCTGGTCGAGAAGCGCCTGCAGACCGGCATGAACAAGGTCATCCACGAGATCGGCCTGCCGACCGCGAGCGAAGTCGACATGCTGTCCAGGAAGGTCGACCGGCTGGCGAAGCAGGTGCAGGCCAAGACCGCCAAGCGCAAGACCCGCCGCCCGCGCGCCAGGAAGACGACGCGGACGACCACCGCCCAGGCCGCCTGACTTATTGACTGATCCCCCCTCGGCGCTGGTGTACGATCGGGTCACCGACGTACACCGGCGCTTTTTAATGCCTGCAGTCCCGGGCAAGAAACGTCCCGCCAGACCGACCCGCGAGCGGATCCTGGACACCACCCTGGCCCTGTACAACGCGCAGGGCGAGCCCAACGTGTCCACGACGCTGATCGCCGCCGACGTAGGCATCAGCGCCGGCAACCTGCATTACCACTTCCGCAAGAAGGACCAGCTGACCGGGGCGCTGCTGGAGCGATTCGTTGCCGACTTCGAGCAACTCATGCCCCCCGACACGTGGCGCGCCCGCGACGTGGAGGAAGCCTGGTTCCTGCTGCACGTCATCTTCGAGACCCTCTGGCGCTACCGCTTCCTGTTTCGTGACCTGTCCGGGTTGATGTCACGAGACCGCCGGGCCGGCCACCGCCTGAGCGGCGTCATCCGCCACGCGGTCGCGACCTCACGCGGCATCTGCCTGGGGCTGGCGGAAGCCGGCCAGCTCGAGGCAACGCCGGCCGAGGTCGAGGCGCTCGCACACAACCTCACGGTGGTTACACTGTACTGGCTGTCGTTCGACACCGTCCGTAACCCGCGGAAGGACGACGCCGGCCAGTCCATCGCGCAGGGCGTCTATCACGTGCTGATGCTGGTAGCGCCATTCCTGCGCGCCGAAGGGCGCGCCAACCTGCAGTACCTCGCGGCGCAGTACCTCACGGCGCAGCCTGAACCCTGACAGGGGAGACAGGCTTCGAAAGCGGCGCAGGGGCCTTCCTCACGCAATTCCGCGTCTCCAGCCTTGGCCGCGTATAGAACATATTTGTCATAATATACATTATGCGCACTAGGCTAGATAGCGCCTATGAGGAGCCTGTGACCCCAGTTTGGCCTCTCCCCCTGAGTCATCCTGGTGAGCAACGCCCTACCGTAGACTCACAGCCGGAAGTCTCATGATATACTCGCTGATACATCAGCGAGTTAGGGCATCTTCCTAAGAGCATTTCTCACGCTCTATTACCGGGAGCGACCCCGCTCGTTGGCGTACCAGCCCGAATCGTCGGCAACGCATGGGAGGAAGGAGACTTGTGCGGCACCGGTATGGCCGGGTGCTGGGACCACGGTGGGAGGACTGGGCGATCCGCACGGACCGTCTTTTCGACCTGGACGGCAACCAAACCACCCAGAACCAGCTTCAGGCTTATTGGATTGTGCTGCAGCTGGCTATGATCTGGCCCGGGCCTCGAGGCGCCAGGACGGAGCGAGGCGGGAACATGCCCGCCGTCTGCCCTGACCGGGCCAGCTCCCCTGCCCCGCCTGGGTAGCCGGGCAGGGGGCGTGAGCACGAATTTGACCCCTCTGCTCTCATGGGCTTGTCAGATCAGTACCAAGTGACGCGTCTGCCACTGTGCACACCGTCATTGCCGAGATATCTTGAGCGTAATTCGCGCCGCCACCGGACGATCATGGGGCACGGCCTGATTGCCCATGCCAAGGCCAAGTCGGTGGCCTACCGATACTGAGACACTTGCGGAGTCTTGCGACGTGCCAGCAAGCGGTTGTTGGGCAACGTCGTAGTCGTGCTACTTGATGGCGTAATTGAACGTCTTCCTAACGCGAGCATCAATCGGGCGACCATCTTTCATTGCCGGTTCAAAACGCCATTGCCGAACCGCAATTATTGAGTGATTGGCGAAATACTCATGATCGCTGTGCACGACTAGGAAGTCCCTCGTCGTGCCATCAGCGGCGATAGTGAATTCGATAGTGGACTGACCTCCGCCAGCCTTTAGCACGTGCGTTACCGGATAGATCGGAGCTCTGCCGCTGATCAACCGCGGCGGGGTGTCATAGGCGTCTGACTCCGACCCTACCACCTGGCCTGGACTAATCGGCGTGTTTGCGGCGTAAGTACTTGGAGGCGACTGGCTGGCACAGCCCGAGACGCCCGCCATCAACACGGCCACTACGCAACTACGGAATATCATGTCGCTCGTCCCCCGACAGCATCCGGAAACGCGTTGGTTCACATTCAGAATCTCAGTGTGCCGCCGCGCGCAGTTGCTCCCGCCCTCTCGCCTACCGCGACGACTCAGGCGGAGCTGGAGCGCGGGCCCCTACTGCGTACCAGTCGACGCGCCGTGTGGCAAACATGATCGCAGCTAGAATCATGAACAGCCCCAGCGATCCAATGAGCAGCGCATAGTCCTCGTTCATGAGGAGCGTATACAGGTAGGCGTACAGGAGGACGACGCCAACCCCGACCACCAGCGCCCGAGCCACGCTGTCCAGAGCCACCACGCAGTAGCCGGCGACCATGGCGATCACCGCCACGCTCGCCAGCGCATACGCGAGCGGAAAGCCCAGGTGCTCTGACAGCGAGAGCTCAAGCAGATAGAACAGGCACAGCGCGCCGCCCAGCATGAGGTACTGGATGGGGTGCACGCGGACACCCGACAGGACCTCGATCAGCCACACGGCTGCAAACGTGAGGAGGATGAACAGTCCGGCGTACTTCACGCTGCGTGCCGCCATCCGGTAGTGGTCCACCGGATTCACGAGCTCGACGCCGAAGCGCGACTCGTCGATTGCCTGGCGCATTGGCTCTTCAGCCAGCCAGGCCTGCGGGTAGTTCCGCCCCAGGTAGGGAACGGTCCATTTCGCCTGAAAGGCAGCTTCTGACACCGACCGTTCGGCGGGGAGCCAGTTGCCCTGGAAGCTCGGGTGACCGTAGTTGGATTGCAGCTCGACGACGGTGTTCTTCGCGAACGGGGTGACGTAGACGCCGAGACTGCCGTTCAGCGAGAGCGGGAACGAGAACTCGACTCGTTCCGTCGAGTCCGCCAGACCGACGACGGCGTGTAGACCGGTACTTACATCCGTGAACGACCCGGTGCCGGGAAGGAAGGGAACCTGCTCGCCGTTCCAGGACACCACGGTCTCCTGCTGGATTGCGCGAGTGTCGGATATACCGATCGCCAGGTAAGCACGGCCCCAGGCGATGGCTGCGGGCGCAAGCCCGAGAGCGGCGAAGTCAGGCCGCGCGAACTCGCCTGAAACGGCTGCATCGAGCTTGTAGACCGGGACCGAGAAGATTCCGCGACTGCGGATCTCGGAATCGATCGCACCCCGGACATACAGCTGCTCCGGCAGGAAGATCGCGTTTCGCGACTCCGAGCGCGTGAGCGGACCGGCAGCAGTGGCTTCTGTCCACTGATACGTATACGGGACGACCATCACCGGGCCGGTGATGGCTTGGACGTTGCCCCACTTGGACGACACTTCCTCGACGGCCGCCTGGCGCCTGCCTTGGCGCTCCGACACGAGCCCGCCAATCATGGCAACGGGAATCTGCAGTACCAGCACCAGAAATGCCACCAGCACGAGGCGCAGCATCTGCGAGCTTCGCAGCGAGGCCGCAACCCGCTCGACCGTATCTGGCATGGGTTTCGTCTCCTTCGATCGAGACTACCGGCTCCTGGCGGGCACTCCGATTCAGGCCATCCAGCTACTCGCCGGGTGTCATGAACGCTGTCAGATGATACTCAAGTCCGGCGCTTGTGGTACTCCACCGGCGATCAGCTGCGCAGATACGACGCGCCGTTCACGTCGACGATGCCTCCCGTCAGGAACTCCGACCCCGGTGCGGCCAGGAACAGTACGGTCCAGGCCACCTCCTCGGGCCTGGCCACCCTTCCAAGGGGGCTCTCCCCTCGCAGGAAGTCGCCGCGCGGCCCGGCCAGCATCCCGGCCGCCATGTCGGTCTCGATGAAGCCTGGCGCCACCGTGAACACGAATATGCCTTCGCCGCCGAGCGCCTTGGCCAGCGACTGACCCAGGGCGTTCAGGCCCGCCTTGCTGGCTCCGTACGCCGGGGCCGACGGCTCGCCGCGAAACGCGCCACGGGACGAGATATTCACGATCCGGCCGCCGCCGTGCTGCCGCATGTGCTGCGCCACGCAGTACGACAGGTTGGCCGGGCCCAGCAGGTTGGCGCCCAGGACCCGGTTCCATGAGTCCTGCCAGGCCTGATAGCTGGCCGACGCAACGGGTTGGTCCTCGTAGACGCCGGCGTTGTTCACGAGAACATCGATCCTGCCGACGCGACTTGCGGCCTCGGTGACGAGCGTCTGGACGGCCGCAGGATCGCGGAGATCCGCGGCCAGCAGATGGTGAGGGCCTGCTTCAAGCGACTGCAAAGTCGCCTCTGCGGCGGCCCGATTGCTGCGGTAGTGCACGATCACGCCGGCCCCGTGCCCGGCGAAGGCCTGCGCTATCGCCCGGCCTACGCCGCGCGACGCGCCCGTGACGAGCACGTTTCGTCCGGAAAAGTCCAGGTCTGGCGGGCCCGCCACCTGCATGATCGCTGCTCCCTGGCTGCCAACGCGGACGTTATCATTCGCCGAAGTGCCGCCGTATACGAACGGCAGCAGGCCATCGCCCCTGCACTGCACCATCCCGCTGCGCCTGCCGTGCCTGCGCACGATCGCGGCGCCGGTCAGGTCGTCGTGCCCGCCCTGTGAGCACGGATCGCGAGGACCGCCAGCGTCACCGCGGTGAGCGGCAGGACGAACATTCCCATCACCGCGCTGAACGCGGGCAGCGCATCATGCTGGCCGGCGCCGAGGATCAGGTAGAGCGTGTAGCCGGCGAAGTATGCGAGGAACAGGGCTCCTTCCCAGCGCGCGATCTGGTAGCCCGTGAAGAAGATGGGCAGGCAGGCCACGCTGACCGCGATCATGACGGGGATGTCGAACCTGAGCGCCGCCGCGGCGACCAGGATGCCGTCGGCAGAGAAGACGCTGGACAGGCCCAGCACCGCCAGCACGTTGAACAGGCAGCTTCCTATGACGTTGCCGACCGCGATGTCCCGCTCACCGCGAATGCTCGCGACCACGGAAGTCGCGACCTCCGGCAGCGAAGTGCCCGCCGCGATGACCGTGAGCCCGATGACGAGTTCGCTGACGCCCAGCACCTGGGCCAGGGCGACCGCGCCCTCGACGAGCCAGCGCGATCCCAGCACCAGCAGCGCGAGGCCGCCGGCGATGAGGGCCACATTGACGTACCAATGGCCGCCGCGCGCCGCAGGACGTACCGTATTCCTGTTCGTACTCGGCGCGCACCGCAGCGGTCTCCCGCAGGCTCTGCCGCACCACGAACACCGTGTAGGCCACGACGCCCGCGAACAGCACCAGCCCGTCGAGCCGCCCGATCCGGCCGTCGAGCGCCAGCACGAACAGCAGCACCGACACGCCGATCATGAGCGGCACGTCGAACCGCACCAGCTGCTGGTCGACGACGAGCGGCGCCACCAGGGCGCTGAGGCCCAGCACGAACAGCACGTTGAAGATGTTGCTGCCCACGATATTGCCCAGCGCGATGTCGGGCGCGCCGGTCAGGTTGGCGTGCAGGCTGACGGCGAGTTCGGGCGAGCTGGTGCCGAAGGCCACGACGGTCAGCCCGATCACCAGCGGCGAGATCCCGATCGCGGCGGCGAATCGCGACGCGCCGCGGACCAGGGCCTCGGCCCCCACGATGAGGAGCACGATTCCCGCCACGAAGAACAACAGCATCCCCGCATTCATGACTTGCCCCGTGAGCCTTGGGCGGCTCAGTCCAGTCTAGCGACCAGGTACTTGCACGCTCCGGCAGGCGCCCGCCGGCACCGTGGCGACGCTCAGCCATTTCGCAAGCTGCCGCGCCACGCTGGCGCTGCTCAGCAGGTCCAGGTGATGCATGCGGTAGAAGACGTGCTGCGAGTCCCTGGCGAAGGACAGTCGCCGCCGCGCGTCATCATGTTCACCCAGCGCGCTGCGCAAAGGCACCAGCCCGTCGCCGGTCAGGCGGTCCGCGATCCTGCCGCGCCGGGCTGCGGTGGTTGCTGCGACTGCATGGCACGACACGCCGGCCGGCAGCGGTACGCTGCCGCGACTGTCGGGCCGGGCGTGAAAGCGGTCATGTCCACGCCAGTCCTCATCGAGCAGGTACCCGTGGCGCAGGTCGGTGATTCCCGCGCTGCGCAGCCGGCCCAGCCTGGCGAATGGTGCGGTATACGGCGTGCTGCCGAGCATCACGTCCACCCAGTTGCCGGCGCGCTCCAGCGGTGCGCCATGGTGAGGCGTGCCGAGAAAGACGATGTGCCGCAGCTTCTGCAGCCAGCCGAGCGAATCCTCGCCGCCATAGTGCACGGCGCTGCGGATCAGCAGTCCGCCCATGCTGTGGGCGACGACGGCAATCTGCTCGACCGGTACCGGCCAGTGCGCGACCAGCTGCTCCAGTTGACCCGCCAGCTCGCGCCCGTTCTGCGAGATGTGCAGGCCGCTGTTGTAACGCAGGTAGACCGGCGTGTAGTGCAGCGACTCGGCCAGCGCCCGCCCGTACTCGACCCGGTGTCCCTTCTGCCGGGCATAGGCCTGCAGGTCGTTCATGCACAGGCCATGGATCAGCAGCAGCACTTTGCCGGTCGCACCGGGCAGCGGCGGCGGCGCCTGCCAGTCCAGCGTCGCCTGGCCGCAGCGCATCGTCATCGGAATCGCAAACGGACTGCTGTCGGCAGCGAGGCGGTCGCCCATGACCCCGTTCAGCGCGGCCAGCAGCGCTTCACGCAACGGCGTACCCGGCTGCGATCCGTCTTCCGTGTCGAACAGATCCTCCAGCTCTTCGAGCGCCCGGTCGGCCCCCCTGCCCAGCAACTGTGTGACGCCGTGCACCGCCCGGTAGACGAAGCCCGTGATGCCGCGGGTCCGGCCGGGCGCCTTGCCGCCGGGAATCCGCAGCGTATCCCACACCGACCGGTGCACGCCCTCGACCACCGTCGTGACGCCGGAGGTCGCCTGCGTCGCCAGCCGTGCCATGCCGCGCAGGTCGGACAGGCGCAGGTGCCTGAGCGGGTTGTTGGAAGGTGCCTGCTTCACTTACCGGGGCCCGGCGGACCGCCCGCGATCATCACGACGTTGTCGCGTGCAGCGGTTGGATCAGGTCCCACTTGTTCCCGTACAGGTCCAGGAACACGACGACCCGGCCGTACGGTTCGTCCCGCGGGCTTTCCACAAACCGGACACCGCATGATTTCATGTGCTCGTAGTCGGCGCGAAAATCGGACGTGTGCAGAAAGAGAAAGACGCGTCCCCCGCCCTGCTTTCCGACAGCGGCTCTCTGCTCGTCATTCGCGGGGCGGGCCAGCAGCAGCCGGGCGCCGCAGTCGCCGGGGGCGACCACGACCCAACGCTTGCCTTGCCCAAGCGGCGAGTCCTCGACGAGTTCAAAGCGCAGCACACGGGTGAAGAAGTCGATCGCTGCATCGTATTCGTCGACCAGCAGGCTGATGGCGGCCAGGCGTCGCGACCTGTTCACGCGCCGGCCTCGCCGCAGCGCACGCAGCCAATCCTGGCCATCGCTTTCCTGATCATTCCGACGATCACCATCACGACGACGACGACCGCTCGGGCCAGCACGTCACGTGCCCGCAGCGGCGCGCGGGCAGCGGTCCTGCCCGTTCCCGTGCCTACACGAAAGCGTGGCCGGCTTTCTTCTCGCGTTTGGCGGCCTTCTTCTCTTCCTTGGTCCGCAGCGGCTTCTTCTTCGCTTCCTTCTTCTTGTCCATGCCCTTGCTCATGGAATCATCTCCTTTCCTTGATCACACAGCAGTCACCGGATATTCAACTCCACCCAGCCTGGTTCGTCCAGACCGGCGACCGGGTCTCGTCGCCGCGTCAGGTGTCGCCCGGCCCGGCCAGCGCCGCAGCGATGGTCGCGACGTTGACGATGTCCTCGACGCTGCAGCCGCGTGACAGGTCCATCAGCGGCTTCGACACACCCATCAGCAGCGGACCCAGCGCGGTCGCGCCGGCCAGCCGCTGGGTCAGCTTGTAGGCGATGTTAGCGGCGTCGAGGTTGGGGAACACCAGCACGTTGGCCTGCCCGCCCACGGGCGAACCCGGGCTCTTCTTCGCGGCGACCGCCGGTACCAGCGCGGCGTCGCCCTGCAGCTCGCCGTCGCAGATGAGCCCCGGCGCACGCCGCCTGACCAGCTCGGTCGCGGCTATGACCTTGTCCACCTCGGGCGAACGCGCCGACCCCTTGGTGGAAAACGACAGCATCGCCACGCGCGGCTCGGCCTGGGTCAACCGCTGGTGCCGTTCCGCGGCCGCCAGCGCAATATCCGCGAGTTGCTCGATGCTGGGACTGGGCACGACCCCGCAATCCGCGTAGGTCAGCACGCGGTCCGGCCACAGCATCAGGAAGGACGCCGACAGCGTCCTGCAGCCCTTCGCCAGGCCGACGACATGCAGGCCGGCACGCATCACGTCGGGCGTCGGCACGACGCTGCCGGCGACCGCCCCGTCACTGTCGCCGCTGCGCAGCAGCAATGCGGCGAACGTCAGCGGGTCGTTCACGCGCAGCCGGGCATCCTCCATCACCATCCCCTTGCCCGCGCGCAGCTCGAGCAATATTTCCGCCAGCTGCTCGCGCCTGGGGTCGGAGCGCGGGTAGAGGACCTCGACGCCGGCGGGACCCTCGCCCATGCGGCCATCGTCCACCAGGATCGGGATGCAGATGCCCAGTTCCTTGAGCATGGCCGCCGCTGCCCGCACGCGCGGGTCATACGCTTCCGGCAGCACGATGCGACGCGGTTGGCGGCGCGCCCGCTCAGCCAGTTGTTCGAGTAATTCCATGACAGCTACTCCGGTGTGGCCGCCAGCACGGCCTCGGGAACGTCCAGTTCCAGGCGCAGCAGTGCCAGCCCGTGGGTCTTGCCCTGCGCGTCGGTGCGCAGCGAGGCGGAGCCGCCACCGCCGAGGCTGTCCGTGAGGATGAAGTTCAGCACCTGCAGCCCTTCGGCCGCATAGCGCCGGACCTCGCCACGGTTGAGCGCGGCCATGTGCCGCCTCACGACGTCCTCCGTGAGGTGCTCGCGCAGGAACGCATAGGCCGCTGGCGAGCGGGCCATCACCCCCACGTTCGACCCCTCGCCCTTGTCGCCGGATCGCGCGTCGGCGATACGCGAAAGCTGCACACGCTTCATGTTGTGCTTCCCGTCAGGACTCGAACACGCTGACGCGCGTCGAGACCCGTTGCTTCTTCATGAGCGCCGGCCAGAAGCCGACGATCTCCGTGGCCTTGGGCCGGCCGCCGGCAAAGCCGGTCACGCCCGGCGGCCCGCTGGTGACCAGCGGCACCAGCTCGTAGCCGAACCGCTCCACCCTGGCCTTGTCCGTGCCCTTCACGCCGATGCGCAACACGATCTCCGCCGGCTCACCGGCGCCGGGAATCGCGATCCCTTCGTGGCACACGTTGGCGCCCACGAATTCGACCAGCTTCTCGTCGTCGCTGAAGTGCACGCCGTCATAGGCGAGTCGCTGCCACACGACCTCGGCGCACAGCCGCGCCTTGTCCAGCGCGTCGGGCCCGGAGATCGTGAGCTGGCCGAGCGCCTTCCAGCCGTCCGAATACGAGATCGAGACCTTGTAGGTGTCGGTGGGCGGCGCGCCCCTGGCGCCCGTGCAGCGCACGCGGTCGCGGCCCACCTGCTCCATGCGAATCGAGGTGAAGTCCGCGCAGCCGTCCGGGCCGATGTACTTGTTCGGGTCGCCCATCTCGTAGACCAGCTGGTGCAGGATGGAACGCGGCGTGACCATGCCGCCGGTGCCCTCGTGCTTGGTGACCACGAAGCTGCCGTCGGGCGACGCCTCGATGATCGGGTAGCCGATCAGCGCCATGTTCTCGACCGCGCGCCAGTCCACGTAGTTGCCGCCGGTGCACTGCGCGCCGCACTCGACGATGTGCCCGGCGATCGTGCCGGCCGCGATGCGGTCGTACTGGTCGCGCTGCCAGCCGAACTCGTGGATCAGCGGGCCCAGCACCAGGCCGGGATCGGTGCCGCGTCCGGTGATGACCACCTGTGCGCCGTGACCGAGCGCCTCCGCGATCGGGAAGGCGCCCATGTACACGTTGGCGCTCGAGACGCGGTCGCGCACATCGCGGAGCGGTGCGCCGGTGTCCATGTTCTCGAACTTCTCGCCCGCGGCCATCAGCGCGTCGAGGTCGCCGAAGATGTCGTCGCCCTCGACGACCGCGATCTTCACGCCGGCCAGGCCGTGCTTGCGGAAGGCCGCGATGGTCGCGTCCTTGCAGGCCATCGGGTTCACGCCGCCGGCGTTGGCGATCACCTTGATCTTCTTCTGCACGAGCTCCGGCGCCACGCGGTCGATCATCTTGACGAAGTCGGTCGCGAAGCCGACCCGTGGGTCGCGCGAGCGCTGCTTCTGCAGGATGCTCATCGTGACCTCGGCCAGGTAGTCGAGCGTGAGGTAGTCGAGCGGTCCCTCACGGCACAGGCGTATGGGCCCCAGCAGGGAATCGCCCCAGAAGCCCTGACCGTTGGCGACCAGCACCTTGTCCCGTCCCGGCATCGTGCCTTCCTCCGCCCCACGCACTTATGCGAGGACTTTTCACGCACGAATTATAAGGTACCGGCCGCCGCGCCGACCCCGGAACACCCCCTATTGCGGCAATCCGAGATACGCCACGCCGCCGCCGCGTGACTTCACCATGCGCCCGCCAGGCCGAGGCCCAGCACCACCCACAGTGCCGCGAGCACCATCCAGCTCACGCCGTAGACACGGAACCGCCACAGCACGTCGTTGGACCCGAGGTGGATCAAGCTGTGCACGACGCGCGCAGCCACGTAGGCCCAGGCGAGCGCCACCGGCGCAAGGCCGGTCTGGCCGGTGACGTAGGCGATGACGACGGCCACGTAGAACAGCAGCGGCGCCTCGAACAGGTTGACGAAGTGCCGCGACGTCACGGCGACGTCCTCCGGTTCGCTGCCGTCCCGGTAGAGCTTGTAGAACCCGAGCTTCACGCGGCCGGCGTTCACGGCCGCAGCCCGCTGCCGACCCATGCGCACGACGACGAACGCCGTCAACGCGAACATCGCAAATGCCGGCCACAGAATCTGCATCGCCCTTCCTCCCATGATCTTGCGGGACAAGTCGAGGATAACAGCCGCTGCGGTGCCGCAGCGGTTCTTGTAGCGGGGGCCTGGATGAAGGCCGACGCGGCCCGCAGTGGTCGCTCAGGCCGCCGGCACCTTCTCGACGACGATGTCGAAATGCCCGGTGGGCGTGCCGCCCGCACTCTCGGCGCGGGCGAAATCGACGATCAAGCGCCGCTGCTGCGCCGGCGGCAGTTCCTGCAGCAGGCGGTCCGTGTCGTTGAGTTCGTTGCCCGCGAAGTACATCTGGGTCGTCAACTCGCGGTAGCCGCGCCGCGCGACCTTGAAGTGGATGTGCGGCGGACGCCACCAGCCCGCTTCGGCCGGGTACGCGCCGGGCACGATGGTCGTCACCGCAAAGCGTCCCGACTGGTCGGTCTTGAGTTGCGCCCAGCCCTGGAAATTCGGGTCGAGCGGCGCCGTGTTCGGATCGGCCTCGTGGCTGTAACGGCCGTGCGCGTTGGCCTGCCAGGCGTCCACCAGCGCACCGGCGACCGGCTTGCCCTCCTGGTCCACGACGCGGCCGGTGACACGCACCACCTCGCCCTGCGCCGATTCCTCGCGGCCCGCCACGCGGGTCATGTCCGCGTCCTTGTCCGGCTGGTCGCGCGCCGGAAAGAACGGACCCTCCGCCTGCGGAGGCGTCGCGGGTGCTGCGCGCGCTGCGGCACCGATGGCGCCGGCCGCGATGCCCAGACCTGCGCCCAGCGCCATACGGCGCGTGATCTTCACGTTCGACATACCCCCCCTCGAACGCCTTCCGCGATTCTGGACTAATTCTTACATGCTTTTTGATGCGGACAAAGACGGAATATAAAACTATTTCTTTCAGAGTATTACTAATTTTTATTAATGTAGTTTGTAAACTCTACTGGCCGCGAAACGGGGTCACGCCTGCCTGGCCTGGAGATCGAAATACCGCAACGCTGCCTGCGCAACCGGCCCGCCCCACTCCTGCAGGAAGTGACCGCCGCCGGCCACGACCATCGGCTCCGCGCAACCCCGGATGCGCGATGCCAGTGCCCGCATCAGCGGCTCGCCCAGCACCGGATCCTCGGGTCCGATGGCCATGAAGGCCGGCCCGGACCACGACTCGGCCAGGTAACGCAGCGCGGCGCGGCCGGTGTCGGCGCCTTCCATCTCCGGCCTGACGGCGACGATCTCCGGAAACCGTCGCACCCCGGCCTTGTAGCGCACGTCGGGAAATGGCGCCGCATAGGCCGCGGCTTCGGCCGCGCTCAGCATGGGCGCCGCCCGCCCCAGCAGCGCCGCCACGTCGAGGTCGGGATGCGCCGCCGCATAGCTGCGCCACGCCTCCCAGCCCGGGCCCGGCGACCGGCCGGTGGCCACCCCGGTGTTCATCACGAGCAGCCGCGTGATCCGCCCGGGGTAATCCATGGGCAGCGTCAGGCCGAGCAGGCCGCCCCAGTCCTGCACCACCAGGCACAGGCCGCGCAGGTCGAGACGGTCGATGAAGGATTTGAGCGCGTTGCGGTGAAAGCCGAACGTGTAGACCGCGTCGTCCACCGGCTTGTCGGACCGGCCGAAGCCGAAGAAGTCCGGCGCAACCACGCGATGCCCGGCGGCGGCGAACACCGGGATCATCTTGCGGTACAGGTAGGCCCAGGTCGGCTCGCCATGCAGGCACAGGAAAGTCGTCGCCGCGTCCCGTGGCCCTTGGTCCACGTAGTGCATGCGCAGGCCGGCGTGGCCTGGCAGGTCGTCCGCATAGCGCGGGGCGTAGGGCCAGCCCGGCAGGTTCGCAAAGCGCTCGTCGGGGGTGCGCAGTGCCGTGACGGCCACGGGTTGCTCAGTACTTGCCGCCGGTGCGGAACAGGTAGCGCTGCATGTCCATCAGCTGGGCGTTCATCCTGCGCTGCACATGGTGCGCCACGCGCATGATGGCGCGCATCGCCTTGTACACCACCACCGGATGCGTGGTGAGGATCGCCTCGAAATCGCCGCGCTCCAGCACCAGCACGCGCGTGGCGCCGTTGGCGACCAGGCTGGCGGAGCGCGGTTCGCCATCCATGAACGACAGCTCGCCGGCCAGGTCGCCCGGGCGCAGCGTGTGGATCACGGACCACTCGCCGTGTTCGTCGCGGCGGTTGAGATCGATCTTGCCGGTCACCGGCACGAACAGGTGTGCGTCCCGCGCGCCCTCCTCGACCAGCACCTCGCCGTCCTTGCAATCCCTGATCTTGACGACGCGCGCCAGCGCCTGCAGTTCCGCCTCGTCCATCTCGGCGGCCAGCGGCGTCTTCTTCAGCGCATCGAGGTTTTCGCCATTCTGCACGGTAGCCTCCCGGGCGTCGCCGCGGAACGCCCGGTGCGGCCCGCGGTTATCGGAATCATACCCGCTCGCGCTGCGCCCCGGTCAGACCGCCTGCCAGCGCAGCGCCGCGCCCGTGCCGGAGCGCGCGATGACGTTGCGCTTTTCGAGGTGGCGCAGGTGTGCCAGCGCCTCGGTCATGGCCAGCAGCCGGTTGAGTCCGTCCAGCCGGTGCACGCTGAACAGCAAGGCGGCGGCCTCCGTCGTGGAACGCGGCATCGAGCAGGAGTCGGTGATTTTCTCCAGCCGGCGGGCGTGTTCCGCCGCCAGCCAGTCGAGCCGCTCGTGCAGCCCGGCGAACGGCTTGCCGTGCCCCGGCAGTACCAGCGTGTCGGCCGGCAGCTGGCGCAATTCCTGCAGCGAGCCCAGGTAGTCGCCCAGCGGGTCGCTCTGCTCATTGGACGGATAAAGGCTGACGTTGCTGGAGATCGTCGGCAGCACCTGGTCGCCGCTGACCAGCAGGCCCGCATGTGGCGCGTGCAGGCACAGGTGATCCGGCGCGTGCCCGTCGTGCAGGCTCACCCGCCAGTCGCCGCCGGCGCCGGCCAGCGTCGCGCCGTTCGCCATCTCGCGCACGGCGGGCCGGCCGCTCACGACCGACTTGTAGGCGCGTCCGCCCAGGATGGCCGCCGTGTTGTCGTCGAGTTCCATGCCCTGGCGAGCGGCAAACGAGCGCAGCGCCTTGCCGGGTGCGACGTCCAGGTCCTCGAGCACACCGGCGCTGGCGGCATACGCGCGCGCGCCCATCTGCACCTCGATGCCGTGCCGTTCCGCAAACCAGTGGGCCATGCCGAAATGGTCCGGATGATGATGCGTGACGACCACCGAACGCAGCCGCGTCGCGATCGGCAGCTGGCTTTCCAGTCGCACCCAGGCCTGCTCCACGGCACGGGTCTTGATGCCCGTATCGACCAGGGTCCAGCCGTCCGGGCCGTCGAGCAGCCATACATTGGCATGCGTCAGCGCGCCCGGCATCGGCAGACGGATCCACAGGACGCCCTCTGCGAGCTCGACCCAGCCGCCGGCCTCCGGCGTGCGTTCGCGCACGTTCTCCAAGGCCTTGTCGTGGCTCACCGATGCCATGCCGTCATTCCCGCACCGCGTTTCCGTCTCGCGGAAACGCATCGAAGATACCCGATGGCGGCACGGGCGGCAGCGCATTTTCCACATGTTTCCTGCGCCGATGCTGCAGCCGCAATGTCGCGGTTGCGCCGGGCCGACGCCGAATCTGCATGGCGTGGCGGGCCGCAACGCGCGCTCCCGGCGAACGCCGCGTACCCGCAGGCCGGCACGTCAGGTGAATCCGCGGTGCGTCCGCCCGGGTGCGGCGGCAATCAGTCGCCGAAGATCGACAGTTGCCCGTCCACGCCGGCCGCCACGGCGCCGGCCCGCTTGCCGCGGCCCGCCCGGCACCCTTTCGCCCGGGCCTTCGCCGCCCTGCTGCCGGCGGCGGACGGCAGTGCGCCGATGAACTGCGCCAGCGCGGCATACGCCTCCGGCCGCACCGCGTAGCGTATGTACCTGCCCTGTTGCGTCGCGCGCAGCAGGCCACAGCGGCTCAGCTCCTTGAGGTGGAACGACAGCGTCGAGGGCGGGCACCGCAGCGTGCGCGCGATGTCGCCCGCCGCGGTCCCTTCCGGCCCGCCCACGGCCGCAATCTGCACGATCCTGACGCGCGCGGACTGGGAAAGGGCCCCGAGCATGTCGGCGAATTGCCAGCTGGTTTGCTGCGCCATGATCGCACCGGAACGGCAGGTCGAAGGTTCCAAGATTATCGAATCTGAACCCTATCGCAATGGTCTTGAGACCGTCCCGGGAGCACTCGGGGCCCTCACTTACCTATTGCATCGGCCAGAATTCACGCTATATTTCGCTCGTAGGATCTTGATACGAATTCGCTTATTCGATAAGAATGGAATTCGTTCATCGCAGATCCGGATCTCGCCGCTGTCACGGGGCCCTGCCTTCCGCCAAAGAAAACATGGGGTTACGGAGAAGGGGATGAACGCCGCCTGGGAGTCATTGCATCTCGCTTCGCAAGAACTTGCTTCTTGCTCGCATATAAAACAACGACTTATTGCTGCTTTCTCGAAACATCTTGAAGAACTGGATGCGCAACACCTGCCCAAGGAAATGCGCGGGGAATTCCAGTCCATCATCCGGCAGATGACTTGTGTGCGGCCGCTGCGTGGCGAGACGGCCGTGGCGGCCACGGTGCGCAAGATGTCCGTCGAGGAAGCCGGCGCCTGTGCACAACGCATCGTGGGACTGCTGAGCCGCCTCGGCGGCAGCCACGCTGCAGCCGTTCCGGCGCGTCCGCACGCCGTAGCGTCGCGGTACGCCACCGACGCCTGAGCGACTCAGTCGGGCGTGAATTCGATCGTGTCGAACCGCGCGGTGTCCTCGTGCCGCGCCTGCAGCTTGATTGCGTCGGTCATCTCACGCTGGTTCCAGCCGACGACGCAATCGCCCAGCTGCTTGAGCCGCGGCGGAACTGACTTGTCCGCGCCGAACGGCTCCATGACGATGACCGCCTTCTGCGCGGACCTGGCATAGACGGCCTGGAACTCGGTCAGGGACGGCGCCCGGGCGTACAGCTTGGACAGCAGCAGCACGGCTTCCGCCTCGTTGATCTGCAGGCGCAAGGCTTCCTGCAGGCTCGCCGGGTCGCGAGCGCGCGGCGGATCCTCCGGCGCGCTGACGTTCTTGTAGAAGAAATTGGGCGCGCTTTCCAGGTACTCGAACACCCGGAAATACTCCTCGTCGGGCGCGAACAGGTGGCTGACGAACAGGCGGATCGGGTTTTTCTCGCTCATGACCGTTGCTGCCTCCAGCCAGCTCACGGCCGCGCGTGTCGTGCCGGCCGCCAGGGCCTAGAATACGTCGTTTACCCCCGTCGCGTATACGCATGCGCCTGGTCGTCTACAACATCCGCTACGCCACCGGCACCGGCCCGGCCTTTCACCTGCCGCTGCCGGGCGCCGGCTACCTGCGCAGCAGCCGCCAGGTACTCGAGCGCATCTGCGCCTTCCTGCGTGCGCAGGACCCGGACATCGTCGGCCTCATCGAGATCGACACCGGCTCGCTGCGCACCGGCATGATCAACCAGGCGCAGTTCATCGCCGACCACCTCGGCCATTACTCCATCTACCAGTGCAAGTACGGCGAGGACTCGCTGACGCAACTCGTGCCGATCGTGCGCAAGCAGGGCAACGCCTTCCTGGCCGCGCCCCGCGTGCACGGCGAACGCTTCCATTACTTCGACGCCGGCATCAAGCGGCTCATCATCGAACTGGAACTCGACGACGTCGCGGTGTTCCTGGTGCACCTGTCGCTGAAGTTCCGGCACCGTCACTACCAGCTGCGGCACCTGCACCAGCTCATCCGGCAACAGCCCAAGCCGGTCATCGTGGCCGGCGACTTCAACACGTTCTGGGGCGACCACGAGATCTACCTCTTCATGCAGGCCGCCGGACTGCGCAGCGCCAACGTCGAGGGCAAGCCGTCGTACCCGAGCCGCTGGCCGCGCAAGGAACTGGACTTCGTGCTGTACGGCCAGGGCATCGAGCCGCTCGGCTTCGCGGTGCCGGACGTGCAGCTGTCCGACCACCTGCCGCTGGTGTTCGATTTCGAGGTGACCGGCCGCCCCGCCAGCCACGCAGAAGGCCGGCGGCACGCCGAAGCCTGACCTGCGGCATACCCACAAGGAGCAAGTCCCGTGAGCGGATCACCTGGCCACTGGAAGCTGGACATCGACAACGAAGCGGTTGCGTGGTTGTCGCTCGACCGGCAGGGCGCCTCGGCCAACTCGCTGGGACGCGCGGTGATGGAAGAACTGGACGCGTGCCTGGCGCGCATCGAGCAGGCCCGCCCGCGCGCCGTCGTGCTGTTCTCCGCGAAGGACAGCGGCTTCGTCGCCGGCGCCGACATCACCGAGTTCGACCAGTTGACCGACGCAGACCAGGCCTACGCGCTGGTGCGCTCCGGGCAGCGGGTCCTCGACCGGCTCGAGGCCCTGCCCTGCCCCACGGTCGCCGCCGTGCACGGGTTCGCGCTGGGCGGCGGCCTGGAACTCGCGCTGGCGTGCCGGTACCGCGTCGGCGCCGACGACGGGCGCCTGGCGCTCGGCCTGCCGGAAGTGATGCTCGGCATCCACCCCGGGTTCGGTGGCACCGTGCGCGCACCGCGCCTCATCGGTGCGCCCGCGGCCCTGGACCTCATGTTGACCGGACGGACCGTGCGTGGCGAGCGGGCCGGGAAGATGGGACTGGTGGACAAGCTGGTGCCGCGGCAGGAACTCCGCGAGGCGGCCCGTGCGCTGGCACTGGCGGCGGCGCCGGTCAGGCGCCCGGGCCTCGGCACGCGCCTGCTGTCGTGGCCGGGGATCCGTCTCCTGGTCGCCGCGCACACCCGCAAGCAGGTTGCGCGACGCGCGCGCCCCGAGCATTACCCCGCTCCGTACGCGATGATCAGGCTGTTCGCCGACCACGGCGCCGCGGGCGATGCGGCCTACGAGGCCGAGGCGCGCTCGATCGCCGCGCTGCTCCTGACCCCCACGTCGCGCAACCTGGTGCGCGTGTTCTTCCTGCAGGAACGCCTCAAGGCCCTGGGCGGCCGGCAGGCGCGCAAGTTCGACAAGGTGCACGTGGTGGGCGCGGGCGTCATGGGCGGCGACATTGCCGCCTGGTGCGCCTACCGCGGCATGAGCGTCACCCTGCAGGACCGCGAGGAACGGTTCATCACGCCCGCGCTGCAGCGTGCGCGCGAGTTCTTCGACAAGCGCTGCCGCCGGCCCGGCCAGGCCGACGAGTGCAGCCGGCGCCTGGTCGCGGACGTGGCCGGCAACGGCGTGGCGGAAGCCGACGTCGTGATCGAGGCCATCTTCGAGGACGCCGCGGCGAAGCGCGAACTGTATGCGCAGCTCGAACCGCGACTGAAGCCCGACGCGCTGCTGGCCACCAACACGTCCAGCATCATGCTGGAGGAGCTGTCGCGCAACCTGGCCGACCCGGGCCGCCTGGTGGGGCTGCACTTCTTCAACCCGGTCGCCAGGATGATGCTGGTGGAGATCGTGCGCGCCGCGGCGACGCACGAATCCTGCCTGCAGGACGCGGTCGGCTTCACGCGCCAGCTCGACAAGCTGCCGTTGCCCTGCCGCAGCTCTGCGGGATTCGCCGTCAACCGCATCCTCATGCCGTACATGGCCGAGGCGATGTTCGCCATCGAGGAGGGCGTGCCGCCGGCCGAGATCGATGCCGTCGCGAAGAAGTTCGGCATGCCGATGGGGCCTGTGGAGCTGGCCGACACGGTCGGGCTCGATGTGGCGATGCACGTAGGGCGCATCCTGGCCGAGGCTTACGGCCGGCCGGCGCCCACCGGCATCAGGCAGCTGGTCGAGGCCGGACACGTGGGCCGCAAGTCGGGCCGCGGCTATTACGAATGGCGCGACGGCAAGCCGGTCAAGCCCGCGGCGACCGGCAAGGCCCCGGCCGACCTGCAGGACCGGCTGGTCCTGCAGTACCTGAACGAGGCCGTCGGCTGCCTGCGCGACGACGTGGTCGAGGATGCCGACCTGCTGGATGCGGGCATGATCTTCGGCACGGGATTTGCGCCATTTCGCGGTGGCCCCGTGCAGTACATCCGCAGCCGCGGCGTCGCGGAACTCGTCGCCACGCTCGAGGCGCTGGAACGGCGCCACGGGGCACGCTTCCGGCCGGACCCCGGCTGGCGGACCCTGCCCGCCTTGCGTGCGAAGGGGCTGTGATACGATGCCGCCCGCAATGACGACAACAGGATGCCCCGTCCGGGGACCAGCGGTGGCCCATGGGCGATAAGCACATAGACCTGTCTATCCTGCGGGCGTTCTCGCCGCTCAGCGGCATGAAAATCGAGAACCTCAAGGCGCTCGCCCGCAAGACCTCCGTGCTGACCCTCGAGTCCGGCCGCGTCCTCTTCAAGGAGGGCGACAAGGACAAGCGCACGCTGTACCTCGTGTCCGGCGACCTGGAGCTGCGTTCCGGCGAGCGCACCGTCGGCGCCCTGCAGGGCGCCACCCCGGAGGCGCGCAATGCCATCGCGCCCGGGCAGCCGCGGCGCTTCACGGCCCGCGCGCTGACCGAGATCGAGTTCATCGCGGTAGACACCGACCTGCTCGACGTGCTGCTGACCTGGGACCAGACCGGCAGCTACGAGGTGTCCGAGATCACCGGCCAGCCGACCGGCGAGGCCGACGACTGGATGACGGTGCTGCTGCAGACCAAGGCCTTCCACCGCATCCCGCCGGCCAACATCCAGGCGCTGTTCATGCGCATGGAGCGCATCAACACCAAGGCCGGCGACATCATCATCAAGCAGGGCGACGACGGCGACTATTTCTACGTGGTCACGCGGGGCCGCTGCGTGGTCACCCGCGAGACGCCGGTCAACCGTGAGGGCATCAAGCTCGCCGAGCTCGGCGCGGGGGAGTCGTTCGGCGAGGAAGCGCTGATCTCGGACAACAAGCGCAACGCGACCGTCAGGATGGCCACGGACGGTGCGCTGATGCGGCTCAACAAGGACGACTTCAACGCGCTGCTCAATGACCCGCTGCTGCACTGGGTGGACCTCGAGCACGCCCGCGCGCTGGTATCGAAGGGGGCACGCTGGCTCGACGTGCGGCTGCCGAGCGAGTACGAGGCCTTTCACCTCGAAGCGGCCGTCAACATCCCCCTGTACTTCATCCGCATGAAGCTGAAGGCGCTCGACCCGGACACGCCGTACGTCGCCGTCTGCGACAGCGGCCGGCGCAGCTCGGTGGCGGCGTTCCTGCTCAGCGAGAGGGGTTTCGAGGCCTACTGCCTCACGGCCGGACTGACCGGCAACGACCTGGGGCCCGTGAAGAACGACGACTGACGACACGTCGCCGTGCCGCGCCCGGCGGCGCAGGCCGCGGGCTACATCGTATGGGTCGGCTTGTCCCCGCCCAGTGCCCCGGCGAGGTAGGACTCGATCTTCTTCTGCGTCGTGCCGCGATCCTGCTCGCTGAACTGCACGCCGATGCCCGCGGTGCGCTTGCCCTGCGCGCCCTTGGGCGTCACCCAGATCACGCGTCCCGCGACCGGCAGCTTCTCCTCCTCGCCCATGAGGTTCAGCAGCATGAAGACCTCGTCGCCCAGCCGGTAGTTGCTGTTGGTCGGGATGAACAGCCCGCCGTTGCGCACGAACGGCATGTAGGCAAGGTACAGCGCGCTCTTGTCCTTGATGGTCAGCGTGAGCAACCCGGGTTTGGTTGATGGTGCCCGCATTTTCAGCATCCCGACTCCAGTCAGTTGGGCATCCGGCCCGCCAGCGCCTCCGTCAGGCCGACCAGGAGGTCCTCGAACAGCAGCTGGGTATTGAGCGGCCCGTCCAGCGCAGCCCGCGTTTCCCGCACCTGGTCCAGCAAGGTGAACGCAGCCCGTATGTTCACGCCCGTACCGGGCAATGGCAAGCCAAAATCGCATTTATTGTTAACTGCGTCACTTGCCCCCGCCAGCGCGTGGATGCCCCCCTCCAGCCAGGTTTCCAGCCAGGCCAGGCGCTGCTGGGGCCGGTCCCGCGACCAGGCCGCTGCCAGAACGAGCGGATCCCGCTGCGTCGGCTGGCCCAGCGAAGCGGCCATGTCCTCCGCCAGTTCGTCGGCGCCCGCCCGCGCCAGGTCGAGGGCGGCCAGCGGCGCCCCCCCGGCGATCCTCAGCAACGGCTCCCAGTCAGCGTGCGCATGCTGCTTACCGAGCCACTTCAGCGCCACCGCGGGGACCGGCGTCGGGATGCGCAGCCGGTGGCAGCGGCTGGCGATCGTGGGCGGCATGTGGTCGATGCGGCCCGCCGCCAGGACCAGCAGCGTATCCTTAGGTGGTTCCTCAAGAGTTTTCAGTAAGGCATTGAATGAATTACGATTCATTCTATCCGCAGGATCTATGATCCCAACCTTGAATCCGCCACGAAAGCTCGTCAGCGCCAGGCGTTCGCTGAGTTCGCGTATCTGGTCGATCTTGATGTCGCTGGCCTTCTCTTCGACGCTCAGGATGCGCAGGTCCGGATGGTTGCCTGCCTTGAACAGGATGCAGCCGGGGCACGCGCCACAGGGCCCCTGCCCCGGCCGGTCGCACAGCACCAGCTGTGCAACCCACAAGGCCAGCGCCGACTGTCCCGACCCGGCCGTGCCGTGAACCAGCAACGCGTGCGGCATCCGTCCGGCCCGGTGCGTGTCGGCGAGTCGCTCGCGCAAAGGCGCCAGCCATGGCACATCGGCCACCTCGAGCTGCGCCGCGAAGCCGGCCGCCTCCGCCGGCGCTTCACCGGCTGCGCCCTTACGCGCCACCGGTGGCTTCCGCGCGGGCATGCAACAGGTCCAGTTGAATGGCGACGGCGGCGGCCACCGCCGGCACGTCGCCGGCGGCATCGATGCGCGCCACCCTGGCCGGCTCCCGCTCCAGGATGCCCAGGTACCCGGTACGCACGCGCTCGAAGAACGCAGCGTCCTCGGCCTCGAACCGGTCCACGGCGGCGGCCCGGGTGCGGGTCCGCTCGATCGCGAGGGACACAGGGATGTCGAGGAACAAGGTCAGGTCCGGACGCCGGCCACGCTGCGCGATGCGCTCCAGCGCACGTATGTGTTCCGCCGGCACGCCGCGCCCGGCGCCCTGGTAGGCCTCGCTCGCGTCGGTGAAGCGGTCGCACAGCACCCAGGCGCCGCGCAGCAGCGCAGGCTCGATGAGGTTGTCGAGGTGGATCGCGCGCGCCGCGAACACCAGCAGCAGTTCCGACACGCCGTCCACCGCCTCGCCCTGCGGCTCCAGGACCAGGCGGCGCAGTCGCTCGGCGAGCGGCGTGCCGCCGGGCTCGCGGGTCACGACCACGTCGAGTCCCTTGCGCTGCAGGTGGGCCGCCGCCAGTCCGATCTGTGTCGACTTGCCGACGCCCTCGATGCCTTCGAACGTGATGAACCTGCCGTGCATGCTCAGTGTGTCCCTTCGCGCGCCGCTCCGCGCACCGCTGCAATGTAACGCGCCACGTTGTCGTTGTGTTGGGCGAGGCTGGTCGCGAAACGATGCCGCCCGTCGCCCAGGCCGGTGGCGACGAAATACAGGGCGTCGATCGCCGCCGGCCGCACCGCGGCCCGCAGGGCGTCGCGGCCGGGCAGCGCGATCGGCGTCGGCGGCAGGCCGGCGCGCGTGTACGTGTTCTAGGGCGTATCGCGCAGCAGGTCTGCCCGCCGCAGGTTGCCGTCGAAGGCGTCGCCCATGCCGTAGATGACCGTGGGATCGGTCTGCAGTCGCATGCCGCGCCGCAGCCGGTTGACGAACACGCCGCCGATCAGGGCCCGCTCCCCGGCGATGCCGGTTTCCTTCTCGATCACCGAGGCGAGGACCAGCGCCTCGTAGGGATTGCCCAGCGGCAGGTCCGCGGCCCGCTCCTGCCACGCCGCCGCCAGCTCCGCCTGCATGCGCCGGTGCGCCTGCCGCAGGATGTCCACGTCGGTCGTGCCGCGCTGGAAACGATAGGTGTCGGGGAAGAACATCCCTTCCGGGTGCACGGGCTCGAATCCCACCGCGGCGCGCAGCGCGGCGTGGCCCGCCTCGCGCAGCTCGACCGCGATGGCCGGGTGCGCCTGCACCGCGTGCAGCGCCTGCGCGTAGGTCCAGCCCTCGGGAACGGTCACCGAATGGAGCAGGACCTGTCCGCTCACCAGCATGTCCAGCAGTCGGCGCGGCGTGGTGCCGGGCTCGACCCGGTACTCGCCCGCACGGATGCGCCCGGCGAGGTTCTCGCGCCGTGCCTCGCGCACCCAGCTCGCCGGCCGTTCCAGGAGTCCCGCGCGCGCCAGCGCGTCCGCGACGCCCCGCAGGGCGCTGCCGGACGCGACGACGAAGGTCGTGGGCGCCGCGAGGCCGGCAATCGGCACCTGCAACTGCGCCGCGTCGTAACGATGCAGCAGGTGCCGGCCCGCCGGCAGCAGCAACAGGCCGAGCAGCGGGATCGCCAGCAGGCGTTGGGTCAGCGTGAGTCGAGCCATGCCATGAATTCCCGCGCACATCCTGTCTGCCCGAGCCGCCGGCCGTCCAGTTCGGCAATCCGCCACGCGCCGATGACGGCGCTGGTCACGAACACCTCGTCGGCCTCGAGCAGGTCCTCGGGCCGGATCCGCGCCTCGGCCACCGCCTGGGCGCGGCCCTGCGACCATCGCATCACCGCCTGCCGCATCACGCCCGCCACGCCGCAGCGGTCGACGGCCGGCGTCAGCAACCTTCCGCCCTGTACGGCGAACAGGTTCGACTGCGTGCCGCAGGCCACGTGGCCGCGTACATCGAGCATCACACCCTCGGCGATCGACTCGTCACGCCACTCGGCCCGCGCCAGCACCTGCTCCAGCCGGCCCAGGTGCTTGAGCCCCGCCAGCGCCGGGCTGTCCGCCATGCGCGTCGTGCAAGTGCGGGCCCGCACGCCCTCCTCCTGCCAGGCCGCCGGCCAGTCCGGGTACGGATAGCCCGCCACGACGCGGGTCTGGGCCGGCGCGGGCGGCGGCCGGTAGCCGCGCCCGGCCGGCCCGCGCGTCACGATCACCTTGACGACCGAGCGCGGACCCGCCGCCACCGCATTCACTTCCTGCTCCAGCACTCCGGTCGGCGGCGCCTCGAGCCCCAGCCTGCGGCATCCGGCAGCCAGCCGCTGCCAGTGCAGTTCAGCCAGCCGGATGCGGCCGTCGCGCACGGCCAGCGTCTCGAACAGGCCGTCGCCGTACTGCAAGCCCCGGTCGAGTGCGTCGACCCTGGCGCCCGCCACCCCGTTGACCAGCACCGTCGCAGTCACGGCTGCGCCTCGAGCGCCCGCAGCACTCCGCGCGCCTTGGCGCGCGTCTCCTCGAGTTCCCGCAGCGGATCGGAATCGGCCACGATGCCGCCGCCGGCCCGCAGCACGGCGCGACCGCCCTGCACCGTCAGCGTGCGGATCAAGATGTTCAGGTCCATGCTGCCGTCGAGCGACAAGTATCCCATGGATCCCGTGTACACCCCCCGCCCGGCGCCCTCGAGCTCGCCGATCAACTGCATGCAGCGCACCTTCGGGCAACCGGTGATCGTGCCGCCGGGGAACATCGCGCGGATCACGTCGGCCGGCCGCACGTCCTCGCGCAGCGTGCCGCGCACGTTGGACACGATGTGATGCACGTGCGCATAGCTCTCCACCGACATCATCTCGTCCACGCGCACGGTGCCGGGCAGGCACAGCCTGCCCAGGTCGTTGCGCTCGAGGTCGATCAGCATGACGTGCTCCGCGCGCTCCTTCGGGTGAGCCGATGAGCTCGGCGATGGCGGCGCCGTCCTGCGCGTCGAGCCTGGGCCGCGTGCCCGCGATCGGCCGGGTCTCGACGTCGCGGCCGCGCACGCTGACCAACCGCTCCGGCGAGCTCGAGACGATGCACACCGTGCCGAGCTCGGCGATGCCGGCAAACGGGGCCGGGTTGGCGCGGCGCAGCCTCGCGTACAGCTCCGCGGCGGTGAGCGAGGCGCCCAGCTCCGCCGTCCAGCTGCGTGACAGGTTGGCCTGGTAGAGGTCGCCCGCCGCGATGTGCGCCAGCGCCCGCTGCACCGCGACGAGGAAGCGTTCGGGCGCCTCTTCGGCCACGCCCTGCACGCCGCCCGGCGATCGCCCGGCGGCGGTGCCGCGCGCCAGGTCGGCGCGCACCCGTGCGTGGAAATCCTCGTGTCCGCGCTCGGCCACGCTGGCCGATTCACCGCTGGCGTGGTCGTGCAGGACGGCCCCCCGCATGCGCCAGGCCACGCTGCCCTGGCCCGGCGGTGCGGACGGCAGGCGCAGCGTCGGCTCGATCTCGCCGGCCAGCTCGTAGCCCAGCAGCAGGAACCAGCCGCCGCAGAACGGCCAGCGCCCCGGGGCGCGCCGGTCACCCTCGACGTCCCACCAGTCGTTCAGGCGCTGCAGGAAGCCCGCGCCGGCGCCGGGCCCGCCGGCTGGCCCGCCCGCATCGAGCGCCAGGCGCTCGCCGGGCGCTCCCAGGAGCAGGCTGTAACGGCCCTGCGACGTGCCGTATGCCGCGCTTTCGAGCAGGACCGGATAGGCGGAGGGACGGCCCCGGTGCAGCGCCAGCAGCGCCTCGCCCGGCGACCCCGGGAGTGCCAGCGGCTCGGCGGTGCAAGGCCGCATGGCGCCAGGGCCCGTCGTATCAGTCGAGGGCGCGCAGGATCAACGTGCCGTTGGTGCCGCCGAAACCGAAGGAATTCGAGGCAGCGACCCGAATGGCCATCGGCCTGGCGGTGTGCGGCACGTAGTCGAGGTCGCAGCCCTCGCCGGGCGCATCCAGATTGATGGTGGGCGGCGCGACGCCGTCGCGGATGGCGAGCACCGTGAAGATCGCCTCCACCACGCCGGCTGCGCCCAGCAGGTGCCCCGTCATGGACTTGGTGGAACTCACCGCCAGCCGCGCAGCATGGGCGCCGAACGCGCTCTTGATCGCGTTGGTCTCGGCCAGGTCGCCGAGCACGGTCGAGGTCGCATGGGCGTTGATGTACTGCAGGTCCTCGGGATTGCAGCGCGCGTCATTGAGCGCATTGACCATGGAACGCCGCGCGCCGTCGCCGTCCTGCGGCGGTGCGGTGATGTGGTAGGCGTCGCCGCTCATGCCAAAGCCGGCCACCTCCGCATAGATGCGCGCGCCGCGCGCCCGCGCGCCCTCGAGTTCCTCGAGCACGACCGCGCCCGCCCCCTCCCCGACGACGAAGCCGTCGCGGTCGCGGTCCCACGGCCGGCTGGCGCCCGCGGGATCCTCGTTGCGGGTCGACAGGGCCTTCGCCTGGCAGAAGCCGCCGAAGGCGAGCGGCGTTTCCGCCATTTCCGCCCCGCCAGCCACGACCACGTCGGCGTCGCCGTACTGGATGCTGCGCAGGCCCAGCCCGATGGCGTGGGTGGAAGTGGTGCAGGCCGTCACGATGCCCAGGTTCAGGCCCTTGATCCCGTACAGGATGGACAGGTGCCCGGCGATCATGTTGACGATGCTGGACGGAATGAACAGCGGCGATACCTTGCGCGCCGAGCGGCCGTCCAGGTACCGGTCGTGGTTCTCCTCGATCGTGGCGAGGCCGCCGATGCCGGCGCCGAAGATCAGGCCGATGCGCTCGCGGTTCGCATCGGTCACCTCGAGCCCGGAATCCCGGATCGCCTGCATGCCGGCCGCGACCCCGAACTGCATGAACGGGTCCATGCGACGCACGTCCTTGGAATTCAGGTATTCGTCCACGTCGAAGCCGCGCACGGGACAGTAGAACTGCACCGGAAAGGTGCTGGCATCGAAACGCGTGATCGAGCCCACGCCGCTGCGCCCCGCCAGCACGCCTTCCCAGGCCGTGGCGACGGTGCTGCCGAGCGGCGACAGGACTCCGAGTCCGGTGATGACGACGCGACGCTTGCTCACTGATTCCCCCCGGGGGGTACCCTGCCATGCAGGGGGCAGACACGCAACGGGCCCCGGCCGCTGGACCGGGGCCCGTCGCCGGCATGGATCAGGACTTGGACTGGTGCTCGGTGATGTAGTCGATCGCCTGCTGCACCGTGGTGATCTTCTCGGCGTCCTCGTCCGGGATCTCGGTCTCGAATTCCTCTTCGAGCGCCATGACGAGTTCCACCGTATCCAGCGAGTCGGCGCCCAGATCGTCGACGAACGAGGCATCCGCGGTGACCTCCTCGCCCTTCACGCCGAGCTGCTCGGCCACGATCTTCTTGACCCGTTCTTCGACTGTACTCATCGTAGTAGTTGTCCTGTAACTGGCTGGGTGCCCCGGCGACCCTGCGGCCGGTACGGGGGCGACATTCTATGTAAACCCCCGTGCGCCCGCTAGCATATGCCGCAACGGGCCCAGGAAAACCCATATTATACAGATAGTTGCGCTGGCATGCCCAGGCTAGGGCATGTGCATGCCGCCGTTCACATTCAGCGTTTCCCCCGTGATCCAGGCCGCCTCGGGGGAGGCCAGGAACAGCACCGCTGCGGCCACATCGTCCACGCTGCCGAGGCGTCCCAGCGGGACCTGCGCCGCGAGCGCCCGCCGCTGCTCCTCGGTCAGCGCGCGGGTCATGTCGGTGTCGATGAAGCCCGGCGCCACCACGTTGACGGTGATTCCGCGGGAGCCGACCTCGCTGGCCAGCGAGCGGCTGAAGCCGATGATCCCTGCCTTGGCCGCGCTGTAGTTGGCCTGCCCCGGATTGCCGATCAGTCCGGCGATCGAGGCAATGCTGATGATGCGGCCGCGACGCGCCTTCATCATGCCGCGCAACACGCCCTTCGACAGGCGGAAGACCGACGCCAGGTTGGTATTGATGACGGCGTCCCAGTCCTCCGCCTTCATGCGCAGCAGCAAGCCGTCCCGCGTGATGCCCGCATTGTTGACCAGGATGGTCACCGGTCCTTCGCGCGCCTCGATGTCGGCGAGCACCGCGTCCACGTCGGCGGGTCGCGCCACGTCCAGCACGACGCCGCGACCTGCGCAGCCCGCCTCGGCGATCAGGGCATCGAATCGCCCGCACGCCGTCCGGCCCGGTGGCCGTGCCGACGACGGTCGCACCGGCACGTCCCAGCCGCAGCGCGATGGTGCGGCCGATGCCGCGCGATGCCCCCGTCACCAGCGCGACTTCGCCGGTCAGTGTCTCGACAGCCGTCATGCCGCCTCTCCCTTGATCCCGGCCAGTGCCGCAGCCAGCGTATCGGCGCCATCGATGGCGTACAGGGTCAGCTGCCGCCCCCCCTCCGCGCGCCGCACGAGCCCGGCGAGGATCTTGCCGGGACCCGCTTCCACCACGTGGGTGTGACCCGCCGCGATGATCGCATTGACGATCGCCGTCCAGCGTACGGGATTGAACAACTGCCGGCACAGGCCGTCCCGGATGTGCTGCGGCGTGTCGTGCCAGCCGCCTTCGAACGTATGGACGGGCACGCGCGGGGCCAGGACCGTGAGGTCCCGCAGCCGTTCCCGCAACTGCTCCGCCGCCGGCTGCAGCAACGGGCTGTGGCACGGCGCCGAGACCGGCAGCGGCAGTGCGCGCCGCGCGCCACGGCTGCTGCAGAGCCTGAATGGCGCGCGCCACGGCGGCGGCGTCGCCGGCGATGACCACCTGGCCGGGCGCGTTGAAATTCGCGGCGACCACCACCTCGCCCTGCGCGGCCTCGCGGCAGGCGTCCTCGACCACGGCATCGTCGAGCCCGATCACGGCGGCCATCGAGCCCCCGCCCGCCGGCACGGCCTGCTGCATGGCCCGGCCGCGAAACTGCACCAGCGCCACGGCATCCTCGAACCGCAGGGCCCCGGCGCACACCAGCGCCGTGATCTCCCCCAGGCTGTGGCCTGCCATGACCGAGGGGTCCGGCCCACCGCGGGCCTGCCAGGCGCGCCAGGCCGCGACACCGGCGACCAGCATGGCGGGCTGGGTGCGCTCGGTCGCGTTGAGTTCGTCCTCGGGACCGTGCTGGCACAGCTTCCACAGGTCGTAGCCGAGGACCTGCAGAGGCCTCGTCGAACGTGCTGACGACCAGCGGCTCGGCTGCGGCCAGCGTGGCCAGCATGCCTACGGACTGCGATCCCTGGCCGGGGAATACGAACGCTACTTTCAAGGACTCCGCTCCACGATGGCCCAACCGCTGCCGATTATAGGCACCCGGCGCCCGCGGGCGTCGCGCCGGCCCGGCTGGCGGCGGCCCGGGAACCGCGTCGACCGAACGGCGTCTGATATCATGCCCGCCTCTTCCGGCAGCCTGCCACAGGAACTGAACGGAGCCAGATCATGCGCTTTTCCTCCCTGCCCGAGCGCGGTTTCACGCTCATCGAAATCATGGTGGTGATGGTCATCATCGCCATCCTCGGCGCGCTGATCGGTCCGCAGATCCTGGGACGCGTGGATGACGCCCGCGTGACCAAGGCCGCGGCGGACATTCGCACGCTGGGCACGGCACTCGACCTGTACCGCATGGACAATTTCCGTTACCCGACCACCGAACAGGGCCTCGAGGCGCTGATCCGCAGGCCGGCCGATCCCTCGATCCGCAACTGGAAGGAAGGGGGCTACGTGCAGAAGCTGTCCAAGGACCCGTGGGGCGCCGACTACCAGTACCTCTCGCCCGGCCTGCGTGGCGGGGCCTACGACCTCTACTCGCTGGGCGCGGACGGCGAGCCCGGCGGCGAGGAGCGGGACGCCGACATCGGCAACTGGAACATCGAGTAACCGGGCCCCGGATCCACCGTGCCCCGCCGCCCCCCTGTCCCCGCCGCGCTGCCGCGCGGCATGACCTTGATCGAGATCCTCGTGGTGATGGTCATCATCGCGATCATGGTGACGACCGTCACCGTGGCCGTGGGCGCACTGGGCGGCGACAGCGAGATCGACGACGAGACGCGGCGCCTGGCCGACGTCGTCGGCCTGGCGCTCGAGCAGGCCGAACTGGAAGGGCGCGACTACGGGCTGCGGCTGGAGCCGGAGAGTTACGAGGTCATGGGCTTCGATGGGCGCCGCGGCTGGGTCGCGGTGCCGGGCGACCCGTGGTTCGCCCGGCACGCGTTGCCGCCCGGGCTGACCTTCGCCCTGGAGACCGAGGGCCGGCGGGTGCTGTTGCGCCGGCCGGACCGCCCGGAGACGCGCCTGCCGCAGGTGGTCGCCTACGCGAGCGGCGAGATCACGCCGTACCGCATCACGCTGACCCGATCCGGCAGCGACACCAGCGCCACGCTGTCCGGCGCGTATGACGGCACCATCGAATTGTCGAGGGACGATGAGCGTTGAGCGCCTCTCGCGGGGCTTCACGCTGATCGAGGTGGTCGTGGCCATCGCGATCGTGGCGCTGGGCATGATGGCGGTGTTCCGCGTGGTCAGCGACACGATCAACAACACCGGCTACCTGCGCGACCGCACCCTGGCGACCTGGATCGCCGACAACCGGCTGGTCGAGATGCGGCTGACCGGCGAGTTGCCTTCGGTGGACGAGACCGAGGGCGAGGTCGACTACGCGGGCCAGCGCTGGCACTGGACCGCCACCGTGTCGCAGACGCCGGTCGACGGCCTGCGGCGCATCGACCTCGAGGTGCGGCGCGCGTCCGACCGCGACGGCTCGTCGCTGGGGCGCGTGACCGGCTTTGCGGGGGCGGTCGCCGCGCGCAGCGCGCCGTCGGCAACGTCGTGGCACGGCGCCGTGACCGGCGACGAGGCAGGAGACGACGAACCGTGAGGCGCAGCGGCGGTTTCACCCTGGTCGAGGTGCTGGTCGCCAGCTTCATCCTGGCGATCCTGGGCGTGATGGGCCATCGCGGCGTCGCCGAGGCGCGACTCGCGGTGGACCATGCGCGCACGCACATGACGCGGGTGCGGGAAGTCCAGCGTGCGGTGACGCTCATGACCACGGACTTCCGGCTGCTGGCGCCCCGTCCCGCGCGGGCGCTGGTCGGCGACGGTTACCGGCCCGCGGTGTTCCGCGACCCCAACGGCATCGACCTCGTCGAACTGTCGCGCGCCGGCTGGCCCAACACGGCCGGGACGCCGCGCGGCACGGTGCAGCGCGTGGTCTACGTCCTGGAGGACCGCACGCTCGTGCGGCGCCACTGGAACGTCACGGACGCGACCCTCGCCAATGAACCCGTGACGCGCCGGCTGCTGACCGGCGTCGAGCGGGTGGACATCCGCTACCTGGGCGGCGGTGCCGAGTGGCAGCCACAGTGGCCGCCACTCGAGGAAGATCCCGAGGTCGCGCTGCGCCAGCGACCCCGCGCCGTGGAAATCGTCGTCGTGCTGTCGGATTACGGCGAGCTGCGGCGGCTGGTGGAGGTGGCGGGATGAGGCAGCGGGGCGTCGCCCTGATCACCGCCGTCGTGCTCGTGGCCATCGCCACGGTGCTGTCGGTCCGCATCGGCACCGAGGCGGCGCTCGACCTGCGCCGCACCGGCGGCCTCGCCGCGTTGAACCAGGGCTGGCAGGTCGCGCTGGGCGCCGAGGCCTGGGCTGCGCAGATCCTGAACCAGGACCTGACCCAGTCCCAGCAGGACCACCTGTCCGAGGACTGGGCGCGGCCGGTCCCGCCCCTGCCGATCGACGGCGGCATGATCGAGGGCTTCGTCGAGGACATGCAGGGGCGCTTCAACGTCAACAACCTCATCAAGCCGGACGGCACGATCGACGAGGTCAATGTCGAGCGCTTCCGGCGGCTGCTGCTGGGCGTCGAGGTGGACCCGCGCTGGGCGGGCATGCTGGCCGACTGGCTGGACACGGACACCGTCGACAACTTCCCGGACGGCGCGGAAGATGGCGTCTACAGCGGCCAGATGCCGCCCTACCGCACGGCCAACGGCCCGATCACGACCACCACCGAGCTGATGGCCCTGCCGGGTTTCAGTGTCGACGACTACGCCCGCATCAGGCCGCACATCGCCGCGCTGCCGGTCGGCACGCGGATCAACGTCTGCACCGCCACCGCCCGGGTGCTCGCCGCGCTGGTCGAGGGCGGCACGGGGTTCGGCGATGCGGAGGCCCTGCTGGGCAACCGCCGCGACCACTGCTTCCCCAGGCTGGACGATCTGCGCGCCAGCATCGACGAGGCGGAATTCGCCGCCTTGCAGGCGTCACTGGCGGAGAACACCAACTGGTTCCGGATTACGACGATCGTCAGTATTGGCACCTCGCAACTCACGCTGTACAGTCTCCTCGAACGCAACCCCGCCGGTGGCGTCCGCGCAGTGGTTCGCTCCATCGGCACAGAGTGACTTCATGACGCAGTATCTGGTCCTGCGGCTTTCGGAGCCGGCATCCTGGGTCGTCGTCGACGGCAGCGGGGCGCTGCTCGGCCCGTTGTCCACGGGCAGCCTGGCCGATGCGGCGCCACTCGCGGCCGAGCGCAGCGTGATCGCGCTGGTGCCCGGCTCGGGGGTCCTGCTGGCGCGCCCGGAACTGCCCGTGCGCAGCGGTGCGCGCGTTGCGCAGATCGTGCCGTTCGCCCTCGAGGAACAGCTGGCGGGCGACATCGACGCGTTCCACTTCGCCGCCGGCAAGGCCGGCGCGGATTCACGCACACCCGTAGCGGCCGTCGAACGCGTGCGGCTGGAGGCCTGGCTGCAGCAACTCGCGCAGGCCGGCATCGCTCCCGTGGCGCTGCACGCGGAGACGCAATGCCTGCCGGACAACCCCGGCAAGATCGTGGTGCTGCTCGAGGACGGCAGCCTGCTGGTGCGCAGCCCCGGCGGCACGCCGGTCGCGCTGGTGGCCGAGCCGCTGTCGGAGGCATTTGCACTGGCGGGCCTGGAAGGCGACGACCGCCACCTGCAGTTCCATGTTGCGCAACAGGACTGGGCGGCCTCGCGCGACGTCATCGAGGCCTTGCGGGAGGCCACCGGCAGCCTCGAGCTGCATCTGCTTCCGGACGGTTCCCTGCCGTTGCTGGCCAGCGCCGCAGTCGCCCTGCAGCCGCTGTCCCTGCTGAGCGGCCAGTACGCGCCGCGCACCGGCTGGAAGGCCTCGTGGCAGCGCTGGCGGCTCGCCGCCGCGCTGGCGGCCGCGCTGTTCGTCGTGCACAGCGGGGCGGGCCTGTATGACATCGTCACGCAACGCATCGAGGAGCAGCGGCTCGATGCGGAGATCGAGCAGGTGTTCCGCGTGGCCATGCCGGGCGTCGAGCGGATCGTGGATCCGCGCCTGCAGATGCAGCAGCGCCTGGGTGGCGCGGCCGGTGCCGACCCGGCCGGCCTGCTCGGGCGGCTGGCGCCGCTGGCCCAGGCGATGACCGCCGTCCCGGGCGTGCGGATCCAGTCGCTGGGCTGGCGCGACCGCGGTCTCGACCTGCGCATCTCCGCGCCGTCGGGCGCCTTGCTGGCGGAACTGGAACGGGCCGCTGGCCAGCAGGGACTGGCGTTCAACGTGCAGTCGACCCAGCCGCGCGAGGGCGGCGTGGACGGCCTCGTGTCGATCGGCCCGGGAGGGCGGACATGAAGCTGTCCGACTGGTACGCCGGACTCGCGCCCCGCGAGCAGAAGGTCGTGCTGTACGGCGGCATCGCCGCGGCGGCGCTGCTGCTGGTCGGCGGTACCTGGCAGCTGCACGCCTCGGCCGCTGCGACCGAGGCCCGCCTCAAGTCCAAGCGCGCCGACCTCGCGTGGATGCAGGCCGTGGCGCCGCGCCTGCAGGCGATGCCCGCAGTGCGCGGCGACGAGTCGCTGCCGCTGCTGGTCGACCGCACGACGCGCGACGCCGGACTGGCACCGGCCTTGAGCGGGGTGGAACCGGCCGGCAACGGCGGGCTGCGCGTGCGCTTCGAGGGCGCCTCGTTCGACGCCCTGGTGATCTGGCTGTCGCGCGTACAGCAGGAGCGCGGGCTCGTGGTGGAGATGGCCAGCATCGACGGCACCGCGACCGAAGGGCTGGTCAACGCGAGCCTCGTGCTGCGCGGCCCCTGAACGGCATGCACAGGTCGAAGTTACTGATCGCCGCCGGTGCGGCGGCTTTCCTGCTGTTCATGGTCGCCTTCCTGCCGGCCTCGCTCGCGCTGCGCTACCTGCCGCCGGAGATCGAACTGCGCGGCGTCAGCGGCAGCGTCTGGTGGGGTCGTGCCGCCGAAGTCATGTTGCGCGGCCAGCCGCTGGGCGCGCTGCGCTGGTCGAACCGGCCGTGGCGGCTGTTGCTGCTGGAAGCGGACTACGGGCTGCGACTCGAGCCGGCCGGCGGCGCAGTCACGCTCGACGTGCGGACGCGCGGCGGCGGCCGGGTCGAGCTGCGGCGGATCCGCGGCGGCTTTCCCGTGGCGGCCGTCGCGGGAATCGTGGGTCCCGACGGCTGGGCCGGCGCGGTCGAACTGGCCGTCGACCGGCTGGTGCTGCGCGACCGGTATCCGGTATCCGCCGCCGGCACGGTGACCGTCAGGCAGCTGAAGGCGCCGGGCGAGCGCGGCGCCAACATCGGCGACTTCGAACTCACGCTAGGACAAGGCGCCGTCGGCGGCGAGGGCATCGCCGGCCGGCTGCGCGACCTGGACAACGGTCCGATGCGCGTGCGCGCGACGCTGGAACTCGCCCCGGACCGCAGCTACCTGATCAGCGGGGAAGTCGCGGCACTGGCGGACGCCGGTCCGGCCGTGGTGAACACGCTGGCGTTCCTCGGCCCCCCCGACTCGCTGGGCCGGCGCCCGTTCGCGATCGAGGGAACGCTCTAGGGCCTGTTAACACTTATGGCATCGCTGCGACCGCGGCTCCTACCGAGCGGGGCAAGGCGCGATGACCGACCTGTACTGAATGTACATGAGGGAAGAGCAACGAAGCCCCGCTCGGTACGAGCCCGGTCCCTCAGGGTTGCGGCCCACAGGGCTTCAGCCGGCGTTGCTCGGCGCTCATGTGGAATGACCACACATCGCACCTCGCGCCTTGGCTGAAGCCCTGTGGACCTGCAACGCAGCGATGCCATAAGTGTTAACAGGCCCTAGGCCCCGCCGGCGCTGTCCGGCGGCCCGGCAGGCGGGCGCCATTCGCGCCACGCATCGAGCAGCGGGAAGTAGAGCCCCACCTTCTGCGGCCTGCCGTCGTACAGGCGCATGACCCGCGCATACCGCTGCAGCTGATCGGCGTATCGCTCCAGCTCCTGTCGCAGGAAGTCGTCCACCGAGCCGCCCTCGTGGGCGCTCACCTTCCAGTCCACGATCCAGCGCACGCCGTCGCCGTCCACGAAGGTGCGGTCGATCTTGACGCTCACCAGCTCGCCGTCGAGTTGCGCCGTCAGTGCGAACTCGCTCGCTGCATCCTGTTGACCCGGATCCAGCAACCCGGCGGCGAACTCGCTCGCTGCGACGGACGCCATCGCGCGCTCGACCCGGGCCGCGGCGGCGTCCAGCCGTTGCGGCGGCAGGCCCAGTCGCTGCAGGCGGTCACGCCAGTGGACCGATGGCGGCGCCGGCCGTCGTCCGCTACGTGCGAGGCGCTCGAGTTCGGCATGCACGACCGTGCCCACGGCGATCGCTTCCAGGCCCGCCCAGTCGAAGTGGGGCCGCACGGTCTCGCGGGTGCGCCGTGCGCGCCTCGTGCTGGCGGTCGTCGCCGCCGGTGCTGCCGACGGCCCGTCGAAGTCCGCGGCCAGGCGCCGCAGGGGCGCCGCACGGAGGCCGGGCGCCGCCACGTCGCTGTGCGGCAGTGCCGCGTCCGCCGCCAGCGCCACGGCCAGGGCCTGCTGAAAATCCGCCTGCAGCACGGGCCAGAAGAAGGCCAGCAGCGAATTCGCGCCGGGCGCCGCGAGGCGCGGTGCGTCGCCCTTCAAGTCCAGCCTGACGCTGCCGACGATATGCAGGCTGCGGCGTGCACGCGTGGCGGCGACATACGCCAGCCGCCCGAGCTCCAGCGAGCGCCGGTCCCGCTCCAGTCGCCTCATCCAGGACTCGAGCGCATCGTCCTGGCCGTCGCCATGTCCCGCGAGCACGATGCCGCGACGGCCGGCCCCGGCGGCGACTGTCGCCCAGTACAGCAACTGCGTCGGCGCGCCGGCCGTGCCGCGGCCGATACCGGGCAGGATGACCGTGTCGAACTGCAGGCCCTTGGCCTTGTGGATGGTCATGACCTGCACTCGGGCATCGGGTTGCCCGACCGGCGACGCCATCAGCGCGCCGACGGTCGACTCGAGTTCCGTCGCGTCCGGCAGGCCCCGCGCCTCGGCGCCCGCGCTGTCCAGGGCGCAGAAGCAGGCCTCCGCATTGTCGAGGTCCGATGCATCGTCCAGCGTGGCCGGTCCGCCGAGCGCCAGCCATACCGAGCGCACCCAGGAGCCCAGCGCCCGCCTGCCCCGCTCGCCCAGGCCGGCCTCCAGCACGGCCAGGACCCGCGCGCAGCGCCGCTGGCCGTCGCCGGACAGGGCGACCAGCGCCGCCGGATCGCGCAGCCGCTCGATGATGAGGGCCTGGTGCGCCGGCGCCGCCAGCGCGTGCAGGTCCGCCAGGGTGAGCCCGCACCACGGCGCACGCAGCACCGACAGCCACGCGGTGCGATCGCCCGTATGCAGCAAGGCGCGCGCCAGGGCGAGGATGTCCCGCACCGGAGCCCGCTGCGACAGCGCCTCGAGCTCGACGCCGCGGTAACCGATGCCGCGGCGCCGCAATTCGGCGAGGATCGGCGGCAGTACCGAACGGCTGCGCACCAGGATGGCAATCGAGCGCCTGTCGACCGGTTCCGCCCCGCCGCCGGGCCGCCGCCTCGAGCCGCTCGGCCTGCTGCGACGCCTCCTGCACGATGTCGACGACACGGCTGGCCTCGCGGCCGCGGTCGTCGCCCAGCAACGCATGCACGCGCACGCCGGCGCCTGGCTCGTCGGCGCGCGTGTGCAGGCTCGGCGAATACGGCACCGCCCCGCTCTCGTAGTCCTCCGCCTGCGGCAACAGGCCGGCAAAGACCGCATTCACCCATTCGACCACGGACCGGCAGGACCGGAAGTTGCTGCTCAGCCTGCGCACGGCGAGCGGGATGGCGCCGATGCCGCGCGCCTGCGCCTCGAGGAACAGCGTGACGTCGGCCTCGCGGAAGCCGTAGATGGATTGCATCGGGTCGCCCACGCAGAACAGCGTGTGCCCGTCGTCCTTCTGCCAGCCCGCCACCAGCCGCGTCAGCAGGGCCTGCTGCACGGGCGAGGTGTCCTGATACTCGTCCACCAGCACGTGACGGATGCGGTACTCGAGCGCCAGCGCCAGTTCGCTCGGCGCCTCCGCACCGCCGAGCGCCTCGCGCGCCGCGGCAGCCACGGCCGGGTGGTCCAGCTGGCCACGCTGCGCGAACGACTGCTGCAGCGTCGCGGCCGCGGGCACCAGCACGCTCAGCAGCGCCTCGACGCAGCGCCACTGCGCGTCGGTGTAGGCACAGGGCGGCAACAGCCGCACGCCGGCGAGCGCCGCCACCAGCGCGTCGTCCCCGGCCAGGCGCACCAGCAGGTCGGTCATCCGCGCCTTGAGTGGCTTCAGCGTGGGCGGGAAGCCGTCCCGGGCGTCGACCTTCCTGCGTGCCGCGTCCTTCCCCGTCAACAGGGCCGCCACCAGGCATTTCCACTCCCCGAGCGCGGCCGCGCTGGCCGCCGGCAGCACTCGCGCAGCGCGCAGCGTCCACAGCGGGCCGTCCGCGCCGACCGCCGCGGCCGCCTCGCGAAGCAGCGCCAGCAGCTCGCCCATGAGCGGCACGTCGGCCTGCGCCCGCAGCCGCGCCAGTTCCGCCTCGACGCTCGCCGCCAGCAGTCCTTCCATGTCCGCGCGCGGGGTCGGCGACGCCATGAGGTCGAACAGCTTGGGCAGCCACAGTTCACGGCGCTGCAGCATGCCGGCCAGCAAGCTCTCGAGGCGGGCCGGATCGTGCTCCAGCAACCGGGCCAGCCACAGCAGCGCACCGCCCGGCTCGCCGTCGGCCTCGATCAGGGCGACGAAACGCCGCACGGCTTCGCCGATCACCGGCGTCGCGTCGTCGAGCAACTGCGGTGACAGTCCCAGCCTCGCGCTGAGCGGCAGCCGCCGGGCCAGCCAGTGATTGAGCCCGTCGATCGTCTGGATGTGCAGCCGCGACGGGTGCCGCGCGAGGTCCCAGCCGCGCGCGCGTCCATGGGCCAGTGCCCGTTGCGCCAGCTGCACGGTACAGCGGTCGTGCACGGAACTCGCCGGCGGGAGTGACGCCTCCGCCGTCGCCAGCGCCTCGACAATACGCTGCCGCATCTCGGCCGCGGCCTTGCGCGTGAACGTGATCGCGACGATCTCCTCGGGTCGTTCCACGGTGGCGAGCAGCCGCAGGAAGCGGTTCGTCAGCAAGCTGGTCTTTCCCGATCCCGCGGGCGCCTGGATGATGAAGGAGTCGTGCGGCTCAATGGCCTCGCGCCGCACCTGCTCGTCGGTCCGGGCCGGCTCAGCCATCGCTGCCCTCCTCCGCGTCCGGCGCCTCGCCGGCCACGCGGCACAAGGTCTGCAGGTGGCAGTTCCTGCAACTCGTCAGCGACTTCGGGCTCACGGCCGCATCGCCGCCGAGATGCGCCGTCGCCAGCGCCGCCAGCGCATCCGCCCAGCCGCGCCGCAGCTGCTCCCAGTCGTAGCCACCTTGCTTGCCGTCGTCGGCCGGGAACGCCGCGGCCGCCTTGAGGCCCGGCAGCAGATCGTCGCTGCGACCGACGCCGATGAAGCGCGCCTGCCGCGCCGACACGGCGGCAAAGCTGATGCCTGACACGTCCTCCCCCAGCAGCACCGCGTACAGCGGCAACTGCGGCTGATCCGGGCGCGTGCCTCGCCAGTGCGTCAGCCTGGGGTCGCCGGTCTTGTAGTCGATCAGCACCGTGCTGCCGTCCGGCAACCTGTCCGCCCGGTCGGGAATGACCCGTAGCGGCAATCCCGCCAGCTGCCGGTGCAGCGGCGCCTCCCGCGAGATGACCTGGAATTCACCGCGCGCGCGCTCCAGTTCCAGTTCCTGCGCCAGCGCCTCGCGTTGCCAGTCGCGTTCGAGTTCCCACAGCCGGCGGGCCATGCCCGCCGGCAGGCGCTCCGACAACGCCCGCTCGGTGCAGAGCTCGACGAGCCGGCGCAGCTGCGCATCGTCCTGATCCAGGCCGGCCCGCCCGCCGAGTTCTCCCCACAGCAGCTCCAGCGCGCGATGCAGTACCGAGCCGCGCTGTCGCGCGTCGATGCCGCCGCTGGGTTGTTCCAGCGGCCGCGCGCCGAGCCGCAGTTCCGCGAAGGCACGGAACGGGCACTGCGACTGCAGCTCGAGAATGCGCGAACCGCCGCGGGCGTCGGCGGGGGCGAGCGGCGGCGGCGGGTCATCGTGCATGGGCAAGGATCCGCCAGCGTCGAACAGCGCCACGCTGCGGGGAGACATGCGCTCGACGGCCGGCAGGGGTTCGAGCGCTTCCGGCAGCACGCGGCTTTTCTCAACCCTGGCGTCGTCCTGCCGCGTCGGCCAGCTGAAGACGACCTCCGCAGCGCACCCCAGCCACGCGCCGGTCGTGGCGATCGCCTCGTCCAGACAACTCGACGCCGTCGCACCCGGCATGCCGAGCTGGCGCTGCACCCACAGGGGAATGAAGGGGTCCGGCGCCGCGGCACGCGGCCAGGCGGGTGCGCCCAGGCCGGCGACCCAGAGCCCGTCGAAGTCCACGCCGGGCGGCTCGAGGCGATCAAACACGAGCACGCTCGGATCGCCCCGCTCCGGCTGGTATGGCCCCTGCACGAGCCGGGCGAATTCGGCCAGCGCCGCCTCGAATCCCATCGGCGGCGCCGTGCGTGCCAGCGCCGCGAACCGGGACAGGCGGTCGCGCAGCGCCTGCGCCGCCTGATACTCGTCCGTGGCGAGCGCCGCGTCGCCCGGCCAGCGCCAGGCCGCCAGCACGTCGCCGAACACCCGCGCCCATTGCTCGGCGGTGCGCGTTCGTGCTGCCTCGCGGCAGGCCAGCGCCGCGTGCAACGCGTCAGCGAATCCCGGGCACGACTCCTCGCGGGCGAGCGACGCCAGCGCCGGCGCGCTCCACTTGGTCACCCCCGTCCTGCGCAGGCGCAAGTCCAGCCGTGTGCGACTGGAATCGCCGTCGGCTGTGCCGACGTAGCGGCTCAACAGCAGCCGGCCGGCCACGCCTGCCGCGACGATCTCGCGGCAGGCATCGAGGCAGTTCAATGCCGCCTCGGCCACGCCCAGGGTGGCCAGCGGCGCGCCGCCAGCGAGATCGAACACGCAGTCCCGCGCCTGCGCGCCGGGCGCTTCGAGCTCCGGCTGCAGGGTGGCCTCCAGCGTCCGCTCGAACGCATCGCGACGCCCCGCCAGATCCGGCACGATCGCCGCCAGGCTCGCCGCGGGATTCTCGAACAATCGGGCCCGCAGCCAGTTCGCGAGTGCCTGCAGCTCATCGTCGGGGTCCGTGGCGGCGTACGCGCGGGCGCGGCCGCCCGCCGGCGGCGCCGCGGCGGCCACGATCACCGTGCCGCCGCGCGCCAGGGACTCGAGCAGCGCCTCGAGCGCGGGCGGCCGGCGCGGAAATCCGGCCAGCAGCAGGCTGCGGCTGCGGCCGAGGGCGTGAGCCTGCACCGACAGCGCCACCTCCAGCAGTCCCGGATCCAGCCAGCCCTGCGCGGCAAGGTCGGCCTCGACCTGCCCCGCCCAGGCCCGGAACATCCGCTGGTCCCGCGTCGCCGCCTGCTCGGCCAGCAGGTCCAGTGACCCGGCATGGCGCCGCAGCCCGATCCAGGCGCTGCGGGCGGCTGCGGCCAGGTCGTGAATCGGCAGCAACGACCCGTCAGCGCCCTCCTCGACCCTGGCACGCCACGGCCAGATGGACTGCTCCTCGCCGAGCAGCGTCGGCAGGCTCGCGTCGCTGGCCGCGAGTTCCGCCCAGCGTTCCGCCATCCAGGCAGCGAGCGGCAGCACGTCGGCGGTCGGCCAGACCTCCCGCCCGGCGCCGAGTTGCGCAACGTCGTAGAGCCGTCGCAGGTGACGGGCCTCGCGCCGCCCGGATGTCAGGACCGTGCCGCCACGCTCGAGGTGCTGCAGCCACTGCGCGTTGCGCAAGTACGCGGGGCCATCCGTACGGGGGCTCATGCGGCCACGCTAACCCGGAACCAGGTTCATGGCGTGACCCCGCGCGATGCCGGCATCAGGCGTCCAGCAACAGGATCAGCATCGCGCAGGCCGCCAGGGTCGCCCCGGCGAGGGCGTGCGACCATCTTTCCAGGCCGTGCGCGCGGTCACCCAGGGCTTCCAGGCCGCCCCGCACGGCCAGCACCACGGCCAGCATCGTGCCGATGGTCGCGGCCGCGAACACGATGCAGACCACCCCGATCGCCACCCAGCTGGAATGCGCGGCGGGGTACATCAGGACCGGAATGAGCGGCTCGCAGGGGCCGAACAGGAAGATCAGGAACAATGCCCAGGGCGTGGCCGACACGACCGGGTGCGGTTGCGGCGCCGGCAGCGGCTCGAACGTGACGGCGGCGCCCGGTTCCATGCGCGGGCCGGGCGCGTGCGCATGCGGCGCCAGCTTGTGGTCGTGGTCGTGCGTATGCAGCGTACCGTCCGCATGGACGTGCAGGTGGGCATGCGGCCGGGCGCGACGCGCGTAAACGACTCCCCAGGCCAGGTAAGCCAGGCCCAGTCCCAGCAGCAGCCAGGCCGCGATGCCGCCGCGCACCGACTCGACCCGCACCAGGAACTCGAGCGCCGTGCCGGCCGCGATGCCGATCGCGCCGATGACAACCGAACTGAGCACGTGACCAATGCCGCACGCGGCCGTTATCGTGACCGTCCTGGAGGTGCTCCAGCGCCGCGACCGGGACAGCGCGACGAACGGCAGGTAGTGATCGGGCCCCAGCAGCGTGTGGATCACGCCGATCGATGCGGCGGTGAATGCCAGTACTGCGAGGTCCGGGGCAGGAATCTCCAATCACGCCTCCGCCAGGTCGTCAACGCGGCCGGGTCGCGCGCGCCGGCCCATCGTGGCGCGACGACGCAACCCGGGATTCTCCCGCGAGCCTACGAGAGGACTTCGATCCCGCGCAAGCGGTACGCCGGCGCGGCCGCCCCCGCGGGACGCGCGCAAAAAAAAAGCGGCTCAAGGTGGAAGAGCCGCTCTTGCCAGGCATCCGCGCGCCCATCGGGCGACCGGCAGATGCTCCCCTCGGGTCTCGCTTCGTCTTGTGGCTATCCGCGAGACTGATCCCGGGTCCGGTCGCCTTACGCGACCGGCATCGAAAGCAACGCTACGCCGGTCCGTCGCGCTCGGCAAGGGCCGTCGCTGCCGCCCCCCGGGACCCGCGCCCGGGCGGCGGCTGGCCGCAGGCGGGCCCCGTCCGGTGACCGTGACCTTCTGTCCGCCTGTTGGACAGCGCGGCAGCGGATTTCTTACACTCGTCCCGCTACAGCCCCGGCCAGCCTCAGGGACCACCCCCCATGCAAGACTCGACCCGACCGATCCGCGCCCTGTTACGCGGGCTCGACGCCCTCGCGGCCCTCAACCTGCGCGACGGCGGCACCGTGTCCGACATGGCGGCCGACATCAAGGTCCCGCGCACCACGGCCTACCGGATCCTGGAAACGCTGTGCCTGGCGGGCTACGCGTTCCGCGACCCGGCGGATGACCGGTATCGCCTGACGGTCGAGGTCCGCCGGCTGTCCGACGGATTCGACGATGAGGCCTGGGTGAGCCAGCTGGCGCGACCGGTGCTGCAGGAACTGTGCGCCGAGGCCGCCTGGCCCGTGTCGCTCCTGACCCTGTCGGGCACCACGATGGTCATCCGCGAGACGACGGACCCGCACAGCCGCCTGGCGCTGGAAAAGGACACCGCCGGTACGCGACTGCCGTTGCTGACCAGTGCCGCGGGACGGGCCCACCTTGCCTGGTGCCCGGCGGCGGAGCGCGAGGCGCTGGTGGACATCCTGTCCCGCTCGTCACGCGACGAGGACGCGCTGGCCCGCAACCAGGGTGAATTGAGCCGGATCCTCAACGAGGCCCGCGAACAGGGTTATGTGTCGGCGGTTCGTGCGCGGCGCCTGGCCGACGAGGTGAGCCTGGCGGTGCCGGTCACGCTCGAGGGCCGCATACTGGCGTGCCTGTCGCTCCGCTTTGCCGCCGCAGCCGTACCCGTCAAGACCGCCCTCGATCGCTTCCTGCCGCGGCTCCGTGCCGCAGCGGAGCGGATTCGCGTGCAGTTCGAGGCCGAGCGCCGCGAACACGCTTTGCATCGGCCCGGCGCGTGACAGCACCATCTGCACATATACGATCTCGACGCAGGGATTCCCGTCACGCACACTGCCACACGCCGCCCGGTGCCGATGCAGCGCGGGAGATTCCTGGCCCCGCCGGCCGCGTGGGTCGCGCCGTGGCGTCGACGACAGCTTATGTTGAATGTCATTCTGCAGTTCTGAGGTTTATTGAGGAGCGAACCGCATGCGCAAGGTCATGGTCTGCGTCAAGCGGGTGATCGACTACAACGTGCGGGTCCGGGTCAAGCCGGACGGCACCGGGGTCGTCACCGATGGCGTGAAGATGAGCATCAACCCGTTCGACGAGATCGCACTCGAGGAGGCCCTGCGCATCAGGGAACGAGGCGAGGCGGACGAGGTGCTCGCCGTAGGCATCGGCCCGGACGATGCGCAGCAGCAATTGCGCACCGCGCTGGCGATGGGCGCTGACCGCGCCATCCTGGTCAAGCACGACGAGACCGTCGACCCGCTGGTGGCCGCCCAGGCGTTCCTGGCCCTCACCCGCAAGGAGGAGCCGCGCATCGTCATCATGGGCAAGCAGGCGATCGACGACGACGCGAGCCAGACCGGCCCCATGCTGGCCGCCTTGTGGGACCGCCCGCAGGCGACGTTCGCATCCGCCGTCAAGACCACCGACGGCACGGCGGTCGTCACGCGTGAGGTCGATGCCGGCCTCGAGACCATCGAGGTGGACCTGCCCGCCGTGCTGACCGTGGACCTGCGGCTCAACGAGCCGCGCTACGTCAAGTTGCCCGACATCATGAAGGCGAAGAAGAAGCCGCTCGAGGTCACCGACCTCGGCGCGCTCGGGGTCGCCGCCGACGCGCACCTCAAGGTCGTCAAGTGGGAGCCGCCGGCGCAGCGCCAGAAGGGAGTCATGGTCAAGGATGCTGCGGAACTGGTCGCGGCGCTGAAGAAGAAGGGGCTGCTGTCATGAACAAGATCCTGATCGTCGCCGAACACGCGGGCGGCAAGCTCAACCCCTCCACCGCAAAGTGCGTGGCCTGTGCCCGCGGCATCGCCGAGGCGGAGATTGCCGTCGCCGTGTTCGCCACGGACGGCGCGGGCGTCGCGAGCCAGGCCGCCGCGCTGGACGGCGTCGGCAAGGTGTTGCTCGTGGACAACCCCGCCAACGAAGCCCCGCTCGCCGCGGTGCTTGCGCCGCAGGTGGCGGAGCTGGCCGCCGGCGCCTCGCACGTGTTCGGCCCGTCCACGACCTTCGGCAAGGACCTCATGCCACGGGTGGCGGCCCTGCTCGGGGCGCCGCAACTGTCCGAGGTCATGGCCGTCGAGTCTGCCACCCGCTTCCGTCGCCCCGTGTATGCGGGCAATGCAATCGTCACGATCGAAGTCGCTGCCGGCCGCCAGGTCGTGTGCACGGTGCGCGTCGCGTCCTTCGAGGCGACGGGTGCCCGCGCCGAACCGGCGCCGATCGAGGCCGCCAGCGTGAAGGCTGCACTGCCCTCGCACACGCGGCTCGTGTCCGTATCGGCCCCCAGCAGCGACCGACCGGACCTGCAGACGGCGGCACGCGTGGTGGCCGGGGGACGCGGACTCGGCAGCGAGGAGAAGTTCAAGGCCATCTTCGACCTGGCCGGCAAGCTGGGCGCCGCGGTCGGCGCCACGCGCGCGGCGGTCGACGCAGGCTATGTGCCGAACGACCTGCAGGTCGGGCAGACCGGCAAGATCATCGCGCCGGCCCTGTACATTGCCGTCGGAATCTCGGGCGCCATCCAGCACGTGACCGGCATCAAGGATGCGGGCACGATCGTCGCCATCAACAAGGATCCCGAGGCGCCGATCTTCGAGATCGCCGACTTCGGCCTCGTGGGCGACCTGTTCACGGCGCTGCCGGAGATCGACAAGCAGCTCTGAAGGCGCCGCTGTCAGCAAGAAGGCCGCGCCGGGCATATACCACCCGGCGCGGCCTCTTCTCGTCAGGTGCGGGTCGCGGCCCGCGGCGGGTTCAACGCCAGACCAAGTACGGCAGCGCCAGCGACAGCGCCAGGATCACGAGCCAGGTTCCCGCCGTGCCGTAGAAGCGGCCGAACGATCGCCCGGAAGCGCTCGCCAGTCCCCAGGCATGCAGCATGCGGCTGGCCAGCAGCACTGCGCCGGCCACGTGCAGGAACGGCGCCGGCAGTCCGTTGAGTTCCGCCAGCAGCAACAGCAGCAGCGCCAGCGGCACGTACTCCACGAAGTTGCCGTGGACCCTGACCATCCTGGCCATCGCCGGCTCGGTTCCCGTGCCCAGGCTCGTGCCGTAGCGCCAGCGCGCCCGCACGACCAGCCACGACAGCCATAGCAGCAGCAGGCCGGCCGCGGCGGCGTACAGTGCGGTGATCGGTGCACTCAAGGTGCGTTTCCTCGCGCCCGGTGGTGGTTGCGCGGCAGGCGCCGTTCAGAGCAGGCCCAGCACGTGTTCCGCGCTGGAGACCTTGAATTCGCCCGGCGCCTCGACCTCGAGCGCCGTGACGACCCCGTTGTCGCTGACCAACGCGAAGCGCTGGCCGCGCTTGCCCATGCCGAAGCCGGTCGCGTCCATTTCGAGTCCCAGCGCCCGCGTGAACTCGCCGTTGCCGTCGGCGGCCATGACGATGCTGTCCTCGACGCCCCCCTGCTTGCCCCAGGCGTTCATCACGAACACGTCGTTGACCGCCAGGCACACGATGCGCGCGACGCCCTTGGCCTTGATGGCCGACGCCTGTTCCACGAAGCCCGGCAGGTGGCGCGCGCTGCAGGTCGGCGTGAAGGCGCCCGGGACGGAGAACAGCACGACCTTGCCCTTGCTGAACAGGTCGCCCGTGCTGGTCTTGGTGGGCCCGTCCTTCGACATGAGGGTGAGGGTCGCGGCGGGTATCTTGTCGCCGACCTTGATGGTCATGATGTTGCTCCTTCGGGTAGGTGTTCTGGCTACGACGCCATCTTAACTTAGCTGCTGGCCCGCTTCAGGCCGGAACGGCCCCCGGGCTTGGCCCGGGCCTCAGACGGAGAACGGGGCGCCTGGGGCGCCCCGTTCCGTGATCACGCGAAAGGCGGCGCGTCAGCCGCCGGCGATATCCCACCACAGGTCCGCGACACCCTCCAGCTGGGGGTTCTCCTTCGCGGCAGACTTGAAGTGTGTCTTCGCCTCGGAGTTCTTCTTGAGCTGTACCAGCGTGACTCCCAGCAGCATGTGCACCTGGTCGGGCCGGTCCAGCCGGCCTTTCTGCAAGGCGCGCTTGCCTGCCTCCACGGTCTTGGCATAGTCGCCCAGCGTGTAATACGACCGGGCCAGCCGCGCGTCGGGGTCGCCCGCGGCGATCGCCTTGGCCTCGCGCTCGTGTTGCGCCAGGCTGGACTTCAGGCTGGCCACCTGCTGCTTGGCGTCCTCCAGCAGGCGCTGGTTGCGGTTGTCCTTCTTGATCGCGCCGGACGCCAGGCCCTTCTCCAGCATGGCCACGGCTTCGCCCGGGCTGGACACGTCGAGGGCCGCATCGGCGTACTTGCCGTAATGTTCGCTGGACAATACGTTCGTGCGCAGGCCGAGCCGGAACAGGTTCACCATGCCGACCGCGTCATAGCCGTCGCGCTGGTACTGGCCGACGATCTGGTCGAACACGCTGGCCTTCGGTTGCACCACCATCAGCTGGTGCAGGGCCTCCATGCGGTTTCGTTCATCCTTGAGCTCGAAGTACGACGCGTTCATCATCTCCAGCAGCTGGACCTGCAGTCGCGTCGGCTTGCCGGCGCGCCGGGCAGCCGGGTACGCCTTTTCCAGGGTCTCCGCCGCCGCGCGGTAGTTCTTGAGCTGGAACTGCAGCTGGCCCTGCAGGATCAGGTCATCGACCGTGGCCGAGCCACGCGCCCTGACCAGCCGGTCGGCCGCATCCGACGCGCGGCGCAGGTCGCCGCCCGCGTAATACGCGTCGGCCAGCGTCTTGAGCTTGTTGACCTGGTCGGCACCGCGCACACGGCCCGTGGCCAGCCGCTCCTCGATGGTCGAGGCCAGCAACGAATAATCCCTGGCGCTGCTGGCCGCCCAGATCATCAGTTCGTTGACGCCCTGCTCCTCGGCCGGCTGCAGCGAGCCCTTCGACTTCGCCTCCTTCAGCAGCCGGATGGCCTCGCTGAAGTTGCCTTTCTGGCCAGCTTCCTGCGCAGCCTGCGCCTTCTCCGCCACTTCCTGGCGCCAGCCGCCCGCCTGCTGCGCATCGGCCGGCGCCGGCATCGCCGTCGCCAGCGTAAACATCAGCGCCAGCGCCAGCGCGGCCCCGCGTCCCCGAGATTCAATGTTGCGCGTGTCCAAGTCTTGGCTCTCCTGCAAGTGTCCGGGAACCGGCGCGCTGCGCGCCACCACGGAAAACAGCCGAAATTTATACCAGAAACCGCCTGCCAGTTACCATCACTGCGTGGCCGGCGCCGCGCCCTTGCGATCGGCGAACGCCGTCCACAGCCCTGCAATCCTGGCCATATGGGTCCCGGGACCGGCCGCCGCCGCCGCCGCCGCAAACGCGGCCTTGGCTTCATCCTTCCGGTTCAGCTGCAGCAACGCGGCGCCCAGCAGCATGTTCGCGTCGTCCACGCGCTTCACGCCGCCCTTGGCCAGCCCGCGGCGGACCGCTTCCACCGATTGCGCCGGGTCGCCAAGGCTGAAGAAACCGAGGCCGATCTTGACGTGCACCTCGCCCGGCGTGCCCGGATTGGCGGCGGCCGCCTGGGCGTCCCTGGGCAGGTCGCGGCGGTCCCGCGCCACCGCGGTCTTCGCTTCCTGCAGGGACTGCTGGTTCGTGCCCACGTCCGGCACGATCTTCTCCTGCATGCCGAACTCCAGCGCCCGCTGCGCCTCGCCCGGGCTGCCGAGGACCAGCGCGGTGTCCGCGCACGCCATGTACTCGCCCACCGTCGCCAGCCCGGTGTCCGCCAGGATCAGCCGGAACAGGTTCATCATCACGACACGGTCGTCCTGCGTGGCGTTGCGGTACAGGGACACGATGCGCGTGTAGTAGTCGCGCTTCGGGTAGTACCTCACCAGCGCTTCCAGGTTGGCCAGCCGCTTCGCATGTTCATCGCCCTCGAAGTACACCTTGTCGAGCAGCTGGTACCAGAATTCCTTGGGCTCCTCGCCAGCCGCCACGGCCGTATCAATCGCCTTGCCCAGGTACTTCGCACCGTTCTGTTCGTCTTCGGACTGCAGGTGCAGGCGACCGAGCGTCTCGTACTCGGCAGCCGACGCATCGGGCGTGGCGTCCACGAACGCCTGATAGTGGAACAGCGTCTTCGCCCGGTCCTTCTTGCCGTTGTACCAGGCGGCCAGCTGCTGGTTCATCGGCCCGATCTGCTCCGGTGTGGCGAATCCGCCGGCCAGGGCCTGCTCGATCGCAGCGATGAACTTCTCGTTGTCGCCGGACGCCTGCAGCGCCGCCAGCTTCCAGCTCATGATCGCGCGCCGGTCATCGGCCGTGAGGTCATCCTGCAGCTCGAGCCTGGCGATGCCTTCCAGCGCAGCGTCCCAACGGGACGCCTGCACGTCCTTCTGCACCTTGCCGGCATTCTTGAGGAAACCCTTGCTGTACTCCGGCTTGTGCTCCGCCTGCGCGGAGTCCGCTGATTGCGCGGACGCGGGCTCGGCGCCGGCGACTGCCAGCAGCACGCTCACGACACAACTCAGCAACGCGGCACCCAATCGGGTCTTGGTCGTCATCGTCGGCACCTCATAGCTTGTCCGGGACGCCGGATCCCGGTCCCCGCAACAGCGGGGATTGGTTGGAACAGCCAGGATCCGAAACCCGTTCCGTTGCAACCTGTCCGTGTCTCAACTGACAGGCGCGCAGATCCATGGTTCCGCCAGGCTACCTTTAATGCATTCGTTCAGCGCAAGTTCAGCAACAGTCCGGTCCGGCATCCCCACCACAGTCGAAAAAAGAAGGGCCCGCGCTCGCGGGCCCTTGAGTCGTAAGGATGCTTGCTTGCCGTCCCCGCCAGCTCAACCGCCGGCAGGCGGCTCCGCAATGAAGCCGACCTTCATCATGCCGCCGCGCTGGAGCGCAAAGAGAACGTCCGCCACATGCTCGTAGCGCACGCGCCGGTCGGCGCGGATGTGCACTTCGGGCTGCGGATCCTTGACCGCTTCCTGCAGCACGTAGTTCAGCAGGGTATTGCGGTTGATGCCGATCTCGTTCCAGTACAGCGACCCGTCGAAGTCGATCGACAGGTTGATGTTTTCCGGCTTCGTTACGGTCGGTTGATTGGACTCGCGCGGCAGGTCGATCTTCACTGCGTGGGTCATCACCGGGATGGTGATGATGAAGATGATCAGCAGCACGAGCATGATGTCGACGAGCGGGATGACGTTCGGCTCGACCATCGGGTCGGCGCTGTCACCCCCAACCGAAATCGCCATGACTTACTTCCTTCCGGCGGCGGCCGCCGAGCCGGTCCCCACCCGCGAGCCGGCCACCAGGGCCGCCTGCACGTCGTGCGCGAAATAGTTGACCCGTTCCATGAGCTGCTTGTTGGCGCGCAGCAGGCCGTTGAAGCCCAGCACCGCCGGCACCGCCACCGCCAGGCCGAGCGCGGTCATGATCAGCGCCTCGCCGATCGGGCCCGCGACCTTGTCCAGCGACGCCTGGCCGGCGATCGAGATGGCGATCAGCGAGTGGTAGATGCCCCACACCGTGCCGAACAGGCCGACGAACGGCGCCGTGGCGCCCACCGAAGCCAGCACGACCATGCCGTTCTGCAGGAACGAGCCCAGCATGTCGGTGCGCTTCTTGACATGCGACTCGATCCAGTCGGCCACGTCGATATTGCCGGTCATGCCGCTGGAGCTCTTCTTGTGGTGCTCGACGGCCCGCATGCCGTCTTCCGCGATGTCACGGAACGGGTTGAACTTGCCCTTGAGCTTGCCAATCCCTTCCTGGATCGAGCCGGACGACCAGAAGGTCTTCTCGGCGTCGCTGGCGACCTTCTTCAGGCTGCGCTGGTCGAGAAACTTGTTGATCATCACCCACCATGACCACAGGGACATGATGCCGAGGATGATGAACACGCCCTTGCCGACGTAGTCGGCCTGGCCCCAGAGCGCCTGGACGCCGAACGGGTTGTCGTTCATTCCGCTTTCAAGTGCCATTCTCCGGTACCTCTAATTAAGCAAACATCCCGAGGGGCCATTGTTGTACCCGCTCGACCTGGTCCTCACCTTATCTTCTCTACCCTGCCGTCACTCGAGCTTGAACGTGACCGGCAGCGTCGCCTGCGCCTCAATCGCCTGGCCGTCACGACGGCCCGGGTTGAAGGTCAGCTTCCTGATGACGCACTCCGTCGCCCCATCCAGCCGCTCGAAGCCGCTGCTCTGCGTGATCTGGATGTCACTCATTCGTCCGTCCGTGCCGATGGTGACGGTCACCACGACGCGACCCTCCTCGTTGAGGCGCCGCGAAGCGGACGGGTAACACGTGTTGAGCGCGCTGGCCAGCGACCGCGGGCTGCTCTTCATGCTGGGCGGCGTGATCTGCACCGGGCGCGCCGTCGGGGCGGCCACGACCGGCGCCTTCTGGGTCGCACGTTCCGCCACCTTGGCGGTGATGGCCGTGGTCGGACCCGAGAAGACCGGCAGGTCGATCAGCGGCGGCGGCACGACCGGCGGCGGCCGTTCCATCGGCGGCGGCGGCGGCGGTTCGTCCAGGTCTTCCGGCGGCGGCGGCGGCGGCGGCAGGTCGACGATGCCGACGTCCTGCAGGATCTCGAGGCCGACCCGCGTCAAGCCGCTGATCAGGGCGATGTAGAAGCCAAAATGAAGGGCGATGATCGTAACGAACACCGCCGATGCCCTGGACTTGCTGCCGCCCGAATAGACGTTCGCCATAGTCGGATCCTGAACCCCCGCCTGCGGTGCCAGCCGATTTGAACCTGAATTGGGCCCGGCCGCGAACCGTCAGTGATGCTTAGAGTATATGTCAGGCACACTCGCTCGTGTGCCGGCCAACAGAGGGGCGCAACATTAGCGAGACCGGCGGCCGACCGCAAGTGAGAAAAGCGAGATGCGCCGCCGCAGCGATACGCCCTGGTCGCGGTCGCCCCGCGGTATCGTACGTGCGTGCGAAAGCGGTCCTCGCTCGGCCATCCTGCGGCTGCGCGCCCCGGCCGACCCGAATCAAGATAATCCTCGTCAAAACGGCTGCCATTCTCCGCTGCACTGATCGCAGCCGCAGCCTCTCGCGCGCCGCATACCGTACTGGCCACGGCCCTGCCGTCGGCATGGAATCCTCTGCGAGTATGGCATTTTGCGTTGCAAAAACCCCATTACTATGGCGGCAATGAATACGGGATTTCCGACAGCCATTTCCCGTCGGACGACCGTTCCTCAGCCAGCCCCACGGGCCATCGCGGCGCTTGCTAGGCTTGAGCGTCGCAGCATCGCCGCCGTGCCTCCGGAGTCCTGTCATGCGTGCCTTGATCCTCGGTCTGGCGTCTCGATTGCGGTTCCCGTGGCTGTTTGCTGCGACGGTCATCCTGTTCATCGTCAGCCTGCTCGTGCCGGACCCGTTGCCGATGGTGGACGAGTTGCTGCTCGCGCTGGCCGCACTGTTGTTCGGCGCCTGGCGCAAACGCAAGGACACGGCCCCGCCACCTGGGAACCCGCCAGGCCGCTGAGCCGTCGCGCGTTCAGCGCGCGCGCTGGCGCGCCCCTGCGGGCAGCGCGATCAGCGCCATGGCCGCCGCGCCGCAGGCGGTGATGGCGGCCGCCGCGCGAAATGCAGCCGGCGCCCCGAACTCCTGCCAGACCACGCCAAACAACAACGCGCCGGGCAGCAACAGCGCGCCGGTGGCCAGGTGATAGACACCAAAGGCGCTGCCGCGCAGTTGCGCCGGCGCCGTGTCACCCACCAGCGAGCGCTCCGGCGCCTCGGTCGCCGCCAGGGACACGCCGTAGGCGGCGAACAGGATCCAGATCCAGGCGCTGCCCGGTGGGGGTGCCGCCAGCACCAGCAGCACCGCGGTACGCAGCGCCCAGCCGCCGAACAGCACGGGAAAGCGTCCGATGCGGTCCGACAGCATGCCGGCCGGAAGGACGATCGCCACCTTCGCCAGGCTGGCGAGCGCCCAGGCCAGCGGAATCCAGGCCACCGGCAGGCCCGCGGAGGTGGCCCATAGCACGATGAACACCTCGGGCACCGCCGACAGCGCCAGCACGCCGGACGCGACGATCAGCCCCTGCATGCGCCGGTCCAGCCGGCGCCAGCTCAACGGCGCCGCCGGCCTCAGCGCCAGCGGCTGGTCCGCCGGCAGGCCCAGCGTGACGAGCAGCACGACGGCGATGCCGGGTACCGCCGACCACAGGAACACGTCGCGGACCTCGGTGCCGGCCGCCAGCAGCGCGAATGCCGCGAGCGGCCCGACCACGGCGCCCCCGTGATCCAGCGCCCGCTGGAAGCCGAAGGCGCGGCCACGCGCCCCGGGCGCGACGGCGCCCGCAATCATGGCGTCGCGCGGCGCGGTGCGCAGGCCCTTGCCGATGCGATCGATGAAGCGCAACACCAGCACCCACGACCAGCCGAGCGCGAACGCGATGGCGGGCCGCACCAGATTCGACGCACCATAGCCCGCGAGGACCAGGCGCTTGGCCCCTGCCCCGCGGTCCATCAGCCGGCCCGATATCACCTGCAGGACGCTCGCCGCCGCCTGCGCGAGACCCTCGACGAGGCCGACGATCGCGGGACCCGCGCCCAGCGCCGCCGTCAGGAAGATGGGCAGCAACGGCGTGATCATCTCGCTCGCCGCGTCGTTCGCGAAGGACACGCAGGCCAGCACCACGACCGTGCGTGGCAGTGCGCCGCGCCAGCCGGCCTCGCTCATCTGCGGCGCATGCCGGCCAGGCGCGCGGTCCTCACAGCACGCTCTCGCCGGCGGGGTCGCGCAGGTTGTAGTTCGAGCTCATGACCCGCCCGTAGGCGCCGGCGCCGGCGATGAGCATCACGTCGCCCTCCCGGCTCTCGGGCAGCAGGCGGTCGTGCCCGAGCACGTCGCCGCTCTCGCAGATCGGCCCGACGACCGAGTAAACGTGGGTCGGCTCGTCACCGAGCCGCGTAAGGTTGACGATGTCGTGGTACGCGCCGTACAGCGCGGGCCGGATCAGCGAGTTCATGCCGGTCGCCACGCCCAGGTAGCGCCTGGTTCCCTTGCCCTTGGTCTGGGTGGCGCGCGCCAGCAGCACGCCGGCCGCCGCGACCACCCAGCGGCCCGGTTCCAGCCACAACTCGAAGCGCGGGTGGCGCTGCCTGAACGCCGCGAGCGCGGCATCCAGCGCGGCGAGGTCCACGGGGTGCCGGCCGTGGCGGTCCGGCACGCCGAGCCCGCCGCCCAGGTCCAGCACGCGCACGGCGGGGAACCGCTCGGCCGCCGCGGCCAGCGCGCGGGCCGTATCGAGCCACGCCTCGATCTGGAAGTTGCCGCTGCCGGTATGCGCATGCAGCCCGACGATGCGCACTCCCGCGGCGGCAGCGGCCGACTCCAGCTCGTCGAGCTCGAACAGCGGCACACCGAACTTGGACTGGCTGCCGGCCGTGCGAACGTGCTGGTGGTGGCCATGGCCGTGGCCCGTGTCGATCCGCACGAACAACTCGCGGCCACGCAGCACATCGGGCCAGGCACGCAGCACATAGGCGTTGTCGATCGTAAGGCGGATGTCCTGTTGCAGGGCCCACTCGTACTCCGCGCGGGGCGCAAAATTCGGCGTGAACAGGATGCGGCCACGGTCCACGCCCGGCACCGAGGCCAGCACCCGCTCGACCTCCCCCTGCGACACGCATTCGAATCCCAGGCCACCCGCTGCGACCCGACGCAGGATCTCGGGGTGCGGGTTCGCCTTCACCGCATACAGGGCGCGCGACAGGGAGCCCATGGCGGCAAGCGACCGCGCCTGGTCGCCGACCGTCTGCAGGTCGTAGACGAAGGCCGCATCGCGCCCTTGCAGCACGGCGAGCAGTTCCTCGCGCCGCAGTCTGCCACCACGGCGGCGCCGGCTCCACGTCCGGCGGCGGCGACTGCAGCTGTTCCCAGGTCGGCCCCAGGACCGGGTCGGACGGCGCCGGCCGGATCAGCAGTTCGTGCAGCTGCGCCACCAGCCGGTCGCCCTGCTCCTCGTCGATCACGAAGGTGAAGTTCAGGTCGTTGGCCGCCTGGCTGACGAGGTGGATCTTCTGCTCCTCGAACAGCTCGAAGGCCTCGCCCAGCTTGTGCAGGATCGCGCGGATGTTGCGACCGAGCAGCGACAGCGAGGCGCAGGGGCCCAGCAACTGGACCCGGCACAACGTGGACAGGTCCTCGACCAGCGCGGCCAGGGATGCGGCGTCGAGCGCGTTGGCCAGCGGGTCGAGCGACACCGTGACGTTGGTCTCCGAGGTGGACACCAGGTCCACCGACAGGCCGTGGCGCTTGAAGACCTGGAAGGCGTCGGCCAGGAAGCCGACCTGGTGCCACATGCCCGGGCTTTCCATGGACACCAGCGTGATGCCCTTGCGCAATGCGATCGCCTTGACCTGTGCGCCGCCATCGGCCGGCTGCGAACTGATGACGGTGCCTGGCGCGGCGGGGCTGTGGGTCGCGTACACGTGCAGCGGAATGCCGCGCTGGCGGACCGGCAGGATGCAGCGCGGGTGCAGCACCTTGGCGCCGTTGGTCGCGATCTCCTGCGCCTCGTCGTAGTGCAGGGACTTCAGCAAACGCGCACCCGGCACGTCCCGCGGATTGGCGGAGAACATCCCCGGCACGTCCGTCCAGATCTCGAGCCGCACTGCCGACAGCTTGGCGGCAAGGTAGGCCGCCGACGTATCCGAACCGCCACGCCCCAGCAGGACGGTGTGGCCCTCGCCATCGGCAGCGATGAAGCCCTGCGTCAGCACCACCGTGCCCAGTGCGGCGAGCCGCTGCGCCGCCGCGGCGTCCGGCTCGCAATCGCAGCTGGCCGACAGGGTCGAGGCACGGTCCAACGCGCCGCGCCGCTCGCGTGCCTGCAACAGCGTGCGCGCGTCCACGAGCGTCGTCGGCACGCCCTGCGCGTTGAGATAGGCGGCGCCGATCTCGGTGGCCAGCAGTTCGCCGATCGCCATGACGCGCGCCCGCACCCGGTCGCTCACCTCGTTGACCAGCGCGATGCCGGCCGCGAGCTTCTCCAGGTCCGCGAGGTGCCCCGGCACGCCCGCCGGCAGGCCGATGCCGAGTTCCCGCGCCAGCGCGGCGTGCCGGGCCTGGAGGTCATTGAGCGTGGCCGCGTGGCCGCCGCACAGCGCCTGCCGGATCAGGGTTTCCAGCGCGTCGGTGACGCCCGACAGCGCCGAATGAACGACGACCGGCGCCTCGCCGGCAGCCAGGCGGTCGCGCACGACGGCAACGATGTTGCGCCAGCGGCCTGGCGAGGACACGCTCGTACCGCCGAACTTCAGCACGACCCACGGCGGGTGCGCAGCGACTGTCATGATGATTTCCCCGCCTCGCGCCGATTGACGACCCCGCCGGTGATTCTGCAACAGCGGCGCCGGCGCTGTCGCCGCGGCAGCGCAGCGTCAAGCGGCAGCGCGGCCGGGTCAGGCTTCTTCGAGGTCGGAGTAATCGTTGAGCTCGCGCTTGAGGCGCCGCTCGTCCAATGCGTCTTCCACGCGGCTCCAGGCCGCCTGCACCGTCTTGCGGCCCGGCTTGGGACGCCGATTAGGCACGACGATCAGCTTGTCGAGGTCTTCCTCGACCTCCGCAGCAAAATCGTCATCGAGGCTGAACTCGTCCGTCTCGCTCATGGCGGGGCAAGTCCTTAAGCTGTCCAACCACCCGGTTTCCGGCCCTCCGGAACCGCGGGCAGCGCAATATATACGAACTGCCTGTGAGTTCAACTTCGCGGGAAAGTTCAGCCCCGCCGGGTCCCCGGCCCCCCGCCCCGCCAGCGCACCGCGACCGGGCTGCCAAGGCGCAGGCCCAACGCGGCGTCCGCGCGGCCCTGCACCCGGGCGGCCTCCAGTACGCCGAAGGCATTGACGAGCGCCACATCGGTGCCCGGCGGGCGGTCGGCATAAGTGCGCACGACGGGCAAGGCATGCTCGCCGAAGCGCGCTTCCTCTATATCATGTGCAACAATAAGTTCAGCATCTATATTGCTGAAACAATTACCAAAATGGTCTATCAGCACGACGCGTCCCAGCACGCCGTCCGCAACCGGCGCGGGATCGGGACCGGGCCGCGGGACCCAACTGCCCGCAGCGGGGCCGAGCGTCTCGAAGGTGAGCCGGCCCGCCGCGAGCTCGCCGGCCAGCGGCGCGAAGATGTCCCGGCCATGGAAGGTCGCACTCGGTGTCGCGAGCCCAAGCCGGTCCAGGGTCCCGGCACTCACGTTGCGGACCTCGGCCCCGGGGGACGCCGCCAGGCCCCCGAGCGCGCCGTTATCGGGTCCCAGGAACAGCTGGCCGGCCAGCCTGACCGCCAGCAACTGGCGGGGGCTGCCCACCCCCGGATCCACGACGACGAGGTGCAGCGTGCCGGCCGGGAAATGGCGCCAGCTGCGTTCCACCCAGAAGGCCGCCTCCTCGACGCGCTGCGCCGCGATGCCGTGCGTGAGGTCGACCAGCAACGCCTGCGGGCAGCGCCCCAGGATCTGCGCCTTCACGAGTCCCACGAACGGGTCGGCGAGACCGAAATCGGTCGTCAGGCTGACCAGCATGGCGGGGCCCCTTCGGGATGGCAGCGTGAGGCGGGAGGCAGCCACGAGCTGAGCGAACGGGTTCAGCTCACCGGCACTGCTTGAGGCACTCGGTGTAGGCGTCGTCGCAGGCCTGTTGCTTGTTCTCGTCGCCGCCTGCGGCAGCCATGCAGCGATCCGAGCGTGTGTCGCACTGTGCCACGCACTGCTCGTCGGCGGTCGGCTGCGCCTCGGAGGCCGCCGACACCCCGGGCAGCGCCATCGCCAGCGCCGCCACCGGCGCAACCAGCGAAAACACGGAACGGTTCATCTCGCCTCCCAGGCCGCAGCGCGGCACCATGACGCGAGGCGGCTCGCAAGCCTTATAGGCCAGTCCGATACGCCGCGCAATTAGGCAAGTAACAATCTTGCAGCCATGGCGATGAACGCGCCCTGAACGCGTTCCTGGCTCACCCGCCCACCGCGCGGTACAGCATGCGCACGGCCACCAGCGACAGGAACACCCCGAAGGCAACGCTCAGGCCGCGCCGCGACAAGCCATGCGCGATGCGGGCGCCCACCGGCGCCATGAGCACCGTGCACGGCAGCAGCACGGCCAGCGCCAGCAGGTTCACGAAGCCGACGCTCCACATGGGGAGGCCGGCCCGGCCCAGCCCGAAGACCATGTAGGCCGCCGCCGCCGGGATGGCGATCCACAGCCCCAGCCAGGCGGACGTGCCGACCGACCGGTGCACCGGCGTGCCGAGGCCGGTCAGCGCCGGCACGCTGAAGGTCCCGCCGCCGATGCCCATCATCGCCGAGATGAAGCCGATCGAGGCCGGCAGGATCCGGCCGCCGCCGACGCCGGCCCAGCGGCTCCAGGCCGCCGACCGCGTGTCGTCGTTGCGGAACATCCGCACGCCCATGACGAGCGCCGCGATACCGAACACCGCCGCCAGTACGCTGCCATGGACCGCCGTGGCCAGCAGCGCACCGCCTGCCGCGCCCACCGCGATGGGCGGCGCCCAGCGTGCGCCGATCGCGGCGTCCACGGCACCGCGGCGCCGGTGCGCGCGCGCCGAGGCGATCGCCGTCGGCACGATCGAGGCCAGCGAGGTACCGACGGCCAGGTGCATGCGCACGTCGTCGGCGACGCCGACGACGCCGAAGGCGTATTCCAGGGCCGGCACGATGACGATGCCGCCGCCGACCCCGAGCAGGCCCGACAGCACGCCGGCGCCCAGCCCGGCGAGGGCCACCATGACTGCCAGCAGTAGGAGTTGCTCCGGCATCTGCTATGGACCGGCCTCGCCCATCACCGCCTTCACCTCGAGGAATTCGCGCAGCCCGTGCGCGCCCCACTCCCGGCCGTTGCCCGACTTCTTGTAGCCGCCGAAGGGCGCCAGGTTGTCCAGCGGCGCGCCGTTGATGTGCACCATGCCTGCGCGGATGCGCCTGGCGAGGCGCTGCGCGCGCGCCGGGTCCGCCGACCAGACGTAGGCCGACAGGCCATAGGGCGTGTCGTTGGCGATGCGTACCGCCTCCTCCTCGTCGCGGTACGGGATGATCGCCAGCACCGGCCCGAAGATCTCCTCGCGCGCGATGACCATGTCGTTCGACACGCCGGAGAACACCGTCGGCCGCACGAACCAGCCGCGGTGCAGGCCGTCCGGCCGGCCGGGCCCGCCGGCGACGAGTCGCGCGCCCTCGGCGATGCCCCGCTCGATGAGTCCCTGCACGCGTTCGAACTGCGCCTTCGACACCAGCGGCCCGACCCGTGTCTGCGGATCGGCGGGATCGCCGACCCGCACCCGCCCGATCACGGCCTTCGCGATGGCTTCGACGCGCTCGAGTTGGGTCGCCGGCACCAGCATTCGCGACGGGGCGTTGCAGGACTGGCCCGTGTTCGTGACGAGATCGAGCACGCCGGCCTTCACCGCCTTGTCGAAATCGGCGTCGTCCAGCAGGATGCTGGGCGACTTGCCGCCGAGTTCCTGGTGCACGCGCTTGATGGTCGGCGCCCCGGCGCGCGCCACCTCGGCCCCGGCGCGCGTCGAGCCGGTGAACGACACCATGTCCACGTCGGGATGCGCCGCCAGCGCCGCGCCGGCCTCCGGCCCGTCGCCGTGCACCAGGTTGAAGACGCCGGGCGGCACGCGGGCCTCCGCCATGATGCGGGTCCACTCCACCGCCGACAGCGGCGCGATCTCCGACGGCTTGAGCACCATCGTGCAGCCGGCCGCCAGCGCCGGCACGACCTTGCAGGCGATCTGGTTGACCGGCCAGTTCCACGGCGTGATCAGCCCGCAGACGCCTACCGGTTCCAGCACGATGCGCGTGCTGCCCTGCAGCGTCTCGAATTCGAAGGTCTCCAGCACCTCGAGCATCGCGTCAATGTGCTCGAGTCCGGACGGCGCCTGCGCACCGGTCGCGAGCGACATGGGCGCACCCATTTCCATGGAGATCGCCGCGGCGACCGCCGCCTGGTGCGCCCGGTAGGCGTCGCGCAGGCGCTGCAGCGCCGCCCGGCGCATGGCGGGCGTGCTGGCGGCCCAGTCCGGGAAGGCCGCCACGGCCGCCGCCACCGCGCGGTCCACGTCGGCTGCCGAGGCCAGCGCCACGGTGCCGATCCGCTCCTCCGTCGCGGGGTTGATGATCGGCAGCTCGCGTGCGCCGAGCGGTTCGACCCACTCGCCGCCGATGTAGAACTCCCGGCAGACGTGTTGCATGGTCACTCGATCCGTCCCGGCAGGGACGCGTTGTGCGCCGCGGCCGCAGCCGGGTCCAGCGTGCCCCACCCGCTAGGGATACAGCAGCTGCGACCGCCAGCCGTCCGCGGCGCGTTCGTAGAGGATCCTCTCGTGCAGGCGGAACGGACGCTGCCGCCAGAACTCGATGCGCTGCGGCACCACCCTGAAGCCCGACCAGAACGGCGGGCGCGGCACCGCCAGCGTCGGGAATTTCAGCACCGTCTGTGCGACGCGCTTCTCCAGTTCGAAGCGCCCGCCCATCGGCTGCGATTGCTTCGAGGCCCACGCGCCGATCTGCGAATCATGTGGCCGTCCCGCAAAATACGCGTCGGCCTCGTCATCGGCCACCGGCTCGACCCGCCCTTCGATGCGCACCTGCCGCTGCAGGCTCTTCCAGTACAGGCACAGCGCCGCACGCGGGTTCTGCTGCAGGTCGGCGGCCTTGGCGCTGCCCAGGTTCGTGTAGAACACGAAGCCGCGCGCGTCGAGGCCGCGCACCAGCACCATGCGCACCGAGGGTGCGCCGTGCGGGTCCACCGTCGCCAGCGCCGCGGCATCCGCATCGCAGGGCTCGCCGGCGCGCGCCTCGTCGAGCCACGCCCTGACCTGTTCCACCGGATCGATTGCCGTCATCTGAACTCCGCATGCCGGACCGGCCCGATCGCCGTCCCGGGGCCCGATTGTCCAGACTCCGTGCGGACTGCGCCAGTCGCCCTGGTCCCGGCCAGCGTGGCCGGCGCGGGCGCGAGGGCCCGGCAGCACCGCGCCGCCGGGCCGATGACCGGGCCCGCGTCCGCCTCAGCCGCGCGACAGGTCCACGGCCTGGAACGGCAGGCCAAGGTCCTTGGCCACGGCTTCGTAGGCCACCTTGCCGGCGTGCACGTTGAGGCCGGCCGCGAATCCCGGGTCGCGGCCCAGCGCCTCCCGCCAGCCGAGGTTGGCCAGTTCCTTGGCGTACGGCAGCGTCGCATTGGTGAGCGCGAACGTCGAGGTGCGCGGCACCGCGCCCGGCATGTTCGTCACGCAGTAGTGCACGACGCCGTCCACCATGTAGGTCGGTTCGGCATGCGTGGTCGGCCGGCTGGTCTCGAAGCAGCCGCCCTGGTCGATGGAGATGTCCACCAGCACGCCGCCCTTCTCCATGCGCGCCACCATGTCGCGGGTCACCAGCTTGGGCGCCGCGGCGCCGGTGATCAGCACGGCCCCGATCACCAGGTCGGCCTGGATGACCAGCCGCTCGATCGTCTCCATGGTCGAATAGGCGGTGCGGATGGTGTGGCCGAACTGGGCATCGAGCTCGCGCAGCCGCTTCAGCGACTTGTCCACGATCGTGACGTCGGCGCCCATGCCGACCGCCATCTGCGCCGCGTTGGTGCCGGCCACGCCGCCGCCGAGGATGATGACCCGTGCCGGCGGCACGCCGGGCACGCCGCCCAGCAGCACGCCGAAGCCGCCGTAGGCCTTCTGCAGCGCGGTCGCGCCCACCTGGATGGACATGCGTCCCGCGACTTCGCTCATCGGCGTCAGCAAAGGCAGCGAGCCATCGCGCCCGACCACGGTCTCGTAGGCGATCGCCGTGCAACCCGACTTCACCAGTCCGGCCGCCTGCTGTGCGTCGGCCGCCAGGTGCAGGTAGGTGAACAGCACCTGGCCCTTGCGCAGCATGGCGCACTCGACCGGCTGCGGCTCCTTGACCTTGACGATGAGGTCGGCCGTATCGAACACGGCCTTGGCATCCGGCAGGATCTTGGCGCCCGCCGCGACATAGGCGTCGTCCTCGATGCCGATGCCGATGCCGGCCTTCGTCTGGACGAACAGCTCGTGGCCATCGGCGACCAGCTCGCGCACGCCGGACGGCACCAGGCCCGCACGGTATTCATGGACCTTGATCTCTTTCGGGCAACCGATCTTCATGGGGTCTCCTTGCGGGTACGGGTGTCCTGCCAGCGGGTGAGCGTAGACGGTCGGGCCCGACAGTGCCTTGCGTTCGCGCGCACCGAAGTGCCGGTTATTGCAGATCATTGCTCCCGCTCGGTCAATCGCGGAAGATACTGCCACCATGGACCACATCGACCGTTCGATCCTGCGTGAGCTGCAGCGCAACGGCCGCCTCACCAACGTCGAGCTGGCGCAGCGCGTCAACCTGTCCGAGTCCGCGACCCTGCGCCGCGTGCGCGCGCTGGAGGGCGACGGCGTCATCAGCCAGTACGTCGCGCTGCTGAATCCGCACAAGGCCGGCTTCCCGACCAACGTGTTCGTCAACATCACGCTGAACCGCCAGGACCACGACGACCTGCAGGCCTTCGAGGCGGCCGTGCGCAAGTTGCCGGAAGTGATGGAGTGCTACCTGATGACGGGCAGTTCCGACTACCTGTTGCGGGTCGTCTGTGGCGATGCGGCGGACTTCGAGCGGCTGCACACGCAGCACCTTACGCGCCTGCCCGGCGTGGCCCGCGTGCAGTCCAGCTTCTCGCTGCGCGTCGTACGCCGCAGCACCGAGTTGCCGATCGAGTGACCGTGCACCGCACGGGTGCGTACGGCGAACGCAGGCCGCATACTGGGGCGGCGCCCACCGGCACGGAGACGAGCCATGGCAGCTGAAGACCTCTCGACCCTGATCGGCGAACGCGAGACCGCGGCGATGGACCGGGTCTTCGCGGCGCAACGGCGCGCCTTCGCCGCCGACATGTATCCCTCGCTGGCCGTGCGCCGGGCGCGGCTCGACCGGCTGCAGGCGGCGCTGCGCGGGCACGACGAGGCGATCCGCGACGCCATCTCGGCGGATTTCGGCAGCCGCGCGCGCGAGGAGACGCTGCTGCTCGAGCAGTTCACGACGATCGAGGGACTCAAGTACGTGCGCCGGCACCTGCGTCGCTGGATGCGGCCCGAGCGGCGCAGCGTGGCCTGGTGGAGCCTGCCCGGCCGGGCCCGCGTGCTGTGCCAGCCGCTGGGCGTGGTCGGCATCATCGTGCCCTGGAATTACCCCTTGTTCCTGGCGGCGTCGCCACTGGTCGCGGCGCTGGGCGCCGGCAACCGCGTCATGATCAAGCTGTCCGAGGCCACGCCGCGGTTCGGCGAGTTGTTCGCGCGGCTGCTGGCCGGGACTTTCGCCGAGGACGAGGTCTGCGCGTTCAACGGCGAGGTCGAGGTGGCCCGGCACTTCGCGTCCCTGCCCTTCGACCACCTGTTGTTCACGGGCTCGACGCAGGTCGGCCGGCAGGTCATGAAGGCCGCCGCGGACAACCTCACCCCCGTCACCCTCGAGCTGGGCGGCAAGTCACCGGCGATCGTCTCCGAGGACTTCGACCTCGAGGAGTCGGCGCGCCGCATCATGTTCGGCAAGCTGGCCAACGCCGGCCAGACCTGCATCGCGCCCGACTACGCGCTGGTGCCGGCGGGCCGCATTGACGCCTTCGTGGCGGCCTGCCGCAAGGCGACGCAGGACTTCTACCCGAGCCTGGCCGACAACACGCAGTACACGTCGGTGGTCAACGATCGCCAGTTCAACCGCCTGCAGGGCTACGTCGAGGACGCCCGTGCGCTGGGCGCCACGGTGCATGCGCTGCACGGCGACGCGACGGTCGCCGGCTCGCGCCGCCTGTCGCCGGTTGCGCTGACCGGCGTCAACGGCGGCATGCGCGTCATGCGCGAGGAGATTTTCGGGCCGATCCTGCCGCTCGTGCCGTATGCCGGGCTGGACGAGGCGATCCGCTACGTCAACGAGCGGCCGCGGCCGCTGGCCCTGTATTACTTCGGCGGCAGCGCGGCCCGCGAGCGCGTGCTGCGCGAGACGATCTCCGGGGGCGTGACCGTCAACAACACCCTGTTCCACGTCGCGCAGGGGGACCTGCCGTTCGGCGGCGTCGGACCCAGCGGCATGGGCCACTACCACGGCCGCGAGGGGTTCCGCACCTTCTCCAAGCCCAAGGGGATCTACTACGACGGCCGGCTGAGCGGCTCCGTGCTGCTGCGGCCGCCGTTCGGCGGGCTGTTCCGCTGGATGCTCAAGTTCCTGTACCGCTGACCCGCCGGCCGGCGGCGCCGCGCACTCAGTCGCTGCGGCGCCCGCGCAGCAAGCGCCAGATGGCCAGGGCCAGTGCGATCAGGATGATGAGCTGGATGAATCGGGCCATCAGGCCTCCGCGGCGATGCGCTGAGCCAGTTCGCGGCCGTTGCGCACGCAGTCGTTCATGGCGATGCCATGATACGCGTTGCCGACGAGGTGCAGGCCGGGCAATCGCGCGGCGCGCTCGAAGATCGCATCCACCCGGCTAAGGTGCCCCACCTCGTAGCTGGGAATGCCGCGGTCCCAGCGGCGCACGAAGGTCACATCGGGATCGGCGGTGACGCCCATCGTGGACTCGAGTCCCGCGCGGGCCGTGGCCACCAGCCCGGCCTCGTCCTGGTCCACCAGTTCGGGATTGCGCTGCCCGCCGATCATGACCCGCAGCGATTTGCACCCCGGCGGCGCGCGGTCGGGAAAGATGCTCGAATCCCACAGGACGCCCAGGATGGGTTGCCGCGACGCGGTGGTGGTCAGCAGGCCGAATCCGTCCAGCGGGTGCTGCAGGGAACGGTAGCCGAAGCCGACCACCGCAATCGGCGTATGTTCGATACGGCCGAGCAGGTCCGCCAGTTCGACGTCGGAATGGCGGAACATCGCCGCCGCGGCATGCGGCTGGGCCGCGACGACGACGCGGTCGTACGTCGCCTCACCGGTGCGCGATTCCACACGCCAGCGCGCGCCGTCGCGCACGATGGAACCGACCGGCGTCACCGAGCCGCCATTCGGCCCGGATGGCGCCCTGCAGGTGCCGGGCGAAGCGGCCCAGGCCGCCGCGGAAGCTCATCAGGACGCCGCCGGGCCCGGCGCCCTTCTTGCGCCGCGCCAGCATGCCGCGGAACAGGCCGCCGTGCTCCTGCTCGAGCTGCACGACCAGCGGAAACGCGGCCTTCACCGAGACCCTGGCGGGCGTCGTGCCGTAGATGCCGGCGGTCATCGCGTCCAGGAATACGTCGGTCAGGCCCCGGCCGACCCGCCGGTAGCCGAACTCCTGCAGGGTCTCGTCGGCGCCGTCGCGCCGCGCCGGCACGAACAGTTCGCCCAGCACGCGCAGCTTCTGGCGCGCCGTGAGCAGGCGCGTCTTGAGGAACGCGGGCGGCGTCTCCGGCAGCGGATGCAGGGCACCGTCGAAGATGAAGCGCCGGCGCGCGGCGTCGGAACTCGGCAGCAGGAGGTCCTGCGCGCCGCTGTCCCCCACGAGCTGCAGGCTGTCGGGCTTGTTGGTCAGGAAGCCGTTGCCGCCGCCCTCGAACAGGAAGCCGTCCACGTCCACGGTGCTGATCGTGCCGCCCGCCAGCGGCGCCGCATCGTGGACCACGAGTTCCCAATCGGGCCGCGCGCGGCCCAGGTAGAACGCGGTGGCAAGGCCGCTGATGCCGGCGCCGGCGATTGCGATGCGCATGCGGCAAGTGTATCGCCGCGCGGCAATCCCGTCTGCACGGCCTGGCCGCGCGCTGCGCCGCTCAGGGCTGGTAGACGAACTGCCGGTACTCGGGCTTCCACATCGCCCGGCGCACCGTCTTCTCGACGTCCTCGGCCGCCTCCGGCTCGGCCTGGCCCTCGTCCACGGCACGGCGGATGACCGCGCAGGCCACCGCGTGCGAGATGTCGCGGATGTGGTCCAGGCGCGGGAACAGCGCCGTCTCGTCCAGGTCGGACTGGGCTGATGCAGCCGGCCAGGGCGCGCGCCGCCTCCAGGAACATGCCGTCGGTGATGCGCCGCACGCCGCCCACCCAGACGCCGAGTCCGACGCCGGGGAAGATGAAGCTGTTGTTGCACTGCCCGATGCGGAAGCGCTTGCCGCCATGCTCCACGGGCTGGAACGGGCTGCCGGTGGCCACCAGCGCGCGCCCGTCGGTCCAGGCCAGCGCGTCGGCGGGCGTGCACTCGGCCTTGGAGGTCGGGTTGGAGAGCGGGAAGATCACCGGCCGCTCGACATGCCGCGCCATCTCGCGCACCACCTGCTCGTTGAAGATCCCGGGCATGGTCGAGGTGCCCAGCAGGATGGTGGGGTGAACGTGGGCGACCGCTTCCGCCAGCGTGATGGCCGCCGGGTTGGCGACCTTCCAGCCGGCGACTTCCGCGGGATCGCGGGCGAAGCCGACCTTGAAGCCCTCCAGGCCGGGGCGGCCGCGCACGACCAGCCCCGTGCGGTCGGTCATCCAGATGCGGGCATGCGCCTCGCGCTCGTCGAGTCCCTCGTCCCGCATGGCCGTGACGATCAGCTGCGAGATGCCCTGCGCCGAGGCGCCGGCGCCGGCCACCAGCACGCGCTGGTCGCGCAGCGTGCCGCGCGTGACGCGCAGGGCGGCATAGAGGCCCGCCATCGTGACCGCCGCGGTGCCCTGGATGTCGTCGTTGAAGGTCGTCAGCCGGTCGCGGAAGCGCTCCAGCTGGATCATCGCGTTTTCCTTCAGGAAGTCCTCCCACTGCAGGATCACGCGCGGGTAGACCTCGCGCACGGCGTCGACGAACTCGTCCACGAACTCCTGGTATTCCGCCCCGCGCACGCGGCGCTGGCGCACCCCCAGGTACAGCGGGTCCGCCAGCCGCTCCTCGTTGTCCGTGCCGGCGTCGAGCATGATGGGCAGGGTCGTGTCCGGCGGGATGCCCGCGCACAGCGTGTACAGGCACAGCTTGCCGATCGGGATGCCCATGCCGCCCGCGCCCTGGTCGCCCAGGCCCAGGATGCGCTCGCCGTCGGTGACGACGATCACCGAGGGGCTCTCGCCGTGCCAGTTGCTCAGCACCTGCACGATGCTGCCGCGGTGCTGCCAGCTGACGTAGAGGCCGCGCGCACGGCGGTAGATGTGCGAAAAGCGCTGGCAGGCCTCGCCGACCACGGGCGTGTAGACGATCGGCATCATCTCGTCGATGTGTTCCGACAGCAGGCGGTAGAAGAGCACCTCGTTGCGGTCATGCAGCGAAGCCAGGTGCACGTACTTGGCAATCGGCGTGGGCGCCGCGCAGAAGTTCTCGTAGGCGCGGTCCAGCTGTTGCTCGATCGTGCAGCGCGCCGGCGGCAGCAGGCCGCGCAGGCCGAGCGCATCGCGCTCTTCGAACGGGAAGGCCGTGCCCTTGTTCGTGAGCGGATCGAGCAGCAGGTTGCGGCCCCGCTCGCGGACGCGCTTGAACGAGCGGTGGACGGGCGGCTCTACCGGCGCATGCTTCTTCATCGTGGACCTCTGTTCTTGCCACTCGGCGTTCGTGACCTGGATCCGCGCACCGTGGCTCGCAGCCAAATTCGGTGCATGCGAACCGGCGACCCGCGTCGCGGTCGCGAACGATCGCTGCCAAAATCCCGAGGTAACAAGATGACTTACCGCGCTCCGCCAGTAATCCGTAGATTTACCATGCGCAGCACGGCGCACGGCCGATCCTGGCAGCGCAGCGATGCTAAAGGCACTGGTGCAGGCGAAGTCGATCTGTCGGGGCTTCCTTAGCCTGGCAACGTGACGGGTGATGTGGGCCTCGTCTCTGAGGATGTCGCGTGCACGGCTTGCGACAACTTCACCCGCTGACGTCAGCGTTACGGGTTGTTTGGCTCGGTTCAGCAGTTGGCAACCGTAGTGGTCCTCCAGCGCATTCACCCGCCGGGACAGCGCTGACTGCGTGACGCAGAGTCGCTCGGCCGCCCGCGCGAAGCTGCCGCTATCCGCAATCTCGATAAGTGTTTTCCAGTACGTGATTCTCACGGGTGCGTCGTCCGGGCTGCTGCATGTGTCGCGATCTACCGGCCGAACTCACTTGGCTGGCGCGGCGGCTTTCGGGCCATGCGAATAGGTCAATGAACAGTGAGTAAAACTCGGTAGCCGGGTCGATGCAATAAGCAAAAATGCCCCGCGACAGAACAGGAGCTGCCGCGAGACAGTCGATCGGTACGCCTCTCAGGCGGTACCGGCAGCGATCTGGATGATTGTTATTGCGCCGGCTCCACAGCAACGAGGAGCTGGTTTGAGTTCGCAAGACGACATTTTGAAGCAAGGGAGAAGGACATGAAGACCTGGCGCAGCTCAGTGTGGCTATTGACCCTGCTCGTCGCCGCGTGCTCGGTGGACGACGGCACCGATGGCGCGGCCGGCGCGCCAGGCGCCAACGCCGTTGACACAGGAACGATCGCTGGCATCGTCATCGATGCGACTGGCGCACCGCTATCCGGTGCGAGTGTGGAGACGACGCCCGCGACGTCGGTCCGCAACACGGCGGCCAACGGCCGGTTCGAGTTCTTGAACATCCCGGTGGGTGCCTACACGATCAGCGCCAGCGCGACCGGCTACAATCCCGGGCACGGCACTGCAGGTGTTGCGGGCGGCAGGACGACAAACGTCAGCCTGACGCTTGTGCCGGTCTCCACAGCTTCCGCAGGCCGCATCGACGGCAAGGTTGTCGACGTAACCGGACGTGGTATCGCTGGCGTAGCTGTCGGTGGCGGCGCCTGGCAGGGGAAGGTTGCCAGTAATCTGGCCAAAGCGGTCTTGGTCAACGCTTCTAGCAGATTGGTCGGAGCGCCGAGATTTGAACTCGGGACCCCTTGCACCCCATGCAAGTGCGCTACCAGGCTGCGCCACGCTCCGACCGGAGAGAACAAGCCGCGCGGTGGGGTTGGTTCCGCGCCAGGTGTCGATGATAGCCGATGAGCGGCCGCGTTGCCGCCACCTCAGCGGCGCAGCAGCTTGAGGACTTCCTCGAGTTCCGCCCTCACCTGCCGGATCAACTGCTGGCTCTGCGAGACATCCTCGCGGGCCTCGTCGCCCTCGAGCCGGTTGCGGGCCCCGCCGATGGTGAAGCCCTCGTCGTACAGCAACGCACGGATCTGGCGGATCACCATGACATCCTGGCGCTGGTAGTAGCGCCGGTTGCCGCGGCGCTTGACGGGCTTGAGCTGCGGGAACTCCTGCTCCCAGTAACGCAGCACGTGCGGCTTCACGCCGCACAGGTCGCTGACCTCGCCGATGGTGAAGTAGCGCTTCGCCGGGATCGGCGGCAGGTCGTTATTCTGGCTTGGTTCCAGCATATGCCTCGACCCTGGCCTTCAGTTTCTGACCGGGACGGAAAGTGACCACGCGTCGCGCGGAAATGGGGATCTCCTCGCCGGTCTTCGGGTTGCGGCCGGGGCGCTCGTTCTTGTCGCGCAGGTCGAAGTTGCCGAAGCCCGACAGCTTCACCTGCTCGCCGGTCGCCAGCGCGGCACGGATTTCCTCGAAGTACAGGTCGACGAGTTCGCGCGCCTCGCGCTTGTTGAGCCCGAGTTGGTTGAACAGCGCCTCTGCGATCTCCGCTTTGGTCAAGGCCATCGTCGTTAGTCCCTGATCGTGGCGTTGTGCTCGTTCTTCAGGCGGGACACGACGACTGACATGACTCCGTCGGCGTCCGCGTCCGTAAGCGTGCGAGAAGATTCCTGTAAAATCAAGCCTAAAGCGACGCTTTTTCTACCGGCTTCTATGCCCTTGCCACGATATATGTCAAATACCTTCATCTCCTGGAGCAATCCGCTGGCCGCAATCCGCACGTTTTCCCGTATTTCCTCGAGGGTGACCTGCTCATCGACGACGATGGCAAGATCGCGACGGACCATAGGAAATCTTGAATTCTCTTTATAAACAGGAATATGCATCGCTAAGCTAGAACTCAAATCAATCTCAAACAGCACGGGGGCCTGTTTGAGGTCGAGTTCCCGGCACAACGCGGGGTGCATTTCACCGATCCAACCCAGCGTCGTCGAACCGTCCTCGATGCGCGCGCTGCGCCCAGGATGCAGGCAACTGCGCTGCGCTGCGCGGTAGCGGATCGACGCCTGCCGGCCAGTCTGCGCAAACACGGCTTCGAGGTCGCCCTTCACGTCGTGGAAGTCCGCCTCGCGGCGCACACTGCCCCACTGCTCGGGCAGTGCGGAGCCCCACGCCAGGCCGGCCAGCGCCATGCGCTCTTCCAGCTGGCCCCCTTCCACCACGAAGCGCGTGCCGACCTCGAACAGCCTGACGCGATCCTGCTGGCGCCGCGCGTTGCCGCACAGCGCGGCGACCAACCCGGGCCACAGCGACCTGCGCATGAGGCCCATGTCCGCGGAGATCGGGTTGGCCAGCGCCAGGTGCTCGGCCGCGGGCTCGAACAACCGTGCCATCGCGGGATCCACGAAGCTGTAGGTGATGGCTTCCTGGTAGCCACGGTCCGCCAGCAGCGTCATGACGCGGCGGCGCGACACGGCCTGCTCCCCTGCCTGTTGCGGGACCTGCGGCATGATCGCGTCGGCGGCGCCGATCCGGTCATAGCCGTAGATGCGCGCCACCTCCTCGATGATGTCCTCCGCAATCAGGATGTCGAAGCGGTAGCTGGGCGGGATGATGCTGAGGATGTCGCCGATCGCCGCCGCCTGCATGCCCAGCCGGCGCAGGATCGCATCGATCTCCATGCGCGGGATCTCGATTCCCAGCACCCGGGCGATCTTGTCCGGCTCGACCTTGACGCTGGGGCGTCGCGGCAGGTGCTCGGGCACCTCGGTCACCACCGTCGGTCCGGGGCGCCCGCCGGCGATGTCCGTCAGCAGGCGCGTGGCGCGTTCCAGCGCCTTGTCCTGCAGCCGCGGATCGACGCCGCGCTCGAAGCGCTGTGCGGCGTCCGTGATCATGCCGTAGCGCCGGCCGCGGCCCGCCACGGCGCCCGGGTCGAAGTACGCGACCTCGAGGAACACGTCGCGGGTGTCCGCAGCGATGCCGCTGCGCTCCCCGCCCATCACGCCGGCGATGCCGACCGGACCCGCGGCGTCGGCGATGACCAGCACGTCGGCGTCGAGCGCCACCTGCTGGCCATCGAGCAGCTCGAGCAGCTCGCCCTGCTGCGCATGGCGCACCTCGATGCGGCTATCGAGCCGGCGCAGGTCGTAGGCGTGCATGGGCTGGCCGAGTTCCAGCATCACGTAGTTGGTGACGTCCACCACCGGGCTGATCGCCCGCAGGCCACAGCGCCGCAGCCGCTCCGTCATCCACAACGGCGTGCGCGCCTCGGGCCGCAGGCCGCGGATGACGCGCCCTGCGAAGCGCGGGCAGGCCGCGGGCGCGTCCAGGCGCACCTCGAAGCGGTCCCGGATGGTCGCGGCGACCGGTTCGATGGTGGGCGCGGTGACATTGCGGCCGCTGATCGCGGCCACTTCGCGGGCCACGCCGGCCATCGACATGACGTCGCCGCGGTTCGGCGTCAGGGCCAGTTCCAGCACCGTGTCGTCGAGCCCGAGCGCCGCCCGCAAGTCAGTACCGGGCGCAAGGTCGCCCGGCAGGTCGAGGATGCCCTCGTGGCCTTCACCCAGGCCGAGTTCGCGGGCCGAGCACAGCATGCCCGAGGAGGCCACGCCGCGCAGCTTGGCCTCGCCGATGGTCGTGCCGCCAGGCAGGACCGCGCCGACGCGGGCCAGCGCAGCGGTCATGCCGGCACGGGCATTCGGCGCGCCGCAGACGATCTGCAGCGGCTCGCCGCTGCCATCGTCCACCATGCACACCGACAGCTTGCCGGCCTCGGGGTGCGGCCGCGCCTCCGTGACCCGCGCCGCCACGACGCCGCTGAAGGCGGGCGCCGCCGGCTCCACGGCCTCGACCTCGAGGCCGGCCATGGTCAGCCGCTTCGTGAGCTCCGCCGCGTCCCAGCCGGTGCTGACCCAGCCTGACAACCAGTCGATGCTGACTCTCACGCCTTCACCCCCGGTTGAACTGCCTGAGGAACCTGAGGTCGTTCTCGAAGAACAGGCGCAGGTCGTTGACGCCGTAGCGCAGCATGGTCAGGCGCTCGACGCCCATGCCGAAGGCGTAGCCCTGCCAGCGCTGCGCATCCACGCCGCAGGAGGTGAACACGTTGGGATGCACCATGCCGCAGCCCAGCACCTCGAGCCAGCCCGACTGCTTGCAGACGCGGCAGCCGGCCCCGTCGCAGAACACGCACTGGATGTCCACCTCGGCGGACGGTTCGGTGAAGGGAAAATAGGACGGCCGGAAGCGCAGCGCGCGCGGCCGCTCGAAGAAGCACTCGACGAAGTGCGCCAGCACCGCCTTGAGGTTGGCGAAGCTGATCGTCTCGTCCACGACCAGTCCCTCGACCTGGTGGAACATGGGCGTATGCGTCATGTCCGAGTCGCGCCGGTACACGCGGCCCGGCACGATGATGCGCATCGGCATCGGGTTCTCGCGCATGGCGCGAATCTGCACCGGCGACGTGTGCGTGCGCAGCAGGCGGCCGTCCGGGAAGTAGAAGGTGTCGTGCATCGCCCGCGCCGGGTGGTTGGCGGGGATGTTGAGGGCCTCGAAGTTGTGGAAGTCGTCCTCCACCTCGGGACCCTCGACCACCGCGAAGCCGGCCTGCCGGAAGATCTCCTCGATGCGCAGCCGGGTGCGCGTGACCGGGTGCAGCCCGCCGGCCCCCTCGCCGCGCCCGGGCAGCGTCACGTCGATCGCGCCACCGGCCAGCTGCCGGTCCAGCGACTCGCGCTCCAGCTCGGCGCGGCGCGCCTCGATGGCCTCCGTGATGGATTGCTTGGCGCGGTTCACCCGCGCACCGGCGTCGCGGCGCGCCTCCGGCTCCAGCGCGCCCAGCGACTTGAGCAACTCGGTGATGGCGCCTTTCTTGCCGAGCGCCGCTACCCGCACGGTGTCCAGCGCGGCCAGGTCCGCGGCGGCGGCTACCCCGTCGAGCATCTGCCGCGTCAGCCTCTCCAGATCCTGCAAGACCACTCCTCCCGCGCGTCACGCGGCGGCGCCGGACCCGAAGGCCCGGCGCTCGCGCGTGGGATCGCCAGTCCGGGCCCGGCCGGGCTATTTCGCCGCGAGCGCCGCCTTCGCCTTCTCGACGACGGCACCGAACGCAGCGATGTCATGCACCGCGAGGTCCGCCAGCGCCTTGCGGTCCACCTCGATGCCGGCCTGCTTGAGGCCCGCCATGAACTGGCTGTAAGACATCTCGAATCCCCGCGCCGCCGCATTGATGCGCTGGATCCACAGCGCGCGGTAGTCGCGCTTCTTCAGCCGCCGCCCGACGTACGCGTACTGCCCGGCCTTGATGACGGCCTGCTTGGCGACGCGATACACCTTGCGGCGCGCGTTGTAGTAACCCTTGGCCTTCTTCAGGACCTTCTTGTGCCGGCGGTTTGCAACGACGCCGCGTTTGACTCGTGCCATGTCACTATCCTCCTGTCAGCGTGCGTCAGTGGTTGGGGAGCAGCTTGGCCATGCGCCCGAGGTCGGTCTCGTGCACCATTTTCGGGCTGCCGAGTTGCCGCTTACGCTTGCTGGGCTTCTTCGTCAGGATGTGACGTAAATGCGACTGGCCGCGCTTGAATCCTTTCGCTGTCTTGCGAAAGCGCTTGGCCGCCGCCCGGTTGGTCTTCAACTTGGGCATCTTCTGACTCCTCTTGTTGCCTCTTCACACCGCCTGGGCGGGCTGGAGGCGTATCGGCGGACGAACCGCCGTTCACTTGTTTAGTGGGCGGCTTCGCCGCTCGACTTGCGCTTAGTGGGCGGCTTCGCCGCTCACTTCTTCTTCGCCGAGATGACCATCACCATCTGGCGCCCCTCCATCAAGGGGAACTGCTCGACCTGGCCATGCTCCGCCAGGTCGGCCACCACGCGATCGAGGAGCTTGCGCCCCAGTTCGGTGTGGGCCATCTCGCGGCCGCGGAAACGCATCGTCACCTTGGCCTTGTCGCCGTCCGTCAGGAACCGGATCAGGTTACGCAGTTTGACCTGGTAATCCGCCTCTTCCGTGCCGGGCCGGAACTTCACTTCCTTGAGCTGGATCTGTTTCTGCTTCTTCTTCGCCGAGTGCGTCTTCTTGTTCTGTTCGAACAAGTACTTGCCGTAATCCATGATCCGGCAAACAGGCGGCTCGGCGTTGGGCGAAACCTCCACGAGATCCATCGCCGCTTCCGTGGCCAGTCGCAGGGCCTCGGCGCGGCTCACGACACCGACTTGTGATCCGTCGCTGCCGATGAGGCGCAGCTCCGGCGCAAGGATCTCGTCATTGCGCCGCGTGCGCTTGCTCGTTGAAATACTTTAGTCCTCCGATAAATTACGGCCGCGGCTCGCCGCATCCCGGACGATCCGCGCCGCCACCTCTTCCAGTGGCATGGCGCCGAGATCCTTCCCGGACCGCGTGCGCACGGCCAACGACCTGGTCTCCACCTCCCGGTCCCCCGCTACCAGCAGGAACGGGACGCGTGCCAGCGTGTGTTCGCGGATTTTATAGCCGACTTTCTCGTTTCGCAAGTCAATTTGCGTGCGAACCCCCTGATTCTTAAGGAATTCCGCAGCCTCTTTCACGAACTCCTGCTGGCGGTCGGTAATCGTCATCAATACGGCCTGCACCGGGGCGAGCCAGGCGGGCAGCTTCCCGGCGTAGTTTTCGATCAGGATGCCTATGAACCGCTCGAACGAGCCCAGCACCGCGCGGTGCAGCACGACCGGGTGCCGGCGGCCGCCGTCCTCGGCCACGTACTCGGCCTCCAGCCGTTGCGCCAGCAGGAAATCGACCTGGAACGTGCCGCACTGCCAGTCCCGGCCGATGGCGTCGCGCAGCACGAATTCGAGTTTCGGGCCGTAGAACGCGCCCTCCCCCGGGTTCATCGAATATTCCAGTCCGGTTGTCTCCACGGCTGCCCGCAGGGCGCCTTCAGCCTGGTCCCATACTTCGTCCGTACCCGCGCGCTGCGCCGGCCGGTCGGCGAACTTGATGCGCACGTCGGTAAAGCCGAAGTCGCCGTACATTTCCATCACCAGATTGCAGAAGTCGCGCGTCTCGGCGGTGATCTGCTCCTCGGTACAGAAGATGTGCGCGTCGTCCATGGTGAAACCGCGCACCCGCATCAGTCCGTGCAGCGCGCCCGACGGCTCGTTGCGGTGGCAGGAGCCGAACTCGGCGATCCGCAGCGGCAGGTCGCGATAGGACTTCAGGCCCTGCTTGTAGATCAGCACGTGGCCCGGGCAGTTCATCGGCTTGACCGCCAGGACTCGATCCTCGGACTCGGCGATGAACATGTTCTCGCGGTAGTTGTCCCAGTGGCCGGACTTCTCCCACAGCGTGCGATCGAGCAGCAACGGGCTGCGTACCTCGACATAGCCCTTGGCCTCGAGGCGCTCGCGCACGTAGCGCTCGATGATGCGATACAGCGTATGGCCATGCGGGTGCCAGAACGCGCTACCGACCGCCTCGTCCTGCAGATGGAACAACCCCAGCTCACGGCCGAGCTTGCGGTGGTCGCGCTTCTCGGCTTCCTCCAGGCGGTGCAGGTACGCCTTGAGCTGCTTCTCGTCGGGCCAGGCCGTGCCGTAAATACGCTGCAGCATCTCGTTGCGCGAATCGCCACGCCAGTAGGCGCCGGCGACCTTCATCAACTTGAAGGCGCCGAGCCGGCCGGTGCTGGGCACATGCGGACCGCGGCACAGGTCCTCCCAGTCGCCCTGGCCGTACAGTGAGATGTCCTCGTCGCCCGGGATGCCCTCGATGATCTCCGCCTTGTACAGTTCGCCCAGCGCGCGGAAGTGCGCAGCCGCCTCGTCGCGCGGCAGCACGCGCCGGTGCACGGGCAGGTCGGCCTGCGCCAGCTCGCGCATGCGCGTCTCGAACTTCTCCAGGTCTTCGGGCGTAAATGGCCGCTTGAAGGCGAAGTCGTAGTAAAAGCCGTCCGTGATGACCGGCCCGATCGTCACCTGGGCATCCGGGTAGACCGACTGCACTGCCTGCGCGAGCAGGTGCGCGGTCGAATGACGCAGGATCTCCAGGCCCTCCGGGTCGCGAGCGGTGATGATGCGCAACTGCGCGTCGCCGGCGATGACGTGCGCGCAATCGACCAACCGGCCGTCCACCTCGCCGGCCAGTGCCGCGCGCGCCAGGCCCGCGCCGATGGCGGCCGCCACATCGGCCACCGTGACCGGCTGGTCGAACTTGCGTTGGCTGCCGTCGGGCAGCGTGATCAGCGGCATCGTGTATCTCCAGTCAGCCGCGTCCCGACCGCCATTGCACCGGCGCCGCCCACTGGCGCCGCCCGCGAAATGACCGTCAACCCGGCAGAAAACGGCTGGAATCGTAGCACGAGCGGCGGCGCCGGTATTACTGTCGCGCCGCGACAGGCGATCGGTTACCCTGCCGCGCACCGGCGCCCAGGGTGCCCGCCAGGACGGCCAAGCATGAGCGAGGATCCGCGGCGTTCGAGTTCACCGAACTGGCTCTATACGCTCGCCGAGTGGCGCGCCCTGCTGGAGTTCTGGTCGCTGCCGGCCAGCTGGCCCTTCCTGTCCGCGGAGCGTGCCGGCGACGGTCATCCGGTCCTGCTGCTGCCCGGGCTGGCGGCCGGTGACGCCACGCTGGCGCCCATGGCGCTGTTCCTGCGCCGCCAGGGCTTTGCCGTCGAGACCTGGGGTTTCGGCCGCAACCGGGGCTTCCAGCGCAAGTTCGTGGTGGCGCTCGAGCAGAAGGTCCGCCACATGCATCATCGTGCCAGGCGCAAGATCAGCCTCGTGGGCTGGAGCTTCGGCGGCCTGTACGCCTACGACGTGGCGCACCGCGCGCCGGAATGCGTGCGGAACGTGATCTCGCTGGGCAGTCCCTTGCAGGCGAGCGCAAGCCGCGTCGAGGCGCCGTGGACGGTCAAGGTGCTGTATCGCTGGCTGGCGCACCCGCTGGGTCCGGCCGCGCACCTGGCGATGTCACGCGCCCGGCTGCTCAAGCTGCCGCCGCCGATGCCGTCGACCTGCATCTTCTCCGAGACCGACGGCATCGTCCCTGCGCACGTGGCGGTGCTGGACGCCGCCTCCCGGCGCCACGAGAACGTGCCGGTGCCCGGCAGCCACCTGGGCCTGGGCTTCAATCCGCTGGTCTTCTGGATCCTCGCCGACCGGCTGTCGCAGCCCGAGGGACGCTGGCGCCGGTTCCGACCGCAGGGCGCGGTCGCCTCGCTGTACCGGCGGCTGCTGGCCCTGCCGAAGCTGGCCTGAGCCGCGCTCAGCGCCGCGTGCGCGTACGCTTCGTGCCGGCGGCGGCCCGGCTGCGGGCGCCCGTCCGCGCAGCCGTTCGTGCCGGCTTGCGCCGTGGCTTGGGGGCGGGTGCGCGCCGCGCCAGTTTCAGGAAATCCTGGAACTCGTCGCGGATGCACTGTGCGAGGAACTCCGGGTCCGGCACCAGTTCGCGGCACGCCGTGGGCGAGATGATGACCTGCCCGTCGTAGCTGGTCACTGCGAACACCAGGCCCATGCCGTCGCTGATCGGCATGATCGCCGAGAAGTAGACCATCCGCGACCCGTTCAGGTACAGCGGCACCTCCGGGCCCGGCACGTTGGCCACCGTGCAGTTCGCCAGCGGCGCGTGCCGGCCGGCGCCCAGCGCCGCACCGGTGATCAGCCGTGCGGTGGTCGCCAGCGTCCGCGCCGGCGCGTGCTTGCTGAGGTCCGTCAACTCTCGCGCGCCGACCGCGTGGCGCATTTCGGCGGCGCCCGCGGTCGATGCGCGCACCTGCTGCAGCCGCTCGACCGGGTCCGCCACGTCGGTGCCGAGCGTCACGCGCAGCATGCTGAGGCCGTACGGCAGCGATGGCGCGCCACGGTCGCGGGTGGAGATCGGCGCCATCGCCACGAGGCTGGCGGGCGGCAGTTCGCCGTGGGCCAGGAGGTAGCGGCGCAGCGCGCCGCCGCAGGTGGCCAGCACCACGTCATTGACCGTGGCATCGCCGACGAGCCTGCGGATCCGACGAAATTCGCTCAGCAGGAAGCGCCGCGACTCGTAGACGCGGTACGGCGATATTTCGGCGTTGAAGCGCGTGACCGGTTGCCGCTCCGGGTACAGGAAGGCATCGCTGACCGCGCCCAGCAGCACCGGCCCGAGTTGCCGGACCGCCCGCATCAGCGGCCCGGCCATCTCGAAGGGCTGCACCGCGTTGTTCAGCACGGCCCGGCCGATCAGCGAGACCGCGCCGGGCGGGTCCGCCGGGAACCACGGCTCGGGCGGTTCCGGCGGCGGCGCCTTGGCCTGCAGGTCGTGGAGCAGCGTGGCAATCTCCGCGCCGCCCGCCACGTCCATGGCCGCGTGGTGCACCTTGATAAGCAGCGCGAAGCTGCCGCCCGGCAGGTCCAGAAAGCGGTCCAGCCGCTCGATCAGGTGAATCTCCCAGAGCGGTCGCGACAGGTTCAGCGGCCGGGCATGGATGCGCGACGCCTGGATGCAGAACTGGCGCCAGTCGCCTGGCGGCGGCAGCGCCAGGTGCCGTACGTGATACTCGAGGTCGAAAGCCTCGTCCTCGATCCAGTACGGGTAGTCGAGCTCCAGCGGCACGCGCAGCAGCTTCTTGCGGAAAATCGGCGACAGGTGCAGGCGGCTCTCGATGTGCTGCAGCAACCCCTTGAAGCGCAGCCTGCGGCCGGGCGCCGTGGACGGGTCGTAGATGTTGACCAGCGAGACGTGGCTGCTCGAGTGCCCCGACTCCGCGTACAGGAACACCGCGTCGTCGCCGCGCAACTGGCGCATGGTCGGACTCCTCGTCGCGGCCGGCGAACGGCCGCGCGGAGTCTAGCAGCCGGCGCACGCGCGGGCGCGGCGGATTGCCGCAGCCGCCTACGGCGTGTGCCGCACGACGAATGCGCCGATCGCGGCGATCGCCTCGTCCGCCTCCGCGAGGCCGTGCATGGCGGGCCACACATGCGGCATGTCGTGCCAGACCTGCACGGTCACGTTGCGGGCACGCATGGCGTAGCGCAGCGTGTCGTCCAGCAGCAGCTCCGAACTGCCGGCCAGCGCCAGCGTGGGCGGCAGGCCGTCAGGATCGCCAAACAGCGGGGACACGCCGGGATCCGCGAGTTGCGCGGGACTGACATAGCTGCTGGCCAGCCGCGCCAGGCTGGCGCGGCGGAACAGCGGATCGAGGCCGTCGTTGCGACGCATCGAGTCGCCGCTCAGCGTGGCATCGAGGACCGGCGACAGCACCACCAGCGCCGCGGGCAGCGGCAGGCCGAGGTCGCGGATGCGCATGGCGGTGCCGATAGTCAGGTTGCCGCCGGCCGAATCGCCGGCGATGACCAGACGGCGCGGGTCGACGCCGCTGGCCAGCAGGAACCGGTACGCGGCCAGGCAGTCCTCCGAGGCCGCCGGGTAGGGATGCTCGGGCGCCAGGCGGTAGGACAGGTAGAAACCGCGCGCCCTCGCCCGCCGGCACAGCTTGGCAAGCAGTGCGCAGTGCGTATGCGGCGATTCCGCCACGAACGCGCCGCCGTGCAGGTACAGGACGACGCGCTCCGCGGCGCCCTCGGCAACGTCGATCCAGGCTCCTTCGCACTCGCCGACGGCAACCGGCGGCGAGGCGCGGTACGCCACCTTGCCGGCCATGCGCCGGTCGAAGCGGTTCATGTCGTCGCGGATCTGCGCCGGCGTCGGGTTGCGCGCCAGTCCCCGCCGAACGCTGTGCAGAAAGTAGAACAGCGATCGCCTGACCAGCCGCTGACGCAGAGTCCGCATGGCAATCTCCCTCATCCGGCCCGCCGCGGGCCCCGTCCGCCACGGAGTGTAGCCGGGCGCACGGCCGCCGGGAGCGCCGCCAGCCGCATCGCGCACGCGACAAGCCCCGGTCAGTCGCCCCGCGTCGCCCGGTGGGCAGCGAGCCAGGCCGCCACCAGGAGCGCTGCCGCCAGCACGAACGGCATGCCCGGCCAGTGCGCGTGCGACGCCGGCGCGATGAACGCCGCGAAGATCGACGTGAAGACGGCGGGTGCGATCATGCCGGCAATCCCGTTGAGGCTGGCGTTGGCGCCCTGCAGCTTGCCCTGGTCGGCCGTGCCCACCCGCCGCGTCATCAGGGCCATCGCCGCGGGGCTGTACAGCCCCCATAACGCCAGCAGCGGGATGGCGGCCAGGAACATGGCGCCGGTCGGCGCCAACGCGTAGCCGAGGAAGCCGAGCGAGCCGAAGGCCAGGCCGGTCAGCGCCGCGCGTCGCTCGCCGATGCGGCGCACCACGACGCGCACCAGGCCTGCCTGCACCACGATCGACGACACGCCGATCGCCGCCAGCGCGAGGCCCACGTCGCGCTCGTTCCAGCCATAGCGATACATGGCGTACAGCACCATGGTCGACGGCAGCACGTAATGGGCGAACATGCCCAGGAAACTCGCGCCGGCCAGGCCCAGCAGCTCGGGGTGGGACCGCAGCAGCCTGAGCGAGCCCGCTGGATTCGCCTTGGCCCAGGCGAAGCGCGAGCGGCGATCGCGCGACAGCGACTCCGGCAGCACCAGGATCCCGTAACACGCGTTTACCAGGCTCAGCACCGCCGCGACCCAGAACGGCAACCTCGGGTCCACCGCGCCGAGCACGCCGCCGAGCGCCGGGCCGAGCACGAAGCCGATGCCGAACGCCGCGCCGAGGATGCCGAAGGCCTGCGGGCGCCGTTCCGGCGGCAGCACGTCCGCCACGTAGGCGTAGGAGGTCGAGATGCTGGCCGAGGTGATGCCCGAGATGACGCGGCCGACGAACAGCAGGCCGAGCGTGGGCGCCACCGCCATGAGGATGTAGTCGAGGCCGAGACCGATGTTCGAGGCGATGATGATCGGGCGCCGCCCGAAGCGGTCCGACAGCGCGCCCGCGATCGGCGAGAAGATGAACTGCATCGCCGCCCAGGCCACGCCGAACAAGCCGTAGATCCGCGCGGCGCTGGCCGTGTCGCCCCCCTGCATGCCGACCACCAGCGCGGGCAGCACCGGGATGATCATGCCCAGGGCCAGCATGTCGAGCAGCACGGTGACAAAGACGAAGGCGAAGGCCGCCTTGCGCGGTCCGCCGGAGGTCGCTGGTGCGCTCATGGATCGGGACGGTACTGGAAAGAGGCGGGCCGGTCGATCGGCCGGCGGCGTCTAACACCCTGTCCGGCGGCCCACGCTGCGTGCAGAGCCGCACGCTGCGTGGCAGCGCCGCGGCTTCGGCGGGAGATCCGGGCCCGGGTCAGCGGAGGGCGTACCGCGCGCGTGCCGTACGCCGTACGTGATCGAAATCCCCGTAGTTGCCGTGCCGGGCATCGGCCGTGACGTCATAGACCGGGTAGCTGACGCCATCCTCCGTCACCTGCACCGTCGCGCACACGACGTCCACGGTCGTACCCGCGAACTGCCACTGCGCGGTCGCACAGCTTCCGCTCTGCAGCGCGCGGGCCCTGCCCCAGTCGAGCCCGGCGGCGGCGGCCTGCTCCGTCTGGCGGGACAGCTGCGCGAGCGTCGCCACGGCATAGCGATCACTGATGCTTTCCACGAGGTAGGCCGCGAGCAGCCCGAGCACGATCATCACCATGACCACGCTGAGCAGCGCGACGCCGGATTCGCGACCGGGACGACGGCCGTTCACGGGGTGTTCACCAGCCTGAACTGCGCCAGCACGTCCACGGCGTCGGCGGCGGCCGTGCCGACCCGCAGGCGCCAGGTGACGAGCCGCCCGTCCGCGACGCTGAACTGGCAATCAAGCATGCGGTCGGCGAGCACCTGCCCCAGTGCCGTATTGACCGGCTGCAGCGACTGGATCGCGTAACCCGCGTGCCTGCGCAGCACCCCGCCGCTGGCGGCCGGCACGCAGTAGTACGACACGGGCGTGTCGACCACGTGGAACCGCTGCCGCAGCGAAGGGGCGGGAAACTGCTTGGGCGAGATGCGTATCTGCGCCGCGGTCGTGCCGGCAACGATACTGGCCCGGTTGTTGTTGCTGTCGGCGCTGTAGGCGCTCTGGCTGCCGGTCGAGGCGGCGCTCAGGTTGTTGATCACGACCAGGGCGCCCGTGGGTGGCGTTGCCGGCAAGGCCATCAGCACGTCGAACGAGTTGTCCGCGGCGCCGAAGTCCAGCACGTCGCCCGGTACCCCGCGCCGATAATCGCCCTGGCTGCGCACCGGAAGAAACTCGATGCAACGCCCGGCGCAGGCGACCCGGGTGCTGTTCGGCAGCGCGTTGGCGATTTCGGCCGCGAAGCGGGCGGTCGCGCGCTCCGCCTGGTCGGCGGCGCTGGCGGCCGCGTGCGAGGCGGCCAGCGCCTCGAACGGGCGCGTGAACCACGGCAACAACGCCGCAAACACGAGCGCGGTCAGCAGCAGGGCCACCACCAGTTCCATCAGCGACGACCCCGACTGCACCGCACCGGCATTGCTGATCGCCCGCACGGTCAGTCCTCGCCGCGGAAGGTCTGCAGCGTCACGCCGTTGCCCGCCAGCCCGGCGTGGGTGACGTCCACCTGCGCGCGCAGGCCGTTGACGCCGGCCAGCGTCGCCGGACCGACATTGACGGCGACGCTGTAGCCGCGCAGCCCGTCCAGCGGCTGGCCGAAGCGGTCGCAGGCGCAGTCGCCGAGCGCCGCACAGCCACTGCTGGTCGCGGTGCAGCCGTTCTGCGCGAGGCCGTTGTAGTCGCAAACATTGTCGAATCCCGGCCGGGTCGCTTCCGCAGCCCCGCAGACGGCCGCGGTGTCCGGGTCGCGGTAGGGCCGGCTGGCGATCTCGTTCAGGTAGGACTCGGCAATCATGAGCGCCTGCATCCCCAGCTGCGGGTCGCTGCCCTGGCGCATGACGTTTCCGTAGACGCTGACGAACCCGCCGAACATGAGGCCGAGGACCACGATCGCCACGACCAGTTCGAGGAGGCTCATGCCGCGCTGGCGCCTAGAAAGCCGCATGGCCCGTCGCCCCGTTCAGCTGGATCTGTCGCGCGCCGATCACGATCGTCACGTTGGTCACTGCACCGCCCGGCGTCGCGCGCACGCCGCCGCCCGGGTCGAAGTAGAAGACGGCCGGCGTGGCCGACAGCGCCAGGCCGGGCGGCGGCGCACCGACCGGCGTGGCGCCCTGCGGTACCCGCCAGCGGCAGGCTGAACGTGCCGCTGCAATGGGTGGCGCGCTGTTCTGCCGCGACGCCCGCCGCGGTAATGCTGATCCGCACTGCGCAGCCGTCGGCCATGGCGCGGCGCTCGGCCAGTCGCAGGGCGTTCAGCGTGCTGTCGAAATACCCAAGCTCGTCAATCCCGCTGCCACCGTCCCAGCGCGATACGGCCACCGCCAGCAGCATGCCCGAGATCACGAGCACCGCGATCAGCTCGGGCAACGTGAACCCGCTCGATCGACGGCCCATCGCAGGCACCTGGATCCGCCGCGGACGATGGCGGCGCTGTCGCTGAGCCGATCAGCAGCCGGTCACGGTCCGCACGATCGTCGGGCGTCCCCCGATAGCCGCGACCTGCGTGTAGCTCACCCCGCAGTTCGCCCGGCCGTCGACCAGCAGCGTGCGGGTCACGGCGGTGCCGGCCACCACCACGCGCGGCGACAGACCCTCGAACAGGTTCTGGATGTTGACGACGGTGTTGGTGTTCGGGAAGCCATAGCGCGCGTTGACGATCACGCCGCCGCCGATGTCCACGTTGTAGCTGGCGCTGGCGAGTTGCCCCGCGGCCGCCGCCTTCGCGTACACCATGTTGGAGCTCGAGCGGATGCTGTTATACACGCTGTCCGCGACCGCGGTGCGCGCCTCGCCCTCCAGGGACATCAACCGCGGCAGCGCCACCGCCGCCAGGATGCCGAGGATGACTATCACGACGACGAGTTCGATCAGCGTGAACCCGCGTTGCGTTGACCCGTACATTGCATAATCTCCTAGTCGCATTGCCAAGAACTTCCAGCCACCCGTGCGCGTTGCGCCGGTCAGGCTACATAAGACAGATTATTGACCATTGAATTCATTGAACTAGCTCACAGATCCCCGCGATCCGGGGCGCCGTCACCGCCGTAATGCGACGCCGGCCATGTCCCACATCGGCAGGAAGATGCCGAGCGCCAGCATGAGCACCAGGGCGCTCACGAACACCAGCAGCAGCGGCTCGACGTAGTCGCCCAGGATCTTCACGTCGTAGGCCACCTCGCGTTCGTAGAACTCGGCCGCCTCCTCCAGCATCTCGTCGAGCCGGCCGGTCTCCTCGCCCGTCGTGATCATCTGCATCACCAACGGCGTGAACAGGGACGTGCCGCGCGCGGCCAGGGTCAGCGACCGGCCTTGGCGCAATGCGCTCGTGCATCGCGGCGATCTGCAGTGCGAAGTACCGGTTGTCGCTCACGCTCGCGACGGTCTGCAAGGCCTGGTCGAGCGGGATGCCCGCCCGCAGGCTCATGCCCAGCGTGCGCGTGAAGCGCGACAGCGCCGCCTTCAGCAGGATCTCGCCGACCAGCGGGATGCGCAGCGACCAGCGTCCCCACAGCTCCGCGCCCCGCGCCGTCTTGAGGAACACCCTGATCGCCACCGTCAGCGCCAGCAGCCCGCCCGCCAGCAGCGGCCACCAGGCCCGCATCCAGTCCGAGCTCGCGATCAGCGCCCGCGTGATCAAGGGCAGTTCCGCGTTGAAATTGGCGAAGACCTTCGCGAAGGCCGGGATCACGAACAGGTTGAGGACCACCAGCGCGATGGCGATCGCAATGATCACCATGGTGGGATAGCGCAAGGCCGCCTTGACCTGCCGCCGCGTCGCTTCCTCGAACTCCAGGTTGCGCTGCAGTTCGCCGAACACGGTGTCCAGCCGCCCGGTCTGCTCGCCGACGCGCACCATGTTGATCATCAGCGGCGGGAACACGCCGCGGTGCGTCGCCATGGTCTCCGACATGGTACGACCCTCTTCGACCCGCCGGCGCACGTCCACCAGCACGCGGCGCAGGGTCGGGTGCCGGATCGCCTCGATCAGCGAGCGCAGGCCGCGGTGCAGCGGCAGCCCGGCCTTGGTGATCGAGTACATCTGCCGGCAGAAGAAGATCAGGTCCACGAGCTCGGGCCGGCTTTCCATCCTGGGCAGCGACAGCCACTGGCGGCCGATGGCGCGGCGCTCGACGATGCTGATCGGCGTCAGTCCGCGCTCGAGCAGCACGTCGGCGACTTCGCCGGCGCCGCGACCTTCCATCTCGCCGGAGACGGCATTGCGCTCCCGGTCGCGCGCGAAGTACGTGAACAGGGCCATGACTGCCGTTGCCGCGCGCCGCTCAGGCGCCCGCGTGCACGTCCGAGCCGATCACGCGCAGCACCTCGCTGATGCTGGTGAGGCCGCGCGCGGCATGGTCCAGCGCTCCGCGCACCAGCGGGCGATACGCGGCCGACGCCCGCACCGCGGCCGCGAACAAGGCGGTGTCGCCGCTGCGCAGGGCCTCCGCGACCGCCGGATCCAGCTCGAGCAGCTCGTACACGCCGATGCGGCCCGCATAACCCGTGCGGTTGCACTCGTTGCAGCCCACCGGGCTGCGGTACTCGCCGTCCAGCCCCGCCTGGCCCGCCGCAGTGTCCATCCAGACCCGCTCCCGTGCGTCCGGCACGTGCGGCTTGCTGCAACGCTGGCACAACCGCCGGATCAGCCGCTGTGCGATCACGGCATGCAGCGCGCTTGCGATCAGGTAGCCCGGCGCGCCCATGTCGAGCAGCCGCACCGCCGTGCTGGGTGCGTCGTTGGTGTGCAGCGTGGACAGCACGAGGTGGCCCGTTATCGAGGCGCGCAGCCCGATCTCCACCGTCTCCCGGTCGCGCATTTCGCCGACCAGGATGACGTCCGGGTCCTGGCGCAGCGCGGTGCGCAGCACGCGCGAGAAGTCCAGGCCGATCTGCGGGTGAATCTGCACCTGGTTGATCCGCGGCAGCCGGTATTCGACCGGGTCCTCGATCGTGATGATCTTGCGTTCCGCGGTGTTGATTTCGTTCAGTGCCGCATACAGTGTCGTGGTCTTGCCGCTGCCGGTCGGGCCGGTCACGAGCAGCATCCCGTACGGCCGCTGCACAATGCTGCGCATCCGCTCCAGCATCCCGGCCGGCATGCCGAGCTTCTCCAGGTTGACCAAACCCTGGGTCTGGTCCAGCAGCCGCATCACGGCCGTTTCCCCGTACTGCGTCGGCAGCGTGGACAGGCGCACGTCGAGGGTCCGGCCGCGCACGGTCACGCGGAACCGGCCGTCCTGCGGCAAGCGGCGTTCGGCGATGTTGAGCCCGCCCGACAGCTTGAGCCGCGACACCAGCGCGGCCGCGACCTGTTTCTGGCCGACCGGCTGTTCACGCAACAGGCCGTCAATGCGCAGCCTGACCCGCAGCACCTCGTCGTCCGGCTCGATGTGGATGTCGGACGCCCCGGCCCGCAGCGCCTCGTCGAGCAGCGAGTTGATGAGCCGGCTGACCAGCGCGTCGGAGGCATCCTGTTCCTCCCAGTCGCCGTCCGTCGGCGTGGTGTCGGCGATTTCCTGCCCGAGTTCCTCGGCCAGTCCTTCGATCTCCGCGCGGCGCAGGTAGACGCGGTCGAGCGCCAGCAGCAGGTCGCGCTCGCGCGCCATCGCGGTATGGACCGGGCGGCCCAGCTGGCGCTCGAGCTCGTCCTCGTCGAGCAGGTTGGTCGGGTCCGCCATGGCGACCAGGTAGCCGTCCACCTGCTCCGCTAGCACGATGGCGCGCAGGCGGCGGGCCGTGATCTCCGGCAGGCGCATCGCCAGCTTGGGGTTGAGCGGGTACTCGCCGAGGTCCACGCGCGCGATGTCCAGCTGCTTGGTCACGGCATCGACCAGCTGGTCCTCGTCCACGTACTTGAGGCGGGCCAGCGCCTCGCCCAGGCGCGAGTGGGTGCGTTTCTGCTCCTTGAGCGCCGTCTCGAGCTGCTCGGCCGTGATGATGCCGTCCTTGAGCAGCAGGTCGCCGAGACGCAGCCGCCGCCGGCTCAGGGCGGTGCGGGCGGCTTTCACCTGGCGGCTCCGGCCGGCGCGGCCGTGCGCCCGTACTGGCCTGCCGCGTGCTCCCACACGGCGTCGTGGTCGACGACCAGCGGCCGCAGCAGGATGATCAGCTCGGTGGTCCGCGTGACCTTCTTGTCGTGACGAAACAGCCGCCCGACGCCCGGCACGCGGCCGAGTCCCGGCACGCTGCCCTGCAGGTTGCGCGTCACTTCCTGCATCAGCCCGCCGATCACGACGATCTGGCCGCTGCGCGCGCGCACGATGCTGTCGGCCTCGCGCACGGTCGAGAAGGCCAGCGACAGCGACAGGTCGGAGTCCGCCACCGTCAGTTCCTTGCGGCGGTCCACCACCTCGGTCACCGCCGGCCGGATGTGCAGGATGACATCCCGGTCGCGGCTGATCTGCGGGGTGACGTCGAGCGCAATGCCCGAGAAGAACGGCGTCAAGGTGATGTCGGGCGAACTGGTGGTGCCGCCAGCGCCGGTGACGGTCGTGGTCGAGACGTCGGTCACGAAGAATTCCTCCGTGCCCACCTTGATAACCGCCTTCTGGTTGTTGACCGTCGCGACGCGCGGGCTCGAGAGGACCCGCACGTCGCCCTGGGTGCTGAGCAGCTCGATGAAGGCGGTGAAGTCCCCGGCCACGGCTGCGACCGTGAACATGCCGCCGAAGGCGGACGCCAGGGTACCGCTCGGCAGGCCGGCGCCGCCTGGCAGCAGGTCGCCGGTCTGGCCGGCGATGTCCGAGGTGCCACCCTGGCCGCTCAGCAGCGTGCCACCGCCGGTCTGGCCGATCGTGAACTGCCGCGACTCGTACTCGCCGATCGCCGCCCAGTTGATGCCGGCCTGGTAGTCGTCGGACAGCGTGACCTCGACGATCTTGGCCTCCATGATGACCTGGCGGGTCATGCTGTCCTGGACCTGCGCGAGGAAGCCCTCCACTTCCCGTAGTTCGGACGGCAGGGCACGCACCACGACGAGGCTGGACTGCGGACTCATCACCACGCTGCGGCCGGCGCCGGTGCCGACGATGCCGGCGAGCGCCGACTCGATTTCCTTCCAGAAGTCCGTGGCGGAACTGGTATTGACCACGCTGCCGGGCGCAACGGACGCCTGTTGCGGGTCGCCGGCCGAATCGGCGCCGGCGCCGCGCATGCCGTCGCCGCCGCTGATTCGGGTGCTGGCGTTGCTGTCGCGGCGCAGGTTCAGGTAGTCGATATGGAAGACCCGCGCCTGCAGGCGCGCCGGCAGGACCACGAACCCGTTGCGCGTGACCTCGTACTCGTAGCCATAGACCTGGCGCACCACCTCCATGACCTCGGGGATGGTCATGTCGGCGACGGTCAGGCTGATCGTGCCGGCCACCTCGGGGTGCACGACCATGTTGTAGCGGGTATCCCGCACGAGACCCATGAAGAACGTGCGCGCGGGCACATCCTGCACGTTCAGCTCGAACCGCGCGGTCCGCCCTTCGACCGGCGGATCGATGCGCTGCGGTGCCGTGGGCTCCGCCGCTGCGGCCGCCGGCGCAACCGGCGCGGCCTGCCACGTCGCGTCCGGGACCGCAGCGCCATCGCGGTCGGCGGCGAACGTAGCGCACCCGCCGGCCAGCGCCATGGCCATCAGCGGCCAGGCGAGTTTCACCCAATTGTTCATGGTTCCTCTCCACCCTCGGCGGGGCGCTTGACGGACGGCAACTGCAGGCGAAGCGTGATCAGCTCCGTGCCCCGGCGCAGTTGCACGCGCCCAGGCTCGATCGTGATGACCTCGGCGCCGTACACGCTGCTGCCCAGCGAGACGACGCGGTCGTTGATGACGGCGCTGCGGGCCGCGGCCGACACGTGCGTCGAGCGCAGCACCCAGGCCGTCCCGGACACCGGGTCGAGGCGCGCGCGCCCGCCGTCGGGTGCGCGCGTCGGGTCGGTGACCGGGGGTTCCGTGGCGGACGCGGCCAGTGCCGCCGCCAGCAGCAGCGCCCCTGCGAGCCGCCCGCCGATGCGCCTTGACTCAAACACGGATCCACTCCTCGCGCAGGCTCACGGAGTACACATGCAGCCGGAACTCGCTGCCCCCCGGCTCGTCGGCCCGCACCTCCACGCCCAGCCAGTACAGGCGCCACGGCAGCCGCTCCAGCTCGCGCACATAGTCCAGCAGCGCGAGGTAGTTGCCCTGCAGGTCCACGACCAACCCGTGCCGGTACAGCATGGGCAGGTCGTGCTGCCCGGTGTCGGAGAGCGGCTGCGGCGCCTCGGTCTGGATCGAGACGATTCGCAGTCCCTGCACGTTGGCGATCAGGGCCTGCAGCATCTCGCGCGCGCGCTCCGGCGCGAGCAGATGCAGGGCCTGGCCGCCGAGTCTCTCGTCGAGCGCATTGACCTGCCGCGCCAGCGACGTCAGCTGCCGGTTGACCGCCGCATCCGGGTCGAGCGCCTCCTGTTCCTCCAGCTGCCCGAGTTCGGCCTCGAGGACGCGACGCTGCTCATCGAGGGAAACAAGCTGAGTGGCCGATGCCGCCAGGCGATGGCGCGCCGGGGACCACACGATCGATTCGAACGACAGCAACAGGCTCGCCACGACGGCGGCCAGCAGCACGACGCGCTCGCGCTGCGAGCGCGCGTCGAACCAGATCCGGGCGACGGCCAGGAATTCGTTCATGGCACGGCCCCCTGCGCGGCTGCCAGGCACGCCGCGGCGGCCGCTTCGTCTTCCGCATCGCCGCAGGCCGTCTGCAGCGCAAAGCTGACGGGGCCGTCCGTGCTCTTCTGCCGCGACATCTCGAAGCTGTGGAACGCCGTGCCCGCGAAGGCCGGCTCGAGGCGCAGCGCCTCCATGAAGCGCGGCACCAGGTCGGCCGACAGCGCCCGACCGCGCAGCACGATCTGCCGGCCGCCGTCCGAGATGCGCACGCGCTGCAGCCACAGGCCGTCCGGGTGGCGGCGGCCCAGCGCCGCCAGGTGGCCCGAGAAGCCCTGCGTGTTGCCCAGCGTGCGGCCGCCCAGCAGGTCGAGCACTCGCGCCTTGTCGACGGCCTCGCGCTCCAGCTGCTGCAGTCGTGCGACCAGGGCCGGGTCAGCATTGCGCTTGGCAAGCGCGTTGCTGCGTTCCTCGAGGTTCAGCACCAGTTCCTCGATCGCGGCGTTGGCGCCGGCAATGCGCGCATCGGCGGCATCGGCGAGCCGGTCGAGCCACAGCCACCCGGCCAGCCACAGCAGCACGATGCCGATGACAATCGTGGCGCACAGCGTCGCTGACGGCGGGCGTTGCGCACCGCGCAGCACCGGACCCAGCAGGTTGATTTCCTGTTTCACGGCACAGCGCCCTCGCCGACCGAACGGCGGGCACTCAACGCGGCGCTGGCGGCGAGGTAAGCCTCGGGCAGGCCATACTCCTGGCCCTTCCCCGCGGCCGGCCGCAGCGGCATCGGCAGCTCGAGGGGCTCCACCGGCAGCCCGGTGAACTCCGTCGTGCCGCGCATGAACTTCACGAACGATTCCTCGGCCGGGGCCACCAGCACGCGGCGCACGCCGCCGCGGCCGAAGTGACTGTCGAAGTAGTCCACCGTGCGCCGCAGCTCCAGCGGCAGCGTCATGTGGATGCCGGTCGCGAGCGTGTCCACGGGCCGTACGCTGCCGAGCCCGTACTCCACGCGGCGCGTCAGGTAGAGTTGCCCCCCGCAGGTGACCTGGATGACGCCCTGGCGTGCGTCCACGAACACCGTCGCCACGGGCTCGTCCTTCTCGGCGACCCGCGCCACGAGGTCGCGGATCGCGAGTTCGACGATGGAAACCTTGCTCGGCTTCAGTCCCGCGCGCTTCACCAGCGCAGTCAGCTCCCGCAGGAAACGCGCGGGTACGGCCACTACGTTGAGCAGCGGCGCGCGCTGCCAGTCGCTGGGCTGCGGGGCGTCGAACACCTGTACGACGGCGTCCTCGACCGGGTAGTCGAGCATGCCCCGGATGCTCCAGCGGGCGGCCTCGACCAGCTCCTGCGCGTCGACCTGGGGGCGCTCGATCTGCAGCAGGTGGTAACTGCCCAGCGGCATGGTGACGGCGACCGGGCAGTTTTTCACAGCGAGTTCGGAGGCGATGCCGGCCAGCGACTTGACCTGCGCATCGGTTTCGGTCTGCAACTCGACGATCCGGGCCTCGGCGGAGCCGCGACCCGGCGGTGACACGACCGCAACCGCGATCGCGCGATGCAGGCAAAGGCCGACGACGGACTCGTCCTTGGTGCCGCCCAGTGCCAGAGACTTCAGTTTTCGCAGCATCGGCGAATTATGCCGACGGCCCCGTCCGGCTTATGTGAAATGGCTCCCACAATGCCGTGGGATCGGCACAGCGTGACGCCGTTCACGGTCTGGGTTGCATGCCGGGCCGGCTGCGAGCCGGAGTCGGGGGTTCAGGCGTCCGGCGCGGAGGGCGAAGTGGCGGCGCCTGCCAGGCGCCCGGCGATGGCGATGGCCACGGCGCCGGCCGCCTGGCGCACCACGGGGCTCGCCGTCGCGCCCATCGAAAACAGGGTGCCGGTGATGCCGTAGAGTTCGATCCGCGCCGGCAGGCGGTCGAGCCCGCGCGCCAGTTCGATCGCACCGGACACGCCGAAGGCATGCGTCGAGCCGTGTTCCGGCATGGCCGGGAGCGCCCTTCCGCTCGCGTCGAAATGCAGCACCCGGCCCGGCGCCCCGGTCGAATGCAGCGCATCCACCAGGATCACCCAGTCCCGCCCCGTCCACAGCTCGATCAGCGCGGCCCCGTCGCCGCGGTGCTCCACGACCTCCGCCGTGCCGCCCTCCCCGAGCAGCGCTAGCAGGGCCCGGGCCGCGTGCAGTCCGGCGGCGTCGTCGCCGCGGTACTCCGTGCCGATGCCGATCACCAGCGGGCGGCCGCGGGGCATCGGGTCACTCGCGATCGACGGTGAGCTTCAGGAAGTGGCAGGAGCAGGAAATGCAGGGGTCGTAGTTGCGGATCGCGTGCTCGCACTGCCGCTGCAGCTCGGCGTCGGCCAGGTCCACCCGCTGGTTGGCGAACTCGAACAGGTCCCGTTCGATCATCGCCTGGTTGACCGAGGTGGGGGCGACGATCTTGCAATCGCGGATGATCCCGCCGGAGTCGATCGTGTAGCGCTGGTAGCAGATGCCGCGCGGCGCCTCGGTGGCGCCGTAGCCGGTGCCTGCCCGCGGCTCGACCTTGACCGCCGGCTCCGACGGCATCTCGTAGGCGTCGATGATGATCAGCGCTTCCTCGATGGCGAAGACGACCTCGACCATGCGTACCAGGATGCTCTTGAACGGGTTGGTGCACGTCTCGCCCAGCCCGGCCGCCTCGGCCGCCTCGCGCGCCCGCGGGCCCAGCCGGTCGCGGTTGAGGTTGTAGCGGGCCAGCGGGCCCAGGTGGGCGGCGCCGCGACCCACGACCTGCGTGTGCAACGATGTCGAATGCAACACCTGGTGCTCCGCCAGCACCTCGTCGTACCGGGACACCGGCGCGTCCATGCCCCGGCTCGAGACCAGCCTCCCCTCGTTCAACGGGTACTCGTAGTCGTGCCGCAGGCAGACGTACTCGCAGTCCTGCTCGAAGTCCGGGTAATCCAGGCCCCGCAGCACGGGCATCAACTCCATGCAGCAGTCCATGGCCCACGACAGCTCGTCTACGAGCTCCAGCAGCTGCTCGCGGCGTGGCACCTTGTAGAAGCCGCCGACGCGGATGTTGATGGGATGGATCTCCCGGCCGCCGAGCACGGTCATGATCCGGTTGCCCAGCTTCTTCAGGCGCAGGCCCTTCTGGACCAGGTCGCGATGCACGCTGGCCATCTGGATCGCGTCGTCGAAGCCCAGGAAGTCCGGTGCGTGCAGCATGAACGCGTGCAGGGCGTGGCTCTCGATCCACTCCCCGCAGTACAGCAGGCGCCGCAGGGCGCGCAGCTGGCCCCCGACCTCCACCCCGCAGATCATCTCCATCGCGTGGCAGGCCGACATCAGGTAGGCGACCGGGCAGATCCCGCAGATCCGGGCGGTGAGGTCCGGGGCCTCCCGGAAGTCCCGGCCGCGCAGGAATGCCTCGAAGAAGCGCGGCGGCTCGAAGATCTTCAGCTTGGCCTGCTCGACCCTGCGGTCGCGGATCTTCAGGTACAGCGAGCCCTCGCCCTCGACGCGCGCCAGGTAGGGCACCTCGATCGTTCGTTCACTCATGACGTCGGCTCTGCTCGCGGAACGCCGGCGATTCCGCGTTGTAGGTGCGGAACCGGCGCAGCAACTCGGCTTCCGGCAGGCCGAGCTCCTTCAGGTGCGCGGCCAGCGCCGCGGTGTTCGTCGCTTCCTTGGGGCCGAAGCAGCCGTAGCATCCGCGGTCGAACGAGGGGCACAGCGCATTGCAGCCCGTGTGCGTCACCGGTCCCAGGCAGGCGATGCCGCGCGCGACCATGAGGCAGGCGATCCCGGCCTTCTTGCACTCCACGCAGACGCTGTGGTCGGGCACGAAGGGCCGCTTGCCGTGCAGGAACGAGGTGATCACCTCGAGCAACTGCTGCTTGTCGATCGGGCAGCCGCGCAACTCGAAGTCGACCTGCACGTGGTCGGCGATCGCGGTCGAGGTCGCCAGCGTGTCGATGTAGTCGGGCCTGGCGTAGACCAGCCGGGCAAACTCGGTGACGTCCCGGAAGTTGCGCAGGGCCTGGATGCCGCCGCTGGTGGCGCAGGCGCCGATCGTGACCAGGAACCGCGACTGGGTCCTGACCTCCTGGATCCGCTCGCGGTCGTGGGCGGTGGTCACCGAGCCCTCGACCAGCGCCAGGTCGTAAGGGCCCGGCAGCACGCGACGTGAGGCCTCGGGGAAATATGCAATCTCGACCTCGCGGGCGACGGCCAGCAGTTCGTCCTCGCAGTCGAGCAAGGTGAGCTGGCAGCCGTCACACGAGGCGAACTTGTAGACGGCCAGTCGGGGCTTGGGCACCGCTCAGACCTCCGCGACGTAAAAGCGCTTCTCGACGCGCGAGAAGGGGAACACCGGACCGTCCTTGCAGACGAAATCGGCGCCGTACTGGCAGCGACCGCACATGGCGAGCGCGCACTTCATGTTGCGCTCCATGGTCACGTAGATGTCGGACGGCTGGATCCCGACGCTGCGCAGCTTCTGCACGGCGAAGTGCATCATGATCTCGGGACCGCAAACCAGCGCCACCGTGTTGTCGAGGTCGAAAGGAGCGCGGGGCACGAGTTGGGTGACGACGCCCACCGAGCCGGTCCAGCCCACGCCCGCGGTGTCGACCGTGACCAGGACGTTGGCCCCGGCCTTGCGCCAGCCGTCGAATTCGCGCTTGAACAGCAACTGGTCCGGCTGCCGGGCGCCGATGAGTATCGAAACCCGTCCGTAGGCCTGCACGTCCTGCAGCACGTGGTAGATCGCGGGCCGCAGCGGCGCCAGGCCGATGCCGCCGGCCACGAACAGGATGTCCTTGCCGCGCATGGCGTCGAGCGGCCAGGCGCTGCCGAACGGTCCGCGCACGCCCAGCGAGTCGCCCGGACGCAGCTTGCAGACGGCATCGGACACCCGGCCCACCGACCGGGTGGTGTGCACCAGGGCCTCGCCCGGCCGGGAATCGCCGCTCACGGAGATCGGGATCTCGCCCACGCCGAAGACGTACAGCATGTTGAACTGGCCCGGCAGGAAGGTGCCGATCCCCGGTTCGTGCACGGGCCGCAGTTCCAGCGTCACCACGTCGTCCAGCTCGCGGTGCCGGCTGGCCACGCGATACGGCTGCGGCAGCATCGGGTCCGCGCCGTTGCCGCGCCGCGGTTCAGTCGACATTCTTCTTTCCGTAGATGTCCATGAGCTGGAGCCGCGCGCTGGACAGCCGCTCCGCCAGCACACTGCTGACCCGCTTGAGCAACTCGAATCCCATTGCGGGATCCTGCTCGCACTTGGTGCGCAGGCACTGGCCGTCGAAACGCAGCAGGCGCACGTCGTCGATGGCCTTGGCGTCGAACCGCGAGCGGTAGGGCGGCACCAGCCAGGACCAGCCGACCACCTCCCCGGCGTCCAGAGTCTGCACGATGAACTTGCCGTACTGCGCGCCGTAGACCGAGATCACCACGCGGCCCTCGCGGATCAGGAAGAAGTCGTTGGCCACCTCTCCTTCACGCAGCAGGTAATCCCCCTTCGGGACCCTGACGTTCTCGGCGCAACCGACCATCAGGTCGATCGTCGCCTCGGAGAATCCCTGGAAGAACGGCTGGGCGACAATGATGGGCTTGAGGGTCTCGATCATGACGGGCTCTCCTGCTGCGAATCGCTGCGCCGGCGCAGCGCACTAACCTCGGCGGTGAGGTCGATGCCCACCGGGCACCACGTGATGCAGCGGCCGCACCCCACGCATCCCGAGACGCCGAACTGACGGTGCCAGGTACCGAGCTTGTGGGTCAGCCACTGGCGGTAGCGGCTGCGGATCGAGCGCCGGATCTTGCCGCCGTGGATCTTCGAGTAATCACCGTTGAAGCACGAGTCCCACTCGCGCCAGCGCTCGGCGTGCTCGCCGCCCAGGTCGATCTTGTCTTCCACGACATGGCAGAAACAGGTCGGGCACACCATGGTGCAGTTGTCGCAGCTCATGCAGCGCTCGGCCACGTCGTCCCAGTGCCGGTGCCTGGCGGCCTGTTCCAGCACCTGCGGCAGGCCGTCGGTATCGAGGTGCCGGCCCATCCGTTCAGCGGCGCGTTGCTCGACCTTGGTCGCCGCGCCCAGTTCCGCGTCCGTCGCAGCCGGACGGCCCAGCCGCTCGAGCATCGCCCGGCCCGCATCGCTGCCGCTGCGCATGACGAAATAATGCCGCCCGGGCTCGAGGATCTCGGTCAGCACCAGGTCGTAGCCAGACCGCGCGGTCGGGCCCGTGTCCATCGAAACGCAGAAACAGTTCCCACCGGCCTCGGCACAGTTGACGGCGACCAGGAAGGTGTTTTCGCGGCGGCTGGCGTAGTCCGCGTCACGGCACTCGTCGCGCAGGAAGACCTTGTCCTGGATCTCGATCGCAGCCAGCTCGCAGGCCCGCACCCCGATGAGCGCGCGCCGGGGTGCCTGGCGGGCGTTGTCGAACCCGAGCCCCTCCGCCGTGCGGCGCGCGGACCACAACCGCACCTTCGGCGCGAACAGGTAGCGCTTCCAGGAATGGGGGCCCACCACGTAACCGAAGCAGGCCTGGTCCGCGCGGTCCGCGAGACGATAGCTCGCCGCGGCCTGGCGGTCGGTCACTCCGGCCGGCAGGTCGTCCGCCGATTCGATGGTGTCGTAGATGATCGCGCCGTCACGAACGGTCGGACCGACCAGCTCGTAGCCGTCCTCGCGAAGGGCGGCGAACAGGCGGTCGAGGTCGCCTCGTTCGAGTGTCACGGCACCCGTCTCGCGCTTGCTGGCAATCCGGATCATGGCGCTGGATTGTAGTCAACGACGACCGGCCAGCCACTACGTATTCACACTGCCGCAGCGGGACTATTCCGTACGCCACACAGACTCGTTCCAGCGCACTCGCGTCGCGCGTCACGCGGGCCTGCGTCACGACCAGCCCACGTCACGACGGAGCGCTGCCCTGCCTGGCCCGTTTCAGCGCCAGTGCGGCCTTGAGGCCCTTCTCGCGGATCGTGCGCAGCGCGACGCGTGCCGGCGTCGAGACATGGAATCGAGCTGCCGTAGCGCCGCAGCAGACGCTCATCAACCTGCACGCCGAGGCCCGGCTGCTGCGGCACGTCCAGTGTGCCGTCGGCGTTGACGAGCAACGGCGGCAGGATGCCCTCGCGCGCCGCCGGCACGAAGCCCGGCGGCTCGTAGGGGTACTCGAGGAAGCCGCCATGCTCCCAGGCGGCGAAGGCATGCAGGTTGACGAGCATGTTGAAGCCGTTGGACCAGGTGTGCGGCGAGAACTCGAGGCCGCGGTGCCGGCATTCCTGCATCACGCGTTGCGACACGGTCAGCCCGCAGAACATCGCGTCCGGCTGGTACTTGTCGAGGCTGCCGTGCTCGAACAGCGGCTGCAACTCGTGCCAGGCGCCGTGCAGCTCGCCGCCGGCGATCGGCGTCTTCACGCGCCGGCGCAGTTCCGCCATGCCGTGCCAGTCGTGCATGTCGAGCGGTTCCTCGAGCCAGGCGATGCCGAGCTCGTCGCAGCCCCGTGCGAACGCCGTGGCGCGCTCCAGGTCCCAGTCCGGGTTGGGGCGGAACAGCGACACCGGCCAGCCCTGGTTGGCGTCAACGCCGATCGTGAAGCCCTCGCCCACCTCGGCCCGCACGCCGCGCACGATGGCCAGGTCCTCGGCGGGCGTGGCGTACTTGACGCGGATCTTGACCGCCTCGATGCCCATGCGGCGGATGTCGTCCAGCCAGCCGCGTCGTTCCGCGAGCGGCCGCAGCGAGCCGCTCGAGGCGTAGACGCGCACGCGCGAGACGGTCTGCTCGCGCTGCTGCAGCAGCTTGTAGACCGGCTTGCCGGCCCGCTTGCCCGCCAGGTCCCAGAACGCCGCCTCCAGCCACCAGTTGCGCCAGCCGAGGTAGGACGCCTCGCGCAGTCGCTTGCGGAAGCCGTCCATGTCGTCGTCGGCCATGCCGAGCAGGAAGCCGCCCAGCAGGTCGCCCAGGCCGCGCCGCTCGGTGGTGAAGGCCGGGCCCGCCGTCTCGCCGGTCAGCCCGTCGGTGGTGAAGAAACGCGCGAAGGTCTGCGCCACGTGCGTCTGCGGATAGCCCGGGATCCACGACGGCCAGAACGGTTCGGCGAGCGGCACGTTCACGTGCCACAACTCGATGCGCTCGATGCGGCCACTCATGGCAGGCCTCCTTTCCCGGACGGGCGCTGCCTAGTCTCGACCCCGCCGCGGTCCACGGCAAGCCGCCGCGGGCAGTCGCTGGAGTGGAAGGGTGTGGAACGAGCCGGTACGCAGGACCGGTCTCGATTCGAGCCTGGGTCCGTGTCTCGAGGTGGTGGGCGCGACAGGGATCGAACCTGTGACCCCTACCATGTCAAGGTAGTGCTCTACCGCTGAGCTACGCGCCCCCGTGGGAGGCGCGGATGTTACTGGAAGCACGTGGCGCGGGGCAACCGCCGCCGCGGGCGCCTAGGTCGCCTTGCGCAGCTCGAGATCTCGTCCCGCACCCTGGCCGCCGCCTCGAACTCGAGGTTGCGGGCCAGCCGGAACATCTCCTGTTCGAGCTTCCTGATCCGTTTCACGGCCTCGGCGGGCGTCAGCGCCGCCTCGGCCACCCCGGCCGCGGGCCGGTGTGCCGGCGCGCCGTAGGGGCTGTCCATCACGTCCCGCACGGCCTTGAGGATGGAGCGCGGCGTGATGTCGTGCTCGGCGTTGTAGTCCACCTGCCGCGCGCGGCGCCGCGACATCTCGGCCAGCGCGCGCTGCATCGAGCCGGTGTGGCTGTCCGCGTACAGGATGGCGCGGCCGTTGACGTGGCGCGCCGCCCGCCCCACCGTCTGGATCAGCGAGCGTTCGGAGCGCAGGAAGCCTTCCTTGTCGGCGTCCAGGATCGCCACCAGCGACACCTCGGGCAGGTCGAGCCCCTCGCGCAGCAGATTGATCCCCACCAGCACGTCGAATGCCGCCAGCCGCAGGTCGCGGATGATTTCCATGCGCTCCACCGTCTCGACGTCCGAGTGCAGGTAGCGCACGCGGACCCCGTGCTCGGCCAGGTAGCCGGTCAGGTCCTCGGCCATGCGCTTGGTGAGCGTCGTCACGAGCACCCGTTCCTGGCGCTGCTCGCGCAGCCGGATCTCCGACAGCAGGTCGTCCACCTGCGTGCGCACCGGCCGGACTTCCACTTCCGGGTCCACCAGCCCGGTCGGCCGAACCACCTGCTCGACGACCTGGGCGGAGCGCTTCAGCTCGAATTCCGCAGGCGTCGCCGAGATGTAGATGGTGGGCGGTTGCAGCTGCTCGAACTCGTCGAACCGCAGCGGCCGGTTGTCGAGGGCGGACGGCAGCCGGAAGCCGTACTCGACCAGCGTCTCCTTGCGCGACCGGTCGCCGCGGTACATGCCCGTCAGCTGCGGGATGGTCGCGTGGCTCTCGTCCACGACCAGCAGCGCATCGCGCGGCAGGTAATCGAACAGGCACGGCGGCGGCTCGCCGGCCGCACGGCCCGACAGGTAGCGCGAGTAGTTCTCGATGCCGGCGCAGTAGCCCACCTCGGCCATCATCTCGATGTCGAACAGGGTGCGCTGCTCGAGCCGCTGCGCCTCGAGCAGCTTGCCCTGCCCGCGCAGCAGCTGCAGGTGCGCGCGCAGTTCGTCCTTGATGTCGTCCAGCGTCGCGATGAGCCGCTCACGGGGCGTCACGTAGTGGGTGGACGGAAACACCGACGCCTGGGCGACGCGGCGCAGCACCTCGCCGGTCAGCGGGTCGAACCAGTCGAGCGACTCGATCTCCTCGTCGAACATCTGCACGCGGACCGCCTCGCGCTCCGAGTCCGCCGGGTACACGTCCACCACGTCGCCACGCACGCGGAACGTGCCCGGCGACAGGTCCAGCTCGTTGCGCGTGTACTGCATGTCCGCCAGCCTGCGCAGCAGCTGGCGCTGGTCCAGGCGCTCGCCACGGACCAGTTGCAGCACCATCTTCAGGTAGGTGCCGGGGTCGCCGAGCCCGTAGATGGCCGAGACCGTCGCCACGATGATGGAGTCCGGCCGCTCCAGCAGCGCCTTGGTGGCCGACAGCCGCATCTGCTCGATGTGCTTGTTGATCGAGGCGTCCTTCTCGATGTACGTGTCCGACGACGGCACGTAGGCCTCGGGCTGGTAGTAGTCGTAGTACGAGACGAAGTACTCGACCGCGTTGTCCGGGAAGAACTCGCGCAGTTCACCGTACAACTGCGCCGCCAGCGTCTTGTTGTGCGCCAGCACCATGGCCGGGCGCTGCGCGCGCGCGATGACGTTGGCGATGGTGAAGGTCTTGCCCGAGCCGGTGACGCCGAGCAGCGTCTGGTGCGCCATGCCGGAGTCGAGGCCGCCCAGCAGCTTCGCAATGGCCTGCGGCTGGTCACCGGCCGGCTCAAAGTCCGCCTGCAGCCTGAAGGGAATGCGCTCGGTCATGCTTCGTCTCGACATCCGCCCGCTTACAGGATAAGGCCCGCGCGCGCCGCGCGCGATGGTCGCCGCAGAGCCGTGTCAGGCCGGCCCCGGCTTGCCCCGCCCTCTCAGCGCCAGTGCATTGCCGGCCAGCAGCACCGCGAGCCCGATGAGTGCGGGCAGGCTCCAGCGGTAGCCCTCGAAGGCCGTGGACACAAGCAGGGCCACGACCGGGAACAACACGCTGGTGTAGGCGGCGCGTGACGCGCCGATGAGCCTGATCAGCGCCAGGTACAGGCCGAAAGCCACGGCCGTGCCCGCAATCGCCAGGTACAACAGCGACGTCACGTAGCGCCAGTCCGTATCGAAGTCGAGCGCCGCGCCATTGAGCCAGGCGATGACCGCGAGGCTGATGGCGCCGTAAGTCATGCCGTACGCATTGACGGTGACCACGGGCAGGCCGGCGCGCGTGTTGCGCATGGCCGCCATGTTGCCCAGCGAGGCAATGTAGGTCGCGCCCAGCGCCAGCAACGCGCCGCGCAGGACGGCCGCATTGGCGGCGGCCGCGCGGATCTCCGGCAGGAACAGCAGCGCAACGCCCAGCATGCCGGCCGTGGCCGCTATGAACACGCGCCGTTCCACCGGCTGGCCGAAGATCAGGCGTGCGTTGAGCAGGTTCATGTAGATGACGCTGGTGAACAGCACGGCGACGAGCCCGCTGGTCAGGTACGCGGTGGCAATGTACGTCAGCCAGTAGTTCAGCGAAAACAGCGTCAGGCCCTGCAGCGCGACGAAGCCGTGGTCGCGCCAGCCGAGCCGCATCGGACTTCTCACCAGGCGCCCGAACGCGAACAGGCAGAGCGCCGCCAGGGAGAACCGGTAGACCAGCGACACCTCGGGCGCGACGACCCCCAGCTGGAACTTGATCGCGAACCAGGTGGTGCCCCAGATGAGCACTACGACGGCGTAGATGAGGGCGACCGGCATCGTCGATTCTAGGCCGTTTCGGCGCCCCGATCCCAGCGGGCGGATCGCGGCGGGCGCAGCACGGCCGGCGGCCACGCACCCGCCATCGGCCTCGCCACATCGGGTAGAATTGTTGACCTGCGCGGTGCTTTGGCCGACAATCCCGCGCCCTGAAAAGGCTTACTTCCCCGATAGCTCAGTCGGTAGAGCAACGGACTGTTAATCCGTGGGTCGTTGGTTCGAGTCCAACTCGGGGAGCCAATCACCGGGGCCTTCGCGACGGGTTCGCGAAGGCCCTTCTTGTTGCCACGCGGATGACGGACCAGTCCGGTCTGGCTGGCGTGGCGGCCCGTGGGCGGCGCAGCCTCACCTGATGGTCCTGGCCACCTCGATGACCGGCGCGCTCGCCAGCGCCGCCAGCTCGTCGCGCAGCGCACCGGCCAGGATCTCGATGCCGGGGGCACGTCCCAGTCCCATGTCCTCGGTGGGCATGGCCAGCAGCACCAGGTCCGGTTTGGTCTGGGCCAGTACGCGCTCCAGGCTGAGCGGGGTGAGCGCCTCACGGATGTCCACCTTGTCGATGATGCCCTGCTCCACGGCGTACAGCTGCGGACGCGGATCGGCGATCAGGATCGAGATGTCCGGATTCTTCTGCAGCTGCTGGATGACGGTTGCGCCCACGCGCCCGGCGCCGATGACCAATACACGCATCGTGATCTCCCCTAGATCCAGCCTAGCAGCGCCAGGACGTAGAAAAACAGCACCAGTGCCACGGAGCTGACCAACGTCACGACCAGGCCATAGCGCATCATCTCGCCCCGGCTGACGATGCCGGTGGCGGCGATCAGGGCCATGCGACCCGAGGCGGACGGCAACGAATAGCCGAAAGTCGTGGCCAGCGTAACGGGCATCACGAGCAGGACCGGGTCGAACGCCGGGTTCTCCGCGGCCAGCACGATGAGGATCGGGACGAACACCGCGGTGATGGTCGTGTTGTTGAGCAGGTTGGTCAGCAACGCCGAGACGAACACCAGCACCAGCAGGGTCACGATCAGCGGCGCATCGGACAGCAGCGGACCGAGCAGCGTCGCGAACCAGTCGGTGACGCCGTTGCGTGTCAGCGCCTCGCCCAGCGACAGGCCGGCGCCGATGATGAGGAAGATGCCCCAGCTCACGCCCTTCAGGTCCTCCCAGTTGATGATCTCGCGCACGGCCAGGTAAGACACGGCGATGACCGCGACCATGGCGGCCGACAGCAGGGTCGGCGGCAGGCCCATGGCGGCCTCGAAGGAGGGCCCGCCGATCCACAGCGTGGCGGCGACCGCCAGCAGCAGCAGCACCTCCCACTCGGTGTTGCTCATCGGCCCCAGTTCCAGCAGGCGCTTGCGGACCGGCTCCACGTCGAGCTGCTTGACGGCCACGGGCACCAGCTTGATCAGCAGCCAGAACGTCAAGGGGAAGATCAGGATCAGCGCCGGCAGTCCGTACTTCATCCAGTCGATGAAGGTCCACGGCCCGATCTGCGCCAGGAAACTCGACGCCACGGCATTCGGGGCGGCGCCCATGATCGTCGCCATGCCGCCCACGCTGGCGCTGTAGGCCAGTCCCAGGACCAGCAGCACCAGCAGCGCGCGGGACTGTTCCGGGTCCTTGACCTGCCTGGAGATGGTCATGGCCACCGGAATCAGCATGGCGGCGGTGGCCGTGTTCTCGATCCACATGGAAAACAACGCGGCCAGGATCATGAGGCCCAGCAGTACGAGGTTGACGGCGCCGCCCGAGGCGACGATGACCGACAGCGCAAGCCGCCGGGTCAGTCCATGCTTGCGCAGCGCCTCGGCCATGAACAGGCTGCCGAGGATCAGGAAGACCACGGGCCGCGAGAACGTGGCGAAGGCCTGCGGCGTGTCTGCCGCCCCGAGCGCCACCAGGACCAGCGGCACCATCAGCGCCGCGATGGGCAGCGACACGGGCTCCAGGGCGAGGATGGCGGCCGTGAAGGCAAAGGCCGCCAGGGTCCGCAACCCCTGCTCCGACAGGCCCGGTGGCAGCGGCAGCAACAGCACGGCGCCGGTGATGAGCAGCACGATGCCGAAACGGCCGACGAGCGCCGCAACCCCCCACAATCCGGTCTTGACCCACGGCTTCAGGACCCGGATCGGCTCGAGGGCGGCGTACTCCCGGTCCTCCCGGGTCATGGCCCGCAGCGACAGCCGGCCAAACAGCCGTTCCAGCCACAGCGGTCCGCCCGTGAACCAGCGCACGCCGCGTCGCACCTTGGGTTCCACGCCGGCGTCGCGGGCACGCAACTCGGCAACTGCCGCGCGGCAGCGTCCGCAGCGGGCCAGGTGCTCGTCCGCCCGACGCAGGTCCTCGGGAAACAGGCGTCCGCGAACGTAGGCGGCGGCAACGACATGCTTGTCGGTCATGGCCGTGGTCACCCTCGCTATGGACGGCGACGGAATCCCGGCTGAGTGCGAGCGCGGAGTCCGACCGCCATCCTCACTCGCCGATTCTGACCGTTTTTCTGGTCAAGGTGGGCAAACATCGTTCCCCCGGGAGCGCGCTTCGCCCCGCGCGGACCGACCGGGAAATTGCGGTCTCAGGTCTTGCGGACCCCGAGTGCGCGCAGGTACTCGGCAAAATGCTCGCCGAATTCCGGATGCTCGAGGCCGTATTCGACGGTGGCCTGCAGGTAACCCAGCTTGCTGCCGCAATCGAAGCGCTTGCCGTCGAAGCGATAGGCATGCACGGATTCGTCGCCGAGCAGCGCCGCGATTGCGTCCGTCAGCTGGATCTCGCCGCCGGCGCCCCGCCCGATCTTCTCGAGCCGGTCGAACACGCCGGGCATCAGCAGGTAGCGGCCCACGATGCCCAGGTTGGACGGCGCAGCGGCCGGCTTGGGTTTCTCGACCATGCCGCGAATCCGCGCGACCTTGCCGTCGCCGCCGTCAGTCGCCACGATGCCGTAGCGGTCGGTCTCCCGCGCCGCCACCTGCTGTACGGCGATGACGCTGCCGCCGGTCGCGGCATGCACGTCCGCCATCTGCTTCAGGACCGGCACCTCGGCGCGGATCAGGTCGTCGGCCAGGTGCACGAAGAACGGTTCATCGCCTACCACCGGTCGCGCACACAGCACGGCATGGCCGAGACCGAGCGGCGCGGGCTGGCGAATGTAGATGCAGGACGCCCAGCCCGGCAGGATCCCGCGCACGGTCTCGAGCAGCTCCTGCTTGCCCTGCGCAAGCAGGGCCGCCTCGAGTTCCGGGTCGGTATCGAAGTGATCCTCGATGGCCCGTTTGGAACTGCCGGTGATGAACACCAGTTTGCGGGCGCCCGCGGCCAGCGCCTCCTCGACCGCGTACTGGATGAGCGGCTTGTCGACGATCGGCAGCATCTCCTTGGGGCTGGCCTTGGTGGCCGGCAGGAAGCGCGTGCCGCGCCCGGCGACCGGGAATACTGCCGAACGGATCAGTGCGGAACCGGCCACGTGACCTCCCGGACCTGGCGTCATGCCAGGTTCGATGATACCGGAGGATCGCCGCGCCGGCCCGCACCTCTCAAGCCGGTCCGGCCGCCGCCTTCAGTCCGCCCGCTTGGCGGCGTCGAAGCGCAGGTTGGCGCGGTTGCGCTCCACCGTCGCCTTGCCCACACCCTTTACTCGGGCCAGGTCGTCGGCACTCTTGAACGGCCCGTTCGCCTTGCGGTAGTTGACGATCGCCTCCGCCTTCGCCAGGCCGATCCCGTCGAGTTCCTTGGCGATGGTCTTGGCATCCGCCGTATTGACGTCGACGGGCCCGGCGAGGACGACCGGCGCGAACAGCATCGCGGCCAGCAAGGCCGCACTCAATCCCTTGAGGTTCATCTGTTGAGTCTCCTTCTCACGCGCGCGGCGCCCATCGCCGCGCCCGACGTGCACGCTAGCGCGGCGCGACCCGGGGCGGGCCCCGCCTAACTCGCGCGAATGAAGAGAATCAATGCTGTGTCTGGCTGGCGTCGAGCGCGGCCACCACGTCGAAGCGCGTCAGCGGCCGCTGGCTGTCCCAGGTCTCGCAGCCCGGGCACTGCCAGAAATGCCCCGTGCTGGAAAAGCCGCATTCGCTGCACCGGTAGCGGGGCGTCGCGGCGGCCAGCCGGCGCAGCACCGCGCCCAGCTGTTCGACCGCCTGTGCGTCCAGCGTGGCCGGATCGCGGCCGAGCGCGCGGATCAGCCCGGCCAGCGTGTCGTCGGACTCGAGCATGCGGCGCACCAGCGCCTGCAGCGAGGGAAAGCGCAGCGCGTCGCTCACGATCGCCGCAAACGCCATCTCCGCCTCGCCGTCCGGGCGCGAGGCCACGACTTCCCGCACCAGCCGGTCGCCGTCCTCGCCCGCCGCACTGGCCAGCCTGGCCAGCCGCGGCAGCACCTCGACGATCAGGCCCGCGTCCTGCCCGACCACGCCGATCAGCAGCCGCACCGCCAGCGCCGCGTCGCCCTGTTCGGCGGCGATGTCGGCGCGGATCAGCGCGCTGCGCGGGAAGTCCCGCTCGACGCCGCGGGCCCGCCGCAGCTCCCCGAGCGCCTCGTCGTGCCTGCCCAGCTGCCGCGCGGCTTCGGCCAGCTCGCAGCGATAATGCGCAATGGCCGTCTCCTGGCGCGGTCGCCCCACCTTGGCCAGTTGCTCGTGCAGGGTAATGGCGCGCGGCCAGTCGCGCTGCGTCTCGTAGATCCGGATCAGATGGCGCATGGCGGTCATGCGGTGGCCGCCCGCCTTGGCCAGGTCCTCGAGGATCTTCTCGGCCCGGTCCAGCAGGCCGGCGCGCAGGTAGTCCTGGGCGAGCGCATGCAGCGCCTGCTCGCGCTGCGCCGGCTCCAGCGCGGTCCGGTTGATGATGTTCTGGTGGATGCGGATGGCACGGTCCACCTCGCCGCGGCGCCGGTACAGGCTGCCGAGCGCAAAGTGCGTCTCCACCGTGTCGCCGTCCACCTCGGCCGCGCGCAGGAAGGCCTCCAGGGCGCGGTCCGGCTGTTCGTTGACGAGGAAATTGACGCCGGCCAGGTAGTTGCTGCGCAGGTTCTCCGCGCCGAGCGCCCCGGGACGAGGGCGCCGCGAGGCATAGAAGCCGATGGCCCCGGCCAGCAGCATGAGTCCGAGCAGCACCCACGGGGACTCGATGCTCATGCGCCTGTCATCCCGGTCCTGGCTGCCGCCACGGTACCCGGGCCCGGATCAGTTGCGGATCGGGTGGGCCTGGCCTTCGTTGACCCGCTCGCGCAGGTCCTTGCCGGGCTTGAAATGCGGCACGAACTTGCCGGCCAGGGCGACCGCTTCGCCGGTCTTCGGGTTGCGGCCCTGCCGCGGCGGCCGGAAGTGCAGCGAGAAGCTGCCGAACCCGCGGATCTCGATGCGCTGCCCGTTGGCCAGCGCGTCGCTCATGATCTCGAGCATCTGCTTGACGGCAAGCTCGATGTCCTTGGCCGGCAGGTGTTTCTGCTTGGCGGCGATGATCTCGATCAGTTCGGACTTGGTCATGGAAGCGCCCGTATGGTCCTTGTCCTGCGTGCCGACACTTCAGGGACCGCACGACGCCGCCGCCCGGCGGCGTCGTGTGCCCTGACCGCTCACTGTCCCGAAATCTGCTCCTTCAGGAGGTCTCCCAGCGTCGTTCCGCCGGATGCGGAGTCGCCGCGGTACGCCTCGACGGCCTCGGCCTCCTCGTGGGCTTCCTTGGCCTTGATGGACAGCGTGATCGCGCGGCTCTTGCGGTCGACGCCGATGAAGCGCGCTTCGATTTCGTCGCCCACCTTGAGCACCGAGCGCGCGTCCTCGACGCGGTCGCGCGCCAGTTCCGACGCGCGCAGGCTGCCCTCGATGCCGTTGCCCAGGTCGAGAATGGCGCCGCGCGGGTCCACCTCCGTCACGATGCCCTTGACGATGCTGCCCTTCGGGTGCTCCGCCAGGTAGCCCGAGAACGGGTCCTTCGCCAGCTGCTTGATGCCCAGCGAAATGCGCTCGCGCTCGGGGTCGATGGACAGCACCAGCGCCTCCACTTCCTGGCCCTTCTGGTACTCGCGCACGGCCTCTTCGCCGGGGCGGTCCCAGGAAATGTCGGACAGGTGGACCAGGCCGTCGATGCCGCCCGTCAGGCCGATGAAGATGCCGAAGTCGGTGATGGACTTGATCTGGCCGCTGACGCGGTCGTTGCGGTTGAACGACTCGCCGAACTCACGCCACGGATTCGCCTTGCACTGCTTGAGGCCCAGCGAGATGCGCCGGCGGTCCTCGTCGATGTCGAGCACCATGACCTCGACTTCCTCGCCCAGATTGACGACCTTGGCCGGGTTCACGTTCTTGTTGGTCCAGTCCATTTCGGAGACGTGGACCAGGCCCTCGACGCCCTCCTCGATTTCGACGAAGCAGCCGTAGTCGGCGATGTTGGTCACCTTGCCGAACAGGCGGGTGTTGGGCGGGTAGCGCCGGCCGATGTTCTGCCACGGATCCGCGCCCAGCTGCTTGATGCCCAGCGACACCCGCTGCCGCTCGCGGTCGAACTTGAGGATGCGCACGTCGATCTCGTCGCCGACCTTGACGACCTCGGACGGGTGCTTGACGCGCTTCCAGGCCATGTCCGTGATGTGCAGCAGGCCATCGATGCCGCCCAGGTCCACGAACGCGCCGTAGTCGGTGAGGTTCTTGACCACGCCCTTCACGGCATCGCCTTCCTGCAGGCTGTCCAGCAGGGCGGAACGCTCGGCGCTGTATTCCTGCTCCACGACGGCGCGGCGCGAGACCACGACGTTGTTGCGCTTCTGGTCGAGCTTGATGACCTTGAACTCGAGCGGCTTGCCCTCGAGGTAGGACGGGTCGCGCACCGGCCGCACGTCCACCAGGGACCCGGGCAGGAACGCGCGCACGTTCTCTATCTCGACCGTGAAGCCACCCTTGACGCGACCATTGATCACGCCGGTGATGATCTTGTCCGACTCGAATGCCGTCTCCAGCATGGTCCAGGTACGGGCCCGCTTGGCCTTCTCCCGGGACAGGCGCGTGGCCCCCGAGCCGTCCTCCACTGCGTCCAGGGCGACCTCGACCTGGTCGCCGACGGCCACCTCGATCTCGCCGCGTTCATTCTTGAACTGGTCTGTCGGGATGACCGCCTCGGACTTGAGGCCGGCACTGACGATGACCACGTCCGGAGTGACGCTGACGACGGTGGCGGTGAGGATCTGGCCCGGCTTGATCTGCTGGCTGGCCAGGCTTTCTTCAAACAGTTCGGCGAAAGATTCAGTCATGTTGGTTGTTGATATCTGGGGCCGCGAGGCCCCGGTCCCGTGTGATCTGCCTCGTGGCGTCCCGCCACGCAGGGTTCCATTTGCAACGGCGCCCGGTCCCTGGGCCGCCGACCTGCCGGGCGAACCCGGCTCAATCCATCCGCTTTGCGCCGGGCAGGCGTTCCGCCGCCAGCTCCAGCACCCTGTTCACGACCGACTCGATGTCCATGGACGTCGTGTCCAGGACGATCGCATCCACGCAGGCTACGAGCGGCGCCACCTTGCGGGTCGCGTCGCGCCGGTCCCGCGCGGCTATCTCGGCGGAAAGGGCGGCGAGGTTAACACCTAATCCCTTTTCCTTCAACTGCTTATGGCGCCTCAGGGTCCTCTCGGCCGGGCTGGCCGTCAGGAACACTTTGAGTCCCGCATCCGGGAACACGACCGAGCCCATGTCGCGGCCGTCGGCCACCAGGCCGGGGGGTTGCATGAACCGCCGCTGGCGTACCAGCAGGGCCCGGCGCACGGCCGGCCAGGCGGCCACCCGCGACGCCGCAGCGCCGCTGTCCTCGCGGCGCAGCTCGCCGCTGACGTCGCCGCCCTCGAGCAGGACCCGCTCCTCCCCCCGCTCGTCCAGGCTGAACTGGATGTCCAGCGCGGCCGCCACGGCCGCGTGTCCCGCCTCGTCGGCGGGATCCAGCCCGGCGCGGGCCCCGGCCAGTGCCACCAGGCGATACAGCGCCCCGCTGTCGAGCAGGTGCCAGCCCAGCGCCGCGGCCACGCGCCGGCTCACGGTGCCCTTGCCGGAACCGCTCGGACCGTCGATGGCGATGACCGGTATCACGACTCAGATCTCCTCGAGCACGTCGAGCCCGACGCTGCCGGCCGCCCCGGCGAAGCCCGGGAACGAGGTCTCGACATTGGCCACGTCGAGGATCCGCACCGGGCCGCCGGCCCGCGACGCGGCAACCGCAAAGGACATTGCTACCCGATGATCGCCCCGGCTGTCCACCGTGCCGGGCGACAGGCCGCCGCCCCGGATACGCAGGCCGTCCGGCGCCACCTCGACCCGCGCACCGAGCGCCGCGAGGCCGGCCGCCATGGTGGCGATGCGGTCGGTTTCCTTGACGCGCAATTCCGCCGCGCCGCCCACCACGGTCTCCCCCTCGGCCAGCGCCGCCGCGATGAACAGCGCCGGCAACTCGTCGATGGTCCTGGGCACCAGCTCGCGCGGCAGCACGATCCCGCGCAGGGTAGCCGGCTGCACGACCAGGTCGGCCACCGGTTCGTCGCCCCACGTGCGGCGGTTGGCGACCTCGATGTTCGCCCCCATCATGCCGAGCGCGTCCAGCAACCCGGTGCGGGTCGGGTTCACGCCGACATCCCTGAGGGTGAGCGGTGCCCGCCCCGCCAGCAGGCCGGCCACGATGAAGAACGCCGCCGACGAGAAGTCGCCCGGCACGTCCACCCGGCAACCCCTCAACGGGCCGGGACTCAACGAGACGGTGCCACCGCCGTAGCGGACCTGGGCGCCGAAAGCGCGCAGCAGGCGCTCGGTATGATCGCGTGTCACGGCGCGCTCGACGACTTCGGTGGCGCCACGCGCGCGCAGGCCGGCCAGCAGGATCGCCGACTTGACCTGTGCGCTCGGCACCTCGAGTTCGTGCCTGACCCCCCGTAGCGGCTGGCCGCCGCGGATGCGCAACGGCGGGCGGCCGTCCGCCGTGTCCACCACGGCGCCCATGCGGCGCAGCGGCTGCGCGACGCGTTCCATCGGGCGTTGCATGAGCGATTGGTCGCCGACCAGCACGGAATCGAAGGCCTGCCCGGCCAGCAGCCCGGCCAGCAGGCGCAGGCCGGTGCCGGCATTGCCGAGGTGCAGCTCGCCGGCCGGCGGCCGCAAGCCCTCCCGCCCCGCCCCGCTGACGACCACGGGCCCCGCGGCCGGGCAGTCTATGCCCACGCCCAGCGCACGCAGCGCCGCCAGCGTCGCCAGGCAATCCTCGCCCCGCAGGAAACCGTGAATCCGGGTGTCGCCTTCCGCCACGGCGCCCAGCAGCAGCGCGCGATGGGAGATCGACTTGTCGCCGGGGAGCGTGAGCTCACCGCCGACGCCCACGCCCGGCCGGGCGATCCAGGCGCGCGCCCCTGCGACCGCGGCGGTCAGAGGATGGCCCTGGGGTAGGACCCGAGCACGCGGAACAGCGAGGCGCGCCGCTTGAGCTCGGCGAGGGCGGCCGCCACCGGCGGCTCTTCCGCATGGCCCTCGATGTCTATGAAGAACACGTAATCCCACTTGCGGCGGCGCGACGGTCGCGATTCGATACGCGTCATGCTGATGCCGTTCTTCGCGAGCGGTTCGAGCAGGCGGTGCAGGGCCCCGGGCGCGTCCGTGTGGCCGGCCGACACCAGCAGCGTCGTCTTGTCGCGCCCGCTGGGCCGGAAGGTCTGGCGGCCTGTCACCAGGAAGCGCGTGGTGTTGTCGTGCTGGTCCTCGATGCCGGCCACCAGCACGCCCAGGCCGTAGACCTCAGCCGCCGCCTGCGGCCCGATGGCGGCGCTGCCCTGCTCGTCGCGCGCCCGCCGCGCACCCTCCGCATTGCTCGCGACCGGCACGCGGTCGGCCAGCGGCAGGTGCTCGTCGAGCCAGTGCCGGCACTGCGCCAGCGACTGCTGGTGGGCGCAGACGCGCTGCACGTCCTCCAGTGAACTCATGCGCCCCACCAGGAACTGGCGGATGCGCAACTCCACTTCGCCGCAGATGTGCAGGGGCGACAGCAGGAAGCGGTCCAGCGTGTGGGTGACCGTGCCCTCGGTCGAGTTCTCGATCGGCACGACCCCGAAATCCGCGGCCCCGGCCTCCACCTCGTGGAACACCTCCTCGATCGAGGGCAGCGCCAGGGCGCGCACCGAATGGCCAAACTGCTTGTAGACGGCCTGCTGGGTGAAGGTGCCCTCCGGGCCCAGAAACCCCACCTTGAGCGGCTCCTGCTGCGCCAGGCACGCGGACATGATCTCCCGGAACAGCCGCACGATTTCCTCGTCGCGCAGCGGTCCCTGGTTGCGCTCGAGCGCCTTGTGCAGCACTTCGGCCTCGCGCTCGGGCCGGTAGAAATCGACGGTGTGGCCGTCGCCATGCTTGGAAATGCCGACCTTCTGCGCGAGGCGGGCACGCTCGTTGAGCAGGGCCTGCAACTGCGCGTCGATCTCGTCGATGCGCCGGCGGATGCCTTCCAGTTCCGGCGGGCCGGGCCGGGCCGGCGTGGCGGCGCGCGGGGCCTTGCGGGCGGGCGTTGGCTTCTTGCGGCTCATGTGTGGCGCCGTTCGAAATCGGCCATGAACGCGACCAGTGCCTCGACCCCTTCCATCGGCATGGCGTTGTAGAGGCTCGCGCGCATGCCACCGACCGTGCGGTGACCCTCGAGGTTCAGCAACCCTTCGCGGGCCGCCTCGCCGACGAACACCTTCTCCAGTTCCGGACGGTCGATGCTGAACGGCACGTTCATCCAGGACCGGCAGCCGGGGTCGATGTGGTTGTCGAACAGCTGGGACCTGTCTATCGCACCGTACAGCAGCTCGGCCTTCGCACGGTTGCGCTCCGCGACCGCCTTCAGGCCGCCCTGGCGCTTGAGCCACTGCAGCACCAGGCCCGCCACGTACCAGCTGAAGGTGGGCGGCGTGTTGAGCATGGACCCGGCCTCCGCCATGGCCCGGTAGTCGAAGACACTCGGCGTGCCCGGCCGCGCCTTGCCGAGCAGGTCGTCGCGCACGATGACGACCGTCAGCCCCGCCGGCCCGATGTTCTTCTGGGCGCCCGCGTAAATCAGGCCGAAACGTTCGACGGCGAGCGGCCGCGACAGCAGGGTGGAAGAAAAATCGCCCACCAGGGGTACGTCGCCCGTGTCCGGTATGTAGGGGAACTCCACGCCGCCGATGGTCTCGTTGGCGGTGTAGTGCACATAGGCCGCGCCCGGCGTGACGTGCAGCGACCTGCGGTCCGGCACGGTCGTGTAGCCGCCGGCCGCCTCGTCCGCGATGCGCTGGACCCGCAGGTAGCCCGCCGCCTCGTCCATCGCCCGCTGCGACCAGTACCCGGTGCACAGGTAGTCCGCGGTCGCCTCCGCGCCCGCCAGGTTCATCGGCACCGCTGAAAACTGCGCCGTGGCGCCGCCCTGCAGGAACAGGACCCGGAAATGCTGCGGGATGCCCAGCAGTTCGCGCAGGTCCGCCTCGGCCCCGTGCGCCACGCCCGTGAAGGAACTGCTGCGGTGGCTGATTTCCATCACCGACGCGCCGCCGCCACGCCAGTCGGTCAGTTCGTCCCGCACCTGCTCGAGCACCTCGAGCGGCAGCGTGGCGGGCCCCGACGAGAAGTTGTACGCGCGCATGGTCGTGCCGTTGTGCCCTACCTGCTGCCCACGCCGCGAGCCGAGGTCACTCGTCGCCGTCTTCGTCTTCGTCGTCGCTGTCCGCCGCGACCCGCTCGACGCTGACCAGGGTCTCGCCCTCTTCCAGCCGCATGATGCGCACACCCTGGGTGTTGCGCCCCAGCACCGATATCTCGCTGACGGCGACCCGCACCAGCGTGCCGGTCGAGTTGATCAGCATGATCTCGTCGTCCGGCAACACCTGCAGCGCGCCGACCAACGAGCCGTTCCGTTCGCTGGTCTGCAGCGCGATGACGCCCTTGCCGCCGCGGCCGTGCACGGGAAATTCCTCCACGGCGGTCAACTTGCCGTAGCCATGCTCCGAGACGCTCAGCACCAGCCCTTCGCCGAGCACGATCAGCGACGTCACGCGCTGGCGTCGCGCCAGCCGGATGCCGCGTACGCCGGCCGCCTCGCGGCCCATGGGCCGCACCTTCTCCTCGGCGAAGCGGATGCCCTGGCCGTCGGTCGTGGACAGGAAGACCTCGCGCTGGCCATCGGTGAGCGCCACCCCTATGAGCCGGTCGTCATCGCCCAGCCGGATGGCGATGATGCCGGTCGAGCGCGGGTGCGAGAACGCCGGCAGCGGCGTCTTCTTGACGGTGCCCTTGGCGGTCGCCATGAACACGAACTGTCCGTCCGAGTATTCGCGAACCGGCAGCAGTGCCGTGATGCGCTCGCCCTCCTCGAGCTGCAGCAGGTTGACGATCGGCTTGCCGCGCGAGCCGCGGCTCGCCACCGGTATCTGCCACACCTTGAGCCAGTAACAGCGGCCCAGCGTCGAGAAGCACAGCACCGTGTCGTGGCTGTGCGCCACGAACAGCATGTCGATGAAGTCCTCGTCCTTGACCGCCGTGGCCATCTTGCCCTTGCCGCCACGACGCTGCGCCTCGTAGGTCGCGACCGGCTGCGACTTGGCGTAGCCGGCATGCGACAGCGTGACCACCACGTCCTGCCGCTCGATCAGGTCCTCGATCGTCACGTCTTCCTGGTCGGCCACGATCTCGGTGCGGCGCGGATCGGCGTAGGCCTGCTTGATCTCCTCCAGCTCGGCGCGGATGACCTCGAGCAACCGCTGCGGCCGGCCGAGGATGTCGCCAAGTTCCCGGATCAGGCCCAGCAGGTCGCCGAACTCGGCGAGGATCTTCTCCTGCTCGAGGCCGGTCAGGCGGTTCAGGCGCAGCTCCAGGATCGCCTGGGCCTGCGTCTCGCTGAGCCGATAGGCATCGCCCGCCAGTCCCGCCCCGCCCTCGATCTCCGCCGGCCGGGTCGAGATGTCGCCGGCCCGCGCCAGCATGGTCGGCACGACGCCCGGCGCCCAGTTCCGCGCCACCAGCGCGGCCTTCGCCTCGGCCGGCGACGGCGACGCCTTGATGGTCGCGATCATCTCGTCGATGTTCGCCAGCGCGACCGCCAGTCCCTCGAGGATGTGGGCGCGGTCGCGCGCCTTGCCGAGGTCGTACACCGTGCGCCGCGTGACCACCTCGCGGCGGTGCCGCAGGAACGCCTCCAGCATCTCCTTCAGCGACAGCAGCTTCGGCTGGCCGTCGACCAGCGCCACCATGTTCATGCCGAACACGGTCTCCATCGGCGTCATCTTGAACAACTGGTTGAGCACCAGTTCCGCGCTCTCGTTGCGCTTCAGCTCGATGACGACCCGCAGCCCGTCCTTGTCCGACTCGTCGCGCAGCTCGGAGATGCCCTCGATGGTCTTGGCGCGCACCAGGTCGGCGATCCGCTCCAGCAGGCGCGCCTTGTTGACCTGGTAAGGCAGCTCCGTGACGACGATCGCCTGGCGGCCCTTTTCGTCGACCTCCTCGAACTGGGTGCGCGCGCGGATCCACACGCGACCGCGGCCGGTCTTGTAGGCCAGCACGATCTCGGCCGAGCCGTTGATGATGCCGGCGGTCGGAAAGTCCGGTCCCGGCACCAGCTGCATCAGCTCGATCAGGCCGAGCTCGGGGTTGTCGATCAGCGCCACGCAGGCGTTGATGACCTCGCCCAGGTTGTGCGGCGGGATGTTGGTGGCCATGCCGACCGCGATCCCGGCCGAGCCGTTGACCAGCAGGTTCGGCACACGCGTGGGCAGGACCGTCGGCTCGCGCTCGTTGTTGTCGTAGTTCGGCGCGAAGTCCACGGTGTTCTTGTCGATGTCCGACAGCAACTCGTGCGCGAGGCGCGACATGCGCACCTCGGTGTAGCGCATCGCTGCCGCGGCGTCGCCGTCGACCGAGCCGAAGTTGCCCTGACCGTCCACCAGCAGGCAGCGCATCGAGAACGGCTGCGCCATCCGCACGATCGTGTCGTACACCGCGGCGTCGCCGTGCGGGTGGTACTTGCCGATCACGTCGCCCACGATGCGGGCCGATTTCTTGTACGGCTTGTTCCACTCGTTGCCCAGCTCGCGCATGGCGTACAGGACGCGCCGATGGACCGGCTTGAGTCCGTCGCGGACGTCCGGTAGCGCCCTGCCGACGATCACGCTCATGGCGTAATCGAGGTAGGACTTGCGCATCTCGTCTTCGAGATTGACGTGCAGTATTTCGCGTGCGATTTCGTTCATTGAGGGATGCGAATTGAGGCGCCGGTGCCGCCGTGTCCGGGGCGACCGGCAGCGTTATTGCGGATCCTGAATTCTAACACACCGATGAGGCGCATTACCCTAGTTTTTCAGCAGCTTGCGGCTCGCGGGCGAGGCCCGTCGGCCACCCTTGAGAGACCCCTGCGCGGGGCCGTCGCGCTGGCCACCGGCCGCCCAATCGCGGGACAATGCCAGGATGGAACGCATGGACAACGCCGACCCTGCCGAACTCGCCCGTTTCGATGCCATGGCGCCGCGCTGGTGGGACGAACAGGGTGAATTCCGCGCGCTCCACGACCTGAACCCGGTCCGCCTCGAATTCATCGAGGCACGCGCGCCGCTGCGCGGCCGCCGGGTCCTGGACGTCGGCTGCGGCGGAGGCCTGCTGGCCGAGGCCATGGCCGGTCGCGGCGCCATCGTGACCGGCATCGACCTGGCGGCCGGTCCGCTGGAGGTGGCGCGCCTGCATGCGATGGAATCGGGCATCGCGGTGGATTACCAGCGCAGCGCCGCCGAACCGTTTGCCGCGCAGCACGCCGGCACGTTCGACCTGGTGACCTGCCTGGAGATGCTCGAGCACGTGCCCGAGCCCAGCGCGGTGATGAAGGCGCTCGGCCAGCTCGTGAAGCCGGGCGGCCATGTGGTGTGCTCCACCATCAACCGCGGACCGAAGGCCTTCGCGCTGGCCATCGTCGGTGCCGAGTACCTGTTCCGGCTGCTGCCGCGAGGCACCCACGAGTACGCCAAGTTCATCCGGCCTTCCGAGCTGGCGCGGTACGCGCGCAGGCGCGGGCCTGCAGCTGGTCGAGCTGGCCGGCCTCGACTACGACCCGTTCACGCGCGCCGCCCGGGTCACGCGCGACACGTCGGTCAATTACCTGGCGCATTTCACGCGCCCGGGGCGGGCCGGCCGCTGATGGCGCGACCCAACCATGCCGCGGCCGTGCTGTTCGACCTCGATGGAACGCTGCTCGATACCGCGCCCGACATGGCCGCCGCGCTCAACGCGTTGCGGCTCGCCGAGGGACTGGAGCCCCTGCCCTTCGCCAGCGTGCGGCCACACGTCTCGCACGGCGCGCCGCGCCTCATCGAGGTCGGCTTCGGCTGCACCTCCGGCGCGCGCTTCGACGCGCTGCGGGGCCGCTTCCTCGACCTGTATCGCGCCGACATCGCCGTGCACACGCAACCCTTCGACGGTTTGTCCACCGTGCTCGTGCAACTGGAGGACGCCGGCATTGCCTGGGGAGTGGTCACCAACAAACCGGGCTGGCTGACCGTCCCGTTGCTGGCCGCCGTCGGCCTCGACCTGCGGGCACGTTGCGTCGTCAGCGGCGACACCGTGGCCGAGCGCAAGCCGCACCCGCTGCCGCTGCTGCACGCCGCGCAGCTGCTCGCTTGCCAGCCGCGCGACTGTGTCTACATCGGCGATGCCGAGCGCGACGTGGTCGCCGGGCGGGCGGCCGGCATGCGCACCGTGGTGGCGGCCTTCGGCTATCTGGGCGAGGATGACGATCCGGCGAGCTGGGGAGCGGACGCGATCGTCTCGCGGCCGCAGCAGATCGCCGACTGGCTCGGGCTGACAGTGGAGGCATGACCGCGACATGGACATCATGATGGGGCTGCTGGCCGCCGCCGGAGCACTGCTGGCGTTCGCGGCCGGCTGGTGGCTCGGCCGCCGCGGCAGCACTGCGCTGGAAACCGAGGTGGCGGTCCTCAATGAGCGGGTGACCGCCGGCCGCGAACTGGAGGCGGAGCGCGAGGCGCTGTTGCAGCAGGCCATGCAGCAGCTCGACCTGCGCTTCAGCGACCTCGCGGGGCAGACGCTGAAGGACAACAGCGAGCACTTCCTGCGGCTGGCGCGCGAAAGCCTCGGCCAGCACCACAACGTCTCCGCGGGCCTGCTCAAGGAGCGTGAGCAGGCCATCAGCAACCTGGTCAAGCCGATCCAGGACACGCTGGCACGCACGACGGAGACGCTGCGCGAGATGGAGGGTGCGCGGCAGCGGGACTTCGGCAGCCTGCGGCAGTACCTGAACGACATGCGCGAATCGCATGCCTCGCTGCAACGCGAAACGCAGAACCTGGTCAAGGCGCTGTCCAAGCCCCAGGTGCGCGGTCAGTGGGGCGAGATCACGTTGCGCCGGCTGGTGGAGCTGGCCGGCATGACCCATCACTGCGACTTCGAGGAGCAGGTGCACGTGGCCGGCGAGGATGGCGCCATCCGGCCGGACATGATCATCCACATGCCTGATGGCCGCGACCTCGTCGTGGACGTCAAGACGCCGCTCGACGCCTACCTGTCGGCCGTCGAAGCCACCTCCGATCACGCCCGCGATCAGGCGCTGAAGCGGCATGCGCAACACGTCGCCGAGCGCGTCAAGCTGTTGTCGTCCAAGAATTACGCCGCGCAGTTCCCGAGCGCGCCCCAGTTCGTGATCCTGTTCGTGCCGGGCGACCAGTTCCTGTCCGCGGCGCTCGACCAGCAGCCGGAACTGCTGGAGAACGCCATGCGCAATGGCGTGATCCTGGCGACTCCCTCCAGCTTCGTGGCCCTGCTCAAGGCCGTGCACTACGGCTGGCAGAACGTGCGCCTGGCCGAGGGTGCGGAACAGATCCGCAAGCTCGCCGAAGACCTGTACAAGCGCGTCGGCGTGTTCAGCCAGCACCTGGGGCGGCTGGGCGCCGACCTCGATTCCAGCGTCAAGACCTACAACAAGGCCGTCGGGTCGCTGGAACGCAGCGTGCTGCCGGGCGCGCGGAAATTCACCGAACTGGGCGTGCGCAGCGAACGGACGATCGAGCCGCTGGAGGAGATCGAGACCGCCGTGCGCCCCGTGCAAGGCGGACATGATGCGCTGCCCGAGCCGGAGCAGGATGAGTGACCGCGCTGCCGGACCTGCGCCAATACCAGCCCGCCGCCGGCCTGCACGCAGGGCGGGTCGTCGTCGTCAGCGGAGCCGGCGACGGCATCGGCCGCGCGCTCGCTAAAGCCCTGGCAGCCGGCGGCGCCACGGTGGGCCTGCTCGGCCGCACTGTGCGCAAGCTCGAGGCGGTCTACGACGAGATCGCGGCCGCTGGCCACCCGCAACCTGCGCTGTTGCCGTTCAACCTGGAAACCGCGACGGCCGCCGAGTACGACGCCCTGCATGATGCGTTGCGGGACGAGTTCGGGCGCGTGGACGGGCTGGCGCACCTGGCCGGCATCCTCGGCGCCCGCAGCCCCCTCGAGCACTACGACGTGCCGACCTGGTGTCGCGTGCTGCACGTCAACCTGACGGCCGGGTTCATCCTGACGCAGGCGCTCCTGCCGCTCTTGCGGCAGTCCGACGACGCGTCGGTCGTGTTCACATCGAGCGGCGTGGGACGGCGCGGGCAGGCGTACTGGGGCGCTTATGCCGCATCGAAATTCGGCGTCGAGGGCCTGATGCAGGTGCTGGCCGCCGAGGTGCAGGACACCACCCGGATCCGCGTCAACAGCGTCAATCCGGGACCGGTGCGCACGAACATGCGGCGGCAGGCGTTCCCGGCCGAAGACCGCAACCTGCTGGCCACGCCCGAGGACGTGCTGGGTCCCTTCCTGTTCCTGCTCGGCCCCGACGCGCGCAACGTCAACGGCCGCGCGATCGACTGCCAGTAGCCGGGCGGTCCACCGCGGCGCAGCGCAGCACGAGCGGGCAACCGTCGCATCGCGGGCGGGCGCGGCAGCGTGCCTTGCCATGCGCCACGATCAGCGCGTGCAGTTCGCCGAAGGCATCAGTCCGCTGCCGGCATGGTGGCCATGACCCACTCGCGAACGGCGGCGTAGCGACCGCCCACGCGGCTGCGGGGTAGCCAGCCCAGGCGTGCCAGCAAGCGGATCGCATAGGCGTCGGCCACGAAAACCGGCCTGCCGTAGGCGTACAGGAGGATCGCATCGGCCGTTTCCGGCCCGATGCCGTGCACGTCCAGCAGCTGCTCGCGCAGCGCGCCGGTCGCCAGCCTCGCCAGCCCGGCGGGACCGCCAGCCTGCCGCAGATACCGGCCAAGGGCCGCCAGCCGGCGTGCCTTGCTGCGGTGATCGCCACAGGGACGAATGAGCGCCGCCAGCCGGGCCTGGCCAGCGTCGGCGAAGCGCGGCCACGACAACAGGCGGGCGCGCCGCAGGCGCGCGGCGGCCGCGGCGGCCACCGGCCATTGGGTGCGTTGCGTAAGAATGGCGCCGGCCATGACCTCGAGTCGGGTGCGGGCCGGCCACCAGTGTTGCGGCCCGTAGTGCCTCAGCAGCGTGGCCAGCAGCCACTCGAGGTCAGCGGCGCGTTGACCTGCCACGGCCGCCTCGTGCCGGGCGCTCGCGGCCAGCAGGCCGCGCCCGACGCGGTTGCGTGGATTCGGCGTTGCGCGCGGCGGGGCGCGGCAGCCCCGCGAGGTCGTGCAGTGCGCCCAGCTCGCCGTCCGTCAGCTTGCGATGGCAGCCGCGTGCCAGTGACCGGTCCATGGCGATGCCGCCCAGGCGCGTACGCAGGATGCGGTTGGCTTCCAGCCCGCAGCCCTCGAACAGGCGCTTCAGGTCGCGCGGCCGCAGGCCTCCGCCGCTGACGTTGGCCCAGCGGTTGGCCGCCTCGCCGCCCGCGCATTCCAGCGCCTTGATGCGGCCGCGCAGGTCGGGGTCGCGCTCGGCAGCCGCCAGCACCTCGGGGACGCGCTCTTCGGAGAAGTCGCCGCGCAAGCGGACACTCAGTTCTGCGGGCAATTCGTCGGCGCGGCCCATCAGCGCCGCCGCCAGGCGGCCGTCGTTGACGAACAGCTCCAGCCCGCCCTCACCCAGGCCCATCGGGCAGATCGGGATCCAGCGCCCGGACGCCGGGCGGGGCAGTCGCGCCATCGAACTGCGCTCCGTGCCGGCGGACGCCGACCGCAGGCCTTCCTGGGCCGGGCGATGGTAGGCCAGCGCGGCCGGGCGCAGTTCCCGGTCCCAATGCAGCCGCAGCTTGCGGCCGTCGAGCCGCACGTCGCTACGCGGCCCGATGGCCTGGCCGGCCGTCGCTGCAGCGCCGTCAACCGTGATGCGCCCTTCCGCGATCCAGCCCTCGACCTCGCGCCGCGAGCCGATGCCGCGCGCCGCCAGGACCTTCTGGATGCGTTCCTTCATCGCCGGGCTGCGGGCGCGTCCCGCACTCAGCCGGGCGCCGGCGGGGCGTCATCGTCCGCGCCGGCACCGGAATCGTCCGGTTCCGCGTCGCTCGCCGCTTCCGCCTCAGGTTGCGGGGCGGCGTCGGCCTGCCCCTCGAACTCGAGCTGCACGCCGACGTTGTCCATCTCCTGCAGTTCCGCCAGGGTTGGCAACTGGTCCAGGCCGCTGAGCCCGAAGTAGTCGAGAAACTCCCGCGTCGTGCCCAGCAACTCCGGCCGGCCCGGCACCTCGCGATGGCCGACGACGCGAATCCAGCCGCGCTCGGTCAAGGTTCGCACGATGTTCGGATTGACGGTCACGCCCCGCACGTCCTCGATCTCGGCCCGGGTGACCGGCTGCCGGTAGGCAATCAGGGAGAGGATCTCGAGCAACGCCCGGGAGTACTTGGCCGGCCGCTCCTGCCACAGCCGCGACACCGGTCCCGAGTAGCCTTCGCGCACCTGCGCACGCCATCCGCTTGCCACCTCGACCAGCTGCAGCGCGCGGCCGGCGTATTCCTCCGCCAGCGCCCCCAGAATCTCGGTCACCTGCCCTGCGGTCGGCCGCTCGTGCTCGTCGAACAGCTCGAGCATGCTCTCGACGTCCAGCGGCCGGCCGGCTGCCAGCAGCGCCGCCTCGATCACGTTCTTGTGGTAATGCGATTCCATGTTTCCGGTCCGTATCAGGAGGCCAAATCGGCCGCGGTCTCCGCCGGCGCTGAATCCTCGGCACGGCGCGCCCACAGGCGTACGTGCAGCGGCGCATAGGCATCGACCTGGACGATCTCGATCAGGCCTTCCCGCATCAGTTCCAGCAGTGCCACAAATGTCACGGTCACGCCCATGCGGCCTTCCTCGGGCGCGAACAGCCTGGCGAATTCGACCAGTTCACCCGTCCCCAGCGACGCCATGACGTCCGACATCCGCTGCCGTACCGACAGCGCCTCGCGCCGCACGCGCAGGCTGCTGTACATGGATGCGCGCTGCAGCACTTCCTTGAATGCCAGCGCCAGTTCCTTCGCGGTCACCTCGGGCAGCAGCCTGACGATGCGGCGCTCCACCAGTTCCGCCTGCACCTGGAAGACGTCGCGGTCGACGCGGGGCTTGGCATCCAGTTCCTCGGCGGCGCGCTTGAAGCGCTCGTATTCCTGCAGGCGACGAATCAGCTCGGCACGCGGGTCGTCTTCCTCGTCCTCCAGGCCCGGCGGGCGCGGCAGCAGCATCCGCGACTTGATCTCGGCCAGCATGGCCGCCATCAACAGGTACTCGCCGGCCAGCTCCAGGTTGAGCTCCTGCATGAGCAGGATGTAGTCCATGTACTGCCGCGTGATCTCGGCGATCGGAATGTCCAGGATGTCGAGGTTCTGCCGGCGGATCAGGTACAGCAGCAGGTCGAGCGGGCCCTCGAAGGCCTCGAGGAACACCTCGAGCGCCTGCGGCGGAATGTAGAGGTCGCGCGGCAGCTCGGTGAGCGGTTCGCCTTCGACGATGGCGAACGGCATCTCTTCCTGCCGCGGCGGGTGTCCGCCCGCCGCGCCAGTCGCGTGTTGCGCGCTGTCGTGCTCGGTCACGGCGCTCACCGGTACTCGAGCCCGATGGCCCCGCGCACGTCGGTCAGGGTCCGCCGGGCCGTCTCGCGGGCCTTTTCGCAGCCTTCGTTGACGATCCCCCGCACCAGGTCCGGGCTCTCCTCGAACTCCTGGGCGCGCGCCCGAATCGTGGTGATCTGCTCCACCACCGAGTCGATGAGCGGCTTCTTGCATTCGAGACAACCGATACCCGCCGAGCGACAGCCCGCCTCGACCCAGTTGCGGGTCTCGGCGGAAGAGTAGATGCGGTGCAGGTCATAGACCGGGCACTTGTCCGGGTCCCCCGCATCGGTGCGACGCACGCGCGCAGGATCCGTCTGCATGGTCTTCAGCTTGCGGGCCACCGAATCCGGATCTTCGCGCAGGCCGATCGTGTTGCCGTACGACTTGGACATCTTGCGGCCGTCCAGTCCCGGGACCTTCGCCGACTTCGTCAGCAGGACCTGCGGTTCCGGCAGGACCGACCGGCCGGTTCCTTCCAGGTAGCCCAGCAGCCGCTCGCGATCAGCAACCGTCAACCGCGCGTTCCGCGCCACGCTGGCGCGCGCCTTGGCCAGCGCTTCTCCGTCGCCGTGCTCCTGGTAGCGGCGGCGGAGATCCTCGAAGGCGGCCGCCGCGCGCGAGCCGAGCTGCTTGAGCGCCCGCGCGACCTTCAGCTCGGCGTCCGGCTCGCGTCCGAACAGGTGATTGAAGCGTCGCGCGATTTCACGCGTGATCTCCACGTGCGCGACCTGGTCCTCGCCGACCGGCACATACTGCGGCCGGTACAGCAGGATGTCCGCGCTCTGCAGGACCGGGTAGCCCAGGAAGCCGTAGGTGCCGAGGTCCTTGTCCTTGAGTTGCTCGATCTGGTCCTTGTAGGTGGGCACGCGCTCGAGCCAGCCGAGCGGAGTCACCATGGACAGCAACAGGTGCAGTTCCGCGTGCTCCGGCACGCGTGACTGGATGAACATCGTGCAGGCGCCAGGGTTCAGTCCCGCGGCCAGCCAGTCGATGACCATCTGCCAGACGTTGTCCTCGAGCCCGGCCGTGTCGTCGTACCCGGTCGTCAGCGCGTGCCAGTCGGCGACGAAGAAGTAACACTCGTACGCGTACTGCAGCTCGATCCAGTTGTGCAGCGCGCCATGGTAATTGCCGAGGTGCAGCTGTCCGGTCGGCCGCATGCCCGACAGGACCCGACGATTCTGGCCTGCGCTGGTCACCAAGTGATGCTCCCTAGGACGTCTGCACACCGGCCATGCTGAGGATGAGGTCCATCAGCACGACGATCGGACCGTAGAGGACCTTGGAAAACAGGCCGCTCATCAGCAGGACCAGCACGATCATCAGCCCCCATGGCTCGATCCGGTCCAGCAGTCTGGCGGTCGGCCCCGGCGGCATCAGGTTGGCCAGCACCCGGCCGCCATCCAGCGGCGGAATCGGCAACATGTTGAAGACCGCCAGCAGGACATTGAACCACACACCGATGAATGCCATCGCCTGGATGAGGTGCGCGGCGTCGCCGGTGCCCTGGTGCTGCGCGATCGACAACACGAAGGCCCAGCCAATCGCCATGGCGATGTTGGACGCGGGACCCGCCGCCGCCACCCAGGCCATGTCCTGCCGTGGGCGGCGCAGGAACCTGGGGTTGACCGGCACCGGCTTGGCCCAGCCGAAGAGGAACGGGCTGCTGAGCGCCAGCAACACGAGCGGAACCAGCACGGTGCCGACCGGATCGACGTGGCGCAGCGGGTTCAGGCTCAGCCGACCCTGCGCCTCGGCAGTGCGGTCGCCGAAATAACGGGCCGCCCGGCCATGGGCCACCTCATGCAGCGTGACCGCCATCAGGACCGGCAGCGCCGCCTTCATTACTCCGTCAAGAATTGATGCTAAGTCCATTGTTTTACATGAAAAAAGCCGTTTGCACCGGAACCGGACTACCGGTCCCGGCGGGCCCGGCCATTACCTGGCGAGAGTATACGATGGCGGCGCCCGGCCGTGCGCTTCAGCCGAAAGACCCGGGGGCGCCCTTTCCGGCCCGCAAGACGGTTGGCCGGTCCCCGACCAGATCCACGATGGTCGTCGGTTCCAGTCCGCAGTTACCGCCGTCCAGGACCAGGTCCACGCTGTGGCCGATCCGCTCGTGAATCTCCGTCGCGTCGGTCATCGGGTGTGGGTCGCCGGGCAGGTGCAGGGTCGTGCTCATCAGCGCGCCATCCAGCTCGGCCAGCAGCATCTGCACCAGCGGATGATCCGGGATCCGGATTCCGACCGTGCGGCGCTTCTCGTGCATGAGGCGCCGCGGCACCTCGCGGGTCGCCTCCAGCACAAACGTATAGGCTCCCGGCGTAAAGCTCTTCAGCGTGCGGTACTGCCAGTTCGACACCCGGGCGTAGCGCGAGATCTCCGACAGGTCGCGACACACGACCGTGAAGAAGTGGTGTTTGTCGGTTTCGCGGATCCGCTGGATGCGCTCCATGCCGTCCTTGGAACCCAGCGCGCAGCCCAGCGCGTAGCAGGAGTCCGTCGGGTAGGCGATGACCCCATGATTCTGCAGGGTATCAACGGCCTTGCGCACATAACGCGCCTGCGGACTCGTAGGGTGAAGCGTGAGCAATTCGGCCAGAGGGGGCATCGACGCCGGATCCGTGGTTTTCGACGCACCGCTTGCGTCACGGGTATTATATTCGTTTACCCACTGCGACCTGGCCTCCGCCTGGGGCGGCGGGTTCGCTGCGCATAACGGTGGCTGGCCCGTACCGGCCCGGCGGGTCCAAGGGCCCGCACCCGGGACGGCCAGGACGCCCTCGAGGAATTAGCAACGCATGCAACTGCTGATCGACTTTCTGCCGGTGGTGGCATTCTTCGTCGCCTACAAGCTGTCGGACATTTACGTCGCGACGGCCGTGCTGATCGCAGCCGTGATCCTGCAGTCCGCCGTGCAGTGGATACGCAAGGGCAAACTCAGCACGATGCACCTCACGTCGGCGGCGCTGGTGCTCGTGTTCGGCGGCCTGACCCTGGCCATCCAGGACAAGGTCTTCATCATGTGGAAGCCGACCGTGGTCAACTGGTTGTTCGCCCTGGGCTTCCTGGCGAGCCACCACCGCGCCCTTGGCGGCCGGCCACTGGTCGAGCGACTGATGACGGCCGTCGGGACCGAGGTCGGCCTGACCGCGCGGCAATGGCGCCACCTGAACCTGATGTGGGTCGGTTACTTCACGGTGATGGGCATCACCAACCTGATCGTGTTCCGGAACTTCGACGAGTCGACCTGGGTCGACTTCAAGTTGTTCGGCATGCTCGGCATGACGCTGCTGTTCATCGCCATTCAGGGAGTCTGGATCGCAGCCAGGACACGGACCGAGGACACCGGCAAATGAGCCTCTACGTCATCATCGGTCGCGACCGCCCCGATTCGCTCGACGCACGGCGCGCCGCGCGTCCCGAGCACCTCGCGCGAGTGCAGGAACTCGTCGCGGCGGGCCGACTGATCGTCGCGGGGCCGTTGCCGCGGGTGGATGCGGACGAGCCGACCGCCGCCGGGTTCGTCGGCAGCCTGATCGTGGCCGAGTTTGCGACGCTGGATGAAGCACAGGAATGGGCCGGACAGGACCCGTACCTGACCCGCGGGGTATTCGCCAGCTGCGAGGTCCATCCATTCATCAGGGTGCTGCCATGATGAATGACCGTGTGGACCGCATCCGGGGGCTGTTGCAAGTCGCCCTCGCGCCCACCCGGCTCGAGATTCGCGACGACAGCGCCGCCCATGCCGGGCACGCCGGCGCCAGCGGCGGTGCCGGTCATTACGCGATTGGCATAGAATCGGCCGCCTTTGCCGGGCTGCCGCCGCTGCGGCGACATCGGCTTGTGTACGAGGCGCTTTCCGGCATGATGCCCGCAGAGATCCATGCGCTGTCGATCGACGCGAAGGCGCCTGACGAGAACTGACTGGATTTCGATCACGCTGACCATTAACAAAGGACCCATGATGAACAGACATACACTGCCCTTGACCGCCCTGGTGGCGGTCCTGGCGATTGCCGGCTGCGACAAGGGCGCCGCCGACCAGGATTCGACGGCGGCGCCTACCGGCCCGGTGGCAATCGTCAACGGCACCGAGATTTCGCGCGACGTCTGGGATCTCTTCCTGAAGACCAGGATGGCCGGGGCTGGCCATGAAGACGGCGAGATGACGGCCGAGCAGAAGCAACAGGCGCTCGACAACCTCATCCAGATGTATGCCGCTTCGCAGCAGGCTGAAAAAGACGGGCTTGATACCGGCGAAATGGGTGCGCGCATCGAGTTGATGAAGCGCAGCGCCCTGGCCGATCTGGCCGGCCAGAAGCATCTGGAGGGAAAGGAGCCGACCCAGGAGGAACTGAAGGCGGAGTACGACCGCCAGCTCGCGCAGATGCCAAAGACCGAGTACAGCGCGCGTCACATCCTGGTGGACACCGAGGAGAAGGCGCGTGAGCTGATCGCATCCCTGGACAAGGGCGGCAATTTCGAGAATCTGGCGGAGGAGAATTCCTCAGACAGTTCCGCCAACGATGGCGGCGATCTCGGCTGGTTTACGCCAGCGCGGATGGTGAAGCCGTTTGCCGATGCCGTACAGGCGCTTGAGAAAGGCACCTACACCAAGGAGCCGGTGCAGTCGCAGTTCGGCTGGCACGTCATCAAGCTCGAGGACACCCGGCCCGTGGCGGCCCCGCCGTTCGAGGCGGTCGAGACTCAGCTGAAGCAATTCGTGCAGCAGTCGAGGTTCCAGGCGTACCTGGATGAACTGACCGCAGCCGCGAAGGTAGAAAAGAAGCTATAAGATCGGGCCCGCGTCGCGGGCCTGGTCAAGAAAAAAGACCGGCTGGCGCAATGCCAGCCGGTCTTTCTATTCAGGGAGTATCTAGGCTAGCTCTGAGCTAGCGCGCTGTGCCGCGGAGAGTATCAGCCCTCGTTGTCCGAGAAACCAGTACCTACGGAGGCATCAACGCCGGTGCCGACCGAGGCCTCAACGCGGCCAGTGCCCACCGAGGCATCAACGCCGGTGCCGACCGAGGCCTCAACGCGGCCAGTGCCCACCGAGGCATCAATGCCGGTGCCGACCGAGGCCTCAACGCGGCCAGTGCCCACCGAGGCATCAACGCCGGTGCCGACCGAGGCGTCAACGCGGCCAGTGCCCACCGAGGCATCAACGGCCGGTGCCGACCGAGGCCTCAACGCGGCCAGTGCCCACCGAGGCATCAACGCCGGTGCCGACCGAGGCCTCAACGCGGCCAGTGCCCACCGAGGCATCAACGCCGGTGCCGACCGAGGCCTCAACGCGGCCTGTGCCCACCGAGGCATCAACGCCGGTGCCGACCGAGGCCTCAACGCGGCCAGTGCCCACCGAGGCATCAACGCCGGTGCCGACCGAGGCCTCAACGCGGCCAGTGCCCACCGAGGCATCAACGCCGGTGCCGACCGAGGCCTCAACGCGGCCAGTGCCCACCGAGGCATCAACGCCGGTGCCGACCGAGGCCTCAACGCGGCCAGTGCCCACCGAGGCATCAACGCCGGTGCCAACCGAGGCCTCAACGCGGCCAGTGCCCACCGAGGCATCAATGCCGGTGCCGACCGAGGCCTCAACGCGGCCAGTGCCCACCGAGGCATCAACGCCGGTGCCGACCGAGGCCTCAACGCGGCCAGTGCCCACCGAGGCATCAACGCCGGTGCCGACCGAGGCCTCAACGCGGCCAGTGCCCACCGAGGCATCAATGCCGGTGCCGACCGAGGCCTCAACGCGGCCAGTGCCCACCGAGGCATCAACGCCGGTGCCGACCGAGGCCTCAACGCGGCCAGTGCCCACCGAGGCATCAACGCCGGTGCCGACCGAGGCCTCAACGCGGCCAGTGCCCACCGAGGCATCAACGCCGGTGCCGACCGAGGCCTCAACGCGGCCAGTGCCCACCGAGGCATCAATGCCGGTGCCGACCGAGGCCTCAACGCGGCCAGTGCCCACCGAGGCATCAATGCCGGTGCCGACCGAGGCCTCAACGCGGCCTGTGCCCACCGAGGCATCAATGCCGGTGCCGACCGAGGCATCCAACTGACCACCATTGTTGATCGTGTCGACGTTCTGCTGCCACGTCGCCAGGACCAAACCGCCAATCGACGGCTGCGTCCCGATAATCTCAACAACTTGACCCTTCGCCGGCTGCTCAAATGCAATATCGGACAGTAGACCGCCGAGAGCTACCTTCTGGGATCCAATTGCAAATTGATCACTTGCGGGAGAGAGCCCTCCTGCTTGACCACGGAGATAGACATATGACGCGCCAGGAACGTATTGGTTGGATAGCACGGCCCCTGCTGATACGAAATAGCCGTGCTCAGTCAAATCACCAAATAAGGCAATGCTGTCTCCAGCCTTGGCAGCTCGTAGTACGGCCTGAGCACGCGGGGTACCAATTATTCTGAACTTATTGCCAAGGACGAAGAGTTCAGACTCGTCTACAGAGGCAAGATCAACACGACCAACGACCAACAGAGAACCGTTCGCCGCAATCCGAATACGCGTGATGTCTCGCGGAGAGATCACACCGGACAGCCTCGATTCAACGCCAACGAGTGCCGGAGCACGGGCCGCTAGTGCGCTATGAGACGGCGCGGACACTAACACCGCCGCGATCGCCGCACGCAAGACGACATTCCCATTGATGTTCATCATCACCGACTCCCGTTCGCCCAGTGCTACTCGTACGAACCCGCACTAATCAAGCCAATAATCAAAACAAACAACAGACTATTCGTTCAGATCTACGATGCTCTGCGCGACGATTTGAGCAACCGACCGCTTGTCTTCCGGTTCGTCTCGGTAGAAGTAGATCCCAACACCGACTTTCAGCCGCTCTTCCGTCTCGTCCTCTTTCGACTCCTGGTACTTCGTAGACTTGAAGTCAATCTCAGCTATGACTGTCTCCAAGTAATCACGCATTTCTTTTTGGAACGCCGCATAGTCGCTCTGCCGCACTCCCAAATCTGGATAGACCAATCGTTCGAATCTCCGGCCCGCCGTGTCCTGCAATGACAAGTTGTAGTCAACGGTTTCGATATACCTACGAACCGCCTGGGTGAAGATCTGCATCATCTCCGGCGTCATTTCAGTCGGAATGTACGTTCGCTTCAGTACTCGGACGACACTCCCGCCTTCTAGCAACTGCGCGGCACCAACCCGGAGCAATTCGTTCAACATCTCGCGAACCGATACATCGCCGCAGTGTTGCCGAACCAAAGTCGCGAACGTCCCCCCAGGGTCATCACCTTCAATCAAGAGGTCGCGAGGAAACCCGTAGGGCCCGACGAACTTCGCCTCGCTATGCCATCCCTCCAAGAGCCGCGCTGCCTTTGTCGTATTGGTTTCGCGCGCTCGGCGACGGAGGCCTTCATCCCTGACGATCGTCGAAACTTCCCGCCGTGTTAGCCCAGCGCTAATCGCGACTCTGGCTGCGGACACACGCCTTCCAGAGGCAGCGAGTTCTCGTGCACCAACAGAGACAAAAACTTCTTTAATTACCTCCGTAAACTCTCTGAAAGTAATGTCATTTCTCAGGAGGATCCGAACCAGCGGCGTCATCACCGACCGGAATGCTGACAGCAACTCCCGTTTAACATCATAAGTGCTTGGCATGACTTAATCTAGGCTGTTTCGACAATAAGTCGAAGCCTACCCGAGGACCGGTAATGTCACTGTTCTTTTTTCGCAGCCCTACGGAGCTTGGGGCTTAGGGACCTATCTACATTAATTAAGTTCTTACGCTAACTTAAGTCTTTAACGTATTGTTTTATATATTTTTATGTCTGTACGGCACCTTTGGGGACGCGCCGTATCTTCTCCGGCATCTCGCTACGTCCCGGGGACCGTACGAAGACGTACGCACCTGCCCCCACGAGCAGGGTCTCGGTCAACTTCGAATCCTCCGTCCGGTGCCTAACCAACCACTCGTCAACGCTATCAACAAAATTCTGCCCCCTCGTTTCCACTAACTTCTCAAAGACGGGGACCAAATTAGCTGGGATTTGCGAATAACACGCCCGCTCAAATCTGCCCGATGCGTTGCCAGTCTTTGTCCGGAGATTGAATTCAACGGAACCCAGAAACCCAAGCAGATGAAGCAACACAACTTCTGAGGCGATTCGCCCCCCGTTCGTACCGCTGCATGCAAGAACGGATTCAGTGACAAGAGTGCAAGCGTCGCCCGAGTGGGCGTTAATGACTCCCAGGCTAACAAGATATTCGAACAACCGGTCTGAATCAGATCCTGGCGCAGCCTTTCGAACAAGTTGATCGAATGAGCAGTCAGCTCCGCGTCTGTCGAGCCGCTTTGGCTCCCCGTGTTCATCGACAAAGACCGGATCGTGCCGCCATAGAAAGACAATATCGGTACACGCTAGGTGATCTCCAATGGAACTGCCCAAGCTCGGCGTAGCTAGACCTTCTTGAAGCCCTTCGGTCGCACCGCTCATTAGGCAGAGAATCTCAGCAGACGAGAACCCGCATCCGGCGAGAATACTGGCAAAGGTCCGTGTCAATTGCTTTGCATGGTCCGTGAGCCCAGAACCCAAAACAGCGTAATTTTCCATGGCATCACACTTGAGTTATCCCACTTGCAGATGAAGAATCTCACCACAATTCCAGCATCGGCATTCGACAAAAGTACGTATTTGAATAGAAATCCTACGCCACGGGGTCAAGAACATGACGCCCGAGTACACTATGCTATGGTCTTTCCACGCTCGGCTATCCGGGCCTCAGGCTGATTGTTGCACTTCGTTAGGACCGGGTGAAGCGGATCACCGTCTTGGTATTGACTTCACGTGGCAAGCCCTCACTACGACTCAGATATCTTGCAGCTCCTACGTCCCCTAGCGCGGATTCTCCTGCGCCAGGGCATCACTGCCCATCAGTTTTCGCGCTGGGCAGGGGCGGCGTTCGTTGAAGCCGCCGCCGACCTGCTGGCTGAGCAGGGCAATCAGGCCAGCTACTCGAGGATCTCGACCCTGACCGGTCTGCACCGCCACACCGTGCGCGACCTGCAGGCAAGTGTCCTGAAGGGCGAGCCGGGGCCTGCGGGTGAGAAGGAGTATCAGCGCAATCGCCTGGCGCGCGTGCTCACGGGCTGGTTCGAAGATCCCGCCTTCACGGACCAGAACGGCCGGCCACGGTCGCTGCCTTTCGATGGGCCGTCGCCATCGTTCGTCGAGTTGGTCCGGGCCTACAGCGGTGACATTTACCCGAAGATCATTCTCGATGAACTGGCTCGTGTCGGCGCCGCGAGCGTTGCCCCGGACGGGCGGGTCGGGGCCGTGTCGCGCCGTTACACGTCCGGCGGTGCGGACCCCGCGGCGGTAGGCCACGCCGCGGTCGTCGCAGCCGATGTCCTGGACACGCTCGAGCACAACATGACCGCTTCATCAACGGAGCGTCGCTTCGAGGATGCGTCCATTTCCATCGAGATTGACCCGCGGTACATCCCCCTCATGCGCCGCATGCTCGATACCCGCGGCGCTGCTTTCCTGGATGACATCGAGGGTTGGCTGAGCGAGAGAGAGCGTGCCCAGCCTGAGCAGCCGGATTCGCAACCGGCGGTACGCGCCGGGGTCCGGGTCGTGATGGTCGTCGAACCTGCCGGACCCGCCGCCGCCGGCGAAGCGGCAGGTCGTGATGACACGGACCGCTCAGGCGGATGACGAGCATTCCTCGAGCATTGCCAGGAACTCGTCCTCGCCGAGTACGCGTACGCCGAGCGCCTCGGCCTTCTTGAGCTTGGACCCGGCGTCCGCGCCGGCCACCAGGTAGTCCGTCTTGGCCGACACGCTGCCGGCCGCCTTGCCACCCAGCGCCCGGATGCGGTCCTGTGCGTCGCCGCGGGCCAAGGCGGACAGCGTCCCGGTAATTACGAAGGTCTTGCCGGCGAGCGGCAGCGCTTCCGCCTTCGTGACCTGCACGTCGGACCAACGGACGCCGCGCTCGCGCAACGCGTCGATGACCTGCCGGTTGTGGGCCTGCCGGAAGAACTCCAGTACCCGCTGTGCAACGACGGGCCCGACGTCGGGAACGCCGGTCAGCTGCTCGAGGTCCGCCTCCATGAGCTTCTCGAGGCTGCCGAAGTGGTTGGCCAGCGACACGGCAGTTGCCTCGCCGACCTCCCTGATCCCCAGCGCGAACAGGAAGCGCGGCAACGTCGTGTTCTTGCTGTGGTCCAGGGCCGCGACCAGGTTCGCGGCCGACTTGGCGCCCATGCGTTCAAGCCCGGCGAGTTGCGCCTCGTCCAGGCGGTACAGCTCCGCAGCGTCCTTCACCAGGCCTTCGTCGACCAGCTGATCCACCAGCCTGGCGCCAAGCCCCTCCACGTCCATCGCCCGACGCGAGGCGAAGTGCTTGAGCGATTCCTTGCGCTGCGCGGCGCAGTACAGGCCGCCGCTGCAGCGCGCGATCGCTTCGTCCTCCTCACGCACGATCTCGGAGCCGCAGACCGGGCAGACGGTTGGCAACTTCGCCTTCCTGGCCCCGGCCGGACGTCGCTGCGACACGACACTGACGACTTCCGGGATCACGTCCCCGGCCCGCCGCAGGATGACGGTGTCCCCGATGCGCACGTCCTTGCGCTGCAGTTCGTCGATGTTGTGCAGCGTCGCATTGCTGACGGTCACGCCGCCGACAAAGACCGGCTCGAGCCGCGCCACAGGCGTCAGCGCGCCGGTTCGGCCGACCTGCCACTCGATGTCGCGGACCACCGTCATTTCCTCCTCGGCGGGGAACTTGTGCGCGATGGCCCAGCGCGGTGCGCGCGCCACGTACCCCAGCCGTTGCTGGCTGGCCAGCAAGTCGACCTTGTAGACGATGCCGTCGATCTGGTACCGCAGCCTGGGCCGGCGCGCAGCCATCGCCGAGTAGTACTCGAGCAGGCCGGATACGCCCGTCACGACCGCGGCGTCCGGCGACGTGCGCAGTCCCCAGCCGCGCAGTGCCTTGAGGATCTCGCTGTGGCGGTCCGGCAGGTGGCCGCCCTCGACCAGGCCGATGCCGTAGCAGATGAAATCGAGCGGCCTGGCCGCCGTGACCCGCGGGTCCAGCTGGCGCAGGCTGCCTGCCGCCGCGTTGCGGGGGTTGACGAAGACCTTCTCGCCACCCTCCCTGGCGCGCCGGTTCATGTCCTCGAAGTCGGCGACCGGGATGAAGACCTCGCCCCTGGCCTCGAGCAATGACGGCCAGCCGGATCCCTGCAGGCGCAACGGCACCGACTTGATGGTGCGCACGTTGTGGGTGACGTCCTCGCCGGTGGTGCCGTCACCCCGGGTTGCGGCCTGAACCAGTCCGCCGCGTTCGTAGACGATGCTGACCGCCAGGCCGTCGATCTTCGGCTCGCATGCGTAGGCGACCGCCTGTTCCTCGCCGAGCCGCTCGCGTACCCGCCGGTCGAAAGCCTCGACATCGCCGGGCTCGAATGCGTTGTCGAGCGACAGCATCGGCAGCCGGTGCCTGACCTCGCTGAATTCCGCCAGCGCGGCGGCGCCGACCCGCTGCGTGGGCGAGTCGGGCGTCACCAGCTCGGGATGCCGCGACTCGATCTCGCGAAGCTCGCGCACCAGTCGGTCGTATTCGGCGTCCGGCACCTCGGGATCGTCGAGGACGAAATACCGGAAGTTGTGGCGCTCGATCTCGGCGCGCAGTTCGCGCAGCCGCTCAGTGAGCCTTGGCGGTGATTTGGGCACGCCGGGCGTTCCTGCAGTGGCCTTCAGCGCTTGTTGATGCGCTGCGTAACGTGTTCGAGGTGGACGAGTTCCTCGCGCAGGTTGAGGATGCGCTGGGCCGTCAGGGTGCTGCCCTGCTCGTCCTGCAGGTGCCCTTTGAGCCGTTCGCAGAGCCTGCGCGAAGTCCCCAGCATCATGTCGAAAGTGGCCGGCGCGTCGAGTGGTCCGGGGATGACCGCGAACACCGATACGCCCGGGAAGTCCAGCGAGTCCATCGCGGCCAGGTCGAACGAGCCGGGTTCCACCATGCTCGCGACGTAGAAGATCGTCTTCCCGTCTTCCCGCTCGCGGTGGAAGATGGAGTACTTGCCGTAGGTGAGGCCTTCCGCTTCCAGGGCCTCGACCAGCCTGCGGCCCGGCCAGCGATCCGCGGGCGCAATCAGCCTGAGCGCCACGATGCGCTGCCGGCTCGCCGCCGGCGCCGTTTCATCCTGCGGCACGGCCTCGGGCGCCGCCGCGGCCGCAGGCTCCGCCTTCGTACCGCCCTTCCGGCCCATGATCTCGTCCCGATCCAGCGGCTGGGTGCGAACCCACGGCAGGCGCTGCTCTTCCCCCTCGGCCTCGGTGCGCGGCAGGCTCTTCAGGTCCTCCGGGACGTCATCGAGCCGGTCTTGCATGTCGCGATACGACACGCCCGGCGCCACCGGCCGGCGAACTTCACTGGCGAGTTCCGGCTCGGCGCCGTCCGGAATGTCCACGAACGGCGGGTTGCGCATCGCCGCGCCCCGCTCGCGACGGCTGGCGCGAATGGGCGGCAGGTCATCGGGGGCTTCATCGGCCAGGACGTCATCGTCGCGGATCTGCGGATCCGTGCGGCCTGCGGCCCGCTGCCCTGTTGCTGACGCGGGTGACTCGCCGGCCTCCTCCGCGTCCGGCCCGGACTCCTCACCACGCTCGCCGCGACGGGTCTCCCACCACCACAGCCCCGCCACCATCAAGATACCTGCGGCCAGCAATATCCAGCGTAACTCAGGCATCGCAGCTCCCATCGCTAGCTCGCGGCCATGCGTACCGCTTCATCGACGTCCACCGAGACCAGTCGGGACACGCCCGGCTCGTTCATGGTAACGCCAATCAGGTGCTGAGCGAGTTCCATCGTCGCCTTGTTGTGCGTAATGAAGATGAACTGGACCCGCGACGACATGTCGCGGACGATGTCGCAGAACCGACTGACGTTGTGATCGTCGAGCGGTGCGTCAACCTCGTCCAGCAGGCAGAACGGCGCGGGGTTGAGTTCGAAGATCGAGAACACCAGTGCCACGGCGGTCAGCGCCTTCTCGCCTCCCGACAACTGGCTGATCGTCGAGATCCTCTTGCCGGGAGGACGCGCCATCACGGCAACACCGGCGCTGAGCGGGTCGTCGCCCACCAGTTCCAGGTAGGCACTGCCGCCGCCGAACAGTCGCGGGAACTTCTCTTTCAGGCCGCTGTTGATGCGCTCGAAGGTGTCGCGGAAGCGGGTCCGCGTTTCGCGATCGATCTTGTGGATGGCCTGGTCGAGGGTCGCCAGCGCATCGTTGAGGTCCGCGAACTGCTTGTCCAGGTACTCCTTGCGCTCGCTTTGTTCCTTGAGCTCGTCAATCGACGCCAGATTGACGGCGCCCAGGCGCTCGATCCCGGCCGTCACCTCGGCAAGCTGCTCCGCCCAGGCATTCGCCTCGGCCTCCGGCGGCAGCTGCTCGCGCACTTCCTCCAGCTTGAGGCGCGTCGCGGCGAACTGCTCGAGCAGGGACTCGCGCCGGACCTTGACCTCATGTGCGCCGAGCCGCACCTGCTCGAGGGCGTCGCGCGCCTGCTCCACGCTCGTCTCCCGCTCGATCCGGTGCTGCTCGAGGTCGCGAATCACGGCGTCGGCGGCCTCCACTGCGCGGCGGCTCTCGGCGAGTTGCTTCTCGACCTCCAGCCGGTCGGACAGCAGCTCCTTCAGGCGCCGGTCCAGTTCGTCGATCGGAGTGCCGCCCGACGTCAGCTGCGACTCGAGCTCGCTGCGCCGGTTCTGGAACTGGGCGATCTGCGTGGTCAGCCGCTCGATGCTCGTTTGCACCGTCGCCAGGGTCGAGCGCTGCGACTCGACGCGGATGGCCACCTGCTGCGCCGACGCCGCGCCGGCCTGGAAGTCTGCGCGCGCCTGGTCGAGGCTGGCCTTGAGCCGGCCGCGTGTCTCCTCGAGTTGCACGCGACGGTCGTCCAGCGAGCTCATCTGCGCCAGTCCGGCCTCCAGCCGTTGCCGCGCCTCGCGGACTTCCGCCTCGTCCGCGGCGGTCGCCGTCTCGGCCACCTGGCGCTCGGCAGCCATGCGGGCCAGGCGCTCGGCTTCCTGCTCCATGCGCGACTTGAGCGCGTCGAATTGCCCCGTGGCCAGCGAGTGGCTGCGGTGCGACTCATTGGCCGCCGCCTGCAATCGCTCGCGGCGTTCCTCCAGCGACCGCAGGCTGGCACGCGCCGCCTCCAGTGCGCGCTGTTCAGCGTCGAACCTGCGCTGCGACTCGTCCGCGGCGGCCCGCAGTGTCCGCAACTCCGCCGCGCGCGCAATGACCCCCGCGTGCACGTCCTGGTCGCGGCAGACCCGCAGCCAGTTCGGACCCAGCCAGAGGCCGTCCCGGGTGACGACCGACTGACCCGGCCGCAGCCCTGCGCGCATGGCCAGCGCGTCCCGCAGCGACTCCACCGCGAGCACGTCGCCGAGCAGCGGCGCCACGGCGGGCGGCGACTGCACCTTGGCCGCCAGCGCGCCGGCCCGCGGGGCGGCATGCGTCCCCGGATCGCGGCCCAGGAATGTCACGCCGCCGGCTTCGAGTCCGGCGGCGATGGACGACACGGCATCGATGCCGTCCACGCAGACGGCCTCGAGGTACGACCCCAGCACCGTCTCGACCGCGCGCTCCCAGCCGCGTTCGACACTGAGTTCATTGGCCAGGCGCGGCCGCCCGCCGAGGCCGTGGCCCGCGAGCCACTGCGTCACCTGGCCCTGCGCCTGTCCCAGCGCCGCCTGTTGCAAGGCCTCCAGCGACACCACCTGGTCGCGGACCCCCTGCAGCCCGGCACGCGCCTCGTCCACACCCCCCGCCGCGCGGCGCTCCCGCTCGCGGACTTCCTGGAGTTCCCCGATTACGCCCGCCAGTTCCTGCTGCGCGGCCGCCGCTTGCGACTCTGCCTGGGACCGTGTCGCCGACAGCGCCGCCAGCTGCCCCTGCAGGTCAGCCGCCATCAGCGCCGCATGTTCCGCCTCGAGCCGTTGCCGCTGCGCCAGCAGCCTGGCAAGGCCCAGTTCCAGCTGCTCGATCCGCGTGCGCTCGACCAGGGTCTTGCGCGACACTTCCGCGGCCGCGGCGCTGTAGTCGCCCCATTCCTGCTGCCACTCCTGCATCGCGTGCTCGGCCGCCTGCAGCGCGGCCGCGGCCGCCTGCTCGGTCGCCCGGGCCTGCTGCAGCTCCTGCTGCGCGGTCAGGCCGAACGCCGACAGCTCGTCGGCCTGGGCCTGATCGCGGCCGAGCATCGCCCCGGTCTCGACGAGCGACCGCTCGAGCTCGGCAAAATCCGCGCGCTGCCGCTGCCGCAGTTCGCGTGCGTGCTGCAGCGACTGCTCGGTGCGGCTCGCCTCGGCGCCCGACTGGTAATAGCGCTCCTGCACCGATGCCAGCTGGTCGTTGCGCTCCGCATGCCGCGCCCGCGCCTTCTCGATCTCGCTCTCGGCGCGCCGCAACTCGGCGATGACCGCCTGCAGCGCGGTATCGCGCTCGCGCTGCAGCGCGTCCCGCGAGCCGAGGTCGGCGTCCACCTCGTTCAGCCTCAGCGCCAGCAGTTCCGCCTGCAGCTGGCGCTCACGTTCCTTCAACCGCCGGTAACGCCGCGCCGCGCCCGCTTGCCGCTGCAGGTGCCGGATCTGCTTCTCCACCTCCTCGCGCAGGTCGTTGAGCCGGTCGAGGTTCTCACGGGTGTGCGCGATGCGGCTCTCGGTCTCGCGGCGGCGCTCCTTGTACCGGGACACGCCGGCCGCCTCCTCGACGAACGCCCGCATGTCGTCGGGCCGTGCCTCGATCAGGCGCGAGATCATGCCCTGCTCGATCACGGCATAACTGCGCGAGCCGAGACCCGTGCCGAGGAACAGCTGCGTGATGTCCTTGCGCCGGCACTTGACTCCGTTGATCAGGTAAGTGGACTGCGCATCGCGCCCGACCTCGCGCCGCAGCGACACCTCGGCAAAAGTGGAGTACGGGCCGCCGATCGCGCCGTCGGAATTGTCGAACACCAGCTCGACCGAGGCCGTGCCGACCGGCTTGCGGTTCGCCGAGCCGTTGAATATGACGTCGGTCATCGAGTCGCCGCGCAGGTGCTTGGCCGATATCTCGCCCATGACCCAGCGTGCGGCGTCGATGATGTTGGACTTGCCACAGCCGTTCGGGCCGACGACCCCGGCCAGGTTGCCGGGAAACTGCACCACGGTCGGATCCACGAACGACTTGAAGCCGGCGATCTTGATCTTGGAAAGACGCATCCTGACCCTGCAAATGGGATAGCCGAACCCGTTCCGACGCGTAGCCCGGCAAGAGGTGCTAGTGTAAGTTATTGGCTGTGCTTTGACGACGACTTGGGGAACAACCGCCGTGGCCGCGAATCAACCGTTAGGCGCCCGCCAGCACCGTCCCGGCACGGACCTGGAGACGTTTCCCAATCCGGCCGAGTCACGCGACTACACGATCCGGATGGAGATCCCGGAATTCACCTGCCTGTGTCCGGTCACGGGCCAGCCGGATTTCGCCCGCCTGACGGTCGAATACGTCCCCGATGCCCTGTGCGTCGAGTTGAAGTCGCTCAAGCTGTACGTCTGGTCCTTCCGTGACCGCGGCGCCTTTCACGAGGCGGTCACCAACGAGATTCTCGGCCATCTCGTGGCCGCGACCGGGCCGCGCTTCCTGCGGGTCACGGCCCGGTTCAACGTTCGTGGCGGCATCGATACGACCGTCGTGGCGGAGCACCGCAAGGCCGGCTGGACGCCTGCTCCCGTCGTCGCGCTGCCCTGAAGCGGTCCGGTCCCGGAAAAGGGGCCTGAAACGCAGACCCGGGGCAAGTCACTGGACGGGAGGCGCACGGCCGCTATAATCCCGCGCTCACATTTTTCGGGACCGGAGTAACTGATGCCTGCCAGGAAGCCCGCCACCAAGGCCCGCAAGGCGACGACCAAGCCCGCAAAGAAGGCGGCAAAGAAGACGGCAAAGAAGGCCGCCAAGCCCGTTGCGCGCAAGGCCGCTGCCCGGACCAGGGCGCCGGCGAAGAAAGCCGCCAAGCGCGCCAAGGCGCCAGCCCGGAAGGCCGTGAAGAAGAAGGTGGCCGCCAGGCCGAAGAAGTCCCCGGCTCCGACCAGGAAGGCTGCGGCGCGCAAGCCGGCCGCGCCAAAGCGTGCCGCCAGGCCCGCGGCGAAGAAGGCCGGCGCGGCCAAGCCGAAGCCGGCGCGGCGGCCCGCTGCGGGGCGAGGCGCGTTCCCCAAGCTGGTGGCGGTAGCACCGCGATTCCGGCGGCCGGTCGACGTCGTGCCAACGGAGGACGAGGAAGGTTACGAGCCGGACTACCACCGCAACCTGCTGCTCGGGCCGCGCAACGTCCAGCCCTACGTCGTCCGCAAGGGCGAGGCGTACATGGGCAAGGACCAGTTGCGCCACTTCCGCGCGATCCTCTCCAACTGGAAGCGCGACCTCATGGAAGAGGTCGATCGCACGATGAACCACATGAAGGACGAGGCGGCCAATCCGCCCGACCCGAACGACCGCGCGACCCTCGAATCGGAATTCGCGCTCGAACTGCGCACGCGCGACCGCGAGCGCAAGCTGATCCGCAAGATCGACGAGGCCCTGAAGCGCATCGACGACGCCACCTACGGCTACTGCCTGGAAACCGGCGAGCCGATCGGCATCAAGCGTCTCGAGGCGCGCCCGGTGGCCACGCTGTGCATCGAGGCGCAGGAGCGCCGCGAGCGCCGCGAAAAGCAGTACGGCGACCGCGACGACTGGTATCGCTAGTCCTGCGGGGAGCGGCCCGGACGGCGCCCCGGCGGCCGGCGGCGTTCCCGCCTGCGGCCGCTTCGCACCCTCGCCCACCGGCGAGCTGCACCTCGGTTCCCTGACATCGGCGCTCGGCAGTTACCTGTCGGCGCGCGCCGTCGGCGCGCGCTGGCTCGTTCGCATGGAAGACCTGGACCGGACCCGCGAGGTGGCGGGTGCCGCCGACCGCATCCTGCGCACCCTCGAGCAGTTCGGTCTCGAGTGGGACGGACCCGTCGTTTATCAGAGCCGCCGCACCGCTCTTTACGAGGCCGCACTCGACCGGCTGCGGGCCGACGGGCGCATCTACGCCTGTTCCTGCAGCCGCGCACAACTCCGCCAGCTGGCCCGTACCAGCGACGGCGAACCGGTCTACCCAGGCACGTGCCGCCGCGGCACCGCGCCCGGCCGGCTGCCGCCGGCCCTGCGCTTCCGGCTGGACGACGCGGCGCCGGTCGTGACCCTCGAGGACCGGTTGCAGGGCACGTACGTACAGGACGTCAGCCGCGCGGTGGGCGACTTCGTCGTCAGGCGTCGCGACGGGTTCCACGCCTACCAGCTGGCAGTGGTCGTGGACGACGCCGAGCAGGGCGTCACGGAGGTGGTGCGCGGCTGCGACCTGCTGGACAACACGCCCCGGCAGGTGCTGTTGCAGCAAGCCCTGGGCCTGCCCCGGCCCGACTATGCGCACCTGCCCCTGGTGACGGAGCCGGATGGCTCCAAGCTGGCCAAGCGCCGCCGCAGCGTTCCCCTGGACCCCACCCAGGCGCCGGCGCTGCTGCACACGGCCCTCGTCCTGCTCAGGCAATCGCCCCCGCCCGGGCTCCGCTCGGCGGGCGTGGCGACACTGTGCGACTGGGCGCGCCGTCACTGGACTCCGGCACCACTCCGGCGCGTCTCCGCGGTGTCCCTGGACGCCTGATTCGCAGGAGGTCTTGGGTCCGGCCCGGGTTGGCGGTATCGTAAGGGCGCGCCGCGGCCGACGGCTGTCCGCCTGGGCTCAGACATGAACCCGCCACGCGTCATCAGAAAGTACCCGAACCGGCGACTCTACGACACCGCCGACAGCCGCTACATCACGCTGGCCGACGTGCGTCGCCTGGTCACGGCGGGCGTCGACTTCGTCGTCATCGACAAGCAGTCCGGGCGGGACATCACCCGCGGCATCATGCTGCAGGTCATCGCGAGCCAGGAACACGATGGCGAACCCGTCATGAGCCGGGAGTTCCTGTCGCAGGTGATCCGCGCCCATGGCAGCACGATGCAAGGCCTGCTCGGCAGCTACCTCGAGCAGTGCCTGGCGCTGTTCATGACGCGGCAGCAGCCATTGCGCGAACGGGTCGGCAGCCTGCCGCAGCCCGACCCGGCCACGCCCGCGACCCACCTCGCCGAGCGGGATTTCGCGCAATGGCAGGCACGGCAGCAGCAGATGCTGGAGACCATCGTGGGCGCGACCCGCACGCCCGGCGGCGGACGGAATCGCCGGAAGTGAGCGCGCGGCGCCCCTGAAAGCAGAAGGGCCCCGTGCGGGGCCCTTTGCTCATGGTCGCGTGGAATTGCCGCGGAATCAGTTGACGCCGCGCATGCTGAGCCGGACCCGGCCCTGCCGGTCCACCTCGAGCACCTTCACCTTGATGACATCGCCTTCCTTGAGCTTGTCGCTGACGCGCTCGACGCGCTCCTCGGAGATCTGCGAGATGTGCACCAGGCCGTCGCGGCCGGGCAGGATCGTCACAAAGGCCCCGAAGTCCATCAGTCGGGCGACGCGGCCCTCGTAGATCGCGCCCACCTCGACATCGGCCGTGATCAGCTTGATGCGGCGCTCCGCCTCGCGGCCCGACACGCCATCGACCGAGGCAATCTTCACGGTGCCGTCGTTCTCGATGTCGATCGTCGCACCGGTCTCTTCCGTGATCTGGCGGATCACCGAACCGCCCTTGCCGATCACGTCGCGGATCTTCTCCGGGTCGATCTTGATGGTGACGATGGTCGGCGCCCACTCGGACATTTCCGGCCGGGACTCGGCGAGGACCTTGTTCATCTCGCCCAGGATGTACAGCCGGCCGTCGCGGGCCTGCTCCAGCGCCACCTTCATGATCTCCGGCGTGATGCTGGTGATCTTGATGTCCATCTGCAGCGCCGTGATGCCCTTCTCGGGTCCCGCGACCTTGAAGTCCATGTCACCGAGATGGTCCTCGTCACCGAGGATGTCGGTCAGCACCGCAAAACGGTCGCCTTCCTTGACGAGCCCCATCGCGACACCGGCGCAGGGCGCCTTGATCGGCACGCCCGCGTCCATCAGCGCCAGGCTCGTGCCGCATACGCTGGCCATCGAGCTCGAGCCGTTCGACTCCAGCACTTCGGACACGATGCGGATCACGTACGGGAATTCGGTCGCATCCGGCATCAATGCGGCGACGCCGCGGCGCGCCAGGTTGCCGTGACCGATCTCGCGGCGCTTGGGCGAGCTCATGAACCCCGTCTCGCCGACACTGTACGGCGGGAAGTTGTAGTGCAGCATGAACGGCTCGCGGCGTTCGCCGATCAGCGCGTCGACAATCTGCGCATCGCGGCCGGTGCCCAGCGTCGTGGCCACCAGCGCCTGGGTCTCGCCGCGCGTGAACAGCGCGGAGCCGTGGGTCCGCGGCAGCAGGCCCACCTCGACCCGGATCGGGCGAACGGTGCGGGTGTCGCGGCCGTCGATTCGCGGCTTGCCGTCGAGGATCCGGCCGCGCACGAGCCGGTACTCGAGCCAGAACAGCTGGTCGTCCACCTCGTCGCGCGTGAACTTCGGGCTGTCGCCTTCGCACAGCGCCGCGACGGTCGCCGCCTTGACCTCATTGACCTTGGCATGGCGGGCCTGTTTCTCGACGAGGCCGTAAGCGGCCTGAAGGCCGGTCTCCGCCTGGGCGGCCACCGCCTGCTTGAGCTCGCTGCTGACCGCGGGCGCGGTCCATTCCCACTTCGGCTTGCCGGCTTCCGCCACCAGCTTGTCGATGGCGTCGAGGGCGACCTGCATCTGCTGGTGGCCGAACAGCACCGCACCCAGCATGACGTCCTCGGGCAGGCACTTGGCCTCGGACTCGACCATCAGCACGCCCTCGCGCGTGCCGGCCACGACGAGATCCAGTTCCGACTCGGTCTTGGTCACCGACACCGCGGGATTCAGCAGGTACTTGCCGTCCTTGTAGCCGACCCGGGCCGCACCGATGGGACCCTTGAACGGCGCACCGGACAGCGCCAGGGCCGCCGAGGCACCCAGCAACGCGGGGATGTCCGAGTCCACCTCGGTGTTCAGCGAGAGCACGGTGGCAATCACCTGCACCTCGTTATAGAACCCGTCGGGGAACAACGGCCTGATCGGCCGGTCGATCAGGCGCGACGTCAGCACCTCCTTCTCGGAGGGGCGCCCTTCGCGCTTGAAAAAACCGCCGGGGATACGGCCGGCGGCGAAGGTCTTCTCCTGGTAGTTGACGGTCAGCGGGAAGAACTCTTTCCCGGGCACCGCTGTCTTCCTGGCCACGGCGGTGACCAGCACCACGGTATCGGCCATCGTCACTAGCACGGCACCGTCGGCCTGGCGCGCCATGCGCCCGGTCTCGAGGGTGACCTCATGTTCACCGTATAGAAAAGTCTGTCGAGCAATGCTCACGCGGTATTCCTCACTGGTAACTGGTTGTCGGACCCGGGACGCACCCGCTGCGGATGACGGTGCCCACTCGCGGTCGCGCTAGCGCCGCAGGCCCAGGCTGGCCACGATCTTGGTATAGCGACCGGGCGCATTCGCCTTGAGGTAGTCGAGCAGCTTGCGCCGCTGGGCAACCATCTTCAGGAGGCCGCGCCGCGACGAGTGGTCGCCCTTGTGAGATGCAAAGTGCTCGGTCAGCCCGTTGATGCGCTCAGACAGAAGCGCGATCTGGACCTCCGGCGAGCCGGTGTCCGTCGGCTTGGCGCCGTGAGTCTTGACGAGTTCCGCCTTCTGTTCGGTCTTGAGTGGCATTCGGGGAGACCTTCCTTTGTGGCTCAGCAACTTACCCTTGAACGAAGCCCAACATTGTAATCCGGTGGCCGCCGTGCCTCAAGCGCCATAAGGGCCCTCAAGGCTGCGGTGCAGCATCCTGGTCCAGCATGAGCCGCTCCGGGGCCATGCGCCGGCCTTCGGGCGTCATGCGGCCCACACCCAGAAAGCGGCCGGTGGGACCGTAAATGCGTACGCGCTGCGCGGCGGGCCCCGTGACGAATACCGCCTGGCCGTGCAGCACGCAGGCCTGCTCAGCCTCCCCCAGCCGCACCGCCGGCCAGTGCGGCAGCGCAGCGTCGGGCGCGAGCAGGACCCCGTCGAGCGCCGGTTCGCCCCCCTCGGCCAGCAGCGCCGCGAGGTCCTCCAGGGTCCACAGTCGCTCGTCGCGGAACGGGCCGAGCTGGATCCGCCGCAGCGCCGTCACGTGGCCGGCGGTGCCGAGCGACGCGGCGACGTCCTCGATGAGCGTACGCACGTAGGTGCCCTTGCTGCAGCGCACTTCCAGCGTCAGCCGCGACCCCTCCAGCGCCAGGCAGTGCAGTGCATGAATGAACACCTGGCGCGGTGCACGTTCCACCTCGATGCCCTGGCGGGCCAGCTCGTACAGCCGCCGGCCGCCGTGCTTGAGGGCGGAATACATGGGCGGGACCTGCTCGATGGCGCCCGCGTAGCGGGCCAGCACGGCCTCCACATCGGCCGGGCACAAGGCCGGCACCGCCTGTGGCTCGAGCGGCTCGCCCTCCCTGTCGCCGGTGGTCGTCGCGACGCCCAGCTGGGCGGTCACCAGGTAGGTCTTGTCTGCGTCGAGCAGCATGCCGGAGATCTTGGTGGCCTGGCCGAAGCACAGCGGCAGCAGGCCGCTGGCAAGCGGGTCGAGGCTGCCGGTGTGGCCGGCCTTGCGCGCCCGGAACAGGCGTCGCGCCGCCTGCAGCACGTCGTTCGACGAGGGACCCGCCTGCTTGTCCAGCAGCAGGATGCCGGAAACGTCCCGCCACGCGACCCGTGGGCGCTTGCCTGCCGCACCGCTCATTCGGGTCCGGTCTCGCCCTCGCCCTCACCCTCGCCCTCGTGCCGGCGCTCATCCTCGGCGACCGCGCTGGAAATCAGCGACGACAGATGCGCGCCGCGCTCAACCGCCTCATCGATCCGGAAGTCGAGCTGCGGCGTCACGCGCAGGCGCAGCACCTTGCGCAGCTCGTGCCGCAGGTAGCCGGCCGCGTGACGCAGCGCATCCTGTGCAGCCGTCGCGTCGCCGAGTCCCGCGAACGGGGTGAAGAACACGCGGGCGTGCGACAGGTCCTTCGACAGTTCGACCGCGGTGATCGTGACCAGTCCGACCCGCGGGTCCTTGACCTCGCGCCGCACCAGGTCCGCGAGCAGGCGCTTGAGCTGCTCCTCGACCCGGCGCGCGCGTGCGAATTCCTTCGGCATCCCTTACAGCGTCCGGGCAACCTCGACCCGGTTGAAGCACTCGATCTGGTCGCCGGCCCTGATGTCGTTGTAGCCCTTGACGCCGATGCCGCACTCGGTGCCGGAGCGCACCTCGTTGGCATCGTCCTTGAAGCGCTTCAGCGACTCCAGCTCGCCCTGGAAGATCACGACGTTGTCGCGCAGCACCCGGATCGGCTCGTTGCGCCGCACGTGGCCCTCCACGACCAGGCAGCCCGCCACCGTGCCGAACTTGCTCGAGCGGAACACCTCGCGCACCTCGGCGAGGCCGAGGATCTGTTCCTTGACCTCCGGCGCCAGCATGCCCGTCATGGCCGTGCGGACGTCGTCGATGGCCTCGTAGATCACGCTGTAGTAGCGGATCTCGACCGCATGCTCCTTGAGCGCCGCGCGGGCCGCCGCATCGGCACGCACGTCGAAGCCGATGATCTGCGCCCGCGACGCCGCCGCCAGCATGACGTCGGATTCGGTGATCCCGCCCACGCCGCTGGCGATGACCTTGACGGTGATCTCGTCGGTGCCCAGCTTGGTGAGCGCGTCGCTGAGCGCCTCGGCCGAACCCTGCACGTCCGCCTTCACCAGCAGCTGGATGCTCTGGCGGCCCTCCTCGCCCATCTGCAGGAAGACGTCCTCCGACTTCTGGCCAGCCTGCTTGGCAAGCCGCACGTCGCGCAGCTTCGCCTGGCGCTGCTGGGCCACGTCGCGAGCGGTACGCTCGTCGGCGACGACCAGCAATTCGTCACCCGCATTCGGCGGAGCCGGCAGGCCGAGCACCTGCGCCGGCAGCGAGGGCCCGACCGACTTCACCGGCGCGCCGGTCTCGTCGAACAGCGCGCGGATGCGGCCGAACTGCTCGCCCGCCAGGATCGTGTCGCCGACCTTCAGCGTGCCGCGCTGCACCAGCACGGTGGCCACCGGGCCACGGCCCTTCTCGATGCTGGCCTCGAGCACGACGCCGGCGGCGCTGCCTTCCGTGGGCGCCTTCAGTTCCAGGACATCGGCCTGCAGGAGGATCGATTCGAGCAACCGGTCCACGCCGTCGCCGGTCTTCGCCGACACGTTGACGAAGATGGAGTCGCCGCCCCAGTCGTCCGGGCTGACGCCCTCGGCAGCCAGCCCGGTGCGCACGCGGTCCGGGTCCGCATTGGCCTTGTCGATCTTGTTGACCGCCACCAGCAACGGCACCCCGGCGGCACGCGCGTGCTGGATCGCTTCCTTGGTCTGCGGCATCACGCCGTCGTCCGCGGCCACGACCAGCACCACGATGTCGGTGACCTGCGCGCCGCGTGCCCGCATGGCCGTGAATGCCGCGTGGCCCGGCGTGTCCAGGAAGGTCACCACGCCACGCTCGGTCTCGACGTGGTAGGCGCCGATGTGCTGGGTGATGCCCCCGGCCTCGCCCGCGGCGACCTTGGTGCGGCGGATGAAGTCCAGCAGCGAGGTCTTGCCGTGGTCCACGTGACCCATGATGGTCACGACCGGCGGCCGCGGCAGTTCCTCGCCGGCCGTCTCCAGGCTCTCGACCAGCCTGGCTTCGAGCTGGTCCGTCTGCTGCACGGTCGCGCTGTGGCCCATCTCCTCGACCACCAGCAACGCGGTGTCCTGGTCGATGGGCTGGTTGATGGTCGCCATCACGCCCATGTTCATCATGGTCTTGATGACTTCGGTGGCCTTGACCGCCATCTTCTGCGCCAGCTCGGCAACCGTGATCGTCTCGCCGATGCTGAACTCGCGCTTGACCGGCTGCGTGGGCAGCTGGAATTCCTGGCGCTGGTCGGATTGCACCGTCGCGCGCCGGCCGGATGTCGCGCGCGTGCGGCCGCGGCGGTGCTTGGCGGACAGGCCGCCCGACACGTGCAGTTCCTCACGCCCGTAGCGCGTCGGCTTGGCGTCCGCCTTGCGTGCCTTCTGCGCCTTCGCTTCGCGCTCGCGGCGCTCGCGCTCGGCCTGCTCGCGGGCCTTCTGTTCGGCATCGCGGCGCGCCTGCTCCTCGGCCAGCACGCGGCGCCGCTCCTCCTCCTCGGCGGTGCGGCGGTCTTCCTCGCCGCGGCGCTGGCGCTCGCGCGCCTCGGCCTCGTCGCGCTGGGCCTCGTCGACCGCGCGGCGCGCCGCCTCCTCGGCCTCACGCTGCCGGTCCAGTTCCTCCTGCGCGACCCGCGCCTGCTCCTCGAGCACGTCGCGCTTGATGTAGGTGCGCCGCCCGCGCACCTCGACCTGCACCGTGCGCGCCTTGCCCAGCGCGGCGGAGACCTTGATCTCCGACTGCGCGCGGCGCTTGAGCGTGATCTTGCGCGGCGCCGCCGCCGCCTCTTCCTTGCCGTGCGCCTTGCGCAGGTGCGTCAGCAGCTCTAGCTTCGCGTCCTCGCTGATCATCGCGTCCGGGCCGGAGATGGCAATGCCGGCCTCCGCGAGCTGAACCAGCAGCTTGTCGACCGGGACCTTCAGGACCTCGGCAAACTGTGTGACCGTGACCTCAGCCATGCTTGTAAATCCTGTGTCCTGCCTCAGGCCTGTTCCGCTTCTTCGAACCAGTGGGCGCGCGCTGCCATGATCAGCTTGCCCGCGCGCTCCGGGTCGAGGCCCGGCACGCCCTCCAGCTCGTCGAGCGACTGTTCCGCGAGGTCGTCGCGGGTGCGCACGCCGCGGGCCGCCAGCTCGTACGCCAGCTCCTTGTCCATGCCCTCGAGCTCCAGCAGGTCGTCCGCCGGACCCGCCTGCTCGACCTTTTCCTCGCTGGCGATCGCCAGCGTCAGCAGCATGTCACGCGCCCGGCTGCGCAGTTCCTCGACGATCTGCTCGTCGAACTCCTCGATCCCGACCAGCTCGGTGGTCGGCACGTAGGCAATCTCCTCGATCGACGAAAAGCCTTCCTGCACCAGGATCGTGGCGACGTCCTCATCCACGTCCAGTTGCTTCATGAACAGCTCGCGCAATTCCAGCTGCTCGCTCTCGCTCTTCTCGACGGCGGCGTGCTCCGACATCACGTTCAGGCGCCAGCCGGTCAGCTCGCTGGCCAGCCGCACGTTCTGCCCGCCCCGGCCGATGGCCTGCGACAGCCGGTCCTCGGGCACCGCGACGTCCATGGAATGCGCGTCCTCGTCCACCACGATCGAGCTGACCTCGGCGGGCTGCATCGCGTTGATGACGAACTGGGCCGGGTTGTCCACCCACGGGATGATGTCCACGCGCTCACCGGCGATCTCGTTCGAGACCGCCTGCACGCGCGAACCGCGCATGCCCACGCAGGCGCCCACCGGGTCGATGCGCGGCTCGAGGCTGCGCACCGCGATCTTGGCCCTGATGCCCGGGTCGCGGGCGGCGCCCAGGATCAGGATCAGCCCCTGGCCGACCTCGGGCACCTCGATCTTGAACAGCTCGATCAGGAACTCGGGCGCGGTCCGCGACAGGAACAACTGCGGGCCGCGCGTCTCGGAGCGCACCTCGCGCAACAGCGCCTTGATGCGGTCCTGCGTGCGCACGATTTCGCGCGGCACCATGTGCTCGCGCGGCACGAAGCCCTCCGCGCTGCCGCCCAGGTCCACGTACACGCCGTTGCGATCGACCCGCTTGACCGTGCCGGAGACCAGCGTCATGACGCGGTCCTTGTACTCCTCGACGACCTGCGCGCGTTCCGCCTCGCGCACCTTCTGCACGATGACCTGCTTGGCGGTCTGCGCCGCGATGCGGCCGAAAACCACCGACTCCATGGGCACCTCGACGAAGCCGTCCACCTCGGCACTGGCATCGACGTCCCGCGCGTCGTCGAGCCTGAGCTCGCGCTCCGGCACCTCCAGTTCGGACGAATCGTCGGCGAACACCTTCCAGCGCCGGAACGTCTCGTAGGCGCCGGTCTTGCGGTCGATGGCGACCCGCACTTCGATGTCCTCGCCGTGCTTGCGGCGGGTGGCCGAGGCGAGCGCCGCCTCGAGCGCGTCGAAGATGATCTCGCGCGCGACACCCTTCTCGTTGGAGACTGCCTCGACGACTTCAAGAATCTGCCTGTTCATGCCCCGTTATCCCGTCCTGTGCGATGGCTTCATGCCACCAGGCGTGCCTTGTGTATCCGGTCCAGCGGCAGGCGCCACTCGCGCCCGTCCACTTCAACCACCAGTTCCTCGCCCTGCAGCCCGACCAGCCGGCCGCGAAAGCGCTTACGGCCCTCGACGGCGGCGGCCAGTTCGACGCGCGCCTCGCTGCCGAGAAAGCGCTCGAAGTGCGCCCGCGTCCGCAGCGGCCTGTCGAACCCCGGCGACGACACCTCGAGGTCGTAGGCCCGCCCGATCGGGTCCGCCGCGTCGAGCTTCGCCCCCACCACCCGGCTGGCCTGCGCGCAGTCGTCGACCGTCACCGGCCCTCCGTCCAGGCGGTCGATGAAGATCCGCAGCAGCGCCCGGCCCGACGCCGGGCTGAACTCGAGGTCCACGACCTCGTAGCCCGCCTCGCCGGCCGCCGGCTCCAACAGCCGCAGCAACTTTGCCTTCATCGCCCTCCGGTCGGTCCCGTCGCCCGCCGCAGCCATAAAAAATGGGCCAAGGGCCCATTTCTCGTTCTTCACGGCGGCCGGGGACCCGCCTAGCGGTCAACACCCCTGCCACCGCCGGGAGCCAGCCAGGCGCCCCAGCGGAAACAAAAAGGCCCCGCGAGGGGGCCTTCTTTCGAAACCCTGGTCGGGGGACCGCCGCCGGGCCTCGCTGCTCCGGACCGTGGCCACATCCTGCCCCGACCGCGCGGGACTATACAGCAACAGCCCCCGCTGCCTCAATGGCTTGGACCCGCCGGCCGACCCGCCGGCGACCCCACGCGACCGGCGGGCGACGGGCCCCTCGGTGCCGTTCAGGCATCCGGCCGGGCCGCGTAATGGGCAAAAGTCGCCCGGGCGGCCGGGCCTTGCCAGCGCCGCGGCGGCCGCAGCTGTTTCTCGCCGGGAGTGCCGCACAGCCGGCAACGCGGCCGGAAGTCGCTCAGGCGCCGCTCCGCCAGCGCGCCATGCGCCAGCCGCGGCAGGTCCAGCGCCACCCAGCGCCTGCAGCGCGGGCAGTAGCACTCGAGCTGGTAGCCATGCCTGGACAGGTCGCCCAGCGTGGCAAGTCGAATCGGGTGAATCCTGGCCATGCGCGCAGAGTGCGCGCACGGGTGGCTCAGGGCGTGACCCCGCCGGCTACCAGTTCTTCGGGCCCTTCTTGACCGTGACGGCACCGGTCCCCGTGGCCATCGCGTGGCAATGCAGGCAATACCCGCCGTACTTCGCGATGAAGTCACTCGAACTGCCGGACGCGTAGTGCATGCTGTGCGCGATCATGGACAGGGACTGCAGCCCCGATGTCTCGGTGTGGCAGCTCTTGCAGTCTTCCGGCACGACCGCGATCTTGTCGCCCATGTCGCGGTGCTGCAGCGCCGCCAGCCGCACCTTCAGGCTGCTAGCGCCCTTGTGGCAGGACACGCAGCCGTTCGGCATCGTGTCCGGGCCGCTGATCCCAGGCAGGCTGCGCACGTCGGGGTCGGCCGCCGACGCCGGCCCGGCCGGCACGACTCCAGCCACCAACAGGCACGCCACGATCGCCGTCATTCGCCCCGGCATTGCGGCCATGGCACCCTCCTACTCCCGTCCGGCCATGCACGCCCGCGGGTTGCGGCGGCGCCGCCGTCCGGCGGCCCATTGATAGCAGAGTTATTGGCCGGCTCCATCGCGGAAAGGCCCGATACTCCGCGTGCGGCGTGCTGCGATGCACCACGAATACGGGTTTACACGTATACGCGACTCCCCTATCGTGTCGGTACGGGCCGCCGGTCCGTTCAATTCACCAAGGGGGAATTCAATGCGAACAGCCATCGCCACGCTCGTGGCCGCTTCGACCGTTGCCTTTTCGGCCTCGACGCCGGCCGCGGAGATCTTCAAGGACTACGTGCCGTCGAAGGAGGTCTACAACGTCACCTTCGTCAAGGTGACGCCCAGCAAGTTCGACGACTACCTCGGCGGCCTGAGGCAGACGTGGTGGAGCAGCTGCGAGATCGGCAAGAAGATGGGCACGGTTTCCGACTGCGCGATCTACGCCAGCGAGACCGCGACCAACCGCGACTTCAACCTGATTCTCGTGATCAAGACACCCTCCGCGGCGCTCAGCGACCCTGATGAGGCGCGCTACAACGCGTTCATGGCGGAGTGGCGCAAGCAACTGGCCGAGGACAAGCTCGACCAGATCGTCGAAGGCTACAGCGAGATGCGCAGCTTCTTCGGCGAACAGGACTTCCGCAAGATCACCTTCAAGTAACCGCAGTGCGGCGGCCTGCGGGACGTCCTGTCCCGCAGGCCCGCGCCGGCCTCAGCGCCCGCTCGCCGTGACCAGGTAGACGGCGAACGTCCCCAGCCAGTGCCCTCCCTCATAGTGCTCGCCGGTCACGGCCGGCAGTGCCGCGGCCGCATGTTCATCGGCCGCCTTCAGGATCGAGGCGCGGCGCGCGTCGTCCGCCGGCAGGCCCGCCGCGATGCCCCGCAGCATCCACGCACGGCTCAGGTTCAGCCCGTCCAGGTGCGCCAGCTTCGGGTCGGCCCGGTCGCTCACGACCGCGGGCGCGAGCCACGGCAGGTCGGGATCGCGCGGGATGCCCGGCAGGAACCCGGCCAGCCAGCTGGCGAACGCGGCCGCCGGCAGCACGCGCCGCATCAGGTCGCCCTCGGCGATGCACGGCGACAGGAAATCCTGGCCGGATGGCTCATAGCCCAGCGGGCAATCGCGGTCCACGAGGTGGAATTCCCTCGACTTCGCGTCCACCAGCGCACGCATCGCCTCATTGCCCGCCAGCACGGCCCAATCGCGGATCAGGCCGAAGGCGAACGCCGTCTGCGAGTGCTCGCCGGCGCGGATCGGGTAGTTGAGCTTCGGCAGCCACTCGGCAATGCGCAGCGCCGCTTCCTGCTCCAGCGGCGCCAGCGCGGCCGCCCAGCGCCGCGCGTCCGGGTCGTCCCACTCGCGCAATTCGGCGCTCAGCTGCAGCAGCCAGGCGAGTCCGTAGGGCCGCTCGAATGAAATGCGCCCCGCACCCTTGAGGTAGGCCACTTCCCCCTCGATGTTCACGGCGGTCAGGCTGCGCTCGAGCGCCGCGCGCGCGGCGGCGGCCACCTCCGCGCCGGGGAACCGGTGCGCGATGCGCGCCAGCAGCCAGTGCCCGTGCACGGACGAGTGCCAGTCGTAGCAACCATAGAAGGCGGGCGTCAGTTCGCGCGGCGGGCGCACATCCGGGTCGCCGCTGAGGACGTGCGCGATCTTGTTCGGGTACTCCTGGTGCACGCAATCCAGTGCCAGCCGGGCGAACCGGGTCGCGGCGCCGGCATCCATGCCGGCCGCGGCGCCGTCACGGGGATCGGCGGCGGCCGGCCCCGCGAGCATCAACCCTGCAACGGCCAGCAGTGTCAGCGCGACCGGCAGGCGGCGGGTCGACTTAGGGTCCATGGGGTGCGGACTCCTTGGTACTGGTTCGGCGGCCTGGTTCCGTGCCGCCCGATGCTGCCACCTCGAATGGCGGCGTACAAGACGGCGCCGTGACCGTCAGGCCCCGGCCACGTACTTGAGCAGCGCCATGCAGGCGAGGCCGGCATAGGTGCCGAGCACGTAGCCCGCCACGGCCAGCAACACGCCCACCGGCGCCAGGCTGGGATGAAAGGCGGACGCCACCACCGGCGCGCTGGCCGCACCGCCGATGTTGGCCTGCGAGCCGACGGCGACGAAGAACACCGGCGCGCGGATCAGCTTGGCGACCAGCAGCAGCACTGCGACGTGGAACAGCATCCACACGGCGCCGACCGCGACCAGCACCGGCGCCTCCCGCATCTGCGTGAAGTCCGCATGGGCGCCGATGCTCGCCACCAGCACGTAAAGCATCAGGGAACCGATCTTCGACGCCCCGGCGCCCTCGAGCTTGCGGGCCGGCGAGAACGACAGGCCGACCGCCAGCAGCGTGACGACGATGAACTTCCACACCGTGGCGGAAAAGAACGGCACGATCGCGCCCAGTTGCCGGCCCGCCAGGGTCGCCAGCCACATGCCGAGGAAGCCGATCGCCACGATCAGGATCAGGTCGTCGAGCGCGGGCGGCCTCGTGTTCCTCGCCTCGAACTCCGTCACGCGCCGCTTGAGGTCGTCGATCGCCGTCGTGTCGGCGCCGGTCCAGCGGTCGATCTTCGCGGCACGCCCGGCGGCGAACAGCAGCACGCCCATCCACACGTTGGCGACCGCGACGTCCACGATCACCATCATTCCGAACATCGTGTCGGAGGTCCCGGCCATCTGCGCCAGCGCGACCATGTTGGCGCCGCCGCCTATCCAGCTGCCGCTCAGCGCCGTCATGCCCTGCCAGGCGTCCGGCGGCGCCACGTTCTGGAACAGGAACAACGCGATCGGCGCGCCGATCACCACGCCCGCCGTGCCGGCCAGCAGCATGATCAGCGCCTTGGGGCCGAGCTTGACGATGCCCGGAACGTCGAGCGCGAGGATCAGCAGCACCAGGCTGGCGGGCAGCAGGTAGTCCTTGATCCAGTCGTACAGCGGCGAGGAGTCCGGCAGGATGCCCAGCGTGGTCAGCGTGGTGGGCACGAAGTAGCAGAACACCAGCCGCGGCAGCACGGAGAACAACCGCCTGCCGGCGCCGGTCTCGCCGAACCAGAAGATGGCGGCGAGCACGGTCAGCAGTACGGCAAGGATGCCGACCGGATCGGTGACGAACGGCGAGTTGTGCGGCACGGTGGTTGCCCCCGGTGGATGGCGCTGGTCGTCCCATGTACACGATGCCGGCACCCGCGTCCACGCAGGCCCGCGTGCTGCGGCGCTGCCGTTGACCGCGGACACGCAGCCGTACGGGCCGTCCTGGTCTAGAATTGTCGCCATTCATGGCACGGGAAAGGAGACGCCGCATGATCGGTCAGGTAACGCGCGCGACGGCCCGGGGGCTGCTGGCCGCCCTGCTGCTGGTGACCGCACTGGCCAGCCGTGCCGGCGAGCCGGGCCCGTTCACCGAATTGCCCTACACGCCGGGCCTCGACCCCGCGGCGATGGACCCCGGCGTGGATCCCTGCGACGACTTCTTCGCCTACAGCTGTGGCGGCTGGCTGAGGAACAACCCGATCCCGGACGACCAGTCGTCGTGGAACGTCTACCGCAAGCTGGCCGACGACAACCTGCGCTACCTGTGGGGACTCCTGGAGGCCGCCGCCGACGCCACTGCCGACCGCGACGCGGCGCAGCAGAAGACCGGAGACTATTTCGCCGCGTGCATGGACACGGCACGGCTCGAGCAGCTGGGCGCGGAGCCGCTGGCGGACGACCTGCAGGCCATTGCGTCATTGCGGTCGCGCAACCAGCTCGCGCCCCTGGTGGCCCGCCTGCATGCCACCGGCGGCAATGGCAACGTGCTGTTCTCCTACACCTCGCTGCAGGATTTCGACGATTCGGAGCGGGTGATCGGCACGCTGTTCTCGGGCGGGCTCGGCCTGCCCGACCGGGACTACTATCTCAGCGATACCGCCAAGATGCGGGACACCCGCCAACACTACCAGGCGCACATCGCGCGCATGCTGCAGCTGCTGGGCGAATCGCGCGGGCGGGCGCGCGCCGAGGCGCGCCGCATCCTGGCGATCGAGACCCGGCTCGCCGAGGCCACGCTGACCCGCGTGGAACAGCGCGACGCGACCAACCTCAACCATCCGATGAGCACGAAGGAACTGGCCGGCCGGGCGCCGGGCTTCGACTGGGCGGGCTATTTCAGCCGGCGGCCCACGGCCGACACCACGCGCATCAACGTCACCGAGCCCGCCTTCATGGCGGCCGTGGCGGGCGTGGCGGGCGGGTCGTCGCTGGCGGACCTCAGGTCCTACCTGCGCTGGAGCCACCTGCGCGGCCACGCGGCGCTGCTGTCCAGGCAGTTCGTGGACGAGGACTTCGACTTCAACCGCAGGTACCTGTTCGGCGTCAAGCAACAGCGGCCGCGCTGGAAGACCTGCGTGGCCAACGTGGACGAGGACCTCGGCGAGGCGCTGGGCCAGGTGTTCGTCGAACGCACCTTCTCGGAGCAGACGCGTGCACAGGCCCTCGGCATGGTCGAGGCCATCCAGCGGGTCATGGGGGAGCGGCTGGCGCAGCTGCCGTGGATGAGCCCGGCCACGCGTGAGGAAGCGTCGACCAAGCTGGGCGCCATGCGCAACAAGATCGGCCACCCGGAACGCTGGCGCGACTACGGTCCCGTCGAGGTGCGCCGTGACGACTATTACGGCAACCGCCAGCGAGCCGCCGCGTTCGAGGAAGCGCGGCAGCTCGCCAAGGTCGGCCGCCCGGTCGACAAGGACGAGTGGTTCATGACGCCGCAGACCGTCAACGCCTACTACGACCCGCAACTCAACGACATGAACTTCACGGCCGCCGTGCTGCAGCCGCCGCTGTTCGACCCGCGCATCGATCCCGCGCCGGGCTGGGGCAACACCGGCTCCACAATCGGCCACGAGCTGATCCACGGCTTCGACGACAGCGGCCGGGACTTCGACGCCAGGGGCAACCTGCGGGACTGGTGGACCGAGGACGACGGCCGGCAATTCGACGCGCGCGCCGAGTGCCTGGTCAGGCAATACGGCGAGTACGTCATCGTGGACGACATCAGGCTCAACAGCCGCCTGACCCTGGGCGAGGACATCGCCGACCTGGGCGGCACGATGCTGGCGTACCTCGGCTGGAAGGCTGCGGCCGCCGGCCAGCCGGCCGGGCCGCGCGACGGCCTGACGCCCGAGCAGCGGTTCTTCGTGGGCTTTGCCCAGTGGGCGTGCGGGCACATGACCGACGAGGAAGCGCGGGTACGGGCGCTGACCGGCGTGCACTCGCCGCTGCGCTACCGCGTCAACGGCGTCGTCGTGAACCTCCCGGAATTTACCGAGGCATTCCACTGCAAGGCCGGCCAGGCCATGGTGCGGGAGACGGCAGATGTGTGCCGGATCTGGTAGACGATGCTAGGATGAATGCCCGATTGAGGCGGCAGGCGCCGCGCAGGAACAACAAGCAATGCCGCAAGGCGTAGGCAGGTGTGTATGACGAGCGACTCGGTTTCGACCATTCTCCACAAGCACCCGTTCGTGTCCGGCTTCCAGCCGGCGCATGTGGAGAAGCTCTCTGCGATGGGCAACGTCGCCAGCTTCAAGCCCGACGAGATCATCTTTCGCGAAGGCGAAGCCTGCGCCAAGTTCTACCTGATCGTTTCCGGCCCCGTGTCGCTGGAGCTGGCCCTGCCGCGCAACGTCATCCAGATCCAGCGGATCGGCGCCGGCGACGGGCTCGGCTGGTCGGCGGCCCTGGTGGGCCGCGGCAAGCACTTCCAGGCGCGGGCGCTCGACGAGGTGCAGGCGCTGTATTTCGAGGGGCCGGACGTGCTGGCCGCCTGCCGCGAAGACCCGGAATTCGGCTTCGTCTTCATGTTGCGGCTGCTGGAGGTCGTCGCGTCGCGGTTGCGCGCCACCCGCGTGCAGCTGGTCGACATGTACTCGCCGGTGGCCAAGCAGGCCGGTGCCTGAGCGTCCGCCCGCCTCCCGGCAGCGGGCGTGGCCCGCTACCACCTGCCTGACTGAGAAGACCCCGGCGCGAGCCGGGGTCTTTGTTCGTACCGGCTGTACGGCCCGCGCGCCGGCGATTCCTTACCGCCTCAGAACAGGATATGCCAGGCGATGCACAGCTCGGCGCCGAAGCCGACCGCGAAGGCCATGGTGCGCACCCAGGGAATCGCAAACGTGTAGGCCACGGCATGCACGACGCGGGCCCAGAAGTAAGTGGCCGCGCACACCTGCGTCGCTTCGCCGGAGATACCGGCCGCGTCGGCCACCAGGATCAGCGCCGCGAAAACCACCAGGTTCTCCACGGCGTTGTAGTGGGCGGCCTTGAGGCGCTGCGCCCAGGCCGCCAACGGCTTCGGGTTCTCGGGGTAGCCGACCACAGCGACGAGGCCCCGCACGCCGATCGAGTTGAGGACGTAGGGGATGAACATCAGACCCGTCAGCAACGCGACGTAGGTCAGGTAGGTCAGTTCGATTGTCATGCCAACTCCCTCCGGGCGACAGCCCGCGCTGTCATCTTACGGCACCGGCAAGGGGGGGCGGCAGAGCGGCGCCGGGCCCCGCAGCGACTGCGGAGCCCGGCCCGGGCGCCTAGCCGCGCTGGATTCCGCCCTGCGAGCTGGCGGCGCGCTCGGCCTCCTGGCGGCCGACCATGAAGTAGTAGATGAGGTAGGCAAGGCCCACGCCGCCGGGGATCAGGCCGATGTACCTGAGGTCGTCATCCAGCCACGGCAGCGCGAACATCAGGCCGATGCCGACGAACAGCCAGATCAGGCCGCGCAGCAAGGTGCGGTGCGGCGAGACTTCCTTGCTCTCCAGCAGCCCTTCCGGCAGCGGCGGCACCTCGATGCCCTTCTCGATCGCCGCCAGGCGCTCCCGGTGGTGCAACTCGATGAGCGTGCGGCGCTGCCGGTAGCTGGTGACCACCCCCAGCATCGCGAGGCCGATGCCCATCACGATCGCCACGATCGGGATGAAGACGCCAATCATTGACTCGGTCATTGCTCCACTCCTGTCATGAAGCGCCCGGCGGGCGCCCTTGTTGTTTATATGCGCCGGCCGGTCCCCCGGTTGCACCCGGATGCGACGATTCTGGACGAATCGGTCCCAGGTCGTGCAACCTGTTGCCGGTCTGGCGCATATCAACGGTGCCATGCATGCCGCAGCCGCACTACCCGCAACGACCGGGCCGGTCCCCGCCGTGACCGAGGGAGAGGTGCTTGCCTTGCTTGAGCAGGGGCGGCACCGCGACGCCTTCGAGGGCCTGTTGCCGCTGTTCCGCGACCGCGTGTTCCGCCTGGCCTGCGCCATGCTGCGGGACCGCGCCGGGGCCGAAGACGTCGCGCAGGACGCGTTCATCAACATCTGGCGCGGCTTGCCGCGCTTCGACGGCCGCGCGGCGCTCGGCACCTGGATCTACGCCATCACCCGCAACACCGCCCTCATGGAATTGCGGCGCAGGCGCCGCATGGTGTCGCTGGACGACAGCGAGGGAAGTGAGGGCGCCAGGATTTCCGAGGCACTGGTGGGCGACGACGGCCAACCGCCGGAAGCGCACGGCATCGAGAACCTGCTCGCCGCGTTGCCCGACAGCGAGCGGCGCGTCGTCACCCTGTTCTACCTGGAAGACCGGTCCTGCAACGCCGTCGCCGAGGCGCTCGGCATGCCCGTCGGCACGGTCAAGAACCACCTGTTCCGCGCCAGGAAGCGGCTGTCGGCCATGGTTGAGCCGGCCGGAGTATCCCCATGATGCAAGACACGACGAACCGCTGCGCAGGGCGCGCGGAAGAACTGCTGCTGCAGCTGGATGGCGGACTGGATGCCGCCGCGCTGATCAGACTCGAGCGGCACCTGGCCGAATGTCCGGCCTGTGCGCGGCTGGCTGTCACCCTGCGCGGGCTCGACCGGTCGCTGGCGTCGCAGCTCAGCGTACCGGCCCTGGGCTACGCCTTTGACCGCGCCGTGCTGGCGCGGGTCGATGCACTGCCGCAGGCCGATCCCGCGTCGCTGGTGGAGCGGCAAGCGCAGGTGGACCGCGAGCGTACCGAGGCGTTGGCCGGATTGCGGGCCACGGCGCGACGCGGGATCGGTGCGGGCCTGCTCGACCTCGCCGGCGTCGGTGCCATCCTCTGGGCGGGCGGCCACCTGGCGCCGCGCCTGCTCGACCATGCCGGCCAGATCGCCGCCATGCCGCCGGCCGCGGTGGGGATCGTGACGGCCGCCGCCGTCGCCGCGCTGGCGATGGCGGCGGCCTACCTCGTGGCCCGCGTCGAGCATTTCACCGCGTCAGCCTGACGCCAACCGCTGCGGAACAACTACTGCACGCCGGACTGGCCAGGCGCGTTCGCAGGGCCTGCCGACCGGCCAGGTACCGGGCCGCTCCCGCTTACGCGCCGCCTTCCGCAGCCGGCTTGGCGACGGTGCCAGCGTCGGCAGCCGCCCGCCACGTGCCGTCCGACTTCACCCACACGGTGGAATACTCGCCGTTGACAGCCGCCGCCTCGCCGGCGCCGTCCGGATCGAAGGTGAAGGAACCGAGTTCGTACGCGAGGTCGCCCGACGCCGCGACATGCACGTGTGACGTCGACCAGGACAGCGAACTGTCGGGGTTGGCCGCCGCATCCGCCTCGATGCTCGCCTGGATCTCCGCCGTGCCGTGATTGATGTCGCCGTCGAACAGCGTCACTGCATCGGCCGTGAAGATGCCGTTGGCAATGCCCGCCGCATCGCGCGCGGTCGCCAGGCGGAGCCACTCTGCGGACCGGTCGCGGATGGCCTGCGCTTCAGCGGCCACGTCCACCGCCGGCTCTGCCGGCGGCCTCTCGATGCAGCCCATGGTCAGCCCGGCAGCCACAATCAGGGCCGCAGGAAGTTTAATGTTACGCATCATGTAAACCTCTTAATCCATTGATTATATTAATATAGTTTAGTCACTATCGCGCGCCGCATTCCGCCGCTGCGGACCTCCATATTAGACGGATAGGTACTTTCCGCAAGGATGGCAAGAATCACCGCTGGCTGGGCCGCGCTCCGCCACGATCCCAACCGGATTCGCCATGCGGTTAGGCTGTCAGGCAATCGCCCTGCGCCTGACGTCTTGCATGCCGTGATCGTCTACACCGACAGTGTCGACTATGCAGCCACGCTTTTGGCACCGGAGGCGATTCGCCGGCTGCAGCCTGCGCGCGCTCCAGACGGGCCCGCCGCACCCCTCGCAGAGGCCTTGCTGGCGGGCGACTCGGCAGTGCAAACCACCACCACGGCTACGCCTGCCTGGACGCACTTGTTCATCACCGAGGCTGCGGCCGACTCACAGTGCGACAGGTTGATCGAGCTGCTGAGACTCGGCCACGCCGTGCCGGACCGGCTGGTGGCCGCCGCAGGCACCGGCCAGCGCTTTCATGGCTTCAAGGGCCGGCATTGGGCGGCTGCGCCCGGCAACCTGCACCTGGCCGTTCACTTCGCTCCCCGCTGTGAGGTCGAGCGGTTCGAGGTCGCCTTCACGGTCCTCGCGGCCGTTTCGGTCGTGGAGGCCATCGACGAAATGCCGGGCCTGCAGGGCCGCTGCGGCATCCGTTGGGTGAACGACATCGTCGTCGCCGACGCGAAGCTGGGCGGCGTGCTCGCCTACACGCAGACGCGCCAGCACACCGTGACCTCGGCCATCCTGGGCATCGGACTCAACGTCGAAGTGACGCCGCGCGTCGAGATGACGCCTTTCGTACCGGCGGTGACTTCACTGCGGGACCTGGCGGGCGACGGTGCGCACATCACGCAGCGCGCCATGTTCGGCAGGCTGCTGGCCGCGCTGCAGCGCAACTATGAGCTGCTGCTGCAGGCGGGCTATCGGCCGTTGCTGGAGCGGTATCGGCAGCGCTCGACGGTCATCGGCCAAGAGTGCATGATCTGTACGGACGAATCGGACATGGAACCCGACGTCATCGCGGCCGGCCGGCTGGTCGCCATCGGCGAGGGACTGGAACTGCACCTCGCAGGCGAGGTGAAACCGGTCACGCGAGGCAGGCTGCTCGTCCGCCAGGGTGCGGCGGCCCGCAGTGCCGGCTACGGGACTGTCCCGATGCCGGGCCCCGCTGCCCCGGGTTCAGATGCACTCGAACCCCGCGCCCACCGGGCCGGGAGTTAGGGGTCGGGGGAGCGCGACGCGATGCCAATACCCAACCTGCTGGTCATCTGCGGCACCGCCCTGCTCTCGGTGTTCGTCGTCCTGACGACCCTGGCCGGGGTGATGCAGGTGCTGATCCGGCTGTTCCCGCAAGCGAGCGAGCAGGTGAACCTCATCGAGCCGACGCTGGTGTCTGCCATCAACGAAGGCGTATCAGCCGCTTACCCGGGCACGCGGGTCACTGGAATCGAGGAATTGAGATGATTTTCGCCAAGCACCCCAAGACCATCCGGGTGATGTTCACGCCGTTCCGGGACGGGCTGCAGAGCGTGTTCGGGGGCAAGGTCCGGCTCGACGATTTCCTGCCGGCCATGGAACTATCCGCGCGGAGCGGCATTCGCCATTTCGAGTTTGGCGGCGGCGCGCGCTTCCAGGCGCCGCTGTTCTACCTGGGCGAGAACCCGTTCGAGTGCATGCGGCGGCTGCGCCAGGCGGTGGGCCCGGATGCCGACCTGCAGATCCTCACCCGCTCGGTGTCCGGCGTGACGCTGACCAACCAGTCGCCCGAGGCGCTGGCGATGCAGGCCCGGTTGATGGCCGCCAACGGCACGACCTGGGACCGCAACTTCGACTACATGAACGACGTCGACAACCTCGTGCGCACGGGCAAGCCGATCGTGGATGCCGGCATGCATCACCAGGTGTGCATCGCGCTGATGGGACTGCCCTTCGAGTCTTCGCAGGTCCACACGGCTGAGTTCTACCTCGACATCGGTCGCCGGCTGCTGGCCAGCGGCCTGCGCATCGACTCGATCTGCCTCAAGGATGCCAGCGGCACGACCACGCCGGCCACGATCTACGAGACCGCCGTCGGCCTCAGGAAGATGATGCCGCCCGAGATGCCGTTGTGGATGCACACCCACGACACGGCCAGCACCGCCGTGTCGTGCTACATGGCGGCCATCCACGGCGGCGCGGACGGCGTGGACCTGTCGTGCCGGCCGCTGGCGTCGGGCACCTCGCAGCCGGACGTGCGCTCCCTCGCCCATGCGCTGAAGGGCAGCGGCTACTCGCTGGACCTGGACGTGCGCAGGATCGCCGAGATCGAGCGCATGCTGGAAGAGCTGCTCAAGGACTACGACTTCAACCCGACCACCACGACCGCCGACGCGCGCGTGCTGGGCTTCCCGATGCCGGGCGGGGCCATCGGCCCGAACATCCACATGATGGTCAAGGCCGGCATCCTCGACCGCTACAGCGAGGCGCTGGCGGAACTGCGCGTGGTCGTGGAAGCCGGCGGTGCGTGGACCAGCGTGACGCCCGGCAGCCAGCAATACTGGCTGCAGGCGTTCAACAACGTGCTGTACGGGCGCTGGGAGAAGATCGACGCGGGCTACGGCAAGGCGGTGCTCGGATACTTCGGCCGCACGCCCCTGCCGCCCGACCCCGAGGTCGTGGAACGGGCTTCCAAACAGCTGGATCTACCGCCGTTCCGGGGCGATCCGCTCGAGGCGGCGCCCAACAACATCCAGGTCGCGGAAGACGCCCTGCGCGAGGCGGGCCTGGAAGTCAGCGAAGAGAACACCTTCCTGGTGCTGTCCTCGATCCTCCCCGGCCGCAAGATGGAAGCCAACGAAGGCATGCGCTTCCTGACCGGCAACGCGAAGATCGACGTGCCGCTGAAGAAGGCGCCATCCAAGGCGGCCGGCGCTACGGCCACCGTGCCGGCCATCACCAGCCCGTTCACCACGCAGGTCAGCGTCAAGGAGGGCGAACGGGTGCGCCGGTTCTCGGTCACCGTCGAACCGCTGTGGAGCGGCACCAACCAGGCGGATGCGGCTGCGGCGCCCGCCGCCGCGGCGACCGGCACGCCGGTGTTCTCCACCTTTGCCGGCACCGTCGAAGTCGTGGACGTCCTCGTCAAGGTCGGCGATGTCCTGCAGTCCGGCGCCGTGATCGCCCAGGTCGAGGCCATGAAGGCGAAGCACGACATCCGGACCCCGGCGGGCGGGCGCGTGCTCGCGATACACGTCAGGATCGGCGACGAGATCGACAGCGGCAAACCGGTCATCTCGATCGGCTGAGGAGCGCAAGCCGTGGAAATGTTCCTGGAGATCGCGCAAGCCTCGGGCCTGGCCCATCTCGGACCCGGCAACCTGGCCATGTTCGTGGTGGCTGCGACCCTCATCTACCTCGCGATCGCCAAGGGCTACGAGCCGCTGTTGCTGATTCCCATCGGCTTCGGTGCAATGCTCGCCAACCTGCCGATGGCGGACATGAGTTCCTATGGCGACGGCATCATGGGATTGATCTACGACGCCGGGATCCGCACGGAACTGCTGCCGCCGCTGATCTTCCTGGGCGTCGGGGTCCTCACGGACTTCCGCCCGTTGCTCGGTCGCCCCCTCACGTTCCTGCTGGGCGCGGCCGCGCAGCTCGGCATCTTCGTCGCCGCACTGGGCGCCTTCTACCTGCTGGGCTTCACGGCGCAGGAGGCGGCCGCCATCGGCATCATCGGCGGCGCCGACGGACCCACCTCGATCTTCCTGACCATCCAGCTCGCGCCGCACCTGCTCGGCCCGGTGGCGGTCGCGGCCTACAGCTACATGTCGCTGGTGCCGGTCATCCAGCCGCCGATCATGCGGCTGCTCACCACCAGGAAGGAACGCGCCATCGACATGCCGCAGGCCAGTCCAGGTGTCGCAGCGGGCCGTGATCCTCTTTCCCATCGTGACGGGCGTGCTGGCATCGCTCGCCGTGCCGACGGCGGCGCCGCTGCTCGGCATGCTGATGTTCGGCAACCTGTTGCGGGAATCCGGCGTCACGGAACGGCTCAAGAAGACCGCCGGCGGCCCGATGATCGACATCGTCACGATCCTGCTGGGACTCGCCGTCGGTGCGACCATGAGCGCGTCGAACTTCCTCAACTGGAACACGCTCATGATCCTGGTGCTGGGCGCGGTGGCGTTCTCGTTCAGCACCGCCGGCGGGATCCTGCTGGCCAAGCTCCTCAACCTGTTCCTGCGCGAGGGGCGGCGGATCAACCCGTGCATCGGGGCCGCCGGCGTGTCCGCCGTGCCGATGTCGGCGCGCGTCGTGCAGAACTTCGTCGCCAGGGAAACGAACGGCCGCGTCAACCCGCTCATGCCGGCCATGGGACCGAACGTCGCCGGCGTGATCGGCTCGGCCGTTGCGGCCGGCGTGTTCCTGATGCTGCTCAAGTGACGACGGCCGTGCCGGCACCGCAGCGGTGAAGAGCCTGCTGTCGCTGCTGCTGGCCGTCGGCGTCGCCTACGGCGCGTTGTGCGCCTGGCTGTTCCTCTCGCAGCGCTCGCAGATCTACTTCCGCACGCCGGAGTCGGATCATCCGGTCCCGTCGGTGCGGCTGCAGAGCGGCGACGCCTCGATCAAGGTCTGGGAGGTGCTGCGCGACGGTCCCGACGCGCTCATCTACTTCGGCGGCAACGCCGAGGATGTCGTGTGGAACATCCAGCGCTTCGCAGCCGCCTTCCCGGACCGGTCCCTGTACCTGGTCAACTACCGCGGCTACGGCGGCAGCACCGGCCGGCCCACGGAAGCCGCGCTGTTCGCGGACTCGCTGACCGTCTTCGACCACGCGCGCACCCGCCACCCGCGCATCGCCGTCATGGGACGCAGCCTCGGCAGCGGCGTCGCGGTCTATCTCGCGACCCGGCGCGAGGTCGAGCGGCTCGTGCTCGTCACGCCTTTCGACAGCCTGGCGCGCGTCGGGCAGTCCCACTTCCGGTTCCTGCCCGTCTCGCTCCTGATGCTGGACCGCTACGATTCCGGGGGTCGCGTCAAGGATGTCAGCGCGCCGGCGCTGCTGGTCATCGCGGGGGACGACGAGATCATCCCGCGCGACCGGTCCGACGCCCTCGCCGCCGCCTTCCCACCCGGGCAGGCCCGGGTCGTGGTCGTCGAGCACATGACCCACAACTCGCTCGACCTGTCGCCGCAGTACCTGGGATCTGTGCGGGCTTACCTGGCCGGCGACTGAAGGATCAAGGGGTCTCGGCTTCCGGGTCCGCGCGCTTCGGCGCCGTGAGCTTCTTCGCGAACTCCTGGCTGACCGGCTCGAACTTGCCCAGCCGGCAGCTGGGTCCTTCCGTCAGGCCGAAGCCCGCCTGGTAGATCACCGTGATGAGGTCCGTGGAGCACAGCCGGTTCATCGTGACCCGATACATGAAGCGCCCTTCCGACCGGATGCCCGGGCACTTGCTTGGCAGGGAATTCAGCAATACGTCCCTGTTGTTCATGTAGAACAGGATGGACTGGTCGTCCACCACGTCGGTGCGGTCGAGGCGCATGAGGTCGATGCAGTCCTGCGGCGCCGCGACCTCCTGCGCGCTGGCGGCGAATCCGAGGACCGCGCCCAGTACCAGGACCGGAAATTGCCTGACTCGCATGTCACCCTCCTCGCGGCACGTGGCCGGCTCCCTGCCTGCACCTGTTGACCGCGGCGGCGGGGATAAGTTGCATGGCCGGCGGGTCCCCGTGTATGTGAACATGGGCCATGCCGATGCATCGACCTGATTCAGCGCCGCGCCGCACCTCGCTCCTGCGACGCGGGGCGCGACGCCTGCTGGAATTGGCCGGCTGGCGCACCGTCCTGGTCTGGCCGCCGGCGCCGAAGGGGATCATCGTCGTCTACCCGCACACCTCGAACTGGGACTTCGTGATCGGCGTGCTGTACAAGTTCGGCATGGACCTGCCGGTCCGCTGGGTGGGCAAGGACACCCTGTTCCGCTGGCCGCTGCGGCGGCTGTTCCAGCGCCTCGGCGGCATCCCGGTCGATCGTCACGCGCCGGGCGGGATCGTCCGCGAGTTGCTCGCGGAGTTCGATCGCCAGGACTGGATGTGGCTGGCGCTGGCGCCCGAGGGCACGCGCTCGCGCACCGACCACTGGAAATCCGGCTTCTACCGGATCGCCGTGGCGGGCGGGCTGCCCGTCGGCCTGGGCTTCATCGACTACGCGACCCGCACCATCGGCATCGATACCTACCTCGCCTTGAGCGGCGACCCGCAGCAGGACGTGGCGCGCATCCGTGAATTCTATGACGGCAAGCGGGGCCGCCGGCCGGGCAATACCGGAGCCATTCGCCTGCGGGAGTGAGCGCCGGGCCGTGGCCGGCCCGGCGGCTCTGCCCTAACGGAAATCCGTCGGCGCCGGCGGCGCCTCGATGCGGCGCGGCGGCTGCTTCCGGAGTTCCTCCAGCAGGACTTCGACCGCCTTCTCCAGGCTCGGGTCGCGGCCGGCCGCAATCGCCTCGGGGCGGTCAATGACCTCGATGTCCGGCGCGACGCCCTCGTTCTCCACCGCCCACTTGCCGTCCGTGCCCAGGAACCGGAACGTTGCGGGGATGATCCCGCCGCCGTCGGCGAGCGCCGGGTTGCCGCTGATGCCGATCAGCCCGCCCCAGGTGCGGGTGCCGATCAGCGGACCCAGGCCGAGCTTGCGGAAGTAGTACGGCAACGCGTCGCCGCCCGACGCCGCGAGTCCGTTGATCAGCATCGCCTTGGGGCCGTCGTGGCTCAACAGCGGACGCGGCTGCGGCTCGTAGCCGCGCCACACCCAGTAGTTGAGCGGCGTGCGGGCCAGCAGCTCGATCAGGCGGTCCGGTATGAAGCCGCCGCCGTTGTAGCGGTCGTCGACGATCAGCGCGTCGCGGCGCACCTCGGCCACCAGGCCCTTGAAGACCTCGCGGTTGCCTTCGACCGCCGTGTTCGGCGCATGGATGTAGCCAATGCGGCCGCCGGACAGCTCATGCACGCGCTGCCGGTTGTGGGTCACCCAGTCGAGGTAGCGCAGGTTGACCTCGCTGGTGACCGTCTTCACCTGCTCCACGCGGGCGCCGCGCTCGGTGGGCCGGTCGTTGAGCGTCAACTGCACGACCCGGTCGCCCTTGTTTTCCAGCAAGCTGTAGAAATTGTCCGCGCCGCGCGTGCTGACGCCATCCACCGCCAGGATGAAGTCGCCGACCCTGGCCGTGACGCCCGCTTCGGTCAGCGGCGAGCGGTAGTACTCGTGCCAGTTCTCGCCGGGATAGACATGCGCGATGCGGTAATAACCGGACTCGTCGCGCTCGATGCGCGCGCCCAGCATCCCGCCGGGGCGCCGCGTCACGGTCGGCATGTCCTTCGTGCTGTTGACGTAGATGTGCCCCGCGTTCAATTCGCCGGCCAGCTCGCCGAAGATGTAGTCGAGGTCGGCGCGGTGGGCGACGTGCTCGACCAGCGGGGCGTAGCGATCGCGGATCGCCGCCCAGTCCTGGCCGTGGTGGCGCGGGTCCCAGAACCAGTCGCGCAGGATGCGCCAGCCGTCCGCGTACATCTGCCGCCACTCGATGCGCGGGTCCACCCGCATTTCAAGGCGTTCCAGCTTGAGAGCCGTCTTCTCGGCGTCCACCCCGGGCTTGGCGTCGGCGATGCCGTACTTGTCCCGCTGGCGCCACAGCAGCTTCTTGCCGTCGGCCGACAGCACGTAACCGGTCACGCCCGCCAGCACGTTCTCGACGGCGCGCTTCTCAAGGTCGTAGTAGCGCAGCTCGCCGCCATTGCCGTCGTTGCCGCCCTCCCCGGCCGAGACGAAGTACAGACCTCCATCCGCGGCGGCCAGGCCGACGTAAGTGCCGGCCGGCACGTCCAGAACGGTGACCCGGTCGCTGAAGCCGTCCACGTCGAATCTCACGCGGACGGGCGCATCCTTCTTCTTGTCCTTGCCCTTGTCCGTGGCGTCATCGCCCTGCTCCTTCGCAGCGCCGGCCTCGTCGCTGCGCGGCCGGTTCAGCGCCGGACCGTCGGCTGCCAGCGTCGCGGCGAACAGCCGCGTGGCCTTGTTGTACAGGTAATTGAACTCGTAGGCCGAGAAGACCAGGTTCCAGTCCCGCGTGGACGTGAAATAGAGATAGCGGCCCTGCGGGTCGAAGGCCGGGCTCTGCTCGTTGGTGGCATCCGGCGTCAGCTGGCGGGTTGTACCCTCGCGCAGCGAATATGCCCAGATCGAGCTGTTCAGGCTCTCGTTGACCTTGGTGTAGGCGAGCCACTCGCTGTCGGGCGACCAGACGTATTGCGTCAGGTCACGGAACGCATTGTTCGAGTGACGCGTCGAATCGACCGGCCGCACGCGGCCGGAGTCCACCTCGACGATGCTGAGCCGGTTGGCGGTGTCGGCGTAGGCCAGCTTCTTCGAGTCCGGCGACCAGACCGGCGGGAAGCGCCACACCTCGCCGTCCGTGGTGACGCGGCGTGGCTCGCCGCTGCCATCCTGGGCGCGCACGTAGATCTCGTATTCGCCGGTGACATCCGACAGGTAGGAAATCCACTTGCCGTCGGGCGACCAGGCGACGCTGATCTCGCGGGCCGCGGGCGTGCGCGAGACATTGCGGATCTCGCCGTGCTGCGCCGGCACCGTGAAGACCTCGCCGCGCGCCCCGAACACGGCGCGCTCGCCCTGCGGCGCGATGGCGAAACTCTCGACCTGCGCCGTCACGTTCCTGAAGCTGGGCAGCGTGTGCGGACGATCTCCATGAATCTCGACCGGGATGCGGCGCGTCGTGCCGGCGGCCGGGTCGTGCAGCCACAGGTAGCCGCCCTGCTCGAACACGATCCGCTCACGGTCCGAACTCGGCCACAGCACGTCGAAGTCCTCGAAGGTCGTGACCTTGGCGAGGTTGCCGCCGTCCAGGTCCATGACGAACAGGTTGAGCGTGAAGTCGCGATCGGAGACGAAGTAGATGCGGCCGCCCGCCCACATCGGCTGGTGGTCGGTGCCGGGAAAGTCGGTCAGCTGGCGCGAAGTGTTGCTGGCCAGGTCGTAGGTCCAGACGTCCTGCGCGCGGCCGCCGCGGTGCCGCTTCCAGGTGCGGAATTCGCGGTCGATCGGCGTATAGACGTAGAGCGTGCCGTCGCCTGACAGCATGCCGCCGCCCGTCTCGGGCGGGCCCAGGGGTTTTTCCATGCCGCCCGCGAAAGGCACCAGCAGCGGCAGGCCGTCGCGCTCGCCGTACGGGGTGCGATTGGCGCGCACGAGGACGTGCTCGCCATCCGGCGTCCAGTCCAGTACGCGGTAGTCGGTACCGCCGCGCGGCGGCATCGGGCCCACGTCGTTGTAGAAGGTGAGCTGCCGCGGCGTGCCGCCCGCGGCCGGCATGACCCACACCTGGCGCGTGCCGGAGTACTCGGCCGAGAACGCGATGAAGCGCCCGTCCGGCGAGTACTTGGGATAGAGCTCCTGCCCCTCGTGGGAGGTGAGCCGTCGCACGGCGTCACCCTGCACCGATGCGGTATAGATGTCACCGGCGTGCACGAAAGCGACACGGCCGCCATGGATGTCCGGAAAGCGCAGCAAGCGCGTCTCGGCGGCATCAGCGACGGTTACGAAACCGAACAGCAGGGGCAGGAAGATCAGGACGGTGCGCATGCCAGGGACTCCACGGCAGGTGAATGCCACGCGATTGTACCTGCTGGCGGGCCGGCCTCGCGCGGACGCACCGGCACGGCGGCGACGGACGACCCGCACGGCAAGGCGCATAATGGCCGGGTTCGCCGGCCAGCGCCGGCCCCGATCAAGACAGGCGATGCCGTGCGCGTGACCGTGTTGATCCTGATGACGGCAGCCCTCGCGGCCGCCGCGCCTTGGGCGGCCGCCGGGGACCCGATATTCCAGGCAGTACCCCATGCGGGCGGCCGCACGGGCGGCAGCCTGGAGGACGCGGACACGGGCGCCGACCGTGATCTCGACAGCAGTGCCAGCTTCGCGCTGGCACTGGAATTGCGGCACGACGAGGGCGACGGGCGCTACTGGCAGCTGTGGTACTCGCGCCAGCCGTCGGGAATCGGCCTCCCGGGCGGCCGCCTCGATGTGGACGTGGAGTACCTGCACGTCGGCGGCACGGTGCCGATCGACGAGTCGGGCCGCGTCCACAGCTACCTCGCCGCAGGCGTCGGCGCCACGCGTTTTACGCCCGGCGGCATCGGGCTCCGCGAACGCACGCGCTTCTCCGGGTCGCTGGGCCTCGGCGTGGCCATTCCCCTGTCACCACGCGTTGCGCTGCGCATCGAGGCGCGCGGCTACCTGACCGCGATGGACACCGACACGTCGATCTTCTGCCGCTCGGACGACGGCCAGGGATCCTGCCTGATCGTGGCGAGTGGCTCGACGCTGTTCCAGGCCGAGCTGCTGGCCGGCATCGCCTTCGGGTTCTGACGCGCACGGGCGCCCGCATTCCCTGCCGCCGGACTGCAGGCTGCCACCGCTTCCGCGACGCTCCTCGGTCTGCGTGTTTCTGCACTTGCCAGGCACTTTGACCGGCCGCTATGCTGCATTCATGGGTTTTCCACGAACCCCGTTCACCACCGAAGACCCGTGGCGGATCTTCCGGATCCTGGCCGAGTTCGTTGACTCGTTCGAGACGCTCTCGACCCTCGGGCCGGCGGTCACGATCTTCGGCTCCGCGCGCAGCAAGCCGCGCGACGCGAATTACAAGGCCACCGTGACCATCGCGAAGCTGCTCGCCAAGAACGGGCTGGCGGTCATTACCGGCGGCGGCCCCGGTATCATGGAAGCCGCCAACCGGGGAGCCAGTCAGGCCAAGGGCAAGTCCGTCGGGCTCAACATCGAGCTGCCCAGCGAACAGCGCCCCAACAAGTACGCCAACATCCCGGTCAACTTCCACTACTTCTTCTCGCGCAAGGTCTGCCTGGTGAAGTACAGCATGGGCTTCGTGTACATGCCGGGCGGATTCGGGACGCTGGATGAGTTCTTCGAGGTCCTGACGCTGGTTCAGACCCGCCGCATCCCGCAGTTCCCGCTCATCCTGTATGGCTCGGACCACTGGCAGGGACTGCTGCAATGGCTGCGCGGCACGGTCGTCAAGGGTCGGTACATCGACCGTAAGGACGAAGAGCTGTTCTCGGTCGTCGACACTCCGCAGGAGGTCGCCGAGCTGATTCTGAATTATCGCCGGCAGGTCGGAGTCCCCACTTCGGTCCCGCCCGGTTTCCAGTGAGCGGCAGCCGATGCGCCTGCCGGGGCGAAGGAACGCGAGGACGGTGACATGGCTACCTTGACGTTCCATGGCGCAGCGCGGGAAGTCACCGGTTCCTGCTACCTGCTGCAGTCACCCGCCGTCGGCAACGTGCTGCTCGACTGCGGCATGCACCAGGGCGGCGACGCCGTCGAACGGATCCGGCGCGAGACCTTCGCCTTCGACCCAAAGGGCATCGATGCCGTCATCCTGTCGCACGCGCACCTCGACCACAGCGGCCTGCTGCCGAAGCTGGTCAACCGGGGCTTCAACGGGCCGGTCCATTGCACCGCGGCCACCGCCGACCTGCTCAAGGTCCTGCTGCGTGACTCGGCCGGACTGTATTTCCGCGACATCGAGCATGACAACGTGCGCCAGCGGCGCCGGGGCAAGCCGCTGGTCAAGCCCGAATACAGCCTGGAGGACGTGGAGACGGCCTTGAAGCTGTGCCGCCCGGCGGCGTACGGCGATGTCGTCACGCTGCAGCCGGCCGCGCGCCTGCGTTTCCATGATGCGGGGCACATCCTTGGCTCCTCGATCGTCGAGCTCGCGCTGCAGGAGCAGGGCCAGGCCAAGACGCTGGTCTTCTCCGGCGATCTCGGCAACGGCGATTCAGCGCTGATGAAGGACCCGGCGGTCGTCAAACGCGCCGATGTGCTGCTGATGGAAGGCACCTACGGCAACCGCAACCACCGCTCCATGGCGGAAACGGTGGACCAGTTCGCCGAGGTCCTGGCCGCCACCTGGAAGAAGCGCGGCAACGTGATGATCCCGTCGTTTGCGGTGGCGCGCACCCAGGAGATCCTGTTCCACCTCGGCCAGCTGTATCACGCCGGCAAGCTGGACAACTGGCTGGTGTTCCTCGACAGCCCGATGGCGATCGAGGTCACCGAACTCTACGACCGCTGGCTGCGGGAGCTCGACCCGAAGGACATCCGGCTGCTCCACGACAAGCACATCGACTCGCTGAGCAGCTTCCTGCCGATCCTGCGGCTGTCCCGGACGCCGGACGAGTCCATGGCCATCAACCGCATCAAGGGCGGCGCGATCATCATTGCCGGCAGCGGCATGTGCACCGGCGGGCGCATCCGCCATCACTTCAAGCACCGGCTGTGGAACGCCCGCAATGCGGTGGTGTTCGTCGGGTTCCAGGCGCGCGGCACGCTGGGCCGTCAACTGGTCGACGGCAAGAAGACCGTCAAGATGTTCGGCGAGGACTTCGTGGTTCGTGCCAGGATCGAGACGCTGGGCGGGTTCTCGGCCCATGCCGGGCAAAGCCAGCTGATCGCCTGGCTGAAGCAGTTCAAGCCCACGCCGCGGCTGTTGCTGGTCCACGGCGAACCGGACACGCTCGACGTGCTGGGCGACACGCTCCTGAAGCAGCACCGCATCAAGAGCGAGATCCCGTCGCCCGGAGATCGCGTCTCGTTCTGATCAGCCGCGGTCGTCCGTCACCATCGCCAGCGCCTTCGACGTCGCCTTCAGCAGCGCCTGCGGCCCCACCGGCGCGCCGGTCGCCTTGGTCATCCACAGGTCCGGCGTGAGCCTGCCCTGCTTCGTCATGCGCTCGAACTCGAGGCCGATGCTGCCCGCCCGCTCCATCTGCTCCTCGATCTGGTGCGCGATGAGATGCCCGATCGGATAGTCCGGCAGGTAGAGGCCGTTCGAGACCATGTGCGAGTAGATGCCCAGCAGCACGACGTCCCGCGTACCGAAGACCGGCGCGTAGAACTCGTTCCAGACGTCCTGAGCGATGCCCAGCGTCGCGTCGCGCAGCTGCGCGGGCGTCGCCTGCGGGTTCGCGTACATCCAGCGCCACACCCGCATGTCCACGATCGCCACGCCGGCGATCTCGAACGTCCCCCAGAAATCGCCGAGCGTGGTCATTGCCTGCGCCCTCTCGTCGGGCCTGGCGAGGCCGAGCAACTCGAGGTCCTTGGCCTGGAAGACGAATGCCAGCGCCTCGGTGAATGCGGTATTCGGCACCCCTTCCATGGCGTTGTAGGGCACGTCGTAGAGGGAGAACGTCTGCTCGACGTTGTGCCCCAGCTCGTGGACCGCGATGTTGTAGCCCTTGTAGTCCATGCCGTCCGGGCCGACCCGCGTGCGCAGGTGCGCCTTGTCGCCGCGGCGCTGCGCGCCCCAGGCATGGCCTGCGCCGCGCGATGAATCGACCGTCACCCGGTCCGCCACGTACTTCGCCCGCTCGGCGCTGAAGCCCAGCTTCCCGAGGATGTTCGGGATGTCCGCGCCGAAGGCCTCCGGCGTCGGGTACTTCGCCCGGGTGATCTCGTGCAGCTGCGACTCCGTGTACGCGCCGCGGGCCTTGAAGCCGTTGTACCAGATGTCGAACGGCTCCAGCTTCCGTCCCAGGCGCTGCTCGATCAGCCGGCCGACGTCCGCCACCAGCGGTGAGCGCAGCACCTCGACCAGCATCGCCTCCACTCTCGCCTCGGACAGTTCACGGTCGTCGTTGAAGCGTCGCTCGATCATGGTCGGCGCGGCCGGCGAGTACGGGTCGGCGAGCCGGACCGCCCGGTAAACGCCGAGGATCTTCGCGTAGCGGGTGTCGGGCTCGCGTTCGGCCGACGGCTGCATGTCCGGCGGCGCCTGGCGGTCGCTGTCACTCACGGTCGCGGCCACGACCTCGTTCGTGACCGGGTTCCAGTCGACCGTCGGGTTGTCGATCACCACCTGCGGGATCGTCTGCGTGACGATGCGTTCCATGACCTGCTGGATCAGGCGCTGGCGGGCCAGGCCGTCCTGCTCGCCGTACTGCGCCTTGAGCTCGTCGCGCAGGTTCCAGTGGGTGATCAGGCGCAGCTTCGGCGGGAACAGGCGCGTCCCCTGCCCGTCGACCAGGTGGTGCATCCAGATGTTGTAGCTGGAGATGTAGCTGTCGGCGTCCGAGAATGCGCTGGCGATCTCCTGGTTCACCTGCGCCGGAATGCGCCGGCCGTAGCGGTCGGCCAGCCGCGCCGCGGCCCACTGCGCCGGCGTCCACGAGCCCCCTTGCTGCAGCTTCTCCTCGAGCGTCGTCAGCGGCAGGTTCAGCAGCACGACGAACGCGATCTTGTTGGCAAAGAAGTCGTCGTCGACGTGGGCTCCCGGCGCATAGCCCGCCGAGATCTCGTCCAGTGGCAACAACTGCCCCAGGTCCAGGTCGCTCTGCCAGCGGAACGCGCGGGCCAGCTCGAGCATGGTTCCGTCGAGCTGCTCGTGCAGGAAGTCGAGCCGGGACAGCAGCGTCTCATACGTCGCATCGTCGCCCGCGAAGTTCGCGGCCACGAACTGCTCGAATTCCGCCGCGTTGCCGTCGCTCTCCGTCCACAGGCTCGCGACCTGCCTGAGGCCCCGGGCCGCGCGCGGCCGCACCGCGTCGCCGTGATGGGCGACGAGCGCGTCCTCGGCCTTGCGCACGGACGCCTCTAGCCACGCCGGTCGTTCCTGCTTTTCCATGGTTTCCTCATTCGCCTGTGGGCTGGCCTCGCTGCCGCTTGCAGCCAGCGCGAGGGTCAGCAGGACCGCCGTCATCATGTTGAACGCCTTCATGGAATCCTCCATCCGCGCGATCCCGACGACCGCGCGCAAACAATGGCGCGATGATACCGCATGGGGGCACCTGCCCGGCTCAGGTCCCGAACCGATAACTCAGCTTGACCAGGAACTGCTCGCTGTCGCGCAGGTCGAAGGCGCCGCGGAACTCGTCGCCCACGTCGTGGGGGCCCGCATGCGGCTCGAGCAGCGAGCCGCCGCGCACGTAGGCGATGTACAGGCTCGAGAGCGGCGCCAGTTCGTAGCGATAGCGGACCTGGAAGCCCAGCCGGCGCAGGGTGAAATCGTCAACCGCCTCGTCCACCGCGACCGGCGTGCCGTCCGGCGCCACGCGCCAGGCCTGCTTTGCCTTCGCCGTGAGTGCGATCGCCTCCAGCCGCACCTGCAACTCCTGCCGGACGCTGATCAACCACGACATGCCGGCCCGCAACTCGAGCAATTCGCTCCTGAAGGTGCCCAGCAGGTTGCCGCCCTGCCACAACAGCCACTCCGGATTGCGCAGCGCCCGCAGGCCCACGGACAGATTGAGCGCGTCGCTGAAGTAGTAGCGCGGCTCCACGTACACCCTGATGTGCCCGTCGTCGAGGCCGCCCAGGCCCTCCGCGGCATAGTGCACGTTGCCGTAGTGGCCCCAGCGCCCCTTGCGCGGCCGGGAGCGCTCGGCGAAAGCGTACAGCTTGGCCGGCATCCGGACCAGGCCGTTGCGGCGCGTGATCAGGTCGTCGTAGCCGGCCGTCCAGCCCGCAATCTCCATGTACTGGTCACCGCCGTCACGGCGCTCGCTGTAGCGACTGATGGCCCAGGCGTCGGCGATGTGCACGCCGTCGTCGTTGGCACGGTGCGAGACCGCCGCGCGCAGGTCGTGGGCGGAGAATGACGACGACTCCGGCAGGTCCGTGCGGCGACGCGCCACCTCGTAGCGCACGTAGTTGAAGTTGTTGCGCTCGAGAAAGCCGAAGTCGTTGAGCTGCAGGTCGCCGCCCAGGTGCACGGCGAACAACTGCTGGCGCCAGCCCTGGCCCATGTCGTAGTCGACGCGCACTTGCGCGCCGGCATCGCTGGTTTTGCTCCCCGCCTGCTCCACCGCGGACGCCACGGCAGTCGTGCGGATGTTCCATTGCGCGTTGGGGCTCCAGCGGTGGTCCACCTCCCATACTGTCGCCCTGCGGTCGAGGAAGGGGCGTTCGACGCGCATGGCCATCGCACCGATGCCCTGGCCGTCGAAGTCCCGGGTGGCGCGCGCGGCGTAGAAATCGCGGCCGGCCACGTCATCCTCGGTCGCCGCGAAGGCGCCATAACTGATGCCGTAGGCACTGCCGTTGAGCTTGACGGCCGCGGTGACGTCGCCGCCGCCGCTGCCGTCGTCGGCGGCCCCACCCACGCGGCGCGTGTACAGCAGCCGGTTGGCCGTGTCGAGCGAGCCGAACGGCACGTCGAAGAAACTCTGGTTCTCGACGAAGAACGGCCGCTTGTCGTCGAAGAAGCTCTCGATTGCGCCGAAATTGACGACCAGCCGGTCGCTTTCGACCTGGCCGAAGTCCGGGTTCAGGGTGCCGCTGAGCTGGAACTGCCCGCTGGGCTTCCAGAAGACGTCGACGCCGGCGTCGGAGTCGAACCGGTCGCCCACCGCGTCCAGCACGCCGACCACGTACGGCGCCACCACGAACAGCGACTGGCTGAAGTTCGGCACCTCGATCTTCTCGAACGCCGACAGGAACACCTGCTCCCTGAAGGTGATCGCCGGCCAGGACATGCGCTCGCCGGTGGCCACGACCACGCGATCCAGCGAGATGCCGAGCCTGCGCATCCCGCCGTCGGCCGATTGCATCGGCGCGATGTGCCACGGGATCAGCAACTCCACCGACCAGGTATCCCCCGACTCCGAGACGGCGTGGCGCCAGTCGCCGTCCCAGTCGGCGCTGTACTGGTTCTCGTTGGTGAGGGTTCCGTCCGTGATGCTGCCGGACAGGAGCACGGTGAAGTTGTAGCCGACGCGGCCGTCGGCGTCGAAGTCCAGGTAGACATTGATGCGATCGGCATTGGTGTCGTCATCGCGCCGCGCCTGTTGGCGGGTGCGCGGCACGCTGGCCGGCTGGGTATTGCGGAAGCCGATCGCCAGGCCCTCCGCGGTGGCCAGGATCCAGGCCTCGGTGGGGTACGGCGCCGGCGCGCGCGACAGCGGCTGGGTGAGGCGGAAGTCGGTGACGTGCCGGGCGCCCTGCCACTCCTGCGGATCGATGCGGCCGTCGACCTCGATCGCAAGGGCGGGTGATGCCAGCGCATGCAGGAAGGCGATGCCGAGGACGACGCGCATGTCGGGGAGTTGCTTTGCAGGTTCCCAGGGGGAGGATCCGAGAGGTGAATCCTACGGCACCGAAACCGACTAATAAACCAGGAAAACGGCACCCAGCGCCCGGTGCGCAGCGGCCCGGTCACGCTTGAAGGCGCAGCGGCCCCGCCGCGCCCCTGCTAACCTAGTACCGGGTGCGCCAATCGGGGACGACACGATGAGGCCGAATGTCAGGTTCCTGACCGATGCATTGATTCGCCAGATCATCGATGAGGCCCGCCATGCGCTGTCCGCCCTCGGCGTGGCCGTCCACAATGACAAGGCGCTGGCCCTGCTCGCCGACCACGGCGCCCGCATCGACCAGCGCTCGTCGCGGGCCTTCCTCAACGACGCGCTGATCGACGGCGCGCTGGCCAGCGTGCCGAAGTCATTCCGGCTGTATGACGCGGCCGGACTCCAGACCAACGATTTTTCCGGCGACAAGATCCACTTTACGCCCGGTTCGTCCGCCCTCAACTACCTGGACCCGCGCATCGGCACGATGCGCCGGCCGCTCACCGCCGACTACATCGACTACGTCAAGGTCGTGGATCAGTTGCCGCACATCGCGTCGCAGAGCACCGCCATGATCCCGGACGACGTCACCGACCAGGTCTCGGACAGCTACCGGCTGTTCCTGAGCCTGCTGTATTCGTCGAAACCGGTCGTGACGGGCACCTTCACGATCGAGTCGTTCCAGGTGATGAAGGACATGCTGCTGGCCGTGCGGGGATCGCCGCAGGCGCTGCGGGAGAAGCCCCTCGCGATCTTCTCGTGCTGCCCGACGTCGCCCTTCAAGTGGAGCGACGTCACGTCCCAGAACGTGCTCGATTGCGCGCAGGCCTCGATACCGGTCGAGTTCATCGCCATGCCGCTCGCGGGGTTCGTCGCCCCGGTGACCCTGGTCGGCACGCTGGTCCAGCACACGGCCGAGACGTTCAGCGGCATCGTGCTGAGCCAGCTGGCGCGCCCGGGCACGCCGATCCTGTACGGCGGTTCGCCGGCCATCTTCGACCATCGCTTCGAGTCCACGCCGATGGGCGCCATCGAGACGATGATGATCGACTGCGCGTACAACGAGATCGGCAAGCACCTGGGCATGCCCACCCAGGCCTACATCGCGCTGACGGATTCGAAGCAACTCGACGTGCAGGCCGGCCTGGAGTCCGCCATGGGCGCGACGCTGGCCGCCCTGTCGGGCATCAACAACATTTCCGGCCCCGGCATGATCGACTTCGAGAGCTGCATCAGCCTGGAGAAGCTCGTCACCGACAACGAGCTCTGCGGCATGGTGCTGCGGATGACCCGGGGCATCGAGCCGCGCGAGGACTTTCCGTCGCTGCCGCGCTTCCAGGAACTGCTGGAAGACGAGCACCTGCTCATCTCGAAGCACACGAGGAAGCACCTGAAGGAGCAGATCCACTTCCCGGGACCGGTGATCAACCGGGCGAACAACGCCCGCTGGACCGAGGAAGGCTGCTCCACCATGGACGATCGGGCGCGCCGTCGAGGTCGAGAAGCTGCTGGGCAGCCACCAGCCTGCGGGACTGCCCGACGACACCCGCCGTGCCCTGGTGGACATCATGTCGACGAGCGCCCGGCTGCACGGGCAGGACGAACTCCCCGAGAGGGCGCGGTGACCGAGCGGGTGCCACTGCCGCTGGAGGCGATACTGCCCGCGCTGGAGGACGTCATCCGCGCGCAGGGAATTCCGGCGGGCGCCGAAGTCAGGGACCGGGTTTGGGCCCTCGGACAGGCGTCGCTGCGTGCATTTGCCGCCGAGGCGCGGCCCGCTTGCATCGCGGCCGACGTGTCCCGCAGTGATTTCGTCGATATATTCCAGGGTGACGGCCGCAACGAGGACGAAGCGCCGCTGGGCGCCATCTACCCGCAGGCCGACCGGCTGGTGCTGTTCGCCCTGACGATGGGGCACGATGTGAGCCGCACGATCCAGGGGTACATAGACAACAGCGATTTCGCCCTGGGGGCGATGCTCGACTCGGTCGCTTCACTGGCCGTCGAGAACTCGGTAAGCCTGCTGGAGAAACGCGTGGCCGCCACGCCGGCGGTGAAGCGGGCGGCCGGCGGCCATTGCCGCACGCTGAATTACAGCCCCGGCTACTGCGGCTGGCACATCGGCGCGCAGGCCGGGATCTTCCGCTACCTGGACCCCGGGCAACTCGGGATCACGCTCAACGACTCGTACCTGATGACGCCCCTGAAGTCCGCCACCGGCGTGCTGGTCCACGGCGACCGTACGATCCACGAATTCGACATCGGTTTCCGGTTCTGCCGCGCCTGCCGGGACAAGACCTGCCTCGGGCGACGAGACGGTCTGGGCTCGGTCCATTCACCATCCACGTGAGGAGCCGTATGGAGGTCCTGAAGGAAATCTCGAGGCAACTGCAGCTCGGCGACGACGAGCAGGTCGGCGCGTTGACCAGGCAGGCCATCGACCAGGGCATCGATCCCGCGACCATCCTCAATGACGGCCTGGTCGGCGGCATGAACGTCGTCGGCGAGGCGTTCCGGACGCACGAGATATTCCTGCCGGACGTGCTGATGGCCGCCAAGGCCATGTACGCGGGCATGGACCTGCTGAAGCCGCTGTTCGTGAAGGGGGGCATCCCGACGCGCGGCACGGTCGTCATCGGCACCGTCAAGGGCGACCTGCACGACCTCGGCAAGAACCTGGTCGGGATCATGCTGAAGGGCGTCGGTTATGAGGTCATCGACCTGGGCAAGGACGTTCCTGCGGAGGCATTCATCGACGCGGCGGTGAAGGGGAACGCCAGCGTCATCGGCATGTCGGCCCTGTTGACCACGACGATGCCGGCCATGAAGATGGTCATCGACATGCTGCGCGAGAGGGGACTGCAGGGAAAGATCCGCACCATCGTGGGCGGTGCGCCGATCACCAAGGCGTTCGCAGAGCAGATCGGCGCCGATGCCTATGCGTTCGACGCGGCCAAGAGCGTCGAGCGGGTCAACGCGCTGCTGGCCGGGTGAATGAAGCCGATCCTCGACAGGCTGCGCTCCGGAGACATCCTCGTCGGTGACGGAGCCATGGGCACGATGCTGTTCCAGCGGGGACTGCAGCCCGGGGAGTGCCCCGAGTCCATGAACCTCACGAGCCGGGGCGTGCTCGAGGAAATCGCCTCGCTCTACCTCCTCGCCGGCGCCGACATCGTGCAGACGAACACCTTTGGCGGGTCGCCGCTGAAGCTGGCCCACTACGGGCTGGGCGGGCAGGCCGAGCACACCAACAGCGTGGCGGTGGCCAGGGTGCGGGCGGCCGTCGGCCACCGGGCCTACGTTTCGGGGTCGTGCGGCCCGTCGGGGGAGATGCTGGAACCCTACGGGTCGGTATCGGAAGAAACGCTTGCGGCCGCCTTCGAGACCCAGTTGCGCGCGCTGATCTTCGCGGGCGTCGATCTCGTCTGCGTCGAGACGATGACCGACCTGCGGGAGGCTGTGCTGGCCGTGCGCGTGTCCAAGTCCATCTCGGCGGCGACGCCGGTCATGGCGACGATGACGTTCGACAAGATCCCGAAGGGCTACTACACCATCATGGGCACCAGCATCGAGCAGGCGGTGGCCGGGTTGACCGCGGCGGGCGCCGACATCATCGGCTCGAACTGCGGCAACGGCATCGACGTCATGACCGACATCGCGCGGCAGTTCAGGCTGCTGACCGACAAGCCGATCGTCATCCAGGCGAACGCCGGGCTGCCGGTGCAGACGCCCGCCGGCGTCGAGTACCCCGAGTCGCCGGCCTACTTCGCGGCGAAGACCGCCGAACTGATCGCGGCCGGCGTCTCGATCATCGGCGGATGCTGCGGCACGACGCCGGCGCACATCGCGGCGATCCGGGAAGTGGTTGACTCCATGCCGCGGCCCGCCACTTGAGCGAACCGCCCGCGCAGCTGCGGCCCGACCGGCCCTTGCTCGGCTTCTGGACCGGCACCGCGCTCGTGGCCGGCAACATGATCGGCTCCGGGATATTCCTGCTGCCCGCCGCGCTGGCGGCCTATGGGGGCATCAGCCTCGTCGGCTGGCTGTTCACGACCGCCGGGTCGCTGCTGCTCGCCATCGTGTTCATGAGCCTGAGCCGCAGCTACCCGCGCATCGGCGGACCCTACGCCTACGCCCGCGAGGCGTTCGGCGACTTCGCCGGCTTCATCGTCGCCTACGGCTACTGGCTGTCCATCCTCTGCGGCAATGCCGCCATCGCGATCGTCTCGGTCAGCTATCTCTCCGTGCTGTTTCCCGTGCTCACGACCGCGTCGCACCTCGACGTCGTGGCGGCCCTCGCGGTGCTGTGGATCCTCACGCTGGTCAACCTGCTGGGCGTTCGCGTATCCGGCGGGGTGCAACTGGCCACGACGGTGTTCAAGATCCTGCCGCTGCTCGCCATCGCCCTGTTCGGGCTGGCCGATTTCGACGCGGCGCATTTCACGCCGTTCAACCTCAGCGGGCGCAGTTCGGCCGGCGCCATCACGGCGACCGCCGCCCTGACGCTATGGGCCTTCCTCGGGCTGGAGTCCGCCACGATCCCGGCGGACAGCATCCGCGACCCGCGGCGCACGATCCCGCGGGCGACCATTGCCGGGACGCTGGTCGCGGCCTTGATTTACATACTGTCGACCGTGTCCCTCATGGGGCTGCTGTCGCCGGCAGAACTGGCCGGATCCCACGCGCCGTTCGCCGATGCCGCCACGCGGCTGTTCGGATCCGCCGCCGGCTACGTCGTCGCCTGCGCCGGGGCGGTGGCCTGCATCGGCGCATTGAACGGCTGGGTGCTGCTGCAGGGCCAGATGCCCCGCGCGGCGGCGCTGGACGGCCTGTTCCCGGGGACGTTTCGCGTGCTCTCCGGATCCGGCGTGCCGCTCAAGGGCATCATCATCTCGAGCCTGTGCATCTCCGCCCTGCTGCTGATGAACTACATGGAAGGCTACGTGGAGAAGTTCACCTTCGTGATCCTGCTGGCCACGCTGGCGACGCTGATTCCGTACCTGGCATCGGCGCTGGCACAGTTGAAGCTGGCGCTCAAGGGCGGCCGGCCCGGCCTGACCGGCCTGGCGATCGTCGCGGCGCTGGCCTGCCTGTACTCCGCCTGGGCGGTCGTCGGCCTGGGGGCCTATACGATCTTCTGGGGCATGGTCCTCATGGCCACGGGAGCCCCCCTGTTCGCCTGGATGCGCCGGCGGCGCTACTCCTTCATCTCGTAGGCCCCGGCCAGCTGCGCCACCTCCTCCTTCCAGACCCGCTGGAAGCGGGCCCGGTCCTGGGCCGGCTTGCGGATCATGGCCATGGCCCGTTCCTGCTGCGCGGGGCTGGTGCCCGGCTTGTGGGCCAGCTCCAGGGCGTACCTCGACAGGTCACGGACCATCACGTTGAAGATCTGGTCGACGAGGTCGTCGCCGATACCATGGATCGGCGCCGCCTCCAGGATCAGCTGGCCGTACGGAACCAGCGTGAACACCTCGCCCAGGTTGAGCAGCAGGTCGACGTCCTTCTGCTGCGCTTCGTCGGGCGGGCTTTCCATCAGCAGGCGCTTCAGCGCCTCGATCTGCTCCTTGAAGATCGCGACATTGGGCAGCTCGACCCCGTCATAGGCCAGCCGGTAGTCGTGGAAGCGGATCTTGCCCAGGCCCTTGGCCGGGCCCTGGCGGAAGAAGAACACGTCGTCGGCCGGGTCGTCGCGGCGCGGCACCGCCGGGTAGGCGGCGGGCCGGAACAAGTAGTTGGCCATGAACTTCACAACCAGCGCCATGTTGACGTGGGCGGTGCCCTCCAGCTTGGGCAGCGCGCGGATGTCGCGCGCGGCCATCTCGAAATAGGTCTCCTTCTCGAAGCCGCGCGCGGCGATCACGTCCCACAGCGCGTTGATCACCTCCTCGCCCTGCATGGTGACCTTCATCTTCATGATCGGGTTGTAGAGCAGGTAGCGGCGGTCGTCCGCCGAGGCGCTGCGGAAGTAGTCGGAGGCACGCAGGCCGAACAGCTTCATGGCGACGAGCCGGGCGTAGGCGTCCACGAACAACTGCTGCACGTGCGGGAAGTCGGTGACGTAGCGGTCGTACAGGCGGCGCCGGGAGGCATGGTTGATGGCTTCGTAGAAGGCATGGGTGCAGATGCCGATCGAGGCCCAGCCGAGGTTGAACTTGCCGACGTTGACGGTATTGAGGGCCGCGTCCCAGGCCGCGGAACCGCGCGACAGGATGTCGCTTTCCGTCACCGGGTAGTCGCGCAGCGCGAATTCCGCCACGTAGGACTGTGAATTGCACAGGTTGCGGATGCAGTCGAAGCGCTCGTGCTGCGAGTCGGCGGCGAAGAACGCGTACTCGTCGCCGCCGGCCACGCGCCCGAAGGTGGACACCATGCGCGCGACGTTGGCGTTGCCGATGTAGTACTTGCTGCCGTTCGCCTTGAAGCCGTCGCCGGCGGGCTCGAGGGTCATCTCGGTCGAGTAGACGTCGGCGCCGTGCTGCTGCTCGGACAGCCCGAACGCGAAGACCTCGCCCTTGCGCAGCAGGCCGGCGGCCTGGCGCTTCGCCTGTTCATTGGCGCTCATCCAGATCGGGCCGAGGCCGAGGATCGTCACCTGCCAGGTGTACCAGTAAGGCAGCCCGTAGAAGGCCAGGATCTCGTTGAACTCGTTGTTGCGCCAGTTGTCCCAGCGACAGTCGGGGCCGCCGTATGCGGCCGGCGTCAACAGGGTCGCCAGGGCCATTTCGCGCTTCATGAAGTCGAGCAGGTCCGCGTACCAGACGCGCTCATGGTCGTCCGACTTGAGCTTGCGCAGGCCCTTGCTCTCGAAGAACGCGATGGTCCGCGCCATGATTGCGCGGGACCGTTCGTCCGTGCACCGGCTGGCGTGTTTGCTGGGATTGAGCAGGATCACGATCGCACCTCCGTCTTCCGCCGCCAATTCTGGATGGACATGTCGCAGCGCGTCATTTGCTAGAGTACGCTCCTGACAACATGGAGGCGCCCATGGATACCCTGCACTCGTCCTCCCGAAGGCGTTTCGTCAAGACGGTACTGGGCGGAGCCGCCACCGTCGGCATCACAGCACAGTTCGGCGCCGGCACGGCATTAGCATTTCCCGCCGGGATGCCCACACGCCCGCTGGGCAGGACCGGCCATGACGTGCGCCTGTTCAGCCTCGGCGGCCAGGCCACGCTGGAGCAGGACGGCCGCACCGACGAGGCCCTGCACATCATCAACACGGCGATCGACCGTGGCGTCAACTACATCGACACGGCCGCCGCCTATGGCGCCGGGGTCAGCGAACGCTACTTCGGCCTGGTCATGGCGTCCCGGCGCAAGGAGGTGTTCCTGGCCTCCAAGACGCATGACCGCACCTACGACGGCTCCATGCGCCTGCTCGAGAAGTCGCTGACGCAACTGAAGACCGACCACCTCGACTCGTGGCAGTTGCACAACGTCAAGACGGACGACGAGCTCGCGCGGATCTTCGCCGACGACGGGGCGATCAAGGCGTTGGAGAAGGCCAGGGACGAGAAGATGGTCCGCTTCCTGGGCATCACCGGCCACCAGGACCCGTTCGTGCTGAAGCGGGCGATCCAGCGCTACGACTTCGACACCCTCCTCATGGCCCTGAATGCCGCGGACCGCCATCACCTGTCCTTCATGGACAACCTGCTGCCGGTGGCGGTTGAGAAACGGATGGGGATCATCGGCATGAAGGTCGTGTCACGCGGCAGGATCTTCAGGGACGGCGGGCTCACGTCGATGGAGCAGGCGATGCGCTACGTCCTCACGCTGCCCGTCAGCACGGTCATCGTGGGCATCTCGAGGATCGAGGAACTCGAGGAAAACGTGCGGATCGCACAAGACTTTCGCCCCTACGACGAAGGGGAAATGAGGCGCCTGGAGGAACTCACGAAGCCCGGCCACACGGATACCAACTGGTTCAAGGCCAAGTGAGGGACATAATCGGTCCTGGCCCAGGCGGCAGCCGCACTTCAGGGGATGTGGCGCACAGCGGCCGCGCCGCTGCGCGCGCGGACATCCCTGACGACATGCGCGACCGTGCGCGCTATGCTTTGCGACGCATTGCAACCGATGGGTTAGGCGCATGAAGTGCTTCCCGAGAGTCATCGGCCTGGCGGCCCTCGTGCTGCTGTCCGGCTGTAGCGGCAGTGGAAACGGCCCACCGATCGTCCCTCCCCTGCCGCCCATCGTCGTCAACAGCCTGCTCGACTCCGCCAGCCCGCCGGCCGGCACGGTCACGATGCGCTCGGCGCTGGCCTCGGCGGCATCGGGCCAGCGCATCACGTTCGAGCCGGGCCTCGACCGGGGCGTCATCACCCTGTCGATCGTCGCCGAGGAGCATACTCAGCTTGTCGGCGAGGTCATGGGCATCCGCAACGAACCCAGCGGCCCGGTGTCCTACCTGGTCGGCTGGTTCGATCGCGACTATGGGCGCTCGGCGCTGGTGGCACGCAAGAACGTGGTCATCGATGCCTCGGCGCTGCCATCCGGCATCACGCTGGCCTGGGACACGAACATCCAGCCGGGCGCGCGCGTCCTCGCCGTGCGCGGCGACCTCACGCTCATCAATGTCGCGGTCACCGGCGGCCGCGTCGTCACCGAGGCCATCACGCCGGCCGGCCAGTATCCGCAGCCGTGGACGCTGGCGCGCGGCGGCGCGCTGGCCGTCTGGGGCGTCGCGCGGCTCGAGGACTGCCGCCTGTACGACAACCAGGTGCAGGGCGACTTCGATTCATCGCGGGACCGCGGCGCCTTCGGCGGAGCGGTCTATGCCGACATCGTGGAGATGCGCAACTGCGTGGTCAGCGGCAACTCGGTGCTCGGCGCCGGGGCCGCCGGCGGCGGCGTCTATTCCGTGGGCGGCGCCCAGCACTCCCGCACGATTTCCACCATCGAGCGGTCTTCCATCGCCGGCAACCGCATCAGCGGGCTGTTCGCCTACGGCGCCGGCGTCTATTCCGACGGCGGCGGCATCGGCGTCAGCAAGACGCTGCGGCTCACCAACAGCACCATCGCCCGCAATCTCGCCCAGCCCGCACCCGGACTGCCGCCGTTCTTGCTCGCCATGGGCTACTGGCGCGGCGGCGGCGTTTACATGTCCAACGGGTTCCTGGAGATCCAGAGCTGCAGCGTGGTCGAGAACACGGTCCGCGGCGTGCCCCGCACCGACAGCCTGGGCCGCCGCAACCTGGCCGGGGGCATCGCCGCGACGGTCGGCAATGCGCATGCGACCGAGGACCTGATCCTGGGCCACTCGATCGTCGCCGGCAACCTCGTCGAGGAGGTCGGCGGCAGCAGCTACGCACACGATCTGTTCACCGGTTCCGTCTTCTACTTCCGCAGCGCCGGATACAACCGGGTCGGCGTGCTCGACTTCAGCCAGATCCTGGTGCCCGTGGGCGAATGGGGCTGGGATTCCCTCAGCCGCAAGCACTACCCGCAGGTGGGCGACCAGGACGGCGTGGCCGCGGCCAGCGTGCTGGACCTGGCCGGCGGCATCACCTACTCGCCCTCGATCCTGTCGGTCGGCGTCGGTGCCGGCACGCCCGTGCCGCTCCATTACCGGCCTGCGGGCACTGCCCTGGGCCAGGTGCCGGCCGCGTCGTACAGCGTGTCGGAGACACTGGCCGACTACCTCGTGGATTCCGGCGGCACCGACAACTTCCTGGCGATCATGCTCAGCCGGCTTGAAAGCCGCTACGCATTGCCCGGCTTTGCCAGCCAGTACACGGCGGACTTCGAGGCCTACCTGCAGAACGCGGACTCCGACCCGGCGACGCCCGGCACCCAGCCCTACCTGGACCCGTCCGGCAACCCGATCCTGACGCTGGCCGCGACGCGTTTCTTCGGCCCCGCACAGACCTGGCCCAGGGAGCTGGCGAACCACCCGTACATCCTGTTCTGGCATCGCCTGGACCCCGCCCTGCAGGCGCGCGCCATTCCCGGCATGGGCCCGGAGCTGCTCGGCGACCTGGCGTGGCGGACGCTGTTCTCGTCCGGATACCTGGCCGAGAATCCGCGCATCCGTATCGACGTAAGCACGAGCCCGCGGCTGTCGGTGCAGCGCCTCAGCGTTGACCAGCTCGGGACGAGCCGGCCGGCCAACGGACCCGGCGACGTCGGCGCAATCGAAAGCCTGTAGATCTGCCCCTTTTGAATCAGCCGTCATTCTCGGCCACCAGGGAGGAACTGATGCGTCGAATTCTCATCATGGGCGCCGCCGGGCGCGACTTCCACGTGTTCAACACGTGTTACCGGGACGCCGCGGACGTCGAGGTGGTTGCGTTCACCGCCACCCAGATTCCGTACATCGAGCAGCGGCGCTACCCGCCCACGCTGGCCGGTGCACGCTATCCGCAGGGCATTCCCGTCTATCCCGAGAGCCGGCTGGCGGAGCTCATCGCCACGCAGCGCGTGGACGAGGTCGTGTTCGCCTACTCCGACGTGACCAACGAGTATGTCGAGGAACGGCGCACCCTCGTCGAGGCAGCGGGCGCGTCCTTCAGCACCTTCGACGTGGACGCCACGATGCTCGCGTCGAGCCGACCGGTCATCGCGATCACCGCCACGCGCACCGGCTGCGGCAAGAGCCAGACGGCGCGGCGCGTCGTCGACCTGCTGCGCGAGGCGGGCTGCGCCACGGTGGTGCTGCGCCACCCCATGCCTTACGGCCAGCTCGAGCACCAGGCCGTGCAGCGCTTCGCGACCCTCGAGGACCTCGACACCCACCAGTGCACGATCGAGGAGCGCGAGGAGTACGAGCCGCACATCGTGCGCGGCGCCATCGTCTTTGCCGGCGTGGACTACGCGGCCATCCTGGCCGCGGCGGAGCGCGAGGCCGAGGTGCTGGTCTGGGACGGCGGCAACAACGACACGCCGTTCATCGCGCCCACGCTGTGGATCACGATGGCCGACGCGCACCGGCCCGGTCACGAGGTCGCGTATTTCCCGGGCACGGACAATTTCCGCCGCGCCGACCTGATCATCATCAACAAGATCGACACGGCGCCGGCCGAGAACGTCGCGGCCGTGGCGGCCAGCGCCGCGCGCCTGAACCCGCGGGCAACCGTGGTTCGCGCACGCTCGCCGGTCAGCGTCACGGATCCCGCTGCGATCCGCGGCCGCCGCGTACTGGTGATCGAGGACGGCCCGACCACCACCCACGGCGGCATGGCCTTCGGCGCCGGCGTCATCGCGGCACGCGAGTTCGGCGCTGCCGGACTGGTCGATCCGCGACCGTTCGCCAAGGGCGAGATCGCCGGGACCTTCAAGAAGTTCCCGCACCTCGACGGCGTGCTGCCGGCTATGGGCTACGGACGCCAGCAGCTCGACGACCTCGAGGCCACGGTCGCGGCGGCCGACTGCGACCTGGTGCTGATTGCCACGCCTATCGACCTCGGCCGCATGATCCGCATCGACAAGCCGTGGCTGCGCGTCACCTACGACCTGGATGAGGAAGGGCCCGGACTCGCGGACGCAGTGGCGCGCGTGTCGGCCGCACGCTCCGGCTGAGCGTCCAGGCCCGGCGGGTCCGTGCGACCGGCCGCCAGTGCCGGCACCTCGTGACGTGGCAAGAGAAACCCCGGCTCGGAGCCGGGGTTTCCACGTTCACCGACGGTCGCCTGCCTTGACAGCGGCTGCGCCAGCGGCCGCCTCACTTCATCAGCGTGACATGGCCTGTCGTGAACTTGTACTCCCGCTGGCCACCTTTCTCGTCGCACGACGAGATCGTCACGTCGTGCATTTCGTAGGTCCTGGCGCCGGCCTTGAGGACGGCACTGGCGATGTGCTGCCCGTTCGCGCACATCTTGTACAGCTGGGCGGCGGCCTCACTGCCGGAATTCGGGACCATCACCGACAGCGTGTTCGCCACGCCCGCGACGGGTTCCGTGGACGCCGCAGCGGCCGGCGCAGCGGCACTCGACTTGATGCGCTTGCCGCTCGCCTGGCCTGACGCCGCGTCCCGCGGCGCGGTGGCCCTCGTGGTGGCGGCTTCCGTGACGGAAAGGTCCTGCATGCTCACTTTGCCGGCCCCGCCCTTCGACGTCGCCGCCGCGGAACCCGCGTTGCTGGCCCCAAACGAATAGGACGACAGTTCGATCGGCTGCTGTGCCGCAGTCGATTCGCCCTTGATGTCCCCGATCTTAAGGAAGTAATCGGCGGCGGCGGTCGCCGTCGTCGCCACGCCCAGGAAGCCCGAGGCAATGGTCACCGTAACCAGACAAGTCTTGCGCATACCCCCTCCAGGATAAACAAGTGAATGGCGGCGATAGTCTGTCATGTTTCCAGGCGCCGCCGCACGAAATAACGACGGCCCCGGGGGTCCGGAATGGGCACCGGATCACGGTCTGCAACAACCGCGCCCTGCCCCGCCACTCTCACAGGATGCCGAGCGCCGCCAGCAGGGTCATGCCCGTCATGATGATGAGAATGAGCGAACCGATCGTCCACAGGGTCGCGCGCGTGTCGTGGGTGCGTGCGGTGAAGTAAGCGGCAAAGTGCAGGAACCGCGACACGACGTACCCATAAAGAAGCACGCGCGCCATCAGCAGGGATGGCTCGGTCAGGACATAGAGAAAGCCCGCGACGAGGAAGAACGGTATGTTCTCCAGGTCATTCAGGTGGATGCGCCTGATGCGCTCGACACGCTCGTTGGGTTCAAGCTGGCTGGGATCTGGCGCCGGGTTGAGCGGCGTCTTCCGGAGGTCCTCCGGCGAGCGGAAACCGCCTTGCACCTGCATCATGCGTAAGACGGTGAGCCAGGACATGCCCACGGCCTTGAGGATCATGAGCGTCGCCGCAATGGCGTAGGTGGCGAACAACGGATCGCTGAGACTCAGCTGGTACATCCCCCCCTCCCTTGGCCTCTTGGCCATCAAGTCATGAACGCCCCGGTACTCCAGTCAAGCTGCGGAAGATCTGCGCGTTGGGGCAAAACTCGTTGCCCCCCTCGACCTTCCCGGCCAGCCACCTTTCGCACCGGTCCTCCGAGTCGCACGTGCGGCAGCGGCTGCGCACGTCCTTGATGATGGCCTCGACATCGCCACGCCTGACGACCTCGGGCGCCACGCCGGCCCGCTCCAACATCTGCGTCATGCGCCGTTGCGAGGCGGCGGCGCGGTATCTCGAGAACCACACCAGCAGTGCGCCGCCCACGACCAACATGAACAGCGCCAGACCGAGTTGCGACGTCGTTGGGTTCATGGTCGAGTCCTCCTTTCCTGGATACGCAGGCATGGCCGTGGAGCGCACCATTAGCCTAGCAGCAAGCAGCAGGCACCGCCGGAAGCCAGTGCGACAGGCGAAATCACAGATCAGCAATGACCCTCCTCTGATTCTCCGGACACCTCGGTTAGGCGGGAAGATCGCGACGGGGCGATCCCGAGGTGCCGAGGTTGTGGCGCAAATCTCGACTGGCGAACAACCACTTGCGGCCGTTTACGCCCCCTGGGTCGCAAACCGGCTTAAGCTGCGGCCGGAGTGTCAGGCGGCCATCAGGAGGTTTGTCATGTCGATTCAGGAATGGGCAGCAATCGCCGAGATAGTCGGCGCCATCTTCGTGGTCGCGTCACTGGTCAATCTAGCCGTTCAGATTCGTCAGAACACCCGCGGGTTGGCGATGACCCTGAGGTCCATGGAGCTTGCTGCATTCGAGCGCAATGTCGAGTCCGGCAATCGCGTCCGCGAGATGTTCATCACTGATCCCGAAGTATCAGAGTTGTATTTGCGCGGCCTGAAGTCTTATGTGGATCTGAGTGGGAGCGACAAAATGAGATTCGGCTTGACCCTTAGCAATGTGTTCGCCGGACTTCAGGGCGGCTACATCCGGCAACTGACATTGGGCAATGACCCGGAGAACTCTGTCGGCATCGAACGCACGCTGGATCGTCTCATCAGTCGCAGAGGGGTGCGCGACTGGCTGCGTGTCAGCGATCCCGACTGGCGTCCCCAATTCGCAGCGGCGGTCACGCAACGTGTCCTGCGTTTCGAGGACGCCGCCAGGAATGCTCCGGCCGCGCAGGAGGAGAACGCCCAACCAATCGCCGACTAACGACCGTGCGGCAGAAAAAGAAACCCCGGCGCAAGGCCGGGGTTCTGTTTCTATGAGCGGCAGTCAATCCTGCCCGCCGCCTTAGTTGGTCTGGTGGGCGGGCCCCGCAAACTCCGCGTTGCGCTTCGCGGTAATGACGATCTCTGGCAGATTGGCCGGCGCCAACTCCCCAAGCCAGACCTGGGTCGGTTTGGCGACCCCAACCGTTTCGAGCGGCTCCGCCGAGACGTGCAACGAGTAGAACAGGACGGGCACGGCCACTACGGCCAACGCCATGAAGACCGCCAACAGCGGTCGTTCGAAAGAAAGCATGGTTTTCTCCTCAGCGTTCCAATCCAACGCGGAAGAGAACGTTGAGCATGTTACACGTATTTCTACTTATATGTATGTGTATCAGTACCTATCTTCTCGAAAGGCCCTGTGATATGCGGAAACGCGCTTTGCCGCCCCGATATGACAGTGACATCGACCGTCCCGACATGGTCGCCGCCAGCACGGCAGAAGGGCCGCTCAATATCCTGAAACTGCGCAGTCAAGCAGAAACAGGAACCCCGGCGCGGGGCCGGGGTGTCTGTGTCGTCACCAATGTACCGCTCAGTTCAACTTGTGCCGCTTCGCGTAGCCGGGGCCGGCGCGCACTTGGTTGCCCGACGTTCGCCTCCTGACCAACGGCACAGTCACAGCGTATGCTGCGGAGAAGCCTCGTCGTATCGCGTGACCGGGAGAACAGCCATTCAGACCGCCGAGTGGACCGTGGAGACAAAGGGGCGCGGCTTCACCGACGTGACTGCGCGCCTCAGGGACTTCATACGCTCGTCCGGCGTCAAGGACGGGCTGTGCAACGTCTTCCTGCCACACACGAGCGCCTCGCTGGTCCTCAGTGAGAACGCCGACCCGAACGTCCGGCACGACCTCGAGCGCTTCATGCAGCGGCTCGCGCCGGACGGCGATCTTGCGTACGAGCACGACTCGGAGGGTCCGGACGACATGCCGGCGCACATCCGCGCGGTACTCACGCAGAACTCGATCACGATCCCGCTCGTCGGCGGCGTGCCGGCACTCGGCACGTGGCAGGGCCTGTACCTGTGGGAGCACCGGCGTGCACCGCACCGCAGGCACATGCGGGCGACTGTCTGGTAACGCCTTGCCTGTGAATGCTGGTCGGCAACAAGAAACCCCGGCGCGAGGCCGGGGTTCTGTCGCGATGATTGGTAGCGGGGCGTGAGTTCGCAATTGCATGCCCCACCTGCCCAGCAGGGTTCGACGTCACGACGGAATTCGCAGAAAGACCGGGCCGATTTCCTGAGGGCCCGTCCCTGGCACCAAGCGGCGCATGTGGCCGGACGCGCGAGCCCCGGCGGCATCTTGCGCGCCGGGCTGACTGAATGCATGCTTGTGCATGGTAACGCAGGCGCGCCGTGGTACAGGGATTGCGGTCCGGTGTCGCGGCTCGGAGGTGCCGTGGTGAATTTCGCGCGGGTCCTCCTGCCGCTGGCGGCAATACTGGCGTGCTCCGCTCCGGCGGCTGCGCAGCAGGGCGCCTTCACTGCCCCGCGGAATCTCGAGCAGCTCACCGAGCGCGCCGCGATCATCGTGCGCGGCCACGTCCTTGGCACACGGGTCGAAGCGCACCCGGAGTTGGGCGTGGCGACGTTGGTCGTGACGCTAGACGTGCGCGAAACGCTGAAAGGCCCGGAACGCGACACCTTGACGTTCCGGCAGTATGCCTGGGACATTCGCGATCGTGCGCATGCCGCCGGTTACCGCAAGGGCGATGACCTCCTGCTGCTGCTGATTGCTCCGAGCCGCTACGGGCTCTCCAGTCCGGCAGGGATGGGCCAAGGCCGCTTCCGCATTACGCGCGATGTGGACGGCAGCGAAGTCGCAGTGAATGGCCATGGCAACGCCCGCCTGCTCGAGGGCATCGGCGCGCAACTCGTCAAGGATGGTATATCACTGTCGCCGTCATCCATGCGGTTGCTACAGCGCCCCCGTGCAGGCCCGGTGCCGGTCGACGAATTGACCGGACTGATTCTGGACCTCGTCAACCGGAGCCGGTGAAATGTCAACCCGCGCGGTCGTCCTGGCCTTGCTCGTGTCCGTACTTCCGATCGGCGGGCCGGCCCACGCCGGCGGGCCACTGGTCATGCGCGGCAACGGGCTGCCTTACGTATGGAGCACGATCTCGGCGATTCCGTACCGTACGGACAACGGCCCGCTGAGCGCGACCGTGAACGAAGCTGCCGCTCGCGCCCGCGTCACGGCCAACTTCGGCGTCTGGCAGGCCGTGGCAACCGCAAGCATCAGTTATACGCGGGTCGGATTCATAAATGCCGTAGGCGCATTCGCCGGCGGCGATGTCGATACCGCCGCCGAATACGCCGCGGTCGAGCAGGACTGCTACGACGGCAATCAGAGTCCGGTGATTTTCGACGCCAACGGATCCATCCTGACGGACCTTGGCCTAGATGAGACTTCGGTCATCGGCTTTGCGGGACCTTGCTCCCTGAGCGGGGGGCTGATCACCTCCGGCCAGGTAGTCATGAACGGCCTGTTCCAGGACGGTGCGGCCGCTCCGGTCCGCGACATTTCCGTGCAGGAATTCGACACGGCGATCGTACATGAGATCGGACACTTCTCCGGTCTCGACCATTCGCAAGTCAATGTCGATTGCCTGTCAGCGTGCAGCGACGACGACATCGCCGGGTTGCCGACCATGTTCCCCTTCCTGATATCGGTGGAGCAGGGTCGACTGGCGATCGATGACATCGCCTGGCTCTCGCGGCTGTACCCGCGAACGACCGGCGGCACCACCTTTGCCGGCACGCACGGCACCATCACCGGTACCGTGTTCTTTTCCGACGGCGAGTCGCCGGCACAGCTGGTCAACGTGATGGCGCGGCAGGCCAATACGGGCGCGAACCAGGACCGAACGCATGCCGTGTCCGTGATCTCCGGGTACAGGTTCAAGGCGTTCCATGGCAACCCGCTCACCGGTGCGCAGGCCAGCCCGTTCGGCTCTAGTACCCTGGGCGACATCGGCCTGTTCGAAATCCCGGTCCCGGCGGGGACTTACACGATCGAGGTGGAGAGCATCAACGCCGAATTCACGGACGGCTCGAGCATCGGCCCATTCTGGATCCGCATGCCTGGAACGGCACCGGCGCGGTCGGGTCCGATCGCCGTCGGCGCCGGCGCGACCGTCTCCGGAATCAACGTCACCCTGGTCGGAACCCCGCCGCGTTTCGACCAGTTCGAGGGGCCGTGACAGAGCATTCCAGGTTTCCGATCCGAGCACTCGCCGCCTTGGCCTTGGTGGCGGTTGCCACCGGCTGCGGGGGTGGCGGGAGCGGTGGCGGGGGTGGTGGCGGTGGCGGCGGCGCAGCGCCTCCGCCAAGCCTTCGCATCGTCACCAGCAGCCTGAACGACGCCTTCGCCGGCGAGTACTACGGTTACCTGGTCTCCGCCACCGGCGGATCCGGCCAGTGGAACTTCCGCATCAGTGCAGGCGCACTCCCATCCGGTCTTGTGCTGGACGCCTTGAGCGGGAATATCTCCGGCACGCCAACCGGTCCGTTGGGCACATCGAACTTCACGGTGACCGTAATGGATTCCGGCTCGCCACCGCAGTCCGCGTCGCAGGTCTTCAGTCTCGGCATCATCGAACGGGTGCGGTTCCTGACGACGACGCTCCCCGATGCGGTGATTGGCGCGGGCTATAACCAGGCGATCACGGTAGCGGGCGGCACGCCGCCCTACTCGTTCAGCATCACCGGGTCGGTGCCACCGCCGGCGGGACTGTCAATGAGTAGTGCCGGATTCATCACGGGCCAGGCTACGACGGCGGCGATCACCAGCCCAATGACCGTTCGGGTCCTCGACAGCTCTACGCCGCAGCAAGCAGTGACCCGCATGCTGACGATCGCCGTGCCGCTTGAGATCCTCACGACTGCCCTGCCGGATGCCGATGGGTTCGAACTCTATTCGCACCCGCTTGCTGCGCAAGGCGGCTTGCCGCCGTACTACTGGGGGTTCAGCAGCGGCTCGATGCCGAACGGCAATATGGGTGTGTATTCGAGTGGCGTCATCTATGGAACGCCCAACGGCGTCTGCAGCCCGGTCACTTCCACGTTCAACGTGTACGTCAATAATCACATCGACAACGGCGTGTTCGACGTTCAGACGCTGAGCCTCACGGTCAACCCGGTGCCCCTCGACATCGCGACAACGGCTCTGCCCGCCGGGCTTGTTGGCTTTCCGTACAACACCACGGTACGGACCCGCGGCGGCGCGCTGGCCTTCGCCTACAGCACGAATGGCGCACTGCCGAGCGGGCTGGGACCCATCGACTCTCTGTTTGGCCGTATCAACGGGACGCCAACCGTCGCCGGGACCCGCACTTTCGACGTCCTGGTCACGGATGGCTGTGGCGCGTCGGACTCGCAGGCTCTTGCCATCACGATTCATCCGGTGGCGTCGGGCCGCAACGACTCAATCGCGTCTGCAACTCCGCTAGGCAATGGCAGCTACGATGCTTCCATCAGCCCGGGGGGCGGTCCCGACCCGGTCTTCACCCCTGACCAGGACTACTACGTCATCACGACTACCGCGGCGACCGTCGTCAATGTCTGGATCCGCGCCTATGGTCTGAACAGCCCTCTCGACCCGGTCGTCGAGTTTGTCGACGCCAACGGCTTCCGCCTGGGCACCTGTGTTCCACCGGATTACAACTCGTCCTGCATGAATGACGATTGGGTTCCGGGATCGAACCTGGACTCGTACCTGCACATCCGTTTGAGCGGTCCCTCGACGTTCTATGTCCGGGTCCTCGACTGGCGCGGCGATGCGAGGCCGGACCTGGCCTACCAGATCGTTATCAACGGCGTAACCTAGACGTGGCCCGGCGGACGGGCGCGATGACGGCTCCTTACCGCGGTGCCTGCCATGGCGCGCGACCGGTGGATGCTGCCGACCGCGTGTTTCTCGCCGTAGATTACGCGTAAGCGAACCGGCGCGTTCGCATGCGCTAGCCATCAACAAGAATTCCGCCCTCGGACCGGGCTTTCCCGTTCCTGCTGGCCTCGTTCCACCGGCGTGGTAGCAACCTCTATCGCTGCCCCGCGCGCTGCCTTCAACTGACCGATACCAGTGGCACCGGCATGGCGGATGAGCAACACAACCCGAATGCCGTAGCAAATACGCCAGCGTGAGCCCAGCGGTCTGCCTTGAGGATGAGCGGCAACTTGGCAGGCGGACGTCAGCGACGAATCCTCGACTCCGGACGGCTCGGCGACCTTTCGACTACACGAGGGACGATTCGTCGGGCGCAGCACGGTCGGGACCGCACTCTGTGCCGGGAGCGAAGGTCCTACGCGCCACAATTGGCTCTTCGGTAGCGCCTTCGGCCCAGAAATGGAAACCCCGGCGCGAGGCCGGGGTTCTGTTTCGATGATTGGTAGCGGGGGCTTGCAACCCCGCCTCATGTACACGGTGCGAACCAGTCCTTCTTGTACTTGCCCGCCGCCGCTCGCACCCCGCGCCCGCAGCCCGCCCGGCCTGCGGTCGACGTGTACGCAAGAGCCGCAAGTCTGTTGCGGTAAACCCGGAGCACGCCCGTGTACCCGCACCACCGACCGGAACGCTCCCTGTGCAGCCGGCGGCCGCCGTCGATCATCACTCGCGCTCGCTCGCGCATGCTGCGCACCGCCTGCTGACTCACGGTGCGGGAGACCAACTATGAATTGTAATTCGTGTCCTTCGCACTTAGAGTGCGGATGTCTTGGCGGTACTGCTCGTCCGTGATCCGTTGCACTCGGACCGGCAGTCGAACCGGCGTTTGTAATCGACCGTCTCGGAAGTCCGACATGGTTCGATCGTTTCTCTCGGCCGACAGCGGATGCGTCCCCGCCTCCGCCGCAGTCAGCGTCCCACGAATCGTCCGCGCCTTCACGGTGCCCCGCTCCCAACGTGCGGGCTTCTCGCCTGCCACGGGCGGTCCGGTTTCATCACGCGTATCGCACAACTCCTGGGAGATCTCCCGTGCAACCTATTAGCCGTCGCGAGTTTCTCGAGTGGGTCGGGCGCACCGGGGCCGCAGCGACGCTGCTCAGCAGCGTGCCTGCTCCGATCGCCCACGCGCTCGAGAAATCCATCAAGGAATTCCCGCTGATCTGGCTCCAACTCTCGAATTGTTCGGGCTGCTCGGTGTCGGCGATTAACACCATCCACCCGAGCATCAAGAACGTGCTGCTGGACCAGGTCATCCCTTCGTACCAGCTCTCGCTGCGGTTTCACCAAACCGTGATGGCCGCGTCGGGCGAGCTTGCGGTGCAGGCGCTGAATACGACCCGCGACGAGTGGAAGGGCCGCTACATCCTGATCGTCGAGGGCGCCATCCCGACCCGCGACAACGGCATCTACGGCACGTTGGGCGAGGATCGTAAGGGTCCGATTCGGCATGCTGACCACATGCGCCGGCTGGCACCCGACGCGCTTGCCGTGCTGGCGCTCGGCACCTGCGCCGCCTACGGCGGCATCGCCGCCGCGGCGCCGAATCCGTCCGGGGCGGTGGGCGTCGGCAGCTTCCTGCAGTCGGAAGGCATCACGGTCCCGATCATCAACATCCCGGGATGCCCCCCGCACCCGGACTGGTTCATCGGGACGGTCGCGCACGTGCTACTGCTAGGGCTGCCGAAGCCTGAGGATGTGGACCGGCACGGGCGCATGATGATGTTCTTCGGCACAAGCGTTCACCGCGCGTGTACCAAACGCGACTACATGGACGCGGGCATCATGGCGAAGCATCCCGGCCAGCCCGGCTGCCTGATCGAGCTCGGCTGCAAGGGACCGTTCACGAAGGCCGACTGCCCGCGGCGCTCGTGGAACTCCGGGGTCAACTGGTGCATCGGTTCGGGAGGACCGTGCATCGGCTGCACCGAGCCGGGATTTCCCGACAAGTTTGTCCCTTTCCTTACCCTGACCTGAGGGATACGGCCATGACCAAGACCACCATCAAGCTGGATCCCGTCACGAGGATTGAGGGACACCTGAGCGTCGAGACCACCGTGGACGACGGCGTCGTCAAGGAAGCGCAGGTGTCTGCAACGCTGTATCGCGGTTTCGAGCAGATCATGGTCGGCCACTCGCCGCTCGACGTGATCCAGTTCGCGCAGCGATTCTGCGGCGTGTGCCCGACAGCGCACGCGATCGCTAGCGCTCAGGCGCTGGACGACGCGTTCGGCATAGTGCCGACCGAGAACGGTCGCGTTATCCGCAACCTGGTCGGCGGCTCCAATTGGATCCAATCGCACCTCCTGCACTTCTACACGTTGTCGGCGCTCGACTACTTCCCCGGGCCCTACACGCCGCCGTTTACACCGCGCTTCGAGGGCGACTACCGGCTGCCGAAGGCGCTGAATGACGAACTGCTCAGCCACTACATCCAGGCGCTCTCCATGCGGGTCAAGGCCCACGAGCTGTCGGCGGTGTTCTCGGGCAAGATGCCTCACAGCGCCTCGATCGTTCCGGGCGGAGTGACGGTCAACCCGTCCGTGGACAAGATCACAACCTTCCTGTGGCGGCTGCGCGAACTGCGGGACTTCATCGACAATTACTATCTGCCGGACGTGATCGCCGTCGCGCGCGTCTACCAGGATTGCCTCGAACAGGGGAAGGGCTCCGACCGCTTCCTCACCTGCGGGTCGTATGACCTGTCGTCCGAGACGGAAGTGACGCGGCGGCGGCGGCTGCTGCGCATGGGACGCTACGTGGACGGCCGCCTCGAAGATTTCGATCCGGCGAAGATCACGGAGGAGGTGCGGCACAGCTGGTACACCGACACCGGACCTACCCGGCCGAGCGAAGGCAGCACGGTGCCGATGCCCGGCAAACGCGGCGCCTACAGTTGGGTGAAGGCGCCCCGCTACGAGGGCCAGGTGTACGAGGTCGGCCCCACGGCGCGCGTGCTGTGCACTGCCACGTCCGGAGAGGCGCCAGCGATGACGGCGGTCACGAACCAAGTGCTGTCCGAGGTGAGGGTGGGCATCGATCGGCTCAACTCGACGATGGGCAGGCACCTCGCGCGCGCCATCGAGACCAAGTTCGTGGCCGACGCGATGAGCGACTGGATCCTCGAGTTCAAGCTCGGGGAGCCAGTGTGCGCCGAATTCTCCATCCCGGATCAGGCAAGCGGGTTCGGGCTCTGGTGCGCGCCGCGCGGAGCGCTCGGCCACTGGATCGAGATTCGCGACGCCAAGGTGCACCGCTACCAGGCGATCGTCCCGACCACGTGGAACTGCTCGCCGCGCGACGACCGCGGCCAGCCAGGACCTCTCGAAGCGGCGCTCGAGGGGCTGGAGGTGAAGGACGCCGATAATCCCATCGAAGTGCTGCGGGTCGTACATTCCTACGATCCATGCGTGGCGTGCGCGGTCCACGTCGTGGACGCGAAGGGCAACACACGGGCGAGGTACGAAGCCCCATAGCCGGAACAGTTACCGGGCGCGCAAGGGTGGCGAACCACGAGTCCATCACCCCATCCGAGTTTCAGGCGCCATCTGCGAGAAGGCGCGCTTCGCGCAGCGCGGCCTCGATCAGCGCGGGCAGCGCCGCCGCGACGGGCGCGCTCAGCGACGCCACCATCGGCTCGATGCGCGCGGGCTCGACGCCGAGCAGGGTGCCGCGCAGTGGCCGGCCGAGCAACCGCGCCTCGGCCAGCAGGTGCGCGACACCGAGGTCGTGCATCGACAGCGGCGCGGTCGCCGGCGCCTTGACCGCGTCGAGCGCGAGCCGGAGGAGCGTTCCGGGCGGGCTGCCCGCGCGCACCGCATCGAGGATCACCACCGCCTCGTTCCCGCCGATCAGCGCGAGCGCGTCGGGCCCAATCGTGCCCACGTCGAGGACGCGCACGCCTTCGGGAAGATCGTTGCGAACCGCCAGCGCGCGCGCCGCGTGGATGCCCACGCCGTCATCTGCGGCGAGCAGGTTGCCGGCCCCGAGGATGACCACCGCTTCAGGCTTCCGGTCCATGCATTGACCGCCGTCAGTCCCCATCGTCCTCGAACGTTTTGCGGGACTT
>CAVOGD010000004.1:0-51427 GCA_963695155.1 uncultured Gammaproteobacteria bacterium
CTGCGTGATGCGCTTGCGACCGATTACCGTTGCGGGGGCAGCGCCGGGATTGCGACGAATCGCGCACCGGCTTCCCGTTTCACCCGGGACGAATCCCGGGACACCTGTCGTCCCCGGCACTGTAGGAAGCCGCGACGCCGAGGTCAAGCAGACGGTTGACGCCGGGCGGCGCGCGCAGCACGCTCAGGCGTCGTCACCGTGGATCTTTCGTCATGCACCCGTCCGCCCAGCTGATCGCCGCGCTCGATGCCGCCGCCGCCGCCGCGCAGGTGATCGGGCCGCTGTACCGGCGCAATCTCGCGGTCTCGATCAAGGCCGACAAGTCGCCGGTCACCGAGGCCGACATCGCCGCCGAGCGCGTCATCCGCGAGCTGCTGGAGGCGCGCTTCCCGGACTACGGCTTCCAGGGCGAGGAATCCGGCGCGCGCGCCACGGACGCCGAGTACGTCTGGCTGGTGGACCCGCTCGACGGCACCAAGGCTTTCGTGCGCGAGTACCCGATGTTCTCGACCCAGATCGCGCTGCTGCACGGCGGCCGGCTGGTGCTCGGCGTGTCGAATGCGCCGGCCTACGGCGAGCTGGCCTGGGCCGAGCGCGGGCAGGGCGCGTGGCTGAACGGGGCGCGGCTGGCCGTGAGCGGCGTCGCCGCGCTGGAATCGGCCGCCGTGTCCGCGGGCAACCTGAAGTCGCTGGCCGCGAGTCCCGCGTGGGGCCGCTGGGGCGGCATCGTGGCGCGGCTCGACCGCATCCGTGGCTACGGGGACTTCCTGCACTACCACCTGCTGGCGGCCGGCAGCATCGACGCGGTCGTCGAGAGCGACGTGAACATCCTCGACATCGCGGCGCTGGTCGTGATCGTGGAGGAGGCCGGCGGCCGCTGCACCGACCTGGCCGGCCGGCCGGTCGGCCTGCGGACGACCAGCGTGCTGGCCAGCAACGGCGCGCTGCACGAGCCGCTGCTCGCGGCGCTGCGCTACGGGTGACGGCGGCGCGGCCGCCCGCCCTCAGTAGATGGCGACCTCGTTGCGGCCGCGCGAGTCGCGCGCGCCGCGGAACATGCCCTCGGTGTTGAACTCGAGCACCAGGTTGCCGTCGCGGTCCGCGACGATCACGCCGCCGTCGCCGCCCATCCGCTTCAGCTGGCCGTGCACGACCTCGCGCGTGGCCGCCGCCGCGGACAGGCCGCGGTACTTGATGAGCGAGCTGATCTCGTGGCCGACCACGGCGCGGATGAAGTACTCGCCGCTGCCGGTGGCCGAGACCGCGCAGGAGGCGTTGTCGGCGTAGGTGCCGGCGCCGATGATCGGCGAGTCGCCGATGCGGCCCCAGCGCTTGTTGGTCATGCCGCCGGTGGAGGTGGCCGCCGCCAGGTTGCCGTCGCGGTCGAGCGCCACCGCGCCCACGGTGCCGAAGTAGCCGATCTCCGCGGCGCTGTAGGTGTCGCCGCCCTGGGCCTTTTCCAGCTGCTTGCGCCGCCGCTCGGTGTGGAAATACGACTGCGGCACCGGCTCGATGCCCTGGGTCAGCGCGAACTCCTCGGCGCCCTCGCCGGACAGCAGCACGTGCGGCGACTCGTCCATCACCCGCCGCGCCAGGTCGATGGGATTCCTGATGTGCCGCAGCCCGGCGACCGCGCCGGCCGCGAGCGTGCGCCCGTCCATGATCGAGGCATCGAGCTCGTTGACGCCGTCATGGTTGAAGACGGCGCCGCGTCCGGCATTGAACAGCGGCGAATCCTCGAGGATGCGCACGGCGGCCATCGTGGCGTCGAGGCTCGAGCCGCCGGCGGCGAGGATGTCGTAGCCGGCGTCCAGCGCGCGCTGCAGGTCGGCGCGGTACGCTTCCTCCTCGCCGGGCGCCATCGAACCGCGGGTAATCACGCCCGCGCCGCCGTGAATGGCGATTGCAATCATTGGGCTTTCTCCGTGTGCGGCCGCGGGCAGCGCCGGCGCCGCAACCAGCGCGGCAAGAACGATGACCAGGGCGCGCAGCATCTTCATGTCCTCCGGTACGCGTATGCCGGCAGGAGCCGCGTGCGGCCCGCAGTGCGGGCCGCTATCATCGGCGGGCGGCGCCGGCAACGGACGACATGATACGTGCGCCGGGCGCGCCGCACAGTGTGGCGAACCGCCGGCGTGGGGCAGGACCGATGACAGGCGAGCGGGCAATCGGCGATCGGCTGCTGGCGCAATACCCGGTGCTGCGCGACCTGGCGGACGACGACCTGGCGCGTCTGCTGCAGGGCGGGCAGGTGCGCGAGGTGCCGGCCGGCACCGTGATGTTCGACGTCGCCCAGCCCTGCACCGGCTTCCCGTTCGTGCTGGCCGGGGCGATCGGTGTCGGCAAGGCGTCCGAGAGCGGCCGCGAGATCCAGCTGTACCGGGTCGAGGCGGGCGACAGCTGCATCCTCAGCAGCACCTGCCTGCTCGGCTCGGTCGCCTACGACGCGCACGGCGTGGCGCTGGTGGATTCAACGGTCTTCATGGTGCCGCGGCCCGTGTTCGAGCGGCTGCTCGCCACCAGCGAGCAGTTCCGCCGCTACGTGTTCGGATTGTTCGCCGCGCGCATCGCCGACCTGATGCAGACCGTCGAGGCGGTGGCGTTCAAGCGGCTCGACCAGCGGCTGGCGGCGCTCCTGCTGCAGCGTGGCCCGCAGGCTGCGGGTGACGCACCAGCAGCTGGCCGACGAACTCGGCAGCGTGCGCGAGATCGTGAGCCGCATCGTGGGCAGCTTCGCGGATCGGGGCCTGGTGAAGACCGCGCGCGAGCAGATCACCGTCCTCGACGAAGCCGGGCTGCGCCGCGTGGCGGTCCCCGCGGCTTCGGAAATCACCTAGTCTCCTAAGTAACCGCAATCAAACAAGTTTGGTGGCGCAGGGGATAGCATCCCTAGTTGAACCGGTGCAGTTCGGACTTGGCTTCGAGCCCGGTCGGCCGGTTGCCTGGGATCCAGCCCACGGGGCCCGGCGATCAGGCATTGGCGTCGTCTCCCGCGCCGTTTCGCGACGGCATGACGAGTACGAACCCCCCCTCCGCCAGTGCCTGACCTCCGGGCCCTGATTGCGTCCGCTCCGGACCAAATTAAACACTTGCGCGACCCGGTCCCTTGAACACGCCCGTCTGCGCGCTAAAATTAAACGCATGTTTAATTTAATTGTGAACATCTGAATGGCGCGCGCCGCCGCCAGCAACGCCGTGCGGCGCCGGCCCGGCCGGCCGCGCGCGGCGCCGGACCGCGACGTGCGCGGCGACCTGCTGGGCGCCGCGCGCCGGCTGTTCCTGCGCTACGGCTACCGCGCCGTCTCGGCCCGACAGGTGGCGGCCGAGGCCGGCACGAATCCGGCGATGGTGCAGTACTACTTCGGCAGCAAGCAGGGGCTGTATGCGGCGATGCTGCAGGACGCCGTCGCGCCGCTGCAGGCGCGCGTCGAGGCGATGCTGACGGCGCCCGAGGCCGAGGCGCCGGACCTGCCGGCGCTGCTCGATGCCTACATGCGCACGGTGGCCGCGCATCCCTGGGTGCCGGGCCTGCTGCTGCGCGACGTGCTGGCGCCGGGCGGGGAATTCCGCGAGCGCTTCATCCGCGACTTCGCCGGGCGCGTCGGCCCGCGCGTGGCGATGCTGGCCGGCCGTGCGGCGAAGGGCGGCCGCCTGCGCGCCGACCTGGACCCGACGCTGACGGTCGTATCGTTGCTGAGCCTGGGCCTGTGGCCGTTCCTGGCCATGCCCGTGCTGGGCGGCGCGCTGGGCTTCAAGGCCGACGCGGCCGGCGTCGAGCGCCTCATCGACCACACCGTTCGACTGTTTGCCGCGGGCACCGCGGCGGGAGACGCGACGTGAACCGACCCGTGCTGATCCTCCTGGCCTGCGCATCCCTGTGGGCCTGCGGCGGCGGCGACCAGGGCCGGCTGCTCGGCACGCTCGAGCGGGACCGGCTCGAGCTGGTGGCCGAGAGCCAGGAACCCATCATCGAAACGGCCGTGCGCGAGGGCGACCGGGTGGCACGGGGCCAGCTGCTGCTGCGCCTCGACCCGAGTTCCATGGACACGCAGCTCGCCCAGGCGCGCGCCGCGGTGAGCCGGGCCGAGGGCGCGCTGGCGGAACAGGTCAGCGGGCCGCGCCGCGAGGACATCCTGGCCGCGCGCGCCAGGCTGGCCGGCACCCAGGCGCGGCTCGATGCGGCGGAGCATGAGTTCGGCCGGGTCCAGACGCTGGTGACGCAGCGGCTGCTGGCGCAGAACGACCTCGACCGCGCACGCGCAGGCCGCGATGGCGCGCTGGCCGACCGCGATGCCGCACGCGAGAACCTGCTGGCCCTGGAACGGGGCACGCGCAGCGAGGTGCTGGACCAGGCGCGCGCGGCGGCCCGGCAGGCACAGGCGCAGCTGGCCCAGCTGGAGGTCAGCCGAGCGCGGCTGGACGTGGTGGCGCCGCAAGCCGGCGTCATCGACGCCCTGCCGTACAAGCTGGGCGAGCGGCCGCCGCGGGGCGCGCCGGTGGTCGTGATGCTGGCCGACGGCCGCACCTACGCGCGGGTCTTCGTGCCGCAGCCGATCCGCGTGCAGGTCGCTGCCGGCACGACGGCGGCCGTGTACGTGGACGGTTCCAGCCGCGCCTGGGCCGGCCAGGTGCGCTACGTCAGCACCGACGCCGCCTTCACCCCGTATTACGCGCTCAACGAGCGCGACCGCAGCCGCCTGTCTTACCTGGCGGAAGTGGACCTGACGGACGCCGACGCCGCCACGCTGCCGACCGGCGTGCCGGTGCAGGTCGAGCTGGCCATCGGGCCGGCCGCGCCGTGAACCTGGCCATCACCGCGCGCGGCCTCACCCGCAGTTTCGGCGAGGTCCTCGCCGTGGACCGCATCGACCTGGACGTGCCGGCTGCGCAGATCTACGGCTTCCTGGGCCCGAACGGCTCGGGCAAGTCCACCACGATCCGCATGATGTGCGGGCTGCTCAAGCCCACCGCGGGCCGCGCCACCGTGCTGGGGCACGATGCGCTGGCGGAGTCCGAGCAGGTGCGGCGCAAGCTCGGCTACATGACCCAGCGGTTCTCGCTGTGGGACGACCTGACGGTGCGCGAGAACCTCGACTTCCTGTGCCGCGTGTACGGGCTGGACCGCGCGCTGCGCCGCGCCCGCATCGAGGCGCGCGTGGAGCAATACGGGCTGTCGGGATTCGCCGGCCGCCGCGCCGCCACGCTGAGCGGCGGCCAGCGCCAGCGGCTCGCGCTGGCGGCCGCCACGCTGCACGAGCCGCAGCTGCTGCTGCTCGACGAGCCGACCAGCGCGGTCGACCCGCAGAGCCGCCGCGACTTCTGGGAGAAGCTGTTCGAGCTGGTGGGCCAGGGCACGACCATCCTGGTGTCCACGCACTACATGGACGAGGCCGAGCGCTGCCACCGGCTGGCGATCCTCGACCGCGGCCGGGTGGTGGCCGAGGGCGCGCCCAAGCAGCTGGCCCGCGACATCGACGCGGTGGTCCTCGAGGTCGAGTGCGACGACCTGCCGGCGGCGCGCCGCACGCTCTCGGGCGAGCCGCAGGTGCGCAGCGTGGCGCAGCTGGGCAGCCGCCTGCACGTGCTGATGGACCCGGGGGTGAGCGAGCCGGTCGCGCTGCTCGAGCGCGCGCTGGCGCGCGCCGGCGGCCAGGCGCGCATCGAGCAGGTGACCGCCAGCCTGGAGGACGTGTTCGTCGCGGCCACCGGGTTTCGCGGCCTGGACGGCCGCCAGCGCAACGAGGCGCGCGCCGCATGATCTGGTTCGTGCGCATGCTGGCGGTGGCGTCCAAGGAGGCGCTGCAGCTGGCGCGCGACCGCGTCACCTTCGGCCTGATCATCGGCATCCCGGCGATGCAGATCCTGCTGTTCGGCTACGCCATCAACTTCGACGTGCGCGGCCTCGATGCGGTGGTCCTGGACCAGGCACGCAGCTCGCTGTCACGCCAGCTGGTGGCGGACCTGGCCGCGACCCAGGTGATGCAGATCACCTACCAGGCCGGCAGCGAGTCCGAACTGCGCGGGCGGATGGCGCGTGGCGAGGCCAGCATCGGCGTGGTCGTCCCGCCGGACGTCGAGCGTCGCCTGTTCGAGGGCGACCGGCCGGTCCTGCAGATCATCGTGGACGGCAGCCAGCCAGCGCTCGAGAACGTGGCCCAAGGACTGTCGGCGGTGCCGTCGCTGGGCCGCGCCGGGCTCGCCGTGGAGCGCCCGCAGGGGGTGGCGCTGCGCGTCGAATACAACCCGGAGAAGCGCACCGCCGTGCAGGTGGTGCCGGCGCTGGTGGGCACCATCCTCAACATCACCATGGTGATCTTCACGGCCGGGGCGGTGGTCCGCGAGCGCGAGCGCGGCAACCTCGAGCTGCTGATGACCACGCCCGTGTCGCGCGGCGAACTGATGGCCGGCAAGCTGCTGCCCTACATCGCGATCGGCCTGATCCAGACCACCGTGATCCTGCTGATCGGCCATACGCTGTTCAGCGTGCCGATCGTGGGCAGCCTGGCGGAGCTGTACCTGGGGGCGCTGCTGTTCATTGCAGCCACCCTGGCGTTGGGCCTGTTCATCTCGACCCTGGTGCAGACCCAGTTCCAGGCCTTCCAGATGGCGTTCATGACCATGCTGCCGTCCATCCTCATGTCCGGCTTCGTGTTCCCGTTCGAGGGCATGCCAATCGCGGCCCAATGGATCGCCCAGGTGCTTCCGCTGACCCACTTTATCGAAATTGTGCGGGGTATCGTGTTGCGCGGCGCCCACTTATGGGACATGTGGCCCCAGATCCTGAAGCTGGCCGTGTTCTTCGTGATCCTGCTGGCCGCCTCGGTCCTGCGGTTCCACAAGCGCCTGGACTGAGGGCCCTGAAGGGCCGTGCCAAGGGACTGACTTACCAGAACCCCTTGACTTTACAGGGGTTGTGCTACACTCCGGCCCGGTCGCAGCCTGTCCGTGCTGTGGTTCCAAGCGTTTTCAACGCCGAGCCGCATTCCCGAATTGTCCGCGATCAGGTGACAGGACCCGTTGTCCTCAGGATCGCCCTGCTAGCAAGAAAAAGCTTGTTCGACGAACCCGACCGTGTTCCTGCCGTGTAAGACATGACCGACGCGCGCCCGCCGGGTGTCGCCTCTCGGTCAGTTTGTTTGTGAGTGAGATTCGAGGAATATGAAGATCTACGTTGGAAACTTGCCGTTCTCGGCAACGGAATCAGAATTGCGTGACCTGTTCGCACAGCACGGTACGGTGGAATCCGTTGCCCTGCCGACGGACCGGGACACGGGACGCCCGCGCGGCTTCGGCTTCGTGGAAATGCCCCAGGGTGAAGCGGTCAAGGCCATCGAGGCCCTGAATGGCTTCAGCATGGGTGGTCGTCAGCTGCGCGTGAACGAAGCGCAGGATCGTCCCCGTACCGGCGGCCGGCCGGGCGGTGGCGGCGGCGGCTTCCGTGGCGGCGGCGGCGGTGGCGGTGGTTTCCGCTCCGGCGGCGGCGGTGGCGGTGGCGGCGGCGGTGGCCGCTGGTAAACGCCAGTCTCCTAGCCAATGAGAAAGGCCCGCTTCGGCGGGCCTTTTTCTTTGTGGTCGGCACACTGCCCGCGCAGGGTCTGCCCCCGCTCAGGGTCTGACCCCTCCTGGGGTCTGACCCTTCCGGACCACCCATGACGGTGTTACGGCGCAGCCGGCCCGGGGTCGCTCGCTCAGTCGATCTTTATTCGCTCGCCGACCCCGGCCCGTCCGCGCCTGCCCGCTCAGGGCCTGACGCTTGCCGGGGTCTGACCCCTCCTGGGGTCTGACCCCTCCGGACCGCCGGTCACGGCACTGCCTGCAGGCGCGCGGGATCCGGTCGGGTCCCCACGCTCGCTCCGAAGAAAGTCGCTCGCTTAGGGGACCACGACCACCTCGCGCGCCCGCGACGGCGCTGACGACGAGCATCATGGCCGTCCGGGAGTCGCTGTGGCGTGCACGACTTGAGTGGGATCACCGGGAGCGACAGACTGCCGTGTCGGCCAGAGCCGCCGCGGACACCCAGCATGAAGTACAAGGACCTGCGCGACTTCATCGCCCTGCTCGAACAGCGCGGGCTGCTCAAGCGCATCGGCGTCGAGGTCAGCCCTCGCCTCGAGATGACCGAAGTCTGCGACCGCACGCTCAAGGCGGGCGGGCCGGCGCTGCTGTTCGAGCGCCCGACCGGGCACGACATTCCCGTGCTCGCCAACCTGTTCGGGACACCCGAGCGGATCGCGCTGGCCCTGGGCCAGGATGACGCACGGGACCTGCGGCAGGTCGGCCTGCTGCTGGCGGCGCTGCGCGAACCCGAGCCGCCGCAGGGGCTGAAGGACGCGTGGGACAAGCTGCCGCTGCTCAAAAAGGCGCTGGACATGGCGCCGAAGGAAGTGCGCGATGCGCCCTGCCGCGAGCAGGTCCTCGAGGGCGTCGACGTGGACCTGGGCCGGTATCCCGTGCAGACCTGCTGGCCCGGTGATGCCGGCCCGCTGATCACGTGGGGGCTGGTCGTGACCCGCGGGCCCGAGCGGCCGCGGCAGAACCTGGGCATCTACCGCCAGCAGGTGATCGGCCGCAACCGCACCATCATGCGCTGGCTGCCGCAGCGCGGCGGCGCGCTCGACTTCCGCGCCTGGCAGGCCGCGCACCCGGGCGAGCCGTTCCCCGTCGCGGTGGCGCTGGGCGCCGATCCGGCCACGATCCTGGCCGCGGTGACGCCGGTGCCCGACACGCTGTCCGAATACGCCTTCGCCGGGCTGCTGCGCGGCAGCCGCACCGAGGTCGTGCGCTGCGCAGGTTCGGACCTGCAGGTGCCGGCCAGCGCGGAGATCGTCCTGACGGGCCACATCGTGCCGGGCGACACGGCGCCCGAGGGGCCGTTCGGCGACCACACCGGCTACTACAACGAGGTCGAGACCTTCCCGGTGTTCACGATCGACGCGATCAGCCAGCGCCGCGCGCCCATCTACCACAGCACCTACACGGGCCGCCCGCCGGACGAGCCGGCCATGCTGGGCGCGGCGCTCAACGAGTTGTTCGTGCCGCTGCTGCAGAAGCAGTTCCCGGAGATCGTGGACTTCTACCTGCCGCCGGAGGGCTGCTCCTACCGGCTGGCCGTGGTCACGATCCGCAAGCGCTATCCGGGACACGCCAAGCGCGTGATGATGGGCGTGTGGTCGTTCCTCACGCAGTTCATGTACACCAAGTTCATCGTCGTGACGGACGACGACATCGACGCGCGCGACTGGAAGGACGTGGTGTGGGCGATGGCGACGCGCATGGATCCGGCGCGCGACACGGTGATCGTGGAGAACACGCCGATCGACTACCTGGACTTCGCCTCGCCGGTCGCCGGGCTGGGCGGCAAGATCGGCTTCGACGCGACCAACAAGTGGCCCGCCGAGACGAGCCGCCGGTGGGGCACGCCGATCGCGATGAGCGAGGAAGTCAGGCGCCGCGTGGACGAGTTGTGGCCCGCGCTGGGGATCTAGGGGCGGTGCCGGCGTCAGCGGGGCAGGAGGGGTCAGACCCCAATATTCCTTTCCGGGGTCTGACCCCTCTCAGGGGTCTGACCCCTCCGCAAGACTCGCGCGCACGCCGTCCTCCAGCTCCGCATAACGCAGCGCCACGCCCAGCTCCTCGCGCATTCTCTGCGTCGAGACGCGGCGCGACTCGCCGAGGAAGGACCAGGTGGCCGCGGACATCTGCTGCCGTGCCTGCTCCCGCGGCAGCTCCCGCGGCGGCGGCAGCCCGGCCAGCCGCGCCACGGTCCTGAAATACGCGGTCGAGCTCGCGTGGTTCCCGTCGCCGACGTTGTACACACGGTCCTGCGCGGCCGGCGCGGTGGCCGCGGCGACACAAACGTCGACCAGGTCGTCCACGTGGATGCGGTTGCCGGGTCCCGCCTCGGCCTCGGCCACGGCGGGGTCGCCGCGGCGCAGCCGCTCGAGCGGCAGCCGGCCGGGTCCGTAGATGCCGGGCACCCGCAGCACCACCCACGGAATGTCATGGCTTTCGCAATGTGCGCGCACGGCGCGCTCGGCATCGTCGCGCGCCTGCGCGCGCGCAGTGGTCGGGTTCACGGGCGTGTCCTCGGTCACGGTCGCGCCCGCCGCATCGCCGTACACGCCGGTCGTGCTCATGTACACGAAGCGGGCCGGGCGGCCGGCGAGGGCGGCCAGCGCGCGGCGCACCCGCGGATCGCGCCCTTCCGGCGGCGGCGGCACGAGGTAGAAGACGCGCTGGCCGTGCACGTCCAGCGGCGTGGCGGCAGCGGCGTCCAGGTCCCAGGCCGCGGCATCGATGCCCTGGCCGCGCAGCCGGCCGGCGCCGGCCGGCGAGCCGGTGAGGGCGCGCACCGGGCCGTCCAGGCGCCTGGCCAGCCGTGCGCCCACATAACCGCAGCCGACGATGGTGAATGCGTGGCGGGTCGCCATGACCGCGCTCAGGGCCGGGGCGCCGACCGCCAGCCGACCAGCGCGGCGACCAGCGAGGTGTCGTCGGGGCCCTCGGCGAGGATGACGGGCGAGCCGAGGCGCAGGGCGGCGGCGTGCTCGGCCACGCGGCGCGCGCCCGTGACCAGCGCCGTCGAGTCCATCAGTTCGCGGCAGCGCGGCGTGACGATGCCGAGCAGCGCGTCGAGCAACTCGCTGCTGGTCGCCGTGTAGACGTGGATCGCACCCTGGCGCCACAACAACTCGACCCGCTGCAGCGCCTGCGGCGACGGTTGCGCCGGCCGGCGGTCGTACACCTCCGCGTAGGTCACGCTGGCGCCGCGTTCGGCCAGCGCGTCGCCCAGCAGCTCGCGGCCGCCGCGGCCGCGCACGATCAGCACGCGCTGGCCGGTCATGTGGCGCAGTTCCGGGCAGGCCAGCAGCGCCTCGCTGTCGTAGCCGTCCCTGGGCACCAGCGCGACGCGATGACCGGCGATGTTGAGCGCGGCGGCGGTGGCGCGGCCGATGGCGGCGACCGTGAGGTCGCGCCGCTGCGCCAGCAGGTCGGCGCCGAAGCGCACGGCGTTGGCGCTCACGAAGATGACCAGGTGATAGCGGTCCACCGGGCCCACCGCCGCGCGCACGGCGGGCAGTTCGGGCGCGGCGTGGATCTCGAGGGCGGGCAGGCACAGCGTCGAGCCGCCGCGCGACTCGATCAGCTTGCACAGTCCATGTGCCTGGTGCTCGGGCCGGGTGACCAGCACGCCGACGCCTGCCAGGCGGTTCATGGTCAGTGCCCGGCCGCGGCGCGCAGCGCGTCGAGCAGCGGGCCGGCGCCGGCATCCAGCAGGCGCCCGGCCAGCGCATCGCCCAGCGCGGCGGCGCTGCCGGCTTCGCCCGCGACGACGTCGGCGTACAGGGTGCTGCCGTCGGGCGCGCCCACCATGCCGCGCAGGCTCAGGCGGTTGCCGGACAGCTCGGCGAAGCCGGCGATGGGCGACTGGCAACTGCCCTGCAGGCGGGCCGCGAAGGCGCGCTCCGCGTCGAGGCAGCTGCGCGTCGGGCCGTGCTCCAGCGCGGCGACGTAGCGGCGGGTCGCGGCATCGTCGCTGCGGCACTCGATGCCGATGATCGCCTGGCCCACCGCGGGCAGCGAACTCGCGGTCGGCACCAGCGAGGCGATGCGCGCCGCGAGCCCCAGGCGCATGAGCCCGGCGGCCGCCAGGATGATGGCGTCGTAGGCCTCCTCGTCGAGCTTGCGCAATCGCGTCTCGACGTTGCCGCGCAGGGGCAGGATCGTGAAGTCGGGGCGGGCGTGCAGCAGCTGGCACTGGCGGCGCAGGCTGGAGGTGCCGATGCGCGCACCCTGCGGCAGCTCGTCGAGGCGCGCATAGCGGTTGGACACGAACGCGTCGTGCGGGTCGGCGCGCTCGAGCACGCTGGCCAGCATCATGCCCGCGGGCAAGTCGGCCGGCACGTCCTTCATGGAGTGGACGGCCAGTTCCGCGCGGCCCTCGAACATGGCCACCTCGAGTTCCTTGATGAACAGGCCCTTGCCGCCGATCTCGGCCAGCGCGCGGTCGAGGATGCGGTCGCCCTCGGTGACCATGGGCACCAGCTCGACCGCGAGGCCGGGATGGGCTTCGCGCAGCAGCGCCGCGACATGTTCCGCCTGCCACAGGGCGAGGCGGCTGCGGCGGGTGGCGATCCGTAGCGTCTTTTGCATCGCGCCATTCTGCCACGACCGCAGGGTGCATTGGCCGCGGCGGCGGCCTAGGATAGGGCATCGCCCGGCCGCTTCCGGCCGCCGCAAGACGGAGATTCCTCCATGACAGCCCGCATCCCCGCACTCGTCACCGCCCTGCTGTTCGCGCTGGTGCCGCTGGCCGGCCAGGCCGCCGACCAGGCCGAGGCCCGCCTGGGCGACGGCCGGTTCCTGGCCGGCGACGACGTCGCCCTGACCGAGACCGTGGACGGCAACGCCTTCATTGCCGGCGGCCGCGCCCGCATCGACGGCCGCATCGGCGGCAACGCGGTCGCGACCGGCGGCGTCGTGGAAATCCGCGGCGACATCGACGAGGACGTGCTGGCCGCGGGCGGCGACGTCGGCATTGACGCCAACGTGCGCGGCGACGTGCGCGCGGCCGGCGGCACGGTCTCCATCGAACGCGACGCCACCATCAGCGGCAACGCCACGCTGGCCGGCGGCAGCATCAACGTCAGCGGCCTGGTCGAGGGCAAGCTGCGCGCCTTCGGTGGTGTGGTGCGCCTCGACGGCGAGATCGGCGGCGACGCGGAAGTGGCTGCCGAGGAGATCTACGTCGGCCCGCAGGCGCGCATCGCCGGCCGGCTGTTGTACCGCGGGCCGCAGGCGCCGCAGGTCGTCGAGGGAGCGGTCATCGACGGCGGCATCGAGCGCGGCCGCAACGTGTGGCAGGACATCGACGAGGACGGGAAGGTCGCACGGGCCGTGAGCCGCGTGTTGCGGGTGCTGTGGTTCACCGGCGTGCTGGTGCTGGGCGCGCTCCTGGTGCTGGTCCTGCCGCGCTTCACGCGCGAGGCGGCGGCCACGGTGCGCAACAGCGCGCCGGCCAGCCTCGGCCTGGGCTTTGCGATGCTGGTGCTGGTGCCGGTACTCGCCGTGTTCCTGTGCCTGACGATCATCGGCATCCCGCTGGCCTTTGCAGTGCTGCTGGGTTACGGCCTGCTGTTGATGCTGGGGTTCCTGACCGGCGCATTGTTCCTGGGCGACACGGTGCTGGGCGCGGCGAAGCCGGCCAGCGCCGAGTCGAGCGGCTGGCGCATCCTGTTCCTGCTGCTGGCGCTGATCGCGATCGCCTTCATGCGGCGCGTGCCGTGGATCGGCGACCTGGCCGTATTCGTGCTGTTCCTGGCGGGGCTGGGCGCCTTCACGCTGCGCAGCTTCCGCGGCTACAAGGGCTCGCCGGGCTAGCTCAGCGCAGGCGGCGCGCGACCTCGGCGGCGAGGCGGCGGCTGACCTGCAGGTCGCCGCCGCCGTGCCGCAGGCGCACCACGCAGGCGCCGTCCGCGGCGCGCTCCAGCGCCTCGATGTGAACGACCGCCACCAGCGCGCTGCGGTGCACGCGCACGAACTGCCGCGCGAACTCCTCCTCCAGCGAGCGCAGCGAGTCCTCGATCAGGTCCTCGCCGCCCAGGTGGCGCACCGTCGTGTACTTCTGCTCGGCGAAGAAGAACAGGATGTCGGCGACCGGGATCAGCTTGAGCTGGTCGCGCACCCGGGCCGTGACGTGGCTGCGGGCCTCGACCGCCTCGGCGATCCGCGCCAGCTGCGCGCGGCTCGGGCGCTGCGCGCGCTCCAGCGCGGCGGCCAGCCGCTCGCGCCGGATCGGCTTGAGCAGGTACCCGGAGGCCTCCACGTCGAAGGCCTCCAGCGCATGCTGCTCGTAGGCGGTGGTGAAGATGACGGCGGGCGGCTCGGGCAGCAGGGCGAGCTGGCGCGCCGCCTCCAGGCCGCCCATGCCGGGCATGCGGATGTCGAGCAGCACCACGTCGGGGTTCGCGGCGCGCGCCAGTTCCAGCGCTTCCTCGCCGGTGCCCGCCTCGCCGGCGCAGTCGGCGTCCGGCAATTCGTCCAGCATGCGCCGCAGGCGCGCGCGGGCCGGCGGCTCGTCGTCCACGACCAGGACGCGCGTGGTCACCGTGGGGCCTCCAGCGGGAAGCGCAGCGTCGCCACGAAGCGGTTCGGCGATTCCTCGATGACCAGCGCGGCCTCGCCCGGGAACATCAGGTCGAGCCGCTGGCGCACGTTGTCCAGGCCGATGCGGCTGCCGCCGGCGCGCCGCGGCCGGGTCGAATCCACCGGGTTCTCCACCGACAGCTCGAGGAAGCGGCCCTGGCGCCGCCCGCGCACGGTGATGGTGCCGCCGCCGGCCAGCGGCTCGAGGCCGTGGTACACGGCGTTCTCGAGCAGCGGCTGCAGCACCAGCGCCGGGACCACCACGTCGCGCGGCAGGTCGCCCAGTTGCCAGTCCACCTGCAGCCGGTCGCCGAGGCGCAGGCCCTCGATGCGCGCGTAGGTCTGCGCGATCTCGATCTCCTCGGCCAGCGGAATGTGGTCGCGTCCCTCGCGCATCGAGATGCGCAGCAGGTCGGCCAGGTCGGCCACCGCCTCCTCGGCCTGCGCCGGGTCGGTGCGCGTCAGCGAGGCGATGGCGTTCATGGTGTTGAACAGGAAGTGCGGCCGGATCCGCGCCTGCAGCGCACGCACCCGCGCGGCCGCCTCCGCCTCGACGTTGCGCTTCCACTGCTGCGACACGTAGAAGTAGCGCAGCGCCAGCCCGCCGGCGATCGCGCAGACGAACAGGTTGCGCAGCAGGACCGCCAGGTTGTCGGCATCCAGGGTGCGCGAAGCCTCGCCGAGCAGCCGCCCGTAGCTGGCCTCCAGCCACCAGGCCGCCAGCGTGACCAGCGTGGTGACGCCCAGCATCAGGAGCAACGCCAGGAGGCTGCCCAGGCGCGCGTCGGTGCGCTGCAGGCGGCCGCGCGCCGCGCACAACAGCGCGGCCGAGCCCAGGCCGATCCACAGCAGGAACAGCGAGGTGCGCGCCAGGTCGGGCCAGAACTGCTCGCCGATGCCGAAGCGCGCCAGCGTGATGAGCACCGCCACCAGTTCGGCGATCAGCACCACCGCCAGCACGTGGCCCGCGGCGCAGAAGTCCGGCAGGTAGAAGCGCGGCCGCTCCACGGCGGTTCGCCTGACGGGCGCTGCGGGCGCGCCGGCCACGTCAGGCGCCCCGCCCGAACAGCGCGTCCTTCAGGCGGAACAGCGCCGAGACGTCTTCCTCGCCGTGACCCTGCGCGACCAGTTCCGCATAGGCCGCCAGCGTGTCCTCGACCAGCGGCAGCGCGACGCCGTGGCGCGCCGCCATCTCGCGGCAGATGCGCAGGTCCTTGGCGTGCAGCTGCACGCGGAACCCGGCCGGGAACTCGCCGCGCGCCATGAACGGCGCGCGGTGCACGAAGTACCAGCTCGAGCCCGCGCCCTGGCCCAGCGTCGCGATCACCTTGTCGAGCGGCAGGCCCTCGGCGCGCGCAAACGCCATCGCCTCGGCGGCCGCCTGGATGGCGCCCGCGCACAGTATCTGGTTGGTGGCCTTGGCGGATTGCCCGAAGCCATTCGGGCCGATCAGCACCACCGTCTTGCCCAGCGTCTCCAGCATGGGGCGGGCGCGCTCGAAGGTGGCTTCGTCGCCGCCGCACATGATGGCCAGCGTGGCCTTGCGCGCGCCCTCGACGCCGCCGCTGACCGGGCAATCCAGGAAGCCGGCGCCGTCGGCAGCCAGCAACGCTGCGGCGCGGCGCGCGGTGGCCGCGCTCACCGTCGAGAAGTCCATGACGATCGCGCCGCGGCGCAGGTGACCCGCCAGCTGGCCGACGACGGACAGCACGTCGTCGTCGGCGGACACGCAGAGGCAGACGAGGTCGCAGGCCGCGGCCAGCTCGGCCGGGTCGGCGAAGGCGCGCACGCCGGTCGCGGCGGCAAAGGCCTGGGCGCGGGTGGTCGTGCGATTCCACACGCCCCCCAGCAATCCGGCGCGGGCGAGGTTGCGGGCCATGGGGTCACCCAGGGCGCCCAGTCCGATGAATCCGGCTTGCATGACAGGGCCTCCGCGCGTGGCGCGATGCCTATTCTGCACGAAAGCGCCGCCGCGGCGGCGGGCGGGCCGGGCTCAGCTGCAGTATTCGTCCACGGCCTGGCGGGCGGCGATGCGCGCCTTCATCAGTTCCTCGTCGCTGAGGTACACGCGCTGGCCGTCCTTGTCCTCGCGGAACAGGCGGCGCGACTCGACGTAGGTCTTGTAGCGCTCCTGCGCCTGCTTGCACTGCTCGGAGCGCGCCTTGTCGAGGTCCTGCTGCACGCCGGCGACGGTGGCGCTGCTGGCGGCCGGCTGGCCGACCGGCCGGGTGACCGGCGGCGAAGACCCGGAACCCTCGTCCTGGTCCGTCTCCTCGTCGACCAGTCCGGGATCGCGCTCGAACACGCCGAGCAGCTTGGCGTCAGCCTGGGTGGGCGGCCGGTCCGTGTAATAGACCTGGCCCCGGGTGTCCACCCACTTGTAGACCGTCTCGGCCACGGCGGTGGTCGCGAGTCCCGCGAGCATGATCGTCACGAGGATTGTGCGCAGCATGTCCTTACTCCAGCCAGACTGGCCAAACGCGGCGGGTCGGTCGCGGCCGCACGCCCATACACTACGTCAAGTCTGCCGTGGCCGGGTCCGCAAACCCTTGACGGCGGTCACAGTTGGCGGCATCGCAACCGGCCGGTTCCCTGCCGGCGGCAGTCTAGCGAATGTGACCGGCCCGGGCAGCACGGGTTCCGCGCCCGGGCGGCCGTCCCCGGGCCCGTCTTTCTGCGCGGATCCACCGGATTACCGCCGGCCGGGGCCCGGGCAGCCCGTCTAGCCTCGCCGGACGAGTCACCGCAGGCGCATACCGCCATGCCCACACCGCACGGCCCAGAGGCAACCCGTCCCCGGGCGCTTGACGCTGCCAGTCGCGCGCTTGAAGCTTGGCGCTTCACGGAGGCCTGCCATGATTCCCGACCCGAAGACCCTCGACGACCTGGCGCGCCGCCTGGCGGAGTCGCTGCCGCCCGGCCTTGCTTCGCTGCGCGACGACCTGCAGGACAACTTCCGGGCCGTGCTGCAGGCCGGCCTCGCCCGGCTCGACCTCGTCACGCGGCAGGAATTCGACGTGCAGGCCGGTGTGCTGCAACGCACGCGCGAGCGGCTGGAGCAACTGGACCTGCGCCTCAGGGAGCTCGAGGAGGGCAGCCACCGCTGAGCGCCGGCCGGCCGCGCCGCCGCGGCCGCCCATGAGCCTCGCGACGGTCATGACGCGGGCCCAGATCGGGCTCGACGCGCCGCCGGTGCGCGTCGAGGTGTTCTGCGGCAGCGGCCTGCCGCAGCTCAACATCGTCGGGCTGGCGGAGGCGGCGGTGCGCGAGAGCCGCGATCGCGTGCGCGCCGCGCTGGTCAATTCCGGCTACGAGTTCCCGCCCGGGCGCATCACCGTCAACCTGGCGCCCGCCGACCTGCCCAAGGCGGGCGGCCGCTACGACCTGGCGATCGCGCTGGGCATCCTGGCCGCGTCGGGACAGCTGCCCGACGGCGCCTTCGAGCACACCGAGTTCTACGGCGAGCTGTCGCTGTCGGGCCGGCTGCGCGGCGTGCGCGGCCTGCTGGTCGCGGCGGTACCCGCCGCGACCGCCGGCCATCGCCTGGTCGTGCCTGAGGCCAATGCCGCCGAGGCGCGCATGGCGCCGGGTGCGCGGGTCGGCGGCGCCGCCGACCTGCTGACCCTCACCGCCGCGCTGAGCGGCCGCGCGGCGCTCGATTTCAGCGGGGCCGGGGCGTTGCCGGCGCCACGGCGCAACGGGCCCGATCTGGCCGACGTGCGGGGCCAGGCGTCCGCCAAGCGCGCGCTGGAGATCGCCGCGGCGGGCGCTCACGGGCTCCTGATGCTGGGACCGCCCGGCGCCGGCAAGAGCATGCTGGCGCGCCGGCTGCCGGGGCTGTTGCCGGCGCTGGCCGACGGCGAGGCCATCGAGACCGCGATGCTGCATTCGATCACCCGCGAGCCGCCGCCGCCCGAGCGCTGGCGCGAGCCGCCGTTTCGCGCGCCGCACCACTCGGCCTCCATGCCGGCGGTGATCGGCGGCGGCGCGCAGCCGCGCCCCGGCGAGATCTCGCTGGCGCACCACGGCGTGCTGTTCCTCGACGAGCTGCCGGAATTCAACCGCGACGTGCTCGAGTCGCTGCGCGAACCGCTCGAGGCGGGCGTCGTCAGCATCGCGCGCGCGGCCTACCGGGCGACCTTCCCGGCGCGCTTCCAGCTGGTGGCGGCGATGAACCCCTGTCCCTGCGGCTACGCGGGCGACCGACGCGGCCGCTGTCGCTGCACGGGCGCCCAGTTGCGGCGTTACCTGGCGAAGCTGTCGGGACCGCTGGTCGACCGCATCGACCTGCACGTGACGGTCAAGCCGGTGGATTACGACAGCCTGCGCGCGGCGCCAGCCCGATGGCGAGGGCAGCCGACAGGTGGCGGCGCGGGTCGCGGCGGCGCGCGCGCGGCAGCAGGCGCGCGGCGCGCTCAATTCAGCGCTGGATGCCGATGCGCTGACGCTGGCCTGCAACCTGACCGCGGCGGAGCACGCAATCTTGGCGCAGGCGACCGCGCGGCTCGGCCTGTCCGCGCGCGCTTGCCATCGCGCGATGCGCGTGGCGCGCACCATCGCCGACCTCGACGGCGCGACAGCGGTGCGGACTCCGCACCTGTCGGAAGCACTCGGCTACCGCACGCTCGATCGCCTGCCTGCCGAGCAGGTGTCGGGCTGAAGCGCTGCGGCGACCGCAATGAGAAAGGCCCCCTTGCGGGGGCCTCGTGTCGTCAGCTGGCGGCGGGCGCTTCGGCCGCTGCCTCGGGTGCCGGCTTGGGCCGGTCCGAGTTCCAGGTGTCGCGGATCATCAGCCACTTGCCGTCGGCCTTCTTCCAGACCGCCATGTAGTGGCCGGTGTCGAGCGTCGTGCCATTGGCATCGACGACCGACCAGCTGCCGTCGTCCCAGCCCAGGTCGCCGGACGCGCCGCCGTTACCGTGGCTGACCTGCAGCGTGAGGCCGGCGGCCTTGATCCCCTCGATGTCGGCCGCCACCATCGTGCGGATCGCATCGCGGCCGACCGCGGCGGGCCGGTCCGGCGCCGTCACGATGGCATCGGCCGTGTACATCGCGGTGATCGCGTCGGCGTCGCCGGCGTTGTAGGAGCTGATCCAGGCCTTCGTGCCGGCCTGGAAGGTGGCCAGGTCCGCGGCCGTGTCCTGCGCCGCGGGCTGGCAGGCGGCCAGCACCAACAACGCGGCAGCTGCCGCAGTCTTCAGGATATTCATGTGTCCCCCTTGAATGAACTGTGCGGCCATGACAGCCATGGCCTGGACTCATTCTAGTCCAGATCGTCGGGGCAGGCAGGCTATGCCTCCGCGCGCAGCCCCGTAGGGCCGCGCCACGGACGCAGGCGGTCAGCGCGAGCCGGCCACCATGTAGTCCACGGCGGCGGCGACGGCCTCGTCCGAGAGGTCCATGCGCCCGCCCTTGGCGGGCATGACGCCGGCCTTGCCCTGGTAGCCCTTGATGGCGTGCTCGTGCAGCTTGGCCGTGCCCTGGGCGATGCGGGCGGTCCAGTTGGCCTTGTCGCCCACCTTCGGCGCGCCGGCGATGCCGGGACCGTGGCAGAGCGCGCAGGCCGACTTGTAGGTGGCGGCGCCATCGACCGCTGCCGGCGCGGCGGCCGCTACGGCTGCGGGTGCGGCCTCTTCCGGTGCGGGGGCCGGGGCGGCGGCAGGCGCCGCCTCGGGCGCGGCCTCGGCGGCCACAGCCGGTTCGGTGACGTCCTGGCCCTCGACCGCGACCTCCCCGAACGGCTTGATACGCTCGGTCACCTGCTCGGCGCTGCCGGTGTCGGCTGCGTCGCCGCCGGGCTTGCAGGCGGACAGCGCCAGGCCGCCGGCGACCACCATCGCGATACCGAGGACCATGCTGAAAACACTGGGGAAAAGGCCGCTGGGCTTGTTCACGGGGGATCCTCGATGAGGCGGTGAATAGGGCCGAGGAGTATAGCGTCAGCCCGGTGCGGCACGAAATGACGCAATTGGACGCGGTTCACGCGCGGCCGTTAGAATTGCGCCCCCGTCGCGACCGCTCAGGCTGCCGCGCCGGGCCGGTCAAAGCGCCCGTAGCTCAGCTGGATAGAGTGACGGCCTCCGAAGCCGTAGGTCGTGGGTTCGACTCCCGCCGGGCGCGCCAATGAGGAAGGAAAGCCCTCCGCAGGAGGGCTTTTCTTTGGCAGTGCGTCGAGGGCGGGGGTCGAACCCACGACAGACAAGTGAGGGTTCGACCAGCAGCCGCGCCAGCGGCTGCGCAGGACGGCGTCACGCAGTGACGCCGGGCCCGAGCTTGGCGAGGGCCGAGCGGCCGCAGGCCGCGAGCACTCCCGCCGGGCGCGCCAATGAGCAAGGAAAGCCCTCCGCAAGGAGGGCTTTTCTTTGGCAGTGCGTAGAGGGCGGGGGTCGAACCCACGACAGACAAATGAGGGTTCGACCAGCAGCCGCGCCAGCGGCTGCGCAGGACGGCGTCACGCAGTGACGCCGGGCCCGAGCTTGGCGAGGGCCGAGCGGCCGCAGGCCGCGAGCACTCCCGCCGGGCGCGCCAATGAGTGAAGGAAGCCCTCCGTCAGGAGGGCTTTCTTTTTGGCCATGCGCTCGGGGCGGGGGTCCGCCCGCGATGCGAGTTCATTCCATCCGCGCTACATTTGCGATCGCAAGGAGGACACTGTCTTGAAAACCGGTGAGACCGTCTCCTGGTCCCGCACCTTCACGGAAGACGACGTGCGGATCTTCGGCCAGGTCTCGGCCGACCAGGGAGTCCACCACCTGACCCACGACCACCGCGGGCGTCTCATGGTGCAGGGTCTCCTCACGGCGACGTTGCCTTCCAAGGTGGGTGGCGACATCAACTTCATCGCCAGGGAAATGCTGTTCCGGTTCCACCTGCCCGTCTATGCAGGCGACACCATCCACTGCGCCGTGACCTTCGACGAAGTCACGGACACGGCGCGCGGCATTGCGCTCGCCTGTTCGTGGCGGTGCACGAACCAGGATGGCGAGCTGGTCATGTCGGGCGGCTCGTCGGGCATCGTGAAGAAGCCCGCTGCGAAGGACCGGTGACATGAACGCCGAGCCGCTGCCGTTTTATTTCGAGCCGATGTGGCTGCTGCCGGTCTTCGTGGCCGCCTGGTTCGTGCTGTCTGGCCTCATCGCGCACTTGAGCGGCTGGGCCAGCCTGGCCAAGTTGTTTGCCGCCGACGATCTCAGGCGGTCTATCGTCTCCGGCCAGCCCGGCGGCGAGCGGTTCCGCTTCGCATCCGGCTCGATCGGGCGCAAGTACCTGCCGGTGAACTACAACGGCTGCCTGCACGTCACGACCAGCGCCGAGGGGCTGCACCTGTCGATCCTGTTCCTGCTGCGCTACTTGAGCCCGCCGTTGTTCATCCCGTGGTCCAGCGTCGAGTCGGTCGAGCCGCAGCGCTTCCTGTTCTTCACCTACTACGTCTTCACGATCCGGGGGCACTGGGCCCGCATCGGCCTGCTGGGCAGCGCGGGCAGGAGCGCCAGGGCGGCGTACGACTCGGCCGGGGTGACAGGGCGGTAAACGAGGGCGCCCTCACGAAGTGACGCCGGCGGCGCAGCGCGTGCGCACGCCGCGGCGTCATGACGCAACGCCGGTGTAGACTCAGCGCGTCACAGGCGGAGGGTGTTCACATGGCGAAGTACGTTGACGGATTCGTAGTGCCGGTCCCTACCAGGAACCTGCCGGCTTACCGGCGCATCGCGCGCCGCTGCGGCAAGGTGTGGCTCGACCACGGCGCGCTGGAGTATCACGAGTGCGTGGCCGACGACGTGCCGGTGGGCAAGCTCACGTCGTTCCCGCGCAGCGTCAAGCTGAAGCGCGGCGAGACCGTGATTTTCTCGTGGATCGTCTACAAGTCGCGTGCGCAGCGCGACCGCGTCAACGCCAGGGTGATGAAGGACCCGCGGCTGGCCGGCTTCATGAACCCGAAGGCCCTGCCGTTCGATGCGAAGCGCATGATCATGGGCGGGTTCAAGACGCTGGTCGAGTTCTGACCGCGCCGGCGATGCGCAGTGTCACAAGCGGTGGAGGTAACGGCCATGAAGACGATCCGGGCGATGGGCAGGGTGGCGGCGGCGACCGTGCTGGCGGCGGGACTGGCAGCCTGGCCGGCCGCCCCGGCCCAGGCGCATTGCGACTCCATGAACGGGCCCGTCATCCTGGAGGCCAAGGCGGCGCTGGAGCAGGGCGACGTGACGCCGGTCCTGAAATGGGTGCCGGCGCAGGACGAGGCGGAGATCTCGGCGGCCTTCGAGCACGCCATGGCCGTCCGTGCGACGGGCGCTGAGGCGCAGGAACTGGCCGACCGGCACTTCTTCGAGACGCTGGTGCGCGTGCATCGCCGCAGCGAAGGTGCGCCGTATACGGGAATCAACGACCAGCCGGTCGCGCCGGTCGTCGCCATGGCCGACCGTTCCGTGGCCGAGGGCTCGGCGGACGTGATGATCGACCGCATGAACGCGCACCTGGCCCGGGCCGTGCGGGAGAAGCTCGAGCGCGTGGTCCTGGCCGCCGCTCACAAGGACGACAGCGTGGCGGCGGGGCGCGAGTACGTGGCGGCGTACGTGGACTACGTGCACTTCGCCGAGGGGATCCATGACGCGATCGCCGGGGCCGGAGGCCACCACGCCGAGGCCGCGGAGGGCGCGGCGAAACACGCGCATTGACCGCGCCGGGGCGCCTGATGCGGGACGGGCACCGCTCGCCCGGTTGGCGGCACCTGCTGGTGCTGGCGGTGGCCGCGGCCGGCATCGTCGCGGCGTTCTTTCTGCCGCCCATCCCGCAGGACCCGGCTTATCACGCCTTTGCCGACGGTCGCGCCTGGCTCGGCATCGCGAACTTCTGGAACGTGGCCAGCAATGCGCCGTTCGTGCTGGTCGGCGCGTACGGGCTGGGCCGGCTGTCGCGGCTGAGTGAGCCGGCGCTGCGCCCGGCCTACGGCGTCCTCTGCATCGGCGTGGCGCTGGTCGGCGCCGGCTCCGCCTGGTACCACCTGGCGCCCTCGACGCCGACGCTGGTCTGGGACCGGCTGCCGATGAGCATTGCCTTCATGGCGCTGTTCGCGGCGGCGATCCAGGACCGCATGTCGCCGCGGGTCGGCCGTGCGCTGCTCGGCCCGCTGGTCGTGGTCGGCATGGCGAGCATCGCCTGGTGGTCCGCGACCGAGTTGCGCGGCTACGGCGACCTGCGGCCGTACGCCGTCGTGCAGTTCCTGCCCCTGCTGCTGATGCCGATGATGCTGCTGCTGTACCGCGGCACGGGACTGCGCGACGGCTGGCTGTGGGCCGCCATCGGCGCCTACGTGCTCGCCAAGCTGGCGGAGCACTTCGACGCGGCGATCTACGCCGCCGGCGGGTTCGCCGGCGGCCACAGCCTCAAGCACCTGCTGGCGGCGCTCGCCACGCTGTGGATCGTGCGCGCGTTCTGGCGGCCGGCGGGCGCCGCGGTTACAACCAGCCGCGCCGCTTGAAGAACCAGTACGGCAGCACCGCCGAGAACACCATCAGCAGGATCGCCAGCGGGTAGCCGTAGGGCCAGTCGAGCTCCGGGATGAAGTGGAAGTTCATGCCGTAGATGCTGGCGATCAGCGTGGGCGGCAGGAACACGACGGCCGCCACCGAGAAGATCTTGATGATGTCGTTCTGCTCGCTGTTGATGAGGCCCAGCGTCGCCTCCAGCAGGAACGAGCTCTTGGTGTTGAGGAACGAGGCGTGGTCGGACAGCGCCGTCACGTCGCGGGTCAGCGTGCGGAACCGCGCACGCAGGTCCTGCGGCAACGCCAGCGCCGCCGACTGCTGCACGAAGCTCAGGAACCGGTTGAGGCTGACCAGGCTCTCGCGGGACTTCGAGACCAGGTCGCCCGAGCGGCCGATGCGCTGCATGACCGCGCGCAGGTCGCGCGAGTTGCTGCGCTTGCTGCGCGGCGCGAAGATCCCCGCCGAGGTCTCGTCCAGTTCGGTGCCGACGCGCTCCAGCACGTCGGCGGTGCGCTCGATCACCGATTCCAGCAGGCCCGCCAGCAGGGCGGCGGCCGCCGCCGACATGCCGGTCTGGCGCTGCACGTGCGCGATGAAGCGCCGGAACGGCAGCGTGTCGTGGTAGCGCTTGGTGATCAGCTTGTTGCGCGCCAGGATGAAGGTGACGGCGGCGGTCTCGGGCCGGTCGGTGTCGATGCGCGCCACCACCGTGGCGGTCATGTACAGCGCGCCGTTCTCCTCGTAGAGGCGGTTCGACGTCTCGATCTCGCGCATTTCCTCGTGGGTCGGCACGTCCACCGCGAGGAACCGCTCGACCGCCTGCTCTTCCTCCACGGTCGGCTCGAGCAGGTCCACCCACAGGCAATGCTCGGGAATCACCGCCGGCGGCGGCTCGAGCCGGGTGAAGCCCTGGGCCTCGGGGACGAAGCAGTTCAGCATGGACGGCTCCGGGGTTGTCGCCGGCCGGGCCGTCCCGGCGGGTGCGTGCGCGCGCCGGTCGCCCGGCGCGCACGCGGCCACTCGACGCCCGCGTTCAGCGGGCGGTGCGCTCGCGCGCGATGAGGTCGTCGATCACCGAAAACAGCTGGTCGAAACCGCCCGCCATGGTCACGTCGGTCACGTACTTGCCCTGCACGACCACCATCGGCGTGTGGTCGGCGAGGTAGCGGCGCGACAGGTTCTCGGCCTGGCGCAGCTTGTTCTCCACCGCGAACGAGCGGTACGTGCGCCCGAAGTCCTCGGCGCTGATGCCGTTCGACATCAGGAAGCTGCGCACGTTCTGTTCCGTGGCCGCCGTGTCCACGCGGTTGCCCGGCGCGATGACGGTCATCGGGTTGCGGTTGACGTGCATCTCCCGGAACGTGGTGAGGTGCAGCGCCTTGAGCTTGCCCAGCGCTTCGATCGTGTAGAACAGCCGCGCGTCCTCGCGCGTCACCTCGTTCCACACGACCGGCAGGCGCACGACCCGCGCGGAGCCGGGCGCGAGCTTCGCCTCCCAGGACTCGAACGGCGTCTCCAGCGTGTAGCAGTGGCCGCAGCCGTACCAGAAGATGACGGTGACCTCGATCTCGCCCGGCGGCGTCGAGACCGGTTGTGCGACCGGCAGCAGCGTGTAGTGCACGCCGGCCTTCCACTTGGAGGGCGCGGGTGGCAGGGGCGCGGGAGCGGGCGTGTTGGCGGCGACGGCCACGGCAATCGGGCTGCTGGCCGCGGCGCTGCCGGCGGCCGGTTGCGCCTCGACGGTTTCGCCGTCGGCAGCCGGGCCGCTCGCCGCGGTATCGAGCGTGGGCGGCGGCGATATCTGCTCGGCGGCGGAGGCCGGGACGGATTGCGCTGCCGCCGGCGGTGCCGCCGGTTGCGTCGCGGCGTCGCCCGCCGGAGCCTGCGTTTCGCCGCCGCAACCGGCCAGTCCCAGCGCCAGCGCGGCGCACAGCAGGATGCGGTTCATGCTCGATACTCCCTCAAAATTGACGTCTGCTTTGAGCGTGCCGCGCCCCACAAGTTCTTGCGCGGCGGCCCGCCCGTCGGAAACCCGGCCTCAGCGCAGCCCCTGCACATAGGAGGCGAGCGCCTGCATTTCCTCGTCGCTCAGCCTGGCGGCGATGACCTGCATGATGTCGTTGCCGGCCGGCTTGCGCGTGCCGGAGGCGTAGGCCTTGAGCTGCGCATAGGCATACGTGGCGTGCTGGCCGTGGATGGCCGGGTACTGCGCCGGCGCGTTGCCCTTGCCCTGCGGGCCGTGGCAGGCGGTGCAGGCCGGCAGGCCGCGCGCGCGGTCGCCGCCGCGGTACAGCTTCTCGCCCTTGCGGTAATTCGCGGGGTCGGCCTTGCCGCCCTGGGCGGCCTGCGCGGCGTAGTAGGCGCCGAGGTCCGCCATGTCCTGCTCGCTCAGCGTCATCGCCATCGGCATCATCAGCGGGTTGTCGCGCACGCCCTGCTGGAACAGCGCCAGTTGCGCGGCGATGTAGCCGGCATGCTGGCCGGCCAGGCTCGGCCACTCCGGGTTGAAGCTGTTGCCGTCGGCGCCGTGGCAGGCGCTGCAGACGGCGGACTTCGCGGCACCGGCCGCGGCATCGCCGGTGACGGCCAGCGCGACGGGGGCGGCCAGGATCGCGAGTATTGCGAGGGCGGCGGACGGGATCTTCATCTGCAGCGGGCTCCGTGATGCTGGGCGGGCCGGGTGCCCGGACGTTGGACGACCAGCCGTTGGGCCGGGCATTATACGCAAGCCGCCCGTCCGGGCGCCCGTCTCCCCGCCATGTCCAGCTATCCGCATGCCCGCTTCCTCACGAGTGCCAACGACGCCGCGGGATTCTGCCCGGACGACGGCGTCGAGGTGGCCTTTGCCGGCCGCTCCAACGGCGGCAAGTCGAGCGCCATCAACGCCATCGTGCACCGCCGCGACCTGGCGCGCACCAGCAAGACCCCGGGCCGCACCCAGCTCGTCAACTTCTTCGAGTTGCGCCCGGGCGCCCGCCTCGTGGACCTGCCGGGCTACGGCTACGCGCGCGTGCCGCCCCGGCTGCGCGAGCACTGGCGCAGCCTCATGGAAGCCTACTTCAGCAGGCGCCGCTCGCTGGGCGGGCTGTTCGCGATCATGGATGCGCGCCGGCCGCTGTCCGAGACCGACTGGCAGATGATCGGCTACGCGCGGTCGCGCGAGTTGCCGGTGCACCTGCTGCTGTCCAAGTGCGACAAGCTGAACCGCAACGAGGCGCGCGAGACGCTGAAGCGCGTGCGCGCGGACCTGGGCGTCGATGCGACGGCGCAGCTGTTCTCGGCGGTGAGCGGCGAGGGCCTGGAGGATGCGCGTAAGCGGCTCGAGTCGATGCTGGGCGCGCCGGCGGCCTGAAAAAAAAGTCCCGGCGGGCCTTGCGACCCGCCGGGCAGAAAAAACCCGGGCCAAATGGGGATGCTGTCCGGGTTACCCGCCCAGGGAGGTGCGGCGGGGAGCGCGTTGCGGCGCTCAAAACCTTAGATGAGGGCACCCGGGGAAAGTTCAAGCTCCATTAACAGCGGCGCACATGTCCCAAGCCGTTGATTTAACGGGTCTTAGTGCGCCTCGTCCCAGTTGAGCCCCAGCTTCGCATCCACCTTCAGCGGCACCGCCAGCTCGGCTGCGCCCGCCATGCAGGCCACGACCCGCTCGCGCACGGCCTCGGCTTCCGGTTCCGGCACCTCGAGCACCAGCTCGTCGTGCACCTGCATCACGAGCCGCGTACCGAGCCGCTCCTCGAGCAGCCAGCGGTCCACCTCGATCATGGCGCGCTTGATGAGGTCCGCGGCCGTGCCCTGCATCGGCGCGTTGATGGCGCTGCGCTCGGCGTACTGGCGCCGCTGGTGGTTGCGCGAGTGGATCTCCGGCAGGTACAGGCGCCGCCCGAACACGGTCTCCACGTAGCCGCGGCTGCGCGCCTGCTCGCGCGTGTCGTCCATGAACCGCTGCACGGCCGGGTAGCGCTCGAAGTAACGGTCCACGTATTCCTGCGCCGCGCCGCGCGCGATGCTGAGCTGGCGCGCCAGGCCGAAGGCCGACATGCCGTACATGAGGCCGAAGTTGATGGCCTTGGCGGCGTGCCGCTGCTCGGGCGTGACCTGGGCGGGGGCCACCTCGAACACCTCGGCGGCGGTCGCGCGGTGGATGTCGCCGTCCGCGGCGAAGGCGCGGCGCAGGTGCTCGTCGCCCGACAGGTGGGCCATGATCCTGAGCTCCACCTGCGAGTAGTCGGCAGCCAGCAGCAGGTGGCCCGGCGGCGCCACGAACGCCTGGCGGATGCGGCGGCCCTCCGGCGTGCGGATCGGGATGTTCTGCAGGTTCGGGTCGCTGGAGGACAGCCGACCGGTGACCGCGACGGCCTGGTGGTAGGACGTGTGCACGCGCCCGGTGCGCGCGTCGATCTGCGCGGGCAGCTTGTCGGTGTAGGTGGACTTGAGCTTGGCCAGCCCGCGGTACTCGAGGATGACCTTCGGCAGCGGATAGTCGCCGGCCAGCTCCTCCAGCACGTCCTCGGCCGTGGACGGCTGCCCGGTCGGCGTCTTGCGCACCACCGGCAGGTCCATCTTCCCGAACAGGATCTCCTGCAGCTGCTTGGGCGAGTCGAGGTTGAACGGCTGCCCGGCCAGCTTGTGCGCGTCCGCCTCGAGCTCCGCGAGGCGCGCCGTGATCTCGCCGCCCTGGCTCTTCAGCACGTCGCCGTCCACCAGCACGCCGTGGTGCTCCATGCGGAAAAGCACGCCGATCAGCGGCTGCTCCATCTCGTCGTACAGCTTCCTGAGCGACGGCTCCGCCTCGAGCCCCCGCCACAGCACGCGGTGCAGCTGCAGCGTCACGTCGGCGTCCTCGGCGGCGTATTCCGCCGCGGTCTCCAGCGGCACCTCGTTGAACGACAGCTGCTTCGCTCCCTTGCCCGCGACCTCCTCGTAGCTGATGGTCTTGAGGCCGAGGTAGCGCTGCGCGCAGGCGTCCATGTCGTGGCGGATCGCGGTCGAGTTCAGCACGTAGGATTCCAGCATCGAGTCGTAGCGCAGGCCGTCCATGACGATGCCGTGATTAGCCAGCACGTGCGCGTCGTACTTGAGGTGGTGGCCGATCTTGGCGCGCGCGGGATCCTCGAGCAGCGGCTTGAGCGCGGCCAGCACGGTGTCGCGGTCGAGCTGGTCCGGCGCGCCGGGATAGTCGTGCGCCAGCGGCACGTAGGCCGCCTCGCCCGGCTCCACGGCGAACGACACGCCCACGATGCGCGCGGCCATGTAGTCGAGGCTGGTGGTCTCGGTGTCGAAGGCGAAGGCGTCCGACTCGCCGAGCCGCGCCAGCCATGCGTCGAGCCGCTGCCGGTCCAGCACCGTCTCGTAGTTGCGCTCTGGCGCGGGCGCCGCCGTGGGCGCCGTGGCGGCCGGTGCGGCGGGTGCTGCCGCCGCGCGCGGTGCGCCGGCCGCCGGCGCGTCGCCGCCTTCGAGCTGCCTGAGCAGCGAATGGAGCTCCAGCCGGCTGTACAGCGCGCGCTGCCGCTCGACGTCGGGCGCGCGGCGCTCGAGGTCGTCGATGCCGACGTCGAGGTCCACGGTGCAGCGGATCTGCGCCAGCTCGCGCGACAGCCGCAGCCGCTCGAGGTTCTCGCCCAGGCTCTCGCCCACCTTGCCGGGGATGTCCGCGGCGTGCTCGACGATCTCGTCCAGCGTGCCGTACTGGGCCAGCCACTTGGCGGCGGTCTTCGGGCCCACCTTGGGCACCCCGGGGATGTTGTCGGAGGTGTCGCCCACCAGCGCCAGGTAGTCCACGATCTGCGCGGGCGTCACGTCGAACTTCGCCTTGACGCCGTCCGGATCGAGCCGCGAGCCGGTCATCGTGTTGACGAGCGTCACTTCGTCGGTCACCAGCTGCGCCATGTCCTTGTCGCCGGTCGAGATCACGCAGCGCACGCCGGCCGCGGCCGCCTGCGTGGCCAGCGTGCCGATCACGTCATCGGCCTCGACGCCCTCGACGCGCAACAGCGGCAGGCCGAGCGCCTCGATCGCCTCCAGCAGCGGCTGCACCTGCGCACGCAGGTCGTCCGGCATCGGCGGGCGGTGCGCCTTGTAGGCCTCGAACAGGCCGTCGCGGAAGGTCTTGCCCGGGGCGTCGAACACCACCGCGATCAGTTCGGGCGACTCCTCGCGCAGCGACTTGTTGAGCATGTTGAGTACGCCCAGCACGGCGCCGGTCGGCTCGCCCTGCGAGGTCGTGAACGGGGGCAGCGCGTAGAACGCGCGGTACAGGTACGAAGACCCGTCCACCAGCCACAGCGTGCGCTTGGCGCCGGCCATGCGGGTCACCGCGGCGGCGGCGCCGGCTCGTCGTCCTCGCGCGGGGCCTCGGGTGGCGCCTCGGGGGCGGGCTGCGGCGTGGGCGCGCTCCGGATCTCGACGGGCGAGGTGATGGCCTCGTCGGGCAGGTACAGGGGCCCGGTCTGGCCGCAGGCGGCCAGCAGGCAGGCGAACGTGATCAGGACTGTGGCTCGCATGGAATGACCGCCGACGGGACGGCGCCAGTATAGGCCAGCGCGATCAGCCGGGCTTGCCGTGGCTCGGCCGGTCGAGCAGCGCAAGCGTCAGGCGCGAGATGCACACCAGCCGGCCGGCGTCGTCCACGATCTCAATGTCCCACACCTGGCTGCGGCGACCGAGGTGCACCGGCCGGGCCGTGCCCGTCACGAACCCCGAGCGCACCGCCCGCAGGTGGTTGGCGGTGATGGACTGGCCGACCGCCTGGGTCGTGGCCAGGTCGATGGTCATGGTGGAGCCGATGCTGCCGAGCGATTCCGCGAGCGCCACCGAGGCGCCGCCGTGCAGCAGCCGGAAGGGCTGCACGGTGCGGTCGTCCACCGGCATGCGCGCGCTCAGGTAGGCCGCGCCGACCTCCGTGACCTCGATGCCCAGCGCGTCGTGCAGCGTGCCCCGGCGCAGCGTATTGAGTTCGGCGACGGTGTAAACGCGCAGCCAGGGGCTGTCGGTAGTCTGGTCCATGGTGCGGCGGATTATCGCCCAATCGGCGCGGCTGCGGCGCCTATAATCCGCCGAGGCAGGAGGGCAGGATGGCGGACGACGGTTTCGTGGTGCCGCCGGCGGCGACGCCGGCCGTGGCAGTCGAGGGAACGACGCGGCGATTCGCCGTGCACCGCATCTACTGCGTGGCGCGCAACTATCCCGAGCACGCGCGCGAGATGGGGCAGGACCCGGACCGCGAGCCGCCGTTCTTCTTCACGAAGCCCGCCGACGCCGTGCTGCCCTCGGGCTGCGACGTGCCGTACCCGCCGCGCACCGCCAACCTGCACCACGAGATCGAGATGGTCGTGGCGCTGGCGGCGGGCGGGCGCGACGTGGCCGCGGCCGATGCATCGCGGCTGATCTTCGGTTATGCGGTGGGCAACGACCTCACGCGCCGCGACCTGCAGGCGGCGGCCAAGAAGCAGGGCCGGCCGTGGGACGTGGCCAAGGGCTTCGAGGGCGCAGCGCCCGTCTCGGCCATCCGGCCGGCCGCGACAACCGGTCACGTGGCGCGCGGCCGCATCTGGCTCGAGGTCAACGGCGTGCTGCGCCAGCAGGGCGACATCGCCGACATGACCTGGAGCGTGGCCGAGGTCATCGCCGAGCTGTCGTCGCTGTGGACGCTGGCGGCGGGCGACCTGATCTTCACGGGCACGCCCGCCGGCGTGGGGCCGCTGGTGCCGGGCGACCGCGTGCGCGGCGGCGTGGACGGCGTCGGCGTGCTCGAACACGGAGTGGCTGCATCATGAAGCTGTTCACCTACTTCCGCAGTTCCGCCGCCTGGCGCGTGCGCATCGCGCTGGCGTGGAAGGGCATCGCCTGCGGCCAGGTGCCGGTGCACCTGCTGCGCGACGGCGGCCAGCAGCGCAGCGATTCCTACCGGCGCGTCAACCCGCAGGGCCTGGTGCCGGCGCTCGAGGAGGGCGGCCGGGTGCTGTCGCAGTCGCTGGCCATCCTCGAGTACCTCGAGGAGACGCATCCCGAGCCGCCGCTGCTGCCGGCCGATGCGTGGGCCCGCGCCGAGGTGCGCGCGTTGGCGCTCGCGGTCGCCTGCGACATGCACCCGCTCAACAACCTGCGCGTGCTCAACTACCTGAAGGGGCCGCTCGGGCAGGACGCGGTAGCCGTGTCCGCCTGGTACCGGCACTGGATCGCCGAGGGCTTCGCGCCGCTTGAAGCGCTCGCGAAACGCCACGGCGACGGCAGGCGTTTCCTGTATGGCGATGCCGTGACGCTGGCCGACGTGTGCCTGGTGCCGCAGGTCTACAACGCACGGCGCTTTGGCTGCGACCTCACGCCGTACCCGACGCTGATCGCGGTGGACGGGCACCTCAACACGCTGCCGGCCTTCGCCGCGTCGAAACCAGAATCCCAGCCCGACGCCGAGTGACCCGCAGGCCGCTGCACGCTTGCCGCAATGCAGCATCGTCGTAATAGACTGATTCCAAAGCCGGTCTGCACAGGCTCTCCCGACAGCCTATAGTGGCCGCGCTGTCACTGGGCCAGTTCTTTGCCCAGCCAAGGGGGAATCAATGAGAAATCCGATCATCGGAGTGCTGGCACTCGCCGCCATCTGCCTGGCCGTTCCGGCGCAGGCGCAGGACGCTTACATCTACGCGACCTACTTCAACTGCGACGTGACGAAGCAGGAACGGGCCGACGAGATCATGGAACAGGTCAACAAGCCGTTGTGGGACGCAGCCGTCACCGACGGCACGATCACGACCTGGGGCTGGCTCGTGCACCACACCGGCGGGAAGTGGCGCCGCGCGCAGTACTACGGCGCGTCGAGCATGGAAGCGCTGTTTGCGGCGCAGCAGAAGATCGGCGATGCGGCCGACGCCAAGGACCCGGCGGCCGCCGCGGAGTTCGGCGCGATCTGCAACGCGCACGACGACTACATCTGGAAGCGGGTGGCCGGCACCACGGGCGACGGCCCGCGCGGCAAGGTCTCCTTCTCGACCTACAACGTCTGCGACATGGGCCGCGAGGGGCAGGCAGACGCCCTGGTCAAGCACATCTTCGCGCCGGTCTACGACAAGCTGGTCAAGGACGGCCTGCTGATGGCCTGGAGCTTCAACGAGCACATCGTGGGCGGCCAGTACCGGCGCCTCGACACCATGTCGGCGAAGGACCTGCCGACGTTGATGAAGGCCCGCGGGGCGATCATCGACGCGATCGTGGACAACCCGCTGGGGGCCACCTATACGGAAATCTGCGGCTCGCACACGGACTACATCTGGGACATCAAGTTCGCCAAGCCGTGACCTGACGGCCGCTAGTCCACAGACCAGGAAAGGCCCCGTTCGACGGGGCCTTTTCCTTGCCGCACGTCGCTGCGTGGCGGGCCACCGTCGCCGGTGCTAGGCTCTGCCGACAACAACAGGCAAGCCGCAGCCGCGGCGAAGGGGAGGATTTCATGGGCAACATCAACGTCGGGCGCTGGCTGGCTGGCGGATTCGTCGCGGGTCTCGTGATGTGGATCATCGAGGGCGCGGCGAGCATGCTCTACATGGAGGACGCGGTCGCGGCGCTGGCGGCGCACAACCTCAGCATGGAGATGACCCCGGCCTTCTGGGCGCTGTCCTGCATCATGAGCCTGATGATGGGCCTGGCCACCGTGCTGTTCTACGCGCTCGCGCGCACCCGGCTCGGCGCGGGACCGAAGACCGCGATCATCGTCGCCATCGTGGCGTACTTCGGCTATTACCTGCCGGTCCTGCTGGGCTACATGATGATCGACCTGTACCCGAGGTCCATGCTGCACACCTGGGCCATCATCGGCTTCTTCGAGATGATCATCATCTCGCTGGCCGGCGCCTGGGTTTACAAGGAGTAAGCTGCTGCGGCGCGGCCCCGCGCGGGGCCGCGCCGCCGCCAATGCACGTCCGTATCGCGATGGCGGCCCGGAGCGGCCCATGATGCGATCCCGCAAGAAGCGGTGGCCTGCGCTGGTGGCCGTCCTGGCCGCGGCAACGGGCCCGACCGGTTGCGACCTCGGCCCGCACCTCTTGTACGGCTTCATTGACGAGCAGGGTCAATGGGTCGTCGCTCCGGAGTACACGGACGCCTTGCCGCCCGCCGAGGGCCTGGTGCCCGTGCAGAAAGGCGCCGCCTGGGGATTCCTGGACAGCCGTGGGCGCAGCGTCATCGAGCCGCAATTCGACAAGGCCCGACCGTTCGCCGAGGGCCTGGCGGCCGTAGCGAGCGGCAGCCAGTGGCGCTTCATCGATCCCGCCGGCAGGACGGTCATCGCGGGTCCATATGACGAGGCCCGCCGGTTCGATGGCGGCCTGGCTGCCGTTCGCGTGGGCCAACGCTGGGGCTTCGTCGATCACGCCGGCAGCCTGGTCATCGAGCCGCGCTTCGAGGAACTGGCCGGCGGCGACGAGTCGCGATCCTGGGTTCCCTGCTTCAGCGAGAGCCTGTGCGCCGCCCGGCAGGACGGCAAGTGGGGCTTCATGGATCGCAGCGGCGACTGGGTCATTGCGGCGCGCTTCGCAGAGGCTGGTTCGTTCCATGAAGGACTCGCCGCGGTGCGCGAAGCGGCGCCGGACGCCGGCGGCAGGGTCGGCTTCATCAATCGGCGCGGCGAGATGGTCATCGCTCCGCGCTTCGCAAACAGCCTCTGGTTCTCGGGTGGTCGCGCCGTCGTTGCCGTGGACAGGAGAGGCAACGACGCGCATGACGAGCCGACGGGCGAGGCCGACGTCAGGATCGTGCTGATCGACACAGCCGGCAAGGAGATCGCCGACCTGGGTTGGGAACCAGTCGCCGAGGTTTTCGACGCTGCGCGCGAGGCGCTGTCGGCGCTGGCGCCGGATTACCTGGGCGAGGGACTCGTGCCGGCGTCACAGGGCGACCGCTGGGGATTCATGGACCGCGACGGCGAGTGGGTCATCCCGCCGGGTTTCAGCCTGGTGCTGCCATTCCGCAATGGCGTGGCCGCCAGCGGGCTTGAGCGACGATCCGGATACCGACGTCCTGGACGTGCAGCGCTGGGGCCTGATCGATGCGCGCGGCAAATGGGTCGTCGAGCCGCGACTGTCGGCCGTGGGAACCTGGGGCGGTGCCTATACCTGGGCACGGCGCCACACCCGCTGGGGGCTCATCGATCGCGATGGCGACTGGCGCGTCGAGCCCGTCTACGCAGACTCCGACGAATGGGTCGACCTGCCGGGCTTGAGGCTGCCGCCGGGCGAGGGGCTGCAGCGGGTGGGTGTCTATGCCAACCATCGCTGGTGGGTGGCGAATCGTCAGGGACGGCGATCGTCGGCGGTCGAGCTGGAGTGGCTCGAGCCCGTGACGACGGCCGCGCCTGGGCAGACACCGAGGCGCCTGGCTTACCTGGAACGGGGCCTGTGGGGAATCGCCGACGAGAAGCTGAAGCCCATCACGCCCGCCCTGTTCGATGAGAAGCCCGGGGCATTCGACCGCCGCGGCCGCGCGCAAGTCTCGCAGGACGGATGGTGGGGATGCATAGACCTCACGGGCCGCTGGGTCGTCCGGCCGCAATCCAGTGAGGTCCGCCCGTGCGGTGACGATGAGGTCGACGCCGGTGATGGCCGGGAAGCAGTTGACGAGCGCGGCAGCAAGCTCCTGCGCGCGGGCTACGAGGAAGTCGGCGCAATGCACGACGGCCTGTACGCCGTGCGGCTGGGCGGCAAGTGGGGCATCGCGGACGGTCGCGGCCGCGAGCTGTTCGCGCCCACGTTCGATCGGGCGAGACCATTCAGTCGCGACGTGGCCGTCTTCTGCGAAGGCAAGCTGTGCGGGCTGGTCGCGAGGACGGGTGAGGTGATCGTGCCGCCGACGTATTCGGCGATCGCGCCGCTGTCCGATCGGTTGGCCGTGACGATGATGTTGGAGGACGACGGTCGCATGGTGTCGTCTGGCGTGATCGACGCTGCGGGCAGCGTCCTGGTCGGGCAGGAGTACTACACCGTCAAGTCATATTCCGGTCACCTGCTGCTGACGTGGGATGCGCGTGGCCATTACCGCCTGCTGCAGAAGTCCAACGGCCAGCCGGTGCCGGGACTGCCGGAAATCGCCGGCCAGCCCGGCCGGCTGTCGGAGGGGCTGGCGGCGGTGCCCCTGCGCACGGCCGACGGCAAGTCGGCGGCCGGTTACATCGATGCGCGCGGCCGGCTGGTCATCGCGCCACGCTTCGACCAGGGGAAGGCCGGCGAATTCAGGAAGGGCGTGGCGATCATCGGCGAGGGCGGCCGCTGCGGCGCCATCGACCGGCACGGCAAGGCGATCCTGCCCGCTGCCTATCAGCACTGCCAGCGCCTGCCCGACGGCCGCATCCTGTTCGCGGAAGAGGCGCCTGTGCGGATCACGTCCCCGCCGCCCGCAACGGCAGTGCCGGCACGCTGATCGCCGCGGGCTCTGCGTCAGGGTCGCGTCGCCGTGTGGTATCCCACGATGGGTCGGCGCGCCAGCCGCCGTCTATTGTGTGGCTCGGGTATCCAAACCGGAGCCTACCGCGTGACGCGAGCGATACTCTGCACGGCCTTGTTGATTGCCTGTGCGTGTTTCCCCACGACCTTGCCGGCAGCCTCGGCAGCGCAGCAGGCGCAAGGGCTCGCGGTACAACTGCGGGACCAGGCCGGAGCTTCGGTAACCGCTGCGCAAACCCGCCTGGCGGCGGCGCGTAATGAACTTGCCTCTGCGCGCGCTACCGCGGCCTCCATACGACTGGCCAGGGACGTGGCCGCCGACCAGGTGGCGGCTGAAGCGGTAGCGATTGCCCGGCAAGGGCTCGACGAAGCGACACAGTTGCTGGCGCGCGCGGAAGCGTTGCTGGCGGCGCGTACGCGCCTCGTCGATGAAGTCCGCGCGGCAGGCCGGCAGGGCGGGACCGCACGTGGCTATGTCATTCCGCTGCAGGGCGCGGTCGAGCGCCATGGCGGGGACGGAGCCGTGGTGCGTGACGCGGGTCCCACGCTGCAGGCCGGAGAGACCGTGAAAGTCGCACCCGGCGGCCGGGCAAAGGTCTTTCTCGAAGGCGGCAGGACCGAAGTCGTGCTCGAGCAGAACAGCGACTTCACGCTCGCCAGGGATGACGATGATGGCCTGCTGGCAGCCCTCGGTGCGGGCATCGCGAGACTGCGCGTCGAAATGCAGAACAGGATGCGGCGCTTCGAGGTGCGCACACCCGCGGCCGTGTGCGCCGTCCGCGGCACGGAGTTTTCCCTCGACGTGACGCCAGACCGGACGCGGGTCGAGGTCTTCGAAGGCATCGTCACCATGACGGCGGCAGGCGGCGACGAGGTGGAAGTCCGCACCGGCGAGACCCGCGAGTTCGTAACAGCCGGCGATCCGGCGCCCGCGGCACCGAGCGAGCAATCCGGGGGCGGAGACGATGCGTTCCGCTCCTAGCGCGGCCTTCGCGCTATTGCTTGTCATGGCGCCGGTTGCGTGGGCCGAGCACTGCATCAACTGGCAGCCGTGGCTGAGCAAGCATACGGGCACCTTCGGCCACTGCTGGGCAACGCAACAGGAGTGCCAGGCCTACTATGTCTCGCGCTGCCTGAATCCCACCTATGCGAAGGATTGCGCCGGCGGCTGCTACCAGCGCGGCGGGCCGTCGCCACAGCAACAGGCGGATGCCGCGGCTGCGGCGGCCGGGAAGGCCAAGGCAGCGGCCGAGGCCGCGAAAAAGCTGGCCGCGCAGAAGCAGGCCCAGCAGGCCAGCGAACAACAGGCATGGAATGCCGCCAACAAGAACCTGATCGAGGGACTGAAGGGTGTTCCCGCCCCGGCCGCGAGCCCTGCGCTGCGCCTCAAGCTACCCGCGCCGACCGCGGCGCGGCAGCAACTCGATTGCGCCAGCAGGCAGGCGGCGAGTGTCAAGGACCCGGAGGACCAGCCGAGCTGGGAGCAGCGCGCTGAAGACTGCCGGCCGACGGACGTCGCCGTTCCCGAGGTGCCAGAACCCGTGGAGGTCTCGCAACCGGTCCTCCCGACCGACCCCGCTGCCCTGGCGCAGCTCCTGGCAGCGCTGTCATCACAACTTGCGGCGTCCCGCGAGGTCCTGGCGAGGCACGATGGCGAGATCGCGAAACTCGAGCAGGCGATTGCCCATGAGCAGTCCGCAGCGTCCCCGGCCGGCTTCAAGCCCGCGTCAGAAAGCGATGCCCTGCGCAAGGCCCGCGAAGCGCTGGCGCGCGCCAGGGCGGAACGCGAAAAGACGGCGGCCGAGTTGCGCCGCCTCGAACAACTGGAGGCGCAGGCGGGCAAGTCTCCGCAGGCGCCAGCGCAGCCGGCACCGGCCGGCTGATCACACCAAAGGGGTAGTCATGATGCTGCGTTCGCTGTTGCTGCTGTTGCTGCTGTCCGGTCACGCGCTGGCGTCCTGGGCCCAGGAACCGGGTGCCGATGCGCGCCGTCACCTCGTGCGCGGCCTGGCCGCCATCGAGATGGCGAAGAGCGACGCCGACCTCTCGCTGGCCGCCAGTGAGTTCCAGAAGGCCACCGAGATCGAGCCTGGCATGGCCGCGGCCTGGTTCAACCTGGCCCAGGTACAGGCCCGGCGCGGCAACTTCAGCGAGGCGATTGCGGGATTCCAGCGCTACCTGGAACTGGCGCCCAACGCAGAGGACGCCGGCAAGGTGGCGGACGACATCATCAAGCTGGAGTTCAGGGCGGAGGTCTCGGCGAAGGAAACGGGCCGGGCCGGCATCTGGCGGGCCCCGAGCGGAACGCTGTTCCGGCTCAACGTGGACGGCAGCCGCCTGACCTTGTTCACGGACCGGGCGGGAACCGGAGACTTCGTCGAATCGACCTACACGCTGGTCGGCAAGGTGCCCGTGCACGCCGCCATCGCGGTCGTGTACCGGTTGGAGGCCAGGGGTAATGAACTGCGCGGAACCTGGTCGCGCGCAGGATTCACGGCCGACAAGTGCACGGTCCCTGAGGAAGCGGGCGAAGTGAGCGGCGAACTGAACGACGCGGAGGGCACGATAGTGCTCCGCCACAAGGTCACGAAGTATCGGGCCAACACGCAGCTGTCGGTCATGACCAACGACTTCTGCAGCGGCGTCTCGGTCCTGCAGAGTCGCGAGGTGGAAATTGTCTATCACGGCCCGGTGCCCATGGGCCGGATCGGCGCGCGCATCGGCTCGGAGCATGGCCGCGGCAAGAAGAAGGTCACCGGCGACGCCGTGATCGACTGGGTGGCGGACGGCGGACCGGCGGGCATGGCCGGCTTGCAGCCGGGCGACCTCATTCTCTCGGTCGATGGCGTGCCGACGGCTGGCCAGTCGCGGGAAGACCTGGTCTGGAAGCGGATTGCCGGCGAGCCCGGCAGCGAGGTCGTATTGCAGGTGCAGCGGCGCGACGTCGCGGAACCGCTGCAGATCCACGTCACGCGGGCGAAGACGGAAGCAGACCTGCCCGCGCGACCCTGATGCGCAGCTGAAGTGCGCGGTGTGCGTGGCTTCAGGCCACGCGCACCGGGATCTTCAGCGTCTTGATCTTCTCGCTCCACGCGGCGGGGCCGGTCTTGTGCACCGAGTCGCCGCGCGCGTCCACGGCGACGGTCACCGGCATGTCCTTGACGTCGAACTCGTAGATCGCCTCCATGCCCATGTCGCCAAACGCGACCACGCGCGCGCCGCGGATCGCCTTGGCCACGAGGTAGGCCGCGCCGCCGACCGCGATGAGGTACGCGGCCTGGTGTTTCTTGATGGCCTCGATGCCCACCGGGCCGCGCTCGGCCTTGCCGACCATCGCCACCAGCCCGGTCTTCTCCAGCATCATCTCCGTGAACTTGTCCATGCGGGTCGCCGTGGTCGGGCCTGCGGGACCCATGACCTCGTCGCGCACCGGATCCACCGGGCCCACGTAGTAGATGACGCGGTTGGTGAAGTCCACGCCGTCCGGCAGCGGCTTGCCCGCGGCGAACAGGTCGCCGATGCGCTTGTGCGCGGCGTCGCGTCCCGTGAGCATCTTGCCGTTCAGGAGCAGGATCTCGCCCGGCTTCCAGGTCTTCACCTCGTCGCGCGTCAGCGTGTCGAGGTTGACGCGCTTCGCTTCCTTGCTGGGGCTCCAGGTCACCTTCGGCCAGTCCTCCAGCGACGGCGGCTCGAGCGCCACCGGGCCGGAGCCGTCCAGCACGAAGTGCGCGTGCCGCGTGGCGGCGCAGTTCGGGATCATGGCGATGGGTTTCGACGCCGCGTGCGTCGGGTAGGTCTTGATCTTGACGTCCAGCACCGTGGTCAGGCCGCCCAGGCCCTGCGCGCCGATGCCCAGCGCGTTGATCTTCTCGTACAGGTCGATGCGCAGTTCCTCCAGCTTGCTGGCCGGGCCGCGCTCGAGCAACTCGTGCATGTCGATGGGCTCCATCAGCACTTCCTTGGCCATCAGCATCGCCTTCTCGGCCGTGCCGCCCACGCCGATGCCGAGCATGCCCGGCGGGCACCAGCCGGCGCCCATCGTTGGCACCGTCGCCAGCACCCAGTCCACGATCGAGTCGGACGGGTTCAGCATCACGAACTTCGACTTGTTCTCGGAGCCGCCGCCCTTGGCCGCGACCGTCACGTCCACGGTCTTGCCCGGCACCATCTGCACGTGCACCACGGCCGGCGTGTTGTCGCCCGTGTTCTTGCGCAGGAACAGCGGGTCGTCCACGATCGAGTTGCGCAACTTGTTGTCGGGATGCCTGAAGGCGCGGCGCACGCCCTCGTCCACCATTTCCTGCAGGCTGCGCTTCGCGTCCCACCGCACGTCCATGCCGACCTTCAGGAACACGTTGACGATGCCGGTGTCCTGGCAGATCGGCCGCCGGCCCTCGGCGCACATGCGCGAGTTGGTGAGGATCTGCGCGATGGCGTCCTTGGCCGCCGGCGACTGCTCGCGCTCCCAGGCGCGGCCCAGGTGGGCGACGTAATCGGCCGGGTGGTAATAGGAAATGAACTGCAGGGCGTCGGCGACGCTTTGCACGAAGTCGGCTTCACGAATCGCAGTCATGGTCGTCTCGCTGCGCCGCACCGGGCGCGCCGTGGGGAAGGACGCCTAGGATACCAAGCGGCCTCCCGGGCGGCGGATTTCCCGCAGAACGCGGGGCATTGTGCCGAGCCGCCCGGCCGGCCCAGACCGTACGATCGGCTGCGTGGACCTACGGACGACAGATGTATATACTTAGATGTATATACATTGGGTGTAGCGATGAAGACAGCCCGCGTGTTCCAGTCCGGCAACAGCCAGGCCGTGCGCTTGCCGAAGGAGTTCCGCTTCGCCGCGGACGAGGTCGAGATCTTCCGCCGCGGCGCGGAGATCGTGTTGCGCGAGAGGCAACCCGGCCTCGGCCGGGTCGCGGAACTGATGGGTTCGATGCCGGACGACTTCATGTCGGACGGCCGCCGGGACCTGCCGCCAGAGGCGCGCGAGGGATTGTGAGTGTGGCGCGCTACATGCTGGATACGGACATCTGTATCTACATGACGAAGCGCCAGCCGGCGACACTGCTGAGACGACTGCAGCAGTTGGGGCCGGGCGAAGCCGTGCTGTCGGTCATCACCTTCGGCGAACTCGAGTTCGGTGCGGCAAAGAGCCACTCGCCCGGGCAGGTCAGGAAGATCCTGGACGAGCTGACCTCGTTGTTGCCGGTGCTGCCGTTGCCGGCCGCCGCCGCCGGACACTATGGCCAGATCCGCGCCGGGCTCGAGGCCAAGGGCCGGCCTATCGGCAACAACGACCTATGGATAGCCGCCCATGCCCGTGCACAGGAACTGATCCTGGTTTCCCACAACCTGGGCGAGTTCCGCCGGGTCCCGGGGCTCTGCGTCGAGAACTGGGTGCGCTGAGCGGCACAGGAGCCGCAGGCCGGAACGCCGTTTGTTCCCGGGCGTTCAGGTACCGGTCAGCATGCGCCATGCAGAATTGACACCATGGACCCTGATGCCGGCGGCCGAGGAACGAACCGGTTGCCGGGCAGTCATAGATAGGATATCCCCCGGATTCCGGCCGAATGGCCGTGGTCCACCCCGTTCCCAGCAAGGAGTCAAGCCAACGTGTTCCAGATCAAGCCCGGTACTTTCCTTTATGTCCTGCCCGCCGCTTTCGTGGCCCTCACGCTGGCCGGCTGCGGCGGATCCAAGGAACCCGCGCCGGCCGCCGACCAGGCTGCGGCGCCCGTCTCGGAAGAGGCCGCCGTCGTTGAAGCGGAGGCGGAAGCCGCCGCGCAGGCCGCCAGGGAAGAAGAACTCGCGCGCCTCGAGGCCGACATGACATTGAAGGAGCGCGAGGCCGACCTGGCGCGCCGCGAGGCGGATCTTGCCGCCAAACAGAAAATCACGCAGCGCAAGGCTGCCGCCCCGGCACCGGCACCGGCCGCGGCCCCGGCCCCGGCGAAGACCACGCCCCAGCCGATGCCGGCGACCGCCCGCACCTACGTGGTGCCGGCAGGCACGCAGCTGTCCGTCGAGGTCGTCTCGCCGCTCACCACCAAGACCGCGCGCGTCGGCGATCGCATCGAGGGGCGCCTCGCCACCGACGTCGTCGTGGACGGCAAGACCCTGGTCATGGCCGGGTCGCCGATGCAGGGCACGGTCACCGAAGTGGTGTCCGGCAGCCAGAAGATCGGCGGCATCCCGACGCTCGGCCTGACCTTCGACCGGCTGACGCTGACCGGCGCCGACACCGTGGCGATCTCGGGCCGCATCGTGCAGCAGGGCAAGAGCGACACGGCGCGCGACACGGCCAAGATCGCGGGCGGCGCCCTGGTCGGCGCGGTGGTCGGCCACCAGATCGACGACGACAAGGGCAAGCTGATCGGCGGCATCCTGGGCGGTGCGGCCGGCGCCATTGCGGCGAAGAAGACCGGCACCGAGGTGGAGATCCCGTCGGGCACCGTCGTCGGGTTCCTGCTCGACGATTCGTTCGAGGTGATCGCCAAGTAACGTCCTGGTCCGGGGTCTGACCCCCTTGGGGGTCTGACCCCTCCGGACCGCAGCCCGCTTCCACAGAAGGAGTCCGGCCCCCTCGGGGTCGGGCTCTTTCTTCTTGACATTATTTCGATAAATAGCTAAATATCTAAACATGAAACAGACCCAGCGCAAGCCGTCCTGCCGGCTCGAGGCCCGTGCCGCCCACGCCGAGGCGTTCAAGGCCCTGGCGCACCTGACGCGGTTGCAGGTGTTCTTCTTCCTGGTGCGGGACGGCGGCGAGGTCGCGGCCGGCGAGATCGGCGAGGCGGTTGCCGTGACCGGGCCGACGCTGTCGCACCACCTCGACCTGCTGCGCCGCGCGGGGCTGGTCGCGCGCCGCAAGCAGGAGCGCTATGTGTACTACCGCGTGCGCCGCGAAACGGTCTCCGACATGGTGCGGCTGCTGACCGCCTGCTGCTGAACGACCCACGGGCGGCGCCGGCGAACAGCCCGCCGCAAGGAGTGCGACATGACATCACGGGACATCAGGGAACTCGTCAAAGAGCGCTACGGCGCCGCGGCGCAACGCGTGGCCACGGCCGGCAGCTGCTGCGCACCCGATTGCTGCGCGCCCGGCCAGCTGGGCGGCGGCCAGGACCCGATCACCTCCAACCTGTATGGCGCCGGCGACAGCGCCACCGTGCCGGCGGCCGCGCTGGCCGCATCGCTGGGTTGCGGCAACCCGACCGCGCTGGCCGAACTCGCGCCGGGCGAGACCGTGCTCGACCTGGGCTCGGGCGGCGGCATCGACGTGCTGCTGTCGGCGCGGCGCGTCGGCCCGACCGGCAAGGCCTACGGCCTCGACATGACCGACGAGATGCTGGCGCTGGCACGCGACAACCAGCGCAAGGCCGGCGCCACCAACGTGGAGTTCCTGAAGGGCGAGATCGAGCACATCCCGCTGCCCGACGGCTCGGTGGACGTCATCATCTCCAACTGCGTCATCAACCTCGCCGCCGACAAGGACCGTGTGCTGGCGGAGGCCTTCCGCGTGCTGCGGCCCGGCGGGCGGCTCGCGGTGTCCGACATCGTGGTGCGCGGAGCCGTGCCGGAGGTCATCCGCCGCAGCGTCGAGTTGTGGATGGGCTGCGTGGCGGGCGCGCTCGAGGAGGGCGAGTACCGCGACAAGCTGGCAGGCGCGGGCTTCACGGACATCGGGATCGAGCCGACGCGCATTTACCGGGTGGATGATGCGCGCGACATGCTCACCGCGGCCGGCATCGACGCCGACGCGGTCGCGCCGCACGTGGACGGCAGGTTCATGAGCGCGTTCGTGCGCGCGCGCAAGCCGCAGGGCGCGTAACCGCGCGGGACCTGACCCCCGATCCTCCGGGGGTCTGACCCCCAAAGGGGGTCTGACCCCTCCTGATGCCGCGACGCGGAGGGGTCAGACTCCTGCGGAGTCAGACCCCGACCTTCCTGATGCCGCGGCGCGGAGGGGTCAGACTCCTGCGGAGTCAGACCCCGACCTTCCTGATGCCACGACGCGGAGGGGTCAGACTCCTGCGGAGTCAGACCCCGACCTTCCTGATGCCGCGGCGCGGAGGGGTCAGACTCCTGCGGAGTCAGACCCCGATCGTTCTGGGGTCTGACCCCCGAAGGGGGTCTGACCCCTCCGACTGCCCCGCCATCAGCAAGGAAAAGGCCCGCGCCTTGCGGCGCGGGCCCGGGTCGAGTCAAGTGACGACGATCAGCGAGTGGCGCGCCTGCGCCGCGCCAGTCCCACGCCGAGCAGGCCGATGCCGAGCAGGGCGAGCGATCCCGGCTCCGGTACGGACGACACCGGTTGGTCGAACAGGCTGATGGTGGGCGGCGTAGCCACGCTGTAAGTGAGTCCCGCCAGCGCGAAATCGGCAAAGCCGTCGTTGGGGCCGAACAGCGTGAAGGACTCGATGCCCAGCGCGAACGCGCTCGTGTCCCAGAACCAGTAGCCGCCGGCGACACCGTTGTTGTCGAAGGTCGGGCGCGTCTCGTAGACCGTGCCGCCCACGACGAGCGTCATGCGCGCGGACTCGCCCATGACCTCGCGGTGACTCTCGTTGCCGAACAGGTCCAGGAACTGGATGCCGGCGATGTTCACCAGCAGCCCGCCGAAGGACACATGCAGCTGCTGCACGCCACCCTGCGTGATCTCGTCGTCCACGATGCCGATACCGTCGCCGAGGCAGGCGAGGCCGTGCGTGGACTGGCCAGCCTGGCAGCCCGACCGCTCCGCCGCGGCGGCGTTGAAGGTCAGGTAGCTGCCGTCGGGCGCGGCCGTGAGTGTGATGCCTTCGGCCGTCGCGCTCTGGCGGGTGTTGTCGGGCTGCACCACGTCGCGCCACGTGGCGTCAGTGAAATCAACGACGATGGCATTGGCGCTCATCGTCACGGCAGCCAACAGCAGTCCGGCCAGGCGCGCCGCCGTCTTGGAAAGGGTGCTATGCATGTTGCTCAATACTCAACCTGTGTCTTGCCCCAATTAGATACAAGAATCGCGCCAGCATTCAACTAGTTGAATCACAAGGGCGGTATAAGGACTTGCGCGCAGTGGCGTAAAAATTTCCGGCACTTTTCGCGCGTTATGTTCTGGAGCCAGTCCAGCATTATGTGCGGTGCCCACAAGAAAAGGCCCGCGCCTTGCGGCGCGGGCCTGAGTCGAGCCGGATGACGACGATCAGCCGGCGGGACGCCCGAGGGCCACGGCGATGCCGCGCGCCTGGAACGTGTTGCTGCCCGGATCGTAGTGCCCCTTGGCGTGCAGGCCGAAGGCCCTGGCGCCACCCGAGAGCTTGGTGGCCAGCGCCGCGCTGAAGCTCGCGAAGTCGCTGTACATCTCGACATGGTGCGGCTCGCCGATCGCGAACATGCCCGCGCCCGTGCTCGAGGCCGGCGCCAGCGTCACCGCGCTGGCCAGGGTCTTGATGTCGATGAACCGCGGGCCGATCGCGATGTGGTGCCTGAGCCCGAGTTCCGGGTTGGCGTTGTCGATCACGATGCCCGTGTCGCCGATGCTGAGGAACGGGGCGGCCGTGCCGTTCTGGCCCCAGCCGATGCCCATGACCGCCATCAGGTCGACGTAGTCGACGACGGTGCGGCCGACGAAGTCCGGCGGCGCCGTGCCGAACGGCGTGACGAAGCCGAACACCCGCGCGGCGGAGCCGGGCAGCAGGCGATTCAGGTCGAGCGGCCCGGTCACGACTTCGTACGCGTTCGGGTCGGCGTCCGCGAGGAACGTCGGACCCGTGCCGGCGAAGTCGAAGATCTCGGCGCGCCGGCCGTCGATCCCGGCCAGCCTGAGCGTCAGGTGACCCGGGTTGGCGGAGACCACCGCACCCAGCAGGTGCGTGACGTTCATGCGCACCAGGCCCTGCTCGGCGTTGAGGACCAGCCCGTCGGGCGTGTTGTTGAACTCGCCGAACGCATGGATGCGCTGGCCGACCGAGATCGCCTGGATGGGCAGGCCTGCGCCGCCGCCGCCCTGGCGCGCGACGCGCGTCTCGGGCCCGATCATGACGGTGACGTCGCCGCGCACGAAGCTGGCGGCGTCGGTCGCGGTGCGACGGATCAGCGTGCCACCGCGCACCGTCAGCCGGTCGCCGTTGCGCGCGGTCACATTGCCCACCATGACGTCGAAGCGCGGTCCCGGCACGCTCGAGCCGGCCAGCACGCGCTCGGCCGTGAACCGGCGGTCGGCGACGACCAGCTTGCCGAACGCGATGGTCGGCGTGCCGATGTCCTTGAGCGCCAGCGCCGTGAGGCCCGCCGCGCCGATGTACTCGGTGCCGTCGATCTCGAAGGCCGTGTCGTTGCCGGTCGCGACCGTGACCTGGCCGAGGCGCGCGTCACGGTGGTTGAACGGGCGGATGTCGATGACGTAGTTGCTGGCCGCGGTGTCCACGGACACCAGCGGGCCGCGCACGCGCAGTTCCTTCTCCTCGACCGGCTGCAGGGTCGCGACCAGGAACGGCTCGGCGGTGGCCGTGGCCGGCGTCGTGCCGATGTCCACCGTGTGCGACGCGGCCAGGTCGAAGTCCAGCTGCAGGAACGCGGGGCGTCCCGGCACCACGACCACGTGGTTGCGGTTGTCGAGCTGGATGTCGAAGTTGACCACGCCGAGCGGCTGGCCGTCCTTGCCCACGACCGTGGCCGCGGCCGGCGCGCCGTTCACCTCGACGTTGACCTCGTTGCCCGCGTAGTCGAGCTGCATCGACGCCCTGACGTAGGTGCCGCTCGGGATGGTCGCGGCCGTCACCAGCTCGGTCATGTCGACGAGCTGCGCGAAGTCCACGCGCTGGCGTACCGGCAGCGCGTTGACGACGGCGCCGCTGGCCTTGGTGAGGGTCAGCGAGACGACGTCCACGGAGTAGCTGAGGAAGTCGCCGTCCGCGTCGGTGAAGCCGATGTAGACGGTGCCGCAGTCGCTGCCCGCCGTGCCGCAGGTCGCGGCCGGTGGGGTGACCGGAGCGGCTGCCCCGGGTGCGCTGGAGCCGCCGCCGCAACCCGCGAGGGTCAGCAGCGCGGCGGCGATGGGCGCCAGCAGCCAGGCGCGACATGCCGCCCAGCGACCGTGCCCGCGGTCCATGACGAGTTCAGACGACAACATGTTCGGTCCTCCCGGTCTTGTGTTCGAGTCTAGTGCATCAACGCGCCGGGGCTGGGCGGGTTGACGGGGCTCCGCCGCGGCGGTGGTCCGGGAAGCGTCACGCGTGCACCTCATTGAGGAATTTTACATAATGGTTTGGCTTACCCAGGGCCGTGCCCCGAGCGCTACTGCCGTGGCCGCCGTGGTGCGCTACTGTGGTATGCGTTGTCTTGCCCCCCTGGATCCTGAGGAGAGGTCCATGAAAGCACTCATCTTCCTTGCCGCCGCCCTGGTCGCGCTGCCGGCCTCCGCCGGTACCCGCTTCGAGCTCCTGAGCACCGACCTGGCGACCAACAGCACCGAGCAATCGGAACTGTTGCTGGACGCGACCCGCTTCCGGGTCAACGACGGCGACAGTTCGCTCATCTTCCTGACCAGCGACGGCCGCAAGCGCGTGCTGATGCTGGACAAGCAGCGCAACGAGTACACGGAGATGGACCAGCAGACCATCGACCGGATGGCCGGCCAGATGCAGGGCATGGCCTCGCAGATGGAACAGGCGATGAAGAACGTGCCGCCGGAACAGCGCGCGATGATGGAGCAGATGATGAAGGGCCAGATGCCGCAGCAGGCGCAGGCCCCGGCGCGCACGGTCTATACGGCGCGCGGCACGGACACCGTCGGCGGCATCCGCTGCACGAATTACGAGGGAGTGAAGGGCAAGCAGAAGGTCGCCGAGGTCTGCGCGGCCGATGCCGCGGCGCTCAAGCTCGGTGCGGCGGACTACCAGGTCTTCGAGCAGATGCGGGAATTCATGTCCAGCCTGGCCGAGGCCATGAAGAACATGCCCATGGCGCCGGCGATGGACGACGCTGCGACGGCAGCCGGGTTCGAGGGTTTCCCGGTGCGGCGGATCACCTACCGGAACGGCAAGGCCGTCGAACGCGAGGAACTGAAGTCCATGAGCGCCGCGACCTTCAGCGACGCGGACTTCTCGACCGGCAAGGCGCGCAGGGTCAAGACCAACTGAACGTCATCCACCGCAGCAGCAGTTGCTTCAGGAGGAGTCAGACCCCTGCGGGGTCAGACTCCGTCTCCTGCCGGCATCTGTCTCCGGCGGGGGTCTGCCCGCTCTCGGGGGTCTGCCCGCTCTCGGGGGTCTGACCCCTCTCAGGGGTCTGACCCCTCCTTCAAGCTACCCACCTGCCGCCGGGAAACACCCACAGGATCCCGGCGTACAGCACCAGCGCCAGCGACAGCACCGCGCCGAACCCGACTTCCACGGCCAGCAGCGTGGCGAGCGCCGCGCTCACCACGGAGGCGCAGCCGTTGATGCCCCAGGCCCACGGCACCAGCGGCTCGGGCAGCTCGCGCAGCGCGAGCGGGAAGGGCAGCCCCAGGCAGAACGCCAGCGGCGCCAGCAGCACCGCGGCGGCCGCCGCGCGCGCCGCCATCGGCCAGCTCGCCATCGCGGCGACCAGCGCGTCGAACGCCACGGCATAGACCGCCCCCAGCAGCACGACGACCGCGACCGCGATGCCCAGCGCGCGCCGGCTGCGCGCGTGCGGCACGCGGCCCGCGAACGCGCTGCCCGCGCCGGCCGCCACCAGGAACGTGCCCAGCACCAGCGCCAGCGCCAGCGTCGGGTGATGCACCAGCAGGATCAGCTTCTGCAGGAAGGCGATCTCGATGAACAGGAAGCCGAGCCCGATGCCCGCAAAGTACGCGAGCGTGCGCCAGCGCAGCGGCCGCGGCGTGCGCCTGAGCGGCGCGAACACCGCCAGCGGCAGCACGATCAGCACGATCCCGGCGACGACGGCCTGCGCCAGCGTCGCCACCAGCAACAGGTAACCGGCCTCGGCCAGCGCCAGCCCGCCGCGCGCCCGGGCCTGCCAGGCCTCGGCGAACGAGCCGAAGCGGAAGAAGTTGCCGAAGTGCGGCCGGTCATCGGTCGCGGGCCGCACGTCGTAGGCGTAGCCGGCGGTGAATGCCGCGCGGTCCTCGCCGATGAGCGCGCGCACGCCGTCGTGGAACCACGGCCCCGGCAGTTGCGCGTAGTTGTTGGTGTTCTCGGCGCGGATGCCCGGAAACCACACCGGGTCGAACGACGACTCGTCGCAGAACACGCGCAGCTTCGCGATCTCGGCGGCCGTGACCGCGCCGTTCTTGACCAGCAGCGTGACGGTCTGCAGGCCGCGGATCATCATGAGGCGCGCGCCCGGATCCGCGACGCCCAGCGACTCGAGTGCCGCCACGACGGTCGCCACCAGCTTGAGCGAGTCGCGCGGCGGCACGTCCACCCAGCGCGTCACCGACAGGAAACCGCCGGGCTCGAGATGCGCGAGGTAAAGGCGGAACGCCTCCAGCGTGTGCAGGTAATCCTCGTTCAGCCCGCTCAGGCCGCCGCCGCCCGCAGCGCCCGCCAGCGACAACTGGATCAGGTCGTAGCGTTCAGCCGCCGCCGCCAGGAACCCGCGTGCCTCGCCGCGGTGCAGGTGCACGCCGGCGCGGGCGGTCAGGCCGCCCGTGAAATCGAGCAACTCGCGTTCCAGCAAGTCCGCGACCTCGGGGTCGAGTTCCAGCGCGTCGATGCGCGCCGAACCCAGCGCCACCGCGCGCAGGATCTCCGTGCCGCCGCCCGCGGCGGGCACCAGCACCTTGCGTGGCTCAGCCACGCGCCAGGCCAGCGCCGAGGTCGTGTTGGCGAGAAACCCGAGGCGCGCGGGACTGGCCGCCGCCGTGATCGCCTGCAGGCCGTCACCGTCCGTGAACAACCCCAGCTGCGGCGGCGGTTCGGTCGTCCAGTTCAGGCTCAGGCCCGGCGCGAACCGCAGCGGCACCGCGGGGCTGTCAACGACGGTCACTCGTCCCAGCGGGCTCGACCGCTCGAGCACGACCGTGGTGCCGTGCACGCGCAGCGCCTGGCTCAGGCCCTTGTAGTCGCCGGGCTCGAAGCGCAGCAGCGACGGCGGCAACGCCAGCAACGCGATCACGCCGGCCGCCGCCACGCCCGACCACAGCTTGCGCGGCGCGCCCAGTTCCACGGCACCCGCCATCACCGCCACGAACCCGGTCGCCGCGACGACCTTGAGCACCTGCCCGGGCCACAGCCAGTACAAGAGCCCCAGCACCAGCGCGGCGCCGAGTCCCGCGCCGATGAGGTCCGCCGCATAGACGCGCCCCACGCGCTCGGCGGTGCGCGATCAGCGCCAGCCCGATGGCGTTCGCGGCGCAGAAGAACGGCGCGGCCAGCACCACGTACATCGCCACCAGCCACAGCAGCTGTCGCGGGTCCCACAGCAGCGCCTCAGCCGTGAACGGCAGTGCAAGCGCCAGTGCCGGGCTCGCGACAACCAGCACGCCGAAGGCCATGAGGTTGGCGAGGTAGCTCACGGCGAAGCGCCGCAGCAGCCGCCGGTGCGCCAGCGCCAGGAACGTGCCGCTGGCGCCGTAGCCGAGCAGCGCCAGGCTGATGATCATGTAGGCGAAGTGGTGCCAGTGCACGACGGCGAACACGCGCATCAGCAGGATCTCGTAGGCGAGCGCCGCGCCGGAGACCAGCGCCAGCGACAACAGCGGTGCGCGCCGCGGCAGCTCAGTCATGTCCGCCGGTCAGCGGCACGAACCGCACCGGCAGCAGTTGCCGCGTGCGATCCGGCCGTCGGCGCGCTTTTCGACCAGCACCAGGTACTGGGTCGTGAAGCGCGTGCCGACCGGGATCACCATGCGTCCGCCCGGCTTGAGCTGCGCGACCAGCGGCGGCGGCACGTGGCTCGGCGGCCGCCGTCACGATGATCGCGTCGAACGGCGCCGTGCTCCGGCCAGCCGTGGTAGCCGTCGCCGATGCGCACCTGGACGTTGTCGTAGCCGAGGCGCGCCAGGTCGCTGCCGGCCTGCGGCCGAGCGGCTCGAGGATCTCGATGCGTGTAGACCTCGTCGCGAGCTCGGCCAGCACCGCCGCCTGGTAGCCCGAGCCGGTGCCGATCTCGAGCACGCGGTCAGCCGGGCGCGCGGCTCGAGCAGTTCGGTCATGAGCGCGACGATGTACGGCTGCGAGATGGTCTGCCCGTGGCCGATCGGCAGCGGCCGGTTGTCGTAGGCGGCGTCGCCGGCTCTCGGCGGCACGAACTCGTGGCGCGGCACCTTCGCCATCGCCGCCAGCACGCGCGGGTCGAGCTGGCGGCGGTTGAGGTAGGCGGAGGTGTCGCGCACGTCGCGCTCGATCTCGGCGAGCAGCGCCGCACGTGTGCCGCATGGGGATCGGCGTCCGATGCCTGCGC
>CAVOGD010000005.1:0-496721 GCA_963695155.1 uncultured Gammaproteobacteria bacterium
GGACTCTCGTGTACGCCGATGAGGAATCCGGGGAAGGATTCGAGGCCACCGACTGCCGCATGGACGTGCGTCGTTTGCAGCACTTAGGCGGGACGAATGTGAACCCCATGAAGGGCCTTTCCGTCACGGCCGACGTCGCCTGCGGGGAGTTCCGGAAAGATGCTCTTGTGGTGTCCGATTTGAAGTTTTCGGCCAACGGGGAGAATGGCGTCTTCCTTATCAAGCCGGTCACGATGCGTGCCTTTGGCGCCCAGGGGTCTGGCAGCATGCAGGCAAATTTCAGTGGCGTCGTTCCCCTGTACGATGTTCTTTACTCACTGCCACAGCTCTACATCGAGGAGTTCTTCACGACCCTGTCGCCGAAGAAGGTCGCAGAAGGGCAGATGGACTTCTCCATGAACCTGACGATGCGGGGCGACACCATGCATGAGATGAGGCAGACCATGGAGGGGCAGATCTCGTTACGGGGCGAGAACCTGACGTTCCATGGCAGCGATCTGGATCGGGAGTTTTCCAGATTCGAGTCCAGCCAGAACTTCAGCCTGGTAGACGTGGGTGCATTCTTCTTTGCCGGTCCTCTCGGCCTGATGGTCACGAAGGGATACGATTTCGCGAACGTCATTCAAGGGTCGAGCGGCAGCAGCAAGATCCGGACGCTCGTCTCCGACTGGAAGGTCGAGCGCGGCGTGGCGCAGGCGCTGGATGTGGCCATGGCGACGAGCAAGAACCGGGTTGCCCTCCAGGGAGGACTGGATTTCGTCGAGGCGCGGTTTGCTGACGTGACCGTCGCCCTGATTGACGAGAACGGCTGCGCAAGAGTTCAGCAGCGAGTAAGCGGGGCCTTCCGGCACCCGGTGGTTGAGAAGCCGGGCGTCGTGAAGTCCCTGACCGGGCCCGCGCTTGAGTTGCTGAAGAAGGGCCGGGATCTCTTCCCCGGCGGAGAGTGCGAGGTGTTCTACGCCGGTTCGGTGGCGCCGCCGGCATAGCTCTGTGCCGCGGCGGCATGCGCACCCATCGTCTGCGCGTACATCGCCTTCCCTCGCCCGTAGCATAGGCACGAGGCCTTTCGGAGGCCTGCGCCATTGAGAATGGCGATTTCTCCGCGCCTGTAGCTTATTAGGCCGCGCTCCTGTAACGAACTCGCCGCCTGTGTGATGCCCACGCGCCGCACGCCGAGCATGTCGGCGAGAAATTCGTGCGTGAGATGAAAACAGTTGGAGAGCGCCCGATCCCGGGTCATCAGCATCCAGCGAGCGACGCGTGATTCCACGTCGTGGCGGTGGGTACAAGCGGCCGTTTGCGCCAGCTGGTTCATCCGCACCTGAATGTAGAGGTTCATCGCCAGTCGCAGTGCCGCGTCTTCCTTGCAGTGACGGCGGAAGGCGGTCGCACTCATGCGTAACGCGGACCCCGCTCCCTGAACCACGGCATGTTGCAGCGAATCGCGCACGCCGAGGACAAGTGGCGTTCCGAGCATGCCCTCATTGCCGACGATGCCGATCTCCAGCCGCGCTCCGTCGTCGAGCGACGTCACCAGCGAGATGACACAATTCAGTGGGAAGTAGACGTTGCGAATCCGTGCCGCCCGACTCGCAAAGCACCTGCGCCAGGACCAGCTGGACCTGGTCACAACTCGCCAGGACACGCAGCCGGCTTCGATCCGGCAGCGCCGCAATCAGGCGATTTTTCGGAGCGGCCTGTTTCAATGCCGGCATTAGCTACCCTTGGCTGCAAGAACGTCGGCCGTGACAAGTCGCCGCAGCGGCCGCCACTCGATGAGCCTATGCCAGGCGCAGCGGGTGACGGCTCGTCGCGGACCCGATTACTTGACGTTCATGCCGTTCTTGACGTCTCTCACACCGCTGACGGTGCGCGCCAACCTGATTGCCGTGGCGATATCCGCGGCTGAACTTACGAAGCCGCTCAACTGAACGACACCCTTGAAGGTCTCAACGTTGATCTCGGCAGCGCTCAGGGTCGACTCGCCTATGATGGCCGCCTTGACTTTGCTGGTGATGACGGTGTCGTCGATGTACTGGCCCGTGCTTTCCTGGGTCCGTGTGGACGCGCAGCCCATCGAGGTCGCCAGGAAGACAGCCGTGACAGCCGCGATGAGAATCTTTGTCGAATACATGAAATAGAACTCCAAATGCATTTCAAACGAGCCTGCGAAGGTCAGCTCGGTATGGAGTGTGGGCGTTGTTGCGCGCCCGGTCGGTGCGGGAGCGTACACAAGGACACTCATGGAACCCGCTAGTGGGAACTTTGAGCGGGCGCTTTGCCTTATGGCGCGCCCGTCACGCCGCAAGTCGGCAGCCGCCTAACAGGACCTCATGGCTCGATGCGGTAGGGCAGCAGGCGATCGTATTCCCGTTTGACGACCGCGTAGCACTCACAGGACCGGGCTTCCAGGCCGGGGCGGTCGAGCACGGCAATGTGGCCACGACGGTAGCTGATCAATCCTGCGTTCTGCAGCGCTCCCGCGGCCTCGGTGACTCCCTCGCGACGTACGCCGAGCATGTTGGCAATCAACTCCTGCGTCATGACGACTTCGTCCGTAGCAAGGCGGTCGATACTCAGCAACAACCACCGACACAGTTGCTGGTCGACAGAATGATGCCGATTGCAGACCGCGGTCTGCGCCATTTGCGTAATCAGGGCCTGTGTGTAGCGTAACAACAGGTACTGCAAGATCTCGGCCCTGGCGAATTCTTCCTTGAGCAACTTGGCCGGCAGACGGAAGGCATGCCCTGCGCTCTGCACCACCGCCCGGCTGGGCGTGGTCTCGCCACCCATGAAGAGCGAGATGCCGACGATGCCCTCGTTGCCAACAACGGCGATTTCAGCGGAGGCGCCGTCCGCCAGGATATACAGCAGGGACACAATCGAGGTGGTTGGGAAATAAAGATGCCGCAGCTCGGCGCCGGATTCGTACAGCACCTGGCCCAGAGCTAACGGAACAAGTTCCAGGTGAGGTTTCAGCCGCTCGAAATCGGTCGCCGGTAAAGCGGCCAGCACGTGGTTCTGACTCGGCGTATGAGCGTCTGGCATCGGCGTACTCCGATCGCCCGGCCGGGGCCCTGCCACTCGGACAGGCAGACATGCGCCACCGCGCACTCAAAGATTAGTTTAGCGAGACCTATTGGCGTCGTTCAAGTAGCGAATGGCCCGCACCTGGAGGCCAGACACCAATCGACCCCGGCAAGCCGCGCTCACCGGGGTCGAAAACGAGGCCTTGCGGGTGGACCTATGGTCTCAACCGGCTGTTTCTACAGTCATTTTCTACCGTCAGTCGTAGACGGTCCGGCATACCCGCCGGGTTTCCTGGTAGGTGTTGTTTTCCTGCATATTGTCCTGGATCCTGTTGCCGGCATAGCCACCAGCAACGGCGCCGCCGACAGTGGCCAGCTTCTTGCCGTCACCGCCGCCGACCTGATTGCCAAGAGCGCCGCCGATTACTGCACCAACTACCGTTCCCGCAATCTTGTCGGGATCCTTGGTCTGTCGCGTGAGCGTGACGATTTCGTCACGGCATTCCTCGCGACCGACATTCGCCGACTTCGTGTCCATCGTCCGGTATCCTGCCACTGCGGCAACTGCCGTGATCGCCAGGGCACCCACAATGCCGCCAATGAGAAGTTGCTTGTTCATATCGAAACTACCTGGAGCCGCGAACTGCGGCGGTGACAATTTGAGGGTGGATCATGCGCGCTGGCGGTTCGGTCGTCTGTACGCCAGCGAACGTTTGGACTTGAGTCACAGCCGCGTGACTGGCAGAGGTTCAGGAACAGGCCGAACCTGTCCTGTAGCGAAGGGATCGTGGTGTTACGGCTTGGTGCGGACAACCAACAGAAAGCCACCGATCAGGATGGCGCCAACACCGACCCAGATCGGGACATTGACGGTCTGCTTTTCATCGATGGACATGTGCAGAGGACCCATGTCGACTTCGTGAGTCTGTTTCGTGTAGGTAAAGCCGCCATACGCCAGCCCTAACACGCCGGCGCCGATCAGCACGATAGCCGCGATCTTGGTTGATTTCATCGAGTGTCGTCCTTCTTGCAAGAACATCGATGCTATAGGCGGCCTGCCACCGCGTCGGTACGCTGCCGTACGTAAGGGTAGCGCCGCGCCCTCAGATGCCACCGCGCGCAGGCCATTGGCAAAGATGGGCGCCAGACGCGGGTCTGGCCCGCCCTAGTCGTGCCGTGGCGTCCCCCTGGCTGCCTTCTTCGGCTTGTAGTCGCCGATGAGACCCTTTACCTGGCACATACGAACGATGGGGCACTTCTTGCAACCGATGGCAAACGCGACAGGGCAAAGGGTCATGGCAGACCCCGGATCAGGCGCCGCTCAGCGAGACTCCGGCGCGGCTGCTCGATACGCCGCAGCCAGACCTCAGAGGGATTCCAGCCCGCTGCGACCTGGCCGGACGCCGGTCCAGTGGTCGTGCCGGTCTCGGCGCTCGCGCTGTGCTGCGGTTCCTCCGACGCCAGGGCCAACTGAATCCAGGACTTCTGCAATGTCGAATCACTGCTCATAACGCCTCTTCTCCCGATGGGGTCTTGATGGCACTCTGTGATGTCTCGAACTGCTCGTCTGTCCGGCAGCGCACGGAACTGCCTCCAAGTGGTTGATTCCCTGACGCGCTGCGCGAACAAGGTCGCCGCCCTTCACTCGGTGCGCCAGCGAACAGACTGCGCCACCTGTGGCGGAGCAATCTCGCAGAGTGGCCTGGCGAAGCCGCAATCCTGTGGCTACCTGCGACACTAGAAGGAGTCAGATTCAGATGAATAGCCGCTCTCTACAATTCATGCAGATATGCGTCGTGGCAGCCGGGGCGATTGCGGCCATGATGATGACATCCTGTGCTCTAACCAGGGCTTCTTCACCAAAGCAGCTGAGCGCGAGCAATCCCACCGTTACCTATCAATATCGCAACGACGATGAACTGATCCAGGCCAACCAGCGCGCGGTCGCGTTCTGCGAGCCTTACCAGTCCTTGCCCCAGGCGCGAAGTTTTTCCAACGACCCCGAGGGTCGCAGGATCGTTGTTTTCGAATGTGTCCAGACTTCCCAGGCTGCACCGGTTGACCATCCAGATTCTGCTCTCCGCTTCAACTACCGGACTGACCAGGAATTGCTGGAGGCGTCGCGAAATGCCCAGATCTACTGCGTGAAGATCGGCAGGCCGGGCGTTGTGTCGAATGTTGTGGTCCACGCAGATGGCAGCAAGACCGTTACGTTCCAGTGCAGCCCGAGGTAGTGCGGTAGTCTTGGACAGGCGCGCAGCCGGGTGTGGAGCTGGCGGGCGACCAGGCGTACAGTGGCGGACGTGAACGCGCTGCTGCTGTATCCCGCGTTTCCCGACACATTCTGGAGCTTCCGGCACGCGCTGAAGTTCGTGGGCCGGCGCGCCGCCATGCCGCCCCTCGGTCTGGTCACCATCGCGCCCATGCTGCCGCGCAGCTGGAACCTCCGGCTCGTGGACGTCAACGTGCGCCCGCTCGCCGCGGCCGAGCTGGAGTGGGCCGACCTGGTGCTGGTCAGCGCGATGAGCGCCCAGCGCTCCTCGGCTCGAGCGGTGATCGCGCGCTGCCGTGCCGCTGGCAAGACCATCGTTGCGGGCGGACCGTTGTTCGACGCGGAGCAGGCGGGCTTTCCTGAAGTTGACCATTTCGTCCTCGGCGAGGCGGAGGCGACGCTGGCTCCGTTTCTAGCCGACCTTGAGGCCGGCCGAGCGCGGCATGTCTATCTTCCGTCCGTGGTGCCCGATCTGAGTGCCACCCCGGTGCCGCGTTGGGACCTGCTCAGACTCGCTGACTATCAGTCGATGAGCGTCCAGTTCTCGCGCGGCTGCCCGTTCGACTGCGAGTTTTGCGACATCACTGCACGCTTCGGGCACCGGCCGCGCACCAAGGCCCCCGAACAGATCATCGCCGAGCTGGATGCACTCCATGCCCAGGGCTGGCACGGCTCGGTCTTCTTCGTCGACGATAACTTCATCGGCAACGTGCGAGAGCTCAAGACGCGCCTGCTACCCACGCTCGTTGCCTGGCGGAAAGACAAGCGCGGCATGCCCTTCTTTACCGAGGCCTCGATCAACCTGGCGCGCAACCCGGCCCTGCTAGCGCTGATGGTTGAGGCCGGGTTCAACTCCGTGTTCATCGGCATCGAGACGCCGGACGACGCCGGTCTGGCCGAGTGCAACAAGCGACAGAACCGCGGCCGAGACCTGCTGGCCGACGTCCGCACCATCCAGCGCGCAGGTATGCAGGTGCAGGGTGGGTTCATCGTCGGCTTCGACCACGACACGCCGGAGGTGTTCCGGCGCATGGTCGAGTTCATCCAGGACAGCGGCATCGTCACCGCGATGGTCGGCATCCTCAACGCGCCCAGCACCACACGTCTTTACGAACGCATGAAACGTGAGGGCCGGTTGCTGGGCGAGATGACCGGCGACAACGTCGACGGCACCACCAACATCCTGCCGCGCATGGGGCTGGGTGCGCTTCGCGAGGGTTATCGAGACATCCTGCGCAGCCTGTACTCGCCCGGCCCGTACTACCGGCGCGTGCGCACGTTTCTGCGCGAGTACCGTCCGCCGAAGCTTCGTGGGATTCCTGACTGGCGCCACCTGCTCGCGTTCTTCTACTCGGTGGTGCGTCTCGGGGTGCTCGGACGTGAGCGGTTTCACTACTGGGGCCTGCTCGGCTGGACACTGTGCCGCCGCCCGCAGCTGCTCGCTGAAGCCGTGACGTTGTCCATTTACGGGCATCACTTCCGCAAGGTCTACGGGGCGCTCCGCGCCTGAGCAGCCTGAGCCTTGCCGGCTCGATCGCGTCTCTGGACGACTGGGCGCTTGGGTAGCGCGCAGACACCCGGGCGAGCCGGTGGCCAAGTGCCCCGCGGTGCACGACCGTGCGGACCATTCCAGTGCGCGCTTCCACCCTGGGTACGCCAGAGGGGCGGAATTAGTCGCCGACACGCGGTTTTTCAGTTCACGCCTGAACTGCGATGTGTTCATCTGGGCCTTCGACGATATCCCGCAGTCGGATGGATAGGCATGTTCCTTAGGCTTCCCACAGCCTTCCCAAGGCTCTCGCCTTCATCACTATCTTCGGCTCTGCATGTCACGGAGCGTATGGGGGATGCCGCCAACACCCAGATCGGGCTCGCATTGACCGGCAAGAGGCAGTCCTCATCTCGCCGGGCTGTTGACGCTACGTACGGCGCCGCACAGACCTTGGCGGGATGATTGCCGGATGCTTGGCGTAGATTTCAAGAGAAGGTAGGTTCCCATGAATAGCGTTGCCCTGAAGTCCGGTCTCGTTGCGCTGACCGTTCTGCTTGTTGCCGCCTGCAGTTCCCAGCCCCGCTACAACAACACCTGTAGCAACTGTGGCACCGTCGACCGGATCGAGCGCGTCCAACTCCAGGACCAGCACCAGAGCATCGGCGCGGGTGCCGTGATTGGCGCCATCATCGGCGGTGCGGCCGGCAGCCAGATCGGTTCCGACGACAACCAGACGGCCGCCATCGCGGCCGGCGCGGTCGTCGGAAGCGTGATCGGCCACCAGGTCCAGAAGCGCGGCAACGCGAACCAAGACGGTTACCTGTTCGAAGTCAGGCTCGACGACGGGCGCTGGGCCAGGGTCACCCAGCTGGAAAACCCGGGCCTGCGCGTCGGCAGCCGCGTGATCATCGTCAACGACGAGGTGCAGCGCCTGCGCTGAATGGTCGGTTGTGCGTCAGCTGTCGTCCTGGATCGTGACGACCATGTGTCGCCATTGTTGGAAACACCCGCGGATGGTCCTCTGTTCGCTACCGCACTGAGCTTTTTCCGACCCGAGGACACACTGGCCTGGCTATTCAATCCATGACCGAAGGTGAATCAGATGAACTGGGACCGCATACAAGGCAACTGGAAGAGGGTTACCGGCAGGGCCAAGGAGCAGTGGGGCAAGCTGACGGATGACGACCTCGACGTCATCGCCGGTCGCCGCGAGCAACTGTCCGGCAAAATCCAGGAGCGTTATGGCATTGCCAAGGACGAGGCCGAGAAGCAGCTCGCGGCATGGGAGCGCAAGGCGACCGACTCCTGGTTCAACTAGGGCGGCGAACGCGTCTGAATCGCGAATGTGAAACCGGCCGGATGGGTCGGATTCTGGTTCGCAAACAGTTCTTGCCGGGAGCTTGCGCATGGGCGGCCCGGGTCGCCAGGCGCAGGATGACCCGGCCACGACAATCAGGAGAGACATCATGCTTTGGACAATCGCCGTTATCTTGTTCGTTCTCTGGCTTCTGGGCCTTGTCAGTTCGTACACCATGGGAGGGTTCATTCACATCCTCCTGGTCCTGGCGGTCATCGTCATCCTGGTCAACGTGATCCAGGGCCGACGCGCACTCTAGGGGTCCCGCAGCGGCTCCATTGAGGCGGCCGATCTGGGGTCGGTTCACATGCCGTGAGAGAACAGGAAACGGTAAACGTCCCAATGTGGGCTGGCGTCAGGGCGATAGTGCCTGACGCCGGGCTTCTTCCCTTGCGAGGCCGGAAGAGCTAGTTGCGGCCACGATTGCAGAGGCCTGGCCACAGTCTCGAGAGGAGTAATACAGATGAACAAGTCCCTGGTGGCCGGATTGATTCTCGGTGGTGCCGCGATCACGGCGGTCGGCGCCTACGCAATCACACAGACGAATCTGAATCCCTGGCAAGACTATGCGCAGGTCGTAGCGGTCGAGCCCGCGTTCGACAACAAACGGATTCCACGGCAGGTCTGCAATGACGAGACGGTCACGCAACAGGTGCCTGTCAAGGACGAGAAGAGGATTGCCGGCACGGCAGTCGGCGCCGTCATAGGCGGCGTGCTGGAAACCAGATCGGCGGTGGCGACGGGCAGAAGCTCGCGACCGCAGCGGGCGCGGTCGCTGGCGGCTATGCCGGCAGCAAAGTCCAGAAGCGCATGCAGCAAGGCAATACCGAAACCACCGTGGTACAGGACTGCAAGACCGTCTACGACAACCACAAGATTCCAGCCGGCTACTCGGTCACCTACCTGCTCGACGGCAGGCGAGGCGTCGTACGCATGGATCATGACCCAGGCAAGCGGATTCGCGTCGAAGACGGCGAGCTGGTCCTGACCAGGTCCTGAATCCTGCGCCAACAGGCGACTCGGAAATTAACCTAGATTGCAAAGGCCCCTTCTCGGGGGCCTTGTGCATTTGTTGCACAGCAAGGCCAGGCTGTCGCGCATGCTCTGCGACTCCACAAGAAATTCGCCGGAGTGACCGCGTGTTGATCCCGCACCGAAGGTATCTGGTCATCCTGAGCCTGATCTTCGCGGTCTGGTGGCTTTTTCTCGCCATCGCCCCCTGGCATCGCGACGTCTGGTGGACGGAGAACATGCTCGTCATCCCGGCTGTCGCATTTCTGGTGGGGTTCCATCGAAAGCTGCTGTTCTCACGAGTGTCCTACACGCTGATATTCATCTTCATGTGCGTGCACCAGGTGGGCGCGCACTACAGCTACGCGGAAGTTCCTTACGACATGTGGGTTGAGAATCTCACCGGCGAGACTTTCAACGACCTCGTCGGCTGGCAACGCAACAACTTCGATCGTGTCGTCCACTTTTCCTACGGCTTGCTGCTCGCTTATCCCATTCGCGAGATCTTCCTGCGCGTTGCCGACGTGCGTGGATTCTGGGGATATTTCCTGCCGCTTGACCTGACGATGTCGACGTCGATGCTTTTCGAGTTGATCGAGTGGCTAGTGGCAGTGTTGTTCGGCGGGGGCCTCGGCCAGGCATACCTCGGAGCCCAGGGCGATATCTGGGATGCCCAGAGTGACATGGCACTGGCCAGCCTGGGCGCCCTCATCGCGATGCTGATGACGGTCGTCGTGAACTTGCGTTTCCAGCGCGATTTCAACCGTGATTGGGCCGAGAGCATCCGCGTGAAACACAAAGCCCCGCTCGGCGAAGACTCACTCGCAAGGATGACGCGCAAGCACTCCCGCAAGCGCAAGTAAGCATTACGAAGCGCGGCACAGTCCGGCTGCCGGCCGAACTGGAACCGCACGCACGCCAAGTGGCATCCATCTTGCGCGCGTTGTCGGTGTACATCGCCATCGCAATGTCGAGCCTGTCTGGCGGTGGCCGAGCGCACGCGTAACTTCGAAGCTGCCGAGGTGGGCGCCGACGAGGATCGCTCCACCACCCCGATGGAGTGCTCCGTGCAGCAGGTCTTCACCCTCGACGGAAATATCAAACAGATCGAAGCGCCCGTTGAGCAGGAATACGCGGTCATGAATCGTTGAGGAGAAGCTGAGGAGGTGGCGGAACCAGTCGATCGCGGTCGGCGAGCGCCCGAGGATTCGACGGAGATAGTCGCGGGAGTGTCTCCTCGCGAGCGGGGCGAACAGGAAGAAGTAGGCAACGATGCCGTAAAGCACGATCCGGCTTGCCCGTCGCCCGAGCCGCAGCGAAATCCAGCTCATCAGCCGCAGCAACAGTCGCGAGCTGCGCTCAGCGTGGGTCACCCAGTCCGCCGCCGCTGCGCGCTGGTTGCCTGGTCTTTCGGCGCTACCCAACATCAGGTTGCGCCGGGATCGCCGGGATGCCGATGGTGCCGCTGGCGACGATTCGGTCCTGCGCACGAATCGTAAAGCTGACGCGATGGTTTTCGGCCGGCTCGAAGTGGAGTTGCAGCAACTCACGCGGACGGGCGGCGCTCAGGAACTTGGCGGATTCGACCGTGCACTGCGATATTGCAACCCCAAAGGACGTGGCGATTGCAGCAAGGGTTTCGTCGAGCAGTACGACGCCCGGCACGAGCGGATTTCCAGGGAAATGCCCGGCAAACGCCGGATGATCTGCGGCGATCGGCAGCGGGACGACGGTCGTCATTGTGCCGGTGGCCGGGCCAGCACTTGCCAGTCCACGGGATACTAGCGCCTGCAACTCGTGGTTCGGCAGCTTGCCGGTCGCGTTGCGGCGAATCTCCGGCACGAAGAGCAGTGGCCGCGGTAGAAACACGGGATCCAGGCGTTCGCGCAACTGCCGTATAAGCGTTCCTGCATCGAGGCCCGGTGCCACGACAACCGCGCCCAGACGCGCGATGCCGATCGCAGCGGTTTCCGTGTCCTCCCGCATGAAGAACGCGCCATCCACAACACCTGGAACACTCGTAAGTTGGTAGTCGAGATAGGCGAGCGAGCTTCGCTTGCCGGCGATGTTCACCAGATCTGCAACGCGGCCCCGTAGCAAGAAGCGATCCTCTGCCGTCACCTCGAGAATGTCCCCCATCGGCGTTGCCACCTCGACATGCCCACCCTCGACCCATGTCCGGCCGTCGCGGATCGCGACACGAACGTCGGGCCACAGCCACCATGCGGCGGTTTCCGTCGTCCGCCGGCTGGCTATTTGACCGGTTTCCGTGGAACCGAATATCTCCAGCACCGGCGCGCCATATCTGACCTCGACATCGCGCGCCAGCGTCTCGGCCAGCGGCGCCGTGGCTGATACGATCAGTTCGACAGCGGGCAGGTCGACATCGGACGCGATCAGTGTTCGAAGGTGGACCGGCGTTGACACCAGGACCCTGGGAGATGGAACAGCGGCGAGTGAGTCTGCAATGTCGGCGGGGTAGAACGGCCGCTCGGCACACAGGGCATTGCCGCTCTGGAGCGCCAGCAGCACCGTCGATTCGAAACCGAACATGTGCTGCGGTGGTACCGTCGCCACTATCGCGCGGCGCTGCTCATCCTTGAATCCGAAACGCTCTGCTTCGATCCTGATTCCGCGGACCAGTCGACCCCAGGTCTTTGCATGGGGTACGGGCATACCCGTGGATCCTGAGGTGAAGACATACGCAACACGCTGGTTTACTGGAATGCGCGGGATAAACCACCCGCGCGACTCCGGACTTGAGTCTTCGGAGAACAGGACCCTGGGCAGGTCAATGTCGCAGGTTGGATCGTCCGTCAGGCAAACCGCGTCGGGTGCGAAATGCTGGAGCTGATGGATGACCTCCGGTGTGGCGGTCGAGGGAAGGAGACTTACCCGGTTCGAGACGATCCCTGCCGCCAGCCCGACTGCAAAGTGGTAACGATCCTGGCAGTCATTCAGCACGTGGTTCGTGATCGGCAATGTCGCCGCGAGGCGGGTGACGTCCGCGATGAAGCGTCTTGCGTGGATTGGTTTGCCATGCCGGTAGGCGACCACGGCGTCCGGCGCAGCGTGGGCAAGAAGGGGAACGGCGTCCATGGGGTCAGATCGATCGCTGGTGCCCAGCTTCCGGCATGCGGGCGGAAAATCGCATTACTTCGTCCTCTGCACGGCGATGAATGCCGCCAGGTCCCTCAGCGACCGAAAGATCTGCTGGTTCTCTACGCCCTCGGCCTTGATCTCGATCCCATATCGCTTCGAAATGACGAGCGCAATTTCGAGAATATCAATCGAGTCGAGCCCAAGGCCGTCGCGATAGAGGGGTGCCTCCGGGTCAATCGTGGCGGCCGGCACGTCGAGGTTGAGGGCCTGCGTGATCAGATCAGCGATTTCCCGTTCAAAATCGGTGTCTATCGAAGGCTCCACGGTTTGCATCATCGCCTTCTGGCAGCCGTGATGAACGTATCTTAGTATGCGCGGGTTCGTGCCGGTACGATGAACCGATGTCCCTTATGAATCATGGGGATAGGACGCCCTGCACGACGCGCCCACGATGATGGATCCCTCGCACCTTTCACTGCCAACTTGCTGTGTCGGCAAGTATGAACGCCGCCGTACGGTCAGCGACCCCGCAGTCTGCGTGCGATAAGGGCTGGAATGCGAATCAGGAAACCAGCGAACAACCGCATGTGCATCCACGTCAATAGAACATTGGTCCGCCCGTAGCGGAAATGCGAGACCCCGCCTTCCTCTGGGCGAAAATATCGAACCGCAGCCGGAAGATTCGACGGCCGGACCCCTTTCCAGCACAGCCGGACGGCAGCTTCGGCGTCGAAGTCGAAACCGCGCATCCAGATCCTGCGCCGCATGATTCGCTCTAGTGGAGCTGCCGGGTAGACGCGGAACCCAAAAAGCGAGTCGTGATGGCCGCCCTAAGCGTCTCGACGTTCACCCACCAGTTCGAGATCCGGCGCCCGCGCACCCGCACGCGTGGGGCGCTCTCGTCAAAGACCGGCTCGCCTAGGATCATTGCGTCCGGCGCGGCACGCGACGCGGCCATGAATGGCGGGATTCGATCCGCCGGATGCTGTCCATCAGAATCCATCGTGAGCACATGTGTAAAGCCTTCCTTCAGCGCGTCCCGCATGCCGTGAAGAATGGCTGCACCCTTGCCGCGGTTTCGCGGCAGCGTGAAGACACGCAGGCCGGGGTCCTGATCGGCGATTGCGCGAAGCGCCTCACCCGTGCCGTCCGTGCTGCCGTCGACAATGACCCATATTGGCGCCCAGTGGGCGCGGGCCGCCGTCACGGTCTCGAATACCTTCGCACCCGGGTTGTAGCTTGGTATCACGACGACGTGAGTCGAGGAAGCCTGTTTCATCGGCAACGCCTCACCCGGCCTGCTGCGGTGCATGCCGCGCGACGGCGAGAGACATCTTTGTCGCAGGAGTCGCCACCGCCTGGATCCTCAGGGAATCGTCCGCCCGCGTCGAGGCGGAGGAGTGTGAGTAGAACCTGGTTGCCCGGCACACATTCTACGTCAACGCCGCACTTCAAGACCCCACGCCCGGTGACCTGCCGGGGAAACCCGCCATGACCTGCGTGGGCTGGCGCGTTCGCGCCGATTGAGGAGGGCTGAGTGACCTTGCCCCCGTTCCCTGACGGTTCGTCGTTAGAGACTTGCCACTTCTGGCGTCCAATTTCCCTGACGCTCTTGGGCGAACTCGTTCGGTGCCACGTTGCCGAGCAAGCTGTGCGGTGCATGTGCATTGCAATCGATGCGCCAGACCTCGATCTGGGCCCGGGCGTCGTCGATCGACAGGAACTGCGTGACGTTCAGGCATTCGTCGCGCAACCGGCCGTTGAACGACACTATGTGCCCGTTCTCAGTGGGTCTTCCCGGGCGGATGAGGTCGAGCTTCACGCCGCGCCGGTATGCCCATTCCTCGTGAACTCGCGACGTGAACTCGGTGCCGTGATCCACGGTGATCGACACCGGCCATCGAACAACTAATCGTGGACGAAATCCAAGCTCCAGCGCTCGTGTGTGCGCTGCGCCTGCGGCACGGACGCCGACGCAGGCGCATGTGCTTGCGACGACGTACGCGCCTCTTGTTCACGAGCCAGCCCTCCCGCCGCAACATCACGCGGATGCCCTGGTACCCGAACTGCGGCCGAGCGTGCGCGATATCGCGGATACGCAACCGCAATGCCGACTGGTCACGGGCCGTGCTCCTCGCGTACCACGCGGTGTGCGAAAACTCCGCCAGGCGACACGCTCGGCGTAGCGCTCCAAACGTGTGTTCTTCTCGCGCAACTAGCGCAACTCTCTCAGTTCGGTTAGCCCGAGCTTGTCGTACTTCTTCTCCCACAGATGGAAGCTCGCCTCGCTTACGCCTATAGGTAGCACTTTCCGGTCTTTGCGGGAGAAGCAATGCGCCGTAGCGGGAGTATTGCAGGCTGGATCAGCGATCGCGCTTCACGGCGCGGCTGCTGGATGGCGAGTGGATGACTGCGCTGTATGACCGACCCGATATCGAGAAGTCCGATGGTCGGTCCGTGACGCCGGTGACCGCATGACATTTGAAGGGACCCTAAGTGGGTGCAAGACCCATGCCTGTCGGATTCGTCTCCCGAAATGGCCGCCTCTGCCCTGCCAGGTGACCTTCGAACCAGCCGGAACTTGCGTTTGCCGGTTGTTCTGATAAGATAGTAATTAATTACTATCTTTATTGGGAAGACAGCCATGAGCCAGAAGTCGAGGCATCTCCCTGCCGATCAACGGCGGGACGTCACGGTGGAGTCCGTGGTTGAACTTGCGGCGACGCGAAATCCCAGCGAGATAACGACCGCGGCCATCGCTACGCACATGAACCTCACGCAGGGCGCAGTGTTTCGTCACTTCCCCAGCAAGGACGCCATATGGCAGGCAGTCATGAAATGGGTTGCCGACACACTCCTGGCGACAATTGATCGCTCGGTCCAGGGAATTGACTCACCGCTCGACGCGATGCAAGCCATGTTCATGGGGCATGTCGAGTTCGTGGTAACCCACCCGGGCGTTCCACGGATTCTGTTCGGTGAACTCCAGCGAGCCGAGTCGACCCCGGCCAAGCGCGAGGTGCAGACCCTGCTGAAGCGTTATGGAGAACGCCTGCATCAGCTCATTGAAAAAGGAAAGGCCTGCGGTGAACTGGACGCCGCGCTCGACAATGAGGCTGCGGCCACGCTGTTCATTGGCACCATGCAAGGCTTGGTCATGCAATCGCTGCTTGCCGGCAACGTGCAACGCATACGCCGCGATGCGCCACGTGTCTTTGCGATTTATCGGCGTGGAATCGGTGGTGCCCAATGACAACTCTGCCGTTGCAAGGCCGAACCCTGGCATTGTTGGCCGTGATCGTCCCGCTGCTCGCTCTGTTCGTCTATGTCGCGCTGCGGTCCGGACCGCTGGCGCCAGTTGCGGTCAGCGCCACACTGGTCGAATCGCGGGCGGTCGCCCCGGCCGCCTTTGGCATAGGTACCGTCGCGGCCCGCTATACGTACAAGATCGGCCCGACCTTTGCCGGGCGCGTGAAGCAAGTGGATGTGCAGGTCGGCGACCGGGTCAGCGCCGGGCAGGTGCTGGGCGAGATGGATCCGATTGACCTGGACGACCGGATTCGCTCGCAGTCATCGGCGCTCAAGCGCGCGCAGGCTCTTCTGCGCGAGGCGCAGTCGAGGCACGACCATGCGCAAACCCAGGCGCATCGCTACGAAGAACTCTATGCCGCACGCTTGGTCAGCGAGGAAGCTGCCACGACCAGGCAACACGAGCTCAGGATAGCCGATGCCGCCAGGGCGGCCGCTCAGGAGGATCTCGCACGGGCCAGGTCCGATCACGACGGCCTGGTGGCGCAGAAGAGCAACCTGCGCCTGGTCGCACCGGTCGATGGTGTGGTAGCCGTGCGGCATGCTGACCCGGGCACGACCATCGTCGCTGGCCAGGCAGTGGTGGAAGTGATTGATCCCAGCAGCCTGTGGATCAATGTGCGTTTCGATCAAGTCAGTGCCGCGGGGATTGCCGCCGACCTCCCTGCGAGCATCGTGCTGCGTTCACGCAACGGCCAGGCCATGACGGGTCGCGTGCTGCGTACCGAGCCTGTGGCCGACCCGGTCACCGAGGAGATTCTCGCCAAGGTGGTTTTCGATCAACTACCGGAGCCGCTACCACCGCTGGGCGAGTTGGCAGAGGTCACGGTTGACTTGCCGCCACTGCCTGCCGCCCCGGTCATTCCAAACGCCGCCGTTCAGCGTGTGGACGCCGAACTGGGAGTCTGGCAGGTCATAGGCGATGACTTGTTTTTTTCTCCGGTCACTCTGGGTGCTGCAGACTTGACTGGACTGGTGCAAGTTCAGCAGGGATTGGACGTCGGCGACCGGGTGATCGTTTATAGCGAAAAGGCGTTGAGCGCCCGTAGTCGCATTCACCTGGTCGAACAGCTTCCAGGAGTCAAGCAGTGATCAGCCTGGCTGGGCGCGACATCATGCACGCCTGGGGGAAATTCGTCTTTACAGGCGTGGGGCTGGGCCTGTTGATTGGCGTGACCTTGTCAATGGCGGGCATTTATCGCGGCATGGTGGACGACGGCAAGGCGCTGCTCAGCAATAGCGGTGCTGATCTCTGGGTCGTGCAACAGGACACGCTGGGCCCTTACGCGGAGTCGTCCAGTGTCAATGACGAAGCGTATCGCGGGATTCTTGCCATGCCAGGAATCGCTCAGGCCGCCAACGTCACCTACCTGACCATGCAGGTGCGCAAGGGCGAACGCGACGTTCGGGCCATGGTGGTTGGTATTTCGCCCGGCAAGGTAGGAGCGATACCGGGATGGCCGCCCTACCTGGTGGCGGGGCGCCAGGTCACACGCAGTCACTACGAGGCGGTGGCCGACATTGCCAGCGGCTTTGGCCTCGGAGACCGTATCACCATCCGCCGCAATCAATACCATGTCGTGGGCCTGACACGTCGCATGGTGTCTTCCAGCGGCGACCCGATGGTCTTCATTCCGCTCAAGGACGCCCAGGAAGCACAGTTCCTCAAGGACAACGATGCCATCTGGCAGAGTCGCCGTCGCACCGAAGCCAACCCTGCTTTCAACCGGCCCGGCGTGCCCGACCTGCTCGATGCGGTGATCGCATCCCAGAGCACCAATTCGTATGTCAATGCGGTGCTGGTCAGGTTGCAGCCCGGGTATTCTCCAGACGACGTGGCCGATTCAATTCGCCGCTGGAAGCGCCTGACGGTTTACACCCGGGCACAAATGGAGGAGATCCTCGTAGGAAAGCTCATTGCCACGTCGTCCAGACAGATCGGCATGTTCCTGGTAATTCTCTCCATTGTCAGCGCCGCAATTGTCGCCTTCATCATCTATACCCTGACACTAGGCAAGATTCGCGAGATCGCGGTACTCAAGCTGATCGGCACCCGCAATCGCACCATTGCCGGCATGATCATGCAGCAGGCCATTGCACTCGGTGTGATCGGCTTCGTGGTGGGCAAGATCACCGCCACCTTGTTCATGGCGCCGATCTTTCCGAAGTATGTGCTGCTTGAGCCTGCCGACTCGGTACGCGGCTTTGCCATAGTCGTAATTATCTGTGTGCTGTCCAGCGTCATTGCGATCCGCGCAGCACTCAAGGTCGATCCGGCCGAGGCCATTGGTGGATAACATGGCTGGCAAAGGCATCCGAATAGAGGGGCTCAGGAAACGGTATGGCAAGGCCGATACCGCTGTTGATGCACTGAAAGGCGTCGACATGCAGGTGGCGCCTGGCGAGGTGGTGGGTTTGATCGGGCCCTCCGGCTCCGGCAAGACAACGTTGCTGAAATGTCTGGGGGCCGTCATCGATCCTACTGCCGGCCGCATGACTCTGGGCGACGAGGAAATTTATAACAATGGCTGGAAGGTGCGTGACCTGCGAGCCTTGCGGCGCGACAAGATCGGTTTCGTGTTCCAGGCGCCTTACCTGATTCCGTTTCTCGATGTCACGGATAACGTGGCATTGCTGCCGATGCTGGCGGGCTCCTCCAACACAGAGGCGCGAACGAGGGCGCTCGAGCTTTTCACTGCCCTGGAAGTGCAGCATCGCGCGCGCGCCATGCCCTCACAGCTATCCGGCGGTGAACAGCAACGGGTCGCGATTGCGCGTGGACTGGTCAACCGCCCGCCCGTCATCCTGGCGGACGAGCCTACCGCACCGCTCGACAGCGAACGTGCCATGGCGGTTGTCAAGATCCTGAACGACATGGCGCGCAAGTACGAAACTGCGATCATTGTTGTTACACACGACGAAAAGATCATTCCTACATTCAAGCGCATTTATCACATTCGTGACGGAGTGACTCATGAAGAGGCCGGCGAGGGACGAGGGTTCGAATGAGCCTGTTCCCGCTCGCCGCACGTGACGTGGCGGGACCGCTCGTGACCGCGCGTCCGGCAACGGCCCACGCTGCTCGGATCAGTGCGGCGAGGCCACCGTCATCCGGTGGTGCGCCACCTGGGTCGCATCATCGAACAGACTCCGTCAGGTCCTTCTCGACGGTGGCTCACGATCGTGCTCCGCCGCATTAAGAGCGAGACCAGGTGGTCGCGTGTATCGCGGACCAGCCCGACGACCGCGGATTCCACAGCCGGCCTGGCGATCAGGAAGCCCTGGACCGACACCTCACCGCAGGCCGCGAGAAAGTCGAGTTGGGCGGGACGCTCCACTCCCTCATCGTGACCTGTAGTCCGAGGCTGCGGCAGAGACGGATGATCGAGTGTGCGATCGCGGCCGAGCGCGGGCTGCTGTCGAGCGCGGCGATCACACTGCGGTCGAGCTTGACCCGGCTGAGCGGCAACCGCTCGATGGAAGTCAGCGACGAAAACCCGGTGCCGAAGTCGTCGAGCGCGGTATCGACCCTCATCATCCGCAATCCCTGCAATGCCTCGACGGTCACGGCGCCGGTCTGCAGCATTGTCTCCGTCAGCTCGAGTTCGATCGCTTCGGAGGCAAACCGTGCCGGGCGAGCAGACGTTCGAAATCGACCAGGAAATTGCCGGTCACGAACTGCTGCGCCGACACGTTGATCGCCACGCGCGCGTCAGGCCAACCGCTGCGCCGCCAATTGCTGACTGCCTCGGCAGCGGTCTCGAGAATCCAGTCGTTCAAGTCGAGCATCAGGCCGGATTCCTCGACGATCTCGATGAACTCGCCGGCCGGAATGATCTGATTGTCGTTGAGTTGCCAACGCAGAAGTGCCTCGACGGCGATAGTGCGCTGCGTGCGCAGGCACACTTGCGGCTGGTAATGAAGCACGAACTCCCCGCCCTCGATGGCCTTGCGCAGAGCCTGCTCCACGCGGAAACGGTTCGACGCCTCACGAGCATGGATGGGTCGTGGATGCAATGTCGATTGCGACCGAGTTCCTTGGCACGAAACAGAGCGGCGTCTGCTGCGCGCAGCAGCGACGTCGCATCGCGGCCATGTTCCGGGTACATCGCGACGCCGCAGCTCGCGCCGATAGAGACCTCAGCGCCGATCAATGAGTAATGGCCGCTGAAAGCACCCGACCAGGTGCTCGGCGCGTCGCTCGACTTCAGTGGCGTCGCCCGAGTAGTTGAACACAAGCGTGAATTCGTCGCCGCCCAGCCTCGCGATGACAGCGGTTTCGCCGGCGATCCAGCGCAGGCGCGCGCCGATCTCCGTCAGCACCCGGTCGCCGAAGTCGTGGCCCAGAGTGTCGTTGACGGTCTTGAAGTTGTCGAGATCGAGGAACAACACGGCGATGTGGGATCCCGCGGAGCCTGCGGCGTCCGCAGTGTTGAGCATTTCATTCAGGCGCTGGAACAGCTGCCGTCGGTTCGGCAGGTTGGTGAGCGGATCGTGGTCGGCGAGGTGTCTGAGCTGCAGCGTGCGTTCCTCGACACGCTGCTCGAGCTGCGCCTGGTACGTCTTGACGACGAGCTCGGCGTTCGTCAGCTCCGTGGCCAAGTGGTTGAACGCGGAGGAGAGCTCATCGATCTCCCGGGCGCCGCCGCGCATCACGCGAGTTGCAAGATTACCGGACGCTAGAAGGCGGGTGCTCGCTGTCAGCCGGCGCACCGGCCGGGTAACTGCCCAGGCCGTGGTGAGCAATGCAAGCAACGTGAGCAGAATCGCCTTGTAGGTGGCGGTCCTGAGCGTTTGCTCGGACTGCGCGACGGCCTGCTGTGCGCCCGGGGCAGCCGCGCTGAATGCATGCCATGCGGGCGCTTCGACGTTCTCGCGAAAGTCCGAGGCGAGCGCGTTGCCGCCAACCGCAAATGCCTCCTGCCGCACCTCCATTTCCACACCGAGCCGCAGGGCCCGGCGTCGCTGCTCGACCGCCTGGCCGAAATCCTCCAGCTGCAGCGCCAGCCAGCTTCGGCCGGGCGAGACTGACAATTCCGCGCGGTGGGCATCGAAGGCCCGGCGCAGTCGTGTTTCGCCACCGTTCGGCGCTGCGGCGAAGTTGCCACCGCCGGTCAGCTCGCTCGATACGTCACTCCGTGCCGCCTCGACGGCGCTTGCCAGTTCCGCCAGCGACGGTCGGGCCATGAGGCTGTTATCAACCAGGATACCGCCGCCGCCCGCGCCTTTGATGCGTCGGTCCAGTGCAGAGAACGCCGCCTCGAGCGCCCCGATTGATCGTCGGCGCTCGTCCTGCATGTCCAGGAGGCGGAATCCCTCGGCCTCGTGCTCGGCAACCTGCTGCAACAGATGACCCGCCGCTGGGGACGCCTCAGTTGCGCCAGCATCCACAGTTCGTCTTGCTGCGACTGTCAATCGCTCAGCCGCCGCCATCACGGCGGCGCGGTTGTCGCTCGTGTCGGCACGGACGTAAGCGAGGACAACTCGATCGAAGGCAGCGAGGCCTTCGCCCAGGTCCCGCACGCTGCGCGACAACGGTTCGAACTGCTGCTGCATCTTCGCGAGCTCGGCCGTGGCGCTCTGGGTGCTGCGCAGCGAGACGACGATGGCCGCTGCGAACGCGACGATGACGAGCGTGTAGCCGAGCACCAGCCACACGCCAATCGGCAGGCCGATCGGGCGGCTGGGTGGAGCCGGCGAATTCGGGGTCGTCATCACGGGCACAGCAAGCTGCCGATCCCCCCGGGTCATGGACATCGATTTGACGATAATGCGGCCCCGCAGCTGATCTTCATGAGATCTGGGTCACAAAGACAAGCGCTTTCTGCGCCGAAGGCCTCTGTTTTTGGCGGGCCTGATACGCGGAACTTCAATGGACCGCAACGTGTTGCGCGCAACTCAGAGCGCCTTCCGCCTGGAAAGGCCTGACAGGCAATCAAAGAAGTGTCACCAGGTCCGTCAATTGTGACGCCACCGGTCTCACCCACACTTGATCAGGTGGCTATTGACTAGCGGGGAGGCGACCCGAACCCCAGATGTCCGATGGTCGGCCAGCCTGCTGCCGCGTCGGGTCCTCTAGAGGTGACCTGACTCGTCGCCTCCCCTAGAATGATCTCTTCGCTGAAAGGAGCATTGACCATGGGCTTTTCAACTCAGAGCACCGTCGCGGACCTTCTGGACAACGAGACAACCAAGGCCGTACTCGAGCAAGTCCTGCCCGGTATCGCCAACCACCCACAGATCGGTATGGCGCGAGGGATGTCCCTGGCCACGGCGGCGCAGTTCTCCGGCGGACTGATCAGCCAGGACGCGCTCGACAGGATCGACGCCGCGCTCAAGGCCCTGGGCTGACGCGACACGCGGACGCAGGAGCAGAAACCCAGGCACTCAGTTGGGCTTGATTGCAGGCCCTGGTCTCTCCACAACCCCTTGAACCGATCCGGCGCCATCTCCGTGTAGCGCACGGTGTGGACAATGTTCTTGTGCCCCAGGTAGTGCTGCAGCGCCCCAGTTCGCGCCTGCGTCACACAAGACCGACCCAATATTCAATAGTCCGATGGTCCGCCCGGATGGCAGGCGATGGCCGGCTGGCGATGCCGGTGACCGCATGAAATTCAACGAGTTGGAAATGGTGGCCAGGGGCGGAATTGAACCGCCGACACGCGGATTTTCAGTCCGCTGCTCTACCAACTGAGCTACCTGGCCACAGGCAGGGTCGCGTATTACACAAGTACCGCGCACGGTCGTCAAGAAACCCTGCGGGCGGCATTCGACCGCAGCGCGGAATGATGCGAGGATCCGCGGCCATGAGCCGATTCCCTTCACTTCCAGAACGCCCCACGCTGGCCGACGTCTTCAAGCGCTTCCCGGAAGGGGCCAGACCCCTGCTCGAGTATCACGACGCCCTGTTGCGCGGCCCGTCGCCGCTCACGATCGCCGAGCGCGAGTTGATCGCCGCGTTCGTGTCGGGACTCAACGCCTGTGAGTACTGCCACGGCGCGCACCGCATCGTCGCCGAGGTGCACGGCATGGACCCGGACCTGTTCGCGAAACTCGTGGCCGACCCGGCTGCCGCGGGCGTAGACGCGAAGCTGCTGCCCCTGCTGGCCTACGTGCGCAAGCTGTCGAACGCGCCGGCGCGCGTGACCGACGCCGATGCCGCGGCTGTGTACGCCGCCGGCTGGGACGAGCAGGCCTTGTTCCACGCCGTCTCGATCTGCGGGCTGTTCAACATGATGAACCGGATCGTCGAGGGCTGCGGCGTCGTGACCGATGCCACCACGCAAGCAGAACAGCGCGCCCGTCACGAGTCGCTCAAGGACCGGCCCGATACCTACCGTTCCTTTGGCAGCAAGATCGGCCTCGATCAATAATCCGACGACACGCCCCCGGGGAGTCCCATGGACAGCCTGCACGCCTGGATCACGTCGCTGAACTCGTTCGTCTGGGGTCCGGCCATGCTGGCGCTGATCCTGGGCACCGGTTTCTTCCTGCAGCTGCGGCTCGGCGGCATGCCGATCCGCCAGATCGGCGCCGGCTTCCGCCTGGTGTGGCGCGGCCGCACGGGCGATGCCGGCGCACACGGCGAGGTCACGCCGTTCGCCGCCCTGATGACCGCGCTGGCGGCCACGGTGGGCGTGGGCAATATCGCGGGCGTGGCCACGGCCATCGCGCTCGGCGGACCGGGCGCGGTGTTCTGGATGTGGGTCACCGCGCTGGTCGGCATGGCGACCAAGTACGCCGAGGTGGTGCTGGCGGTGCACTTCCGCGAGCGCGACGAGAATGGCCGCTTCGTGGGTGGCCCCATGTACGCCATCAAGAACGGCCTCGGCCGGCGCTGGGCCTGGCTGGGTGCTGCGTTCGCCGTGTTCGGCGGCCTGGCCGGGTTCGGCATCGGCAACATGGTGCAGGCCAACACCATCGCGGCTGCGCTCGGCAATTCGTTCGGGCTGGACCCGGGTGTCATCGCCACGGCGCTGCTGGTGGTGACCGCGGCGGTCATCCTGGGCGGCATCCAGCGCATCGCGGCCGTCGCCAAGCGGCTCGTGCCGTTCATGATCGTGGCCTACATCGGCGGCGCGCTCGCCGTGCTGTTCGTGCATGCCGCCGAGGTGCCGGCCGCCTTCATGCTGATCGTGGACAGCGCCTTCACGCCGACCGCCGCCACCGGCGGCTTCGCGGGCGCGGCCGTCATGGCCGGCATCCGCTTCGGCGTGGCGCGCGGCATTTTCTCCAACGAAGCGGGCCTCGGCACGGCCGGCATCGCACAGGCGGCGGGCCAGAGTTCCAGCCCGGTGCGCAGCGGCCTGGTCGGCATGATGGGCACGTTCCTGGACACCATCGTCGTCTGCACCATGACCGCGCTCGCCATCGTCGCGTCCGGCGCCTGGACGACCGGCGAGACCGGCGCGGTATTGACGCAGCTCGCGTTCGAGTCGGCGCTGCCCGGGCTGGGCGGCAGCATGGTGGCGGTCGCGGTGACCGTGTTCGCGGTGACCACGATCTTCGGCTGGGCCTACTACGGCGAGCGCTGCTGGCAGTTCCTGCTGGGCGTGAAGATCATCGTCCCGTACCGCATCCTGTGGTGCGCGGCGGTGTTCCTGGGCGCGATCACGCACCTCGACCTGGCCTGGCAGGTGGCCGACACGCTCAACGCCCTGATGGCGCTGCCGAACCTCGTTTCGCTTCTGGCGCTGTCGCCGGTGATCGTGCAGTTGACGCGACAGCAACTGGCGGCCGCGCTGGCGTCCGCGCCCTGAAGGAGAGCCGCATGAATCACCCTGGCTACCTGCTCATCGCCCTCGGCCTCGCCGCAATGGCGCACTCGGCGCCCGTGGCCGCCGGGCCGCCGACGGATCCCGCGGCTTGCGCGGCCATCGATGCCGACGCGTCGCGGCTGGCGTGCTACGACGCATGGTTCCGCAAGGCGGCACCGGCCGAACAGGCACGGCGGCGCCCGCGAACCGGCAGCACCGGCCGCGGCAGCCGCGTCGCAGGCCGAAGCGAGGTTTGGCCTCATCGAGCGGGCCGAGCCTGTTCAGGTCAAGGAGTTGACCAGCCGCGTCGTGGAGGTCGGCCAGCGCGCAGCCGACAGGGTGGTGCTGACGCTGGAAAACGGCCAGCGCTGGCAGACCAACGAGGCCGCAGATGCGCGCTATTTCCGGCCCGGCGACCTGGTCACGATCGAGCCGGCGGCGCTGGGCTCGTTCCGCGCGAGGAAAGAGGGCCGCAACCGGGCGTTTCCGGTCCGCCGCGTGGACTGAGGCCGGATTCCTCAGTCCTTCTTGTCGGGCTCCACGTAGCCCTCGGGCTTCGTCGAGCCTTCGCCGAACAGGAACTTCTCCATCTCGGTGGCGAGGAACTTGCGGGCGTTCGGGTCGATGGCGTTGAGGCGGTACTCGTTCATGAGCATGGTCTGGTGCCGCTGCCATTGCGCCACGCTTCCTTCGAGACGTTCTCGTAGATGCGCTGGCCGAGGTCGCCCGGCCACGGGACCCGGTCGAGTCCCTCCGCTTCCCTGCCCAGCACTGCGCACTTCACCATTCGCGTCATTCCGGAGTCCCTCCCCGCGGCCGATCCCGCGCTGCGCCCGCACGAGCGCGGATGAGCGCCGCCACCGGCGCCGCGAGGCCGAGCTTCGCCGGGGCGCGCGAGTTATACCAGACGTACCCTTCGCCATCCATGACGACACCCGGCCCGGGCACGCGCAACTCGAGCGGCACGATGTCGAGGTCGAAGTGCGTGAAGCTGTGCCGCACCGTCTCGCCCGCACGGAAGCGCGCCGACCGCAGCCGCAGGTGCTTCCTGGACCAGCCGGCCGCCCCTGCGGTATCGGCGAACTGCGGCAGGCCCCACAGCCCGCCCCATAGTCCCGCCGCCGGGCGGCGTTCGAGCAGCACGCTGGCGTCGTCGCGCACGGCCAGCAGCATGTGCGTGCGCTCGACCCGGCGCGCGCCGCGCCGCGGGCGCGGCCCCGGCAAGCTGTCCTCGATGCCGCGCGCGGGCGCCACGCACAGCGACTCGAGCGGACAGCGCCCGCAGGCCGGTTTCGTGCGCGTGCAGACGGTCGCGCCGAGATCCATGACCGCCTGGGTGTAGCGATGCACGTCTCGCGTGGGCGTGCAGGCGTCGGCGAGGTCCCACAGGCGGCGCTCCACCTCGCGCTCCCCGGGCCAGCCTTCGATCGCGAAGACGCGCGCCAGCACGCGCTTGACGTTGCCGTCGAGGATGGCGTGGCGCTGGCGGCACGACAGCGCCAGGATCGCGCCGGCCGTCGAGCGGCCGATGCCCGGCAGCGCCTGCAGGTCCGCCAGGGTGCGCGGCAGCCGGCCGCGATGCTGCACCACGATGGCCTGCGCGGTGCGATGCAGGTTGCGCGCCCGTGCGTAGTAGCCGAGGCCCGACCACAGGTGCAGCACTTCGTCGAGCGGCGCGGCGGCGAGCGCGCGCAGGCTCGGGAAGCGCTTCGTGAAGCGCTCGAAGTACGGCAGCACGGTGCCCACCTGGGTCTGCTGCAGCATGATCTCCGACAGCCAGACCCGGTACGGCGTCGGGTTCTTCTGCCACGGCAGGTCGTGGCGTCCGTGCCGCGTGAACCAGCGCAACAGGCGCGGCGCGACCGCGGCACATCGTCGCGCGGGAGTCACGGGTGATCGCCGCGTTGCGCGCGCGTCTCGACGTTGGCGAACATGGTGCGCGTGGCCGTCTCCAGCGTCGCCAGCATCGCCGCGCGCACCAGGAAGCGCGGCATCCAGAACGATGGCTCGAACTCGGTGCGGTAGCTCACGCGGGTGCGCCCGCCCTGTTGCTCGAAATGGGTCACCGCCCGGCCGCGCACGAGGTCGCCCCGGCCCGGCACCGCTTCCGCGACGAGCGACATCTCGGATTGCGTGACGCGTTCATAGCGGTCCATGTCGCGGCACAGCCAGGAGCCGAGGCAGCCGCGCAGTCGCGTGAACAACAGCGGCGACCCCTGGCCATCGTCTTCGATGCGCGCCTCCACGATGCGCGGGTCCAGCGACGGATAGCGCACGTAGTCCGTCAGCACGGCGATGACGCCGCCGGCCGGCGCGTCGAGGACCGCCTCGAACTCCACGAAGTACGCGCCGTCGCGCTCGCCCACGTCCAGCCGCTCCACGTCCATCGCCCGGCACGGCCCCGGCAGCGACATCACCAGCAGCATGCACAGCCACCGCACGTTCACGGCCTGGCGCCCGCTGGAGTCGGCTCGATCCTGATGCGCAGCCCCCTCGCGACGACGCCCGAGGACTTCGCCTCGCCGAAGCGCAGGTCCGCCTCGAGTTCGAGCGCCGCGAGCTCGCCGAGCAGCGATTCGAGCGTCGCCTGCGGCGCGCCGGCCGCCTCCACCTCGGGCGGCAGGTAGCGGTCGAGGTCGATGCGGTCGAATTCGAGTTGCACTTGCGGCGGACCGTCGGCCGGCAGGGCCAGGCGTCCCGTGACCCGCGTGTCGTCGAATCGCGCCTCGATGACTTCGAGCGACCACCGGCCATCCGCGTACTCGCCCTGCATCGTCGCTTCGGCACGCGCCAGCGCCGCGGCGTCCGCCGTGTCGGGCAACGGGCGGTTCAGCGAATTGGCCAGCGCACGCGGCGCGAACGGCTCCGTGCCGAAGCCGAAGGCGACGCGCGCGTCGCCGTCGAGACCGGCGACTTCCGCGCGCCCGGCGAGCCGCAGGCCGAGTCCCTCCAGGCTGAAGTCGCCGAGCGTCACGGTGCCCGCCGCCAGGTCGGCCCGCAGGTTCGCCCAGCGACCCGGCCAGTTCCACGCCGCCCGTGCCGAGACCCAGGCCGCCCAGCCAGCCGCGATAGTCGAGCCCACGCGCCGCGTAGAGGTCGCGCCCGGGATCGAGCATGGCCTCGCCGGCCAGCGTGGCATGCATGACGACATCCGGGCCGTGCCCCGCCAGCCGCCATTGCAGCGGGAAGAAGCTTCCCGGCGCCAGCCGGCTGGCGGTCAGCGTCATGCCGGTCAGTTCGAACTGCGTGCCGTCGCGCGCGTCCGCATAGCTGACCGTTCCTTCATCCACCTGCAGCGCACCGAGCGACCAGGCCGCTGGTTCGTCGCCGCCCAGGCTCGCGAGCCGTTCCACGAGCGGCTCCCAGTTGCCGCGGCCCGTCGCGTCCACGCCGAGCCGCAGCTGCGGCGCGGACAGGTCCAGGCGCGTCACGCGCAACTCGCCGCCCAGCAGCGTGCGCCACGGCAGCGTGGCACGCGCACGGGCCAGCTCGACCAGCAACGGCGCCTGCGATTCACGGCCGGCCGCGATCGCCAGCTCGCCGATGCCCAGCGACGGCGTGGGCAGGTAACCGAGCGTGAGGCGGCCCACCGTGACGCGCGCGTCGAGTTGGGCCGACAGCCAGTCGCCCGCCTGGCGCTCGAACCACGACATGCGCACCAGCCCGTACAGCACGGCGGCCATGACCGCGGCCAGCACGACCGGCACGGCGAACAGGGTCAGGGCGATCCGGGAGCGGCGCATGAGACTCGCGTCGGGACTGGGGCGGCCCGATTCTAGCAGCGTGCAGCGGACGGGCGGCTGTCATGGCCGCCCGTCCGGTGTGTCGCGGCAACCGCTTCAGTGGTTGCAGAGCCCGATGTTGCCCGACAGCGTGGTGATGCGGACCCGCGCGGCACCGCCGCCCTCGGTGAACCGCAGCTCGAGCCCCGGCCCGTACTTGCTCTTGCGCTGCGGCGCCGGGCCGAAGCAGTTGTCGATGCTGCCGCTGTGGCTGCCGACGTCGAACTCGGCGTCCACGGGCTTCTGCAGCGACAGTTCCACGCCGCCGCTGATGGTCTCGACCTCGACGCGGCCGGCACCGGCGACGCCGGCGCGCGCCACGATGTCGCCCGACACCGACTTCATGCCCAGCCGGGTTGCGCCGTCCACCTCGACGTCCAGCTCGCCGCTGACCGTCTTGGCCTCGACCTCGCCCTTGAGCCCCCGGGCGGTGAGGTCGCCGCTCACGCTGGCGAGCCTGGCGCCTGCCTTGCCGCCCTGCCCGCGCACCTGTGCATCGCCGCTGATCGTGCGCAGGTCCAGCGCCTCGTCGAACACGATCGTGGTGATGTCGCCGCTGACCGACTCGAGCCGCTGCGTACCGCGGATGCCGTCCACCGCGATGTCGGCGCTCACGGTCTGCGCATTGAGCAGCGAGGCGAGCGGCACCTTGATGTCCAGGCGCGCCTCACGGCGCCCCATCTGCCGGTCCTGCTCGGGGCGCACCTTGATGATCACGCGCTTGTCGTCGGCGGTGAATTCCAGTTCGTCCTTGTCGTTGTCGATCACACCGGTCACCTTCACCTCCTGGCGATCCCAGCCGGTGACCGTGACCTTGCCCTGGATGTTGGAGATTTCGACGGACGGGCTGGCGCCCGTCTTCAGGCTGCGGTCGATGTCCTGCGCCGCTTGCGCCACCGGAATGGCGAGCGCGGCGACGATGGCGATGGCAACGTGCTTGATGTTCATGGTCAGGTCCTCCGGCCGGCGGCTTCCGCCGTGGCGGCCACGCTTGAATAAAGTTCGATTTCATCCTGGTAGGTGCTGAGCAGAAGCTGGTTGAGCAACTGGCTGGCCGGATCGCCGGCCAGCGCGGCGTCGATGGCGTCGGCCGCGCCCTGGATGGTCGCCAGGTTCTGCTCGATGCGCGCGCGGGGCTCGTCCGGCAGGTCGGCCAGCCGCGCCTTGAACAACTGGAACATCTCGGCTCGCATCGCGACGTACTCGGGCCCCAGCCCCGAGTGGTCGCCGTACGCAACCGGTTGAAGCGCCGCGACCGTTGCCGGCCGTGCGCCCGCCAGCTGCTCCGTCCCGCGCCCGGCCGGCTGCAGGGCCATCCACGTGAACAGCACGGACACCGCAGCCACCGCCACGCCGGCCGCCACGGCCCATTGCCACGACAGGCCCCGCGTCACGCGCCGTGTACCCGGCGCCTCGCGCTCGATGCGGCTGCGGATCGTGGGCCACAGGTCGCGGCCTGGCGGCACGCTGTGCGGCAACCCGGCCACCTTTGTGAGCAGCGGGTCGCGCTCGCGCTCGCTACGCCCGAACCGGATCATGCTCATGTAAAAGCCTCCTCACCCATGCGTTCGCGCAGCAGCCGCCGCGCGCGGTGCAGCTGCGCCTTGCTGGTGCCGACCGCCACGCCCAGCATCCGTGCCGCCTCCTCGTGGCTGTAGCCGTACACGCCGTACAGCACCAGCACGTGACGCGCGCCCTGCGGCAGCGTCGCGATGCCGCGTTCGAGGTCGATCGGCGTGGCCGGGTCGGTCGGCCCCGCCGCGACGAACTCGCGGTCCGCGCCCGTCTCGTCCACCAGGCTCACCTCGCCGCGACCCTGCGGCGACCGGCTGCGCGCCAGCACGGCGTTGACCGCGATGCGGTGCAGCCAGGTGCCGAGCCCGCTGCGCCCCTCGAAGCCCGCCAGGCTGCGCCACGCATTCACGAAGGTCTCCTGGGTCAGGTCCTCGGCCGTCTGGGGGTGTCCAGTCATGCGCAGGCACAGGCCATGGACGCGCCCCACGTGGGCCCGGTAGAGGCGCTCGAAGGCGGCGTGGTCGCCCGCCCGCGCGTCCGCTATCCAGTCGGCCTCGTCCGGTTCGGCTTGCAGCTGTGCGTCTGCCACGATCGAGCGTCTCCCTTCTGCCGCGCGACCCGGGCGCACCCCGGATTTGGTCGGCTTCATGGGATTAGAGGCCGCCGGCGCCGGAAAGGTTTAAGGCGGGGCCAGGCGCGGCGGAGAGATCAGACCGCCAGGCCGATTTCCACGCGTTTGTTGCGCTTGCCCTCATTGCGGATCCTCAGCACGCGGATGCCGCCGATCTCGGCGATGTTCCTCACGTGCGTACCGCCGCAGGGCTGCAGGTCTATGCCCGGGATGCGCAGCAGGCGGATGCGCCCGGCGCCGCGCGGCGGCTGCACGCTCATGGTCTTGACCAGTTCCGGCCGCGCGTCGAGTTCCTCGTCCGTGATCCAGACGCTCTCCGTGTCCACGCCGCGCTCGATCAGCGCATTCGTGCCGCGCTCGATCGCGGCTGCGTCGAGCAGGCTCATGTCAATGTCGAAATCGAGGCGGGCCTTGTCCGGCGCGATGTTGCCCCCGGTCACCGGCGCGACCACGACACAGGACATCACGTGCAGCGCCGTGTGCAGCCGCATCACGGCGTGACGGCGCGGCCAGTCGAGCTCGAGCGACACCTGCTCCCCAAGCGCCGGCAGCCGGGCACCGGGGGTGACGAGGTGGCGCACGGTATCCGGCGCCGCGCCCTTGCGGGTGTCCACGACCGCGACGCGCGTGCCGTCCGCGCACAAGAGCCAGCCTGTGTCGCCGGGCTGGCCGCCGCCCAGCGGGTAGAAGATCGTGCGGTCGAGTTCGACGCCGCCCGCGTCCACCGCGGTCACGCGCGCGGATGCCGTCCTGAGGTAGGCGTCGTCCCGGAACAACAGTTCGGTGGTCATGGCGTCGCGCCCCGCGGCGGCCGGCGACCGGCCGGCCCGTCGCCGCCCATTATGCGCCGCGGGCGCAAGAAGGCCCGGCACCCCTCTGCAGGGCGCCGGGCCGATGTGGGAGCGGCGGTCCTTACTCCGGCTTGACGAACTTCAGCGTCATGCGGTCCGACTCGCCGATGGCGTCGTAGGGCGCACGGTCGAAGGTCGGGTCCGGGTCCTTGCCCGAGCCGTACGGCACCGTGAGCCTGGCCGGCGGCAGCGTCCACACGCCGAACGGGTGGTCCTTGGTGTCCTTCGGGTTGGCGTTGATCTCGGAACGGGCCGCCAGCTTGAAGCCGGCCGCCTCGACCTTGCCGATCAGGTAGGCCTCCGTCACGTAGCCGCTCACGGCCGCCGGGTCCTGCTCGCCGGGATTCGCGCGGTGTTGCTCGACGGCCAGGATGCCGCCCGGCTTGAGCGCGGTGTACAGGTCCGCGAACACCTTCTCGACGCGGCCTTCCGCACGCATCCAGCCGTGGAACGAGCGCGCGACCAGCACGAAATCGAAGGTGCCGGCCGGCGGCGGGGCGGAATCGCTGCCCCAGTTCACGACGCCCGCCTCGCCGTACAGCCCCGACCTGGCGGCCAGCTCCGCCTCCTGGCTGGCGCGCGCGGCGCGCGCGCGTTCGGAGAGCTTCGGGTCCTCGAGGTCGGGGCCGGTCGCGTAATAGCGCCCGCCGGTCGTGCGCGCATAGGGCGCCAGGATGTCGGTCCACCAGCCGCCGCCCGGCTGGACTTCCAGGATCGCCATCCCTGGGGCGAGGCCCCAGAACGTGAGCGACTCGACCGGGTGCCGCGCGTCGTCGCGCGCACGGTCTTCGGCCGAGCGCCATTCGCCGGCCACCGCCGCCACCAATGCCTCGTCCGCTGCGGCGATGGCTGGCGTTCCCGCCAGTACGGCGCACGCCGCGATGGCGACAGTCGCTGCTCTCATCAGGGTCATGGCTTCTCTCCTCGGGGAAACGTCAACGAAGGCCCACATGGTAGCGCGCAGGAAAAACGGGCGCCGGGGAATCCGCGGCGCCCGTCATCGGCCTTGCAGTGCGCGCCCCGACGGGAACGCGCGACGTGGCTACTTGGCCGTGGCGAAGTAGGCAGCGAGGTCGGCGATGTCGGCGTCCGACAGGGTCAGCTTCGGCTTGTGCTTCGAGGTCGCCGCCAGCTGGGCCTTGATGCTCGCCGCAATCGCGTCGGCCTTCTGGCCGGCAAATTCCGCCGGTTCGTGGCAATCGATGCAGGCATCGGCCTTCTTTTCGCCCGCCGCTGCGTCGCCGGCCATGGCCGCGCCGCTGAACGCCAGGGCGCCGGCCGCCAGCGTCATGACCATCCACTTCGTCTTCATCGCTGTCTCCTTGGGCTCTGGGGCCGCCGGCCTCCTGGGGGAATCCCCGCCGGAATGGCTCCTCGTGTTGCTACTGAGGGGAAGATGCACCTGGGAAACTGAATGCTGCCTTAACCGGGCAACGCAGCGGAATAAGGTGTTTTCCTGAGTCCCGGCCCAAGAAAAAACGCCCCGGGCGGCAGCGCCGCCCGGGGCGTTTGCGGTCAATGCTTACTTGCCCGAGGCGAAGAAAGCCGCGATGTCAGCGGCATCGGCATCGGACAGCGTCACCTTCTTGGTGTGCTTGGCCGTGCCTGCGACCACCGCCTTGATCTTGCCTTCGATGTCCGCGGCCTTCTGGCCCGCGAAATCCTCGGCCGGCTCGTGGCAGTCGAGGCACGCATCGGCCTTCTTTTCGCCCGCCGCCGCATCCCCGGCCATGGCCGCGCCGCTGAACGCCAGGGCGCCGGCCGCCAGGGTCATCACCATCCACTTCGTCCGCATTGTTGTCTCCTTGAGGTCTGGGGCCGCTGGCCCGCCCGGAAATATCCCCAGCGAAGCGACCCCTCGCTGAAAACTGAGGGAAAGATTAGGGCTGGGATCCTGAATGCTGCCTGAATGCGCCGACAAAGTGAACCGGCGGTTGCGGCCCGGGCCCCGGCCGCTGGCCCGGCCGGGGCTTGCGGTTAGAATGGCCCTCCCCCGGATTCGCGGAGATTCCCGTGCCGAACGCCACGATCACAGGATGGGGCAAGTGCATGCCCCCCGCCGTCCTGTCCAATGCGGACCTGGCCACGTTCATGGATACGGACGACGAGTGGATCACGTCCCGCACCGGCATCAGCGAGCGGCGCGTGTCGCACGTCCCGCTCGGCGAGCTGGGCTACGTCTCCGCCGTGCGCGCGCTGGCCTGTGCCGGCCTCGAGGCGAAGGACCTCGACCTGATCATCTTCGGCACCTGCAGCATGGACGAGCAGGTGCCGAACATGGCCTCCGGCCTGCAGAAGCGCCTCGGCGCAGTGCACGCCGGCGCCATGGACATCAACACCGCCTGCACCAGCTACCTGTACGGCCTCACCACCGCCGACGCCATGATCCGCTGCGGCATGATCAGGAACGCGCTGGTCATCGGCGGCGAGGTGATCACGTCCATGATGGACTGGTCCGACCGCAACGTGGCGGTGCTGTTCGGCGACGGCTGCGCCGCCACCGTGCTCCAGGCCACCGACCGGGACGAGGGCCTGCGGTCGAACAAGCTGGGCTGCTACGGTGAAGTGCGCGAGATCCTGCAGGTGCACGGCCTCGGCATCCGCTACGCGAACCGCGGCTGGCCGCTCGGCGATACGCACTGGAACTTCGACGGTCCCGAGATCTTCAAGCGCGCCGCGGTGGGCATGAGCCGCGCCTGCAAGCACGTCATGGAGGAATGCTCGCTCGGCCCCGACGACATCCACCTGGTCGTGCCCCACCAGGCCAACCTGCGCATCATCGAGGCGGTGGTGAAGCGCGCCGGCATCCCCATGGAGCGCTGCTTCGTCAACATCCAGCGCTACGGCAACATGTCGGCCGCGACCGTCCCCGTGGCGCTGGTCGAGGCGCTCGAGGAAGGCCGCGTCGCGCCGGGGGCCACGCTGCTGCTGACCGGCTTCGGCGCCGGCCTGTCGTGGTCCGCACACGTGCTGCGCTGGGGGCAGCGGGTCACGCCGCTGGCGGAGGCCGACATCGCCCTGCCGCCCTGCGAGCGCAGCGGCCTGGCGATCGTGCAGGGCCATATCGCCGCCAAGCGCAACAGCCGCTGGACCGAGGACTTCCGCGCCTGACCGTCGCGGGCGGCGCAACGGCAGCGTGACAATCCGTACCGCGCGTGGCGCCGGGCTTGACTACAATGGCGCCCGCGCCGGCATCCCCGCCGCACCGATGAGGTCCTTGCACCGTTGCTGAAAGCCCTGCCCGGGACCGGGCTCCTGTTACTTGCGATCACGGCCACGGCCGCGGAAACCGCGGCGACACCCGCGCGCGTGACCCCGACCCTGCGTGTCCACGCGCTCGAGTCGGCGCCGGTGCTGGACGGCCGCGTGCTCGGCGACCCCGCCTGGCAGGGCGCCGCACCGGCCACCGGTTTCTCGCAGGTGCGCCCGGACGAGGGGCGGCCGGCCACGCAGCGCACCGAGGTGTTCGTCGGCGTCACCGACGAGGCGCTTTATATCGGCGTGGTCTGTTACGACGACAATCCCGGCGGGATCATCGTGGCCGGCAGCCAGCGCGACGCCTCGCTCACCGAGACCGACAGCTTCCAGGTGATCCTCGACACGTTTCGCGACCGGCAGAACGGCCTGGTGTTCGGCACCAATCCCGCCGGCGTCGAGTACGACGGGCAGGTCACCCGCGAGGGCACGGTGCAGTTCGGCTCCGGCGGCGGTGGCTTCAACCTCGACTGGGACACGACCTGGGAGGTCAGGACGCAGGTGTCCGACATCGGCTGGAGCGCGGAGATGGAGATCCCGTTCAAGTCGCTGCGCTACGGCCGCGAGGCCGTGCAGACCTGGGGCGTCAATTTCCAGCGCAACATCCGCCGCAACAACGAGGCGGCCTTCTGGGCGCCGCTGCCGCGCCAGCACAACCTGTACCGGGTCTCCCAGGCGGGCGACCTCGAGGGGGTGCGCATCCCGCGGCAACGCAACCTGAAGGTCACGCCGTACCTGCTGGGCACGGCGGCGCGCGGCGGCGACCTGCCCGCCGGTACGCACGACGACCAGGAATTCGGCGTCGACCTCAAGTACTCGCTGACCCCGGGCCTGACGCTGGACCTCACCTACAACACGGACTTCGCGCAGGTCGAGGCCGACGAGGTGCAGGTCAACCTCGACCGGTTCAGCCTGTTCTTCCCGGAGAAGCGGCCGTTCTTCCTCGAGAACGCGGGGCAGTTCGCGGTGGGTACGCCGGGCGCGGTCGAGCTGTTCTTCAGCCGGCGCATCGGCATCGGCCAGGCCGGCACACAGATCCCCATCGACGGCGGCCTGCGCCTGTCCGGCAAGGTCGGCGCCAGCACCAACGTCGGCTTCCTGCAGATGCGCTCGGCGGAAGTGAGCGGCGTGGCCCCGCGCAACGACTACACCGTGGCGCGCGTCAGCCGCGAGCTGCCGAACCGCTCTTCGTTCGGCGCGATCGCCGTGCAGCGCCAGGGCGCGAGCGGCGACGACTACAACCGTACCTTCGGCATCGACGGGCGCTGGGGGCTGGGCGACAACACGCTCCTGTCGGGCTACGCGGCGGTGACCGACACGCCGGGCCTGTCGGGCGACGAGCACGCCTTCAACCTCAAGGCCGAGTACAACTCCGAGACCTGGACGAACAACGCCGGCTACACGGAAGTCGGCGCGAACTTCAACCCGGAGGTGGGCTTCCTGTCGCGGCGCGGCTACCGCCGGGGCGACTTCCTGGTGCTGCGGCGCTTCCGGCCGGACGACCTGTGGGGCCTGCAGGAACTGCGCCCGCACGCGTCGTGGCGCAGCTTCTGGGACTTCGACGGGTATTACGAGACCGGCTACCTGCACGTGGACAACCACTGGGAGTGGAAAAGCGGCCACGAGGTCCATACCGGCGTCAACTTCACGCATGAGGGCGTGAAGCAGCCCTTCGAGATCGTCCGCGGCGTGACGGTGCCGGTCGGCGAGTACGACCACGAGGAAGCGCAGCTGGTCTTCTTCACCAACCAGGGCGCGCCGCTGAGCTTCTTCCTCGAGGCGAGGATCGGCGGGTTCTTCGGCGGCGACCGCGTGAGGTTGTCGCCGAATGTGGAGTACCGCATCGGCGAGGCTTTCAACGTGGAACTGAGCTGGGACCGCAACGACATCAAGCCTGCCGGTGCCGAACGGCGACTTCACGGTGAACGTCGGGCGGCTGCGCGCCACGTATTCGTTCACGCCGAAGATGTCGGTGTCCGCCCTGCTGCAATACGACGACCGCAACGACCTGCTGGCGACCAACCTGCGTTTCGCCTGGCTGCAGTCGGCCAGCGCGGGGCTGTACCTCGTCTACAACGAGATCGACGAGGACCGCGCCGGCCTGGCGACCGAGCCGCGGCGCGAGTTCATCCTCAAGTACAGCAGGATCTTCGATTTGTAGGCACCGATCACTGATCACCAATCACCGATCACCGGACAACGACCAGTGATCGGTGATCAGTGATTGGTGATTGGCAAGAACGCGAGCAGCGGCTTAGCCGTAGCTGATGACCGTGCGGCAGGGCATCCCTTCCCAGCGGAAGTCCTTGACCAGCTGCAGGTCCAGCAGCACGCCCAGCGCGTCGACCTCGTAACCGGCCATGCGCGCCAGCGTCGCGGAGGCCGCCAGCGTCCCGCCGGTCGCCAGCACGTCGTCCACCAGCAGCAATCGCCCCTCGCCGCGCTGCATCTCCAGCACGCCGGACCCGTACTCGAGCGCATAGGGCACGTCCACCACGGGCGGCGGCAGCTTCCCCTGCTTGCGGATCGGCACGAAGCCCTTGCCGCGCCGCGTCGCCATGGCGGCGGCCAGGATGAAGCCCCGCGACTCGATGCCGGACACGGCGTCCACGGACTGCCACTCTGCCTCGCTGAACAGGGCGTCCATGGCCGCGATCGTCTCGCTGAAATGCGAGCGCAGCAGCGGGCAGATGTCGCGGAACAGGATTCCCGGCTTCGGGAAATCCGGCACATCCCGGATCAGGCTCTTCAGTTTGGACATCTTTACCCCGGCCCCGTGACCGGGGCGCTTCATACCGTTGGTCGGGCGCGCTCATTCCGCGCAGGGCGGGCGCCCGGCGCCATGATAGAACATCGCGGCCCCGCCGGGCCTTCCCGCCCTGCCGGGCACCGCGTTGTCGTATCCTGCTGCCCGGACCAGTCCCGTCACGGCAACACGATGACATTGAGCAGCACGATTCGCGCCTGCGCCGCGACCACGCTCGCGGCAATCGCGGCTCTCCATGCGCCGCTGGCCGCGGCGGCCGGCGCGTATGTACCACCGGCCGGCGCCTGGGCATCCAGGCCGGCCTCCGAACTTGGCATGGACGCCGCCCTCCTCGATGCCGCGGCCGCGTACGCCGTGGCGCACGAGTCGCGCCAGCCGCGGGACCTGGCGCTGGCGGTGCCGCTATCCTTTGCGCGCGAGCCGTTCGACGCGCTGATCGGCCCCACGCAACCGCGCGGCGACCCGACCGGCCTCGTGATCCGCCACGGCTTCGTCGCTGCGCAGTGGGGCGACCCGAGCCGCGTGGACATGACGTTCAGCATCACCAAGAGCTTCCTGTCCACGGTCGTGGGCATCGCGCTGGCACGCGGCAGGATCGATGCGCTCGAGGAACGCGTGTCGTCGCGCCTCGACCTGCCGGAATTCCGGGGCACGCCCAACGGCGAGATCACCTGGGACCAGTTGCTGCGCCAGACCAGCGGCTGGCGCGGCACGCTGTGGGGCAAGCCGGACTGGGCCGACCGGCCGCAGGGCGACGACGCGTTCGCGTGGCCGACGGCAGCGGTGCCGGCGCCGGGCGCAGCGTGGAAATACAACGACGTGCGCGTCAACGCGCTGGCGCTGGCGGCACTGCACCTGTGGCGCGAGCCGCTGCCGGCCGTGCTGCAGCGCGAGGTCATGGGACCGATCGGCGCCTCGGGCAGCTGGCGCTGGCACGGCTACGACAACTCGTGGGTGGACCTCGACGGGGCGCGCGTGCAGTCGGTCAGCGGCGGCGGCCATTGGGGCGGCGGCCTGTTCATCAGCGCCTGGGACCTGGCCCGCTTCGGCTTGCTGTGCCTGCGCCGCGGCCAGTGGGGTGAGGTCGAGGTGTTTCCGCCCGCCTGGTACGACATCGCCAGCCGGCCGACCGCGCACAACCCGCAGTACGGCGTCATGAACTGGTTCCTGAACACGAACCGCGAGCTGCTGCCCAGCGCGCCGGCCGAGGCCGTCGTGCACTTCGGCGCGGGCACCAACCTGGTGTACGTGGACCCGGTCAACGACCTCGTGGTGGTGGCGCGCTGGATCGAGCGCAGCGAGGTGGACGCCTTCATCGGCCGCGTGCTGGGCGCGCTGGTGCCGCAATGAACGGACGCGGTTTCCCGTGAGCGAACAGGCGGCCGACCGGCCCAAGGCACGCTCGGCCCGCCCACTGCGGGCGTTGCTGCCGTTCTTCCGTCCGTACCGCGGCACCTTGTTGCTCGCGCTCGTCGCGCTGCTGGTCGCGGCCTCGGCCATGCTGGCGCTGCCGGTCGCGGCCCGCTACCTCATAGACCGCGGCTTCGCGGCCAGCGACGCCGACACCATCAATCGCTACTTCGGCCTGTTCATGCTGGCGGCCGGCGTGTTCGGCACCTTCGCGGCCATCCGCTTCTACCTGGTCACGTGGCTGGGCGAGCGCATCGTCGCGGACATCCGCGACGCGGTGTACCGGCGCGTGATCCTGCTGGACCCCGCGTTCTTCGAGGTGACGCGCACCGGCGAGGTGCTGTCGCGCCTCACCACCGACACCACGCTGGTGCAGTCGATCGCCGGCTCCGGCATCTCGATCGCCCTGCGCTCGTCCATCAACCTGGTGGGCGCGCTCGCCATGCTGGGCCTGACCAGCCCGCAATTGATGGGCTGGACGCTGCTGCTGGTGCCGGGCGTGATCGTGCCGCTGATCGTCGTCGGTCGCGTCGTGCGCAAGTTGTCGCGCACCGCGCAGGACGGCGTGGCGGACTCCAGCGGGCTGGCCGGCGAGACGCTGAACGCCATCCAGACGGTGCAGGCGTTCACGCTCGAGCGCCTGCAGGGCACGCGCTTCAGCCAGTCGGTCGAGCGCGCGTTCGACGCGGCCGTGCGCCGCACGCGGGCCCGCGCGCTGCTGACCGCGCTGGGCGTGATGCTGTCGTTCAGCGCCGTCACGGTGGTGCTGTGGCTGGGCGCCCACGCGGTGCTGGAAGGCCGCATGACCGGCGGCGAGCTGGGCCAGTTCCTGCTGTATGCGATGTTCATCGCCGGTTCCGCCGCGGCGCTGACGGAAACCTGGGGCGAGGTGCAGCGGGCGGCCGGCGCCACCGAGCGGCTCGTGGAACTGATGCAGGCGGAGCCGGCGATCCGCGCGCCCGCCGACCCCGTGCCGCTGCCGTCGCCGGGCCGGGGCCACATTGCCTTCGAACAGGTGACATTCGCCTACCCGTCACGGCCCGAGACGCCCGCGATCGAGGGCCTGTCGCTGGCCATCGAGCCCGGCGAGACGGTGGCCTTCGTGGGGCCCTCGGGCGCCGGCAAGACCACCACCTTCCAGCTGCTGCTGCGCTTCTACGATCCGCAGGCCGGGCGCATCCTGCTGGACGGCGTGGACCTGGCCGCGGCCCGGCCCACCGACGTGCGCGCACGCATCGGGCTGGTGCCGCAGGACACCGTGCTGTTCGCCGCCTCGGCGCGCGAGAACATCCGCTACGGCCGGCCTGATGCCAGCGACGAGGCGATCGAGGCCGCCGCGCGCGCCGCAGTCGGCCGACGAATTCATCCGCGCGCTGCCCGAGGGCTACGAGACCTTCCTGGGCGAGCGCGGCGCGCGGCTGTCCGGCGGCCAGCGCCAGCGCATCGCCATCGCGCGCGCCATCCTCAAGGACCCGCCGGTGCTGCTGCTGGACGAGGCCACCAGCTCGCTGGATGCCGAGAGCGAACGCGCAGTGCAGGACGCGCTGGAGCGCCTCATGCGCGGGCGCACGACGATCGTCATCGCGCACCGGCTGGCGACCGTGCTGCAGGCCGACCGCATCGTCGTGATCGACCGGGGCCGCATCGTGGACATCGGCACGCACGCCGAGCTGGTGGCGCGCAACCCGCTCTACTCGCGGCTCGCGGAACTGCAGTTTTCCACCGCCGAGGCCTAGCGGCCCGCAAAGAGAAAGGGGCCGCGCCCTCGCGGGCGCGGCCTCTGGTCATCGGACCCGAATGTACCGATGCTTATGGAGTGCCCGCCAGCGCGGCGTCGGCCGTGATCAGGCCGCTGCCGGTAGCGTCGGCGCCCCAGCAGCTGCCACCAAAGCACCCAGCGCCCAGGAAAATGGCTGCGGCTTCGAGGATGCCCTCGGCCTCGCCAGCCGTCAGGCCCGTCCTCTTCTGCGCCATCAGCGCGACGATGCCGGCCACATGTGGCGCGGCCATGCTGGTGCCGCTGAGGTAGTAGTAGCTCGTCTGGCCACTGTTGACCTGGTAGGGGCCGACCACCCAGGAGCCCGGCGCCGCCACGTCGAGGTCCTGCCCTGGCAGTTCGCGGCTGGAGAAGTCCGCGATATAGAAGTCAGTGGCAACCATCGGATCGGCCACATCCAGCGTTCGCCACCAGGATGGAGCCGTCCACTCGTCAACCCAACCACTCGCCGCGACCGAGATGACCGGCGCGTAGGCGCCCGGATAGCCCATGCCGCGGTGCCGCGGTTGCCGGCCGAGGCGACGATGATCACGCCCTTGCTGATCGCGTAGTCGATGGCGGCCTTTTCAACGCCGTCCAGCACCGAGCCGCCCAGGCTCATGTTGATGACCACCGGAGAGCCGGCCAGCGGGCCGGCCTTGAGGTCCGCCACGTAGGTGATGCCGCGCGCGATCACCGACGACCAGCCCGAGCCGTTCTGGTTCAGCACCTTGACCGGGATCACGGTGGCCATCGGGCGCGACGCCGTTGACGGGCGTGCCGCCCAGGCTGTAGCCGAGGATGGTGCTGGTGACGTGCGTGCCGTGCGAGTTCTGGTCGTGCTCCCACTTGTTGGGCTGCTCGGAGACGTTGCCGTTTTCCCCGCCGCCACCGCCGAACGACTTCGCGTACTGGGTCGCGATGCGCTCCTGCGGGAAGTACTGGCGCCAGGAGTCGAGCAGGCCGGTGTCGAGCACCGCCACGTACACGCCGCTGCCGTCGTAAGCAATCGTGGCGGTTGTCGAAGCCGAAGTCGGTGACGTTGATGGCATCGTGGTCCCAGGTGCTCAGGCCATCGGCTGAAGTCGGTGGCGGCCACGGTGTCCACCGGCGCGCCGTGGCGCTCCGCGTCGGGATTCGCCGACGCCACGAACGGCAGCGAGCGGATCGCGTCGAGGTCCGCCTCGCGGGCGCGCATGGCCAGCGCGTCGATCGCCTCGATGCGGTCCTGCACCTTGCCGAAAACCTCGAGCGCCTTGACGCGATCGGCGGTGACGTCGCCGTTCAGGACCACGTTGATGCCGATGGTCTTGCCGGTCGTCTTGCCGGCGGGCGCCGCGTCCACCGGCGCGGCGAATGTCATCACGATCGCAGCGGCCGACCAGGCCGGCGAGAATGCGCTTCATTGTTCGTCCCCTTTTCGATGTCGCCGGCGCAGGCCAGCTTGCTGTAATTCGCGCTGACGAACATAGGCGCCTGAACGGCGCAGGTCAACGCCGGTCCGGCTTATGTCAACCCGGCCAGGCCGACGCCGTGGCGCAGGCCGGCCGGCGCTCAGTTCACGCCCGTGATGTTGATGAAGCGCAGGAATTCCGTGCGCGTGCGCGGGTCGCTGCGGAACGCGCCGATCATGCGGCTGGTGACCATGGACACGCCGCGCTTGTGCACGCCGCGCGTCGTCATGCACTCGTGCTTGGCCTCGATCACGACGCCCACGCCGCGCGGCTTGAGCACCGTGTTGATGCACCGCGCAATCTCGGCGGTCATCTTCTCCTGCACCTGGAAACGCCGCGCGTAGCCGTCCACCACCCGCGCCAGCTTGCTGATGCCGACGACCTTGTTGGTCGGCAGGTAGCCGACGTGCGCCCGGCCGATGATGGGCGCCATGTGGTGCTCGCAGTGCGACTCGAACTCGATGTCGCGCAGCACGACCATCTCGTCGTAGCCGGCGACTTCCTCGAAGGTGCGCCGCAGGTAGTCGGCGGGGTCGGTCTGGTAGCCGGAGAACCAGTCCAGGTAGCCCTCCACCACCCGGCCCGGCGTGTCGAGCAGCCCTTCGCGCCCGGGATCCTCGCCCGCCCAGCGCAATAGCGTGCGTACCGCGTTCTCGGCGGCGGCGCGCGTCACCGCCTGGGTGCCCTGTTTCTTCTTCCTGGCTGCCATGTCCTGTCCTCCACGGCCGGTTGCCGGCCCGCCGACTATAACCCAGCGCCCGTCCCCGTCCCGGGGATGCGCGCGGCGGCGTAGCGCCGTATCCTGCGGGTCGCGACCCCCACCGAGTGCGCCACCATGCTTACCGAGCGCTACAAGCAGGCCCTGCAGTTCACCGCCGAGGTCCACGAGGGCCACCAGAAGAAGGGCACCAGCGTGTCCTACCTGTCGCACCTGCTGTCGGTGTCCGCGCTGGTCATGGAAAACGACGGCGACGAGGACGAGGCGATCGCCGGCCTGTTGCACGACTCGGTCGAGGATCGCGGCGACGACTACCGGACGCGCTGCGGCGCCAAGCCGCCCGAGGGCCGCGGCGCGCTGAAGCACGACATCGAGAAGCTGTTCGGGCCGCGCGTGCGCGACCTGGTCATGCACTGCACGGACGACGAGTACCTGCCGCAGGGCAAGCCCGCGGACAAGGGCACCGCGGAGGAATGGCACACCCGCAAGGCGGCCTACCTGAAGCGCCTCAGGATCCAGCCCGACACCGGTGCGTTGCGGGTGGCCTGCGCCGACAAGCTGCACAATGCGCGCGCCATCCTGGTCGACTACCAGACCCTCGGCGAGGAGGTGTGGCAGCGCTTCCGCGTCAAGACGCGCAAGCAGCAGCTCTGGTACTACCGCGGCCTGGCCGACATCTTCACGGAGCGCGCCACGGAATTCGACGACGTGGGCCTCAAGCGCCTCGCCTCCATGCTGGACGCCACGGTGCGCGCCATCGAACGCATGAAGCCCGACTAGTCGTGCAGTTCCACGACGTCGCCGTCCGCGACGGCGTGGTCGCGGCCGACCTGCTGGCCGTCGAAGCCTGAGCTGCCCCACAGGCGTGCGAAGCGGATCGTGTCGGCCAGCTCGCGGTGCACGAGGCGCGCCACGTCGGCCACTGTCTGGCCGCGGCTCAGCGTGAACGGCTTCGTCTGGTCCGCCGGCTTGCCCGGCGCCTTGGTGTAGACGCGCACGATCGCCAGCTCGTTAAACAGCCACTTGCCGAGCGCGCCCAGGCCCTCGCCAGTCTCCGCCGAGACCGCCAGCGCCGGGAAGCGGGTGCCGAGCAGTTCCTTGAGCGCGCCGATGTCGGCCGCGCAGTCGGGGTCGAGGTCCGCCTTGTTGGCCAGCAGCAGCGTCGGCAGCGCCAGCCCGAACGGGTCGTCCTCGTCGTCCTGCGCGGCCGCCGCCGGCGCGCGGTCCGACCCGGGCCAGATCCGCGTCAGGCCGACCCGGCGCTCCGCGAGTATGTCCATCACGTCCGCCGCCTGTTGCACGACCGCGGCATCGGCGATGTCCAGCACCAGCAGGCAGGCGTCGGCCGACTGCAGGGTGCTGCCGATCCACGTCACCGGGTGCTGCGACGACAGCGGCGGCAGGTCCACCAGCTGCAGGTGGATGTCCTCGATGGGCATCATTCCCGGCTCGGGGAACTGGGTCGTGAACGGGTACGGCGCGATCCTGGCCGAGGAACCCGTCAGGCGCGCGTGCAGCGCCGACTTGCCGCTGTTGGGGGGCCCGATGAGCGCCAGCTGGGCCGCGCCCTCGGGGCGGATGACCAGCGCCGGACCGCTGCGCGCGCCGCCCTTCTTCGGCCCCGCCAGTTCCTCGTCGAGTTCCTTGATGCGGCGCTTGAGGTCCGCCTGCAGGTGGTCCGTGCCCTTGTGCTTCGGGATGACCCGCAGCATCTCGCGCAGGTGCTCGAGCCGCTGCTCGGGATCGCGCGCGCGCCGCAGCGCCTCGGCGGCGGCCTTGTATTCCGGTGACAGGTTAGCCGGCACTTTCCCTCGCCAGGCGCGGCCGCCGGCTCAATCGCCGGTCAGCGCGTCGAGCACCAGCCGCACCATGTCGTCCACCCCGGTGGCGCGCTGCTCCGCCGTCATCTGCTCGTCGTGCAGCAGGTGATCGCTGACCGTCATCACGGCCAGCGCCTCGACGCCCATCTCGGCCGCCAGTGCATACAGCGCCGCCGCCTCCATCTCGATGGCGAGGACGCCCATCCGCGCCAGCAGCTTCCGCAGCGCCGGGTCCGGGTGATAGAAGATGTCGCTGGAAAAGACGTTGCCGACGCGCACTTCACGCTGCCGCGCCTCGGCCTCGCGGGTCACCTTGCGCAGCAGCGGCCAGCTCGCCGTCGCCGGCAGGTCGTAGTCCAGGAAGCGGATGCGGTTGACGCGCGAGTCGGTGCCGGCACCGAGCGCCACCACGATGTCGCCGACGCCCAGCGATGCGCAGACGGCGCCGCAGGTCCCGACCCGCACCAGGCGCTTGACGCCGAAGTCGCGCACCAGTTCGGTGGCGTAGATGAGCGTGGACGGGATGCCCATGCCGCCGCCCATCACCGACAGGCGCCGGCCGCGCCAGCTGCCCGTGTAGCCCAGCATGTTGCGTACGTTGTTGACCTCGACCGAGCCCTCGAGCAGCGTCTCGGCGATGTGCCTGGCGCGCAGCGGGTCGCCCGGCAGCAGCACCGTGTCCGCGAAATCGCCCGGCTCGGCGTTGATGTGAGGTGAACTCATGCGTTGCTCCGTGTCGCCCGGCCGCCCGCGGGCTGCGGCAGGAAGGACGTGCCATGGACGAGCGGCGCGATGCCGAACCACTCGGCCAGCGACTGGCCGATGTCGGCGAAGGTCTCGCGCCGGCCTATCGAGCGCGGCGGCAGGGCCGGACCGGCGGCCAGCACCGGCACGAACTCGCGGGTGTGGTTCCAGCCCTCCCAGGTCGGGTCGTTGCCGTGGTCCGCGGTCAGCACCAGCAGGTCGTTCACGCCCAGCCGCCCGAGCAGCGTCTCGAGCATGCCGTCGAACCGCTCCAGCTCGGCCGCGTAGCCGGGCACGTTGCGCCGGTGGCCGTATTCCTGGTCGAAGTCCACGAGGTTCGTGAACACCAGCGTGCGGTCGCCGGCCTGAAGCAGTGCGCGCTGCGAGGCTTCCATCAGCCCCGCCAGGCCGCTGGCCTTGACGCCATGCGAGATGCCGCGGCCGGCGAAGATGTCCGGCACCTTGCCCACGCCCACCACGGTGCCGCCTGCGGCGACGAGCCCGTCCAGCACCGTGCCGGCGGGCGGCGGCACCGAATAGTCGCGGCGATGCGCGGTGCGCCTGAAGTCCCCGGCCGACGTGCCCAGGAACGGCCGGGCGATGACGCGGCCGATGCGCAGTTCGTCCACCAGCAAGCGCGCGGCGGCGCATATCTCGTACAGGCGCTCGAGCCCGAAGGCCTCCTCGTGCGCGCAGATCTGCAGCACGGAATCGGCGGAGCAGTACACGATCGGCCGGCCGGTCCGCAGGTGTTCCTCGCCCAGTTCCTCGATGATCGTCGTGCCCGACGCATGCCGGTTGCCCAGGAACCCCGCCACGCCGGTACGGCGCGCGAGCTCGTCGAGCAGCGGTTGCGGCACCGAGTCGGTGAGGCGCGTGAAGTAGCCCCATTCATGCTCGACGGGCTGGCCCGCCATTTCCCAGTGTCCCGAGATCGTGTCCTTGCCCTTCGACAGCTCGGCCGACCAGCCCCAGGTGCCGGTGGGCGCCTGCGGGGTCGCAAAACCGGCCGGCCGCGCGCCGCGCGCGCCCGCCGCCGCCTCGACCAGCCCCAGGCGCTGCAGCGTCGGGATGCGCAGCGGCCCGGAACGTCCCTGGTCCGCACGGCCGGCGGCGCAGGCCTCCGCGATGTGCCCGAACGTGTCGGCGCCCGCGTCGCCATAGCTGGCGGCGTCGGGCAACGCGCCGATGCCCAGGGAATCCACCACCAGCAGCAAGGCGCGGCGCGGTGCCCGGTTCGTTTGGGTGTCGCTCATGCGCCTGTATTACTACGCCGCGCCGGCCGCGTCCACGCGCCCGATCACGGGTGGCAACGACGCCGGCCTGGCGTCCGAGATCTCGAACGCCGCCTGCACGGACCGCAGTGCCCGTGCGGCCGCGCCCTCGTCGGCCGCGTGCACGCGCGCCAGCGGGTCTCCCGCAGCCACGCGCTCGCCCACCGGCAGCAGCCGGTCCAGCCCCACGCGCGGATCCACGGCTGCGCCGGGCTGCGTACGGCCGCCGCCCAGCGCCACGACCAGCATGCCGATCGCCCGCGTGTTCACGCGCGTCACGCAGCCTGCGGCCGGCGCCGGCACGTCCACCACCACCGGTGCCGCCGCAAGGTGCGCCTGCGGACGCTCCAGCAGGTCGTGCGGGCCGCCGAGGCCCGCCACCATGCGCGCGAACCGTTCCGCCGCGGCGCCCGAGCCGAGCGACGCCCGCAGCATGTCCCGCGCGGCCGCCTCGTCGCGCACCGCACCGCCGAGCACCAGCAGCTCGGCACCCAGCGCCAGCGTGACCTCAGCCAGGCGCGGGTCGGCTCCCTCGCCGCGCAGCATCCGCACGGTCTCCACGATCTCGAGCGCATTGCCCGCCGAGCGGGCCAGCGGCTGCGACATGTCGGTGATCAGCGCGGTCGCCGGCAACCCGCTCTGCACCGCGATGCGCACCAGGTTCGCCGCCAGCGCCTGCGATTCCTGCAGCACCGACTTCACGGCACCGTTGCCCGTCTTGACGTCCAGCACCAGCGCCTGCGTGCCGGCCGCCAGCTTCTTGGACAGGATGGAGGCCGTGATCAGCGGCAGGCACTCGACCGTCGCTGAGACGTCCCGGATCGCGTACAGGCGGCGGTCGGCCGGCGCCAGGGCCGGCCCCGCGCCGATGATGGCCACGCCCGCCTCGCGCAGCACGCGCTCGAGCGTGGCGCGCGGCGGGTTGACCTGGTAGCCGGGGATCGCCTCCAGCTTGTCGAGCGTGCCGCCGGTATGGCCGAGTCCACGCCCGGAGATCATCGGCACGAACGCACCGCAGGCCGCCAGCATCGGGCCCAGCGGCAGCGACACGAGGTCGCCGACGCCGCCGGTCGAGTGCTTGTCGAGGATCGGTCCCGGCAGGCCGGCCGCCGACCAGTCGAGCACCTCGCCGCTGTCGCGCATGGCCCAGGTGAACTCGGCGCATTCCTGCGGTTCCATGCCGCGGAAGTAGACGGCCATGGCGAAGGCCGCGGCCTGCGCGTCCGCGACGCTGCCGTCGGCCAGGCCGCGCGCCAGCGCGGTGAGTTCCTCGCGGGACAGTCGTTCGCCGTCGCGCTTGCGGCGGATGGTCTCCGCCGCCAGCCAGTGGCCGGTCATGATGCGGCGGGCCGGCCCGCCAGCCACCCATGCGTGCGTCGCGGAAATAGCGGCAGGTCGAGAATCACGGTTGGCTCCATGGGGATCCGGCCCACGATACGGCAGGCCCGCGCCACGTCAAGGACCCACGGCCGTACGCGCGCGCTCAACCCGCCGACAGCTTGAAGGCGCAGGGCAGGAGCTCGCCGATGCTCATGCTGCGCAGCCCGGCACCGTGCCAGGCAAAGTGCACGATCGCGTCCTCGCCGGCCGCGTGCTCGAAGATGCGCTGCCGGCAACCGCCGCAGGGCGAAATCGCGGCCGCCTGGCCCGCCTTGCCCGCCGCCCAGACCGCGACCTCGGCAATTCGGAATGCGGGGCCTTCGGCCAGCACGCCGGCGGCGATGGCCCCCGCCTCGGCGCAGCTGCCCAGCGGGTAGGCCGCATTCTCCACGTTGCAACCTGCGTACACGCTGCCCGACGTCGCCAGCACCGCGGCACCCACGTGCAGCCCTGAATACGCGGCATGCGCCTGTGGGGCGGCGGCCTCCGCCGCGGCCAGCAGCGCTTTGCGCGTGGCCGCCCGGCCGGGCACCAGTGGGAGACGATGGTCGGTCATGAGTGGGCGTTTCCGCGATCCCGGCACCGGCGCCGGGCGCACACTTTGCCTCCTGCCGATGGCAATGGCCACTGGGTGGGCCACAGGGATCGCTCAATGCGGACATCCTGGACCGGCGCATGGACCAAAGATGTGCCAAAATAAGTCGTTACATCAAGGGGTTGTGGTACGTCCGGCGCGGCGCCGATCCTGCCGTCCGACCGCTCGCCACGGACCCGGGATCGAGGCAGCGCCAGGCAGCGCGGAGGTCTTGCGGTAATTCGCATTGCGCCGGCGGCGATGAACGGTAAATTGGGCGCCCCCCGGCCGGACCGGGGCGGGTGTCGTTTGCGAGAGAGGGGCAGCATGAGCAGCAAACAGACTGGGGCCGGCTTCGAGATCGTCGCGCGCGAGGACTTCTCGGATGTCACGTACCTGCTGGAGGTGCACCATCCCGCGATGGCGCGCGCCGCGAAGCCAGGTCAGTTCGTGATCGTGATGTGTCACGAGAACGGCGAGCGCATCCCGCTCACCATCGCCGACTACGATCGCGCCAGGGGCACCATCACGCTGGTCATCCAGGCGGTCGGCAAGTCCACCCGCGAGATGCAGCAGGACTGCCAGGTCGGCACGAAGCTGTTCGCACTGGTCGGGCCGATGGGCATCCCGAGCCACATCGGCAAGCCGAAGAAGGTGCTGTGTGTCGGCGGCGGCCTGGGCGTCGCGCCGGTGTTTCCGCAGGCCCGCGCCTTCAAGGAAGCCGGCGCCTACGTCATCGGCGTGGTCGGGTTCCGCAACAAGGACCTGGTCTTCTGGGAAGACAAGTTCCGCGCCTGCTGCGACGAGCTGATCGTCTGCACCGATGACGGATCGGCGGGCGTCAAGGGCATGGTGACGGAAGGCATCCGGCTGGCCGTCGAGCGTCACGCCGACATAGACGAGTGCCTCGCCATCGGCCCGCCGATCATGATGAAGGGCTGCGCCGAGGCGACCCGCCCGCACGGCATCAAGACGATGGTCAGCCTCAATCCCATCATGGTGGACGGCACCGGCATGTGCGGCGGCTGTCGCGTGAAGATCGGCGAGAGCATCAAGTTCGCCTGCGTGGACGGTCCCGATTTCGACGGCCATACGGTGGACTTCGACGACCTGATGGCGCGGCTCAGCCGCTACCAGGCGACCGAGCGCGACGCCTACCAGCGCTGGCAGGACAGCTGCCGCCTGCGCAGCCAGGCCGACGGCAAGGCCGCCCGCGCCTGATTCCGCACCCGACGGCATCCTGAACACCAGGCGGTAACCCGATGGCAGTCAAGAAGCGGACGATCCGCACCATTCCCCAGGAGCGGACCCCCGCGCGCGAGCAGGATCCCGCCGAGCGGGCCAGGAATTTCCGCGAGGTCAACTGCGGCTACACGCCGGAGGACGCGCTGCGCGAGGCCGAGCGCTGCCTGTACTGCCCCGAGCAGCCCTGCGTGGCCGGCTGCCCGGTCAACATCGACATTCCGGGGTTCATCCAGAGGATCAGCGAGCAGAACTACCGCGGCGCCTACGACGTCATCACCGACACCAACCTGCTGCCGGCGATCTGCGGGCGCGTCTGCCCGCAGGAGACGCAGTGCGAGAAGGTGTGCACCGTCGGCGAGGGCAAGCTGGAGCCGGTCGCGATCGGGCGCCTCGAGCGCTGGGTCGGCGACATGGCCATCGCCGAGAACTGGACCAACATTCCCTACATCGAGCCGAACGGCCTGCGCGTCGGCATCGTCGGTTCCGGGCCGGCGGGCATGGCCTGCGCAGCCGACATGGCCAAGGCCGGCTGCGACGTCACGGTGTTCGAGGCCTTCCACGAACCCGGCGGCGTGCTGAAGTACGGCATCCCCGACTTCCGGCTGCCCAACGAGGTGATCGACGCCGAGATCGACAAGCTGGTCAGGCTCGGCATCCGCTTCGAGTGCAACACGCTGGTGGGCCGGCTGTTCACCATCGAGCAGATGCTGCAGGACATGGGCTTCCATGCCGTGTTCATCGGTACCGGCGCCGGCTACCCCAGCTTCATGGGCATCCCGGGCGAGTCGCTGAACGGCGTGCTGTCCGCCAACGAGCTGCTGACCCGCTGCAACCTGATGCGCGGCCGCGACTTCCCGAACTTCGACACGCCGATCCAGCCGGGCAAGCGGGTCGCCGTGATCGGCGCGGGCAACACGGCAATGGACGCGATGCGCGTCAGCCTGCGGCTCGGCGCCGAGAAGGTGTACTGCATCTACCGGCGCACCCTCGACGAGGCGCCGGCGCGCGTCGAGGAGATCCACCATGCCGAGGAGGAAGGCGTCGAGTTCCACTGGCTGACCAGCCCGGTCGAGCTCCTCGACGACGGCAACAAGGGCGTGCGCGGCATGCGCTGCATCAGGATGGAGCTCGGCGCGCCGGACGACTCGGGGCGCCGCCGGCCGGTGCCGGTCGAGGGCAGCGAGTTCGAGTTCGAGGCCGACATGATCGTCTATGCGATCGGCACCAACGCCAACCCGATCATCGGCCAGACCTCGGGGCTGAAGCTGAACAAGCGGGGCTACATCGCGGCCGACGAGAACCTCGCGACCTCCATCGCGGGGGTGTACGCGGGCGGCGACATCGTGACCGGCGCCGCAACCGTCATCGAGGCCATGGGCGCCGGCCGCAGGGCGGCGCGCGCGATGAAGGACTGGCTCGGGCTGCGCGACACCGAGGTCGTCTACCGCGACCCGCCGGAAGGCCCGGTTGACCGGCCGTTCGGCTTCGATCCGTCGGAGCACGACTTCGCACTGGTGAGGATCCCGGCGCCAGCCGCCGCACAGCAGACCGGGGGCACGCCGGCCTGAGGCCGCGCGGCAAGGACATCATGACCACCAAGCAAGCGACCAGGCCCACGAAGAAGCCAGCTGCCCCGGCGGCAGCCGCGCCCGCCACCAGGCAGGCGATCGTGCTCAACGAGCATGTCGTCGAGATCATCAGCGATTCCGGCGAGGGCGCGCAGCGCTGCGGCCAGTCGTTCGGCTCGATCGCCGCACGCATGGGCAACGGCGTGTGGACCGTCGAGATCATCCCTGCGGAGATCCAGCCGCCCGCGCGCAGCGTGGCCGGCGCCAGCGGCAACCGCATCCGGCTCGGCACCGGCGCGGTCACCAACGGCGGCGACGAGGCCGACCTGGTGATCGCCTTCAACGAGCAGGTGCTGCTGGGGCGCGTGCGCGACGGCGAGCTCAAGCCGGGCTGCCTGATCCTGCTGGAGGGCATGTGGCGCGAGCACCGCGACGCCGGGATCCGCGCCATGTTCACCGGAACGGTGGACCAGCTGATCGCCGACGGCTACCGGGTCGTCGAGGTGCCGATGGAAAAGCAGTGCCTGCAGATCGTCACCGATGCCAGGCGCGGCAAGAACATGTTCGCGCTCGGCATGCTGTGCAGCATCTACAGCCTCGACACGGACCTCGGCCGCTCGCAGATCGCGTACACGTTCCGCAAGAAGGGCGCCAAGGTCATCAAGCCCAACCAGGACCTGTTCGACGCCGGTTACGCGTGGGCCGAGGCCAACCTCGACCTCAAGTTCAGCATTCCGGCGAGCCAGGTGTCCGAGCCGCAGATCGTGGTCAACGGCAACACCGCGCTGGCGCTCGGCGTGCTCGCATCGGGCATGGAAATCTGCGCGATGTACCCGATCACGCCCGCCACGTCCGTGTCCCACTACCTGAGCGACGTGTTCGAGAAGGTGGGCGGCATCGTGCACCAGGCCGAGGACGAGATCGCCGCGGCCACCTTCGCGATCGGCGCCTCGTACGCGGGCAACGTCGCGGTCACGGTGACCTCCGGGCCCGGCTATTCGCTCAAGCAGGAGGCGATCGGCCTGGCGGTGATGGCCGAGATCCCGCTGGTCGTCATCAACGTGCAGCGCGGCGGCCCCAGCACCGGCCAGCCGACCAAGGCCGAGCAGGGCGACCTGCTGACCACGGTGTACGGCAGCCACGGCGACGCGCCCAAGGTCGTGATGGCGGCTTCCAGCATCGAGGACTGCTTCTACTCGGTCATCACGGCGCGCAAGATCGCCGAGACCTTCAACATGGTCGTGGTCGTGCTGTCCGACGCGGCGCTCGCCACCGCGCAGACGCTGTTCCCGCGGCCGCAGTTCAGCGAAGCCTGGCTCGCACCGCCGCTCGACCAGAGCCCCGTCCCGGCGGGCGCCAAGCCCTACGACTGGGACGAGCACACCGGTCTGTTCCGCCGCTTCGTGCCGGGCCAGGCCGGCGGCATGCACACGCTGACCGGGCTGGCGCACGACCGCGCCAGCAAGGTCGCCTACGACCCGGTCAACAACGAGGAAGGCCTGCGCCGCCGCAGCCTGAAGCTGGCGGCGCTGCAGAAGACGCTGACCACGCCGGCGGTCTTCGGCGACGAGGACGGCGACCTGCTGATCGTCGGCTGGGGCAGCACCAAGGGCGCGATCGAGGAAGCGGTCACGCGGCTGCGCGCCGAGGGCCACAAGGTGTCCTCGCTGCACCTCACGTTCATCCAGCCGATGCCGAGCGGAATCCGCCAGATCCTCAAGCGGTTCGACCGCGTGATGACGGTGGAGAACAACTGGTCGGATACGACGCAGGACCAGATCATCGACGAGGACAACCGGCGCTACTCCGCGCTCGCCCTGATGCTGCGCGGCAGGTTCCTCGCGGACGTCGACTGCTGGACCGAATCACGCGGCCGGCCGCTCACGCCCGGCGCCATCTGCCGCGCGGTCCGTCCGCGCCTGGCCGGCCAGAAGGGGAAAGCGGCATGAAGACCACGGGCGCCAAGACCAGCGATTGCCTCGTCAAGCTGTACGAGGAGCGCCGCCAGCTGGAGGACTACCAGGGCGGCGTGCCGCGCTGGTGCAGCGGCTGCGGCGACAGCGCCATCCTGACCGCGGTGCAGCGGCTGTGCCGCGACGAGGGGCTGCGCCCCGAGAAGAGCGTGTTCGTGTCGGGCATCGGCTGCTCGAGCCGCCTGCCGCACTACATGAAGACCTACGGTTTCCACGGCATCCACGGCCGCGCGCTGCCGATCGCGCAGGGCGTCAAGATGGCGCGCCCGGACCTGCACGTGTTCGTGAGCACCGGCGACGGCGACAACTGCAGCATCGGCGCCGCGCACTGGATCCACGCGATCCGCTACAACATGAACATGACCATGATGCTGCACGACAACCACATCTACGGGCTCACCAAGAAGCAGGCGTCGCCGACCTCGCCGATCGGCCTGAAGAGCAACACGACCCCGCGCGGCGCCTACCTGGACGCGCTCAACCCGCTGACGGTGACGCTGGGGATACAGAACGTCTCGTTCGTCGCGCAGGCGGTGGACTGGATCCCGGAACTGCTGTCCGACATCATCTCGCGGGCGTTTCGCCACAAGGGCTTCTCGTTCGTGCGCATCATCCAGCGCTGTCCGGAGTTCCTGCCCAAGATGTTCGACGCCTGGCTGCAGGACACGCAGCGCACGCTGCTGGTCACGCACGAGAACGGCATCAGGCCGAGCGCGGCGATCGGCCAGTTGTACCGCAACCAGATCCAGCACGACCCGTCGGACATCGACCGGGCGCGCGAGATCGCCTCGGGACTCGACCCGATCCCGGTGGGCATCCTGTACCACAACCCCGCCGTGCCCTGTTACGAGGACATTCGCAACGCCGGGCAGCTGCGCACGCCCGAGATGATCAAGGCCGGGCTCGAGTCCGAATTCGACAAGTTCACCGTCTGGCCGGAAGGCCACCCGCAGGCGCAGGTCTCTCCAGCATCATGAATGCCAACCTCCAGCAACAGACCGTCTTCCACCTGACCGGCAGGCGGCCGGCGGAATCCCTGGAGCCGCTGTCCGGACGGCAGCTGCGCCCGGCACTGGTCGCGCGTTATCGCGACCTGACGCGCCTGCGTTACGACTTCCCGGTGGTGCTGGTCAGCGGCGCGCAAGACGCGCCTTTCGTCCGCTCGCTGACCGAGATCGTCAACGCCTTCCTGCGCGCGAACGCCGCGCCGGGCCCGGATGGCGAGGGGCTGCGCAAGCACGTCATGCGCGTCGAGCGCGAGATCCGCCGCGACCTGGCGGCCGGCAAGCGCGGCCGCCTGTCGGAATTGTGGCCCCGTGCCGCGCTGCGCCTGGCGGAGCACGCCGACGCGGCGCTGGCCGAAGCACTGGAACATGCCGGCAGTTCGCTGGGCGTGGACGGCGAGCTGCTGGACTGCGGCGAGGACATGCCGGCCGCGGTGCTGGAGCACGCGTGGCGCCGCGTGCAGGACGCACGGGCCCGCGACGCACGCGTCGAGATCAATGCGCTGATCGTGCGCCTCAACGACATCCTGCGGGTCGATTACGCCAACTCGGAGGCCGGCCGCACGCCCGACAGTCTCGGCAGGTCGGTCGGCACCAAGCAGGCCGGCATGTTCGACTTCGAAATGATGTCGCGCATCCTCGCGCTGGGCTCGCCGGTGCGGCGCCTTTCCGACAGCCGCCGTGCGCGCATCGACGACGCACTCGCGGTGATGCGTTCGCAGCGCTTCTTCCCGGTGGTGACCACGGGCAGCGAGGCGGTCCAGCCGTTCGGCTTCGTCTTCGACTCCTGTCGCGAGGCGCTGCAGGAGTACTCGAATCGCCTGCCGCTGATGGCGGAGCTCGTCAGGGCGATGTCCATCGCCGCACTCGAGGCGGACGGCCGCTACGTCGAGGCCAAGCACGACCCGCTGTTCGCGGACAGCGACCCGGATTCGCTGCGGGCGCAGGACCTGGCGATGTTCCCCGACTACCTCGTGTGCCTGCGGCGCCGCGAGCACGGCGTCGCGGCCGACGCGCCCTTGATGGAGCTGCTGTCCTCCGGCATGCCGGCCAAGGTGCTGGTGCAGGTGGACGACATCCTCGAGGAAGCCTCGCTGGGCCAGGGCCGCTTCCCCTTCGGCATGCGCAGCGTGCAGCTGGCCAGCACCGCCATCGGGCTGACCGAGACCTTCGTGCTGCAATCGAGCAGCTCGAACCTGCTGCAGTTGCGCGACCGCATCCGCGCCGGCATGGAGCACGCGGGCTCCGCGCTGTTCAGCGTCTTCTCCGGCAGCGCGGCCGGCGGCGACGGCCTGCCCGCCTACCTGGTGAGCGCCGCGGCGATGCAGTCGCGCGCGTTCCCGGCCTTCACGTACGATCCCGGCACGGGCACCGACCTCGCCTCGCGTTTCTGCCTCGAGCACAACCCGCAGGCCGAGGCCGCGTGGCCGGTGACCTCGTTCGAGTACGCCGACGCGGACCTGCAGCGCATCACCGGGCCGCTGGCTTTCACGCTGGCCGACTTCATCGCCTGCGACCCGCGCCACGCAAGGCATTTCGCGCTGGTGCCCCAGGGGGCCTGGAACGAAGCGATGATGCCGGTGGCCGAGTGGCTGTCCCGGGATACGGACGAGCCCGACGGCAAGGTGCCTTACCTGCTGGCCGTGGACGAGGCCAACGTCCTGCACCGCATCATCGTCGACGACAAGATCATCCAGGCCGCACGGCGTTGCGGCGAGAACTGGCGCCGGCTGCAGGAACTGGGCGGCATCAACAACTCCTATGCCGAGCGCCTGCTGGCCCGCGAGAAGGCCCTGTGGGAAGAGGCCAGGCAGAAGGAAATCGCGGCGCTGTCAGGCGCCCGGGCGCAGCCCGCGGCAGCCGAGGCATCGCCGGCGGCCGACGCAGAGCCGGCCGCGACCCCCGCAGAGCCAGCGCCGGCCGCCGCAGAGCCGGCGCCGGCCGTCGAGGAAGCCGCGCGCTCGCCCGACGAGCCGTACATCGAGACCATCCGCTGCTCGTCGTGCAACGAGTGCACGAACATCAACGACGCGATGTTCAAGTACAACGACGACCAGCAGGCCTACGTCGCCGACCTGAAGGCCGGCACCTACCGGCAGATGGTCGAGGCCGCGGAGAGCTGCCAGCTCGCCATCATCCATCCGGGCAAGCCCTGGAACCCGAAGGAGCCCGGCCTCGAGGACCTGCTCAAGCGCGCGGCGACTTTCGACTGAGGCTGCGGCGCAGGCGTGAGCGGCATGACGGACGGCGGGGCGCGGGGCGATTCGGCGACGCCGGCCGGACGGTCGCCGACCGGGCCGGTACGCGAGGAGCACCGCTTCGACGAGGCCGCCCTGCTGCGCTGGCTGCAGGCGCACCTGCCCGGCTTCGAAGGCCCGCTCGAACTGCTGCAGTTCGACGCGGGGCAGTCCAACCCGACCTTCCTGCTTCGCGCCGCGTCGGGCCAGTACGTGCTGCGCAAGCAGCCGCCCGGCAAGCTGGTCGCCTCCGCCCACTCGATGGACCGCGAGTACCGCGTGCTGTCGGCGCTGGCCGGCAGCGACGTGCCGGTACCCATGGCGCTCGCGTACTGCGACGACCCGGCGCAGATCGGCACGCAGTTCTACGTCATGGAGTACGTGCCGGGTCCGGTCTTTCACGACCCGTTGCTGCCGGGAGCGACGCCCGCGCAGCGCGCGGCCCTGTATGACTCGATGAATGCCGCGCTCGCGGCGCTGCACTCGGTGGACTGGCGCGGCGCGGGCCTGGACGGCTTCGGGCGCCCCGACCACTACGTCGAGCGGCAGGTCGCCCGCTGGGGCAAGCAGAACGACGCGCTGGGCAGCGCCGACGCCGGCCCGCTGACCGCGCTGCGCGCGTGGCTCGAGGCCCACCTGCCCGACGACGAGCCGGCCGCCATCGCGCACGGCGACTATCGCATGGGCAACATGATCTGCGCGCTGGACCGGCCGCGCGTCGTGGCCATCCTGGACTGGGAACTCGCGACCATCGGCCATCCGCTCGCCGACCTGGCCTATTGCTGCATGGCCTACGATTTCCCGGCCGGCCACGCCGTCTCGAAGGGCTTCGCGGGCGCCGACCTGGCCGAACTGGGGATTCCCGCCGAGGACGACTTCGTGGCCGCCTACGCGCGTCGAACCGGGCGCGACGAGGTGCCCCACTGGCGCTTCTTCAAGGCTTTCAGCCTGTACCGCATGGCGTCCATCCAGCGCGGCGTATACGCGCGCGCGCTGGCCGGCAATGCCAGTTCGACGATGGCGCACCTGTTCGGCGAGAGCTGGCGCATGGTCGCCGAGGCCGGTCATGCCGTGATCGCCGGGCGCTGACGGCCCGACGGCGCGCCGCTCAGGCGTCGCCCGGCACCGACAGCCACGGCGCGGTGGCGCCGCGCCGTTCGGCCGCGGCCTTCATCTCCAGTTTCGCCACAGTGCGCAGGTGCACCTCGTCGGGCCCGTCGGCGACGCGCAGCGCCCGCCCCCAGGTCCACATCGAGGCCAGCGGCGTGTCGTTGGAAAGGCCCATCGCGCCGAATACCTGCATGGCGCGGTCGCACACCGCCACCTGCACACCCGGCACCAGCGCCTTGATCATGGCGACTTCCCGCGCCGCACCCTGCGCCCCCTCGCGGTCGATCAGCCAGGCGGTGCGCAGCACCAGCAGGCGCGCCTGCTCGATCTCGATGCGCGAGCGCGCGATCCACTCCGCCACGGTGCCATGCTGGTGCAGGTGCCGGCCGAAGGCCTTGCGGTCCGCAGCGCGCTCGCACATCAGTTCCAGCGCCAGCTCGGCCTGGCCGATGGAACGCATGCAATGATGGATGCGCCCCGGCCCGAGGCGGGCCTGCGCCATGGCAAAGCCCGCGCCCTCCTCGTGCACGAGGTTGGCCGCGGGCACCCTGACGTTCCTGAACAGCAGCTCGCAGTGACCCTCGGGCGAGTGGTGGTTCATGACCGGCATGTCCCGCACCACCGTCAGGCCGGGCGCGTCCATCGGCACCAGCACCAGGCTGTGGCGCCGGTACGGCCCGGCTTCCGGGTCGGTGACGCCCAGCACGATCGTCAGGCGGCAGTTCGGGTGCGCGGCGCCCGTGATGAACCACTTGCGGCCGTTGACGACGTACTCGTCGCCCTCGCGGCGGATCGACGTCTGGATGTTGGTCGCATCCGAGGACGCGACGTCCGGCTCCGTCATGGAGAAGCACGAGCGGATCGATCCCGCCAGCAGCGGCGCCAGCCACGCCTCGCGCTGCGCGGGGCTCGCGAACAGGTGCAGGATCTCCATGTTGCCGGTGTCCGGCGCGCTGCAGTTGAAGACCTCGGACGACCAGTGGACCCGTCCCATGAGCTCGGCGAGCGGCGCGTATTCGAGGTTGCTGAGGCGCGTGCCGGGCTCGTCGTCGCGCAAGCCCGGCAGGAACAGGTTCCACAGGCCCTCGGAACGCGCCAGGTCCTTGAGGTCCTCGATGACCGCCGGGTGGCGGCTGCCCGCGGCCACCTCCCGCTGCCACCGCGGCATGGCCGGCACGACGTATTCCTCGAGGAAGCGCCTTACCCGCAAACGCAGTTCTTCCGTGCGCGCCGAGTACCCGAAATCCATGGTCACGCCTCCGCCCAGCCAGGGGGCCGTTGATTTGCGCGAGTCATGGGGTGCAATGCTAGCAGGCGCGGGCCGTCGTCAGAGTTGCTCCCGGATCGTCAGGCCGCCGTCCACGACGAGGGTCTGGCCGGTCAGGTACGCCGCCGCGGCCGAGGCCAGGAACACCGCCACGCCACCGATGTCCTGCGGCTCGCCGATGCGCGGCACGGGCGTGAAGCGTTCCAGCCGCGCCAGCGCCGCGGCGTTCTGCCACAGCGCCTTCGAGAAATCCGTGCGGATCAGCCCCGGCGCGATGCAGTTGGCGCGGATGCCCTTCGGCCCCCACTCCACGGCGAGGTTGCGCACCAGCGCTGCGTCCGCCGCCTTGGACATGCCGTACACGCCCAGCATCGAGCTGCCCTGCCCGCCCACGATGCTCGAGATCACGATGATGGACCCGCCGCCGCGCGCCGCCATGTGCGGCGCCGCCATGTTGCACAGCCAGAAGTTGCTGCGCACGTTGCTGCCCATGATCTTGTCGTAAGCCTCGTCGGAGATGCCGGACATCGGCCCGAAATGTGGATTCACCGCCGCATTGCAGACCAGCACGTCCAGGCCGCCCCACGCGCCTACGGCGGCGTCCACCAGGCCGGCCAGCTGGGCCTTGTCGGAGACGTTGCACTGCACCGCCATGGCCTGCCCGCCTGCCTCGGCGATCGCCGCGACGACCTGCTCGCAGGCGTCCAGCTTGCGGCTCGCCACCACGACCTTCGCGCCGGCCAGCGCCATGCTTTCCGCAATGGCGCGGCCGATGCCGCGGCTCGCGCCGGTGATCACCGCAACCTTGCCGTCGAGTCCGAACATCGTCCCGCTCCTGGCCGGCTGGGTTGGCCGGCGATCCGCGTCACATCCTGTTGCGGGATCCCCGCGCAATCAAGCGCCACGCGCGCGCCGGCACGCCCGGCTAGCGGAAAACCCCCGTGGAATAGGCATTTGCGAAGGATGGTTCGGTACTACCCACCAAGCGGGCGCGCCGGTCCGGTGCCTAGAATTTATCGTTTTCGCCCGGATTCATTGGCCGCCCGTGGCGCGGTCGCTCCAGGAACGGCTTCATGAACGACAGACCCAGCTTCGTGCACGGCGCCAGCGACGTCCCGCTGCGCTACCTGACCGTCGGCGCATTGCTCGACGAAACCGTCGCGCGCCATGGCGACCGCGAGGCGCTCGTCGTGCCCCACCAGCGGGTGCGCTGGACCTATCGCGAACTTGCGCAGCGGGCGGAGCGGTTCGCAGCGGGCCTGTACCGGCTGGGCATCCGGCCCGGCGACCGGGTCGGCATCTGGTCGCCGAACAATGCCGAGTGGGTCGTCACACAGCTGGCGACCGCCCGGCTCGGCGCGATCCTGGTCAACATCAACCCGGCCTACCGCCTGGCGGAACTCGAATTCGTGCTGAACAACGTCGGTTGCCGCACGCTGGTGCTGGCCGACGAGTTCAAGAGCAGCGACTACGTCGCCATGATCCGCGAGCTGGCGCCCGAGCTGGGCAGCTGCATGCCGGGAGCGCTGACGTCCGGCCGGCTGCCGACGCTGCAGCACGTCATCCACCTCGGCGCCGACGCCCTGCCAGGCTTCCTGCGCTTCGAGGACGTCGACCGCCTGGGCGATCCCGCCGACCGCGAGGACATCGCGGCGCTCGCCGCGCGGCTGCAGCCCGACGACCCGATCAACATCCAGTTCACGAGCGGCACGACCGGGCTGCCGAAGGGCGCGACGCTCACGCATTGCAACATCGTCAACAACGGCTACTTCGTGGCCGAGGGCATGAGCTTCACGGAGCAGGACCGGCTGTGCATCCCGGTGCCGCTGTATCACTGCTTCGGCATGGTGCTGGGCGTGCTGGGCTGCGTGAGCCATGGCGCGGCCATGATCTTCCCTGGCGCGGCATTCGAGGCCGGCAGCGTGCTGGCGGCGGTCCAGGCGGAGCGCTGCACCGCGCTGTACGGCGTGCCGACCATGTTCATCGCCGTGCTCGAGCACCCCGACTTCCGGGGCGCCGATTTCTCGTCCCTGCGCACGGGCGTGATGGCCGGTGCGCCGTGCCCGGTCGAGGTGATGAAGCGCGTCGTCAGCGAAATGAACATGCAGCAGGTGACGATCGCCTATGGCATGACCGAGACCAGCCCGGTGAGCTTCCAGAGCGGGCCGCACGACTCGCTGGAGCGGCGGGTCGGGACGGTCGGCCGCGTGCACCCGCACGTGCAGGTCAAGATCGTGGACGAGGCCGGCCGCGTGGTGCCGCGCGGGCAGAAAGGCGAGCTGCTGACGCGCGGCTACAGCGTCATGAAGGGCTACTGGGAGGACGAGGAGAAGACCCGCAGGTCCATCGACGCGGACGGCTGGATGCACAGCGGCGACCTGGCGACGCTCGACGACGAGGGTTACTGCAACATCGTCGGACGGGTCAAGGACATGATCATCCGCGGCGGCGAGAACATCTTCCCCGCGGAGATCGAGGATTACCTGTTCCGGCACCCGAAGATCCAGGACGCACAGGTCTTCGGCGTCCCGCACGAACGCCTCGGCGAGGCGGTTTGCGCCTGGATCCGCCTCAAGCCCGGCCAGTCGTGCACCGAGGAAGAGGTGCTCGCGTTCTGTCGCGGCCAGATCGCCCACTACAAGATCCCGCTGTACATCCGCTTCGTGGACGACTACCCGATGACGGTCACCGGCAAGGTGCAGAAATTCGTCATGCGCGAGCGGATGGCGGCGGAGCTGGGGCTACGGGCGGCGCAGACGGCCTGAGTCCGGCAATCCCGATCCCCTGAGGGCGCCCAGCCGCCGCCACGGCGGCCGACCCTGGCATATGATGCGCTCGCCGCCGCTGGCGCCCTTCACAGGACCCTCACCATGCGTCTCGCCGCCGGAGTACTCGCCATGACCTTGATCGCCACCAGTCCGGGTACGTCCGCCGCCGCCGGCGACGCCGGATCCGCCGGCTACGAGCAGTTGCTCGCGCTGTTCACAGAGTGGCGGTCCTTCGAGCAGCCCAAGCCCCGCAACGGCGCGCCCGACTACACGGCCGCGACGCTGGAGCGCCAGCACGCGGAGTTGAAGTCCTGGCAGGCGCGGCTGGCCGCGATCGACCCGGGCGGCTGGCCCGTCGAAAGGCAGGTGGACTGGCACCTCGTACGGGCTGAGATGAACGGCTTCGACTTCAACCTCCGCGTCCTCAAGCCGTGGCAGCGCGACCCCGCCTTCTACAAGACCGTGTGGACCGAGCAAAGCGACACGCCGGCGCACGAAGGCCCGACGCATCACCAGGCGGTTGAGCTGTGGACCTATGCCTTTCCGTTGTCGCCCGCCGCCGAGGCCGAACTCGCCGCCGGGCTCGGCATCATCCCGCCGTTGCTCGAGCAGGCCCGCATGAACCTCACCGGCAATGCGCGGGACCTATGGGTCTCCGGCGTCGGCACACTCCGCCAGCAGGTCGCCGATCTCGACGCACTCGCCGGTTCGCTACCGGGGGCGACGCCGGCGCTGCGGCAGGCGCTGCACGAGGCGCGGCAGGCGACCGTCGAATTCGTCTCCTGGCTCGAGCAGCAGGCACCCGCCAAGACCGGCCCGTCCGGCATCGGCAAGGACCACTACACCTGGAACCTGCGGAACGTTCACCTCGTGCCGCTGACCTGGGAGGAGGAAGTCGTGATCCTCGAACGCGAGCTCGCTCGCGCGCATGCCGCGCTGCGGATCGAGGAGCACCGCAACCGCGACCTGCCGCCGCTGCAGGCGATCGGCAGTCCCGAGGAATTCGAGCGCCGCACTGACCAGGCGGTCGGCAAGTACATGGCGTTCCTGCGGGACCGCGAGGTACTTCACGTGCGCGACTACATGGAACCCGCCCTGCGCGCGAAGCGCGGCAGCTTCGTGCCCGTGGAGCAGCGCAACTTCTTCTGGATCGCGACGCACCTCGAGCCGATGACCTTGTACACGCACTTCTATCACTGGTGGGACCTGGCCCGCATGCGCGAGGACCCGCACCCCAGCCCGATCCGCCGCGGGCCATTGCTCTACAACATCTGGGACAGCCGTGCCGAGGGCGTGGCGACGGGGATGGAAGAGATCGTGATGCACGCCGGGTATTACGACGACAACCCGCGTGCGCGGGAGATCGTCTGGATCATGCTGGCGCAGCGCGCGGCGCGCGGCCTCGGCTCGCTGTACGCGCACGCCAACGAGTTCACGATGAAGCAGGCCGCGGACTTCCACGTTGCCTGGACGCCGCGCGGCTGGATGCGCGAGGACCTGGACCTGCTGGGATTCGAGCAGCAGCTGTACCTGCGCCAGCCGGGTTACGGCACCAGCTACGTGACCGGCAAGCACCTCCTGGACACACTGCTCAAGGACCGCTCGCGCCAACTCGGGGACGGCTTCACGCTGGCGCGCTTCTTCGAGGAGGTGGACGCGGCCGGGATGATCCCCGTCTCGCTGCTGCGCTGGCAGCTGACGGGCGACGGCGACGAGATCCGGTCCCTGACCAGCAACCCGTGAGGGGGATCGCGGCCGTACCTGTGTCTTTCATGCCACAGTAGCTACGGCTCCTGGATTAAGGTATACATTCGTGCTGTAACAGTCGCGTCGCGATTGTTGCGCTACTACCAATGAGGGGGAAATTCATGACTACCAGAACCTCGCTTGCCGGAGCGGTCCGGCTGGCGATAGGCGGAGCTGTCGGACTGTCCGCAGCCTTGGCAGCGCCCTTGGCACTGGCACAGGTGGAGGAAATCGTCGTCACCGGCTCACGCATTGCGCGCGCCGGCGATTTCGAGAGCGCGTCGCCGGTGATCACCGTGGACCGCGAGACCATCCTGCAGTCGGGCTACAACAACCTGCAGCAGCTGCTGGAGAAGATCCCGGCCTCCGGGAACGGCACCTTCTCGACCCGCGGCAACAACCAGGACTCGACCGCGAACGGCGCATCGGCCATCAGCCTGCGCGGCCTCGGCGCGGACGCCACGTTGGTGCTGGTCAACGGCCGCCGCGTCTCGATCAGCCCGTTCGGCGAGAGCATCACGACCAACTTCGTCGACATCAACGCCATCCCGGTGTCCGCGATCGAGCGCGTCGAGGTCCTGAAGGACGGCGCCTCGGCCGTGTACGGCTCCGACGCGGTCGCAGGCGTGATCAACATCGTGCTGCGCAAGGACTTCGAGGGCTTCGAGGTCACTGCCGGCTACGGCGACGTCACCAGCGGCAGCAATTCCGAGACCACGGCCTCGGCCATCTGGGGCACTGGCAGCGACAATGGCAACGTCACGGTGATCTTCGACTACTTCAAGAACAGCACGCTATACAACACGGAGCGCGGTTCGCTGGCATCCGCCAACCAGACCGCGCGCGGTGGCGAGGACTTCCGCTCGTCCCGCGGTTATCCCGGCAGCTTCGTCGTGAACGGCGTGAACACCAGGGATCCGAGCTGCCCGCCGGAGCGCAGCAGCGGCGCCAACTGCCTTTTCGACTACGGCCCCTTCAACCTGCTGACGCCTGAATCGGAGCGCAGCGGTCTCGTGATGCTGGGTCACCGGGATTTCGGCGGCGTGGAGTTGTTCGCCGAGTTTGCGGCGCAACACAACACCTCGATCGCCCAGGGCGCACCCACGCCGCTCGACGGAGACGCCGGGCTGACCGTGCCGATCACGCACCCGAACAACCCGTTCCCGACGGCGACCGGGGTCATCGGCATCCGGCGCTACCGGACGGTGGACGCCGGCCCGCGTCAGTGGGACATCGAGACCGACAACCTGCGCGCGCTGGTCGGCCTGCGCGGCAGCATCAACGACTGGGACTGGGAGGTGGCGGCGCAGCGCGGCCGCAGCGAATCGGAGCAGAGCGGCGACCGTTCGATGGGCTGGGTGCGCACCGATTTCCTGCAGGCTGAGATCAACGCCGGTCGCTACAACCCGTTCGGCGCCACCGTCAACCCACAGTCGGTGATCGACAGCATCACCACCAGCCTCGTACGCCGCGGCAAGTCCGACCTGACCGCCCTCGATGCGACGATCAGCGGCGAGCTGTTCGACATGTCGGCCGGTCCGGTCATGATGGCTGCGGGCCTCGAGTACCGCGACGAGAGCGTCTCCGACGTGCCGGACGACCAGTTCCAGCGCGGCCTGATCTTCGGCACCGAGTCGGTGTCGGCGTCGGCCCAGCGGGATAACTGGTCGGCCTTCGTCGAGTTCTCGGTGCCGCTGCTCGACAACCTGGAGTTGTCGGTCGCCGGCCGCTACGACGACTACAGCGACTTCGGCGACACCTTCAATCCCAAGGTCGCTCTGCGCTGGGCCGCGACGGACAGCTTTGCCGTCCGAGCCTCCTGGGGCCAGGGCTTCCGTGCACCATCGCTGGCGCAGATCGGCCTCGGCCCATCACAGGAGTCGCAGTTCTTCACGGACACCTTCTACTGCACGCAGGAGGGAATCAGTCCCTGCCCGACGCTCGACTACACGATCGTCTTCTCGGGTAACCCTGACCTCGAGCCGGAGGAGTCGGAGACCTTCAACGTGGGCTTCGCATGGCAGCCCATTGCCGGGCTCGACATCTCGCTCGACTACTGGGACATCCTGCAGGAGAACAAGATCGACGAGGTGCCGTTCGGCTTCCTGTACCAGCAGTTCTGCAACGTGCAGACGAGCACCGTGTGCATCCGCAACCCGGCCCTCCCAGGCGACGCCCTGGGTGAGTTGTCGTCCATCAACGCCAGCTTCATCAACATCGGCGAGCAGTCGGCCAATGGCCTTGACCTGAACGTCAGCTACACGCAAGCGGTGGGCGCCGGCACGGTGACGGTCGGATTGAACTACACGCGCCTGCTGGACTTCACGCGGGTGGAGCTGAATTCCGCCGCGACCGCACTGGTTTCGCGAGAGCTGACCGGCGAGTACGAGTATCCGGAGGATCGCTTCGCGTTGACCGGAAACTGGCAGACCGGTGACTGGGGCGTATACGGGGCCGTGAACTACATCGGCGCGTTCGAGGACACGCCTGACATCGACTTCGACGGCGTGCTGGACTACGACAGCAACAGCACCCGCAAGGTCGATGCCTTCGTGACCACCAACCTGCAGGTGTCCTACACGGGACTCAGCAAGACAACCCTGCTGCTCGGCGTGGACAACCTGCTGGATGAGGCCCCGCCGTTTGCGGCCGGTGATGGCGACGCGGACCTGTATGGCTACGTGTCGAGCCAGCACAGCCCGCGCGGACGCTTCATCTACACCAAGATGACCTACAAGTTCTGAGGACCCTTCGCGACGATGAAAGGGGCGCTTCGGCGCCCCTTTCCTTATGCGCGCGCCGGGGGGTGCGGCCGTTGCCCGCGAAAAGGGACTTGACACCCTTTTCACATTCCGCTACCTTGTTATACACAAGGTACCTGAGTTGACCCCATGTCTATCGAAGCGAAACTCACGCCCATCCGCAAGGGCCTGCTGGAATTCCTGGTGTTGCGGATCGTCGGTGCGCAGAGCGTCTACGTGCCGGATATCCTGCGCCGACTCGCCGGCACCGAATTCGCGACCCAGGAAGGCACGCTCTACCCGCTGCTCAGCAAGCTGCGCCGGGAAGACCTCGTCAACTATGAATGGCAGGAATCGGATGCCGGCCCGCCCCGCAAGTACTACGGGCTGACAGCCGCCGGCAAGGCGCAGCTCGCCGCGCTCGACGACTACTGGAACCGCATCAACCGCACCATCTCGGAAATCGGACACTGAACCATGCAACGCATCTCCGTCACCGCCAGCCTGAACGGCATCAAGCTCCAGTTTGAGGAGGCGGCCTATGCCCGCCTCGAGGCCTACCTGGCCGAGGCCGCACGCGCGCTCGCGGGCAACCCCGATCGCGACGAGATCCTGACCGACCTCGAACAGGCCATCGCCGACCAGTGCAAGAAGCGCACCCTGCCGCTGCACCCCGCCGTCACGCTTGCCGAGCTCGAGCCCGCGCTGGAGGAAATCGGCTCCGTGCAGGAACCGGATGGCGCGAGCGCGCCCGAGCGCCCGGTGCCGGATTCGACCAGGCGACTTGAGCAGGTCAGCGAGGGCGCGATGCTCAGCGGCGTGTGCCAGGGGCTGGCGCGCTACTTCGCGGTGGACGTTACGCTGCTCAGGGTCATCGCCCTGCTGCTGCTGCTGGTCACCGGCGGCGCGATGGTCCTGGTCTACGTCGTCCTGATGTTGTTGCTGCCCTACGCCCCCGCTCAAGCCGGTGGCGAGCCGGTCCGCAAGATCCCGGCCAAGAGCCGCGAATTCGTGGGCTTCGTACGTTCCAAGCTGGGCGCCGTGGCGAACTGACACGGCGCTGCCGTCGGCTCCACAGGCGCCCGGGGCGGAAAGGCGGAGCGGGTGATGGGAATCGAACCCACGTTAGCAGCTTGGGAAGCACCGTCGCCAGGCCAAGCCAACGGAGGCAGGCGCAGGTTTGATGAAATTGTCGCTCCGCCCGGTTTGGCGGATACTCGGCCGGCAACGGGAGGCTGCTGTGCTGACTCGCCGTCGTTCAAGCCTGATCGCCCGCGTGCTGTCGCTGGCGCTGCTTTTCGGACAACTGGGCGCCGAGGCCCACGCCTATTCGCATCTGGCAGACGATCCCCATGGCATTCCCGATACGGCTCAGAGCTGTCGGGCATGTCTGTCCTTCGCTCCGCTGCACAGCGCAGTAGGCGGTTCGCAATGCGCGTTGCTCGTGGGTCATTGTACCGCCGAGGTTTTCGTTCCTGTAAACCCGATCCCGATTCTTGACGGCCCGCCCTATCGGGCATTTCAGTCCCGCGCTCCCCCTGTGCTCGTCTGAAGCAAGAACTTCCCGTCCGCGTCGCGCAAGCGGCATTCGTTTTCTTCAGTCGAGGACACCATCATGCGTGGTTCCAGGCCCATTGCGGCGCTGCTGAGCGCTGGCAAACGTCACATCATCGCCGGAGCAGTCGCTGCGCCTGCATTGTTGGTTGCGGCACCTGCGGCCGATGCAGCCGAGCCCAGTCTCGAAGAAATCACGGTGACCGCAATCGCGTTGCGCAAGAGTCCGCTCGAAGTCGCCCAACCAACCGCAATACTCACCGGTGATGAGTTGCGTCGTCGGATAGCCACAAGTATCGGCGAGACCCTGTCACGGGAGCTTGGTGTCAGCTCTTCGTACTTCGGTCCAACCGCCAGCCGGCCCGTCATCCGCGGTCTGGGCGGTTTCCGTGTACAGGTCCTTGACGACGGCATTTCCTCACTCGACGTCTCCAGCCTCAGTCAGGACCACGCCGTGAGCCTGGAGTCGGTCGTGTCGCGACAGATAGAGATTATCAAGGGTCCTGCGGCGCTCCTGTACGGCAGCGGTGCAGCGGGCGGACTGGTGAATATCGTCAGCAATCGCATCCCGGAAGAACCCGCAGAAACACCGATTTCAGTAGCTGTAGAGCTGCGCGGCGATACCGCAATCGACGAGCGCACGGCGGCCGCGAGCCTGGATGGCGGCACCGGCGGGTTCGGGTTACACCTCGACTACTTCGATCGCGAGACCGGCGACATGCAGATTCCGGGCTTTGCCCAGTCGCGCGCCCTCCGCGAGCAACTTGTCGCGGAGGGCGGGGTACCCAGCGACGTGCGTAACCGCATTGACAACACTGCGAGCGATACCAAAGGCGGGGCCGTCGGCGCGTCGTACGTAGCGGACAACGCTTTCGTCGGAGTCTCCCGGAGCCAATACGACAGCAGATACGGCATCCCCGGCGAGGAAGAAGCGTTTATCCACATGAAGCAGGATCGTTTTGACGTCAAGGCAAGGTGGACTCCCGAAGGGTCTGCCATAGACGCGATCCGTTTCCGCGGCGCCTGCAACGACTACACGCATACCGAGTTCGAAGCACCCGGGGAGGCAGGCACGACCTTTAACCAGGACGCATACGAGGCGCGGCTGGTCGTCGACCACCACTTCGGCGAAGCCTGGTACGGCACTGTCGGAATTCAGTATCTCAATGTCGACTTCGAGGCAATCGGCGACGAGGCGTTTGTACCCAGATCGACCACCGAGGCCATCAGCATCTTCGGGTTTGAAGAACTGAACCTCGGCGAATGGACGCTCGAGTTGGGCGCGCGTGCCGAGAACCAGACGATCAATCCGGATTCAGCCGCGGGATTCCCGAAGTCCGTTGAAACCGCAGTCAGCCTGTCGGCCGGAACTGTCTGGCAATTCGCATCTGATCACGCGCTGGCCGTGAATGTGACGCGCACCCAGCGCAATCCACAGGCGGTTGAGCTCTATGCGAACGGGCCTCATGTCGCTGCGCAGCGCTTCGAAATGGGAGACCCCAACCTCGACAAGGAAACCGCGATCACTTCCGACCTATCCCTGCGCCGCACCGGCGATGGCCTGGAATGGGTTGTGAGCGCTTTTTACAACGACTACACCGACTACATCTTCCCGAGCCCAACCGGCGACATCGCCAACGACCTGCCAGTCTTCAATCACGTCCAGGACGACGCCACCTTCCAAGGCTTTGAAGCTGAGCTCACGATCCCGCTGTTCGAGAATGATGCCAGTCATCTCGATCTGCGGCTTGCCTCCGACTACGTCCGCGGCAGGCTCAAGAATGGAGGCGATCTACCGCAGATTCCGCCGCTCAGATTTGGCGTGGGCCTGCACTACGATCGCGGCCGCTTGCACGCAGGCATGCAAGCACTCCATTACGACCAGCAGAAGAAGATCGCCGCCAACGAACTGCCGACCGACAGCTTCACGATAGTGGACGCGGACGTGAGTTATCGGATGCCGCTGGCTGAAGGTGATCTGTTCGTATTCCTGCGCGGAACGAACCTGCTCGATGAGCAGGCCCGACAGCATGTGTCACCGCTCAAGGACATTGCACCGTTGCCGGGTCTTTCGTTGCATGTCGGCTTGCGCGCGGAGTTCTGACGCCGCGGAGCACAGACACGGCTTAGGCAGCGTTGTGCTCCCGGCCGGTCCGTAAGGGCGCGAGCCGCCCTACCGTGCCACCGGAGACAGGAAAGGCCCTGCACGGGCCTTTCCGGCTCATTGAGCTTGTCTGGAGCGGGTGATGGGAATCGAACCCACGTTAGCAGCTTGGGAAGCTGCAGTTCTACCATTGAACTACACCCGCGTTCTTCGCTGATTCTAGTGCGGACTTACGCCGCCCGCCAATGAACCGTGACGAGCACCTGGTCGACTTCCTGGAGCGGGCACCTGGACTCCAGCGAATCGAACAGACAGCAGGTTGCCAGTGCTGACACCCCGTCTGGCGTCTCGGCGCGGCCGGAATGCCCGGGTGTTCACCCGGATCGCTGGCTGGGGCGGCGAGCTGAAAGGACTCGCCTTACTTCAGCGCATCCTTCAGTCCTGGCACGTAATCCGCGCCCTCCAGCACCTGCAGGCTCGCGCCCTCGAAGTCATTGCCCACCGGCTCGAACCGGCCGCCGAGGCACTTCGCCAGAAACGCTTCCGACACCGCAAAGAAGCTGAGGCGGTTGCCCGCCTCGGCGAAACCATGGCCTTCGTCCGGGTACAGCACATAGGTCACCGGGATGTCACGCTCCTTCATCGCTGCCACCAGCTGGTCGGACTCGAGCTGCGTCACGCGCGGGTCGTTAGCACCCTGCGCGATCAGCAACGGCCGCCTGATCTCGCCGACTCGCGTGATCGGAGAGCGCGCCAGCAGATCCTTGCGGCCCGCCTCCGTGCGCGGGTCGCCGACGCGCCGGTACCAGGTGGCCTCGAGGAAAGGTCGCCAGTACTCCGGGAAGCTCTCGATCAGTGTCACGAGACTCGACGGGCCCACGATGTCGACGCCGCAGGCGAAGGTTTCGGGCGTGAACGACACGCCGACCAACGTGGCATAGCCGCCGTAGGACCCGCCAAGGATCCCTATTTCGTTCGGCCTGGCGATCTTCTGCGCAATCGCCCAGTGCACGGCATCGATCAGGTCGTCGTGCATCTTGCCGGCGAACTCGCCGTTGGCGGCATTGAGGAACGCCTTGCCGAAACCGGTAGAACCGCGGTAGTTGACCGAGAGCACCGCGTAGCCGCGATTGGCGAGCCACTGGTGAATGGACTCGTAGCCGTACTCATCGCGCGCCCAGGGCCCGCCGTGGACGTAGAGCACCATCGGCAGAGGCTGGGCCGGCACGCCGTCGCCGTCTGTGTCGGATCCTGGCGGCAGTGTGAGATAGCTCACCAGCGTCAGCCCGTCGCGGCTCTTCAGTTCGCGCGGGTACATGGCTGCCAGCGGCTTGCCTTCGAGTGCCGGGCGGGTGGTGAAGAGACTGGTCAGCGTCTTCTGTCCCCGATCGTACAGGTGGTAGGCGTACGGTTCGGTCACCCTGTCGACGCCGATCGTCCAGAGGCGGTTGTCCTGCGACTGGCTGGACACCGACCAGGCGCCACCCGCGTTGCGGTTCAGGAACTCGATATCGGCTCTGAGTTCATCACCGACGGCCGACCACTCGGGCTGCAGGTAGTCAGCACTGAAGGCCTGCACACGTCCGGTTATCGGATCGATGATGGTCTGGGTTACATCCGCCTTCGGGTGCTCTCCAAGCACGGTGTGCTCGCCGGTCTCGACGTTGACGGCGACCAGCGCTGCCTTGTCGCGGCCGCGGCTGTCAACCAGATATATCGTCTGGCCATCGCCCGCGAATCCGACCGTAAAGGTCGTCAGGCTGTCCTCGGGACCGACGGTCATGAATGCGGTCTGCGTACCGTCATCGTTGAATTTCTCAACCTGGAATCCGCCGTCCGGCGTCGGCTTCACGCCGTTCCGCAGTTTGAGCTTGCGGTCGAAGTCGAATCCGGCCCATTCGTCGTTCTGGTAGACAAAACCCAGCCGCCCCGTCTTCAGGTCGAGCCGGTAAACGTCATGGAACTGCGGGTTGCGATTATTGAGGCCGACGAGGATCGCATCCTGCACCTCGGGACTCGTCGCCAGGACGACGGCGCGAGTATTCTCGAAGGGTGTGTGGGCATCGGTCCGGGCGCCGGCCAGGTCTACGCTGAACAGCAGGAAATTCTCGTTACCACCCTGGTCCTGCAGATAGAACACGCGGGACGAGTCGGGGGCCCAGAAGTACTGGGAAACCGGGCGCTCTGCCTCCGCTGTCAGCGGTTTCGCGGCGCCGAGGTCGCCGACTGGTGCGACCCACACGTTCATGACGCCGTCTCGCGGCGCCAGGAACGCCAACATCTTGCCGTCCGGACTGATGCGGCCGGTGGAACGCTCCGGGTTGCCGAACAGCTCGCCGCGTGGGAGCAGTTCGACGGCAATGGCACTGTTAGGCGCCAGCCAACCGAGCGCCGCCAGCGATACGAGGGCTGCGGAACTGATCAAGTATCGGAACTTGCTCATGGGGATCTCCATGTGTCGCGGGCGTCCAGACGCCGGCGGTCAATGACAAGTTTAACCGCTGCGGAGGGCCACCACGGAAGTCGGCGGAATTCGGCCAGGTTGTATGTGGATCGGTTCCTTGCGGCTCCCGGCACCCACCGGCCAGCTGCCTGGCAGGCTCCAGGAGAAACGGCGGCCCCTGGGGGCCGCCGTCATGATTCACGCTACGAGAGCAGTGCGGTCGTACCCTATTTCGTGATCAGGATCTTCTTGACCCAGCCGCCGCCCTTGCCGGACTCCACTCGCAGGTAGCCGTCCTGCTCCTCGCCCATGTAGATCATCTCGGCGCCCTTGTCGAAGGTGGCCACCACCTTGCCCGCGTCGCCGGCGCTGCCCATCAGCTTGACGCCCGCAATCTTCGGGTACAGCACGTCGCCCTCGTTGAAGACGGCGCCGGCCTTGGTCGAGCCGCCGGACGCGGCTTCCTGGGCCAGCGTGCCGACATCGCGCTGCAGGTTCGGATCGTTGCGCACCACCCGCACGATGTTGTTGTAGTTGTCCATGAAGCTGGCGGCGACGATCTTGCCCTCGTTGGTGTTGCCGTAGCCGCCCGCCATGCCGGCCGCACCGCCGCCGATGAGCAGGCCGCCGAGCCGCAGATCGGCCTTCTTCGAGCTGCCTTCGGCCGCCGCCACCTGGACGCCCGAGCGCGCGTCGGCCACCAGCATGCTGGTCTGGGCCTCCTTGAACTTGAGCCCCCCGGCGACCGCGCCCAGCACCGCGCCGCCACGGCCCCCGAACAGGCCGCCCAGCGCACCGCCCAGGCCGCCCGCGTTGCCCTCGGAGAAGACCACGGCCGGCGTCAGGATGAAGTCCGCCGCCACCATCTGGCCGCCGCCGACGTTCGAGCCGCCGCGCAGCTCGCCGCCGCCGCCCAGAGCGCGCTCCTGCATCATGTTCTGCATGCCCTGGCCACGCTCCACGACGATGAAGCAGTTCGACTGCTGGATCATCATGCGGATCAGGCCGACCGGCGACTGCAGGTTGTAGCGCGACAGGGCCGACATGATGTAGTCCTGCGGCTCGACGACGGCCATGGCTCCCATCGGCTTGTCGCAGCGCTCGAGGTCGTCGGCCTCGCCCTGCGCGCCCTGCGTGCCGGCCGCGCCCTGCACGTCGGAACCGCCCGACCCCTTCTTGGTATCCAGGATGCCTTGCGCCAGCGCGGTCGTGCCGAGCGCCGGCGCCAGCAGCAGGACGGCAAGCCATCCACCCGTTCGCATATTCATGCTCATGATCCGTTGACCCCCTGTGCGGGAACCCGGTCGCGGCCCGCGCCGCAATGAGGCGTCCCCGTTCGTACGTTTGTTGGTGCGGCCCCGACCTTACCACCTTGCCCGGCGGCCCGGAACCCACCCGGCCCGACCCGGCAGTGTCCTAGCGCACGCTGCGTCCGCGCCACAGGCCGTCGACGGTAAAGACGGCCAGGCCGGCCCAGATGAGCGCAAAGCCGGCCATCCGCACCGGCGGAAACGGCTCGCCGTACAGGGTGATTCCGAGCAGCAGCTGCATCGTGGGGCCGACGTACTGGATGACCCCGACCACGGTGTACGGGATCAGCCTTGCGCCAGTCGCGAACAGGGCGAGCGGCAGCGCGGTGATGAGCCCGCTGCCCGCGAGCAACAGGGTCACTCCCAGGGTGTCATGGCCGAAGGCGCCGGCGCCCGAACCTTCCAGCCACGCGAGCCAGGCGATCGCGAACGGCGCGACCAGCAGCACCTCGACCGCCAGCCCCGGCACCGCGCCCACCGGCGTCATCTTGCGCACGAGGCCGTAGACAGCGAACGAGCTGGCCAGCGTGAGCGCCACCCATGGCAAGCCCCCTGCCGCGACCGTAAGCCATGCCACGCCGGCCGCGGCAAAGCCCACGGCGGTCCACTGGTAGCCGTTGAGCCGCTCCCGCAGCACCAGCAGGCCGAGCGCCACGTTGAACAGCGGCCCGATGAAGTAGCCGAGGCTCGCCTCGATGACGCGGCCGCTGGAGATCGCCCACACATAGACCAGCCAGTTGACGGTGATCAGCGCCGCGGTCAACAGCAGCCGCAGCAGCACGGGCCGGTCGGCCAGCGCCGAGCGCACCTCGCCAAGGCGCCGCTGCCAGGCCAGCCAGCCGAACACGAACAGCACGCACCAGCCGATGCGGTGCGCCAGGATCTCGGTCGCCGGGACATGGACCAGCGGCTTGAGGTACAGCGGGAACAGGCCCCAGATGACGAACGCGGCAAACGCTGCGGCGACGCCGCGGCGGGCGTCGCCGTGCCGGGACCCGGCGCCCTCGCCCTGGTCGCCTGCGCTCATCCGTCAATCCCGTTGCGCGCCGTGCGGCGCGGGCGCATTGTTGCAGGAACGGCCGGATACTCCAAAAAGCAGGGGTAATTCGGGTTCGGCGGGGCGCCGCAGGCCCGTCCGTGCAGGCAGCAGGCCTGCCGATGTGTTACCCACCGCGGCCTTCAGTCGGCGTTCACCCTGCGTTCAATCCAGGTTCAGCAGTAATGCCGCATTGTCGAGGCGGGCTGAAACCAGCCGAGGAGATAACGCCATGAGGGCAATGCTGATATTGGGTCTCATCTTCGCCTCGCTGCCCGCGATGGCGGCGCATCCGACCGTCTACGCGCCCGCCTGGGGCGGTCGAGACGTAGCGGTGCAGGCACGCCACCTGGACGACGCGGCGCAGCGACTGTACCGGGACCTGCGCTTCAATTCCCATCGTTCCGACCTGCGGTCTCGCGCCCGCGACCTGGCGCGTGCCACGCACGACTTCCGGTACCTGGCGGAGCGGCGCGCCGCGTACTCGAAGCTGGCGGCCGCGTTCAGGCGCGTCGAGCAGCGCGAGGACGCCCTGGCCCGGCGCCTGTACGACTCGCGCGGCTACGACGGCTACGGTCGCCAGCCGGCCAGCCTGCGCCAGCTGCGCCATGCCATGCAGGGCGTCGATCAGGCGCTGCAGCGCTACGCCTATGACGGGCGCGACCATCGCTATCGGGGCAGCTTCGTCTACGTGCCCAGCTACACCTTGTGGTACGGCTACGGGACGCGCCACGACCACCGCCACGTCCCGCGCACGCCACAGCGGGACGAGCGCCGGCATGACCGGCGCGACGACCCGCGACACGACGGCCGGAATGAACCCCGTGACGAGCGCCGGGATGACCGCCGGGATGACCGGCAAGCCGACCGGCGCGACGGCCAGCAGGACCGCGGCAGCGACCAGCGTGAGGAACGCCGTCAGGACGTCCGCCCAGACCGCGACCAGGACGTCCGCAGGCGGAACGGCACACGCGACCCGGAACTGCACACACAGGAACCGTGAGTGGCGCCGGGCCGCTACCGCAGGGGCCATCGGTTAAGCTTATCCCGCCCCCGGCTCATCCATCCGGGGCTGGGGAGTGCCCATGCGCTGGTTTCACGCGGCTGCCGCGGTCCTGTCGGTTCTTGCTGCAGCGACCGCGCAAGCGGGCCTGTCGGCGGATGAGTTGAACGCCCAGGCCCGGGCCATTGAGCCGCAGCTAATCGAGTGGCGGCGCGACTTTCACCGCCATCCGGAACTTGGCAATCGCGAGTTCCGCACGGCGCGCATCGTTGCGGAGCACCTCGAGGCGCTGGGGCTCGAAGTGCGCAGCGACATCGGGCACACGGGTGTGGCCGCCGTGTTGCGCGGCGGGCGTCCGGGTCCGGTCATCGCGCTACGCGCCGACATGGACGCGCTGCCCGTGACCGAGCAGGTGGACCTGCCGTTCCGGTCCATCGCCACGACGGAGTACCGCGGCCAACAAACCGGTGTCATGCACGCCTGCGGTCACGATGGCCACACCGCCATCCTGATGGCCACCGCGGAAGTGCTTGCCGCCCACCGGGACGAGCTGCCGGGCACCGTGCTGTTCGTGTTCCAGCCGGCCGAGGAAGGCCCGCCGGAGGGCGAACGCGGTGGCGCGGCGCTGATGCTGGACGAAGGCCTGTTCGACATCGTTCGCCCTGAAGCGGCGTTCGGCCTGCACCTGCATTCCGGCCTGCAGACCGGCGACATCGGTTACCGGCCGGGGCCGTTCATGGCCAGTTCCGACTTCTTCCGCATCCTCGTCAAGGGAAAGCAGACCCATGGCGCGCAGCCCTGGGATGGCGTGGACCCGATAGTCATCGCCGCGCAGATCGTCAACGGGCTGCAGACCATTGTCAGCCGGCAGCTCAATATCGCGGACGTGCCGGCCATCGTCACGATCGGCGCCATCCGCGGCGGCATCCGCCACAACATCATCCCCGACGAGGTCGAACTGCTGGGCACGTTTCGCACCTTCCGGCCGGATATCCGCGAGGAGGTCATCGCGCGGATCCGCGCGACCGCCGAGAACATCGCGAGGGCCGGCGGCGCGAGCGTCGAGATCGCGTTGGGCGACGCTCCGGTACCCGCGGTGATCAACGACGCCGTACTGACGCGGCGCATGGTGCCGGCGCTGGAACAGGCGGCCTCAGGCAAGGTGCGGGCGATTGGTCTCAAGACCGTATCCGAGGATTTCGCCGTCTTTGCGCAGCGCGTGCCGAGCCTGTTCTTCTGGGTCGGCGTGACGCCGCCCGGCACCAGCGTCTTGACCGCGCCGTCCAACCACTCGCCGCTGTTCTACATGGACGAGGACGCGCTGCTCGTCGGCCTCAGGGCAATGCTCGGCGTCGCCGTGGATTATCTCGAGCGCGGCGCGTCACCGCGGGAGGCGAAGGCAGCACAGTGACCGGCGGCCGGGCGGGTCTCAGTCCCTGACTGCCTCCCGCAGCACGGCGGCACGGTCGCCGGCCAGCGCGTCGAGCTGCGCGGCCACCGTGTCCGCCGCGGCCCTGCCGATGGCGATCGCCTCGTCCGCGCGATGGAAGTCCATCAGCAGGAAGTGCCCCAGGTCGGGGCTGATGGTCAGGTTGGGCGGGTCGCCGGCCATGCGGCTGCGGGCGATGTGGTCCTGCATGATGTGGGTCGAACTGGCCATCACCTCGAACAGCCCCGGACCCTCGTTGTCGCCCTTGAAGGTGTCCACGAGCCCGCTCATCAACTCGTTCCACTTCTCGAGGATGGCCCAGTTGCCGCCAGCGGATTCCTCGGCGGGCCCTGGCTCCTTGCGCGCCGGGGCCGCCGCCGAGCGCCGCAGCGTCTGCCAGCGGCGGTTCACCGGCACGTTCAGGTTGACCGCGATGACGTAGTCGGCGCCGAGCGCCCGGCACAGGCTGATCGGCACCGGGTTGACGACGCCGCCGTCTATCATCCAGCGGTCCTGGTGCCACATGGGCGTGAACAGCCCCGGCATGCCGCTCGAGGCGCGCACCGCCGCCAGCATCGAGCCGCTCCTGAGCCAGATCTCCTCGCCGGTATCGAGGTCGGCCGCCACCGCCCCGAACTTGACGGGCAGGTCCTCGATGTTGCGGTCCTCGATGCGCTCGCCGATGGCATGCATGAGCCGGTTGCCGCGCATCACGCCGCCGCCGCGGAAGGTCGCGTCCAGCAGCCGCCAGACGTCCACGCGCGTCAGCGTGCGCACCCAGTCCTCGAGTTTCGGCACCTGGTTGCTGGCATGGGCGGCCGCGACCAGCGCACCCACCGACGCACCGGTCACGATTTCCGGCCGGATGCCGCGCTCCTCGAGCGCGTGCAGCACGCCGAGGTGCGCCCAGCCCCGCGCCGAGCCGCTGCCCAGTGCCACGCCTATCTTTCCGCCGCGCATCGAGTCAGGCATTTCGTCGGTCCCGGATTCACCGCCCATGATGCAACGATCGGGAGGCAGACACGAGGACGAGCCGAACGGTAACATCGGGCGCGATGTCAGGCACGACCCCGAGAGTCCACCCGTGGCGGTGCGCCGCGCAATCCGCGCTTGCCGTCGTGGTGCTGCTGGCGGCGACCGCCTGCGGCGATCGCGGCCCGGCCCGGGACGGGGCCTCGGCGGCCGGATCGCCGCCGGCCAGGGTCTACCGGCACGGGCTGGACGAGTCCCCCTCGAGCCTGGACCCGGTACAGGCGGCGAACATCTACGCCAACCACATCATGATCAACGCGTACGACACGCTGTACGCCTACAAGTACCTGGCCCGCCCCTACGAACTGAAGCCCAACCTCGCCGCCGGCTGGCCCGATATCTCGGCCGACGGCCTCACCTATACGATCCGCCTCAAGCGCGGCGTGCGGTTCATCGACGACCCGGCCTTCCCGGGCGGCCGGGGCCGCGAGCTGGTGGCGGCCGACGTTGTCTATTCGATCAAGCGGCACTTCGACCCGGCCACCCGCGCCCAGGGCGCCTGGTTGTGGCAAGGCCGCATCGCCGGCCTGGAGGAGTGGAAGGCCGCCGGTTCCGACTACGCCGCCGAGGCGGCGGGGCTGCGCGCCCTCGATGACCATACCCTGCAGATCGTCCTGGTCCGCCCGTATCCGCAGTTGCTCGACACGCTGGCGCAGGGTTACGCGGCGGTGGTGCCCCGCGAGGCGGTCGAGCACTACGGGCGCGAGTTCGCCGTCCGCCCGGTCGGCTCCGGCCCGTTCCGGGTCGTCTCCTACGACACCGCGCGCATCGTCATGGACCGCAACCCCGGCTACCGGCAGGAGCCGGTGGACCTGGCCGCCGAGGGCTATGACCCCGCGACGCAGTCACAGTACGGCCTCGAGCGCATCGCTAGCCGGTCGCCGCCCTTCGTGGACCGCATCGAGATCCACTTCATCGGCGAGTCGTCGTCGCGCTGGAGTTCCTTCACCAAGGGCGACGAAATCCAGTACATCACGGTACCGAACGAGCAGGTGGACCTCATCCTGGAATCGAAGGACCCGATCCGCCTGAAGCGCGACCTGGCCGCGCGCTACCGGATGCATGCGGGCCTGGAGGCCGGGTTCGTCTTCCAGGCGTTCAACTTCGACATGCCGGGCTTCGGGTACGGCGACGACCCAGAGCAGGACCGGCGCAACCATGCGCTGCGCTGCGCCATCGTCAAGGCTTTCGACTGGAAGGCGCGCAACGAGAGTTTCTACGCCGGCATCGGCCAGGTGTTCCCCGGCATCATCCTGCCCGTGGTGCCCGAATTCGACGCGGGACTGTCGCGCGCCAGCGTCACGCGTGACGTGCCGGGCGCGCGGCGCCTGCTGGCGGACAACGGCTGGACGCCGCACAACTTGCCTGTGCTCACCTACGGCACGACGTCGGGCGTCATCAACCGGCTGAACTTCGAGCAGTTCCGGGCCTGGCTCGAGGAAATCGGCTACCCGGCCGACAAGGTGGTCCTCAGGCAGTTCGCCACTTTCGGCGACCTCAGCAAGGCCTGGAAGCAGGGCGAGCTGCCGTGGATCGTCAAGGGCTGGGGCCTGGACTACCCGGACGCGGAGAACACGCTGCAGCTGTTCTACGGCCCGAACCGCGCACCGGGCTCGAACGAGGCCAACTACTCGAACCCGGAGTACGACCGCCTGTTCGAGCAGGCCGCCGTCATGCTGCCCTCGCCCGCGCGCACGGCGCTGTACCGGCGCATGAACCAGATGATCGTCGACGACTGCGCCGCGGCGACGGGCCTGGCGCGCATGCGCATCCACCTGTGGCACAACGACGTCATCGCCCTGCCCGACCGCGAGATCGTGGGCGGGTTCTTCCTCAAGTACGTGGACCTCGAGCGGCCCGGCGCGCACGAGGCGCGGCCCTGAGCATGGACATCCTCCGGTACTCGCTGCGCAAGCTGGCCTCGGGCGTGCCCCTCATCCTCGGCGTCACGCTGGTGAGTTTCCTGCTGATGGTCTACTTCGGGCCCGACCAGACCTATGAACTGCTCGGCAAGAACCCGACGGCGGAGCAGATCGTCGAGGTCCGACACCAGCTCGGCTACGACCGGCCATTCCTGGTGCGCTACGGCGAATACCTGCGGCAGCTCGCGACGCTGGACTTCGGCCATTCCAACTCCACCGGCGAGAGCGTCGGTGCGCTGCTGGGGCGCACGATCCCGGTGTCGCTGGCGCTGATCATGCCGGGCTTCGTGCTGGGCAACCTGCTGGGCATCCTGCTGGCGCTCGTCGCCGCGCACCATCGCAGCCGCTGGCCCGACAAGGCCATCATGGGCCTGGCCGTCGTGGGCATGAGCATCAGCTACCTGATCGTGATCATCGCCTTCCAGGTGGCGCTGTCGTCGAACCTGGGGCTCGACCTGTTCCCGGTGCGCGGCTGGAACGTGCACTCGTTCGCCGACTACCTGAGCTACGTGACGGTGCCCACGCTGGCCACCGTATTCGTGGCGGTGGGCTACAACACGCGCTTCTACCGCTCGGTCATCGTCGAGGAGCTGACGCGTGACCACGTGCGCACGGCGCGCGCCTTCGGCACGCCGCCGGCGAAGCTGCTGTACCGCAACGTGCTGCGCAACTGCCTGATCCCGATCGTCACCCGCATCGTGTTCTCGATACCGCTGATCGTCATCAGCGGCGCGCTGCTGCTGGAGACCTACTTCGGCATTCCCGGCATCGGCAAGGTGACCTTCGACGCCATCACGACCGGCGACCAGCCCGTGCTCAAGATCGTGGTCGGCCTGACCGCCGTGCTGTTCGTGATCGCCCAGCTGCTCACCGACATCCTGTACCGGGTCGTGGACCCGCGGGTGTCCATCGAATGAGCGCCGCCGCCAACCCGCCGGTGACTGCGACGCCAGCGGCCGGCCGCCGGCAGACGCTGTGGTCGAAGGCGGCCTGGAAGCTCGGGCGGGACCGCGCCGGCATGGTCGCGCTGGCGGTCGTGCTCGGCTATTTCGCGGCAGCGGTCGGCGTATGGCTGGGCCTGTGGGGCGGCGGCTGGGGCGAGGTGGGTGGCGGCAAGTGGGAGCCGGTATCGGCCGTGCACTGGTTCGGCACCAACCTGATCGGCCAGGACATCTTCCAGCGCTCCCTGTTCAGCGTCAGCACGGCCTTCGAGATCGGCCTGGTCGTGGCCGTGCTGGCCACGCTGCTGGGCGCGTTGCTGGGCGCGCTGGCCGGGTACTTCAGCGGCCGTTTCACCGACGAGGTCGTGGTCTGGGCGATGGGCGTGCTGGATTCCATCCCCTTCTACCTGCTGGTTGCGGCGATCGCCTTCGCGCTGGCGGGCAACCCGTACGCGATGCACGTCGCGATGATCTCCACGTTCTGGGTCACGACCGCGCGCCTGGTGCGCGGCGAGGTCATCAAGATCAGGAACCTGGAGTTCATCGAGGCCGCGCGCGCCGTCGGCCTGGGCGACCTGACCATCATCTTCAGGCACGTGCTGCCCAATACGCTCCACATCCTGCTGGTGCAGTTCACCATCACCTTCGTGGCCGCCATCAAGGCCGAGGTCATCCTCAGCTTCCTGGGACTCGGCATGAAGGAAGGCATGAGCTGGGGCCTGATGATCGCCGAGAGCACCTTCGAGGTGCTGGCCGGGTTCTTCAACAACTTCCTGGCGGCGTCGCTGCTGATGTTCGGCCTGGTCATGGCCTTCAACATGTTCGCGGATGCGTTGCAGGACGCGCTCGACCCGAGGCAGGTCTCGTGAGCGGGCCGCTGCTCAGCGTGCGCGACCTGGTCGTGGAATTCTCCACGGAGCACGGCGTCGTGCGCGCCGTGGACGGCGTCAGCTTCGACGTGCTGCCCGACGAGACGCTCGGCATCGTGGGCGAGTCGGGCTGCGGCAAGACCGTGACGGCGCTGGCGATCCTGGGCCTGGTTCCCAGCCCGCCGGGGCGCATTGCGGGCGGCAGCATCCGGCTGGCGGGGCGCGAACTGGTCGGCCTGCCCGAGGCCGAGCTGCGCGCGCTGCGCGGCCGCGAGGTCGCGATGATCTTCCAGGAGCCGATGACCGCGCTCAATCCGGTGCTGACGGTGGGCGGCCAGATGACCGACGTGCTGCGCCGGCACCGCGGCCTGAGCCGCCGCCAGGCGCGCGCCGCGGCCATCGAGCTGCTGGCCACGGTGGGCATCCCCGCGCCGGCGGCCCGGGTGGACGAGCACCCGCACCAGTTGTCCGGCGGCATGCGCCAGCGGGTGATGATCGCGATGGCGTTGTCCTGCGGACCGAAGCTGATCGTGGCCGACGAGCCGACCACCGCGCTGGACGTCACGACGCAGGCGCAGGTGCTGGAGCAGATCGTGAAGCTGCAGCGCGAGTTCCGGATGGCGATGATCCTGGTCACGCACGACCTGGGCGTGGTGGCCGAGACCTGCCGCCGCGCGCTCGTCATGTACTGCGGCCGCATCGTCGAGAAGGCGGAGATCGAGGCGCTGTTCGCAAGCCCGCGGCATCCCTACACCGCCGGCCTGCTGGAATCGATCCCGCGTGTCGGGCGCCACGAGAAGGAGGACCTCGCCGTTATTCCGGGCATGGTGCCCGACCTCCTGCACCTGCCGGATGGCTGCCGCTTCTCGGACCGCTGCCCGCGCAGCCAGGACCGCTGCCGGCAGGTGAACCCGGAACTCGACGGCGGCGACGCCAGCCGCTCGCGCGTCGCCTGCCATTACCCGCACGGTGCAATAACGTGACCGCGCTGCTCGAAGTCAGCGACCTGCGGAAGCACTTCCCCGTGCGCGGCGGGCTGCTGCGGCGCGTGGTGGCCGAGGTCAAGGCGGTGGACGGCGTCAGCTTCACGCTCGGCGCCGGCCGCACGCTGGGCCTGGTGGGCGAGTCCGGCTGCGGCAAGACCACGCTGGGCCGCACCATCCTGCAGCTGCAGAAGCCGACCGGCGGCAGCGTGGTCCTGGCCGGCCAGGAGCTGACGACGCTCGGCCCGCGGCAACTGCTCGACGCGCGCCGCAACATGCAGGTCATCTTCCAGGACCCGTTCGCCTCGCTGAGCCCGCGCCGCACGGTCGCCCAGACCATCCGCGAGCCGCTCGATGCGCACCGCATCGGCACGCGCGCCGAGCGTGACCACAGGGTCGAGGAACTGCTGCAGGTCGTCGGCATGCGGCCGGCCGCCCGGGACCGCTATCCGCACGAGTTCTCCGGCGGGCAGCGCCAGCGCATCGGCATCGCGCGCGCGCTGGCGCTCAACCCGAAGCTGATCGTCGCCGACGAGCCGGTCTCCGCGCTGGACGTGTCGGTGCGCGCGCAGGTGCTGAACCTGATCGCCGCGCTGCAGCGCGAGCACGGCATCGCGTTCCTGTTCATCAGCCACGACCTGTCGGTGGTCGAGCACGTCAGCGACGAGGTCGGCGTCATGTACCTGGGCAAGCTGGTCGAAGTGGCGCGGGCACGCGACCTCTACGCGGCGCCGCGGCACCCGTACACCGAGGCCCTGCTGTCGGCGATCCCCGTGCCGGACCCGCGGCGCAAGTCGCGGCGCATCGTGCTGGCGGGCGACGTGCCCTCGCCCATGCGCCCCCCGCCGGGCTGCCCGTTCCACCCGCGCTGCCCGAAGGTCATGGCGGTGTGCTCGCAGCTTGCGCCGCCAGTGGTGGACGTGGGTGGCGCCGGCCGGCCGCACCGGGTAGCCTGCCACCTGCATTCCTGAACAAGGCTCCCCGACATGTGTGACGAACGCACGCTGCGCGAGATGGACGAGTACCTGCACGGGACGGACAGCAACCTCACGCGGCGACATTTCGGCGCCCTGGTGATCGGCGCCGGGGTGGCCGCGACACTGCCGCGCGCTGCCAATGCGATGGACGTGGCCGACGCAATGGTGGAGGTGACGACTCCCGACGGCGCGGCAGAGGCGTACTTCGCGCACCCGTCCAAGGGTCAGCACCCCGGCGTGCTGGTCTGGCCGGATGCGTACGGGCTGCGTCCCGCACTCAAGCAGATGGCCAGCCGGCTGGCGGAGTCGGGCTATGCCGTGCTGGTGCCGAACCAGTACTACCGTTCCACCCGGTTGCCGGCGTTGCCGGAGCCGCTCGACCTGCAGGACCCCAGGACGCGCGAGCGCTGGTCGATGCTGAGGGCGCCGCTGACTGCCGAGGCCGTTACGCGCGACGCGCTGGCCTATGTCGCTCACCTCGACTCGCAACAGGCCGTGGATGGCGCCCGCAAGATGGGCAGCATCGGCTACTGCATGGGCGGATCGATGACGCTGCGCACGGCTGCCGCGCGGCCCGATCGCATCGGCGCAGGTGCGTCGTTCCACGGCGGCGGGCTCGTCACCGACAAGCCCGACAGTCCGCACCGGCTGGTCGCGACGATCAAGGCCGGGTACCTGATCGCCATCGCCGAGAACGACGACAAGGCGCAGCCCGAAGCCAAGGATGTGTTGCGCCAGGCATTCGAAGCGGCTGGACTGCCGGCCGAGATCGAGGTCTACGCCGGGACCCTGCACGGCTGGTGCCCGCCCGACTCGCGGGTCTATGACGAGGCGCAGGGAGGCCGAACGCGCCTGGAGCCGCCTGCTGGCCCTGTTCGGCAGCGCCCTTTCGTAACCTGAAGATATTCCGCGACTTTCCGGACTCGCCTGTGTATAGTGCGCCGCATCAAATCAGGGTCGCGCGGTCAGCGCGCCCTCTTGGCTCGAAGCTAACGCCTTAAGGCGCGCTCGAATCCGCTAACCCCCTCTCGCTACTGACCGCCCCGGGGCTTGCCCCGTGCAGCGAGTCACGTTCAAGGAATTCTCCAATGCCTTTTTCCGATCTCGGGCTCGAGCCCGAGCTGGTGCGCGCCGTAACCGACCGTGGCTACGACACGCCCACCCCCATCCAGCGCCAGGCCATCCCGGCGGTGCTCGCCGGCCGCGACGTGCTGGCCGGCGCCCAGACCGGCACCGGCAAGACCGCCGGCTTCGTGCTGCCCCTGCTGCAGAAGCTCGGCCAGGCCGCCGGCCGCGCGCCGCGCGTGCTGGTGCTGACCCCGACCCGCGAACTGGCCGCCCAGGTGGCGCAGAGCGCGAAGGACTACGGCGCCCACAAGAACCTGCGCACGCAGGTGATCTTCGGCGGCGTGGGCGAACAGCCGCAGATCAACGGGCTGCGCTCGGGCTGCGACATCCTGGTCGCCACGCCGGGCCGCCTGCTCGACCTCGCCAACCGCCGGCTCGCCGACCTGTCGCAGGTCGAGCACCTGGTGCTCGACGAGGCGGACCGCATGCTGGACATGGGCTTCATCCACGACATCCGCCGCGTGGTGAAGATGTTGCCCGCGGAGCGGCAGAACCTGCTGTTCTCGGCCACCTACGTGGACGACATCCGCGCGCTGGCCGCCAGGCTGCTGCGCAACCCCGTGCACATCGACGTGGCACCCAGGAACAGCACCGTCGAGCGCGTCGTGCAGCTCGCCTTCCGCGTGCCGAAGGAAGACAAGCGCCACCTGCTGGTGCACCTGTTCCAGAACGGCGCCGGCGACGAGGGTGCCTGGTCGCAGGCGCTGGTGTTCACGCGCACCAAGCACGGCGCCAACCGCCTGGCCCAGCAACTGGAGAACGCCGGCATCCGGGCCAGCGCCATCCACGGCAACAAGAGCCAGTCGGCGCGCGTCAAGGCGCTGGCCGACTTCAAGGCGGGCAAGGTCCGCGCGCTGGTGGCCACCGAGGTCGCCTCGCGCGGCCTGGACATCAAGGAACTGCCGCAGGTCGTCAACTTCGAGCTGCCCAACGTCCCCGAGGACTACGTGCACCGCATCGGCCGCACGGCGCGCGCCGGCGCGACCGGCCACGCCGTGTCGCTGGTGGCGCCTGACGAAGCCACGCTGCTCAGGGACATCGAGCGCACCATGAAGATGAGCGTGCCGTTCGCGGAACCGCCGAAGTTCACCATCACGAAGCACGCCGCCGACGGCGATCATGACCGGCAGCGGGCGCACCGGCACGTCGTGGCGGCCGGCAAGGCCGCGCCGCGCCAGGCACCGGGCGGCGCCCACCACAAGCCGCGCCGGCCCGCCGCGGCACGCAGCGGCAGCCGGCCGGGACGGCCGGCGCGCAGCCCGGGCAGCTATCGCAGCGGCCGCATGTAGCCATGGCCGGCGCCCCGGCGGCGGGGCTCAGCCGGGTCGCGCGGGTCGCTTCGCCAGCCAGCTGTCGAGGTGACCCGCGAAAGCCTGCCGGTCCGCCTGGCTGAGCGCCGGCGGGCCGCCGGTGACGACGCCGCTGGATCGCATCGTGTCCATGAAGTCGCGCATGTTCAGCACGGCGCGGATCGTGTCCGGCGAGTACAGCTCGCCGCGCGGATTGAGCGCCTGGGCGCCGCGCGCGATGACCTCGGCGGCCAGCGGGATGTCCGCCGTGACCACCAGGTCGCCCGCGGCCACCCTGTCCATGATCGCCTGGTCGGCCACGTCGAACCCGCCCGGCACCTGCAGCAGCCGCACGTTCGGCCGCCGCGGCACGGCCATGGCGTGGTTGGCGACGAGCGTCAGCTGTTCGCCGGTCCGCTCGGCCGCGCGGAACAGCGTGTCCTTGATCGGCTTCGGGCAGGCATCCGCATCCACCCAGATCGGCATGGCCTCGCTTCCTGTCTGCGTCCGGCAGCAATGCCGGGATCACCGGCGCGAGTGTAAAGTACCGCCTGCGCCGGCGTGACACGCATGCCGGCCCCGGGCAGCCAGCGAGGCAGGCATCCAGTGCGCTACCAGACCGATGTGGTCGTCGTCGGCGGAGGCATCGCCGGCATTGCCGCCGCCATCGAGCTCCTGAACCGCGGCCGGCACGTGCTGCTGCTGGATCGCGACGCCGAGGAGAACTTCGGCGGCCTGGCGAAGGAAAGCTTCGGCGGCATCTGGTTCGCCGGCACGCCGCTGCAGCGCAAGCGCAAGATCGAGGACGGCCCCGAGCTCGGGCTGGCCGACTGGCTGAGTTTCGGCGAGATCGACCCCGGCGACCGCTGGCCGCGCGCCTGGGCCGAGGCCTACGTGCAGCGCTGCGTGCCGGAAGTCTACGAATGGCTGACGCGGCTCGGCATCCGCTTCATGCCGTTGCCGATGTGGGTCGAGCGCGGCCTGCACGTGCCGGGCAACTCGGTGCCGCGCTGGCATGTCGTGTGGGGCACCGGCCATGAGCTCACCACCCGCCTCACGGCGCAACTGCTGAGCCATCCCGCCGTCAAGCGGCTGGAGCGGCGCTTCGGCCATCGCGTGGACGAGCTGGTCACCGGCAACGGCCATGTCACCGGCTGCCGCGGCGTGATCGAGGAATCCGGGGTCGTCTTCGAGGCGCGCGCCGAGTCGGTGGTGATCGCCGCCGGCGGCATCAACGGCGACATCGACCGCGTGCGGCGGCACTGGCCCGCGGACTGGTCGCGCCCGCCCGAGGTCATCCTCAACGGCTCGCATCGCTTCGCGGACGGCACGCTGCACGACGCGGCCCAGCGGGTCGGCGCGACCGTCACGCACCTCGACTGGCAGTGGAACTACGCGGCGGGCGTGCCGCACTGGCGGCCGCGCAAGCCGGGCCACGGCCTGTCGCTGGTGCCGCCCAAGTCCGCGCTGTGGCTCAACTGGCGCGGCGAGCGCATCGGGCCGATGCCGCTGGTCGCCGGCTACGACACGCACGACCTGGTCGCACAGGTCTGCCGGCAGCAGCGCGGCTACTCCTGGCAGCTGCTGAACCGGCGCATCGCGCTGAAGGAGCTCGCCATCTCCGGCGCCGAGTTCAATCCCGCCTTCCGCGACATGAAGCGCCTGCAGGTCCTGCGCGACCTGCTGTTCGGCAACCGCTGGCTGTACGGCGAGTTGAAGCGCAACTGCGACGACTTCGTGGTGGCCGACACGCTGGAGGAACTGGTCGAGCGCATGAACGCGCTGGCCGGCGACGAAGCGGTGCAGCTCGAGGCCGTGCGCGACGCCGCGACCCGCTACGACGGCTGCATCGCGCGCGGCCCGCGCTTCCACAACGACGAGCAGCTCCGGCGCATCGAGTTCGCGCGGCGCTGGCCCGGCGACCGGCTGCGCACCTGCAGGTTCCAGCCCATCCTCGACCCGCGCGCCCGTCCGCTGGTCGCGATCCGCGAGTTCATCATCAGCCGCAAGAGCATGGGCGGGCTGCAGACCGACCTGGATTCACGGGTGCTGGGCGCCGACGGCAGGCCGCTGCGCGGCCTGTATGCCGCCGGCGAGGCCGCCGGGTTCGGCGGCGGCGGCATGAACGGCAAGCGCGGCCTGGAGGGCACGTTCCTGGGTGGCTGTATCTTCGGCGGCAGGATCGCCGGCAAGGTGGCATGAGCATGAAGCTGAACGACGCGATCAACATAGAAGACCTGCGGGCCATCGCCCGGCGGCGGCTGCCGCGGTTCGTGTTCGACTACGTGGACGGCGGCGCCGAGGACGAGCGCACGCTGCGCGGCAACCGCGAGGCGTTTGCGCGGCTGCGCTTCCGGCCGCATACGCTGCGCGACGTGGCGCAGCGCGAACTCGCGGCGCCGGTCCTGGGGAAGAGCGCCACCCTGCCGGCCATCGTGGGCCCGACCGGCCTGAACGGCCTGTCGTGGCGCGACGGCGACCTGGCGCTGGCCCGCGCCACGACCGCGGCCGGGCTGCCGTTCGTGGTGTCCACGGTGTCCATGAGCCTGCTCGAGGACATCGCGCGCGAAGCGCCCGGACGGCTGTGGCTGCAGGCCTACGTGTTCCGCGAGCGCGACATCACGACCAGGATCATCGCGCGGGCGCGCGACGCTGACTACGAGGCGGTCATCGTCACCAGCGACTTTCCCGCCGCCGGCAAGCGCGAGCGGGACTTCCGCAGCGGCCTGCTGCCGGCGCAGCAGTTCACGCTGGCGACGAAGTTCGACATCCTGCTCCACCCGCGGTGGCTGGCCACGGTCGCCACGCGGCGGCCACGCTTCGTCAACGTGGAACGTGAACTCCCCGCCGGGCAGGGCGTCAACGCATTCGTCGGCCACGGCATGTTCGATCCGTCGCTCGACTGGGACGACCTGGCCCGCTACCGCGACCTGTGGCGCGGCAAGCTGCTGCTGAAGGGCGTGCTGCGCGCCGACGACGCCGAGCGCGCCGTGGCGCTGGGCGTGGACGGGGTGATCCTGTCCAACCACGGCGGCCGGCAGCTCGATGGCGCGATCAGCGGCATGGACGCGCTGCCCGAAGTGGCCGCCGCGGTCGGCGGCAAGGCGTCGCTCATCGTGGACGGCGGCGTGACGCGCGGATCGGACATCGCCAAGGCGGTCGCGCTCGGCGCCGAGGCCGTGATCCTGGGCCGCGCGCCGGTCTACGGGCTGGCGGCCGGCGGCTCCGCCGGCGTGGCGCGGGCGCTGGAGATCCTGCGCGACGAATACGACCGCACGCTGGCGCTGACCGGCTGCCGGACGACGGCGGAATTGAGCGCGGATTTGTTGGCCGCATAGGAGGGGTCAGACCCCGAAACGGGGTCAGACCCCAATCAAGGACAGACCCCAATCGGAGAAGGAGTCTGACCCCTCTCAGGGGTCTGACTCCTCCGAACCACTCATGACGGCACTTCGCTTCCATCGCCCACGGGGTCTGACCCTTCCAGGGTCTGACCCCTCCTGTTCCGCCCGACGAGACCGCAGTCCGTGAGCGACAACCAGCACTACCCACGTCGCGCGATCCGCAGCTTCGTGCAGCGCGCGGGCCGCATCACGCGCGCCCAGCAGCGCGCGCTCGACGAGTTGTGGCCGCGTTTCGGCATCGACGCCGGCGACGGCCGCCTCGACTTCCCGGCACTCTTCGGCCGCAGCGCGCCGGTCGTCATGGAAATCGGCATGGGGGACGGCGAGACCCTGCTGGAACTCGCTGCCGGCGCCCCCGGCACGGACTTCCTCGGCGTCGAGGTGCACCGCCCCGGCCTGGGGCACTGCCTGCTGGGCGTCGAGGCGCGCGGGCTCGCCAACGTGCGGCTCATCGCCCAGGACGCCGTGGACGTTCTTGCGGCACGCATCGCCGACGCCTCGTTGGACGAGGTGCTGCTGTACTTCCCGGACCCGTGGCCCAAGAAGCGGCACCACAAGCGGCGCATCGTGCAGCCGGCCTTCGTGGAGCTCGTGGCGCTGCGCCTGAAGCCCGGCGGCGCCTTCAGGCTGGCCACCGACTGGGCTCCATATGCGGAGCACATGCGGGACGTCATGGCCGGCTGCGCGGTGTTCACACCCGCCTCGGCAGCGGGCGCACGCGTCGCGCGTCCCGCAGCACGCCCCCTGACGAAGTTCGAGCGGCGCGGCGAGCGCCTGGGCCACGAGGTGTTCGACTTCGAGTACCGGAGAGTGGCTGGTTCCCAGGAGGGGTCAGACCCCCAAGGGGGGTCAGACCCCGATCCAGGAGATCGACCTCGGGGTCTGACCCTTCCAGGGGTCTGACCCTTCCAGGGTCTGACCCCTCCAAAGAAAAGGCCGGGGGAGCATGGCTCCCCCGGCCGAGTAGTTGCTTAGCTTGTTAGCGGATCAGCGCTGGTGCGCTGCCACCGCGTCTGCCGACCGGCCCGGGCCGTGGCACAGCACGCAGGTTTCGACGCCGCCGCCGGCGTTCTGCTGCATGTGGGCCGTGCCCAGCCAATCGTCGTGGCAGCTCTGGCAGGCCGCCGAGGTCGGCGGCAATTCGGTCTTGGTGCCGGCAGCGCGCCTGTACCGCAACCACGCTCCACAGCGCGTTCTGGTCGAGCGGCAGGTCATAGCTGCTCGTGCTTGCATGGCAGGCACCGCACTCGGACAGCCGCGTCGGATAGCCGATGTGATCGAAGTCGTAGGCGCCGTTGCCACTGCCACCCGCCGGCGTGCCGCGGATGAAGTTGAACGGAATGACCCGCTTGGAGGAAGCGTGCAGGCCGTGCACCAGGTCCTTCATGTTCATCGGCTTCTCGGCGAACGGGAGCCAGCCGGCGACCTCGGTCGACGAGAAGAGGATCGTGCCCGCCGCCGGCGGCGCCGGACCGGTACCGGCCCTCTCGAGCCAGCCAGCGAACGTGTTGCTGCTCGAGGTCTCCGGGTTGTGGCACATCGCGCAGTGCGTGATGTTGTTGCGGCGTCCGCTGTTGCTGTGGAAGCCGAGGCCCTCATGGCAGGTCAGGCACAGGTTGATGTCCGCAACGCTGCGGCGCGGGGTGCCCACGAAGCCAACGACCGCGTCGCCACCCAGGTTGACGCCGTTCACGGTCAGGTAGCTTTCGATGGCCACGCTCTGCAACACGGAACCGGCCGGGAAGGCCAACGGAGTCGTCGGGTGGATACCAGCGACGGTCGTGAAGTAGCCGTTCGCATCCGGGCCCGTGCGCCCGGCGATGAGGCCGCTCGTGCCCAGGTTGACGACAGCGGCTGGTCCACCTTGGAGAAGCCCGCCCACTGCGTGTACGGGTTGTCGCCGGAGCCGAACGAAGGCTACGGGCCGCCCCACCCGCGTTGTTCCAGTCCACCGGCGACGCGATGACTGCGCCGTTGGGCAGCGTGTCCGACATGCTCCAGGCGATCTTGAACGGGTTGGATACCGCCGAACGACACGCCTGCCGGCAGGCTCTTCAGGTTGATCGGCATGCCGTCGAGCATCACGCGGAAGTTGACGATCGGCTGGTTGGAAGCGTTCACCGTCACCGAGGCGATCTGGTAGGAGACCGTCTGCAGGCCGGCCGGCAGTTCCGGGTTGTTCGGCGTGTTGTAGACCGTTGCATGCTTCGGCGCGACCGGCTGGATCGCCGTCGGACCGTGGCACAGGATGCACGCCGCATCGTCCGTGTGGGTGCCGTAGTGGGCCGCGAAGTTGACGGCGCCCGCCGGCGGGACCGTGCCGTCGTGGCAGGTTCCGCAGGCGCGCCGGCTGATGCGCGTCGTCCAGGCCGTCTGGTCCGCCGCCGGCCGGTTGGCCGGCTGCGTGATGCGCTGGTTGTTGTGGCAGGTACGGCAGTTCGTGATGTCCTGCGGATAGGTGACGTGCGAATAGTCGTGGCTGCTGGCCGTGTAGCCCGTCGCCGCGGCATGCAGCTTGTGGATCATGGTCGACAGGTCGAGCGGCACCCAGTTGGTGTCGGTCGAGGCATAGGTGTCGTACATGCCCGGGTTGTGGCAATAGCCGCAGGCGTTCACGTCGAAGCGGCGGTCGCCATGGAAGTACAGGACCTTGGCGCGGGCCGAGACGTCCTCGGCATGGCAGGCGCCGCAGGACTCGCCGGTGACCACCTGGTTCGCCAGCACGGCCTGCAGGGTCGGCAGCGAGGCCGGCACGAAGTCCTTCACCACATTCAGGAACACGCCGCTGTCGCGGCCGATGATCACGAGGCGGTGCACGGCGCTTGGCGCGTAGGCCAGGTCGAGCGCGGCCAGGATCGGCGTCGAGGCCGCTGACGTGAGCGTGCCGCTCGTGCTGACGACGGAGGTCGAGCAGCTGCCGGCCGGCTCAGTGCCGCTGCCGTAGTACTGGAAGGTCGCGGCCGCCCTGAGGTCGGTGCAGAACGTGTAGCGTATACACGCCCGGCGATCCGGCCACCGCGGTCGCCGTTGCGCGTTCACCGGACGGACGCAGCACCCGGACGGTGCCGCCCGAACGCACGGCGGAACGGTTGATGTAGCTCTGCCAGTAGGCCGGCTTGGCCGCCGTGGCCGGAACCAGCTTGGAGAGGGAGAATTCGAAGCTGCTGGCGCCCGTGACGGGCAGCCCGGCAGCGTCCCTGACCTCGAACGTCACCGTCGCCAGGCCGGCGCCAGTCGCCGGAATGGTGATGCTGGTGACCGTGCCCGTCAGGTCGCCGCTCAGCGCACCGGTCGGCGTCGGCGTGGGAGCCGGCGTTCCCGGAGGACCGGCGGGACCGACGGGACCGACCGGACCGGCCGTACCGGCCGGGCCTTGGGCCCCAGGGGCTCCGTCGGAGCCGTTATCGCAGCCGGCCATGCCCGCTGCCAACAAGGCCGCCAGCGCGACGCCGGCCAACCTGCTCAAAGTGGTCCTGCCCGTCAAGGACGTCATGGTCCTCTCCCTTTGGTGAATGCTTATGCGTTTTGCGGCAGCGCAACAACTTTTGCCGCCGTTCGACCCGAAACGGTAGTCCTACCGCAACCCCGGTTTAATTAGGGCTTACGCAAGCACCTTAGGTACTTGCCGCAGTGCGCGCCTTCCGCGACTTGATTTCCTCAGGTTTTTGCCTGCGGACAGATGCGGTTGTCGTCAGGCAAACGCGCCCCTGAGGCCGTCGATCATGAACTGCACGGCCAGCGCCGCCAGCACGACGCCCGTCAGGCGGCTCACGACGTGGGCGCCGGTCACGCCCATCACGCGCATCACGGCGGGCGCCAGGAACATCAGCGCCAGCGTGATGAGCAGCACCACGGCGATCACGCCCAGCAGGCCGAGCGCCAGGACCGTGCCCGGCTGCAGCGTGCCGAAGGTCAGCAGCACGGTCGCCATCGCGCCCGGGCCCGCGATGAACGGGAAGGCCAGCGGAAACACCGAGATGTCCGCGCGGTGCTGCACCTCGGTCTTCTCCTCGCTGGTGGTCTTCGTGCCCGACTCGCGCGCGAACACCATTTCCAGCGCGATCAGGAACAGCATCACGCCGCCCGCGATGCGAAACGCGTCGATGCTGATGTTCATGATGCGGATGAACCACGAGCCGCCCAGCGCGAACAGCGTGAGCACGACGCCGGACACGGCGATCGCCTTGATCGCCATGCGGCGCCGGTAGGCCAGGTCGGCGCCTTCCGTCAGCCCGGCGAACACCGGCACCAGCGTGACCGGCTCGACGATCACGAAGAACAGCACGAAGAACTTGACCAGCTCGTCGATCATGGGTGCTCCGCCGCGCCGGCGCGGTCCGCCGCGGCGCGCCGGTGCTCCAGGGCCGTGATCCGGTCGCGCAGCGCCCACATCATGACGAGTCCCGGCAGCGCGGTGAAGAAGGTGATGAGGAAGAACGTGGTCCAGCCCACGTGGTCGGCCAGGTACCCGGCGGGCCAGCCCAGCACGTTGCGCGGCAGCACCGCCAGCGCCGACAGGAGCGCGTACTGGAAGGCGCTGAAGCGGATGTCGCACATCGCCATGACGAACACGACCAGCGCGGTGTTGCCCATGGCGCCGAAGAAGTTGTCGAGCGCCACCGCCACGACCATCACCGTCATGTCGTGGCCGGCGACCGAGACGCCCATGTACAGCAGGTTGGTGACGGCCTGCAGCGCCCCGAACACCAGCAGCGCACGCAGCAGGCCCATGCGCATGATCAGCACGCCGCCGGCGATGGCGCCGGCCACGTTCGCCGCCAGCATCACGGTCTTGGTGGCGATGCCGATCTCGGTCTTGCTGAACCCCACGTCCATGAGGAACGGCGTGAACAGCCTGAGCGCGAAGGCATCCCCCACCTTGTACAGCACCAGCGCCAGGATCAGCACCAGCGTACCCGGGCTGGCCAGCAGCTGGCCGAGCGGTCCGGTCACCGCCTCGCGCAAAGTGCGCGGCGGGGCGACCCGGCGCTCCGGCTCGGGCGCCCAGGCGGTGGCCGCCATGAAGGCCGCCATGGCCGCCGCCATCACCAGGTAGGTGGCCCGCCAGCCCGCGGTGTCGGCCAGCACCAGCGCGCCGGCATAGGCGAAGTAGGCGCTGGCGCGATAGCCGAGGTTGGCGGCCGTCGCCGCGGGGCCCCGCTCCACGGTGCGTGCGGCGTCCGTGCGGTAGGCGTCGATGACGATGTCCTGCGAGGCCGACAGCACGGCCACGACCAGCGCCACGAGGGCGAACGGCAGCAGGCCGCCCTCGGGGCCGTGGAACGCCATCCATGCCAGCGCGGCCGCCAGCGCGGCCTGGAACAGCATGATCCAGCCGCGGCGGCGGCCCAGCAGGGGCACCGCGTAGCGGTCCAGCAGCGGCGCCCACAGCGGCTTGGCCGTGTAGGCCAGCCCCACCAGCGACAACAGGCCGATGGTGGTGTTGGAGACGCCCGTGTCCTTGAGCCAGGCCTGCAGCGTCGCGTCCGTGAGGTTGTACGGCAGGCCCGAGGCCAGGCCCAGCAGCAGGAACGCGAGGATCCGCTCGTTGCCCAGCGACTGCCACAGCGTGGGCCGCCGGTCCGTTGCGTTCGCCTGGGTCGCCGTTTCAGCCACGCTGTTTCCTCAGCCGAGATCGTAGTCCATCACCAGCGGCGCGTGATCGGAGAATCGCCTGGCCTTGTAGATCCGCGCGGCGCGGGCGCGGCCGCGCAGCCCCGGGCTCACGACCTGGTAATCGATGCGCCAGCCCACGTTCTTCGCCCAGGCCTGGCCGCGATTGGACCACCACGTGTACTGGTCGGGCCGCGGCTCCACCTCCCGGAAGGCGTCCACGAAGCCGGCCCGGCCGAACAGCTCGTCGAGCCAGGCACGCTCCTCGGGCAGGAAGCCCGAGTTCTTCTGGTTGGCGCGCCAGTTCCTGAGGTCGATCGGCCGGTGCGCGATGTTGAGGTCGCCGCACAGGATGGTGTCGCGCCGCCGCCGTTTCAGCGCCTCGAGGTGGGGCAGGAACGCCTCCAGGCAGCGGAATTTCGACGCCTGGCGCGCCGGGCCCGACGATCCGGACGGCAGGTACACGGACACCACCGACAGGCGGCCGAAGCGCGCCTCGATGTAGCGTCCTTCGCGGTCGAATTCGGCGACGCCGAAGCCCCGGATCACCCGGTCCGGCTCGCGCCCGCGAGAAGATCGCCACCCCGCTGTAGCCCTTCTTCTCGGCGTCGAAGTAATGGCAGTGGAACCCGGCCGGCCGGAACTCGCCGTCGTCGAGCTGGTGCTCCTGGGCCTTGGTCTCCTGCAGGCAGACCACGTCGGCACGCTGGCGCGCCAGCCAGCGGAACAGCCCCTTGCGCGCGGCCGAGCGGATGCCGTTACAGTTCAGCGTGATGATGCGCATGCCGGTCCCGCGCGAAAGGCGTCATCATACGCAACTGCACGACCGGGCACGGAGACGACACATGCAGGCCCACCAGCGCGAGCTGATCGAACTGGCGATCGCCAGCCAGGTGCTGCGTTTCGGGGAATTCACCCTCAAGAGCGGACGCGTGAGCCCGTACTTCTTCAACGCCGGACTGTTCAATACGGGCCAGGCGCTGGCGGTGCTGGGGCGCTGCTACGCGGCGGCGATCGACGCCTCGGGCGTGGAGTTCGACATGCTGTTCGGCCCCGCCTACAAGGGCATCCCGCTGGTCACCACGACGGCCACCGCACTGGCCGACCGGCACGGCCGCAGCGTCCCCATTGCCTACGACCGCAAGGAGGCGAAGGCGCACGGCGAGGGCGGCCGGATCGTGGGCGCGCCGCTGGCCGGCCGCGTGCTGATCGTGGACGACGTCATTTCGGCCGGGACGGCCATCCGCGGCTCCGCCGACGTCATCCGCGCCGGGGGCGCCACGCTGGCGGGGGCGGTCGTGGCCCTGGACCGCCAGGAGCGGGGCCAGTCGCAGCTATCCGCCGTGCAGGAGGTTCAGCGGGCCTTCAGCATCCCCGTGATAAACATCGTCACCCTGGCGGACCTGATCGAGCACCTCGCGGCGGCCGGCCGCACGGCGGAACTGCAGGAAATGAGGAATTATCAGGCCGTCTGGGGGGTCGATCGGGAATCGTGACGCAATTACGACGCGACCACGCAACAGGCGGCAGAATAGGTCGCAAGAGGTGACAAGCATGACGACCCCGGCAATCCGCGCACTGCTCGTCGCGCTGGCGCTCGCGCTGGCGAGCGGCCCGGCCGTGGCCCAGAAGCTGTACCGCTGGGTGGACGAGAACGGCCAGGTTCACTACGGCGACAAGGTGCCGCCGCAGTACGCCAACCAGGACCGCGACGTGCTCAACAAGCAGGGCATCCCGGTGGGGCGCGAGGAAGGCCTGGAAACGCCGGCCGAGGCCCGGGTTCGCATCGAGCGCGAGGAACGGGAAAAGGCCGCCAAGGAGAATGCCCAGCGCGACCGCATGCTGGTCACCACCTACCAGAACGTCGAGGAGATCGAGATGCTGCGCATGCGCCGCCTCGAGCTCGTCGATGCGAACATCCAGATCCAGCAGCAGTCCATCTCCAACCTCAAGGCGAAGCTGGCCGATCAGCAGAAGCGCGCGGCCCGCTTCAAGCCGATCAACACCGACGCGAAGGCCCAGCCGATGCCGGAAGGCTTCATGGAAGACATCGACAGGACCAAGTCGGACCTGCGCACCCAGGAAGCGAACCTGCAGCGGAAGCTCGACGAGCGCGGGGCGCTGAACGCCAGGTTCGACGCTGAAATCGCGCGCTACAAGGAACTGCGCGACGTCAAGCGATAGCCGTGAACCAGGGTAGGGTCTGACCCCGCGGGGGTCTGACCCTTCCTACTTGCTGCCCGAGCTGCCGAACCCGCCGCTGCCGCGCGCGCTGCCCGCGAAGTCCTCGACCACGTCCAGCGCGACCTGCACCACGGGCACGATCACCATCTGCGCGATGCGCTCGCCCGGCTCGATCGTGAACGGATGGCTGCCCCGGTTCCAGACCGAGACCATCACCTGCCCCTGGTAGTCCGAGTCGATCAGCCCCACCAGGTTGCCCAGCACGATGCCGTGCCGGTGGCCGAGCCCGGAGCGCGGCAGCAGCACCGCCGCGAGCCCCACGTCCTCCAGGTGTATGGCCAGGCCGGTCGGTACGAGCTGGACCTGGCCCGGTTCGAGCGTGACGGGCGCGTCCACGCAGGCGCGCAGGTCGAGCCCCGCCGACCCCCCGGTCGCGTATTGCGGCAACGGGATGGTGTGCCCCACGCGGGGATCGAGGATCCTGACCTGTAGCTTCTGCATGCTTGCTCCCCACCCCGGCAACGCGAAGCGCCCGTCCCCGATTCTAGTCCGCGCCGCGGCTTATTGCGGGTATGCACGGCATTCGCAACGACCAGGGCGGCGCGCCCGCGCGGACAATCGGCTGCGGGAGGACCCATGCACATCCGCGACTGGCCGGCCGCCGAACGGCCGCGGGAGAAGCTGATCGCCCGCGGTCCCGGCGCACTCAGCGAGGCCGAACTGCTGGCCGTACTGCTGCGCCACGGCCACCGCGGCGCGAGCGCCCTGGACCTGGCCCGCTCGCTGCTGGCAGGCTTCGGTTCGCTGCGCGCCCTGCTGTCCGCCAGCCTCGCGCAACTGTCGTGCCACCGGGGCGTCGGGCCGACGCGCTGGGCGGAACTGCAGGCGGCGCTGGAACTCGCGCGGCGTCACCACCTGGAACGGCTGCGTCTCGGCCCGTCCCTGACCAGTCCGCGCTCGGCGCGGGACTTCCTGATCGCCCGCCTGCGCGACCGCGAGCACGAGGTGTTCTGCTGCCTGTTCCTGGACAGCCGGCACCGGCTCATCAGCTTCGATGAGCTGTTCCGCGGCACCGTGGACGGCGCCAGCGTGCACCCGCGGGAGGTCGTCAAGCAGGCGCTGGCGCGCAACGCCACGGCGGTGATCCTGGCCCACAACCACCCGTCCGGCGTGGCCGAGCCCAGCCAGGCCGACGAGATCATCACGACCCGGCTGCGCGATGCGCTGGCGCTGGTGGATATCCGGGTGCTGGACCACCTCATCATCGGCGACGGCACCTGCGCGTCGCTGGCCGAACGCGGAATCGTCTAGGCCGCCACGCGACCAACGCCAAGCCTAACCCCATGATTATCAGTCGCTTTTTAGTTAAGCCGGGGCTGCCTTGCACTCGCGGGGCGGCACTGGTCTAATACGCGGCTCTTTGGCGGCGCCGGCCAGGTCAGGTCCCGGGCGCCACGAGCGGAGAACGTGTCATGGCTAGAGTCTGTCAGGTCACCGGCAAGCGCCCCACGACCGGCAACAAGGTGTCGCACTCGAACATCAAGAAGCGTCGCCGCTTCCTGCCCAACCTGCACACGCAGCGTTTCTGGGTGGAGAGCGAGAGCCGCTGGGTGAAGCTCAAGGTGTCGAGCCACGGCATGCGCACCATCGAGAAGAAGGGCATCGAGGCGGTGCTCACCGAGTTGCGTGCCGCCGGGCAGCACGTCTGAAGGAGGGCTGAGCCATGCGTGACAAGATCAAGCTCGTGTCCAGCGCCGGTACCGGCCACTTCTACACGACCACCAAGAACAAGCGACTGCATCCGGAGAAGATGGAGGTCAGCAAGTTCGACCCCGTCGTCCGCAAGCACGTCAAGTACAAGGAAGGCAAGATCAAGTAAGCCGGCCGCGGCAGTGCCCTGAGCAGGCAAAAGGCCCGTGCAGACGGGCCTTTTCGTTTTAAGCTGCCGCCATGCCCGAATTGCCGGAGGTCGAGACCACCCGTCGCGGCATCGCACCCTCCCTGCGCGGCCGCCGCATCGTGCGCGTGGTGGTGCGCGAGCGACGCTTGCGCTGGCCGCTGCCGCGCGGCTTCGAACGGCGCGTAGCGGGCTGTCGCGTCACCGCCGTCCTGCGTCGCGCCAAGTACCTGCTGGTCGTCATGGACGGCGGCACGCTCATCGTGCACCTGGGCATGTCGGGCAGCCTGCGGGTGCTGCGGCAACGCCAACCGGCCGCCGCGCACGACCACGTGGACTTCGTGCTCGATTCCGGCCGCTGCCTGCGGTTCAACGACCCGCGCCGCTTCGGCAGCGTGCACTGGGTGCGCGGCGACGCCCTGCAGCACCCGCTGCTCGCGGGCCTGGGCCCGGAGCCGCTGGGGCCGGACTTCGACGGCGACGCGCTGTGGCAGCCGGCGCGCGGCCGGCGCGTCGCCATCAAGCAGTTCATCATGGACTCGCGGGTCGTCGCCGGCGTCGGCAACATCTACGCGAGCGAGGCCCTGTTCCGGGCGGGGATCCGGCCCGGCAGCCAGGCGGGCCGCGTGAGCCGGGCGCGCATGGCGGCGCTGGCCGGCTCGATCCGCGAGGTGCTCGGCGAGGCCGTCGCGGTGGGCGGCACCACGCTGCGGGACTACGTCTCGCCCGACGGCGCACCCGGCTACTTCAGGCAGCAGTTGTTCGTCTACGAGCGGGCCGGCCAGCCCTGCCGGCGCTGCCGCACGCCGATCACGCGTTGCGTGCAGGGACAGCGCGCGACCTACTACTGCCGCGCCTGCCAGCGCTAGCGTCCCCTCACGGCTCGCCTTCGACGCGATTCCGGCCGGCGGCCTTGGCGCGATACAGCGCGGCGTCGGCCTCGGCCAGCAACTGGTCGGCCAGCGCCTTGAGGTCGGCGTCGTCCGTGCCCGGCGCCAGCACCGCGATGCCGATGGACAGCGTGACCGGCCGCGTCACGCCGTTGCCCACGTCCACCGGGGCCTGGCCGACCGCGTTCATGATCCGGCCGGCCAGCCGCCGCGCGTCGGCCATCTGCGTGCACGGCAGCAGCACCACGAACTCGTCGCCGCCGAAGCGCGCAGCCACGTCGCTGGTGCGGACCTGCGACTCGATGCGCTGCGCCACGTCCCGGATGGCGGCATCGCCGCCCAGGTGGCCGCAGCTGTCGTTGATCTCCTTGAACCGGTCGAGGTCGATCATCAGCAGCGCCACGCGGGACTTCTCGCGCCGGGCGCGCGCAAGTTCCTCGCGCATGCGCAGGGTCAGGTAGCGCTTGTTGTGCCAGCCGGTCAGGAAGTCGGTCATGCCGGCGCGCACCAGCCGGGCCCGGTTGCAGGCGTTCTCGACGGCGAAGCCGACGATCGCGGCCAGGTGCGCCAGGAAGTCGCTGGCATGGTGCCGCGTGAACCGCAGCGGGTCCGCGCTGCCGAAATTGAGCGCGCCGACCAGCAGGTCGCCGCGCAGCAGCGGCAGTATGGCCACGCTGCCGAGGCCCTCGGCGCCCGCGAACAGCAACTGGTGGTCGGGGCTCAGGTAGGGCCCGAGCCAGGGCCGCGCGAGCGACTGCATCTGCGGCGCCGCGGTCAGCACGCTGTCCGTGAAGATCACGCTCTCGAAGGCGCCGGGCGCCTGGCCGTCGCCCAGCAGCAGGTGGCGCACCTCGTGGTTCGGGTCCTGCAGCACCAGCGTCACGCACTCCAGCGAGTAGGACTGCCGCAGGCCGCGCACCACGCCGTCGAGCAACTGCGGCAGCGACTCCGCGGACAGGATCGCGAGCTCGCGCTCGAGCAGGCGCTGGAAGATGGCGTGGTTGTGCTTCGCCTCCGCGCGCAGCGTCAGCAGCTGCTGGTTGGCGGCGCGCGCATCGTCGGGCGTCGCCCTGCCCGCCCTGTCGGTCTCGCCCGGCACACTCCCCATGATCACCCTCCGCCCGCGCGTTGCGGGCGAATGCCCAGCCTGTTTAGTCCCCCGGCTGCCGCAGCGCAAGCACGCGCCTCACGGATTCGGTACGGACCCCAGGAACCGCAGCAGCGCCTGGTTGAAGGCGCGCGGCGAGTCGAGCTCCGAGCGGTGGCGGCTGCGCGGCAGCACCTGCACCCGGGCGTCCGGCATCAGCGCCGCCCACCGCCGCTTCTCGGCCACGCTCGTATAGTCGTGTTCCGCAGCCAGCACCAGCGTCGGCGCCGTGACCTCGTGCAACCGGTCTTCCGCGTTCCAGCGTGTCAGCGAGCGCAGCGACGCGATGTACACCCAGCGGCTCGTGTGGCTGGCCCGTTCGAGCTGGCGGCGGCGCAGCCGGGCCTGGTTGGGCGCCGGAAACGTGGACTTTCCCAGCATGCGGGCGACGCCCGCCACGCCCAGCGTCGCCGCCAGCAGCAACCGCAACCAGGCCATGTAACGCCTCTCCAGGTTGGTGAGCTCGAAGCTGGGCGCCGTGTTGGCCAGCACCAGGCCCGCCACGCGCGCCGGCGCCGCGAGGGCGAGCGCCAGCGCCACCGCGCCTCCCATCGACAGCCCGGCCACGTGCGCACGGCGGATGTGCAGCGCATCGAGCAGCGCCGCCACGTCGCGCGCATGTTGCCGGATCGTGAAGGGCCCGCCGCGCTCGCTGGCGCCGAAGCCGCGCAGGTCCGGCATCACCAGCCGGTAGTGCCGCGACAGGTCCGCGACCTGCCGCCGCCAGTCGTCGTGGCTGCCGCCCAGCCCGTGCAGCAGCAGCAGGTCCGGCCCACGGCCCGCGACCTCGTACGCGATGCTGATTCCGTTGACCTTGGTTTGCCGCATGGGGTGGCGCAGAAGTTAGCCTGAAGCGCGCGCGAGTGCACGCAGCGTGACGCGCGCCCCGTGCCATCGGTACCATCGCGGCATGCTCGCCTGCACGAACCTCGAGATATCGGTTCCCGGCCGGATGCTGGTGGCGTCGCTGTCCCTGTGCGCCCGCCCCGGCCGGTTCATGGCGCTGCTGGGGCGCAACGGCGCCGGCAAGACGCTGACGCTGCACAGCCTGGCCGGCCTGCGCCGGCCCCAGGCCGGCGCCGTGACGCTGGCCGGGACCGCGATCGACGCCGTCGCGCACCGCGAGCGGGCGCGCCGGCTCGCGCTGCTGCCGCAGGCGATCGAGGACCCGTTCCCGGTGACCGTGCTCGAGACCGCGCTGATCGGGCGGCACCCGCACATCGGCTTCTGGCAGTGGGAAGGCGCCGCCGACACGGCCATCGCGCGCCAGGCGCTGGCCGCGGTCGACCTCGGCGACTGCGAGTCGCGCAGCGTCGAGACGCTGTCGGGCGGCGAGCGCCGGCGCCTGGCCGTCGCCTGCCTGCTGGCGCAGGATCCGGATGTCTGCCTGCTGGACGAGCCCACCAACCACCTCGATCCGCAGCACCAGCACCGCGTGCTGGCGCTGTTCCGGGCCCGTGCCGACGCGGGCGGCGCGGTCATCGCCAGCCTGCACGACCCGACCCTGGCCGCGCGCTTTGCCGACGACGTGCTGATGCTGTTCGGTGACGGCCGCTGGGCGTGCGGACCCTGCGACAGCACGCTGACCGGCGAGACCCTCAGCGAGCTGTACGCGAACCCGACCTGCGAGATCGCCTGGCGCGGCCGGCGGATCTTCGTCGGGGGCTGACTGCCAGGACGGAGTCTGACCCCGCAGGGGTCTGACTCCTCCGGACCACCGGGGTCGGCAGCACGCCGCGGCTTCAAGGAGGGGTCAGACCCTGGAAGGGTCAGACCCCGGCAGATGGAGGGTCTGACCCCGCAGAGCACGCCGGGGCCCGGCCCCGGGCCGCCGGGTCACTTGTTGTTGCGGTCGAACCAGCCGGTGCGCATCTGCGCGTATTCGGCCAGCGACATGACCTCGACGCGGTTGCGGCCGCTGTCCTTGGCGAGGTAGACGCCCTGGTCGGCGATCTGCAGCAGGCCTTCCACGCTGCGCCCGGGCGACGGCATCACGTGCGCCAGGCCGATCGACACCGTGATGACGTCGGAGGCATCTGACGCCGAGTGCGGGATGCCCAGCATGCGCACTTCCTGCAGGACCTGGTCCGCGCTGGCGACCGCGTGCTCGACGGTGGTGTCGAACAGCATGATGACGAACTCCTCGCCGCCGTAGCGCGCCGCCATGTCCAGCGGGCGCCGCGCCACGCCGGACAGCACCTGCGCCACCTGCTTGAGCGCCTCGTCGCCGGCCTGGTGGCCGTACCGGTCGTTGTAGTTCTTGAAATGGTCCACGTCCACCATCATCAGCGCCATCGGCCGCGACTCGCGCGTGGCCTGCTCCCAGACGCTCGCCAGGTGCGTTTCGAGCCGCCGCCGGTTGTAGATGCCGGTGAGCCCGTCGCGCTCCGCCATTTCCTCCAGCATCCGCTGCTCGAGCCAGGTCTGCCGCTGCAGCGATTCGAGGTTGTGCGCCAGCGTGGCGCCGACGATGCTGGCGAACATCAGGACGATCAACTGGTACAGCATCGTCGCGTCCGCCAGGCCGAACAGCTTCGCGGCGATCACGAACGTGACCAGTCCGGTGACGTTGGCGGTCAACGCGCCATAGAAGGACAGCCCGACGAGGTAGTAGATGAAGGTGATGGCCAGCACGAGCACGCCGAAGATCGACTCGTTGCCCTCGGACTGCACGTGGACGATCAGCACCGTGGCGGCCGCCAGGATCAGTGGACCGAGAACCGTCACGGCGAGCCGGTAGTAACGCCAGGCCTCGCGCAGGAACGTGGCGCCGAACGCAATCAGGATCGCCGGCAGCAGCACTCCGTAGCGCCAGACCATGACGGCGCCGGACGCGTGCACGCGCACCAGCACCGTATCGAGCAGGATCATCGCGACGGCCAGCAGGGCGACGATCAGCAGCGTGAACCGCAGCCGGGGCCGCACCAGTTCGAAGCTCGTGCGCCGGTACTCGAGCTCGAGGGTGGAAGTGAACCTGAGCCCGCCGAAGCCGCGCTCGAGTTGCTGCCGGTACGGGGACGCCTGCAACGGAGTCGTCCGCGTCCCGCCCGTCGCCTGCGCCTCTGGTTCAGTCATGCAGGTAGTCCTCGTCGCGTCGCGGTCCTGCCCCCCGGCCCCGCCGGTTGCGGGGTCCCTGAGTTCGCCTCGTGCGGCGCTGCGCCGCCCGGGCTTGCCTGCCCGTCCGCTCCGCCAGCCCAGCCCGTCGCGGCACCAGGCCGCGGGTGCGCCGGCACGAACGCCATCGGCATTATAGGCGCGTTTCGGGTCCGCTTTGTCCAGCGTCCGGCGTCCCCGCCCCTGGACGAGCGCCGGCCGGGAAACACCTCAGGCCGAAAACCAGCCGGCGACGTACTCGGCGAACGGCCGGTCGTCGGCCCGCTCTATGGCCCGCTGCGCGTCGTGCGATTCGGCTGCCTCGCGGCTGAATGCGTCGAGTCGGTCCTGGTTGGGCGGGTGCAGCTCGGCGAAGTAGTCGCGGTGCTGGTGCGACAGGCGCAACGCAAAGGTGAAGAAGGCCTCCCCGCCGGTCACCAGTTCGTCGAGCAGCCGCGCGGACGGCGTGGCCCCGGCATCCACGACGCGCTCGCGCTGCACGTCCAGGGCGGTGCGGTACGGCTGCCCGGCGTCGCCATGGTCGAGCAACTCGCACACGCCCTCCATCTCGTCCAGCAGCTGCAGGGCCCAGGACCTGAGCTCGCGGCGGCCGCCGTCCGCCTCCAGCGTCAGCCCCGGTTCGCGGCCGCGCCGCGCGACCAGCACCTGGTTGGCGTCGAGCGCGCGCTCGTCGGAACGGCCGATGGGCGGGCTGTCCTTCAGCACGCAAAGCGCGGCGAAGGCCTCCAGGAAGTGCAGCGTGTGCCGATTGACGCCGACCGGGTCGAACAGCCCCACGTCCAGCGAGCGCATCTCCACGTACTGCACGCCGCCCCGCTGCAGCGCGCGGGTCGGCCGTTCACCGCGCCGCGGCACGCGCTTCGGCCGGATGAAACTGTAGTACTCGTTCTCGATCTGCAGCACATTGGCGCTCAGCTGCCGCCATTCGCCGTCCCACCTGCACCCCGATGCGCTCGAACTCCGGGCTCGGCGTCGAGATCAGCTGCGACAGGTCGCGGACGTACTCGTCGAGCGAATTGACCGACACGGACACGCCGGCCTGGCTCTTGTTCCGGTAACCGAGGTCGCTCATGCGCAGCGTCGTCGCGTGCGGCAGGTACAGCGTGTTCGGGTCCAGCTCGGCGAGTCCGGGCGGCGGCTCACGGCCCGCGAAGAACGTCTTGCACATGGCCGGCGAGGCGCCGAACAGGTACAGCACCAGCCAGCCGTGGCGCCGGTAGTTCCTCAGCAGGGCGAAGTAGGCGTCGTCCACGAAGGCCTGCCCGCCGGACTTCGCACGCCAGGCCTCGTGCAGCGCCGGCCAGAACCGCTCGCCGAACGAGAAGTTGAAGTGGACGCCCGATATCGCCTGCATCACCCGTCCGTACCGGTGCCCGAGTCCCTCGCGATAGACGCGCTTCATGCGCCCGATGTTCGAGCTGCCGTAGCTGGCGATGGGAATGCTCGCGTCGCCATGCAGCACGCACGGCATGCTGGTGGCCCACAGCAACTCGTCGCCCAGGTTCTGGTAGACGAACTGGTGCAGGTCGCACAGGTACTGCAGCAGTTCCCAGGACCCGCTGAACGGCGGCGTGACCAGCTCGACCAGCGCTTCCGAGTAGTCCGTCGTGATGTGGGCGTTCGCCAGCGCCGAGCCGAGCGCCGCCGGGTGCGGCGTCTGCGCGATCATGCCGCGCGGCGTGACGCGCAGGGATTCCTTCTCGAGGCCCTTCTGCCCGTCCCGCAGCAGGCCGGGCTCGCCGGAATTGGCCAGCGCGGCCAGGCGGCGCTCGAAGACCCGGTCAATGCTCGCTGCTGTCATTCCCCCGCCCTGTTTCGGGTCGCCCCGGGCCACGCCGCGGACGCCCAGGCAGCCGGCGGCGGCCCGATTGTGCGTCCCGCACCGGCCCGCGTCGAGCGCCGCCCTGGCCGGCGGCGATCTCCCAGGCTAGATTGGCGTGGTTGCCGCCGCCCCGGTTCAGCCACCGTTAATGCCATGTCCCGCAATGTGAGTGCCATGTTCAGACCGACGCGCAGCCTCCTCGTGACAGCGGCGGCGGCGATGCTGCTGCCCGGCGCCGCGGCCGCGGACTCGCTGCGCTGCGGCACGCGGCTGATCACCGATGGCGACACGGCGGCCAAGGTCGCTGCCCTGTGCGGTCCCCCGGCGGGCGTGACGCGCACGGAGGTGTTGCGCCGGCCGGTGCTGTGGCGCCACGGACGACCGTATTACCTGAGCACGCACCCCGTCGCGGTCGCCGTCGAATTCTGGACGTACAATCTCGGCTCACACAAGCTGATGCGCCGCGTGCGCATCGAGGACGGCCTGGTGACCGGCATCGAGACGCTGGGCCACGGCTACAACGAACCCTGAAGCATGGCCGAACCGCTGATCCGCCTGATCGAGGCGCGCGACGACGAGGCCGTCGCCGCGATCATCCGCGAGGTCATGCCGTCGTTCGGCGCCTGCGGTGCGGGCTTCGCGCTCGGCGACGCGGAAGTGGATGCGATGAGCGCCGCCTATGCGGCGCCCCGCTGCGCGTACTTCGTCGTCGAGGAGGACGGCCGCGTGCTCGGCGGCGCCGGCATCGCGCCGCTCGACGGCGGCGACCCGCACACCTGCGAGCTGCGCAAGATGTACTACCTGCCGGCGGCGCGCGCACGCGGGCTGGGCGAGCGGATCCTGCGCCTGTGCCTGGAGCGGGCGCGGGCATTCGGCTTTCGCCGCTGCTATCTCGAGACGCTGACCGGCATGGACGCCGCGATGCGGCTCTATGAACGCATGGGCTTCCGCAGGATCGCCGGCCCGCTGGGCGACACGGGCCACTTCAGCTGCGACCGGCACTACCTGCTGGAGCTGTGACCGCGGCCGCGGTGTTCAGGACACGAGCCTCAGGTTCACGGGGTAGCGATAGGCGCCGCCGTCGCTGGCGGACAGCGTCGCCACGATGATCAGCACCAGGTCGGCCAGGATCACCAGCGGCAGCAGCACGAGTCCGACCAGCGCCAGGATCAGCACCCCGGACACCAGCATGGCCAGCAGCACCGTGATCTGGAAGTTGATCGCCTCGCGACCCTGCTCGCGCACGAACGGCATGTCGTCCTTCTTGAGGATCCAGATGATCAGCGGCCCGAGGACGCCGCCCAGCGGCGGGATGATCAGCACGAACAGGCCCGCCAGGTGACAGAAGGCGGCCCATTGGCGCTCTTCTTTCGGAATCGGCTGTGTGGGGACTTCGTTCACGGCCTCGCCCTCCGGTCGTTGTCCATCGGGTCCACACTCTAGAAGGCCCACCCTGCGATTTCCATCCGGCGTGCCGCAGCGCGGCGGCCGCGCGGAAGCGGAGTGCGGCTGCTCCCTTATACTGGCCCCTGCCCGCCGCGCACCGGTCGCGCAGTGACCTGGAGGGACATTGATGCACGACTTCGAGAAACTCGGCGTGTTCTACCTGGGCCGCGAGTACGACCCCGCGACCGACACGCTGTCGGATGAGCCGCTGCTGTACGACGCCAGGGACCTGACCACGCACGCCGTGTGCCTGGGCATGACGGGCAGCGGCAAGACCGGCCTGTGCATCTCCCTGCTGGAGGAGGCCGCGCTCGACGGCATCCCCGCGATCGTGCTCGACCCGAAGGGCGACATCGCCAACCTCATGCTCGCCTTCCCGTCCCTGCAGGCCGCCGAGTTCGAGCCGTGGGTCGATGCCGCCGAGGCGCAGCGCAAGGAAATGTCGGTCGCCGACTATGCCGCGAAGACGGCAGAGACCTGGAAGAAGGGCCTGGCGGAATGGGGCCAGGACGGCGCACGCGTGCAGCGCCTGCGCGATGCCGCCGACGTCTCCGTCTACACCCCGGGCAGCACCGCCGGCCTGCCGCTGTCGGTGCTGAAGTCGTTCGCGCCGCCGGCGGGCGGCGCGGGCATCGACCCGGCCGCGACCCGCGACCGCATCAGCGCCGCGGTGTCCGGCCTGCTGGGACTGGTGGGCATCGCTGCCGACCCGCTGAAGAGCCGCGAGCACATCCTGCTGTCGTCCATCGTGGACGCGGCCTGGTCGGACGGCCGCGCGCTGGACCTTGCGGGATTGATCGGCGCCATCCAGAAGCCGCCCTTCCAGAAGGTCGGCGTCTTCGACGTCGAGACGTTTTACCCGGCCAAGGAACGCCTCGAGCTGGCGATGGCCATCAACAACCTGCTGGCCTCGCCGGGTTTCGGCACCTGGCTGGAGGGCGACGCCCTCGACATCCAGCGGCTGCTGCACACGCCCGCCGGCAAGCCGCGCATCTCGATCGTGTCGATCGCGCACCTCACCGACGCCGAGCGCATGTTCGTGGTCACCCTGCTGCTGAACGAACTGGTGGCGTGGATGCGCGGCCAGTCCGGCACGTCGTCGCTGCGGGCCATGTTCTACATGGACGAGATCTTCGGGTTCTTCCCGCCGAGCGCGATGCCGCCGTCGAAGCTGCCCATGCTGACGCTGCTCAAGCAGGCGCGCGCCTTCGGGCTCGGGCTGGTGCTGGCCACGCAGAACCCCGTGGACCTGGACTACAAGGGCCTGTCCAACGCCGGCACCTGGTTCATCGGCCGGCTGCAGACGGAGCGCGACCAGCAGCGCGTCATAGACGGCCTGCAGGGCGTCGTGGCCGGCAGCGGCTTCGACCGCGCGGCGCTCGAGCGGCTGATGGCCGGCATCGGCAAGCGCGTGTTCCTGATGCGCAACGTGCACGACGACCAGCCGCTCCTGTTCAAGACCCGCTGGGCCATGTCCTACCTGCGCGGGCCGCTGACGCTGCCGGAGATCGGCCGCCTGATGGCCCCGCGCAAGGCTGCGACGCCCGCCGCGCCGGCGGCCGCCCCCGGCCGGCAGGCTGCGCCGGCCGCGGCGGCCCGGCCGGTCCTGCCCGCCGGCGTCGGCGAACTGTTCCTGCCCGCCAGGCCCGGCGCCGGCGCGGTCGTGTATCGCCCGCGCGCAGCCGTCAGCGCCAAGCTGCACTACGTGCAGGCGAAGTCGGGACTGGACAGCTGGCGCACGCTGTCGCTGCTTGCGCCGTTCGGCGACGACGGCGAGCCGCTGTGGGACGAGGCGCTGCGGGCGGCCGACCTTGGCAGCGGCGGCGAGCCGGCGGAAGGTGCAGGCTTCGCGGAACTGCCGGCCAGCGCGCTCAGTGACAGGAGTTACGCGGGCTGGGCCAGCGACCTCAAGTCGCACCTGTACGAGACCGGCGCCATCGAGCTGCTGCGTTGCGGCGAGCTCAAGCTGGCCTCGGAGCCCGGCGAGAGCGAGGGCGACTTCCGCGCCCGCCTGGCCCATGCGCTGCACGAGCAGCGCGACGAGCAGGTGGACAAGCTGCGCGAACGCTATGCCGGCAAGCTGCGCACGCTCGAGGACCGGCTGCGCCGCGCCGAGGACCGCGTCGAGCGCGAGCAGTCGCAGCTGTCGCAGCGCAAGCTGGACACCATGGTCTCGATCGGCACCTCGGTGCTCAGCGCCATCTTCGGCGGCAAGCGCGGCGCTGCCGGTCGTGCCGGCACCGCCGCACGCAGCGCCGGCCGCGTGTTCAGCGAAAAGGGCGACGTGGCGCGTGCCAGCGACAACGTCGAGGTGCTGCGCGAGCAGCACGCGGCGCTGGCCAGGGAAGTGGAGTCCGAGGTGGAGAAGCTGGCCGCATCGCTCGATGCGGACTCGGTTGCGCTCGAGCGCATCTCGCTGACGCCGCGCAAGTCGGACATCGCGATCGGCGAGATCAGGCTGGCCTGGGAACCGTGGCGCACGGGCGCCGACGGCCTGCCGGCGCCGGCCTGGCAGGCCTGATGAACGGGGAGGTGGCGACATGAAGACGTGGATGCTGGCGTCGATCGCGGCCGTCGCGCTGACGGCTTGCGGCGCGCCGAAAGACGAGCCGGCCGGGCTGCAGGGCAGCTGGCGCGCCGTGCTCACGGTGCCCGGCGGCGACCTGCCGTTCGGGCTCGACATCGGCCGCGAGGCGGGGCACGACGTGGCCTGGCTGGTGAACGGGCCGGAACGCGTGCGCATCGACGCCCTGGAGGTCGCGGAACCCCGTGTCGCGATGCGCATGCCCGGCTATCCGCACCGCATCGAGGCCGCGCTGGTCGACGGCAGGCTCGAGGGCCAGGTGGTGTTCCTGCGCCCGGGCGGCGAGACGAAGGCGGTGCGGCTGGTCGCCATGCGCGACCAGCCGTGGCGGTTCTTCCCGGCGCCGTCGGCCAGGCAGGCGGATTTCTCCGGCCGCTGGGCGCTGATCTTCCACGATCCCGAGACGGGCCAGGGATCCGCGGGCATCGCCGAACTCACCCAGCAAGGGCACGTGGTGACCGGCACGGTGTTGCGCGAGTCGGGCGACGACCGCTACATCGCCGGCGAGGCGCGCGGCGACACCGTGTACCTGTCGCGTTTCGACGGCGGCAGTGCCTACCTGTACGTGGCGCGCCTGGGCGCGGACGGCACGCTGGCCGGGGAGTTCCGCACGGGCACCGGCGGTTTCCGCACGCTCAGCGGGCGCCGCGAGCCCGATGCGCAGCTGGCGGACGCGACGACGCTGGCCGCCGTCAAGGCGGACGCGGCCCTCAGCTTCACGTTCCCCGGCCTCGACGGCCAGCCCGTGTCGCTGGCGGACGACCGCTTCCGGGGCAAGGTCGTCGTCGTCATGATCGGCGGCACCTGGTGCCCGAACTGCCACGACGAGGCCACCTTCATGCGCGACTTCCTGCCGGAGCGCCGCGCGCAGGGCCTAGAGGCCGTGCAGCTGATGTTCGAGTACTCGCCGGACTTCGCGTCTGCCGCCGCCTCCGTGCAGGGGTTCGTGGACAAGTTCCGCATCGACTACCCGGTGTTGATCGCGGGCAGCTACGGCCCGGGCCAGGTGCAGAAGGCGCTGCCGCAGATCGAGAAGTTCTACGCCTACCCGACCATGCTCGTGCTGGGACGCGACGGCCGCGTGCGCCATACCCACACCGGCTTCAGCGGTCCGGCGACGGGCGTGCATTACGAGCAGTTCCGCGCGCGGTTCGCGACCCTCATAGACGCGCTGCTGGCCGAGACCTGAGTTTTCAGGGGTCTGACCCCTCCTGGGGGTCTGACCCCTCTTGGGGTCTGACCCCTCCTGTTCCGACGTTCCACCACCTCTAACGGTCCGGAGGAGTCAGACCCCTTCCAGGGGTCAGACTCCACTCCGGTCGGACTCCTTGCGGTCTTTACTTAAATGCGATTGATTCTCATTTACAAATAGTCCAGCCTGGCCTAGAGTCGCCTCAACCAGCCAATAGTGGCTGGAAGAACCCCCGAGGCGCCTTCCCATGATCGACCGGTCCCGGACCCTCCCCGGCATTGCGACAGCCTTCGTCCTGGCGGGCACGGCGCCCGGCGCGGCAGCCGACGACGGCGCGGCCGCGATGCCGATGATGATGCTCGACCGCATCGTCGTGACCGCCACCCGGGTGCAGGCCCGGCAGGTCGCGGGCTCCGTGCACGTCATCGAGGCAGACGCCCTCGACCAGCATTCCTACGGCGACACCAACCGCATCCTGCGCCAGGTCCCGGGGCTCAACATCGTCGAGGAGGAAGGCTTCGGCCTGCGCCCCAGCATCGGCATCCGCGGCTCCGGCACGGACCGCAACGCCAAGATCGCCGTGCTGGAGGATGGCGTGCCGATCGCGCCCGCACCCTATTCCGCCCCGTCGGCCTACTACTTCCCGCGCACGCCCCGCATGCACGCCATCGAGGTCACCAAGGGCCCGGCCGCGATCAAGTACGGACCACAGACCGTCGCCGGCGCCGTCGGCATGCTGTCCACGCCGATCCCGGGTGCCCCGGGCAGCGGCCCGGGCGGCAAGATGGACCTGTTCGGCGGCGAGTTCGGCACGCTGCGCGCACATGGCGTGGTGGGCGGCTTCATGGAGACGGGCAGCGCCCTCGACGTCGGCCTGGGCCTCGAGACGCTGCAGGAGCGTTCCGACGGCTTCAAGCGCCTCGACTCCGGCGGCGGCACGGGCTTCGAGATCCAGGACTACGTGGCCAAGCTCGCGCTGCGATCGGCCGACGGACGCGGACCGTCGCAGTCGCTGGAGTTCAAGTTCCAGCATTCGGACGAGCATTCCGACGAGACCTACCTGGGCCTGGCGCTCGACGATTTCCGCGCCGATCCCTACCGCCGCTATCGCGCCAGCCAGCTCGACTCGCTGGATGTGCGGCACCGCACCTGGCAGGCGACCCACCGCATCGACTTCCGGCAGGGGCTGGACCTGACGACCAACGCCTACTACACGCGGACGGAACGTGCCTGGTACAAGCTGAACGACGTTCGCAACGCCGCCGACACCGGCTTTGCCAGCCTGTCCAGCGTGCTGGGCAACCCCGCGGCCTATCCCGTCGAGTACGCGACCTTGACCGGTACGGCCAGTGCGCCGGGCGCGCTGCGCATGCGCAACAACGCGCGCGAGTACTACGCCGCCGGCATCCAGTCCGTGCTGGGCGCCGGTTTCGACGTGGGTGCGGCGCGGCATGAGCGTCGAGCTGTCGCTGCGCTACCACCGCGACCAGGAGGACCGCTACCAGCAGGACGACCTCTACCAGATGGTGAACGGCCTGATGGCGCTGACCGCCGGCGGCGCGCCCGGCAGCCAGGACAACCGCGTCGGCGAGGCCGAGGCCTGGGCCCTGTTCGTGCGCGACACGATCGAGTGGGACCGGCTCACGCTGGCGCCCGGGCTGCGCTACGAGAGCGTCTCGCTCAGGCAGGTCCGCTATGGCTCCGCCGACCCGGGCCGCAGCGGGACGCCGATCGATCGTGGACCACAGCATAGACGTGCTGCTGCCGGGCTTCGGCGCCACGTACCGCCTGACCGGGGACTGGAAGCTCGTCGCCGGACTGCACCGCGGCTTCGTCAACCCGTCGCCGGGTTCATCGGCCGACGCCGAGAAGTCCTGGAATTACGAGGCGGGCGTGCGCTTCAGCCGCGGACCCGCCGTACTGGAGGCCATGGCGTTCCTGGTGGACTACGACAACCTGGTCGGCACCTGCACCGCCTCCACCGGCGGCGGCTGCAGCATCGGCGACCAGTTCGACGGCGGCACCGCCCGCGTGCACGGCCTCGAGTTCGTGGCCGGCTACGACGCCGCCACGCTGCTGGGCACGCGCTGGTCGGTGCCCTTGTCGGCCGTCTACACCTGGACGTCGGGCGAATTCACCAGCAGCTTCAGCAGCGGCTTTGCCGAGTGGGGCAGCGTGACGGCGGGCGACGAGCTGCCGCTCGTGCCGCAACACCAGCTCACGCTGAATGCCGGCGTCGAGGCATCGTCCTGGCGCGTGTTCATGGCCATGAACCACGTGTCCGCCGCGCGTTCCCGCGCCGGCTCGGGCGCCATCCCCGCCGGCGGCCGGATCGACGACCGCACACTGTTCGACCTGTCGGGCGAATACCGCCTGACCGCCGGCACGCGGCTGTTCGCCAGCGTGCAGAACCTCACCGACGAGGTCTACAACGTGGCATTCCGGCCGGCCGGCGCCCGCCCCGGCGCGCCGCGTACCTTCCTCGCGGGGATCAAGCTGCAGTTCTGACGCGGCGCCCGTCGCGCCGCGCGGGCCGGCCTCAGCCCAGCCCGTGCCGGGCCAGCCGCCGCCGCAGGAAGGCGATCTGCGCCTGCAGGGGCAGCTCCTTCGGACAGACGTCGTTGCAGCCGAGCAGCGACATGCAGCCGAACACGCCCTCGTCGTTGCCGACCAGCTCGAAGAACTCGGCCTCGCTGCGCCCGTCGCGCGGATCGATCTGCAGGCGCGCGATCTTGTTGAGGCCCACCGCGCCCACGAAGTCGGGGCGCATGTGCGCCGTGCCGCAGGCCGCCACGCAACAACCGCACTCGATGCAGCGATCGAGTTCGTACACCTCGTCCGCCAGGTCGGGCTCCATGCGCTCCTCGCGTCGCCGCAGGTCCACCTCGGCCTGCCCGGCCTGCACCCAGGCCTCGAGCCGCTCGGTCATCTCGCGCATCCACTTGCCGGTGTTGACCGACAGGTCGCCGATCAGCTCGAAGGTCGGCAGCGGCGCCAGCGTGATGTCCTCGGGCAGTTCCGCGGTCAGCGTGCGGCAGCCGAGCCCGGGACGGCCGTTGACCACCATGCCGCAGCTGCCGCACACGCCCGCCCGGCACACGAAGTCGAACTGCAGCGACGGGTCCTGTTCCTCGCGGATCTCGCTGAGGACGATGAACAGCGTCATGCCCTCGGTCTCGTCCACCTCGTAGGTCTGGATGTGCGCAGTCGGGTCCGGCGCCGCCGGATTGCAGCGCAGCACGTGGATCCGCAGCCGGCGGCCCGAGTTGCCGTTGGTCTTCGCGCTCATGCCAGGTCCTCGTCGAATCGTTCGTTGCGCCCGCGCACGCCGGGCGGCAGCAGGTGTTCGTAGGGCAGCAGCGCTTCCTGCAGCGCGAAGCGGTCCGCGCCGGCCAGCCGTTCACGCGCGGCGGCGACTTCGGCGGCGCGGCGCGGCGTGTCCGGATGGTCGATGTGGTCGCTGGCGCCGTAGCCGCGCCAGCCCGGCGGCAATTCCATCTTCATCACGTCGAGCGGCTCGTAGCGCAGCGTCGGCAGGTCGCCGGCGGGATCGGGCCAGGTCGCCAGCGTGCGGCTCAGCCAGTCGCGGTCGTTGCGCTGCGGATAGTCGCCGCGGTAGTGCGCGCCGCGGCTCTCGGTGCGGGCCAGCGCGCCGGCCGCGACCGTCTGCGCGATCCGCAGCATGGCCTGCGTGCGGTACGCGGTCACCAGCTCCGGATTGGCCCCTGGCGCACTGCCGGACACGCGGATGCGCCGGCTGCGGTCGATCAGCTCGCGCAGCTCCTCGACCGCGGCCGCGAGGTCCTTGCCGTCGCGGAAGATGCCGACCTTCTCGGTCATCAGCACCTGCATCGCCTTGCGCAGCGCGGCCGCGTCCTCCTTGCCGTTCGCGAACGACCGCAGGTAGTTCTGCACGCCGCCCATTCGCTCCCGCACCAGCGCCGTGGACACCTCCAGGTCGTGGCCCTCGCAATAGTCCGCGACGTACTCACCGACGATCATGCCCGCCACCACGGTCTCCGCGACCGAGTTGCCGCCGAGCCGGTTGAAGCCGTGCATGTCCCAGCAGGCCGCCTCGCCGGCGGCGAACAGGCCGGCCAGCGTCGGGCTCTGGCCGGTGTGGTCGGTGCGCACGCCGCCCATCGTGTAGTGCTGCGCCGGCCGCACCGGGATCCACTTCTCCGCCGGGTCGATGCCCAGGAAGTAGCGGCAGATGTCCTTCACCTCGCGCAGGTTGCGCTCGATGTGCTCGCGGCCCAGCAGCGCGATGTCCAGCCACAGGTGGTCGCCGAACCGCGACGACACGCCGTGGCCGGCCTTGATGTGCTGTTCCATGCGGCGCGACACCACGTCGCGCGACGCCAGCTCCTTCTTCTCCGGCTCGTAGTCCGGCATGAAGCGATGGCCCGCCGCGTCGCGCAGCAGGCCGCCGTCGCCGCGGCAGCCTTCCGTGACCAGGATGCCGGCCGGGAAGATGCCGGTCGGGTGGAACTGCACGGCCTCCATGTTGCCGAGCGCCGCGACGCCGGTATCGAGCGCCAGCGCGTGGCCGATGCCTTCGTTGATGACCGCATTGGTCGTGACGCGGTACAGGCGGCCCGCGCCGCCGGTGGCGATCACCGTGGCGCGCGCCACGCAGGCCGCCAGCTCGCCGGTGACCAGGTCGCGCACGATCGCGCCGTGGCAGCGGCGGCCGTCGTGGATCAGCAGCAGCGCCTCGGTGCGCTCCAGCACCGGGATGCCCTCGGCGATCGCGCGGTCGCCCATCGTGAACAGCATCGCGTGGCCGGTGCCGTCCGACGCGTAGCAGGTGCGCCATTTCTTGGTGCCGCCGAAGTCGCGCTGCGCGATCAGGCCGTGCGCGTCGTCGCGCTCGGTGAGCGTGACGCGCTGGCCGTTGATGACGACCTGGTGGTCGCCGCGCCGCACCCGGCTCCACGGCACGCCCCAGGCCGCCAGTTCGCGCACGGCCTTCGGCGCGGTGTTGACGAACATGCGCACGACCTGCTGGTCCGCGCCCCAGTCGCTGCCGCGCACGGTGTCCTCGAAGTGCACGTCCTCGTTGTCGCCCGCGCCCTTGATGACGTTGCCGAGGCTGGCCTGCATGCCGCCCTGCGCGGCGACCGAATGCGAGCGCTTCGGCGGCACCAGCGACAGCACCAGCGGGTCCAGGCCGCGGCGCCGCACGCCGATCGCCACGCGCAACCCGGCCAGCCCGCCGCCGATGACCAGCGCGTCGGAATAGATCATCTTCACGGCGCACCTCCCGGCGACTCCTGCACCCACGACGGCACGTAGCGCTCGCCGTAATCCGGCGCGTGCTCGATGCCGATCTTGATGTAGGCCGCCAGGGTCGCGAGCCCCAGCACGATCAGGAACGTGGTGATGGCCCACTTCACGCGCCGCAGGCGCCGGCGGGCGCGCTGCACGTCCGGACCGGAGAAGAAGCCCCACTTCACGGCCAGCCGGTACAGGCCGACGCCGCCGTGGATTTCCACCGCGAACAGCATGACCAGGTAGAGGATCCAGAAGTGGTCGCTCCACACGCGGTCGGCGGACTCGAAGGGCCCGATGCGGTCCGGGTTGACCAGCATCCAGTACAGGTGCGCCGAGGCCATGAAGAACAGCGCGAAGCCGGTCAGCGCCTGCCAGTACCACAGCGTCGTGTCCTCGTGCTTCATGCCGTGCATGTGGCGCTTGAACAGCGTGTACTGGCGGTAGCTCGCCGGGAACTTGCGCAGCGCCAGCGCCGCGTGCAGCACCAGCAGCGCGAACACGCATGCCACCACGCCCGAGACGATCGCCGGGTAGGGCCGGCCGAAGAAGAAATACCCCTCGAAGAACTTCGTGACCGTCCACATCGCGTCGCGGCTGACGAGGATGGACGCGACGAACATCATGTGGCCCCACATGAACAGCGCGAGCAGCAGTCCGGAGACGCTCTGCGCCACGTCGAGGCGCGCGGGCCAATGGCTCGCCGCCTTGGCCGCGGCCGCGTCGGCGGCCAGCGAGCCGGCAGGTATTGCATTCAAGGCAGGCTACTCCGCTGTCGCCCCGCAGGGCGGTTGGGGCCGGCACTCTGGCGCTTTTGCCCGTCCCGGCAAATAGTGAATATCACGCATGGCGGCATGATAACCGCCTGCCGGCCGCATGCGGCAGGGTGACGGACGCCGACCGGGCCGGGGGCGTCGGCTATAGTCCCGGCAACGGCCCGACCGGGGGGGGTTCGATGCGCGGCGTTTTCCTGGACCTCGGCACCGTCAGCAACGGCGACCTCGACACCGCCACGCTGCACAGGGTGCTGCCTCATCTCGACCTGCACGAGCAGAGCGGCGCGGCGGACCTGGCCGCGCGCATCGCGACGCACGAGGTCGTGATGCTCAACAAGTGCCGGATCACGGGCGAGCTGATGGCGGCGAACCCGCAGCTGAAGCTCATCGCGCTGACCGCGACCGGCGTGGACAACGTGGACGTGGCCGCGGCCCGGGAGCGCGGCATCGCGGTGGCCAACCTGCGCGATTACTGCACGCCGTCGGTCGCCCAGCACGTCTTCGCCGCCCTGCTCATGCTGACCCACCGGCTGCACGATTACGACGCCCTGGTGCGCCGTGGCGACTGGAGCCGGGCCGGTCAGTTCTCGGTGTTCCCCTACCCGATCCGGGAGTTGCAGGGACGCGTGCTCGGGATCGTCGGTCATGGCGCGCTCGGTCGCGCGGTCAGCCGCCTCGGCGAGGCCTTCGGCATGGAGGTCCTCGTCGCCAACCGGCCCGGCGGCGAGCGCCAGCCCGGCCGGCATGACCTGGGCGAACTGCTGCCGCGGGCCGACGTCCTGACGCTGCACTGTCCCGCTGACGCCGGCCACGCGGGGGCTGCTGGGTGAACGGGAGTTCGCCCTCATGAAGCGCGACGCGGTGCTCATCAACACCGCGCGCGGCGCGCTCGTGGATGCCGGCGCACTGGCGGCGGCGTTGCGCCGCGGGGACCTGGCGGGCGCCGCCGTCGACGTGCTGGACCAGGAGCCGCCGGACCCGGGCCACACGCTGCTCGAGCGCGGCATCCCGAACCTGATCCTGACGCCGCACGTCGCGTGGGCCGCCCGGGAGTCCCGCCAGCGCTGCCTCGACGAACTGGCGCTCAATGTCGAGGCTTTCCTGCGCGGCGAGCGGCGCAATCGCGTGGACTGACCGGGGTCGGACCCCACGCCGGGGGGTCCGGCTCTTGCGAACCAAGTGTGAAGGTGTTCGGCGCAGCCGGCCCGGGGTCGGAGCTGATGTCAGGCGGGCGCGCGGGATCCGGTCGGGTCCCCACGCTCGCTCCGCCGGAGGATAGTCGCTCGCTTAGGGGACCACGACCACCTCGCGCGCCCGCAGGCAGTGCCGTGACCGGCGGTCCGGAGGGTCAGACCCCGGAGGGGTCAGACCCTGATCGGGCAGGCGCGGGCGGGCCGGGGTCGGCGAGCGAATAAAGATCGACTGAGCGAGCGACCCCGGCCCGGCTGCGCCGAACACCGTCATGCGTGGCCCACCAGGACGGCCCGCCCGAGGGCGGGGTCAGGCCGTTGCGGCGTCAGGCTCCAGAACCGCAGACCGCTTGCCATAATGGACAGGCATACACTAATTGACACTGTGTCAATAAGCGAATATTTTGCCCCCATGTCCGATATCGCCGAGCGCCGCGAAGAAGAGAAGGAGCGACGCCGCATCGAGATCATCGAGGCGGCCGAGGCCCTGTACGCGGAAAAAGGCTGGGACACCGTGACCATGGACGCGGTGGCCCGCCAGGCCCGGCTGTCGCGTGCGCTGATCTACGTGTACTTCCGCGACAAGGAAGACCTGCTGCTGGCCATCGCCGAACGCGCGCTGGATGCGCTGCGGCAGCGGATCGCGCAGGCAACGGCCAGGCACATGCTGGCGATCGACCAGATCGAGGCCATGGGCCGCGCCTATGTCCTGTTCCAGCAGGAAGCGCCCTTCCAGTTCGACGCCTGCACGCGCTATCACGCGCACCAGGCGAATGCGGACGCGCCCAGCGAGCTGGCCTGCACCGCGGCCGGCGACGCGCTGATGGCGGACATGGTCGCGACGCTCGAGCGCGGCCTGAAGGACGGCTCGATCCGCGCGGACCTGGGCGACCCCAGCCAGGTTGTCGTGATGCTGTGGGCCTTCACCCACGGCCTCATCCAGATCGCCACCAACAAGTCCCAGGAGATCGCCCGCCACGGGGTGGAGGTGCCGAAGCTCATGGAGGACGCCTACGCGATGCTGCGACGCATGCTGGCGCCGACCGCATAGACCTGAATTCTTCTTGCCCGTGATCGACACATGTACAAGTTCCTTGCATCCGTGAAACTGGGCCTGGCTGCGGTCCTGGCGAGCGCCGCCGCGCTGGCCCAGCCGGTGGCTCCCCCAGCGACCCTGGACCAGGTCATGGAACAGCTCGTCGCCGAGGCTGTTTCCGCGAACCTCGAGCTGGCCGGCGCCGAGGCCGGCGTCGCCCAGCGCCTGGCCCTGCTGGACCAGGCGCGGGCCCGCTACCTGCCGGTCATCGACCTGAACCTGCGTTACTCGGCCGCCGACGGCGGGCGCCAGATCGAGATTCCGGTCGGCGACCTGCTCAATCCCGTGTACGGCGCGCTCAACACGCTGCTGGCTGCCGGCGGGCAGCCCGCACCCTTCGCGCCGATCTCCAACACGAGCATCCCGTTCCTGCGCGACCGCGAGCAGGAGTCGGTCCTGCGACTGACCCAGCCGCTGTACGACGGGCGCATCCACGCCGCGGCGCGCGGCGCCGCCTCCGAACACGAGGCCGCGCGCCTGGGTCGCGACGCGCTGGTCGTTCGCCTGCGCCGCGACGTGCGGCAGGCCTACCTGCGCTGGCTCGGCGGGCGCGAGTCGATCGCCATCCTCGAAGCCACGCTGGACGCCGCGAGCGAAAACCAGCGCGTCAACGACAGCCTGTACCGGAACGGCAGCGTGACCCGCGACGCGGTGCTGCGCGCCGAAACCGACGTCCTCGAGATCGAGCAGCAGCTTGCGGCGGCGAACGCCGCCGAGCGCACCGCGCAGAACTACGTGAACCTGCTGCGCAACCGGCCGCTCGAGACGGCGCTGACGCCGTCGGGCGCCGACGACCGCGACGTCGAGCGCCTGCGCGTGCGCCTGCTCGGTCCCGGCTGGGCGCCGGCCGACAGCAGCAGCCGGTTGCAGGAAGCGGCGGTCGGCCGACGCCATGAACTGCGCCAGGTCGATGCCGGCCTCGAGGCCGCGGACGCCGCCGAGGACCTGGCGCGGGCCGCGTTCAAGCCCCGGCTGGCGCTGGCGGTGGACACCGGCGTGCAGGGCGAGGAGTACGGTTTCACGGACGACGACAGGTTCACGCTCGCCTCGCTCGTGCTGCAGTTCAACCTGTTTCGCGGTGGCGCCGACCGTGCCGGCCTGCGCGAGGCGTACGCGCGCAGCGCCGGGCTGCACGCCCGGCGCGAGCTGCTCGAACAGCAGATCCGCCTCGAGGTGCTCGAGGCGGCCAGGTCCCTCGAGGTGGCGGAGGCATCGTTGCGCACCGCAGCCCGGCGCGTGGACGCCGCGCGGCAGGCATTCGACATCGTGAAGCGCAAGCGCGACCAGGGGCAGATCGCGCCGGTGGAGTTCATAGACGCGCGACGCGCCCTTGCCGGCGCCGAACTGGGCCAGCGCGTCTATCGCTACCAGGCGCTGGCGGCGCTGGCGGAACTGGACTATGCGACGGGCGGCGCGGGCGGCGCGCGCACCCCGGGGGTTGCGCCATGAACGCCTTTTTCTTCGCGGGCGCAGCGCGCCCGTGGCTCGCGGCTGCGCTGCTGTCGCTGGCCGTCGCCGGATGCGGCAACGGTGCGCCACCCGAAGCGCCCCGTCCCGTCCCGGTGCGCGTGGCGCCCGTCGAGACCGCGTCCATGGACCCGGCGATTCGCGCCGTCGGCCTGCTCGCCACCGCGGATGAAGTGAAGCTGTCCTTCAAGACCGGCGGCGTCGTCGCGCAGGTGCTGGTCGAACAGGGAGCGAGCCTGCACAAGGGGCAGCTGCTGGCGACCCTCATGCAGGACGAGGTGGCCGCGGCCGTCGCCCAGGCGCGCGCCCTCGCCGCGAAGGCGGACCGCGACCTGGCGCGCGGCCGGGCCCTGCTGGCCGACGAAGTGGCCACGCGCGAGCAACTCGAGAACCTCATGACCGCCCGCGACGTGGCCCGCGCGGCCTTGCGCGCGGCCGAGTTCAACGCGCGCTACTCGCAGATCGAGGCGCCCGGTGACGGCATCCTGCTGCGCCGCCTCGCCGAGCCGGGAGAACTGGTCGCGCCCGGCCAGCCGGTGCTGGTTGCCGGCCTGACGGGCGGCGGCTGGATCGTGCGCGCGACACTGGCCGACCGCGACATCGTGAGGATCGCCCCCGGCACGCGCGCAAACATCACCGTTGACGCATACCCGGGCCGGCAATTCGAGGGCACGGTGACGGAAATGGCGTCCGCCGCCGATCCCAGGAGCGGCACCTACGAAGTGCAGCTGGCCGTGGACCCGCAGGACGCGCGCTTCCTGTCGGGCATGGTGGCCAAGGTCGAGTTCGATGCCGCGGCCGCGGACATCGTGCCGGTCGTGCCGGTCAGCGCATTGCTCGAGGCGGACGGGTCGGCGGCCGTGGTGTATGTCGTCGCGCCGGGCGGGGACGTCGCACGCCGCGTGGCCGTGCGGATCGGCCGGCTGGTCGGCGGGCACGTCGAAGTCGTGGGCGGCGTGGAACCCGGCGCGCAGGTCGTCGTCGAGGGCGCCGCCTACCTGCGCGACGGCGCGCTGGTGCGGTTGGTCGGGTCGGGCTGAAGGACGCCACGCCATGAGCCTGTGGGCCTTCGCGGTCAGGCGCTGGCAGTTCACGCTGGTCGTCTTCGCGTTGCTGGTGGCCACCGGCCTCACGGCGCTGGACCTGATCCCGCGCGCCGAGGACCCGTCGCTGACCTTCCCGGGCTCGATCGTCATCGTCACGTACCCCGGCGCCGACCCGGAGGACATGGAGCGCCTGGTCGTCGACCCGATCGAGGACGCGCTGTCCGAGCTCGACGAGGTCAAGAAGCTCGAGAGCACGGCCAAGGACGGGCTGGCCATCGTGCAGGTCGAGTTCACCTGGGGCGTGGATGCCGACCGCAAGTACGACGAGGTGATCCGCGAGATCAACCGGCTGCGCGAGGACCTGCCGGCCGACGTGCTAGACGTCGAGGTGCGGCAGTTCACGCCCACGACCGTCAACATCGTGCAGCTCGCGCTGGTGAGCGAGACGGCCGATTGGCGCCAGCTGGCCGATCTCGCCGAGGACCTCGAGCAGGCGATCGAGACGGCGCCCGGCGTGCGTCGCGCCAGCACCTGGGCTTACCCGCGCCCCGAACTGCGCGTGGCGGTGGACCTCGAGCGCATGTCCGGGGCCGGGGTCACGCTCGGCCAGCTCATGGCGGCGATCCAGAGCGAGAACGCGAGCATTCCCGGCGGTGCGGTCGAGGTGGGTCCGCGACGCTACAACCTGAAGACCTCCGGCAGCTATCGCAGCGTCGACGACGTTGCCGCGACCATCGTCAGCGCCCCCGGCGGCCGCCCGGTGCGCGTGCGCGACGTGGCGGACGTCGCCTGGGGCAGCGAGGAGGAGCGCTACCTGGGCCGCTACGACGGGCAGCGCGCGGTGTTCGTCACGGCCAGCATGAAGGGCGGCGAGAACGTCTTCGATGTGCGCGACGCCGTGTACAAGCGGCTCGACGCCTTCGAGCCCGGCCTGCCGGCAGGCGTGCGGCTGGAGCGCGGTTTCGACCAGTCGCGCAACGTCGACCGGCGCCTGTCGCGCCTGGAGTTCGACTTCAGCATCGCCATCAGCCTGGTGCTGGTGACGCTGCTGCCGCTCGGCTTGCGCGCCGCGGGCATCGTCATGCTGTCGATCCCGCTGTCGCTGGCCATCGGGATCGCGGCGCTGTACTTCACCGGCTTCTCGCTCAACCAGCTGTCCATCGCCGGGTTCGTGGTCGCGCTCGGCCTGCTGGTCGACGACTCGATCGTCGTGATCGAGAACATCTCGCGCCACATCCGCGAGGGCGTGCCGCGCCGCCAGGCGACCATCGCCGCGACCGACCAGATCTGGCTGGCGGTGCTGGGCTGTACGGCCACGCTGATGCTCGCCTTCCTGCCCCTGCTGTTCCTGCCGGAGGCCGCGGGCGAGTTCGTGCGCTCGCTGCCGGCGGCGGTCCTGTTCACCATCGCCGCATCGCTGTTCGTGTCGCTGACGATCATCCCCTTCCTGGCCAGCCACCTGCTGCGCGGCGAGACGCGTCCGTTGCCGCGCCAGCCCTGGCTGGGCCGCACCGTGCTGGCGACGCGCGCCCTGGTCGGCCGCAGCGACGCGGCCGGCGACCGCACGCTGGCCGCCGTGATGCACGTGATCCGCTCCGTCTACGGCCCGGCCCTGCGCAAGGCGCTGGCCTGGCCCCGCGCCACGCTGATGTTCGCGCTGGCGGCGGTCGCCGCTGCGGCCACGCTGGCACTGTTCTTCATGCACGTCAGCTTCTTCCCGGTCGCCGACATACCCCAGTTCAGGGTGCGCATCGAAGCGCCGGAAGGCGCCAGCCTCGCCGAGACCGACCGTGCGCTGCGCTTCGTCGACGCCGAGCTGGCCAGCCGCCCGGGCATCAAGTACTGGTTCTCCAGCCTGGGCCACGACAACCCGCGCGTGTACTACAACATCCTGTCGACGGGCGTCGCACCGAACGTGGCGGAAGTCCTCGCCGAGGTCGAGGACTACCACCCGGTCAGGACCACGCGGCTGCTCGACGAGTTGCGCGAGGTCTTCGAGGGTTATCCGGCCGCGCACATCACGGTGCGGCAGTTCGAGAACGGGCCGCCCGTCAACGCGCCCATCGAGGTTCGCATCACCGGGCCCGACCTCGGGATGCTGGCCGCGCTGGCCGGCGAGGTGGAGCGAACCGTCATGGCCGTGGCCGGCGCACGCGACGTGGACAATCCGCTGAGGCTGCGGCGCACCGACATCGACCTGCGGATCGACACCGAGAAGGCCGCCCTGTTCGGCGTGCCGGCCGTCGAGGCCGACCGCACGGTGCGCGCGGCCATCGCCGGGCTGTCCGCCGGCAAGTTCCGCGAGGCGGACGGCGACGAGTACGACATCACGGTGCGGCTGCCGATGCAGGGCCGGCCGACGCTGGACCTGCTCGACGCGGTACGGGTGTCCTCCGTCACCGGCGCCCAGGTCCCGCTGCGGCAGATTGCGGACCCCGGCTTCCGCACGGCCACCAGCGTCATCCGCCGCTTCGGCCGCGAGCGATCGGTGAGCGTTACCGCCTGGCCCGGCACCGGTTACACGACCGACGACGTGACGCAGCGCGTGGTCGCGGCGGTCAGCGAGTTGCAGTGGCCGCCCGGCTACCGTTTCGAGGCCGCCGGCGAACTCGAGGCGCGCCAGGAGGCCTTCGGCGGGCTCGGCATCGCGATGCTGGTGGCCATGTTCGGCATCCTGGCCGTGCTGGTGCTGGAGTTCGGCAGCTTCCGCTCGACGCTGATCGTCTTCGGCGAGGTGCCGCTGGGCGCGATCGGGGCCGTGCTGGGCCTGTGGCTCACCGGTTACACGTTGTCGTTCACCGCGCTGATCGGGATGATCGCGCTGGTCGGCATCCAGATAAAGAACTCGATCCTGCTGGTGGACTTCACCAACCAGCTGCGCGAGGAGGGCGTGCCGCTGGACGAGGCCATCGAGCGCGCGGGCGAGGTGCGCTTCTTCCCGATCCTGCTGACCTCGCTGACGGCCATCGGCGGCCTGACGCCGCTTGCCATCCAGGGCTCCGGCCTGTACTCGCCGCTGGCGATCGTCATCATCGGCGGCCTGGTCTCGTCGACCCTGCTGGCCCGGCTGGTCACGCCGGTCATGTACAAGCTGCTGCCCCCGGCCATCTCGCCGCGCGTCGCGGTCACCGGCGGCCGGTCCGCGCTGCCCTGAGCACCCGGCGCCCCGCCTGCGGCGCCGCTGCATGACGGCGCGGCAATTGCGGTAGAGTCGGCAGATCGACTTGCGGTTCCCTCAGGGAGGACACGCCATGGAATTCCCACTGATTGACCGGCGCGCGGCGCTCAAGCTGGCGGTCGCGGCGCTGGCGGCGCCCTGGGTCGCGGCGCGCGCATCCGGCCACGACGAACTCATGACCCGCCCCATTCCGTCGAGCGGTGAGCGCCTGCCCGTGATCGGGCTGGGCACCTCCGGCGAATTCGACCGGCAGCCCGTGGACGACAAGCAGGCCGCGGAGCTGCGCGGGGTGCTGGACATCCTGGTCGCGACCGGCGCGCGCCTCGTGGACACCGCGCCCAGCTACGGCGACGCCGAAATCGTGCTGGGAAGGCTGGCGCGCGAGGCCGGGCTGACGGGGCGGATCTTCTGGGCCACCAAGATCCGCACCGAGGGCGAAGCCAGCGGCATCGCCCAGTTCGAGGCGTCCGAGCAGCGGCTCGGGCGCCAGCCGCTGGACCTCGTGCAGGTCCACAACCTGGTGGACGCGGCCACGCAGTGGCGCACCCTGCGCAAGTTCAAGGAACAGGAGCGCGTGCGTTACATCGGCCTGACCACGCACCGGCAGGCCGACCATGAGGCGCTGGAGCAGCTGATGCGCGACTGGCGGCCGGACTTCGTGCAGCTCAACTACTCGCCGATGGAACCACAGGCCGCCGCGCGCCTGCTGCCGCTGGCGGCCGAGCGCGGCATCGCCGTGCTGGTCAACCGTCCGTTCGGCAACGGCAGCTACTTCTCGCTCGTCAAGGGCCGGCCACTGCCGGACTGGGCGGCGGACTTCGACTGCGAGAGCTGGGCGCAGCTCGCACTGAAGTTCATCCTCGCGCAACCGGCCGTGACCTGCATCATCCCGGCCACCAGCCGGCCGCGCCACGTCATCGACAACGTGCGGGCGGGCCAGGGCCGCCTGCCCGACGCTGCGCAGCAGGCCCGCATCCGCGAGCTGGTCGACGGCCTCTGAGCCCGGCGCGCGGGCGAAAAACGACGGGGCCCGGCGGACTTCGTCCCCGGGCCCCTCTGTCGCTCGGCCAGACTTCTCAGGCCGACTTGTCCTTGACCTTCGCCGTGACGGCGTTGCGGGCCACCGACGCGATGCCGCCTTCCATCGACCGCGTGGACGAGTACATCTCGCTCTTGCCGATGACCTGGCCATTGGAGGCCGATGCCAGCGTGAAGTACGGTGCGCTGTTCCTGGCGATCTTGCGCTGGAAGTTCCTGCTGCTGGCGGAATTCCGCCGCACCGAGGCGATGCCGTTTTCCGCGGCTGCCTTGCTGTTGTAGACCTCGCTCGTCAGGATCGTCTCGTGGTTGCCGGCCTTCAGGTTGAACACATACCCGCCGCTGGCCGACCGCTTCAGTTCGAAATATCCCGCCATCTTTCTCTGTCCTCCGGATTCTGTCATTGCCGCCCGGCGGGGCGTCCCGCCAAGGCGCGGTCAGGGTAGCATGCGACCCGCCGCGCGCCGCGGATGCGCAAGCGCGCGCCGCACCGCGCAGGGGCCCGCGCCTGTCGCCAAGACGGGTTCCGGCATGCCGCGGCACCCGACACGCCGTGACGTCATGCAGCACCAGACACCGGTAAATGCCGGTATCAAACGCGATGCAGAAGTTGGAAGGCCCGCCGCGCTACGCCCTGAGCTTGGACTAACCCGTTAATTGAATTGACGGATAAACCCGACCGCAGCGCGACGGACAATGCCAACAATGCCGCGCATTGCGGTAAGAATTCAAGAGAAATTGAACGGGGGCGCCGCGCGTGGGTGGACTCGCCCGTCCCGCGCGGCGCAAACTCGGGCGAATCCAGACGCGGGGAGCAGCGATCATGACGACAGGTCGGTGCCTGTGCGGAGCGGTCCGCTACGAGATCGACGGCCCGTTCAGCTTCATGGTGAATTGTCATTGCTCGATGTGCCGCAAGGAACATGGCGCGCAGTTCGTGACCTTTGCCGCGGCGCCGTTGTCCGGCTTCCGCTGGATCTCGGGCAAGGACCAGCTCACCGAGTACGTGTCCTCGCCGCAGGGCAAGCGCAGCTTCTGCAGGACCTGCGGCTCGGCCGGTCCCATGCTGGCGACCGAGATGGGCCTGGTCATCGCGCCGGCCGGGAGCCTCGAGGGCGATCCGGGGATCCGCGCCCAGATGCACATCTTCACGGGCTCCAGGGCCCCCGGCTTCGAGATCACCGATTCGCTGCCGCAGCACGAGGAGTATCCACCCGGATGGGGCGACGCGGGCCAGCCGCGCCCGCCGGTGCAGGCCAGGGCCGGCATCACCGCGGGCAGCTGCCTGTGCGGCGCCGTCGCCTGGGAAGCCGACGGTCCGCCGGCGAGGATGATGAACTGCCACTGTTCGCGCTGCCGCCTGGCGCGCGCCGCGGCGCACGCCACCAACGCCTTCTACAAGCTCGAGCAGTTCCGCTGGGTGCGTGGCCAGGACATGACGGACCAGTACAAGGTGCCCGACGCGAAATTCTTCACGCAGGCGTTCTGCAGGAACTGCGGCAGCCCCGCGCCGCGCATCCTGGAACGTTTCAACCGCGCCATGGTGGCGGTGGGAACCGCCGACACCGACCCCGGGGCGCAGCCGTCGGCGCACATCTTCGTCGGCTCGAAGGCCCCCTGGCACGAAATCACCGATGCCATCCCGCAGTTCGCGGAGATGCCGCCGGGCTGACGGCCGCTCAGGCCCAGTCGGGCTGCCGGCCCTCCTTCCACTTGATGCTGCAGCCCGCGCTCGGCAACTGGTCCACGGCGACCTCGTTCCCGCCCAGCACCGCATCGGCCGCCGCCCTCAGCGAGCCGCCGGTCACGGGCGTGTCGCTGCCGGGCCGGCTGTCGTCGAACTGGCCGCGATAGGCGAGCCGGCGCGCACGGTCGAACAGGAAGAAGTCCGGCGTGCAGATCGCCTGGTAGGCGAGCGCCACATCCTGCGACTCGTCGTACAGGTAGGGAAACGCGAAGCCGTGGTCGCGCGCGACGGCAGCCATCGCCTGCGGCGCGTCTTCGGGGAACGCGGCCACGTCGTTGGAGCTGACCGCGACGACCGCGAGCCCGCGTGGCCCGTACTCGTTGGCGAATTCGACGAAGCCGGCGAGGATGTGCTTCACGTACGGGCAGTGGTTGCACAGGAAGGCCACCAGCAGTGCAGGCGCCTGCGCGCTGTCGCCGAGCCTGTGGATCCGGCCTTGCGTGTCAGGCAATTCGAAGGCCGGCGCCGGCGTGCCCAGTGCCAGCATGCGTGAAAGTCTGAGCGCCATGTGATTCTCCGGGATCGTGCCTGAGCACCTGGGACCTGTTGACGGGCCCTAGTGTAAGGCGTCCCGCGGCCGGCCCGCGGGGAGCGCCTGCTACACTGCGGCGCCCGATCGTCCCGGCCGACATCATGCTGCCCTTTTCCGCCGCGTCGGAACGCAACCAGCAACCGATATTCTCGATCCTGGGACCGGCCCTGGCCGGTCGCAGCCGCGTGCTGGAGATCGGCAGCGGGACGGGCCAGCACGCCGTCCATTTCGCGCGGCAACTGCCGCACCTGACCTGGCAGCCGACCGACCGCGCCGGTTGTCTCGATGGGCTGGCCGCGCGCGTGTCCCGGTCCGGGATCCCCAACCTGCTGGCGCCGCTCGAACTCGACGTTACGCAGGCCGTGTGGCCCTCCTTCAGCCCGGATGCCGTGTTCACGGCCAACACGCTGCACATCATGTCCTGGCCGGAGGTCGAGGCGCTGTTCGCGGGCCTGGGCAGGATCCTCGAGCCCGGCGCCCTGCTGGCGGTGTACGGCCCGTTCCGCTATGCGGATGCGGCCATGGCCCCCTCCAACGAGGCTTTCGACCGCGAGCTGAGGACGCGCGACCCGGCCAGCGGCCTGCGCGATTTCGAGGCCGTCGCCGGCCTGGCGAGCCGCCAGGGCCTCGCGCTCGAGGCCGACCATGGCATGCCGGCCAACAACCGCCTGTTGATGTGGGCGCGACGCTGACCGCGCGAGCCCGACGCCATCGACTGTCCTACACTTGGCACCGGGAACACGAGGGGTCATAGACGCTTGCAGATCGTTGCGACATTGCGGGGCGCCGCCACGCTCGGGTTGATCGTCCTGAACGTCTTCGCCTGGGGCCTGCCGCTGCTGCTGCTCGCGCTGGTCAAGCTGCTGGTGCCGTGGCGCGCCGGGCGCACCGCGCTCAGCAAGGCGCTCAACGAGCTGGCCGAGGGCTGGATCGGCACCAACAAGGCGATCCTGGCGATGAGCCGCGCGATGAACCTCGACGTGCGCGGCACGACCGGCCTGCAGCGCGACGAGTGGTACCTGATGCTCTCCAACCACCGCTCCTGGGTCGACATCCTGGTGCTGCAGTCGGTCTTCAACCGCCGCATTCCGTTCCTGAAGTTCTTCATCAAGGAACAGCTGCGCTGGGTGCCGATCCTCGGCCTCGCCTGGTGGGCGATGGACATGCCGTTCATGCGCCGCCATTCCAGCGCCTACCTGCAGAAGCACCCCGAGGTGCGCGGCCGCGACCTCGAGGCGACGCGGCGGGCGTGCGAGAAGTTCCGGCGCATACCCACCACCGTCATCAACTTCGTGGAGGGGACGCGGTTCACGGCCGCCAAGCGCGCGCAGCTGGGCGCGCCCTACCGCCACCTGCTGCCGCCGCGGGCCGGCGGCGTCGCCTTCGTGCTGGCCGCCATGGGCGACATGCTGCACGCGACGCTGGACGTGACCATCGCCTATGCCGGGCGCGCACCCAGCCTGTGGGACCTGTGCTGCGGCCGGCTCGAGCGCGCCATCGTGCACGTGCAGGCGCGGCCCATCGAGTCGTGGATGACGGCGGGCGACTACGCCGGGGACCCGGAGTTCAAGGCGCGCTTCCAGGCCGCGCTCGACGCCTTGTGGCGGGACAAGGACCTCCTGCTCGACCGGCTGCACGCGGAACTCGCGACCGGCGGCCGGGGGGCCACCGCCCATTAGCGCCGCCAAGCGCCCCCGCCGCCGCACCGCCGTGCCGTCCACGCGGCTCGGCCGCGCCGTGCGCATCGGGCTGATCGCGGGGGAAGTCGCGCTGGGGGGCGTGCTGGGCGGCGCACGACAGCTCGTGGCGGGACGCTGGCCGGACGCCTCGGCGCTGCTCACGGCCGGCAATGCTGACATCCTCGCGCGCCGGCTGTCCGCGCTGCGCGGCGCCGCGATGAAGCTCGGCCAGATGCTGTCGCTGCAGGGCGAGGAACTCCTGCCGGCCGAGTTCCGCGATGCGCTGGCGATCCTGCGTTCGCAGGCCTGGGCCATGCCGGCCGCGCAATTGCATGGCGTGCTGGGGCGCGAGTACGGCGCAGGCTGGCAGGAGCGGTTCCTCGACTTCGACGACGAGCCGGTGGCGGCGGCATCCATCGGCCAGGTGCACCGGGCCCGGGCCCGCGACGGCCGTGCGCTCGCGTTGAAGATCCAGTACCCGGGCGTCGCGCGCAGCATCGACAGCGACGTGGACAACCTGGCCATGCTGCTGCGCTGGCTGGATTTCCTGCCGGTCGAGTTGGACATCGACGGCCTGACCGCCGAGGCGAAGCGGCAACTGCGGGTCGAGGCCGATTACCTGCAGGAGGCGGACCACGCCGTGCGCTTTGCCGCGCTGCTCGAAGGCGAGCCCGGCCTCGTCGTGCCGCGCGTCCATCGCGACCTCAGCACGCGGCGCATCCTCGCCATGGACTACGTGGAGGCCGATACCTTCGAGTCGGTCTGCGAACCCGGCGCATCGCAGCGACTGCGCAACGAGCTGGCCCGCCGGCTGCAGGTCCTCATGTTCCGCGAACTGTTCGAATTCCGCTGCCTGCAGACCGACCCGAATCCCGCCAACTACGGCTACCGGCCCGACAGCGGCACGCTGGTGCTGTACGACTTCGGCTCGACCATGGAACTCGACCGCGCGCGCATGGAGGACTACCGCAAGCTGTGCCGCGCCCTGATCGCGGACGACGACGACTCCCTGCGCCGCCAGGCCATCGCGCTGGGCTACCTGCGCCACGACACGCCGCCGGCCACCGCCGAGGGCGTGATCGAGATCATCCGCCTGGTGTGCGAGCCGATCCGCCACCGCGGCGCGTACGACTTCGCCGCCTCCCGCCTGCCGCTGCGAGCGCGCGACCTCGGCCTGGACGTCGCGTTCCGCCGGGGCATGCCGGCGCCGCCCCCCGCCACGGCGTTCATGCACCGCAAGCTGGTCGGCACCTTCCTGCTGTGCGCCATGCTGCGCGCCCGCATCGACGTACGCGCGCTGATTGCGCCATACCTGTGACCCAGGGCGGCACCCGGGTCGCCGCGCGGGGCGCGCGGCGGCGGCGCATCCCGCATAATGCGGGCCGGCAAACCGTGCGCTCCAGAAAGGCCCTGCCGTGCCTGCAACAGCCGAGCTGACCGTCCACCCGGCGATGCCCGACCCGGTCGTGCGCGGGCTCGGCGCCGAGGTGGCCTGGCAGCCGCAGCGGGCGCTGCTGTCGCTGACCTGGCGAGTCGATGCGGAGCCGGCCGGCCTGCGGTTGCCCGCGCCGCGGCCCGCGCGCCGCGCCGACGGGCTGTGGCAGCACACCTGCTTCGAGGCCTTCATCCGCACGCACCGCGCGCCGGCCTACTTCGAATTCAACTGCTCCACGTCCGGCGCGTGGGCCATGTACCGCTTCGCTTCGCGCCGCGCGGGCATGCAGTCCGAGCAGCGCCTGCCGGCGCCGCGGGTCGGCACGCTGCGCGGCCACGACGTCCTGAACGTGAGCATTGACCTCGACCTTGCGCAACTGACGGAACTCGCCTTGGCGAAGCAGCTCGACCTGGGCCTGGCGGCCGTCATCGAGCGCGCGGACGGCGGCCGGTCGTACTGGGCCCTGCGGCACGGCTCTGCGCAGCCCGACTTCCACGACCCCGCCAGTTTCATCCTGCAACTCGAGGGACGGACCACGGCATGAAGTTCGGGATCGACCGCTTGCTCCAGGAACCCGGGTTGCGCCGCCCGCTGGCGGGACGCCGCGTGGCGTTGCTGGCGCATCCCGCCTCCACCACGGCCGGGCTGACCCACAGCCTCGATGCCCTCGCGGCACTCGGCGACCTCCGGCTGGCGGCGGCGTTCGGGCCGCAGCACGGCCTGCGCGGGGACAAGCAGGACAACATGATCGAGTCGCGGGACTTCGTCGATCCCGTCCATGGCATCCCCGTGTTCAGCCTGTACGGCGAGGTGCGCCGGCCCACCGACGCCATGCTCGACACCTTCGACGCACTGCTCGTGGACCTGCAGGATCTCGGCTGCCGCGTCTACACCTTTGCAACCACGTTGCGATATGTGCTCGAAGCGGCCGCAACGGCCGGCAAGTCCGTCTGGGTGCTGGACCGGCCGAACCCGATCGGGCGGCCCGTCGAGGGGTCCGTCCTGCGGCCAGGCTGGGAGAGCTTCGTCGGCGCCGGGCCGATGCCCATGCGGCATGGACTCACGCTCGGCGAACTGGCCGGCTGGTTCGTGCACGACGGTCGGCTGGACGTCGACTGCCACGTGGTGGCGATGGAAGGCTGGCAGCCCGCCCTGGCGCCCGGCCACGGCTGGCCCGCTGGCGAGCGCAGCTGGGTGAACCCGAGCCCGAATGCGCCGCGGCTGACCATGGCACGCTGTTACCCGGGAACGGTGCTGATCGAGGGCACGACGCTGTCCGAGGGCCGCGGTACGACCCGCCCGCTCGAGTTATTCGGCGCACCGGACCTGGATCCCGTGCCACTGCTCGCCGAAATGCACGCGCTGGCCCCAGCCTGGCTGCGCGGTTGCCGGCTGCGCGGCTGCTGGTTCGAGCCCACTTTTCACAAGCACGCCGGCCAGCTGTGCGGGGGGATCCAGCTCCACGTGGACGATGCAGGATACGTGCACGACGAATTCCGTCCCTGGCGGCTGGTCGCGCTGGCCCTCAAGTCGCTGCGGCGCCTGCGGCCCGATTACCCGCTGTGGCGCGACTTCGCGTACGAGTATGAAACGGGGCGTCTGGCGATCGACCTGATCGCCGGCGGCGACTTGCTGCGCCGCTGGGTGGACGACCCCGAGGCGGCGCCCGGCGACCTCGACACGCTGGCCGGCGCGGACGAGACCGTCTGGCAGGAGACGCGGCGCCGCTTCCTGCACTATTCCTGAGGATGCCCGGCACCGGGAGCCCGTTTGTCCCGGGTCTAGCGTCGGCCGTCCGGGCTGGTAGAATCACACCAAATTTTCGTGCGGCGCCCGCATGGGCGAACGGGACCGCGTCGCGCGGCGCGCCAGCCCGCATTGCGCGGTCCCTGGACCAGGGAGCAGGTTCAGATGTTCGACGGACTCTTCGCCGCCCTCCGCAAGCGGCTTGGAACGAAGGACGCGCAAACGGCCAGCACGCCGGCACTTCGCCCCGTGGCGCGCAATCCCAGACAACCCCCGGCCATGCCGGCCAGCACGCGCTGGCACGCGGTCAGCATCAAGCCAGGCACCAAGGCCTGCGAGGCCGCACTCAAGGCCGAAGGCCTACGGTTTCTCGCCAAGGATGCGCCGCGCCTGCCGCTGGCAGACTGCGATTCCAGCGCCTGCGCGTGCCGGTACCGTCATCACGACGACCGGCGGGACGCCGAGATGATGGATATGGAGCCGAAGGACCTGTTGTCGCGGCCGATGCGCCGCGACACGGATTGAGCGGCCGGTCCCGGCGCGGGCTGCGGGTCAGGGCGCCTGGTCCGCGATCCGGCGGCGCAGTTCGCGCAACTGCGCCTTGACGCTCGCGGCGTTCTGCGGGCCGATGCGCAACATCAGCTTCTGGCCGGCCGAACGCGCTTCCAGCAGCGGGTCGGCGAATTCGTACAGCACGTTGGGCCTGACCAGCTCGATCGGGCCCGGCACATCCGGCGCAGCCAGCATGTTGTCGATCGCCTCGACCAGCCGGTCGTTGAAGTAACCCCCTGGATAACCGAGTTCCTCGTAGGCCTTCTGGAACAGCGGGTAGAGGCGCACGTACGCGGCGGCCACGCGATCCGGGTCCAGCGACTCGACCAGCCTGACGTAGGCCGCGTAGCGCGCGTAGTTGGCGGCCGACAGGGTCAGGACTTCCTCTTCCGTGCCGTCAGCCAGGAACGGGTCGGCCAGCGGCCTGACAGGCCGATGCTGCGCGGCGACCTTGGCCCGCGGCAGGTTGTCCACGGTCGCCACGAAGCGCCGCACGATGCCGTCGGCGAAGAACATCGCCGCATAGCGGTCCGCGCCGACCAGCTCCGCCAGCTGGTCGCCGGTGGCCGGGTCGCTCTCGTCCAGCGCAGGCAACAGTTCGGCCGGCGGCACCGCCACCGGGTGCTCGATGACGGGTCCGGTCGCGACCGGCGCAACAGCCATCGGGTCTGCAGCCGGAACCGGCGCCTCCGCCGCGCGGTGCCTGAACCAGAAGTACGCGCCGACCGCCAGGGCGGCAGCGACGCCCAGCACGATCACGCGGCTGCCGACGGCGGAATCGGTGGTTCTCATTCCGGGTCTCATGGTTTCCCCCGCAGCAGCCTGGCCGGCAAGGTGATCAGGGAGCGCAGCAGTTCGAAGATTCCCTCCACCGCGATTCCCAGCAGCCGGAACGGCAGCAACAGCAGCCAGACGACCGGGTAGAGCAACAGGGCCAGCAGCGCCAATGGCCAGCATAGTACGAACAGCAGCAGCCACAATACAAACGTCAGCATCGTCGTCCTCCGGTCCGTCGCGCGGCGTCCGGCGCGGGTTTCGCCACCCGCGCAGTCACCCGCCGGCGGATTCTTGCGGTCCGTCACGGCGCGCGGACCCACGGCAGCGTGCACACTCGACCCCGGGCCGGTCAACCGTTGCGGCCGTCGTACGTTGGATGACCCGTCGGGTCGGGGAATCCGCAGACATGGTACGCCCTGCCGGCGGCCGCTTGATGACAATGGGAGTGGTCACATGCACGCAAGCACTCGCGCCTGGCTGCTGGCGCTGTCCGTCTTCGCACTGCCGGCGCTGGCCGCGGAGCCGCGCGGCGCCGCCGGAATCTATGCGGAGGTGGACAACGAGGACGGCTTCGGCCTCGCTGCGGACCTGACCCTCTACGCGACCCCCCGCACCTCCTGGTACGCGGCGGCCTCGTACGCAGACGCCTCTTCCAGCCTGGCCGTCGTGAGCACGCGCGGCCTGGAGACCAGCGTGTACCACGATTTCGGCGCCTTCGGCCTGGAGGTCGGGCTCGGCCTGTGGAGCGACCCGGACCTGCTCGACGCGCACCATGTCGAGGCCTCGCTGGACTGGCACGGCGACGTCTGGTCGGTGGCGCTGCACGGGCAGTTGCGGCAGAGCGATTTCGACTCATTCCAGGCGGCCGGCACCGTGACCCTGCGCGACGGCCGGCAGGTGACCGTGTCCGCCACCGCAAATTGCGACACCAGCGACTTGGGGCTCGGCCTCGGCCTGTCCTTCGCCAGCGGCGCCTGGGACGGCTACCTGCGCGGCATGTCCTTCGATCATGAGGGCGTGCAATGCCGGTTCTCCTCGCCCGGCCTCGAAGTGCTGGCGCGAACCCGCCCCGGCGTTTTCCGTCAGTTCGCGCCGCAGCTCTCCGCAGCGGCTGTCAGCCTACGCCGCGGCTCGCATCGGGGTGGACAGCACATTCCTCAAGGACAGCCTGTCGGCCGGTTTCGGCTACCGGCCGGGCCGCGCCGGGTTCGGCGTCGACTACGCGCACTACCGCGAGTACTTCGGGGGCTTCAGCGCCGACACCCTGTCGGGTCGCGTGACGTTCGCCCTGACGGACGCCGTCGACGCATCGCTGACGATCGGCGCCACCGAGGGCGACGCCTTCGACACGATCGCGTTCGGCGGCATCGGGCTGCAGACCCGGTTCTGACCGGGCGTCGGGTCCGGGCGCGTCAGTTGTCCAGCCGCCGGTCCTTCCAGTTCCACCACTTCAGGAGCTGTTGGTCCGGCTCGGGCGTGCGGGCCGCATAAGCGGCGCAGCGGAACGTGTAGAGCAGGCAGGGATCGTGGTCGTGGCCGGTGATTTCACGCAGCCTCGCGAACAGCTGCTCCGGATCGGATTCGGCCAGGTCCCTGATCGAGTGCACCCCCAGGTGCCTCAAGTCCGCTGCAATGCTGGGTCCGACGCCGGGCAGCTTGGTCAGTTCGTCGTGCATCGGTGGCATCCTCCTCATGACGTGTTGACGTCCCGAGCGTACCGCACCTTGGCGCCCGTTGCTCAGGCGCGATCTGCCTATTCCCACGGCCGGGCGGGTGCCGTAAAGTGCCGGAATCCCGCTGGCCGCCCGCCAGCACCCTCCCGGTCCGCTCCCGCCCGGGCTCTCCCCGCCCCGGCGTAGACTGGCCCCGCGACCGCCCTGGACCGGGTACAACACATGGAAGCGCCCGTCGCCGGCCCCGCGCCGGCCCTGCACCGCGGCTTGCGCCGCATCGACCTCGTGTCCCTGACGGTGAACACCGTCGTGGGCGCCGGGGTCTTCGCCATGCCCGCCCAGCTTGTGGCCGGCGCCGGCAGCTGGAGCCTGGCCGTGCTGCTGGCGGCGTTCGTCGTGGTCGCGCTGATCGCGCTTTGCCTGGTGGAGGTGGCCAGCCGCTACGACGTGACGGGCGGTCCGCCGGTGTACGCCGCCGCGGCTTTCGGCCCGGCGGCGGGCTTCGCCGTCGGCTGGATGATGGGCCTGTCCCGGATCCTTGTGTTCGCAGCCATCGCATCGGTGATGCTGGACTACGCGGTGGCGCTGTGGCCCGCGCTGGCGGCGCCGGCGGCGCGGGCGGCCGCGGCCACGGCGTTCATCGCATTGCTGGCCCTGTTCAACCTGCGCGGCGTCGTGCACGGCGCGCGCCTCGGCAACCTGTTCACGATCGTCAAGCTCGCGCCGCTGGTCCTGCTGGCCGGCGCCGGCGTCTGGATGGCCGGCTGGACGGCGCTTCCCGCTGAGCCGCCTGCCGGCGCGGCGGGCCTGAGCCAGGCGCTGCTGCTGGCCCTGTTCGCCTGCTTCGGCTTCGAGCTGGTGGCGGTCCTCGCCGGCGAGGCCCGCGCTCCGCAGCGCGACATGCCCGTGGGCATCCTGGGCGGCGTCGCCATCGCGGGCGGGCTCTACATGCTGCTGATGCTCGCCTGTTTCGCGGCCCTGCCGGACCTCGCCGGCTCGCAGCGGCCGCTGGCCGACGTGGCGGAAGCGCTGGCCGGCCCGGCGGGCGGCGCCGCGATCGCCGTCGCGGCGGTGTTGTCGTGTGCCGGCGGCCTCAGCGCGTCGATGCTCGCCACGCCCCGCATGTTCTATGCGCTGGCCGTCGACGGCGACCTGCCCGGGGTGGTGGCGCGCGTGCACCCGCGCTTCCGCACGCCGGTACCGGCCATCCTGCTGGTCACGGCCACGGCCTGGCTGCTGACGGTCACCGGCACGTTCATCTACCTCGTGACCATCTTCGTGCTGGCGCGCATGTTCATCTACGGCGCCACCTGCCTGTCGCTGATCGCGCTGCGGAAGAAGGCGGGGGCGGCGCCGGTCACGGTCAGCGGTGGGGTGGCCATCGCGTGGCTCGCCTTCGCCGGCTGCGTGGCGATCGTGGCCACCACCCACCTCGCCGCGGTGCGCGACGTGGCGATCCTGCTCGTCGCGGGGTTCGCGATCCGGGCGGCGGTGCGGCGCGGCGCGGGCCGGCCCTGATCAGGCCGGCGCGCGGCTCAGCCTGCCTTCGCCGGCACCCGGGTCATCACGTTCTCGGCCATCGCCACGATCGTGAGCGACGGATTGACGCCGGGATTGGCCGGCATGATCGAGCCGTCGCAGACCAGCAGGTTCTGGTAGCCGAACGCGCGGCCGTCGCGGTCCACGACGCCGCGGCTGGCGTCGCGCCCGATGACCGCGCCGCCCAGGATGTGCGCCGTTGCGGGGGTGTTGGCCCATGCCTCCAGCACCATGCTCTGCGCGTAGCCGCCGGTGTGCCGCGCCAGCCACTCGGCCGCGCGGTGTCCCGCCTCGATGTAGGTCGGGTTGGGCCGGTCCGTGTCCGTCTCGGTCGACAGCGAGACTCCGCCGAACCACCCTTTCCTCGCGCGAAACGTCAGCGCGTTGTCCAGGCTCTGCATCACCAGCAGCAGTATCGTGCGGCGCGACCAGCCGACCGGCCACAGCGACCTGAGGAAGGTGACCGGATGGCGCAGCACGGCGCCGATCCACTTCAGCGGCCGCGTCAGCCGCGTGCCGTCCCCGACCAGCAGCGTGGTCAGCAGCGACAGGAAGTCGCCATGGCGTCCGCAGGTCACGAACTCGATGTGCGTGTCCGGGCTCGGGTAGATGCTGGCGCTGATGGCCACCTCGTTCCAGGGCCGCGACTGGCCGTCGGGCAGCGTGACCGCCAGCAGCGACTCGCTGTTGGTGCGCACCAGCTTGCCCAGCCGGTCGCTGATGCGCGGCAGCGAGTCGTTCAGCTTGCACCGGGCCAGCAGCCTGTTGGTGCCCAGCGCGCCGGCGGCGACGACCACCCCGTGCGCCGTATGAGTCTGCCGCCGCCGGCGCAGCCACGCCCCTGACCGCTCGGTCGTCACCGCATAGCCCTCGCTGCCGTCGGCCGCACCCAGTGGCCGGATGTCCACCACCTCGCGCTCCGCGTGGATGGGAACGCCGAGCTTCTCCGCGAACCACAGGTAGTTCTTGAGCAGCGTGTTCTTGGCGCCCTCGCGGCAGCCGACCATGCAGGCGCCGCAATACGTGCAGCCGGTGCGCTCCGGTCCTGCGCCGCCGAAGTACGGGTCCGCGACCGTCGTGCCCGGCTTGCCGAAGTAGATCCCGACCGGCGTCTTCGTGAATGTCTTCTCGACGCCCATGTGCCGGCTCAGTTCCCGCATCAGTTGCTGCCGGTCGCTGTCGCGCGGCACGGTCGCGGCGCCCAGCATGCGCTCGGCGGTCAGGTAGTGCGGCGCCAGCTCCGCGGCCCAGTCGCCGAGGTCCGCCCACTGCGGGTTGCGGAAGAACTCCGCGCCCGCCCGGTACAGGGTGCTCGCGTAGCCGACGCTGCCGCCGCCGACCGCGGCGCCGCTGGCGATGAAGATGTCCTTGAACGGCGACAGGCGCAGGATGCCCCGCAGGCCGACCCGCGGCGCCCACAGGAAACGCCTGAGGTTCCAGGTCGTGCGGGCATGGTCCCCGTCGCCGAAGCGCCGGCCGGCCTCCAGCATGCCGACGCGGTAGCCCTTCTCCGCCAGGCGCAGCGCCGAGACGCTGCCGCCGAAACCGGTGCCGACGATCAGCCAGTCGTAATCGAGTCGCTCTTGCGGCACGCGGACTCTCCTCGTCGCACCAGGCCGGGGACCCGCGATGCTAACCGCTCGGGCAGGCGCTGGCGATCAGGTCATCACGAAACCGGCGGGTTGCGCCGCGCAGGCGGTCCTAGAAGCGCCAGATGAAGCCGATCGACGGGATGAGCGGCAGCGAGCTGCGCGGCCCGCTGTCGAACAGGGCTTCTCCCTCCTCGAGCTCGAGGTCGTACTCGACACAGCAGGGGTTGCCGCGCTTGAACACGTTGGCGGCCTCGAGGAACAGCGTAAGGTCGCCGTGCGCATCGAAGTGGAATTGCCGCGCGATGCGCGCATCCACCCGCATGTAGTTCTCCAGCCTGATCGCGTTGCGCGGCCCGGTGGCAACGAGCGGGAAAGGCTCGAGCGCGGCCAGCTCGACCGCGGTCGTGGGCCAGCCGCTGTGCCAGACCGCGGCCAGCCCCAGCTGCCAGCCGCCGTGCTGGTAGTTCAACCCGCCGCCCACGTGGTGTCGCTGGTCCCAGCTGCGGTGGACGGCGCTGCCGTCGACACGGTCCCGCACCTCCGACCAGCTGTAGCTCAGCCACCCGGACCACGGCTCGCGGTCGAGCAGCAGCGACAGCTCCACCCCCTGCGCGCGCGCAGATTGCGGCGCGATGCGCAGGCGGTCGGGCTTCAGTTCGGGCAGCACGACCAGCGGATTGAGCAGGTTTTCGTAGCGCGGCAACAGCCGGTCGTAGTCCTTGCGGTACGCCTCGAGGCGCAGCTCGAGCCCATCCGTCACGCGCCGTTCCAGGCTCGCCACCAGGTGCCTCGCGCGTTGCGGCGGCAGGAACCGCGTCTCGCCGTCCGGGACGGCAAGCTCGTTGATGCCATGCGCCTGCACGAACCGGCCCCAGCTGAAACGCATGCGCGTATCCGGATGCGGCTGCCACAACAGCACCGTGCGCGGACTGAACTCGCCGTTGCCGCCGCCGCTCAGCGTCTCGCGGTCCCAGCGCAGCCCGAGGTCCGCCGTGACCGTGGCAGCCGGCTCGATGCGCCAGTTCAGGTATGCGCCATATTGCTGGCCCCGGGGCCGCAGCGAAACGGTGCGCGCCCGCGTCGCCTCGTTCGCCGCGCCGGGCGTCAGGAACAGCAGGTGGTACTCCACCTCGTCGTCGTACCGATAGCTGCCGCGCAGCGTGCGCCACTCGGCGCCGGCCTGCACGATCGAACCGGACGCCGGGCGCCACCAGGCATCGGCCTGCAGCGAGTTGATGGTGAAGGACCGGCGGTCCTGCAGCGAACCGCTGCCGACGCCCGGCAGGTCGGCGGTTCCGCGCCGCGCGCTCGACAGCCGCGTATGCGCGGCCAGCAGCTTGCCACCCCGGTCGGTGGTGTCGCCCACGTCCAGCCTCAGCCAGTAATACGTGTCCCGGTAGGCCGCCCGTGCGTCCTCTTCGCGATCGCTGTCATAGGCCCACAGCACGTCGTCGAACGCGAGCACGTTGGCGGACACCGTCGTGGAGGGTCCGAACGAGCGCGCGAAGTGCCCGTATGCGTCGCGGTACGACGGCTTGCCGAGGCTGGTGGCGGCGTAGTCGAAGAACAGGTCCAGGTTGCCGCGCCGCGCGGACACCAGCCAGTCCCCCGCGTCGTCGTCCAGCGTCCCGCCGACGGTGGCGCCGGCATTGAGCAGGCTCAGCGACACCTGGCCGCCGAAGCCGGGCGGCGGAGCCTGGCCCTGGATGTCGATGACGCCGCTGGTGCGGTCCCCGAACGGCACGGGAAACCCGCCGGTGTAGACGTCGATCCCGCTGACCAGCCCGGGGTCGATGGTGCTGAAGACCCCGAGGAAGTCCTTGAAGTGGTAGGGGTCGTACAGCCGCAGGCCCTCGAAGCGCACCAGCATCTCATCGGCCATGCCGCCGCGCACGTGCGTGCGGCTCGAGAAATCACGGCTCGCCACGCCGGGCAGGCGCGCGACCGCACGCACCGGGTCGTCGCCCAGGTCCGGCAGCAGCTCCAGGTCCGCCGCGCTGAAGACGGCCGGCGACTGCGCGGCCGCCACGTCCAGCAGGTAGTGACTGGCGCTCACGACGATCTCGTCCAGCGGCGTGGGCCGGCTGCGGCGCGGCGCGGCGGCCGGCGCGGCGCGGCTGCGTTCGGCGCGGACCAGCAGCAGGGTGCCGCCCGGACCGTCGGTGACGGCCAGTCCGTGCGGTTCGAGCATCTCGGCGAGCGCGCCGCGCGAATCCGCCGCCACCGGCTCGCGCAGCACGCGCATGCGGGGCCGCACGAGGTCGGTGCTGTAGACGACCGCCAGTCCGGCCGACCGCAGCCGTTCCAGCGCCTCCTCGAGCGACAGCCCCAGGTACGCGGACTGTTCCGCGACGGCCGCAGTCCAGCACATCGCCAGCAGCAGCGGCGCGCACGCCGCCGCGGCCGCCGCAGCGGCATCCTTCCTGCGCGCATCGGGCGGTGTGCTGCTCACTTCCTGGATCAGGGTCCGGCCTTGCTGCGAACCTCGATTGTAGTTCCATCGATCAGCACGAAGCCTAGGTCGGTGGTGGCCAGCATCACCTCGAGGGCCTCGAGCGGCGCAAGGTGGCTCATGTTGCCGTGCAGGATCACACCCTCGGCCTGCCGCTGCACGGCCGGGCTGGCGTAGCGCACGGCGCGCCCGGTCTCGCGCGCCACCCAGGCCAGCAATTCGGTCGCCGGACGGCCGTCAAGGTCCGGCGCCGGGCCCAGCCCCTGCGTCCACAGCCAGCCCGCGTCATCTGGCGCGATCGCGCTCCGTGTCATCCGGCCCAGCGAGTCGATCGCCAATTGCTCGCCGGCCGCGCCGGCGTAGGACTGCCCGCCCCGGTCGATCTCGACCCGGCCCTCGCGCACGCGCAGCCGCAAGGCGGCGCCCGAGACGTACAGCTCGAATTGCGTGCCGATGTCACGCGCGGTGCCCGCCGGCGTGATGACTTCCAGCGCCCGGCCGTGGCGTCCCGCACCCGTGTCCAGGTAGACCGTGCCACGCGACACGTACACCCGCCGCGCCGAGTCGATCTGCACCTCGGTCGTCGCGGCGAGCCGCAGCGACACGCCGCCCTCCAGCAGCAACCCTGCGCGGCTGCCCGCCACGGTCCGCAGCTGGGCGCCGGCCGGAAAGGCCGCCTGCCCTGCCACCGGCAGCCACACGCCGCCATCGAGCGCCTGCACCGTACCGATGATCCTCGCGACGCGCACGGCACCGGCCTGCGGCGATGCCGGCACCTGCCATTGCAGCAACGCAGCCCCCAGCGCAACCACGATGCCCGCGGCGGCGGCCCACGCCAGCGCGCGCCGCTGCCGGCCGCGGCGGACCTTGGCGCGCCAGGTGGCCGTCGCCGCGGCCAGCGTCGCCCGGTAGGCCTCCGCGGGCGGCACCTGCCGCCGGCCCGCGGCTTTCAGCAGCGCGGCCAGCGTGTCGGAACGGCCCTTGTCGTCGATCTGCGTCGTATTCATGTCCTCGCCACTCCCATCAGCAGCCCGCGGGCGGACTCAGCACGTCCGTCGAGCCGGCGAGTTCGACCATGGCCACGCGAAACGCGTCCCGCGCCCTCGTCAGCAGGGACTCGGCAGCCTTCGGCCCGACGTCCAGGCGGGCGGCGATGTCCTTGACCGTCAGGCCGTCCACGTACTTCCACTCGAGCACGTCCCCGTAGTGTCCGGGCAGGGCGTCCACGGTGGCCTGCACGAGCCGGCGGACTTCGTGGCGCCACACGTCCACCTCCGGCTGGTCCATCGCGGGCGCCACCATCGCATCGAGGATGGCGCGCACGTTCGGCAGGTCCTCCAGCAGCACGACCTTGCGCCCCGCGCGATGGCTCCTGCGCCAGTGGTCCGCGATCGCATTGCGGCAGATCTGGCAGAACCACGTGTACAGCGCGGCCTCGCCGCGGTAGCTGTCGAGCCGCTCGATCGCCTTGCAGAAGGTCAGCTGCACGACCTCCCCGGCCAGGTCGCTGTCGCCGTCGAGTCGCGCCAGTGCGAAGCGGTAGAGCCGCGGGAAGAAACGGTCGAACACGTCCTGGAACGCGGCTGCGTCGCCGGCCAGGATCCGGCGCGCCACGGCGCGATCCACGTGCACCGCTTCTCCCACTGCATCCTCCGTTCGCACTCCGTCATACCCTTAGACGCGCGGACAGCGCAAATCCTCCGCGCATGGGGACGGGCGCGGCCCGGCGGGCACGGTGCAGGGCGCGGACCTCAGGCCGGGGCGAGGAAGCCCTCGCAGGTCGCGCGCGCCGCTTCCAGGGCCGGGATGGTCGCGCAGATGGCCATGACGTCCTGGCGGATGCTGTCGATGGCCGCCCGGCGCGGCGCGCTGTCGGCCCAGGCTTCCAGCGTACCCTCGAGTTTCTGCAACTGCGCCTTGGGCCGCTGGTAGAAGGCGCGGCTGCCCTCGAGTTCCCGCACCACCCTGACCGTCTCCGCGTGGATGCGGCCCACGTCGTCCGGAGCCATCTCGACCAGACCGGTGACGTAGTAGGTTCCCCACTGGAACCGCGTGGCGGGGCCACGGGCTTCCGCGTAGGCGCGCTCCAGCCACTGCAGCGCCTCGGCGTGGCGGCCCGCGTCCTGTTCGATCGCCGCCAGGCCGACCATGAAGTAGTAGGGCTGGCGGGACCGGCCCAGCTCCGCCAGCAGCAGGTCCCGCGCCCGCTCGTGCAGCCCCGCCTCTTCCAGCACGTTGGACGCGGCGTTGATGACCGTCTGGCGCTCGTAGGCATCGCGGGTCGCTGCGTCCGCTTCCGCCACCTGCGCCTCGATGTCGTCGCGCAGCGCCTGCGGCAGGGCCGCCTTCGCGTCGTCAATGCGTTCGAACCTGATGCGGCCGACGGCCGTGTACAGCCGCTCGGTAGTGAAGATCGCCGGGTCCCGCGCCATGCGACCGAACACGCCCAGGAACTTGTCGCGCAGGACCGCCCGCTCGGCGCTGCCGGGCGCGGTCAGGGCCGCGGTGAATTTCGCGCCCGACATCACCAGCGGATACAGGTTGGCGCGGGCCAGCGGGTAGTCGTCCAGCACATCGTGCAACCGCTGCAGCGCCTCGCGCCTGTCGGCCTCGGCGGGTACTGCGGCCGGTCCGCGGCGGGCGCGGTCGCCCACATGGCGCCGAGATGCCGCACGTACAGCATCGACGACTCGACCTTCGACTCCGCCGGACAGGCCTGCGCGAGGCTGCGGAACACGGCGGCCGGCGGCCGGTCCGCGAGGATGGCCTTGTCCTGGTCCCACGAGTAGTAGGCCATCAGCCGGCAATCCGCCGCGCCGAGCCGCTCGCCCTCGTCCACCACGCGCGCCAGGATCGCCGGCACCGGCTGCGCGTCGTTCAGCGTCAGGTCCAGCACCTCGGCATAGGCCTGGATGTCCATGCCGCCCGGGATCCGCGTGATCTCCTCGCCCGCCGGCGAGAACACGACCAGGGTCGGGTAGCCCACCACGCCGAAGCGCTCGCCCAGCGCCTGCGCATTCTCGCCGTCGCCGTCGAGGTAGACGGCCACGAACAGCCGCGAGCGCTCGATGAAGGCGCGGCTCCTGAACACCGTGGCCTTGATCTCGTGGCAGGGCGGGCACCATTCCGCACCCCAGTACAGGAAGATGGGCTTGTCTTCGCGCGCGGCCCGGGCAAAGGCTTCCTCGACGCTGCCCGCGAACCACGCGATCTGTTCGCCGGCCTGCGGAGCCGCGGGCGCATCGCCCGCTCCGTCATCCTGACGCGCGCACGCAGCGAGCAGCAGTGTCAGCGCCAGGAGCGACAGGCGGACGGCACTACGGTTCATGGTGTCACTCCCGGGCACTCGATGCGAATCTCGGATCTCATTGCACGCATTCTAGCCGCCCGCGAAAGACGGTACGTGCAGCGACGGCGGCCCGGCCGGCCGCAGCCTACTTGCGCGGCTTGAAGAGCGACTCCAGGTCGCCGAACGGCCGGTAGGTGGTCCGCTGCGGCGCCTGCTCGCCCGCCCCGGGGGTGCCCAGCGAGCGCGCGTGCTCGTTGTCGTGGCAGTAGACGCACAACAACTCCCAGTTGCTGCCGTCGGGCGGGTTGTTGTCATGGTCGTGGTCGCGGTGGTGCACGGTCAGCTCGCGCAGCTGGTCGCGCGTGAACTCGCGGGCGCAGCGGCCGCAGATCCACGGGTACAGCTTGAGCGCTTGCTCGCGATAGCCGCGTTCGCGCTCCTGGCGGGCGCGCTGCGCCTGCGCGACAACGCGATCAGGATCGCCGGTCGGTGGTCTGCGGTCGCGTCCTGGCATGATCGCCATGCTAGCGCAGCTCGGGCGCCCGCTCCCATCCGGGCCATCCGCCGGCGCCTGGCCTCCTCGCCGGCCCCCGGCCCCTCCTGCTGGCAGCGCCCCGGGAGATCGCCTACCGTACGCGCATGATGTACGCGATCCATGCCAGGCGGCGCGACCCCGGCGAGCGCGACCCGTTCAATGCCGCTGGCCGCGCTGGCCGCCTGCGCCGCGCTGTGGTTGTGCGCCTGCGGCGCCGGCGACTCGCCCGAGGCCGAGGTGCGCGCGGTCATTGACGAGGCTGAACTCGCGGCCGAGGCCCGCGACGTCGGCGCGCTGCTCGACCTCGTCGCGGCGGACTACCGCGACGATCGCGGCAACCAGCGCGGCGAGCTCAGGCAGTACGTTCGCGGTTATTTCATCGCCCACCAGTCCATCCACCTGCTGACCCGCGTGGACAGCGTGGAACTGCCGGCCACGGACCTCGCGCGGGTGCGTGCGACGGTGGCGATGCTGGGCCGCCAGGCCGAGTCGGAATCCGCGTGGGACCTCGCCGCCGAGGTCTACGATTTCGACATCACCCTGGCGCGCGAAGACGGCGACTGGCGCGTGACCCGCGCCGAGTGGCGGCGCGCAGGCGGGTCCTGACCGCGGGCGGCGGGCGGCTCAGGAAAAGAGCCCGGCCCAGAATGCCTTCATTTCCTGCCAGGACTCCCGGTCCACGGTCTCGTTGTACTCGAGCGGCAGCTTGTACTTGCCGCCGTTCTCCGTGGCGTCCGGGTTCGTGAAGGCGTGCTTCGCGCCCGGGTAGGTGACGAACTTGCAGTCCACGCCGAGTTCGTCCATCTCCTTGCGGAACCCGGACTGCTCCTCGGCCGACACGAATGCGTCGTCCTCACCGTGGCACACCAGCACTTTCGCCCGCACGTCGCCCGGCCGCGCCGCGTGGGTGCGCGCAAGCGAGCCATGGAAACTGACCACGCCCGCCAGGTCGATGCCGAGGCGCGCGGCGTGCAGGGACAGCGCGCCGCCCAGGCAGTAGCCCATCGCGCCCAGGCGGGCCGGGTCCACGTTCGGCTGCTGCTTCAGTTGCTCGATGGCGGCACGCACCCGTGCGCCGGTCGCCGCCATGTCCGCGAACAGGCCGTTCATCAGCTGGCCGGCCTCGTCCGCATCCACCGCGACCCGCCCGTCGCCGAACATGTCGGCGGCCAGCACCGCGTACCCCAGCTCGGCCAGCTGCCGCGCGCGGCGCTTCTGGTAGTCGTTGAGCCCCCACCACTCGCCGAACACCACGATGCCCGGCCGCGGACCCTGCTGCGCGGCATCCCATGCGACATAGCTGACGAGCTCGGCCCCGCCGGCCGTGTAGGTCACCGTCCCGGTCTCGATCTTCGCTGCCATGGCCGACCGCCGTTTCTCTTGTCCTTGCGTGCACCGGAGTCAAGCGCCGGGCGCTGGTCATGTCAACCTAATTAGCTCCGGCGACCGCCAGAACGCAGCCCGCGCCGACCCGCTAGAATGAGCCGATCATCCGTCCGGGACCGCCGCATGCCGCAGATCCGCCCGACGCTCCCGCACGTCATCCTCATCGCCGCCAGCCTCCTCGTCCTGGCCGCCTGCCAGCGCGCCGTCCGGCCCGACGTGGCGCCGCCCCGTCCGACCGCCGCCGGCGTGGCCGCCGCTCACCCGCTGGCGGTGGACGCCGGCCTCGAGGTCCTGCGCCGCGGCGGCAGCGCCGTGGACGCGGCGGTCGCCGTGCAGTCGGTGCTGGGACTGGTCGAGCCGCAGAGTTCCGGCATCGGCGGCGGCGCATTCCTGCTGCACTTCGACGCCCGCAGCGGCCGCGTGACGGCGTTCGACGGCCGCGAGACGGCGCCGGCCACCGCCACGCCCGACCTGTTCATCGGCAGCGACGGCCAGCCGCTCGGCTACCGCGATGCGGTGACCAGCGGCCGGTCCACCGGCGTACCGGGCGTCATGCCCATGCTGGGCGCCGCGCACCAGCGGCACGGCCGGCTGCCGTGGAACGCATTGTTCGATCCCGCCATCCGGGCCGCCGAGTCCGGCTACACGGTGCCGCAGCGCCTGGGGCGTTTCGTCAACGGCTCGTGGCCGCAGTCCTCCAGCCCGGACGTGCGCGCCCTGTTCTCACGACCGGACGGCACGCCGGTCCAGGCCGGCGACACGGTCAGGAATCCCGCCTACGCCGCTACGCTCAGGCTGCTCGCCGGCAACGGGCCGCGCGCGCTGCTCATGAGCCCGGTCGCAGAGCAGATCGTGGCCCGCACCCGCGCCGGGCCGCTGCCCGGATCACTCACGCCCGACGACCTGTCGGCGTACCAGCCGCAAACCGCCGACCCGCTGTGCGGACCGTTTCTCGTGTACGTGGTGTGCGTGCCGCCGCCGCCCTCGAGCGGCGTATCGCTGCTGCAGCTGCTGGCGATCCTCGATCGCACCGACATCGCGGCGCGTGGTCCGCACGATCCGCAGGCGTGGTTCCTGTTCGCCGAGGCCAGCCGCCTCATGTACGCGGACCGCGACCGCTACGTGGCGGACCCGAAATTCGTCGCCGTGCCGGTCGCAGGCCTGCTCGATCCCGCCTATGTCGCGACGCGCGCGGCACTGATCGGCGACCGCGCCGGCCCGCCGCCGCCGCCGGGACGCCCGCAGCAGCTCTCGCGCGGCGCGGACGCCACGCGCGAACCCGCCGGCACCAGCCACTTCGTCGTCGTGGATGCACACGGCAACGTGGTGTCCATGACGACGTCGGTGGAGTCGCTGTTCGGTTCCGGCCGCGCGGTCGGCGGCTTCATGCTGAACAACCAGCTCACCGACTTCTCGTTCCGCGCCAGCGAGGACGGGGAACCGGTCGCCAATGCGGTCGCCGGCGGCAAGCGGCCGCGTTCGTCGATGACGCCCGTGATCGTGCTCGACGGCGACGGCCGGCTGGTCGCCGCACTCGGCTCGCCGGGCGGCACGGCCATCCTCGGCTACAACGCCAAGACGCTGCTCGGCGTGCTGGCCTGGGGCCTGACCGTGCAGCAGGCGATCGAGTTGCCGAACCTGATTGCGCGCGGCGAGAACTTCTTCGGCGAGGCCGCGAAGTTCCCGCCACCGGTGCTCGAGGGGCTCGCCGCGCGCGGCGTCGTGGTGACCGGCGGGCGCGGCGAGGAATCGGGGCTGCACGGCATCGTCATGCGCGGCGGCGGCCGGGTCGAGGGTGCGGCCGATCCGCGCCGCGAAGGCGCCTGGCGCACGGTGAATTGACGGACCCGGCCGCAGGGGTCTGACCCGTCTCCGGGTCTGACTCCTCCTAATCCGAGAGCAGCTTCCGCAACTGGCGCGCGACCGCGCGCTGCTGCTTGCGGGCGCCCTCCGGCAGCCCCTGGATCACAGACACGGCGATCGCGCCCCGGTCGATCACGTGCAGCTCCGCGCGCGGGTCGTCGTCACCGGGCAGCACCACGCCGGCCGGCGGCGCCTCGTCGGGCGTCACGCTCGACAGTCCCGGCAGCGGCGACCCCGCGCCAAGCCGGTTCGCGAGCGCGCTGTCGTCGAGCTTGCCGAAGAACACCGGCACGTAGTCCGCCGTGCCGCCGATGCGGCTTTGCACGAACGGCGCGGTGGCCAGTTGCGACGGCTCGATGCGCGGCAGGTTGACGTTGAGCCCGCTGCCCGGCGGCAGCAGGGGCTGACCCTTGCGGCGGCCGGCCTCGAGCGCGGCAACCAGCCGTACGACCGCATCGGCAACCGCCCATGAGCGCGACGCCGGCGTGAGCAGTTCGTGCGAGACCTTGTCCCACGGCCCGTCGCTGACCGCGATCGCCGGAATGCCGCGGTTGATCGCGTACAGCGCGTTGCCCACCGTGCCGGAGCTCACGATGCTCGGCCCCACGTTGCCGCCCTCATTGGGCCCCGAGATCACCAGGTCCGGCGGACCGCCCCAGCGTCTCGCTGCCACCACGTCGAGCCCGTACAGCATCGAGGTGACCGGCGTGCCATCCACGTAATGAATGTCCGGATCGCGCGGATCCACGCCGACCCCCGGCGCACCCGCCAGCACGCCGCCGTAACGCGTCGGCTGCACCAGTGGCTTCATCTGCTTCTGGTACTCGACCGCCGCACTGCGGCCGCTGTTGTTCTGCGTCGGCGCAGAAATCACCACGTCGTGACCCGCCGCCTTGAGCCGCTGGTAAAGCGCGCGGATGTTCGCGGTCTCGAAACCGTCGTCGTTGGTGAGCACGATGTCCAGCGCGAGTGCGGCGCCGGCCTGCAGCGCCAGCCATGCGACGAGCGCGATGCGGAGGGTCTTCATGTCCTGCCTGTCCTCCTCTGGGCGGCGACCCGCGCCTCCACCTTGCGGCGGAAGCGGATCATGAAACGCTGGAAGCGCACGGGCGCCAGCCGCTTGAAGCGCCACAGGAAACGGTACTGCGCAGGCAGCACGATGTAGGCGGCGCCGCGGGCGGCCCGCCCCAGGACCTGCGCCGCCACCTCGTCCGCCTCGAGGTTCGACGCCTGCATGATGCGCCGCGCCAGCGCGAGCGCCTCGCCGGGCGCCCGCGCCTGGTCCATGAGGCGGGTCCTGAAGAAGCCCGGCATCGCGACCGACACCTGGATGCCGTGCGGCTGCAGTTCCTGGGCCAGCGTCTCGGACAGCGAGATGACCGCGGCCTTGCTGGCGCTGTAGGCGCTCATGTCGGCGCCGCTGACGAACCCGGCCGCACTCGCGACATTGACGATCAGCCCGCCGCCCGCTTCCTGCATGGGCCCGATCTCGGCACGGCACGAATGAGCCACGCCGAGCACGTTGATGTGCACCACCCATTCCCAGTCCGTGGCCGGCGTCTCCACGAACGCCCCGGCCGCCGCCACGCCGGCCGCATTGAGCGCCACGTCGAGTCCCCCGTGGCGTGTCGCGAAGTCCGCCACGGCGGCGCGCACGGCCGCTTCATCGCGGGCATCCAGCGGATAGGCCGCGGCCTCCCCCGCTCCGGCCGCGCGCAGTTCCCCGGCGGCCGTCGCCAGCCTTACTGCGTCGAGGTCGAGCAGCGCGAGCCTCCAGCCGCCGGCCGCCAGGATGTGCGCGGCTGCCAGCCCGAGCCCGCTGGCCGCGCCCGTAATGACCGCGCGCCGCCGCGGGTAGCGGTCGGCAAGCAGCCTCTCGGCACGTTTCGCTTTCATGTTGTCTCATGAGGGACCCGACCCGGGTCCCTCCGGTCCCATGTTTCCAGCTCCCGCAACACCCGGTCAGCGGGCCGGCGCATAGCGTTCCGCAAACCAGCCGAGCACGGCGGCGCCGAACAGGAAGTACAGCACGGACTCGAACCACCACCAGGCCCAGATCACGTCGGGCAGGTTGAAGATGCCCGACCAGCCGAGCATGTACGTGCCCGAGAAGATCGAGAGGATGGCGCCGAACTTGAGGCCCTTCATCCAGCCGGCGCCCGTCAGGGCCGACCGGATCCAGCCGAACACGAAGGCCAGCAGGAAGGACGAGATGAGCCCCGAGGCGATCCAGCGCGGCATCAGCGCCGCCATGTCCGGCGGAACCTGCACCAGTTCCGGCCGCCAGAATGCCGCGGTCTGCATGTAATAGGGCACCAGAACACCCTCGTGGATGAACATGCCGGTGGCGGCACCGATGACCCACTGCGCGGCATAGAAGATGACGCCGCCCACGATGATGAGTTTCCAGTTCATGCTGCTTCCCCTTGCTTGATTTATCGGCATGCCGCCCTCGGCAACGCCGGCCATCATGCGCCCTGCGGGCGCGCCGTCGCAATCGGCCGGCGCGAGTCCCGGCCCCAGGTTGCGAATCGTCAGCGGCCGCTCCAGGTCCTCCCCGGCCTCATGCTATAAATGTGCGGGGGCGCGGTGTCAGGGAGCGCGCATGGGCGAGACTGGCAGTGACCTGACAGCGGCCGCAGCCGAACGCAGGTTGCGAGCGAAGCGCCCCGACCCGCAACTCGATGCCGTATTCGGCGCCGCGCAGCACGCCGAGCTGCGCGAACTTGCGCAGCGTGCGCGCAAGCCGCAGCGCGGTGCGCCGCGCGTGCTGATCCTGCCGGGCATCATGGGCTCGACGCTGGGCCTCAGGCGCAAGGGCCGCGCCGACGACGTCAAGTGGTTCGATCCCATCGAGATCGCGCTGGGCGGCCTCACGAAACTGTCCCTGCCCTCGAAGCGGCGCATCGGGCCGCTGGGCGTGCTGCTGTTCGCCTACCTGCGGCTCAAGCTGTCGCTGCGGGCGACGGGCCTCGACGCCGACTTCCACCCGTACGACTGGCGGCAAAGCGTCGGGCAGGCGGGTCAGGCCCTGGCGGAGCGCCTGCTGGGCGAAGACGCGGACGAAGTCCACCTCGTGGCGCACAGCATGGGCGGGCTGGTGGCACGCGCCGCGCTGGCGGCGCCGGGCGCCGAGAAACTGGGTCGCGTGGTCCAGCTCGGCACGCCGAATCGCGGAGCGTTCGGCGCCGTCGCCGCCCTGCGCGGCACGCACCCGCTGGTGCGGCGCCTGGCCCTGCTCGACCTGGCCCATGGCGCCGGCGCGCTGGCGCGCGATGTCTTCGTCACCCTGCCGGGACTCGTCGAGCTGCTGCCGGCCGCCGAGTCCTGCGAGGACTTCGATCCGTTCTGCGCCGGCGACTGGCCGGAAGGCCCGCGCCCGGCTGGCGCGACGCTGAAGGCTGCGCTGCAGATGCGTCACGAGCTGCCGCTCCCCGATCCGTGTTTCGCGCTCATCGCCGGCGTCGGGCGCGAGACGGCGACCGGGCTGCGCCTGCGCAACGGCCGGCTGGAGTTCCGGATCAGCGACGACGGTGACGGCACGGTGCCGCTGGCGCTGGCGCAATGTGCCGACCTGGCCACGTGGTATACGCAGGCGGAACACGGTCGCCTGCCGGGCGATGAGGTGGTGACCCGCGCCGTCATCGAGCTGCTCGATCGCGGCAGCACGGACCTGCTGCCCCGTGCTCGCGAGGACACCGCGCGGCGCGGCGCATGGTCGCCCGAGGAGCCCGCCGACGAGGCAGCGGCCAAGGCATTCTGGGACGACCTGCCGGCGCACGAACAGCGCCTGTTCCTGCGCGAGTTCGCGGCGCCGCCCGGCGAGGAGGACGCTGCGCGGCAAGCGCCGTCCACGGCGGCGTCCCGCCCGGCCGCCCCGGTCGAATTGCGGCTGGTCCTGGGTGGCATCGCCGAACAGGCGACGGACGCGATCGTGCTGGGCGTGTTCAGCAACGTGGAGCCGGCCGGCGCGGCCATCGCAGTGGATGCGGCGCTGGGCGGCGCCATCAGCGACCTCGCCCGGCGCCGCGCGATCGGCGCCGCCGCGGGTGAGGTGTTCATCCTGCCCGCCGCCGCCGGCAACCTGCGCGCGCGTTACGTCGTGCTGGCCGGCCTCGGACACTTCGGCCGCTATGGCGCGGAGGTGCAGCGTCTCGCCGCCGCCAACGTGACGCGCACGCTGGCGCTGGCCGGCGTGCGCGACATGGCGCTGGTGCTGTGGGGCACCGCATCCGGCGTGCCGCCCGCCCACGCCGCGCAGTCCCAGCTCAACGGCCTGCTGGAGGCATTGTCCGAACTCCGGCCGGACCAGCGGCCGCGCCGCGTGACCGTCGTGTCGCGCAGCCAGCGGCGGCTCGATGCCGCGCGCACGGCCATGGAACTCGCCCTCGCCTCCAGCCGCCATGGCCACCTCGTCAGGCTGCGACCGGCCGGCACGGCGCGGCTGCGCCGGCCGCGCAGCGCCCCGCGCAGCGCGCTGCAGTCCTACCTGTTCGTGCAGCAGGACGTCGGCGAGTTGCGTGCGGCGCTGCTCGGCACCACGCCCAAGGCCACCGCGCTGGCCGCCACCCGCACCCTCGACGGCAAGGCGCTCGACGAACACCTCGAGTCGCTGAGCGGCGAGATGACGCCGGCCGGCATCGCGGATTTCGGCGAGCGGCTCGGCAGGCTGCTGCTGCCGGCCTCGACGCGCGAGGCGCTGGCCGACGTTCACGGTGCGCCACTGGTGGTCGTGCACGACGCGGCGGCATCGCGGTGGCCCTGGGAAACGTTGTCGGTGGACGGCTGGGCGCCGGCCGCGCAGGCCGGGCTGAGCCGGCGCTATGCGGCGGAGGGCCTGTCCGTCGCGAAGTGGCGCGAATCGCGGCGCCTGTCGCCGGTGCTGCACGTGCTGCTGGTGGTCAACCCGACCGACGACCTGGCCGGTGCCGACGCCGAAGGTTCGCGCGTCGCGGCGATCCTGGGACGCCAGGGGGCCACGGTGCGGTTGCTGCGCGGCGGCGACGCGACCCGCGCACGGCTGCTCGCGGAATTCCGCTCCGGGCAGTACGACGCCATCCACTATGCCGGGCACGCCTTCTTCGACGCCGCCGCGCCGTCCGCCAGCGGCATCCTGTGCGCCGGCGGCCGCGTGCTGTCCGGCGGCGACCTGGCGTCGCTGGATGCGCTGCCGGCGCTCGTGTGCTTCAACGCCTGCGAGTCCGGCCGCATCCGCCGGCCGGCACGGGTCGCCCGCTCACTGGGCCGCAGCACCGGCTTCGCCGAGGCCTTCCTGCGCGGCGGCGTCGCGAACTTCATCGGCACCTGGTGGCCGGTGTCGGACGCGGCGGCGGAACGCTTCGCGGCCTCGCTGTACGGCCGCCTGGTGCGCGGCGCCACCATCGGGGCGGCGCTGCGCGCGTCACGCGCCGCGGTACGCGGCCTGGGCAGCGCCGACTGGGCCAACTACCTGCACTACGGCAGCCTCGACTTCACGCTCAAGCGGTCCCCGGAGTCGTGAACCGCGCGCCGTTTCACCACGTGTAGCGCACGCGGTAGGTCACGACCGCCTCAGCGTCCTTGCCGATCGTCAGCGGGAACTCGATGTTCCGCGCGTCCAGCTTGTTCCACTGCGCGGAGCTGTCCACCACGCGCCAGTTGCTCCAGCGGTACAGGCTCTCGCGCACCATCACCTCCACCGGCCGGTCCTTGTGGTTGCGCACCTTGATCTCGAAGGCCTCCTCCATGACGCGCCCGCGGCTGTCCACGGAGAAGTCCGCCTGGCGCCGCTCGCCGACCACGTCGAAGGCGGTTCCCAGCCTGATGCGCACGTCCTCGTCCCTGGGCGTGTGCTCGATCGTGTCCTCGCCCACGAACTCCAGGCTGCCGTCCGCGGCGTCGAGTTGCGAGACGCGCACCCGGCCCGCCGGCAGCGGCACGCCCAGCCCGGACTTGCGGTCGTTGCGGAACGCGAGCCACACGTCCACCCGCTTGTTCGAGGCTGGCGTGAAGTCGCGGTCCAGCATCGGCGAGCCGCCCCAGCCGTGGCCGGGCGCGCCGGAGTAGACGAGCTGCTTGCGTGCCGGCACGCGCTGCGCCGCGTCGAAGAGCTCGAGTTGCTTGGTCGAGTTGTTGGGCAGCGTGGTGCGCCGGCCCAGCGTGTAGAGGTGGTACTCGAAGAACGACTTCTCCTCGAAGCCCCCGTCCGCCTCCAGGGTCATCGCGCGCGACATGCCTTTGGCATAGGGCGCCTCCACCGGGCTTGCGCGATGGACATCGCCGGCGACCAGCTTGAGCCGGGCATCCTCGTAGCCGGCGCCGGACTGGTTGATGAGGCTCACCCATGCGCCGACGTCAACGAAACCGGCGTTGGCGTTCGCCCCCTCCGTGAACAGCAGGTTGTAGTCGGCCCACCAGGTCATGCCGCCGGTCTGGTAGGTGACCCGTGCGCGCTGCGCGCCTCCCGCCTTCGAGGTCACGTCCCACTCCAGCGTCGGCCGCGTGATGAGCCCGCCCGGCAGCTCGCCGAAGCGCATGCCGGACCACTGACGCAGTGCATGCACCTGGCCATCGTCGCCCCGCAGCACCAGCCCGTCGTGCGCCGACAGCAAGGTGCCGTTCAGCACGGCGATGCCGTCGCCGCGCGGGCTGTCGACCGCCACCCTGCGGTCCACGTAGCGCGACAGCAGTTTCTCGGTGCTGACCAGGTCGAACTGGAAGTTCTGCTCCAGCACGCGCGTGCCGGCCGGGTCGGTCAGCGACTGGAAGGTGACCGTCGTCGGGTCGATCAGCGCCGCGACATCCGTGAACTTGAGCACGGAGCGGCCGCGGTCGAGCGACACGTCGCGGTCCACGCGCACCACCGCGTAACCGGGCAGCTGGCTGGCCGGCGGCGTGCCGGATCCCGGCAGCGGCCGATACCAGTCGGCCGGCACGGCCCCGGGACGGGCGGAACTGTAGACGGTCAGTGCAGTCTGCGCGGACTCCGCCTGCGCGACACCAGCCGCCGCGACGCCGGCGAACCCTGCGGCCAGCGTCACAATTCCATAACAGAGGCGATTCATGGCTTACTCCCCGCGGTGGCCAGAACATAGAATAAACCCTGTCCACGACCGCCGTGGGCCGCAGGGGGCACGAGTTCATGCAGGAGATGGACCAGCACGGGCAGCCGGAGGACGACCGGCATACGGCGCCATGGTGGCACGACCCTCGGGTATTGCCGGCGGCCGGCGCCATCATCCTGCTGCTGCTCGTTTTCGGCGTCTGGCAGGCCATCCGGGCCGGCATCGCCGACGATCGCCGGGCCATGCTGGAGGCGCGCACGACCGCCGGCTTCCTGATGCCGCCGTCGACCACGCGCACCACGCGCGTGTCGCTGCGCGCGCCGCAGCCCGTCACGCTCGGCGGCGGCCGGGCCGCGGAGCGGCTCGACATCCACATTGATGCGCGCAGCGATCGCTACAACGCCTTCCGCATCGCGATCAGGCGCGACGACGGCACGGCTGCGCTGCACGTCGACCGCCTGCAGCGCGATTCCAACGGCAGCCTGCGCCTCGCGCTCAACTCGACGCTGCTGCCGCCTGGGCGATACACGATCCGGGTCGAGGGCTTCACGCAGCGCGGCGACACCGTGCCGGCCGGCGTCATTCCGCTGACGGTCGCCGCGGGACGCTAGCCGCCGGCGCCTGGCGCCCTTGTCGTGCTGCCACGCGTCCCGGCGGGCGCGCGAGGTGGTCGTGGTCCCCTAAGCGAGCGACTGTCCTCCGGTGGAGCGAGCGAGGGGACCCGACCGGATCCCGCGCGCCCGCAGGCAGTGCCGTGACCAATGCTCCGGAAGGGTCAGACCCCAGGGGTGTCAGACCCTGAACGACCAGGCGCAGGCTGGCCGGGGTCGGCGAGCGAATAAGGATCGGCTGAGCGAGCGACCCCGGGGCGGCTGCGCCAAACAGCGTCACGCGCGCCCGCAGGTAGTGCCGTGACCAGCGGCCCGGAAGGGTCAGACCCCAGGAGGGGTCAGACCCTGAACAGGTCAGACCCTGGACGAGTCAGACCCTGAACGAGTCAGACCCTGAACGGGCAGGCTCGGCTCAACGCCGCAGCGTCTCGATCGGCGGGTGGTTGACGACCGTGCGCGCCGCCAGCGTGCCGGCGCCGCCGACGATCACCGCGCCGAGCGCAATGCCGACCAGCCACACCAGCGGCTCGAACCGGTACTCGAGGTTGAACAACTCCGTCGCCAGAACCCAGCCGCCGGCCGTGGCGCCGATCGCGGCCAGCAATCCGGCCAGCACGCCCAGCGCCGTGAACTCGGCCGCCACCCCGGCCAGCACGGTGCGCCGGCTGGCGCCCAGCGTGCGCAGCATCGCGCTCTCGTAGCGCCGCTCGTCCTTCGTGGCCTGCACTGCCGCGAGCAGCACCGTGACGCCGGCCAGCAGCGTGAACAGGAACACGTACTGCACGGCCAGCGCCGCGCGGTCCATGACCTGCCGCACCTGCGTGAGGATCGCCTCGACGTCCACCACCGAGACGCTGGGGAATCGCCGCACGAGTTCGGCCAGCTGGCGCCGGTCATCGCCCTCCAGGCGCATGGCCGTCATCCACGTTCCGACCATGCCGTCCAGCGTGCCGGGCGAAAACACCAGGAAGAAGTTCGGGCGGAAAGTGTCCCACTGCACCTCGCGGATGCTGGCCACCTCGGCTTCCAGCGGTTCGCCGGCCACGTCGAACGACAGCCGGTCGCCGATTGCCAGCCCGAACGATTCCGCGTACTCGTCCGTGACGGACACGAGCCTGCGACCCGCGTCGGCCTCGGTCCACCAGCGCCCGGCAACGATCTTATTGTCTTCCTGCAGGCGCGCCGACCAGGTCAGGTTCTGCTCGCGCTCCGCAAAGCCGCGCGCGCGGTCGCCCTCGAACTCCAGGTCCGCGACCGGCCGCCCGCGGATCGCGGTGATGCGCGCCCGGATCATCGGGTGCAGTTCCGGCGCCGGCAGGCCGCGCTCGGTGAAGAACGCGCCGAAGGCCCGCGTGTCGTCCGCGCCGATGTTGATGAGGAAGTGGTTGGGCGTGTCGGCGGGCAGGCCCGCCTGCCAGGTCTCCAGCAGGTCGGTGCGGACGACGGACAGCAGCAACAGCACCGTCAGGCCCAGGCCGAAGGCGACCACCTGCGCCACGCTGTCGCCGCCCCTGCGCGACAGGTTGGCGATGCCATAGCGCCAGGCGACTCCCACGCCGCCACGCAGGCGACCGGCGGCCCGGACCAGCAGCCAGCCGGCCGCGGCCAGCACGCCGAAGGTGACCGCCGTGCCGCCGGCGACGAACGCGACCAGGCGCACGTCGCGCACCAGCCAGAACAGCATGGCAATCAATGCAGCCAGCGCCAGGCCCTGCGAGGCGGCGTAACGCAGGCGCGGGGGTTCGAGGTTGCGGCGCAGCACCCGCGCCGGCGGCACCTGCTTGAGCCGCAGCATGGGCGGCAGCGCAAATCCGACCAGGATGGCCGTCGAGGTCACCAGGCCCAGCAGCGCCGGTTCCGCCGCGGGCGCGGGCAGGTCGCTGCGCACGACGTCGGCCAGCAGCCACGCGAGTCCGCCCTGGGCCAGGTAGCCCAGCGCGGTCCCCGCCAGCGACGCGAGCAACGCCAGCGCCACCAGCTCCATGACCGTCACGCTCAGCACGAACGCCTGCGACGCCCCCATGCACTTCAGCAGGGCCACGTTGTCCAGGTGCCGCAGCGCATAGCGTCGCGCGGCCATCGCCACGGCGACCGCCGCCAGCAGGACGGTAATCAGCGCCGACAGGTTCAGGAACCGTCCGGCCCGCTCGGTTGACGAGCGGATCTGCGGGCTCGCCTCGGCGACGTCCACCAGCCGCTCGCCGGGCTGGCGCATCGCTTCCAGCCGCGACTTGAACGCCTTGACCGCCTTCGGGGCGCCCGCGAACAGGATAGCGTAAGTGGCGCGGCTGCCCGGCTGCAGCAGTTCGGTGGCCGGCAGGTCGCCGATGTTCATCAGCACTGAAGGGGCCAGGTCCATGAAGGCGGAGCCCTGGTCGGGCCTGTAGTCCAGCGCCTGCGTCACCCTGAAGCGCCCGGCGCCGATGCTGATCTCGTCGCCCACCCGTGTCCCGAGTCGCGCCAGCAACCGGGAATCCGGCCAGGCCTCGCCCGGCCCCGGGATCGCCGTCGTGGTCCGGCCCTCGCCGAACGGCGCGTCGGCGACACGCACGCGGCCGCGCAGCGGGTAGCCGCTGCCCACCGCGCGCACGGCGGCCAGCGAAGAGTCCTCCCCGAAGAACACGACGGTCGGGAACGACACCGTGCGCACCGTCTCGATGCCGCCGAGCCGGGCCGCGTCGATGTACGCCTGCGGCAGCTCGCGGCCCGACTGCAGCCGCAGGTCCGCCGCGATGACCTCGGCCGCCTGCCGCTCCACCGCCTGGCCGATGCGGCTCGTGAAGAAGCCCACGCCCGTCAACGCCGTCACCGCCACGAGCAACGCCGCCAGCAGCACGGCCAGCTCGCCGGACCGCCAGTCCCGCGACAGCGCGAGCAGCGCGAAGCGCAGCGCCTTCACGTCAGGACACCAGCCGGCCGGCGTCGATCTCGACCAGCCGCCCGCAGCGGCCCGCCAGCTCGCGGTCGTGGGTGACCAGCACCAGTGTGGTGCCGGACGCCGCATTCAGGTCGAACAGCAGCTGCACGACGCGCGCGCCGGTCCGCGCATCGAGGTTGCCGGTCGGCTCGTCCGCGAACAGCACGGCCGGGCTGGTCACGAAGGCGCGCGCGATCGCCACGCGTTGCTGCTCGCCGCCCGACAGCTGCCGCGGATAGTGTCCGGTGCGCGGCCCGAGGCCGACGCGGTCGAGAACTTCCCGCGCGGCCTCGCGCGCATCGCGCCGGCCGGCCAGCTCGAGCGGCAGCATCACGTTTTCCAGGGCGGTCAGCGACGGGACCAGGTGGAAGGACTGGAATACGAAGCCCACGCGCCCGGCGCGCGCAGCGGCCCGGCCGTCCTCATCCAGCGCGGACAATTGCAAGCCGTCCAGCCAAACTTCACCGGCGCTCGGCTCATCGAGGCCGGCCAGCAGCGCCAGCAGCGTCGACTTGCCGGCGCCGGATGCGCCGACGATCGCGACGGATTCGCCCGCATTCACGGCAAGGCTGACGTCGTCGAGTATGGTCAGCGTCCCTTCCGGGCTGCTAACCTCCTTACGCAACTTTCTTGCTTCCAGTACGGTCCGATTGTCCATGCGTACGTTCCTGCTCATTGTCCTGTGCGGCCTGACCTGGTCCGCGCCCGCCGCCGACGCCGCGCGACCCGTGATCCTCGTGCTCGGTGACTCGCTGTCCGCCGGCTACGGCCTCGCCCCGGGACAGGGCTGGGTCGCGCTGCTCGAGCGGCGCCTGAGCGAGCAAGGGTACGAACACCGGGTCGTCAACGCCAGTGTGTCGGGCGAAACGACGGGCGGCGGCCTGCAGCGGCTGCCGCGAGCCCTGGCCCTGCACCGCCCCGCCATCGTCGTCATCGAGCTGGGCGCCAACGACGGTTTACGCGGATTGCCGGTGGATGAACTGCGGGCCAACCTCGGGCACATGATCGACCTGGGCCGGCGGGCCGGCGCGCGCGCCGTGCTGGCCGGCATCCGCATACCGAGCAATTACGGGCCAAAGTACACGGAAGGATTCTTCGGCGTGTACGGCGAGCTGGCGCGCTCGCGGGGCGTCGCCCTGGTGCCGTTCATGCTCGAGGGCATTGCCCTGCGCGACGATCTCTTCCTGGAAGACCGCATCCACCCGAACGCCGCGGCGCAGCCCATCCTGCTGGATAACGTGTGGGCGGCACTCGAGCCTCTGCTGCGGCCCTGACCGCGCGGTTTCCGTTGCCGGTGGCGGCGACCCGATGCTATAAGAAAGGCTGTCGCTTCGGCCGCCCGCGCGGCGGCAGGTGACGCTTCTCGAAGACACGCGGAGACGGTCAAGTGGACAAGATCTGGCTCAAGCACTACCCGCAGGACGTGCCGGCGGACATCGACCCCGAGGAAGTCTCGTCCATCAAGCAGCTCTTCGAGGATGCCTGCCGGCAGCACGCCGCGACGCCCGCATTCAGCAACCTGGGCAGGACGCTGAGCTACGCCGAGATGGACGAGCTGTCGCGGCGGTTCGGCGCGTGGCTGCAGGCCGAGGCGGGGCTCCGCAAGGGCGATCGCGTGGCGATCATGATGCCCAACCTGCTGCAATACCCGATCGCCATGTTCGGCGCGCTGCGCGCCGGCCTGATCGTCGTCAACACCAACCCGATGTATACGGCCCGCGAGCTCGAGCACCAGCTCAACGACTCCGGCGCCACGGTCATGGTCATCTGCGACCTGGCCTGCTCGATACTGGAGCAGGTCATCGGCCATACCAAGCTGCGCAAGGTCGTGGTGACCGGCGTCGGCGACATGCTGGGCTTCCCGAAGGGGGCCATCGTCAACTTCGTGCTGCGCCACGTGAAGCGCAAGGTGCCGGGCTGGACGCTGCCGGGCGCCGTGCAATTCCGCGACGTGCTGGCCAGGGGCGCCACGCTGGAGCTGCAGCCGGTGGATGTCGTGCCGCGGGACGTGGCGTTCCTGCAATACACGGGCGGCACGACCGGCGTGTCGAAGGGTGCCGTGCTGACGCATCGCAACCTGGTCGCCAATACGCTGCAGATCGTGAACTGGATGCCCGAGCTGAAGAGGATCGGCCAGGACGGCATCGTCATCACCGCGCTGCCGCTGTACCACATCTTCGCGCTCACGACCAACTGCCTGGTGTTCACCTACATCGGCGGGCAGAACATCCTGATCACGGACCCGCGCAACATGGCGGCCTTCGTGGACGAATTGTCGAAGAACCGCTTCACGTTCATCACCGGCGTGAATACGCTGTTCAACAACCTGCTCAACGCGCCCGGTTTCGAGCGGCTGGACTTCAGCTCGCTGAAGATCGCGCTGGGCGGCGGCATGGCGGTGCAGGCCGCCGTCTCCAACCGCTGGAAGGCGCTCACCGGGCGGCACATCTGCCAGGGCTGGGGACTGACCGAGACGTCACCGGTCGGCACCAGCAACCGGCCGGAGGATGCCAGCTTCACCGGCTCCATCGGTTATCCGCTGCCCTCGACGGAGGTCTCCATCCGCGACGATGTCGGGAATGAACTGTCGGTCGGCCAGGTCGGCGAAATCTGCCTGCGCGGGCCGCAGGTCATGGATGGCTACTGGAACCGTCCGGACGAGACCGCCAAGGTGATGCTGCCCGGCGGCTGGCTGCGTACCGGCGATGTCGGCCGCATGGACACCCGGGGCCTGACCTACATCGAGGACCGCAAGAAGGACATGATCCTGGTGTCCGGCTTCAACGTGTATCCGAACGAGATCGAGGGCGTGATCGCACAGATGCCCGGCGTGCTCGAGGTCGCGGCCGTCGCGCAGGATGACGAGCGCTCGGGCGAGGTCGTGGCGGTCTTCGTCGTGCGCAAGGATCCGACGCTGACGGTCGAGCAGATCACCGCCTTCTGCAAGAAGGAACTGACCGGCTACAAGGTCCCGCGGTCCATCTACTTCCGCGACGAGCTGCCGAAGACCAACGTCGGCAAGATCCTGCGCCGCAGCCTGCGCGACGAGCTGAGGACCAAGCCGGCCGCCTGAGCGCGGCGGTTGCGCCGGTCAGTCCTGCCGGTCGGTGGTCGACCGTGAACGGTCGCCCGTCGCCCTCTGCGGAGGATCGTCGTCATCGCGCACGGTTGCAGCATCGAACATGAGCGGCTCCTCCACGCACGTGATGCGGTACTCGGCGCGCGCACTCGACCCGTAGCGACTGGGATCCAGGATCTCGATCCGTTGCCAGCCACGGATCCCCGGCAAGGTCTCTTCGTCCGGCGTCGCCACTGAGGCCCGCGCCGGCGGGGCTTCCGGCAGCCTCGCCGTAACTGTCCAGGGCCGCGTCGGCTGGGTCCCGGCACGGCTGAATCGCAGCTTGAATGCCGGTGTCTTTGACCCATCGTGGCCGACATAACGGTAAGTCACGTCGCCAGCCCTGGCTGCGGTGATGCTCCCCGTGAACTTCACCAGCGCCGGGCAGGTGCTGATGCGGTTGGGCGCCCCGGCGGCCAGGCTCTTGTCGGTGATGAATGGCCCCTGCGCGGGCGGCGAGCTCCCCGCCTTGCCGGTCTTGATCGTTGCGCGGGCACGAGACTCGGCTTGCGGGTTGGCGACGCAGTCCACCCATACGTCCATTCGCGTACGGTCCCTGGCCACGTGGCCGCGCGCCACGCCGCCCGAGCAAAACGCGGTGGCCTCCGCCTCGAACACATCCTCGTAGCGCAGCGCGAAGCCCCTGGCGACGAGTTCCGGCCTGCTGAACTCCGTCTGTGCCGCCAGAGTTCGCAGGCCGTCGTTGCAGGCCTTGACCGCATCGAATGACTTGAGGCTCGAATGCGGCACGGCGAGCCTGAACTGGTCGCCGACGACGGCGCCCCGGCCGAGCTTGGTGCGTTTGGACTCCGACGCCGATACGCCGGCGATCTCGGCCTGGATCGTACCGTCGCGCCGCGGGCTTGAGCAGAACGCCGTGGCCGAAACGATGAAATCGACGTTCCTGTTGGTCTGCCCGACGAAGTCGAACTTGTCGTGGCTCTCGGAGTAGACCTTGAAGACGGGGCCGACGACCGGCGTGGTATCGCCGATCTCGTGGCTCTTCGTCATCTTGTAGGTGCCCTGAACGATGCTCGCGCCCGAAGCGGCCGCGTGCGGCGTCGGCACGAGCAGCAGCAGGCCTATGACGACCGCAATCTGTCTGGCCATGATGTTCCCCCCTTCACGAATCGCGAGGCTTCATCATAGACCCAGCCCGCATGCGGGCCGTTGCGGGCAGCGTTGCGCTGCGTCAACCGGCCGGGTCTTGCACGCGGGAAGAACTACACGGGCCGGGCCGGGCGACATTTTGCACTGCGTAAAGAAGTCTCTGCAGCCAGCAGGCGCTGATCACCCGTTGCCGTGCTGGTGCCGGTGATACTGCGGCGACAACTCATGCACCGCGGCCACCATCGCGCCGGCGTGCGCCGGGTCCACGTCCGGATGGATGCCATGGCCCAGGTTGAAGACGTGGCCGTGGCCGTGGCCGTAGCTGGCCAGCACCCTGCCGACCTCCGCGCGGATCACGTCCGGCGCTGCATAGAGGGTGCAGGGGTCCAGGTTGCCCTGCAGCGCGACGCGGTCCCCGGTCGCGGCACGGGCGTCGGCCAGGTCGGTGGTCCAGTCCACGCCGAGCGCATCCGCGCCGCTGTCCGCCATCCGGCCCAGCCAGGCGCCGCCGCCCTTGGTGAACAGCACCGCCGGCACGCGCCGGCCCTCGCGCTCGCGAACCAGGCCGTCCACGATGCGTTCCATGTAGGCGAGCGAGAATTCCTCGTAATGGTGCGGCCCGAGCGCGCCGCCCCAGGTGTCGAAGACCATCACGGCCTGGGCCCCCGCCTCGATCTGTGCGTTGAGGTAGGCGATGGTCGCGCGGGTCACGACGTCCAGCATGCGGTGCAGCTCGCGCGGCGCGGCGAACATCATGCCCTTGATATGCGCGAAGTTCTTGCTGCCGCCGCCTTCCACCATGTACGTGCCGACCGTCCACGGCGATCCTGCGAAGCCGATCAGCGGCACCCGGCCCCCGAGCTCCCGGCGGATCAGCGCGACGGCGTCCGTGACGTACTTCAGTTCACGCGCGGGATCGGGCACGAACAGCCGGTCCACGTCCGCGGCGGTGCGCACCGGGCGGCGGATCTTCGGGCCCTCGCCGGCCTCGAATACCAGGCCCAGGTCCATGGCGTGCGGAATCGTGAGGATGTCGGAGAACAGGATCGCCGCGTCGAGCGGGAACCGCTCGAGCGGCTGCAGGGTGACCTCGCACGCGTAGTCCGGGTTCATGCACATGTCGAGGAAGCTGCCGGCACGGGCGCGCGTGGCGCGGTACTCCGGCAGGTAGCGCCCGGCCTGCCGCATCATCCAGACGGGGGTGCGCTCGGTGGGCTGGCGGGTCAGCGCCCTGAGCAGCAGGTCGTTGGCCAGCGGCGCGCTCATCGGCCGCTCCCGAACACCGAGGCGATGGTCGCCTGGATGCCCTCCGCCGCGGCCCGCGGGTCCGCGGCGTCGCGAATCGGCCTGCCCACGACGATGTAGTCGGCGCCGTTGGCGAACGCCTGCTCGACGTTGACCACGCGCTTCTGGTCGTCCACCGGCCGGTTCTCGACGGGCCGTATGCCCGGCGTCACGACGATCAGGCGGTCGTCCACGCCCTGCCGCAGCAGGGGCGCCTCGAGGCCCGAGGACACCACCCCGTCGCAGCCGGCGGCCAGCGCGCGGCGGGCCCGCGACAGCACGAGCTTCTCGACGTCGCAGGCGAACCCCAGGTCGTCGAGATCCCCCCGGTCGAGGCTGGTCAGCACGGTGACGGCCAGCACCTTGACGTCGCCCTTGGCCCCGGCCGCGGCTTCCATGATGGACTGGTTGCCGTGCACGGTCGTGAAGGTGACGCCCCGGTTGTGCAGGTTGCGCACGGCCGCCGCCACCGTGGCCGGCACGTCGAACAGCTTGAGGTCCACGAACACCCGCTTGCCGCGGCCCACCATCCAGTCGAGCAACTCGAAGTAGCCGCCCGCCATCATCAGCTCCAGGCCGAGCTTGTAGAACGCGACCGAGTCGCCCAGCCGGTCCGCGAGCCGGCGCGCACCGTCCGCGTCCGGCACGTCCATCGCGAAAATCAGGCGCTCATGCGCCGGGATGCTGCTGCGATTCACCGCCATGTCCTCCGCCCGGGGGCGCACATGCTACTAGACCCGCTGGCCCGCTGTCGGCCGCGGCGTGCCGAACAGGCGCCCGTGCTCCTGGAACGCATAGCGGTCGGTCATGCCGGCCACGTAGTCCGCGACGGCGCGTGCCCGACCGGCGGTCCCCGCGTCGGCCTGAAGGGCCAGCGCCCGCGTGCGATGTTCCTCCGGCAGCAGCGCCACGTCACGCATGAAGGCCGCGAACAGCGCCTTCAGGACCGCCACGGCCTCGACACGCATGTCCAGGACGTGTTCGTGGCGGTACACGCGCTGCCGCAGGAACCGCTTGAGGTCGAGGTGTTCGGCGGACCGTTCCGGCGACAGCGAGACCAGGGGCGCACGGTGGGCGCGCACCTCGTCGATGCTGGCCGGACGCGCCGCGGCCAGCCGGCGCCCGGTCTCCTCGATCAGGTCGGTCACCACTTCATCGATCATGCGGCGCACGATCTCGTGCACGAGCCGGCGGCCGCCGAGCGACGGGTGCGCCGCGCGCACCGCCGCGAGGTGCCGCCGGAAGATCGCCAGCGTCGTCAGCTCCTCGACCGTCACCAGCCCGGCACGCAGGCCGTCGTCGATGTCGTGGTTGTTGTACGCGATCGCGTCCGCCAGGTTCGCCAGTTGCGCCTCCAGTCCCGGCCCCGAGCCATCCAGGAACCGGGCGCCCACGTCGCCCAGCGTGGCGGCCAGCTCGCGCGGGCAGTGCTTGAGGATCCCCTCGCGCGTCTCGAAGGTCAGGTTGAGCCCCTGGAAGTCCGCGTAGTGTTCCTCCAGCTCGTCCACGACCCGCAGCGACTGCAGGTTGTGCTCGAAGCCGCCGTATTCCCGCATGCATTCGTTGAGCGCGTCCTGGCCTGCATGCCCGAAGGGCGTGTGGCCGAGGTCGTGCGCCAGCGAGATCGCCTCCGCCAGCGGCTCGGACAGCCGCAGCGCACGCGCCACCGTGCGCGCGACCTGCGCGACTTCCAGGGAGTGCGTCAACCGCGTGCGGTACATGTCGCCCTCGTGGTTGACGAATACCTGCGTCTTGTACATCAGGCGCCGGAACGCGCTGCAGTGCACGATGCGGTCGCGGTCGCGCTGGAACTCGCCCCGGTAGCCGGCGCGCGGTTCCGCATGGCGGCGGCCCCGCGAGGTCGCCTCAAGCGCCGCCCAGGGGGCCAGGCCCTGGTCGTGGGAGGGCTCGTGACTCATCGGCCCGCGCCCCCGAAACGCTCCTCGAGCAGCTCCTGCAGCGCCTGCGCCGGGTATTCGTCCGTGCAGGTCGCCAGCCCGATTCGCCTGGGCAGCACCAGCCGGATGCGGCCGCCGCGCACTTTCTTGTCCATGCCCATCAACTCGAGCGTGCGCGCCGCGCCGATGGCGGGCGGATCGACCGGCAGGCCGGCCCGGGTCAGCAGCGCGCGCACGCGCGCGGCCTCGCCCGCGTCCAGCCAGCCGAGGCGAACGGACAGCTGCGCCGCCAGGTCCAGTCCCGTCGCCACCGCCTCGCCGTGCAGCCAGGTGCCGTGCCCGGTGGCCGTCTCGATCGCATGCGCGAACGTGTGCCCCAGGTTGAGGAGCGCGCGCTCGCCCCGCTCCAGTTCGTCGGCCGCCACGATCGCGGCCTTGCACTCGCAGGCGCTGCGGATCGCGAAGGCCAGCGCCAGCGGCTCGCGACCGAGCACCGCCGCGACGTTGTCCTCCAGCCAGGCGAACAGGCCGGCGTCGCGGATCAGGCCGCACTTGATGACTTCGGCCAGCCCGGCGCGCAACTGGCGCGGCGGCAGGGTCGCCAGCGTGTCGGTGTCGGCGAACACCGCCAGCGGCTGGTGGAAGGCGCCGATCAGGTTCTTGCCCGCGGCGTGGTTGACGCCCGTCTTGCCGCCCACGGCGGAATCCACCTGCGCCAGCAGGGTGGTCGGCAGTTGCACGAAGTCCACGCCCCGCTGCCAGCAGGCGGCGGCGAAGCCGGCCACGTCGCCCACCACGCCGCCACCCAGCGCCAGCACCACGCAGTCGCGGTTCATGCGCGCTCCGGCCAGGGCATCGATCACCTGCGAGAAGGCCGCCAGGCCCTTGTGCGCCTCGCCGTCCGGCAGGATGCACTCGACGACTCGCGCGCCTCCCAGTGCGGCACGCACCGGCCGGGCCCACAGCGGGGCGACGACCTCGTTGCTGACCAGCAGCACGTCGCGGGCGCCGACGTGGCCCGCCAGCAGCGAGTCATCGGCCAGCAGGCCCGGCCCGATCAGTATCGGGTAGCTGCGGGCGCCGAGATTCACGGTCAACCTGTCCATGACCCGTCCATTTCCGCCAGGCCCGCCGCCAGCAACCGCTCCGCGACCTCCGCAGCCACCGTCACCGACTTGCGGCCATTGGTCGGCACGGTGATGGCGGCGATGGACCGGTACAGCGGCTCGCGCTGCTGCATCAGCTCGGCCAGACGGCCGCGCGGGTCCGCGGTGTCCAGCAGCGGCCGCCGCTTGCTGCGCCGGGTGCGCGCCAGTTGCTGCTCGACCGACGTCTCAAGATAGACGACCACCCCGCGGGCCGCCAGCCGTTCGCGGTTCTCTGCGGACAGCACGGCGCCGCCGCCCGTGCCGAGCACCACCCGCTCGAGCTGCGTCAGCCGGTCGATAGCCTGCCGCTCGCGGATCCTGAAACCCGGCTCCCCTTCCTTCTCGAAGATGAACGCGATGTCCACGCCGGTGCGCGCCTCGATCTCCGCGTCGCTGTCCACGAACCGGTACCCCAGCCGCTTCGCCAGCCGGCGGCCGACCGTGGTCTTGCCTGAGCCCATGGGCCCGATGAGGAACACGCTACGGCCTGGCTGAATCGACATGGTCGCCTGCGGCAATGGAAACGGCCGCCCGGAGGCGGCCGTCAGACTTTGCCGGTGAGCCGGCCGGCGCGCAAGCCGGCCGGTCCCTGCTCACTTGATATTCGAGCCTTCGCGCAGAATCTTCGGCGTCACGAAGATCAAGAGCTCGTCGCGGTTATTGGACTTGCTCTTGGAGCGGAACAGCATCCCGAGTCCCGGCACGTCGCCGAGCAGCGGGACCTTCTTTACCGAGTCGCGTTCCTCGGTCTCCATGATGCCGCCGAGCACCACCGTCTGGCCGTCGTTGACCAGCACCTGCGTCGAGATCGAGCGCGTGTCGATGGACGGCACGAAGCCGCCGGTCGCGCTCGGCACGAGCTGGCCGACGCTGTCCTTGTTGACCTCCAGGTCGAGGATCACGCGGTCGTCCGGCGTGATCTGCGGCGTCACCTTGAGCGACAGCACCGCCTTCTTGAACTGCGTCGTGGTGGCGCCGCTCGAGGACGACTCCTGGTACGGGATCTCGACGCCCTGCTCGATGACCGCCTCGCGCTGGTTGGCGGTGATGATGCGCGGCGAAGAGACGATCCGGCCCTTGCCTTCGGCCTGCGCGGCCGACAGCTCCAGGTCGATCAGGAAGTCGTCGAAGTCGAGGATCGCCAGCGCGATCCGGCCGGCCGGGTTGCTGACCGGCATGTTGACGTTGTACCGGTCGAAGTTGCCGAACGGCACCTCCACCGGGTACGGCTGGCCGGTCGTCGCCAGGTTGTCCAGCACCGAGCTCATCATCGTGTCGGTGGCGCCCGCGCTGCCGCTGACCGCCATCAGGTCGTTGATGTCGTTGGACACGCGCGTGAAGCCCGCGCGCACGCCCAGGTCGCGCGAGAAGTCGTCGTTGACGATCACGATGCGCGTCTCGATGAGCACCTGGCGCACCGGGATGTCGAGCGTCGACACCATGGCGCGGATCTGGTCGAGCTGCTCGGTCGTGTCCTGCACCAGCAGCGTGTTGGTGCGTTCGTCGATGCTGACGTTGCCGCGCGACGAGAGCAGCGAGCCGGTGCCGCCGGACTTGAGCAGCTTGGCGATGTCGGTCGCCTTGGCGTAGTTGACCTGCAGGAACTCGGTGCGCAGCGGCGCCAGCTCCTGGATGTCCTTCTGCGCGGCCAGTTCGGCCTTCTCGCGCGACGCGATCTCCTCCTGCGGCGCGACCAGGATCACGTTGTCCTTGCGCCGCAGGTCGAGCCCCTTGGTGCGCAGCACGATGTCCAGCGCCTGGTCCCACGGCACGTTCTGCAGGCGCAGCGTCACGCGGCCCTTCACCGAGTCGCTGACCACGATGTTCTGGCCGCTGGTGTCGGCCAGCAGCTGCAGCACGGCGCGCACGTCGATGTCCTGGAAGTTGAGCGTCAGGCGCTCGCCCGTGTAGACCTTCTCCTTGTCCGTGAGCACCGCCTTCTTGGCGCGCTCCTTGACCTCGACGACGTAGGTGTCGTCGGTCTGGTAGGCCAGCTGCTCGAAGTCGCCCGTCGCGGTCACGACGATGCGCGCGCCGGCCGCACCGCGCGTCGCGTCCACCGTGCTGACCGGCGTCGCGAAATCGACGACGTCGTAGCGCTTGAGGAACGCTTCCGGCAGCTGCGCGCCGGTGAAGTCGACCACGATGCGGTTGCCTTCCTGCTTCAGGCTGGCGGGCGTGCGAACGTCCGACAGCTTGACGATGACGCGGCCGGCGCCGTCCGGCGAACGGCGGAAATCGACGCCCGCGATGTGTCGCGGGCCCGCGGGCGCTGCGGCCGCCTGGGCCGCGGACGCCTCGGTCGCCGCCACCTGGCCGATCGTCACCAGCACGGAATTGCCGTCGGCGCGCGCCGAATACGGCGCCAGCGCATCCAGGTTGAAGACGACCCGGGTCCTGCCACCCGCCTCGGCCGCGACGATCGAGTCCACGCCGCCGGCGTTGACGTCGATGCGCCGCTTGTCCAGTGCCAGCGCGACGTCCGGCAGGTCCACCGAAAGCCTGGCGGGCCGGTCAATCGTGAAAGTCAGCGGTGCCGGAGCCGGACCGCTGGTCCTGAGCCGCACCTGCAGTGAATTGCCCGCCATCGCCTGCACCTCGACGGCGGTCAGTGTCGTCGTGGGTTCCTGTGCCTGTGCAAGGCCGACCCACGCGAGAGCCAGCGCGGCGATTACGCCACCCAAGGTCCGCTTCATGAGGCGCTCTCCATCTGTGTTAACTGCCGCCCGGTCGTTGCCAACCATCAGAGGTTCTCCCACGAATCAATCGCTAAGCGCGAGGGCTGCCTGCCGCTCGAGGTATCCACCCAGCCCGTCGGGCACGATCTCGACCACGGCGATGCGCGCATCGCCGATGGAGAGTATCCGGCCGTCGTTCTGCCCGACGCGGTTGCCCGGCAGCACGCGGTGGATGAGCCCGTCCCGCGTCTGCACGAGGCCATAGGTGACGCCGCCGAGCCTCAGCGTGCCGACCATCCTCAGCGTATCCAGCGAAAACTGCTCGAGGAACTCGCGTGGCCGCTTGCTGTCCGGTCGCGGGCCGGGTCCCGAGTCGCCCGCCAGGCTCTGCAGGAACGGCGAGCGCTGGTCCGCCATCGAGTACGCGTAGGACTCGTACGGGGTCACCTCGGGCAACGGCTCGATGCGCCCGCCGGGGCGCTGCTTGGCCTGCTCGATCTCCGCGCGCAGGTCGCCCAGCCCGCCGCCGCAGCCGGCCAGCGCCAGCGTCGCCGCGATGCAGCCCGCCACCAGTGCCTTCCTGTGTATTGCCTGGCTCATATCTTGTTCACTTGCGCTTGTTGCCCGGCTGGGCCGCCATCGCCTTCGCTTCCTGCTCCGCACGCTCGGATTCCTCGAGGTACCGATAGGTCTTGGCCGTCAGCTCCAGCGTCAACTCGTCGCTGGGCACCGCCCCACCCCGCCGCCCGCCGCGGCTGCTGTTCTGCGATACCTTCAGGTCGTGCAAGGTCACGATACGCGGCAGCGCCGCGATACCGCTGACGAACTGGCCGAATTCGTGGTAACCGCCTGTCAGGGTGATCTTGATCGGCAGTTCCGCATAGAAGTCACGGCGCGCTTCCTGCTCCGGCTGGAAGAGCTTTTCCTGCAGGCCGGACGCCAGGCCGGTCTGCGAGATGTCCACCAGCAGGCTGGGCACCTCGGTACGGCCCGGCAATTGCCGCAGCATGGCGCCGAAGCTGCGCTCGATCTCCGCCAGCTGCTGCCGGTAGGACTCGAGGTTGGCCGCCTTGCGCTGCTTCTGGTCGAAGGTGGACCACAGCTTCTTCTGCTCCTCCTCCGCCGCGCGCAGGTCGGGCAGGTTGCCACGGTAAACGAACTGCCAGACCAGCAGCCCGGACACCACGGCCAGCACGATGCCGATGGTGAGCGCGCGGAACAGGAAGGGCCAGCGCCCCACGTCGCGCGGGTCCAGCGTGCGCACCTGCTCGAAGAACCGGTTCAGCGCGTTCATGGCTTCGCCTCCTTGACGCGCTTCCTGGCTGCGGGCGCCTCGACCGCCGCATCATCGGCGGCCGGCGCACGGAGCTGGCCAAACAGCGTGAAACTCGAGCCGACGCCGCTGGTTCCCGTCTCGATGACCTTGAGGTCCGGACTGGACAGCACGTCCGAGGCGTCCATGTTGCGCATGAAGGCGGAAACGCGCGTGCTCGACAGCGCGACACCCTCGAATTCGAGCCGCCGGCCGCTCTGCTTGACGGTTGTGAGGTAGACCCCCTCCGGCAGCGTGCGAACGATTTCGTCGAACAGCTTGACGGCTTCGGGGCGGCTCTTCTGCAGCCGCTCGATGACCTGCATGCGCGCCACCATCCGCGCCTTCTGCTCCTCGAGCGCGATGATCTCCTCGATCTGCTTGTCGAGCTCGACGATCTCCGCCTTGAGCAGGTCGTTGCGGCGCTGCTGCGCGTCGATCATCGTGCTCACCGCGAAGTGCGCGAGCAGCGCGATGATCAGCGCCAGCGCGGCGGCGCCGACCAGCCCGACCACGAACTCCTTCTGCCGGCGCTGGCGAAGTTCAGCCCGCCATGGAAGCAGGTTAATACTTGGCATGATCGTCGAAGCTCCGCAGTGCCAGACCGCAGGCGGTCAACAGGGCCGTGGCGTCGCGCGTCACGCCGAGCGCCTTGGCCCTGGATGAAATTCGCATTTGTCCCAGCGGGTCGCCCCGTTCGGCCGGGATGCCGACGCGGCTCGCGATGACCTCCGCCACGCCCGGGATGTTGGCGCAGCCGCCGCAGATCAGGATCTGTTCCGGCGGCGTACGGCCGCTGCCCGAGGCCAGGTAGAACTGCAGCGAGCGGCTCACCTGCTGGGTCATGTCGTCGATGAACGGATCCAGCACCTCCGGCTGGTAGTTGGACGGCAAGCCGCCCTCTTTCTTGGCGCGGCCCGCCTCCTCCATGGAGAGTCCGTAGGTGCGCATGATCTCCTCGGTCAGCTGCTGGCCGCCGAAGGCGAAATCGCGCGTGTAGACGACGTGCAGGTCGCGCAGGATGCTGAAGGTGGTGCTGCTCGCGCCGAAGTCCACGACCGCGATCGTGCGATCGATGCCGCCGTCCGGCATCTGGTGGGTCATCAGGCGGCAGGCGTTCTCGAGGGCGAAGGACTCCACGTCGACCAGCTTCGGGACGAGCCCGGCAGCGGTGACCGCGGCCACGCGCTGCTCGACGTTGTCGGTGCGGGTCGCGACCAGCAGCACATCCTGCATTTCCGGGTCCTTGTCGGACGGTCCGAGGACCTGGAAGTCGTAGCTGACCTCCTCCATCGGGAACGGGATGTACTGGTCGGCCTGCAGCTCGACCTGCTGTTCGAGGTCCGTCTCGGACAGCGACCTGGGCATCGGGATGGCCTTGGTGATGGCGGCATCGCCGCTGATCGCCACCGCGCATTCCTTGTTGCGCACGCCGGAGCGTTTGACGGCGCGGCGGATGGCCTCGCTGACCGCGTTGACGTCGACGATGGCCTTTTCATTGACGGCGTTGTGCGGCGTCGGCTCGGCCGCATAGGCCTCGACGCGGTACTGGCCGCCGGACTCGATCAGCTCGATCAGCTTCACGGACGACGTGGTGATGTCGAGCCCGATCAGCGGACGTCGCCTTGAGCCCAGTGAAATCTGGGGCAGCTTCAGCACAATTGTTTCCTTTTCAGGTCAAGCGCTTGCGTTGCCTACACGCGACGCCGGGTCAACTTCGCCGGCCAACTATATAGCAAGCAACTGTTAAATTGAACGTGACCGCTATCGCAGATTCATCCTATGTGGGCGACCCCGCCAAAACCGGCCCGGCCCGACCCCTCCCAGGGTGCCGGCCGCCGCGCCCGTTGGCGCTTTGCCGGACCCATCCAGGGGCTGCTGCCGGATACGCTCGGCCGCCACGTCGATCCTGCCCCGGCGCGCGGCGCTTCTCCGTGCGCGGCGTCACGGACCCGGCATTTGTGCGGGATGTTCATGCGGGTGTCGCCCCACGCTCGTGACTAGGCATAATCAACGCCCTCCCAGGCCAATGACGGCAAGCCCAAGGTGAAAAGTCGCACGCGCCGCGCCCTGCAGGTAGCCGCGATCGTGGCGGTCGCGCTGGCGGGGGTGGTCGGACTGGCGTTCCTGGCCACCTATTACTACCTGAAGCCCACGCTGCCCGATGTCGTCCAGTTGCGGCAGCTGCAGCTGCAGATGCCGCTGCGCGTCTACAGCCGCGACGGCCGCCTGATCGGCCAGATCGGCGAGCAACGGCGGCTTCCGGTGACCTACGCGGAAGTGCCCGAGGTCGTGGTGCAGGCGTTCCTGGCGGCCGAGGACGACCGTTTCTTCGAGCATCCCGGCGTGGACTGGATGGGCATGACCCGCGCGCTGTTCGTTTCCGCCGCCTCCATGGAAGCCCGGCAGGGCGGCAGCACGCTGACCCAGCAACTGGTGCGCACCACGCTGATCAGCAAGGAACGCACGCTGCGCCGCAAGCTGCGCGAGATCTTCCTGTCGCTCACCCTCGAGCACGAACTCGAGAAGAAGGAAATCCTCGAGCTGTACCTCAACACCGTGTTCCTGGGGCAGCGCGCCTACGGCGTGGCCGCGGCCGCGGAGACGTACTTCGGCAAGCCGCTGGCGCGCCTCAGCGTCGCCGAGGCGGCGCTGCTCGCAGGCATTCCGCAGGCGCCCTCGCGCTACAACCCCGCCGCCAGCCGCGAGCAGGCCGAACGCCGCCGCGCCTACGTGCTGCGGCGCATGCGCGAAGTCGGCTTCATCAGCGCCGCACAGCAGCGCGCGGCCATGGAGGAACCGATCACGGGCGAGCTGCACGGACCGCGCGTGGAGGTCGAGGCGCCGTACGTTGCGGAACTGGTGCGGCAGGCGCTGTTCGAGGAATACGGCGGCAGGATCTACACGGACGGCATGCGGGTCGTCACGACCGTCGACAGCCGCCTGCAGCGCACCGCGGACATTGCGCTGCGCAGTACCCTCCTCGAATACGACCGGCGCCACGGTTACCGGGGACCGGCGGAACGGGCGGAACTGCCGCCCGTCGAGAACCCGGAGATCGTGGAGGCCGTGCTCAGCCGCCACGCCACGGTGGGCGTGCTGCTGCCCGCCCTGGTGCGGGCCGTGGACGACCGGCAGGCCACGGTGGTCACGCGCAGTCGCGGCGAGTTTTCGTTGCCGTTCGAGGGTATGGCCTGGGCCCGGCCGGCGCTTCCGGGCGGCGGCGTCGGCGCCGCACCGCGCCGGCCCGCCAGCGTGCTGCGCCGCGGCGACGTCGTTTACATCCTGCCCAGCGGGCCGGCCACCGCCTTCCTGGCGCAGGTCCCCGAAGCGCAGGGCGCGCTGGTCTCGCTCGACCCGCATGACGGCGCGATCGTCGCCCTGACCGGCGGCTTCGACTTCTATACGGCGGCGTTCAACCGTGCGACGCAGGCCAGGCGGCAGCCCGGCTCCGCCTTCAAGCCCTTCATCTACTCCGCCGCGCTCGAGCGCGGCTACACGCCCGCGTCGATCATCCTCGACGCACCGGTCGTGTATGAGGCGCCGGAGGGCACCGACGAGACGGACTGGCGGCCGGCCAACGTGGACAGCCGCTTCTACGGACCGACGCGGTTGCGGGATGCGCTGGCGCGGTCGCGGAACCTCGTGTCCATCCGCCTGATGCGCGCGATGGGCGTCGACCGCACCCGCGAGTACGTCATGCGCTTCGGCTTCCCTGCGGCCCATGTGCCCGCCGACCTGACCGCGGCGCTCGGCACCTCGCAGCTCACTCCGCTCGAGGTCACCGCCGGCTTTGCCGTGTTCGCCAACGGCGGGTTCCGGGTCCGGCCTTACCTGATCGAGCGGGTCGAGGACGCGCGTGGCGAGGTGCTGATGCAGGCAAACCCGCGTCTGGCGTGCCCGGAATGCCAGGAAGCGGCCGGCCAGGCCGCGCCGGGGGTGCTGACCGGGTTCTCCGCGGCCCTGCGCACGCGCGTGCCCGGCGACGGCCGCAGCGTGACCCGGGCCGGCGAGGTGGGCGGGTCCCTCGACGTACCGGAGGACCAGCGGGCTGCCGCCGTCGTCAGCCCGGCCAATGCCTTCATCGTTTCCGACATGTTGCGGGACGTGATCCGGGTCGGCACCGGCCAGCGCGCCCTGGCGCTGGGTCGCAACGACCTGTCCGGCAAGACCGGGACCACCAACGACCGGCGCGACGCGTGGTTCGCCGGCTTCAATGCCGACCTCGTCGCCACCGCCTGGGTGGGCTTCGACCAGGAACGCACGCTGGGCGACCTCGAGGAGGGCGGCCGGACCGCCTTGCCCATGTGGGTCTATTTCATGCGGGAGGCGCTGCGCGACCGGCCCGAGCACCAGCAGCCGATGCCCGAAGGGGTCGTCACGGCGCGGGTCTCGGCGACGACCGGCGAGCCCGCCGGGTCGGGCGACCCGGATGCCGTGTTCGAGTACTTCCTGGCCGGCCATGTCCCGGGCCGCGGGACGCCGGACGGAGCGCCGGACCGCGGCGCCCCCGTCACCACGCCGCGGCCGGAAGAACCCATCTTCTAGGTGCGTCCATGCACAAGCGCTCGGTCCGGGGAGATCAGTTGCGGCGCGCGCTGGCCCAGGAGGCGGCACGCCTCATGGCGGATTGCGGCATAGACGACTTCCTGCTCGCCAAGCGCAAGGCGGCCGAGCGCATGGGCGTGACCGACCGCGCCGTATTGCCGAAGAACACCGAGATCGAAGCCGCCCTCGCCGAGCACCACCGCCTGTTCGGCGCCGCCGTGCACGACGGCGACCTGGCGAGCCTGCGGCACGACGCGGTCGCCGCGATGCACCTGCTGGCAGCGTTCGAGCCCCGCCTCGTGGGGCCGGTCCTGTCCGGCACGGCCGCGGCCCACAGCGAGATACAGCTGCACGTGTTTGCGGACATGCCGGAGTCGGTCACGCTCACGCTGATCGAGCGGTTCATCCCGCACAAGGTGGCCGAACGGCGCGTCAAGGTCCTGCGCGATGCCGCCGAGCCGGTGCCGGTGGTCCGCTTCCATGTCGGCGACCACGAGGTCGACGCCTTCGTATTTCCGACCGACGGCATTCGCCAGCCGCCGTTCAGTCCCGTGGACGGCAAGCCGATGCGGCGCGCTACACTACGCGACGTCGAGGCGCTGATCGAGGAGGGGGCGCCAGCAACCTGAACGGAGGTTCCATGCCCCCCGCCGCGCCACGCGACCCGTTCGAGGTCTTCAACCAGCCGCCGCCACTCGTCGACTACAACCTGTATGCACAGGACGCCGCGCTGCAGGAGGCCGTGCGCCGCGAAGGCGGCGCAGAGGACGAGGACACGCTGCGGAAATTCGGCCTGCGCATGGGCAGCGCCGCGGTCCTGGAGCTCGGTGAGCTGGCCAACCGCCACACGCCGCAGCTGCACTCCCACGACCGCTTCGGCAACCGCATCGACGAACTCGAGTTCCATCCCGCCTGGCACGAGCTGATGCGCCTGGGCATCGAGGCCGGCCTGCACGCCCGCCCCTGGTCGGCGCCGGGTCCCGGCGCACACGTGGTGCGCGGCGCGCTGATGATGCTGCGTCACCAGGTCGAGGAAGGCGCCAGCTGCCCGCTGACGATGACCTTCGCCGTGATCCCGACGCTGCGGCTCGAGCCGGAACTCGCGGCCGCATGGGAACCCGCGATCCTGTCACGGCATTACGATCCCAGGTCGCTGCCGGTCGGGCAGAAACGCGGCGCGATATTCGGCATGGCGCTGACCGAGCGGCAAGGCGGCTCGGACGTGCGCGCGAACACCACCCGCGCGCTGCCGGCAGGCGGGCGCGAGTACCTCGTCTCGGGCCACAAGTGGTTCTGTTCCGCGCCGCAGGCCGATGCGTTCCTGGTCACGGCACAGGCCCCGGGCGGCCTGACGTGCTTCCTGATGCCGCGGATCCGGCCGGACGGCGCCCGCAACGCATTCCACATCCAGCGCCTCAAGGACAAGGAAGGCAACCGCTCCAACGCCTCCAGCGAGGTCGAGTTCCGCGAGGCCATGGCCTGGCGCATCGGCGAGGAAGGACGCGGCATCGCCAACATCATGGAGATGGTCCGCCACACGCGGCTCGACTGCGCGCTCGGCTCGGCCGCATCGCTGAGGCGTATGGTCGCCGAAGTCACGCATCACGCGGCGCACCGTGAGGCCTTCGGCGCCCGCCTGGCCGCGCAGCCGCTGATGCAGGCCGTGCTGGCCGACCTGTGCCTGGAGTCCGAGGGCGCCACGGCACTGGCGCTCAGGGTGGCCGGCAGTTACGACCGCGCCGCCGGCAAGGCCGGCGAGCGGACCTTCTCGCGCGTCGTGACGGCGGTTGCCAAGTACTGGATCACCAAGCGCACGGTGTCCGCCGCCGGCGAGGCGATGGAATGTGTCGCCGGCAACGGCACCATCGAGGAGTCGCCGCTGGCCCGCCTGTACCGCGACGCGCCCATCAATGCGATCTGGGAGGGGTCCGGCAACGTGCAGTGCCTGGACGTGATGCGCGCGCTGGCGCGCGAACGCGATGCGATACCCGCAGTGCTGGATGAGCTGCGCCTGGCACGCGGCGCCGACCGGCGCCTCGATGCCCTGACCGGCCGGCTGGCTGACCGGCTCGCCACGCCCGACGCGCCGCAGCGCGAAGCCCGCATACTGGTCGAAGACCTGGCGCTCGCCCTGCAGGCTGCATTGCTGGTCCGGCATGCGCCGGCGGCCGTCGCCGACGGTTTCTGTGCCGCCAGGCTCGGCGCCGACCGCGGCCTGATGCCGGGCACCCTGCCCACCAGCGTCGATTGCGGGGCGATCATCGAACGGGCGACGCCGAGGATCTGAGGCCGGCGGGGTCTGACCTCTTCCGGGGGTCAGACCCCGAACAGAATGGAGTCTGACCCCGCAGGGGTCTGACTCCTCCTGACCGACAGGGACGGCGGTAGCCTCCGCCCGGGAGGGGTCAGACCCCTGCGGGGTCAGACCCCAAGACGTGAATCAGGACTTGCGCTTGCCGATCGCCACGTAGTCGCGCTGCACCGGGCCATTGTAGATCTGCCGCGGCCGCCCGATCTTCCACGCCGGTGCGGACAGCATTTCCCGCCATTGCGACACCCAGCCCGTCGTGCGCGCAATCGCGAACATCACGGTGAACATCGAGCGCGGGATGCCCAGCGCGCTATAGATGATCCCCGAGTAGAAGTCCACGTTCGCGTAGAGATTCCGGGACAGGAAGTACTCGTCCTTGAGCGCGATCTCTTCGAGCTTCAGCGCCAGCTCGAACAACGGGGTGTTGGCGCCACCGAGTTGCTTGAGCACCTTGTGGCACATCTCGCGGATGATCTTGGCGCGCGGGTCGAAATTCTTGTACACGCGATGGCCGAAGCCCATCAGGCGCACGTTGTCCTTCTTGTCCTTGACCTTGGCCAGGAACTTGTCGACGTTGGCCACGGTGCCGATTGCCTCGAGCATCTCCAGCACCGCCTCGTTGGCGCCGCCGTGGGCGGGACCCCAAAGCGCGGAGACGCCGGCCGAGATCGCCGCGTACGGGTTGCAGCCGGTGCTGCCCGCCAGCCGCACCGTCGAGGTGCTGGCGTTCTGCTCGTGGTCCGCGTGCAGGATGAACAGCAGGTCCAGGGCCTTGGCGTGCAGGTCGTCCACCTCGTACGGCTCGCACGGCACGGCGAAGAACATGTTCAGCATGTTCGAGGTGTAGTCGAGATCGTTGCGCGGGTAGACGAATGGCTGTCCCACCGAGTGCTTGTAGGCGGCCGCCGCGATGGTCGGGATCTTGGCGATCATCCGGTGCGAGAACACCTCGCGGTTGTTCGGGTCCTCGATGTTCATGGTGTCGTGGTAGAACGCGGCCATCGAGGCCACGATCGCCGACACCATCGCCATCGGGTGCGCGTCGTGATGGAAGCCGTTGTACATCTTGAGCAGCGACTCGTTGAGCATCGTGTGCCGGCGGATCGAGTTGCTGAATTCGTCAAACTGGGCCGTCGTGGGCAGTTCCCCGTTGAGCAGCAGGTAGGCCACCTCGAGGTGCGAGCTCTTCTCCGCGAGCTGCTCGATCGGGTAGCCCCGGTACATGAGCACGCCCTCATCGCCGTCGATGTAGGTGATCTTGCTTTCCGTCGAGGCGGTGGCCATGAACCCCGGGTCGAAGGTGAAGACGCCATGGTCCTTGTACAGCGAGGAGATGTTGACGACGTCCGGACCGATGGTGCCGGATAGCACCGACAGTTCCGACGACTTGCCGGTAGCAACGTTGGTCAACTTGAACTTGTTCTCGCTCATGGGATTTTTTTCCGGGGGCTGATGGCTGCCATTGGAAGCGGGCAGAGGTAAATAGATCCTGTCATGGTGTCATTCTGGAATCAACGCGGTTTTCCACGAGTAGAATCGCCGGTCATGGCAACGCTGTCCGTCTATGTCCACCTTCCCTGGTGCGTCAGGAAGTGCCCTTACTGCGACTTCAATTCACACCGCGCGCCGCAGGTTGTCCCGGAAGGCCGGTACGTGGACGCACTGCTGGCCGACCTGCGTGCGGACCTGCACCTGGCGGCGGGGCGGAAGATAGACACGGTCTTTTTCGGCGGCGGCACGCCCAGCCTGTTCAGCGCCCAGGCCATCGGCCGTGTCCTGTACGGCCTGCGTGCGGAACTCGACTTCGGCCACGACGTCGAGGTCACGCTCGAGGCCAACCCGGGAACAATCGAGCGCGGCCGCTTCGAGGAATATGCCGAGGCCGGCATCAACCGCGTGTCGCTCGGCGCCCAGTCTTTCGACGCGCGCTGCCTGGCGGCGCTGGGCCGGATCCACTCGCCCGACGACATCGACCTTGCCGTACGGGACCTCGGCCGGGCCGGGATAGGGAACTTCAACCTCGACCTCATGTACGGCCTGCCGGGCCAGACCGTCGCGCAGGCCGGCGACGACCTGCGGGCTGCACTCGCGCTCGGCCCGTCCCACCTGTCGCGGTATCAGCTCACGCTGGAGCCCGGCACGCCCTTCCACCGGCACCCGCCGGACCTGCCGGGGGAGGAAGCCGTGGCCGAGATGTACGTTGCGGGCCACGCGCTGCTCGCGCAGGCCGGGCTTGATCGCTACGAGGTGTCCGCGTACGCGCGGGCCGGCAGGCAATGCAGGCACAACCTCGCCTACTGGACCTTCGGCGATTACCTCGGCCTGGGCGCCGGCGCCCACGGCAAGCTCACGACCGCCGAGGGTGTCCTGCGCACCGAGCGGTCGCGCCGCCCGCTCGACTACATGGCGTGGGCTGCCGCCGGTACGGCTTCATCGCGGCGCCGCGTGCCGCCCGAGGACCTGCCATTCGAGTACATGCTGAACGCGCTGCGCCTGGTTTCAGGCTTCGGGCTCGACGATTTCGAGCGCGCCACGGGCCTGCCGGCCAGCGCGGTCAACCCGACGCTGGCCGAACTGGCCGGTCGCGGGCTGTTGCACGTGTCCGGCGCTCACGTGCAGCCCACTGAGTTCGGCTTCGATTTCCTGAACGACCTGCAGGCGGCCTTCCTGCCCGAGGGGCGCGGCGCAGAGGCGCCTGGGGCCTGTCCCGGCCTTGCCGCGGACCTCCCCGGCGGGTCGTTTTCCGGTCGGCTGGCACCCTGACCGGACCGGAATCCCCGGAGTCGGTTGTGCACAGAGGCCAGAGACTACCGCCGGACCGGCACTTTCATCGCTTTGTTATGTATCCTCTTTAACTGGATGGTGTTAAAACGTTGTTTTAATTGAATAAAGATGCCTGCTCAAAACTTGACCAAGTCGACACAATTGCGATTTTGCGCCTGAATCGAATGGTGGGCCCCAGCACCATCCACAGAGTTATCAACAGGATTTGTGGATAAGGAAAAAACCCGCTCAGATCCGGTCACTTAGCCGACTCGCCAGACCAATTCCAGATCGCGGTCGGCAGCCAGTCGCATGGCGGATGGTGCTTTGCCGCCTTGAACGGAAGCGCGCTGGTCGCTAGACTTCGCGCCCTTTCCAGAAAGCCCCGGCGGGGCTTGCGACGGTATATGGCCATGAAGTCCGACATTCACCCGAAGTACCAGGAAATCTCCGTCACCTGCGGCTGCGGCAACAGTTTCAAGACGCGTTCCACGCTGGGCGAGGATCTGCAGGTCGAGGTCTGCTCGCAATGCCACCCGTTCTACACGGGCAAGCAGAAGATCGTGGACAGCGGCGGCCGCGTAGACAAGTTCCGCAAGAGATACGGGATCGCCAGCTGACCGGTGCGCCAGCCGGCCGCGACAGGGCGCCTCACGGCGCCCTTTTCGTTGCCCGCGCATGCGGCGCGATACTCGTCGTCAACTTTTCGCCGCCCGCGGCGTCAAACATCCTGCACGCTTGAGCCCACCGGCCGCCCGGGGCTATAAGCGGTTCATCGCCGGAGGGTTCGCCATGCAGACACCGACCGAGATCCTCGTCGCCGCCACCGCCGTCGCGCTGTCGCTGCTGGCGAGTTGCGCCACCAACCCGGTTACGGGACGCACCGACATGGCCTTCATGTCGGAAGACAGCGAGGTCAAGCTCGGCAAGCAACTGCACGTGCAGATCACCCAGACGATGGGCGTGTACGACGACTACAACCTGCAGCAGTACGTGCAGGAGCTGGGCGAGAAACTCGCCAAACAGAGCCACCGCCCCGACCTGGAGTGGAAATTCACGGTCGTGGATACCGACGACGTGAACGCGTTCGCGACGCCCGGCGGATACGTCTACATCTCGCGCGGCATCATCCCCTACCTGGCCAACGAGGCGGAACTGGCCGCCGTGCTGGGGCACGAGATCGGGCATGTCACGGCACGCCATTCGGTGCAGCAGCACAGCAAGTCGACGGTGGCGGGCGTGCTGGGCGCGGCCGCGACGATCTTCACCGGCCAGCCCGCCCTGGGCGACCTCACCAACATCGCGGGTGCCGCGATCATCAGCGGCTACGGCCGCGAAGCGGAACTCGAGGCGGACCGGCTCGGCGCGGAGTACCTGGCCCGGACCGGCTACCGGCCCGAGGCCATGATCGACGTGGTCGCGGTGCTCAAGGACCAGGAGATGTTCGAGCGGGCGCGGGCGCGCGCCGAGAAGCGCGACCCGCGCATCTACCACGGCGTCTTCTCGACGCACCCCGACAACGACTCGCGACTGCGGCAGGCGGTCGCGTCGGCCGGCCGTGTCGAGGGCAGGGCGACCGGGCAGGCGGAGAACCGCGACCAGTTCCTGAAGGCCATCGACGGCCTCGCCTACGGTTCCAGCCGCCGGCAGGGCATGGTGCGCGACAACCGCTTCTATCATGCGGATTACCAGTTCACGGTGGCGTTCCCGCAGGGCTGGGCGATCCAGAACGACCCGCAGCAGCTGCTGGCCGTCTCGCAGGACAAGAACCACGTCATGCAGCTGACCGCCCAGGCGCCGCCGGCAGGCGTCACCCGGCCGCGCGACTTCGCGCTGCGCGGGCTCGCCAACAAGCGCCTGGACGGTGGCCGGGACCTGCAGGTCAATGGCCTGGAAGCGTATACGGCGATCGTAAGGGGCGACGCCTCGCCGTTCGGCGGCTCGTCGAACGTGCGTTACGTCATCGTGCGCCACAACAACCTGATGTGGATCGTGCGGGGCGCGAGCCGCACCGGGTCGACCGCCCCGTCGGGCGACGCGCTGATCATGTCGGCCGCGCAGACCTTCCGGCCCTTGCGTTCGAACGAGTTCGCGCTGGCCGAACCTTACCGGCTGCGCATCATGCCCGCGCCGGCCGGCACGAGCATCGAGAAGCTGGCGGCCGGATCGCCGATTACGAAGTACCCGGTCGAGCAGTACCGGCTGATGAACCGGCTCTATCCGGACAAGGAGCCGAGGGCCGGCGATCCGCTCAAGGTCGTACGCTGAGGGCTCAACCGGTGACTGGAGTCTGACCCCTTGCAGGGGTCTGACTCCTCCTGAAACGGAAGCCGGCACCGTCCCTGCTGGTAAAGGAGGGGTCAGACCCCAGGGCGGGTCAGACCCCTGTGCCCTTCAGCGCCGCGATGAGCGCCCGCAACGCCTGCCCGCGGTGGCTGGCCTCGTTCTTCTCGGCCGCCGGCATTTCAGCCGCCGTGCGCACGTCGCCGGCAACCTCGAACAGCGGGTCGTAGCCGAAGCCCCCCGTGCCGCGCGGCGCCGCGCCGATGCGACCCTCCCACGACGCCTCGCAGACGAGCGGCTGTGGGTCCCCGCCGTCGCGCACGAACACCATGGCGCAGCGGTAGCGCGCGCCACGCCCACGTGGCGGCACCCCCGCCAGTTCCTCCACCAGCTTCGCGTTGTTGGCGTCGTCGCCCGCTTCACCCGCATAGCGCGCCGACAGCACGCCGGGCCGGCCGTCCAGCGCATCCACCTCGAGCCCGGAGTCGTCGGCGATCGCGGGCAGCCCGCTCAGGCGCGCGGCGTGGCGCGCCTTGATGAGCGCGTTGGCGACGAACGTCGCGCCGTCCTCGGGCGGCGGCACGATGCCGAACGCGGATTGCGGCAGCGCCTCGATGCCGCAGCCGGCGAGCAGCGCGTTGATCTCGCGCAGCTTGGCCGCATTGCCGGTGGCGATGACGATCCGGCGGGCCGGCGCCACGCTCAGGTCCGCCGGCCGTCCAGCGCCTCGAGCTGCAGGGCGCATAGCCGCTTGATGCCCGCGGCGGCGAGGTCGAGCAACTGGTCCAGCTCCTCGCGGCGGAACGCATGGCCCTCGGCCGTGCCCTGCACCTCGATGAAGCCGCCGCCGGCATTCATGACGACGTTCATGTCCGTCTCTGCGCCGGCGTCTTCCTTGTAGTCCAGGTCGAGCACGGGTTCGCCGCCCACGATGCCGACCGAGACGGCGGCGACCTGCCCGTGGATGGGACTGGTGGCCAGCTTGCCGCGCTCCATCCACACGCCCGTCGCGTCGACCAGCGCGATATACCCGCCCGTGATGGCCGCCGTGCGGGTCCCACCGTCCGCCTGCAGCACGTCGCAGTCCACCGTGATCGTGTGGTCGGCAAGGGCGCGCAGGTTGACGCAGGCCCGCAGCGAGCGCCCGATCAGGCGCTGGATCTCCTGGGTGCGGCCGGTCTGCCTGCCGCGCGCCGCCTCCCGCGCGTTGCGCGTGTGCGTCGCGCGCGGCAGCATGCCGTACTCCGCCGTCACCCAGCCCTGCCCGGAGTTGCGCAGGAACGGCGGCACGCCGGCCTCGACGCTGGCCGTGCACAGCACGCGTGTACTGCCGAACTCGACGAGCACCGAGCCCTCGGCGTGGCTGGCGTAGCCGCGCGTGAAGCGCACGCCGCGCATCTCGTGCGGGGCCCGGCCGTCGTGCCTCATGAACGGGTCCTCATGTGAGTCAGCCCAGCCAGCGCAACGCGACCGCCGTGGCGTTGTCGCTGTGCGGCGCGGAAGCTTCGACCGCCTGGTCCACCAGCTCGGCCAGCGCTTCGGCCAGTAACTTGCCGTCCGCCTGCCAGAACGCCACGATGTCGGCGTCGCGCAGGTTGGCCCACAACCCGTCCGAGCACACCAGCAGGATGTCGCCCGGGCTGAGGGCGTGGCGCAGCGAGATGGACATGTCCGGCATCGCCGCTTCGCCGCCGATGCAGCAGTCCACGTAGTTGCGCATCGGGTGGCCGTGCACCTCGTCCTCGCGGATCATCCCGTCGCGCAACAGCTGCTCGACATGGCTGTGGTCGCGGGTCCGGCGCAGCAGCGCACCGTTGCGGATGTGGTACACGCGCGCGTCCCCCAGGTGCGCCCAGTACGCCGCACCGTCCTGCACCAGGCAGACGGCGCAGGTCGCGCGTGGGCGTTGTTCCACCGGCAGCGACTCGCCCGCCGCGACCACCGCCTCATGGGCGCGGCCCAGCGACAGGTGCAGGAAGCCGAGCGGGTCGAACAACGGGTGCGGCTCCGCCGCGAACGCTCCCAGCAGCGTACTGCAGCCGATCTCCGCCGCTACCGCGCCATGGAAGTGCCCGCCCATGCCGTCCATGGCGACGAGCAACGCGGCGTCCGTGTCGGCCACGACGGCGGCACGGTCCTGGTTGTCGTCGCGATGACCTACATCGCTGACCTCGGCGAATTCAATGCGCAACCGCCCTCCCGATTCTGCCCGCGACAGCATCTGTTATTCTGGCGCGAAAGCTTACATCAAACGGCTACTGGCGATTCGTGGCATGCCAATTCCGGCATCGCCGAATCCGCCAACCGGGGAACGCATGATTCGCAGCATGACAGGCTTCGCCCGCCGCGAGCGGCCGGCTCCCTTCGGCAACCTCGCCTGGGAACTGCGCAGCGTCAATCACCGCTACCTTGAGGTGTTTTTACGCCTGCCCGAGGACTTCCGTGCCGCCGAGCCGGAATTCCGCCAGGCCATCGCCGCGATCGTGCGCCGCGGCAAGGTGGATGCCACGCTGTATTTCAAGCCCGCGGTCGAGGCCGTGCGCGATTTCGAATTGAATGACGGCCTGCTCGATGAACTCGTCGACCAGGCTGCCCGCATCCGGCGCCGCTTGCCGGAGGGGGCTTATGTCAACGTCGTGGACCTGCTGCGCTGGCCGGGGGTGGTGCGCGAGCCGGAGCGGGATGCCGGGCCGCAGGTCGCGGCGGCGCAGGCGCTGCTCGAGGAGACGCTTGCCGGGCTGGCCGAGTCCCGCGCCAGCGAGGGCGGCCGCATCGCCGAGCTCTTGCTCGAGCGCTGCACCGGCGTCGGGGCGCTGGCCGACGAGTTGACGGCGCGCCTGCCCGACGTGCGCGAACGCATCCACGCCAGGCTCAACGACAGGCTGTCGCAACTGGCGGCCGAGCCCAACGCCGACCGGCTCGAGCAGGAGATCGTCATCGCCCTGCAGAAGATGGACGTGGACGAGGAACTGGACCGGCTGCGCAGCCACGTGGCCGAGGTGCGCAAGGTCATCGCCTCGGGCGAGCCCGCGGGCCGACGCCTCGACTTCCTGATGCAGGAGTTCAACCGCGAGGCCAACACGCTGTCGTCGAAGTCGCAGGATGCCGAGACGACCCGCGCCGCGGTGGACATCAAGGTGCTGGTCGAGCAGATGCGCGAGCAGGTGCAGAACGTCGAATAGGACGGGTCGCAGCCCGGGCTCAAATAGACAGGGGCCTCCCGTTTCCGGGAGGCCCCTGTCGTTCACTTCGCTCGATCAGGCCGTGATCAGGCGCGCGGGTCGCGCTGGATCAGGTCCTCGACGACCGCCGGGTCGGCCAGCGTCGACGTGTCGCCGATGCTGCCGGTGTCCTTGTCGGCGATCTTGCGCAGGATGCGGCGCATGATCTTGCCCGAACGGGTCTTGGGCAGCCCCGGGGCCCAGTGGATGACGTCCGGGCTGGCGATCGGGCCGATCTCCTTGCGGACGTGATTCACGAGTTCCTTCTTGAGGGCGTCCGTGTACTCCTCGCCGAGCATCAGGGTCACGTAGGCGTAGATGCCCTGACCCTTGATCTCGTGCGGGAAGCCAACCACCGCGGCCTCGGCGACCTTCGGGTGGGAAACGAGCGCGCTCTCCACCTCGGCGGTGCCCATGCGATGGCCGGAGACGTTGATCACGTCGTCCACGCGGCCGGTGATCCAGTAGTAACCGTCCTCGTCGCGCCGCGAGCCGTCGCCTGCGAAGTAGTACCCCTTGAACATGTCGAAGTAGGCTTCCTCGAAGCGCTTGTGGTCGCCGTACAGCGTGCGCATCTGGCCCGGCCACGGCTGCTTGATGCACAGCACGCCCGAGCAGGCGCCGTCCAGCTCGTTGCCCTTGTCGTCCAGGATGCACGGCACGATGCCGAAGAACGGCAACGTCGCCGAACCCGGCTTGGTGCCCCACGCGCCCGGCAGCGGCGTAATGCAGATGCCGCCGGTCTCGGTCTGCCACCAGGTGTCCACGATCGGGCACTTCTCATGGCCGACGTGCTTGTGGTACCAGAGCCAGGCCTCCGGGTTGATGGGCTCGCCCACCGAACCGAGCAGCTTGAGGCTCGACAGGTCGTGCTTGTCCACCCACTCGGGGCCGCGGGCCATCAGCGCGCGGATCGCGGTGGGCGCCGTGTAGAACTGCGTGACCTTGTGCTTGTCCACCACGTCCCAGAAGCGGCCGGCGTCCGGGTAGGTGGGCACGCCCTCGAACATCACCGTGGTGGCGCCGTTCTGCAGCGGCCCGTACACGATGTAGCTGTGGCCCGTGACCCAGCCGATGTCCGCGGTGCACCAGAAGATGTCGCCGTCGTGATAATCGAAGATGTACTTGTGCGTGATGGCGGCGAAGACCATGTAGCCGCCGACGGTGTGCTGCACGCCCTTCGGCTTGCCGGTCGAGCCGGACGTGTAGAGGATGAACAGCGGGTCCTCGGCGTCCATCTGCTCGGCTTCGCACTTGGCGTCCACCTTCGCCATCTCGTCGTGCCACCACACGTCGCGGCCGGCCTGCATCGCCACGTCCTGGCCGGTGCGCTTGACGACGATGATCCGCTTGATGCACGCGGCCTTGGTGGCGGCGACGTCGGCGTTGGCCTTCATCGGCACGTCGGCCTTGTTGCCGCGCAGGCCGGTGTCCTGCGTGACGACGACGCGGCAGTCCGAGTCGTTGCAGCGGTCGGCCAGCGCGTCAGGCGAGAAGGCGCCGAAGACGATCGAGTGCACGGCGCCGATGCGGGCGCAGGCCAGCATGGCCACGGCCAGCTCGGGGACCATCTGCATGTACAGGGACACGCGGTCGCCCTTCTTGACGCCGTTGGCCTTCAGCACATTGGCGAACTTGCAGACCTTCTCGTGCAGCTCCTTGTAGGTGATCTTGAGGTCCTCACCGACGTTGTTGCCTTCCCAGATGATCGCGACCTGGTTGCCGCGCTTCGCCAGATGGCGGTCGAGCGCGTTGACCGTGATGTTGGTCTTGCCGCCGCGGAACCACTCGATCTTGATCGGGCCCTTGCGCCGGTCGTAGTTGTAGTCCCAGACCTTGTCCCACTTCTTGAACCACGTGAACTGCTCGGCGATCTCGCCCCAGAAGCCCTCGGGGTCCTTGACCGAGCGCTCGTACATCTCCTTGTACTGCGCCTGGCTCTTGATCCAGGCCTTCTCGCGGAATGCGGCGGCCGGCTGGAAAAGCTTGTCTGCCATCTGTCTGCTCCTTGGTTCGTTGTCCGTTGGCGCGACGCCCATTCCGTCAGAATCGTGGCTTCCCGCGCTGTGTTCCGTATCGCCGCAGCTTCATGCGGCCTTGGGTGCCTTGATCGATGCGGCGATGCCGGCGGCCACCAGCACGGCCACGCCGCAGATGGTGAAGGCCAGCGGGAAATTCCCCATGTCGCCCAGCATGCCGCCCATCTTCGGCCCCGCGATGCCGCCCACGCCGTAGGCCAGGAAGATCCAGGGGTAATTCTGCCCCACGTTCTTCGCGCCGAAGGTGTCGGCGGTGAGGGTCGGGAACAGCGCAAAATTGCCGCCGAAGTTGAAGCCGATGATGGTGGCGCCCAGGTACAGGAGGTACTCGCTGCCGGCCATGTACGGGAAGGCGAGGACCACCACGCCCTGTGACGCCAGCATGATGACGACCGAGGTCTTGCGGCCGAGCTTGTCGCTCATGGCGCCCCACAGGATGCGGCCGAGCCCGTTCGCCAGCGAGAAGAACACGGCCATCGCGGTACCCGCGATCGCGCTCGCCTCGAGCTCGGAGATGCCGTTGCCCTGCAGCACTTCCATCGGGAACAGCTTCATGAGGCCGATGGTCATCAGGCCGGCGCCGCCGCCCGCCACGAAGCACAGGAAGATCATGTAGAACTGCGGGGTCCTCAGCATTTCCGCGGTCGTGTAGTCGGTGCGGCTGGGCGTCGCGGAACCGGCCGCCGGCTGCGGCGGCGTGTAGCCCTTGGGCAGCCAGCCTTCCGGCGGGAAGATCATGAAGATGCCGCCGATGGTGACCATGACGAGGAAGGCGATGCCGTAGATGAGGAACGTGTTCGACAGGCCCACTGTCTCGAGCAGGTGCCCCCAGGAGTCCGCCGCCTTGACCCAGCCCATGGCGCCGAAGCCGAAGCCGGCGACCGCGAGGCCGGTGATGAGGCCCTTCTTGTCGGGGAACCACCGCATGCCAACGGCGATGGGCACCACGTAGGCCAGGCCGATGCCGCTGCCGCCCACGATGCCGATCAGGAAGAGCAGCGACCAGTAGTCGGTGCCGCCGAACAACCCGGCCAGGCCGTAACCGAGGCCGAGCACGATGCCGCCGGTGATGGCGAGCTTGCGCGGCCCGATCTTCGGCATCAGGCGACCGCCGAGCACCATCACGATGGCGAACGACGCGAGGCCCGCGGCGAACACGTCCTGGGTGTCGCCCTTGGTCCAGCCGGTGGAGCACAGCCAGGGCGTGAATACGGACCACGCGTAGATGGCGCCCAGCGCAAGCTGAATGAGGATGGCCCCGACGGCGACCAGCCACCTGTTCATCACCTTATCGATTGTCGACATCGTGGTCCTTTTTGTCCTGCGCGGTTCGAAAGTTGAGATTCAGCAGCCTTGCCCGCTCATCCCGCCCGCTGCCTTGGCCCTGCCGCCGGCTGCCGGATGTACGTCACCACCGGCCACAGAGCGCTCCCTGGACAACCGAAACGTGCCCGGAAGGCCGTGCCGAAGGACGACGCAAAGGCCAGGCCACGATGATATAGACCCGGTTTTTTTCGGACATAGGTACAGGTTTGGACTGATATAGGTAGTACCCCTCCGGTTCTTGCGGAAGTCGGTTCCCCGCCGCCTAGAACGAGTACATCGCCCGGAAGTCGATGCGGTTCATGTTGCCGCTGGTCCCCCGCTCGAGTTCACGGCTGGCCCTGGACAACTCGAGACCCAGATCGAGCTTCGGCACCGGGCTCCACATCAGGTTGGCGCGCAGGCTGGAAACCTCCGCATTGACGTCCAGGCCCGTCAGGGCGCGGTCGTTGTCCACCGACGTGTAGCCCAGGATGAGGTTGGACCGCCAGCTGCCGCCCCAGACGTGGCGCCAGGCTGCGTAGGCGGCCACCATGTCCAGCGTCTCGATGCCGCCGGCGGCTTCCAGTACGCCGTCCTCGAAGAAATTGAGGCCCGTATAGCGGCCTATGCCCGAGCCGGCCGTGACCATCAGCCGCAGGTCGTCCGCACCGAACTGCACCTTGCTGCTTACGCTGACCCCGTAGCCCGTCGCGGTCGAACTTACGCCGGAGCGTTCGTAGCGCAGCTGGCGCAGGAGGCCGGCGACCGACACGAAACCGCGGTCGCCACGATGCACGTAGCGGGCGGTGAAGTCGGGAACGGAATTGTCGTCGGTGACGATCCGGGTGCCGCCGCCGAACGGCGTCAGCGTGGTTTCGGGGTTCTCGACCGACACCGACCAGGCGCCGCGGGTATAGCGGACCTGCGGCTGGCGCACGAAGACCATGCCTTCGGTGGGGCCGATGAAGTCGGTGGTCTCAGGCAGCGCGCCCAGCTCCATGAAGTTCGACCATTCCTGGCCGAACAGCCACTTGTCGTAGGTGAGGAACGCGCGACGCAGCACCGGCGTGTAGGTGTTGGTGTTGCGCTCGTCGCCGGCGGCCGGCACCGCGAAGTCGAGTTCGAAGCGCGACCCGAGCCTGGCGCCGTTGTCGAGCACGGCATCGGTGAGGAACCAGAAGCGCGACTGCTTGGCATGCGCGTCGAACACCGCCGACTCGTCCGCGCCGCCTACGGGAATGGCGCCCGGCAGGTAGAAGTCACGGCCCACGCTGCCGGCGGCGGGATTGCCGTCGCTGTAGTCGGTGGCCGTGAAGTTGGCCTTGATGAAGCCGCCGAAGGCGAAGCGCGTGCCGGGGTTGGCACCCGGGATCACGCTGGTGGCCTGGATGGGCTGCTGCCCCGCCGGCACGGCCGGCGCCGGCGCCGCGGCCGGAGCGGCTGGCACGGCGGCGGTCATAGCCGCCGCGGGAGCGCCCGTCTCGCGCTTCAGCAATTCGCCGACCAGGCGCTCGAGCTCGGCCACGCGGGCCTCGAGTGCCGCCTCGCGCTCGGTCTGCGCCAGCAGCGGACCCGAGACCAGCAGCAGGCTGCCGGCCACCAGCGCCACGGTAAGTTTCCTGACAGTCAGCATCTTGAACATGGAGCACTCCCTCCCGGCGTTGGTCCCTGAGCCGGGACGCACCGCAGCAGTTGGTTCAGCATCGCCTGGGCGGGAAATTTTGCAGCAGCATCAGCCGCGTAGGTCTGCGTCATACCCATGTGGAGCTGCGCCAAACCGAGACGGACGAGTGACTTCCGGCAGGCGCCGGACCGTCCGCGGCAGGAACCCGCCGCTACGGAACGGACCAGGCGCGGGGCGCGGAAGGACGGGAAAAGGGGCCGTGTTTCAGCGACTCGCGTCGCCGTCGCGGCGCTTGCCGCCGGACGAGCTGCGCGCGCCGATGCGGGAAATGACCAGGAAGGCGATGACGGCCAGCGCGATGAGCAGGCCGCGGTACTCCTCGAAGGACTCGCCCTTGCGTCCGCGCAGTAACGCGAACACGCCCATGACCAGCGCCGCGACCAGCGGCACCGCCGCGCCCTGCAGGAACGACCGGCGGCGGGTGCCACCCGCCTCGGGAGTGCCGGCTTGCGCGGCGCGGCGCCGGCGCGCGGTTGTTTCAGCGTGACCGTCCAGGGCTCCGCCGGACAACGGCCAGCGATTCGCATTCCGCGCCGTCGGCGCCGGTGGCGGCGGCAGCTTTGTCACCTCGTCGGTCGGGTCTTTCGTCTTCATGCCTCGTTACCCCGCTCCCTCGCCGTCACTCGGCGCGGCGCCGCGCGAGCGTCAGCCCGTCGCCGATGGGCACCAGGCTCAGGTCCACGCGTTCGTCGCCCCGCACGTGCTCGTTGAAGCGCCTGATGGCCAGCGTTTCCGCCGAGGTATCCGCCGGATCCGCGACCGCGCCGCTCCACAGCGTGTTGTCCACCGCCAGCAGCCCGCCGGGGCGCAGCAGTATCAGCACGCGCTCGTAGTAGTCGACGTAGCCTTCCTTGTCGGCGTCGATGAATGCAAAGTCGTAGGTCCCCGCCTCGCCGGCGCCCAGCCGCGCGTCCAGCGTCTCGATGGCGGGCGCCAGCACCAGTTCGATGCGGTCCGTCACGCCCGCCGCGGCCCAGTGCCAGCGCGCCACCGCGGTGAACTCGTCGCTGACGTCGCAGGCCAGCAGGTAGCCGTCGACCGGCAGCGCCAGCGCGATGGCAAGGCTCGAGTAGCCGGTGAATACGCCGACCTCGAGTGCGCGCCGGGCGCCCGTCAGCTGCACCAGCAACTGCATGAGCTGCCCCTGTTCCGGGGCGATCTGCATCTCCGACTGGGGGTGGCTGTCCGTTTCCGCACGCAGCGCCGCCAGCGCCGGCGCCTCGCGCAGCGAGGCCTCCAGCAGGTAGCCGTACAGGCGGTCGTTGAGCGGCAGGGTGCGTCGTGACATCGGTGCTCTCCGACATTGCGCGGCGCCCTCGCGCCGCAGGGCCATTGTTGATTACACCACAAGGCGGGTACTGTGGCCGCAGCGGTCCACTGCCGCGCCTTGATTCGCGCGGCTACCGCCCCGATGTGCTGTATTCGCGTCATTTCCGGAGTGCGCCTTGCCCACCCGTCCCATCGCCCTGGACCTCACCGAGCAGGCCGCTGCGGAACTCGGCCTCGTGCTGACGGCCGTGGGCGTCCACCACGAACTGCAGCGCGGCGACGCCGGCGCCGAGATCTGGGTGGACGAAGCGGACTGGGCGCGCGCCGTCGCCGAGTTGCGCGGTTACCTCGGCGAGAAGCGTCGCGTGCCGCCGCCGCCGCGCGCCTTGCCGCGCCACCGGCATGCGGCCTGGGGCGCCGTCGCCTACGCCTTCGCGCTCATGAGCGTGAGCGCCGCGGCCTTGTACGGCTTCGCCGGGCGCAACTGGGTGGGACGAGGCGTGCTGGAAACGGACCTGCTGCTGCGCGGCGAGTGGTGGCGCGCGTTCACGGCGCTGACGCTGCACGCCGACGCAGCGCACCTGTTTGCCAACCTGCTGTTCGGCGTGTTGTTCGCCTATCCCGCTGCGCAGCTGCTGGGCGTCGGCGTCGCCTGGCTGGCGATCGTGCTGGGAGGCGGGCTGGCCTACGCGCTGGACGCGCTGCTCGCACCGTCCGGCCACAGCGTCCTCGGCGCCTCCACGGCGGTGTTCGTCGCCCTCGGCCTGGTGTCCTCGTTTTCGTGGCGGCGCCGGGCCTGGGCTGCGCTGACGCGCATGCAACGCGCAGCGCCGCTGGTGGCCGGCGTGGCGCTGCTGGCGTTCACCGGCGCGGGCGGCGAGCGGACCGACCTGCTGGCCCACCTGCTCGGTTTCGCGGTAGGCGGCCTGGCCGGCCTGGCCCTCGCGCACGTTCCGTTGCCGGCGCCCGGCGACGACCGGCCGCAATGGTGGGCGGCGACGACCGCCGTCGCCATCCTGTGCGTTTCATGGGCCGTGGCGCTGTCCTGAACGGAATCCGCAGCGCAAAATCCTAGAAATATCTTCAAAAAGCGCCGAATGTCGGCGAAAATGAGTTCATCCCGCTTGCTGACGGCGGCCAGTGGGCCCGATTTGACCTCACCAGGCAATCTTCGCATGGCGGACTGCACGGCTTTCATTCGCGGCAGCGCTCACGCATCCTTCCGGCCCGAACCATGCGGCCCGAGACCATGCCCCCCGACTCACCCGCTGCCGGCCAGCTTTTCGTGATTGCGGCACCGTCCGGCGCCGGCAAGACGAGCCTGGTGCGGGCTGCCATGCGCGACAACCCGAAGCTGTCCTTCTCGGTGTCCTATACGACGCGTGCGCCGCGCCCGAACGAGACGGACGGACACGACTATCACTTCGTGACGCCGCAGGAATTCGAGCGCATGGCCATGCGCGGCGACTTCCTCGAGCACGCGGAGGTATTCGGCAACCGCTATGGAACCGGCCGGAAAGCCACGGAAATCGCCCTGTCACAGGGCCGCGGCCTGGTCCTGGACATCGATTACCAGGGCGCCCGGCAGGTGCGCGCGCGGATGCCCGACGTGGTGGACGTCTTCATCCTGCCGCCGTCCCGCGCGACGCTCGAGCGGCGCCTGCGCGACCGGCGCACGGACAGCGACGCCGCGATCGCCCGGCGGCTGGCGGACTCCGTCAACGAGATCTCCCACTGGTCGGAGTTCGGCTACGTCGTCGTCAACGACCAATTCGAGCAGGCCCTGCGGGACCTGTCGGCGATCATGTCGGGCCGGGGCGCTGCGCTGGCCGCCGGGCGGCCGGGCCTCGCGGAGCTCGTCGCCAGCCTGGCCGGCTGAGCCGCGCCGCTGGCGGCGCCCCCCCTGGATCGGCTAACCTGTAAGGCCTTTTGTCTCACTGGCACCGGTTTCCCCATGGCCCGAATCACCGTCGAAGATTGCCTGCAGAACGTCGACAACATGTTCGACCTGGTCCTCCTTGCCGCCAAGCGCTCGCGTCAGCTGGCCAACGGCGCCGAGGCGCACGTCGAGTGGCAGAACGACAAGCCGACGGTAGTGGCGTTGCGCGAAATCGCCGAAGGCAAGGTCACGCTGGATCTGCTGTCGCAGCCGGATCCCGAGCCGGAGCCCGAGGTGATTCCGGAGAACCCGCTGGATCTGGCGGACGATTTCCGCGCACCCCAGCTCGGGATGGGAGACTGAGCCGGGGCGCCGCGCCCCATGAGTTACGCCTCGACGTTGCTGGGTTTCCTCCCGGGTGGCCGCCGCGCTCCGGGCATCGGGCAACTTCTTTCCAAGCTCGAAGGTTATCTCCCGCCCGACCAGGTCGAGCGGGTGCGCGAAGCGCACGAGTACGCGGAGAACGCGCACGCGGGCCAGAAGCGCCGCTCGGGCGAGGCCTACATCACGCATCCGGTCGCCGTCGCCGACATCCTGGCCGACCTGCAGATGGACGGCGCCACGATCGCCGCCGCCATCCTGCACGACGTCGTTGAAGACACGCTGGTGTCCACCGCCGACCTGACGACGCAGTTCGGCCAGGAAATCGGCAGCATCGTCGACGGCGTCACCAAGCTCGACCAGATCCGCTTCAAGAGCCGCAAGGAGGCGCAGGCGGAGAGCTTCCGCAAGATGGTGCTGGCCATGGTGCGCGACATCCGCGTGATCATGGTCAAGCTGGCGGACCGCGTGCACAACATGCGCACGCTCGATGCCATGCCGCCGGCCAAGCGCCGGCTGGTGGCCCGCGAGACGCTGGACATCTACGCGCCGATCGCCAACCGGCTCGGCATTCACTCGGTCAAGCTCGAGCTCGAGGACCTGGGCTTCCGCGCCCTCTACCCGCGGCGCTATCGCGTCATCGAGCGCGAACTGAAGCGCGCGCGCGGCCACCAGAAGGAGTTCCTGCCCAAGATCACCAGCGCCCTGCGCAAGGCGCTCGAGCAGGCCGGCCTGGAAGGCCGCGTCGACGCCCGCGCCAAGCACCTGTACAGCGTGTACTCGAAGATGCGGCGCAAGCGCGTGCCGCTCAACGACGTCGTCGACGTGTTCGGCGTGCGCATCGTCGTCGGTACGGTGGACGAGTGCTATCGCATGCTGGGCCTGGCCCACGGCCTGTACCGGCCGATGCCCGGCCGCTTCAAGGACTACATCGCGATACCGCGGGTCAACGGCTACCAGTCGCTGCACACGACGCTGTTCGGCCCGAACGGCATGCCGATCGAGGTGCAGATCCGCACCGACGAGATGCACCGCATGGCCGAGTCCGGCATCGCCGCGCACTGGGCGTACAAGACCGGCGAGACCGACGTGGACGCGCGGCAGGACCGCGCGCGCGAATGGCTGAAGAACGTCGCGCAGCTGCAGGACGCCCCGGCCGATGAAGTCCTCGAGAGCGTCAAGCTCGACCTGTTCCCGGACAAGGTGTACGTGTTCACGCCCAAGGGCGACATCATCCGCCTGCCGCGCAGCGCGACCTGCGTCGACCTGGCCTATGCGGTGCACACGGACGTCGGCAACCGCTGCGTCGCCGCCAAGGTGGATCGCCGGCTGACGCCGCTGCGCACGGTGCTGCGCAACGGGCAGACCGTCGAGATCATCACCGCCAAGGGCGCCAGGCCCAACCCGGCCTGGGCCGGGTTCGTGGTCTCGGCCAAGGCCCGCGCCGCCATCCGCCACTACGTCAAGAACCTGCGCCGCGGCGAGGCCGCCGAGCTGGGCGAGCGGCTGGTGAACCAGGCCCTGGAGGAATTCCGCTTGTCGCTGCGCAGCCTGCCCGAGGGCCGGCTGGATCACGTCGCGAAGACGCTCAACCTGCGCGACGGCAAGGAACTGCTGGAGAAGATCGGCCTCGGCGAGCGGCCGGCGGCCTTCGTCGCGCGGCGCCTGCTGCCACGCGGCGACGAAGTGCCGGAAGGCGGCGAACCGACGCCGCTGGTGATCGCCGGCACGGAGGGGCTGCTCGTGTCGTATGCGCGCTGCTGCTTCCCGGTGCCGCCGGATGCCATCGTCGCCTACCTCTCGAGCGGACGCGGCGTCGTGATCCACCGCAGCAAGTGCGGCAACGTGGCCAGCTTCAGGAAGCAGCCCGAAAAGTGGATCCCGGCGCTGTGGAAGAAGCACTCCGACCTGACCTATCACTCCGAGTTCGTCGTGCACGTTTCCAACCGCATGGGAGTGCTGGCACAGATCACGGCGCAGATCGCCGCGAACGAGACCAATATCCACCATGTGAACGTCACGCCGGAGGGCGACGAGACCTCGAAGATCACGCTCGAGGTCGAGGTCCGCGACCGTCCGCACCTGTTACGGCTGATCCGCGCGATCAAGGGCATGCCGAACGTGCTCAGCGTCGGGCGGACGCTGGCGTCGGACTGACCGCGGGCCGCCCCTCGGCGCCGGCTATCCGCTAACATCCGGGCACCCCCCTTCCAGTGGTGTCCACATGAAACGACAGACGATATTCAGCGACAGCGCGCCGAAGGCCATCGGCCCGTATTCGCAGGCCGTCAGGGCCGGCGACACCGTCTACCTGTCCGGCCAGATCCCGCTCGATCCCGCCACCGGCGAGCTGGTGGGCGGTGATTTCCGCGCCGCCGCGCACCGCGTCTTCCAGAACCTGCGGGCCGTGGCCGTGGCCGCCGGCGGGTCGCTCGACGACGCCGTGCGGGTCACGATCTACCTGACCGACTTCGGCAAGTTTCCGCAGGTCAACGAGGTCATGGCCGAGTACTTCACGCAGCCCTACCCGGCGCGCGTGACCATCGGCGTCGCCTCGCTGCCGAAGGGCGCCGAGGTCGAGGTGGACTGCATCCTTGTCAGGTGAGAGGCAACCGGCCGTGCCCGGTTCCTCGCGGCCCGTGACCGCCCTCAAGGGCGTCGGCGCCGCGCTGGCCGCGCGGCTGGCGAAGCTCGGCGTCGAGACCGTCCAGGACCTGCTGTTCCTGCTGCCGCTGCGCTACGAGGACCGCACCCGGATCGTGCCGATCGGCTCGCTGCGGCCGGGCGACCGCGCCGTCGTCGAAGGCGAGATCGAACTGGCCGAGGTCGTCTTCCGCAAGCGCCGCACGCTGCTGGCACGGCTGGCGGACGGCACCGGGTTCCTGACGCTGCGGTTCTTCTATTTCTCGGGCGCGCAACAGGAGCAGCTCGTGCGCGGCACGCGCCTGCGCTGCTTCGGCGAGGTGCGTCGCGGCCCGGTCGGACTGGAGATCGTGCACCCGGAGTACCGCCGCGCCGACGCCTTCGACGCGCAGGCGGTCGAGGACTCCCTGACTCCCGTGTACCCGGCGACCGAGGGTATTCAGCAGGGCCGGCTGCGCGTGCTCACCGCGCAGGCGCTCAAGGACGTGGCGGCCAGCAACGTGCACGACTGGCTGCCGGGCGACCTGCTGTCGGACCTGCACCTGCCGTCGCTGCGCGACGCACTGGAATACGTGCACCGCCCGCCGCCGGAGGCCCCGCTCGAGTTGCTCTCCTGCGGGCGCCATCCAGCCCAGCGCCGCCTCGCCTTCGAGGAATTGCTTGCGCATCACCTGTCGCTGCGCCTGCTGCGGCGCGAAGTGCAGCGCGACCCCGCCTGGCCCGTGGCCGGCCCCGGTGCGCTCGAGGACGGCCTGCTCAGGTCGCTGCCCTTCGACCTCACCGGCGCGCAGCGGCGCGTACTGGGCGAACTGCGCGCCGACCTCGCGCAGGCGAACCCGATGATGCGGCTGGTGCAGGGCGACGTCGGTTCCGGCAAGACCGTGGTGGCGGCGCTGGCCGCGCTGCGCTGCATCGAGGCCGGGCACCAGGCGGCGCTGATGGCTCCCACCGAGCTGCTGGCCGAGCAGCATGCGCAGAATTTCGCGCGCTGGCTCGCCCCGCTGGGCGTCGAGCTGGTCTTGCTGTCCGGCCGCCTGAAGGGCAAGGCGCGCCAGGCCGCGCTCGACGCCATCGCCGCGGGCACCGTGCGGCTGGTCATCGGCACGCACGCGCTGTTCCAGGAGGGCGTGCGCTTCGAGCAGGCTGGCGCTGGTCATCGTCGACGAGCAGCATCGCTTCGGCGTGCACCAGCGGCTGGCGCTGCGCGAGAAGGGCCGCTCCGGCAGCCGCTTCCCGCACCAGCTGATCATGACGGCGACGCCCATCCCGCGCACGCTGGCGATGACCGCCTACGCGGACCTCGACGTGTCCGTGATCGACGAGCTGCCGCCCGGCCGCACGCCCGTGACCACGGTCGTGCTGCCCGAGTCGCGGCGCGACGAGGTCACCGCACGCGTCGATGCGGCCGTGCGTGCCGGCCGGCAGGCCTACTGGGTGTGCCCGCTGATCGAGGAATCCGACGTGCTCGAGGCGCAGGCCGCGGAGGACATGGCCGCCGCGCTGGCGGCGGCGCTGCCCGGCATCGAGGTGGCCCTGGTGCACGGCCGCATGCCGGCGGCGGCCAAGGACAAGACCATGGCCCGCTTCAAGGCGGGCGCCATCGGCCTGCTGGTCGCCACCACCGTGGTCGAGGTCGGCGTGGACGTCCCGAACGCGAGCCTGATGGTCATCGAGAATGCCGAGCGCATGGGCCTCGCCCAGTTGCACCAGCTGCGCGGCCGGGTGGGCCGCGGCAGGCATGCGAGCAACTGCGTGCTGATGTACCGGCCGCCGCTTGAGCGAGACGGCTCGCGAGCGCCTCAAGGCGCTGCGCGAGACCACCGACGGCTTCGAGGTGGCACGCCGCGATCTCGAGTTGCGCGGGCCGGGCGAGCTGCTGGGCACGCGACAGACGGGCCTGATGCAGATGAAAGTCGCCGACCTGATGCGCGACGCCGACCTGCTGCCGCGCGTGCAGGTCGCGGCCGAGGTGATGCTGGCGCGACATACGGATAACATAGCCCCGCTCAGGCGGCGCTGGATCGGCGCCGAGGCGCACTACGGCAAGGTATGACCGCCCCACAGACCACTCACCACCGCGATAGCCCCCGCCGCACGTTGGGTGGCCGATGCCGCGGCGCTGCGGCCCGGACCGCGGACGCTCAGCTGGCTCACCGACCCGGGACTGCTGACCGAGCGCGTGTCCATGCGCTGCGGCGGAGACTCGGCCCTGCGCGTGGTCGATCAGCGTCGCGACAGCCTGCCGCGCGCTGATGCCGCCGCGCTGGGGACCACCGACCCGGCCGTGTTCGTGCGCGAGATCGAGCTGGTGTGCGCGTCCGTCGTCTGCGTTTTTGCGCAGACGCTCGTGCCGCTGGCGACGCTCGAGGCGCAACCCTGGCTCGCGGAGCTCGGCGACGACGCGCTGGGTCACCGGCTGGCGCGCACCGGCGACGCCCTGCTCGAGTCCGTGGAATTTGCGCTGCTGCCGCCCGGCGACGCCCTGCGCGACCGCGCGCTGCGCAACCGGCCGGACACCGCCGGGTCCCTGTGGGCGCGCCGCAAGCACTACCGCCTCGGCGGCTGGCCGCTCATGGTGCAGGAGGTGTTCCTGCCGGAGACGTTGCTGTGAACGCGGAGTTCCGGCTTGCGCCGGCGCCGCGGCCGCGGCGCGACCCCGCCTACAAGCCGACCTACCGGTCGCGCCCGGTCAGGGACCTGGCGCTCGCCCTCGGCCGCACGCTGCGCGACTACGCCGAACTGATGCGGCTGCACCGCCCGATCGGCATCTGGCTGCTGATGTGGCCGGCGCTGTGGGGGCTCTGGATCGCCGGCGCCGGCCGACCCGAACCGCGCATCTTCCTGCTCTTCATGGCCGGCGTCGTCGTCATGCGCACGGCCGGCTGCGTCATCAACGACTACGCGGACCGCAGCGTCGATTCGCTGGTGCGGCGCACCGCGCAGCGGCCGCTGGCCACGGGCAAGGTCCGGCCCGGCGAGGCGCTCACGCTGTTCGTCGCGCTCGGCCTTGCCGCGAGCTGCCTGGCGCTGCAACTCGACCCGCTGGCGCGGTTGTACGCGGTGGCCGGCGGCGTGCTGGCCGTGACCTACCCGTTCGTCAAGCGCTACGTGCACGTGCCGCAGTTCTACCTCGGCATCGCCTTCGCATGGTCCATCCCGATGGCGTTCGCGGCGCTGTCGGGCGCCGTGCCCAGGCTGGCCTGGCTCATGGTGACGGCCGTCGTGCTGTGGGCCGCGGTGTACGACACCATGTATGCGATGGTGGACCGCGACGACGACCTGAAGGTCGGCCTCAAGTCCACGGCGATCCTGTTCGGCGACGCCGACCGCGTGTTCATCGGCGTGATGCAGGCCATGGCGCTCATGGCGCTGTACCTGGTCGGCGACGCGGCCGGACTCGGCGGCTGGTACTGGGGCGGGCTGGCCGCAGGGTCGGTGATCTTCGCCTACCAGCAGTGGCTGATCCGCGCGCGCCAGCCGCAACGCTGCTTCCAGGCGTTCGAGAACAACAACTACTTCGGAATGGTCGTCTTCATAGGGCTGGCGCTCGACTACCTGTTCCGCTGATACCCTCGCACCGGGAACCTCGCGCTCCCGCGGGAGCCTGAGAGGACGCGCGAGCGACATACGACGGGAGCGAAGACAGGTGGTGGAGCATTCGTCACGCGGGCGGCAACGCCGGGCCATGACGGCCTCGTGGACCCTGGCGGCGGTCGCGCTGGCGGCCTGCCTGGTGCCCGTGGCGGTGCCGGCCCAGGACGACCCGCTGGCCGGCCCGCGCGAGGAGTTCATCGCCGCCTACGCGGCCGCGCGCCGCGCCGCCGAGCCGGCCCAGCCGGATTCCGAGGCGCTGCGCCGCTATCCGCTGTACGCGTACCTGGAAGCTGCGCGGTTGCGCGGGCTGCTGGCGGACGAAGGCGCCGCGGCCCGGCTGGCGGCCGACCGGCGGGTCGCGGAGTTCCTGGCGCGCCAGGGCAAGGAACCCGCGGCGAACGGGGTGCGCCGCGCGTGGCTCGCCAGCCTCGCGCGCCGCAAGGCCTGGGAGGCGTTTCTCGCCCAGTACGTCGAAGCCGACGCGAAGGACCCGGCCCTGCGCTGTCACGCACTGGCCGCGCGCATCGCGCTCGGGCGGACCGACGGCCTCGCGCAGCAGGCTGCCGACGCCTGGCTCACGCCGCGCAGCGCACCGGACGAGTGCGACGCGGTCTTCGACTGGCTGCGCGCGCAGGACCGGCTCGATGACGAGCTCGTCGAGCGGCGCGCGCGGCTGGCACTGGCCAGCGGCGAGACGCGCATTGCGAGGTGGCTGGCGCGCTCGCTGCCCGACTCGCGCGCCGGGCCGCTGCTCGCCTGGATCCGCCTGATCGAGCACCCGCGCGACGCGATCGACGCGCTGATCGACCGGCCCGCCACGCCGGTCGAGGAAGCCGCCCTGCTGGACGGCTGGACCACGCTGGCGCGGCGCGACCCGGACGCGGCGCACGAGCGCCTCGACGCGCTGGTCGCCGCGCGCCGCCTCGACGCCGGCCAGGCGAGCCGCTTCGCGCGCACCCTGGCGCTGGGCCTGGCCTGGAGCCGCCGTCCCGAGGCGCTCGACCGCTTCCGGCAGGTGGCCGCGGCGGATTACGACGAGCTGGCGTTCGAGTGGCGGGTGCGCGCGGCTTTGTGGCAGGGCGACTGGGCCGCTGCATCGGCCGCGCTCGACGCCATGCCGCAGCCGCTGCGCGACGAGACGCGCTGGCGTTACTGGGCGGCGCGCTCGGCCGAGGCGCTGGGCCGGCGCGAGCGGGCGCGTGAGCTGTACGCAACCGTGATCCCGACCGACAACTGGTACGCGGTGCTGGCCGCGGCGCGGCGCGGCACGCCCTTCGCGCCGCGTCCCGAGCCACTCGTGCTCGACGACGCGCGCATCGCCGAGCTCGGTACGCAGCCGGCCTTCGTGCGGGCCCGCGAGTTGCTGCGGGTCGGACTCGAGCATCTCGCGCCGGCCGAGTGGGCCCGTGGTCATGCGGCGCTGTCGGCCGCCGACCAGCGCCAGGCCATCGGCCTCGCGGCCCGGTGGGGCTGGCACTTCCAGGCCATCGCCAGCGCCGCCCGGCAGGGCGTGTTCAACGACTATCCCTTGCTCTACCCGCGCCCCTATGACGCTGAGGTCGCCGCGGCGTCCGAACGGAGCGACCTGCCGCCCACCCTGATCTACGCATTGATCCGGCAGGAGAGCCTGTACCAGCCGTACGCCGTCTCGAGCGCCGATGCCGTGGGCCTCATGCAGCTGTTGCCGACGACCGCCCGGCGCACGGCCGTCGCCATGGGCCGCCCGAGGCCGTCGCCCGCGGCGCTGACGCAACCCGCCGTGAACGTGCCGCTGGGCGCCGGCTACCTGCGGAGCCTGGTCCAGCGCTTCGACGGCCAGATCGTGCCGGCGCTGGCCGGCTACAACGCCGGCCCGAACGCGGCGCGGCGCTGGCTCCCGGACAGCCCGCTGGACGCCGACCGCTGGGTCGAGAACATCCCGTTCAACGAGACGCGCGCCTACGTGCAGCGCGTCATGTGGCACAGCGTGGTGTTCGAATGGCTGGCCGAAGGCAAGCCGCAGGACGCCACCAGCTGGCTCGGCATGGTTCGGTAGCCCAGGCGAGCGAATAAGGACCGGTTGAGTGAGCGCCTCCGGGGTCTGACCCGACAGGGTCTGACCCCTCCTTGAGCGGGCGCGCGGGATCCGGTCGGGTCCCCACGCTCGCTCCGAAGAAAGTCGCTCGCTTAGTGGACCACGACCACCTCGCGCGCCCGTCCGGAAGCGCGGTAGCCACCGCTCGGACCGCGGCCTGTCGCATGGCAGGGTCGCCGGCGCCCCGGGGTCGGCGAGCGAATAAAGATCGACTGAGCGAGCGACCCCGGGGCGACTGCGACCATCCCGCGCGCCCGCCAGCTTCCACTGCTGCGCCACAACCGGGTGGTCGCAGAGACTCAGGCGCGCGCCACCGCCCACACCTCGACCCAGGTGGCACCCGCCGCCTTCAGCACGGCGGCCAGCTCGTCCACGGTGCTGCCCGTCGTGAGCACGTCGTCCACGATCGCGACCCGCTCGAATTCCAGCCGCCGCGCCAGCGCGAAGGCGCCGCGCAGGTTGTGTCGCCGCGCCGCCGCGTCGAGGCCCGCCTGCGAAACGGTATCCCGAGTGCGGCGGCAGGCATCGAAGGCGACCGGCAGGCCAAGTTCGCGGCCCGCGTAGCGCGCGATCTCGATGGCCTGGTTGTAACCGCGGTCCGCCTCGCGCGTTCGATGCAGCGGCACGGGCAGCAGGGCCTCGACGTGCAGCATGTGCGACGAGCGCACCAGCTGCCCGAGCAGCGTCCCCAGCACCCGCGCCGCGGCGATCTCCCCCGCGTACTTCATTCGGTGGATCATCCAGTCGAGCGGGTGCTGGTACAGGTACGGCGCGAATGCCGCGTCGAAGGCGCGAGGCCGAACGAGGCACTCGCCGCACAGGAAGGCCCCGGGTCCGGGCAGTCGCCTGGCGCAGCCGGTGCAGGCGGGCAGGTCGCGCACCAGGTCGGCCTGGCACCCGGCGCACAGGTCGAGCGCCGGGGGCTGCCCGGGATCGAGGCACAAGAGGCAGCGCGGCGGGAAAAGCCTGGCCAGCGCGCGGTCGCACCACCCGTAAACCTGCGCGGCCCTTCCAGGTTGACAGGCCTCCGCTCCATTCCAATACTTGCCGGTCTTCATGCCGCCCGAGCGTGCGCCGCCCGCGGGCGCCTGCGGGGTCGTCAATCGGCCCGAAAGGAACCAAAAATCATGTCTGCCGAAACCCTGCGTCCCGGCGAAGTCCGCTGCGACTGGACGCCCGAAGAAGTCCGCGCGTTGCTGGCACTGCCGTTCGCCGACCTCATGTTCCACGCGCAGACCGCGCATCGGCGCCACTTCGATCCCAATGAAGTGCAGGTCTCCACGCTGCTGTCCGTCAAGACCGGCGCCTGCCCGGAGGACTGCGCCTACTGTCCGCAGAGCGTGCGCCACGACACCGGGACTGTCGCGCGAGGCCCTGATGGAGGTCGAGGCCGTCGTCGAACGCGCCCGTGCGGCCAGGGACTCCGGTGCCACGAGGTTCTGCATGGGCGGCGCCTACCGCAGCCCCAAGGACCGCGACCTCGCGGTGGTCGTCGAGATGGTGCGCGGCGTGCGCGCGCTGGGCCTCGAGACCTGCGCGACGCTCGGCATGCTGACGCCCGCCCAGGCGCAGACGCTCAAGGGCGCCGGCCTCGACTACTACAACCACAACCTCGACACGTCGGAGGCTTTCTACGGCAAGGTCATCTCGACGCGCACCTACCAGGACCGTCTCGACACGCTCGAGGCCGTGCGCACGGCCGGCATCAACGTCTGCTGCGGCGGGATCCTGGGCATGGGCGAGGCGGCCGAGGACAGGGCAGCGCTGCTGCACACGCTCGCCACGCTCGACCCGCATCCCGAGAGCGTGCCGATCAACCAGCTGGTGCCGGTCGAGGGCACGCCGCTGGCCGGCACCGACGCCATCGACCCGCTGGAGTTCGTGCGCTGCATCGCCGTCGCACGCATCCTGATGCCGCGCTCGCACGTGCGCCTGTCCGCCGGCCGCGCCGAGATGAGCGACGAGATGCAGGCACTGTGCTTCCTGGCCGGCGCGAACTCGATCTTCTACGGCGAGAAGCTGCTCACCACCGGCAATCCGGACGTGGCGCACGACCATGCGCTGTTCCGCCGTCTGGGGATCCGCTTCGAAGGCGGGCATGTCGCTGCTGCGTGACAGGCTGGACCAGATCGCCGCGCGCGGCCTGTATCGCCACCGGCGCCTGGTCAGCGGCCTGCGACCCGGCCGCCGCGCGGTCGAGGCGGTCGTGGACGGCCGCGAGTGCCTGACCTTCTGCTCCAACGACTACCTGGGCCTCGCGCGGCACCCGGCCGTGACCGAGGCATTCGCCGGGGCAGCCCGCGCGCACGGCGTGGGCAGCGGCGCCTCGCACCTCATCACCGGGCACCACCCCGAGCACCACGAACTCGAGGAGGCGCTGGCCGACTTCACGGGCCGGCCGCGCGCGCTCTTGTTCTCGACCGGCTACATGGCGAACCTCGGTGTCGCCAGCGCGCTGCTGTCGCCGGCCGACGCGGTCTTCGAGGACGTGCTGAACCACGCCTCGCTGCTCGACGCCGGCCGGCTGCGCGGCGCGCGTTTCCATCGCTACCCGCATGGCGACGTCGCCGCGCTCGACGCGCAGCTGGGCGACGGCCGGCCCGGCACCGCGCTGGTGATGACGGATGGCGTGTTCAGCATGGACGGCGACATGGCGCCGCTGCCCGGGCTCGCCGCCAGCTGCAAACGCCACGGCGCATGGCTCATGGTCGACGATGCGCACGGCCTGGGCGTGACGGGCGCGACCGGGCGCGGCTCGCTCGAGCACTGGGGCCTGGCGGCGGACGACGTGCCGATCCTGATGGGCACGCTGGGCAAGGCCTTCGGCACCTTCGGCGCGTTCGTCGCCGGCAGTGAAGACCTCGTCGAATTGCTCATCCAGCGCGCGCGTACCTACATCTACACGACGGCCCTGCCGCCGGCGGTGGCCGCGGCAGCACGCGCCGCACTGGGCGTCGCCGAGGCCGAGCCCTGGCGGCGCGAGCGCGTGCTGGCGAACGCAGCACTGTTCCGCCGGCTGGCCCTGGACGCCGGCCTCACGGTCGGCGACTCCGTGACGCCGATCCAGCCCGTGTTGCTGGGCGACCCGCGCGCCGCCGTGGCCGCCAGCGAGGCACTGCTCGAACGCGGGCTGCTGGTAACCGCCATTCGCCCGCCCACCGTGCCCGACGGAACCTCGCGGCTGCGGGTCACGCTGTCGGCGGAGCATACGACTGCGGAAGTGGAACGGCTGGTGGAAACGATGTGCCATTGCCTTCCGGAGGGGTCAGACCCCAACGGGGTCAGACCCCGCACAGGGGGAGCAGCCGCCGACGGGGTCAGACCCCGCGCAGGGGGGCCAACGCGGACGGGGTCAGACCCCGCGCAGGGGGTGCAAACGCCCACGGGGTCAGACCCCACACAGGGGGGTCTGACCCCTCCTCAGCATGACCGGCGCATCGCGCATCGACAGCCGGGCACTGCGTCGCACGCTGGACCGCGCCGCCGCGTCGTACGACGAGGCCGCGGTGCTGCAGGCCGAAGTGTGCGCGCGCCTGCTCGAGCGGCTGTCCTACGTCGCGCTGTCCCCCGCCACCGTGCTGGACGTCGGCTGCCGCACCGCCGGCGGCGCGCGCGCCCTGGCCGAATGCTATCCGCAGGCCACCGTCATCGCCGTCGACCCGTCCGTCGGCATGCTGCGCCAGGCCAGCGGGCCGCGGTTCGCCAGGATCTGCGCCGAGCCGACGCGACTGCCGCTGCCCGACGCAAGCGTGGACCTGCTGTTCAGCAACCTCACGCTGCCCTGGTGCGACGACCTGGACGCGGCGCTCTGCGAATTCCGGCGGGTCACCAGGCCGAACGGGCTGGTGCATTTCGCGACCTTCGGCCCCGACACGCTGCGCGAACTGCGCGCCGCCTGCGGCCGCGCGCCGGAGGCCTGCCTGTTCACGGACCTGCACGACATCGGCGACGGCCTGGTGCGGGCGGGTCTCGTGGAGCCGGTCCTCGACGTGCAGCGCTACACGCTGACTTACCGCGACGTCGCCTCGCTCATGCACGACCTGCGGGCGCTGGGCGCGCTCGGCGGCACGGCCGCGCCGGGCGGCGGCCTGGCGGGACGCAGCCGGCTGGCGGCGCTGGCCTCGGCTTACGAGCCGATGCGCCGCGCAGGCCTGCTGCCGGCCACTTGCGAGGTCGTGTTCGGCCAGGCCTGGGGCCCGGCCGGCGCGCCGCAGCGCGCGCAGCGCCGCGGTGAGTTCGCGGTGGACGCAACCCGAATCGGCCTGCGGAACAGGGAGTGAGCCAGATGGCGCGTCGCGACTTCTTCGTCACGGGGACCGACACCGGGATCGGCAAGACCCTGGCCGCCGTCGCGATGCTGCGGGCGTGGCGCGACCGCGGCCTGTCGGTCGCGGGCATGAAACCTGTCGCGTCCGGCGCCGTGCGCACGCCGGACGGGCTGCGCAACGACGACGCGCTGGCGCTGGCGGCCGGGAGTTCGCGGCAGTGGCCATACGAGGTGGTCAACCCGTTCACCTTCGAACCGCCGATCGCGCCACATCTCGCGGCGCTCGAGGCAGGTATCGAGATCGGGCTTCCGCCCATCAGCGCAGCGCTGTCCCGCCTGCAGAAGGCAAGCGACGTCGTGGTCGTCGAGGGCGCCGGCGGGTTCCTGGTGCCGCTGGCGCCGGGACGGTCGTTCGCCGACCTGCCGGCGGCGCTGGGTCTCGAGGTGATCCTCGTGGTGGGGCTGCGGCTCGGCTGCCTCAATCACGCCTTCCTCACGGCCGAAGCCGTCGCTGCGCGGCGATTGCGCCTGGCCGGCTGGATCGGCAACCAGGTCGACGCCGGCTATGACCGGCTTGCCGATAACCTGCAGTGCCTGCGGCAGGCCCTGCCGGCCCCCTGCCTGGGGGTCATCGCGCACATGGCAGTCCCCGACGTGGCCCGGGCTGCGCAGTGCCTGACGGACCTGCCGGCCTTGACGCCAGCCTCCTGAGGCGGGCGGCGGCAGGGGTCGCGCCGTGCGGCTCCCGCACGCGGGCCGGGCATCGAGACGCTCGTTTGCACGATCACGGGCCGTTTTTTGCACTGCAACTGCGCTTAACACGTATCTCCAGGCGCTTAACACCTATTGATGCGTGTCGCGGCAGGCACGCAGCATCGGTGTCCATGCGCGAGAGGGGATCGTGCATGCCGTGGTTCATGCGCAGTACGGGCAGGACCGCGGCGACTGTCCAGGCAACAACAATTGGTCCCAGTCGAGCGGCGCCCAAGCGACCGTCTCCCCAGGCCGCATGGCGTTAGGCGCCAGCCCGGCCTGTTGGGGGAGGTCCCATGACAGAAACCTTCTATGACGTGATGCGCCGCCGCGGCGTCACCCGTCGCAGCTTCATCAAGTTCTGCAGCCTGACGGCCACATCGCTCGGCCTCGGGCCCGCATTCGTGCCGAAGATCGCGCACGCGATGGAGACCAAGCCTCGTACGCCGGTCATCTGGCTGCACGGCCTGGAGTGCACCTGCTGCACGGAGGCGTTCATCCGCTCGGCGCACCCGCTCGTCAAGGACGTGATCCTGTCGATGATCTCGCTCGACTACGACGACACCATCATGGCGGCCGCCGGCCACCAGGCCGAGCAGATCCTCGAGGACACCATCGAGAAATACGACGGGCAGTTCCTGCTGGCCTGCGAGGGCAATCCCCCGCTCAACGAGGACGGCATGTACTGCTTCCAGGGCGGCATCCCCTATGTGGAGAAGCTGCGCAAGATGGCGAACCACTGCTCCGCCATCATCGCCTGGGGTTCCTGCGCATCGTGGGGCTGCGTGCAGGCGGCCCGGCCGAATCCCACCCAGGCCGTGCCGATCCACAAGGTGATCACCAACAAGCCGATCATCAAGGTGCCGGGCTGTCCGCCCATCCCCGAGGTCATGACCGCGGTGGTGACCTACCTGCTGACCTTCGGCATGCCGGCGCTCGACCGCCAGGGGCGGCCGAAGATGTTCTACAGCCAGCGCATCCACGACAAGTGCTACCGGCGGCCGCATTTCGACGCCGGCCAGTTCGTCGAGACTTTCGACGACGAGGGCGCGCGCAAGGGCTATTGCCTGTACAAGGTGGGCTGCAAGGGACCGACGACCTACAACGCCTGCTCGACGACGCGCTGGAACGAGGGCGTGTCGTTCCCGATCGGCTCCGGGCACGGCTGCATCGGCTGCTCCGAGGACGACTTCTGGGACAAGGGCTCGTTCTACGACCGGGTCACGGACATCCAGCCGCAGATCGAGAGCACGGCCGACAAGGTGGGCGGCACCCTCGCCGCCGCCACCGGCATCGCCATCGCCGCGCATGCCGCGGCCACGGCCATCAAGCGCGTGCGCAGCAACAAGCCCGCGTCGACCACCGAGAAGGGAGGTGCCTGATCATGGCCGCTTACGAAACACAGGGCTTCACTCTCGACAACGGCGGCAAGCGCGTGGTCGTCGACCCCATCTGCCGCATCGAAGGGCACCTGCGCATCGAGGTCAATCTCGACGACAGGAACGTCATCCGCAACGCGGTGTCGACCGGCACCATGTGGCGCGGCCTGGAAGTCATCCTCAAGGGCCGTGACCCGCGTGACGCGTGGGCCTTCACCGAGAGGATCTGCGGCGTCTGCACCGGCGTGCACGCGCTCGCCTCGGTGCGCGCCGTCGAGAATGCGCTGGCGATCGAGATCCCGAAGAACGCCAACGTCATCCGCAACCTGATGCACGCGACGCTGTACGCGCAGGACCACCTCGTGCACTTCTACCACCTGCACGCGCTGGACTGGGTGGATATCGTCAGCGCGCTGTCCGCGGACCCGAAGAAGACTTCGGAGCTCGCGCAGAGCATCTCCAGCTGGCCGATGTCCTCGCCGGGCTACTTCCGCGACGTGCATGCACGTCTCAAGAAGTTCGCCGAGAGCGGCCAGCTGGGGCCATTCGCCAACGCCTACTGGGGCAACCCGGCGTACAAGCTGCCGCCGGAAGCGAACCTGATGGCCGTTGCGCACTACCTGGAGGCGCTCGACTTCCAGAAGGAGATCGTCAAGATCCAGACCATCTTCGGCGGCAAGAACCCGCACCCGAACTGGCTGGTGGGCGGCATGCCCTGCTCCATCAACGTCAACGACACGGGCGCGGTCGGCGCCATCAACATGGAACGGCTGAACCAGGTCACCAAGATCGTCGACGACACCATCGCCTTCATCGACAACGTCTACATCCCGGACCTGCTGGCGATCGCGTCCTTCTACAAGACCTGGACCCATGGCGGCGGGCTGGCCTCGAAGTGCCTGATGTCGTACGGCGACTTCCCGGAACGCGCCAACGACCACACGGCTTCCAGCCTGGCCTTCCCGCGCGGCGCCATCGTCGACGGCGACCTCAGCACGGTGCACGAGATCGACCTGGACGACCCGGAGCAGGTGCAGGAATTCGTGGATCACTCCTGGTACACCTACGCCGAGTCCGGCAAGGGGCTGCACCCGTACGACGGCGAGACCAACCCGAAGTTCGATCCCGGCCCGGGCATCAAGGGCACGCGGACCCGCATCGAGAACCTCGACGAGAGCGCCAAGTACAGCTGGGTCAAGGCGCCGCGCTGGCGCGGCCACCCGATGGAAGTGGGCCCGCTGGCCCGCTACGTGATCGGTTACGCGCAGGGCAAGCCCGAGTTCAAGGAGCCCGTGGACAAGGTGCTCGCCGACCTGGGGCTGCCGCTGGGCGCGATCTTCTCGACCCTGGGCCGCACCGCGGCGCGCGGGCTCGAGTGCTCGTGGGCGGCGCACAAGATGCGCCAGTACACGGACGAACTGATCGCCAACATCAAGACCGGCGATACCGACTGCGCCAACGTGGAGAAGTGGGAGCCGAAGACCTGGCCGCAACAGGCCCGCGGGCACGGCTTCGTCGAGGCGCCGCGCGGCGCGCTCGGCCACTGGGTGACGATCGAGGACACCAAGATCGCCAATTACCAGTGCATCGTGCCGACCACCTGGAACGCGTCGCCGCGTGACGGCAAGGGCCAGATCGGCGCCTATGAGGCTGCACTCCTCGACACGCCGCTGGCGGTCGCGGACCAGCCACTGGAGATCCTGCGCACCATCCACAGCTTCGACCCGTGCCTGGCGTGCGCCACGCATGTCATGGCGCCGGACGGGCGGGAACTGACCTCGGTCAAGGTGCGCTGAAGGCGCCCAGGCGCCCGGGAGGCAACATGGAAACCACTTCGCCCAAGGGACCGGCGTACGTTCGGCCGCGCAGCGGCGCGCCCGGGTCGGTGGCCGACGGTCTCGGCTACCGCGAGAACATGCGCGTCGTGTACGTCTGGGAGGCGCCCCTGCGGATCTGGAAGTTCGTGACCGCGGCGGCCGTCCTGGTGCTGATGGTCACCGGCTACCTGATCGGCAAGCCGCTGCCCTCGGTGGGCGGCGAAGCCAGCGACTACTACGTCATGGGCTACGTCCGCATGATCCACTTCATCGCGGGCCAGACCCTGGCGGTCGCTTTCATCGGCCGGATCTACTGGGCTTTCGTGGGCAACCGATGGGCGCGCGAGTTGTTCGCGCCAAGCGTGTTCAGCCGGGAATTCTGGGAAGGGTTCTGGTGGAAGATCCGCTACTACCTGTTCCTGACCGACGAGAAGCGCCTGTACATCGGGCACAACCCGCTGCAGAACCTGGCTTCGTTCGTGCTGTTCGTCCTGGTCATGCTGTGGATGATCGCGTCGGGGCTCGCCATGTACGGCGAGGGGCTCGGCGCCGGCAGCTGGGCCTCGACGCTGTTCGGCTGGGTGATCCCGCTGGTCGGGCAGAGCCAGGATGTGCACACCTTCCACCGGCTCGGCATGTGGATGCTGCTGATCTTCACGGCCATCCACGTCTACTTCGTGTTCCGCGACGACATCGACTCGAGGCAGGCGGTCCTGAGCTCGATGGCCAGCGGTTACCGGCACCTCAAGGACTGAGCGGCGCGGTACGGCGGGCAGCGGCGGGCGCCGGCCGGGCGCCGGCCCGCCCGCGGTCTGCCCCGGCCAGCCAGCGTTCCTTATCAGTTATCCTCGTCCCATGAGCGCACAGCCCTCCATCCTCGTCCTCGGCATCGGCAACCTGCTGTGGGCCGACGAGGGCTTCGGCGTACGGGCGGCGGAGGAGTTCGGCAGGCGCTTCGAACACGACGAGCGGGTCACCCTGATGGACGGCGGCACGCAGGGCCTGTACCTGCTGCCGCACGTGCAGGCCGCCACGCACCTCATCGTCTTCGATGCCATCGACTACGGGCTCGAGCCCGGCACGCTGAAGGTCGTGGTGGACGGCGACGTACCGGCGTTCATGGGCGTCAAGAAGATGAGCCTGCACCAGACAGGGTTCCAGGACGTGCTGGCGGCGGCCCAGCTCACGGGCCAGTGCCCGGCGCACCTGGTGCTGATCGGCGTGCAGCCCGCCGTGCTCGACGACTACGGCGGCAGCCTGCGCGACGTGGTGCGCGGGCAACTCGGGCCGGCCTGCGATGCGGCCGCGCAGTGGCTGCTCAAGTGGGACATCAGGCTGGTGCGGCGCGCCGCCGACGGCGCGTCCGGGATCAACGCCGCGGCGCTGTCGCTGACTCCCTTCGAGGACGGGCGGCCGTCGGAACACGAGGCCTGCCGCACCGGTGATGCGCGCTTCCTGCGCCGGGAACCCCGCTGATGTGCGTCGGCATTCCCATGCGCGCGGTGGAAGTGCAGGACGGCCAGGCCTGGTGCGAGGGGCGCGGCGAGCGCCTGCTGGTCGATACGCGCCTGGTGGACGTCGCCGGGCCCGGCACCTGGCTGCTGGTCTTCCACAACGTCGCGCGCGAGGTGCTCGACGAGACACGCGCCGACGACATCAGCGCGGCCCTCGATGCCCTCGAGGCTGCACTGCGGGGCGAGACCGACCTCGACCGGCATTTCGCCGACCTCGCCAACCGCGAGCCGCAGTTGCCGGAACACCTGCGCCGGGGCCCGGCCCGTGACTGACGCACCCCGCCATGCGCCTCGCCATCCCCTGGTCGAGAGGCTGGTCGCCGGACTGGGCATCCCCGAGGTGGGCTGCGACGACGTGGACGCCTACCTGGCGGCGCCGGGCGACGCGCTGCTGTTCTTCACCGAGGACCCGTTGCAGTACCCGGAATCGGCCGACGTGGCCGTCATCCTGCCGGAGCTGATGAAGGCCTTCGCGGGCCGCTTGCGTTGCGCCGTGGTCGCGCGCAGCGACGAGCGCGCACTGCAGCAGCGCTTCGGTTTCGCACGCTGGCCCGCGCTGGTCTGCGTGCGCGGCGGCGAGATCGTCGGCACCCTCACCGGCGTGCACGACTGGGGCGACTTCACGGCGCGCATCCAGGGCCTGCTGGAATCGCCGACCCGCCGCGAGGCGGCCGTTGCGGCGGTCCGCGCCAACGCCGCGGCCACGGAGGGGACATGAAGAAATTCCCGCTGCCGGTCGTCGGCATCGGCCCCGGCTCACAGGACGCGGAGGCCGCGCCGCCCCAGGTCCTCGACATGCCGAGGGAGATGGACACCTTCAAAATGCCGCCGCTGCCGGAGCCGACGGTCGCGCGCGCCGCCACGGCGGCGCTGGCGGCCATGCGCTGGCTGCATGCGGCGACCAGCGGCTGGACGCCTGGCAGCGCCAATGCCCGTTTCAACGCCGCCGCGCTGTCCGCGTCCGACCTCGAAGTCGTGGACCAGATACTGGGCGAGGGCGAGGTGGCGATCCTGATCGGCAGCGGCCAGGGCCTGCGCATCCAGGAATCCGTGTTTGCGGGCGTCTGGCGCATCCGCAGCCAGCGGGCGGACGGGACGATCGAGGATGACGTCATCGAGGTCGGACCCATGCCGCAGGCCGCGCTCGACACGGCGCGGCGCGCGTCGTCAGGCGAGGTGCCGCGTCGCGAGGTCCCTGAGGGCGCCGTCGGCGCCGGTCCGATCCTCGAGGAGATCGCCCATCGCGTGAGTACCCGCCGGCCCGGCGACGCCGCGCACGTGATCAACCTGTCGCTGCTGCCGCTCACGCCCGCCGATTCCGCGCACCTCGGCTGGGCGCTGTCGGCCGGGCCCGTGCGGATACTGTCGCGCGGCTACGGCAGCTGTCGCATCACCAGCACGGTGGTGCGCGACACGTGGTGGGTGCAGTACGTCAACGGCTACGGCAAGCCGATGGTGGACTCGATAGAGATCACCGAGGTGCCGGAAGTCGCGGCGGCCTCCGCCGAGGACATCGCCGACTCGGCCCTGCGCATCAGGGAAGCGCTCGACTGGCTGGAGCGGGGCTGAGGCCCGCGCGATGACCGTGCCGACCCGCTTCGAGGGTTCGTTTCTCGGCGACGCATCGCGCATCACGGATGACACGCGGCTGGAATGCAAGATCTGCTGGTACGTGTACGACCCCGCCGTCGGCGACCCCGTCTGGCAGGTGCCGCCGGGCACGCCGTTCACGGCGCTGCCCGGGCACTGGACCTGCCCGCAGTGCGACGGCCCACGCGAGCAGTTCATGGTGGCCGGCGATGACTGACGGCGGCGGCGACGCGGCGATCCTCGCGGCCCGCCTGGAAGGCGCGTTTCGCGAGATCTGGCAGACCCGCATGCAGGGCGTGCCGATCCTCAATGCGGCGCTCGAGGTCGAGGCCGTCGGCCTGCGGCCGTGGAACGACCACTGGCTGTGCGCACTGGTGACCCCCTGGTTCATCAACCTGGTCGTGCTGCGCGGCGACGGCGACTGGCACGCCGTGCCGGACCGCGAGTCCGTATGGCACGAGTTCCCCAGCGGCCGTTTCGAATTCCTGGCCTGCAGCGAGCCGGGGCTCGGCGAATTTCATGCCTGCTCGCTGTTTTCGCCCGTGCTGGACTTTGCGGACCACGCCACGGCGCGCGAAACGGCTCGCACGGCGCTGCAGGCGCTGTTCGACCCCTCCTTGCTGGGTGAGCCGCCGCCCGGCGCAAGGACCGGCAGCCGGGGCATGAGCCGGCGCGATTTCCTGCGCGGGACCCCGCCGGCGAAGCCATGACGCTCGAGGGCCGGGTCGTCGTTTCCGCACAGCGCCGCGGTGGCCGCCTCGCCGGCGTGCGCGTGCACTGCGAGCGCCCGCTGCTGGCCGACCGGCTGTTGCGGGGCCGCACGCCCGCGGAAGTCCTGGTGCTGCTGCCCAGCCTGTTCGCCCTGTGCGGCCGTTCGCAGGCCGTCGTCGCGGCCGCCGCCCTCGACGCCGCGACCGGCGTCGTCGCGACTGACGACGTGCGGCGGCGGCGTGCAAGGGAACTGGCCGCGGAAACGCTGGCCGAGCATTCCTTCCGGCTCCTGCTCGACTGGCCGCAGCTTTGCGGCGTCGAGCCGGAACCGGCGTTGCTGGCCCAGGTCCGTTCCGTGCTCGCCAGCGCCGCCGAATCCGTGCCCGCATGGGCCGCCGCCTGCGACAGCCTGCTCGAACTCGCCACGCAACGCCTGCTTGGCACGGACGCCGACGCCTGGCTGGTGCAGGCCTCGGCCGAGCCCTGGCTCGACTGGGCGCGCGGCGCGGCAACGCCGACCGCGCGCACGCTGGCCGCCCTGGCGGGAATGGATGCCTGGCCGGGACGCGCCACGAGTCTGCTGGAAGGGCCGCGGCACCGGCAATTCGTCGCCGTGACCGCGCGCAGTGCCCTGTCCGATCCCGGGTTCGCGGCAGCACCGCTGCGCGACGACTCGCCGGCGGAGTGCGGACCGCTGGCGCGCGGCATCGGCCATCCGGCGCTGGCGGCGCTGGCCCGCCGCGACCGCGTGGCGGCGCGCGCCTTCGCACGGCTCGCCGAGTTCCTGCAGCTGCTGCGCGGCGATTCGCGCACGTGGCAGCTGGAATCGAGCGCGCTGGAACCCGGCTGCGGCGCAGCCGCCGCGGAAATGGCGCGCGGCCTGCTCACGCACGCGGTTCGGCTCGAGGGCGGCCGCGTAGTACAGTACGCCATCGTCGCGCCGACCGAGTGGAACTTCCATTCCGCCGGCCCGCTGTTCGACACGCTCGACGGCCGCCCCGTCCGGGATGCGGACGGCGCGCATCGGGCGCTGTCGCTCGCCGCGGCGACGCTCGATCCCTGCGTGACCCTGGAGGTTCGCCTGCAAGATGCATGAGATGTCCCTCGCGCAGAGTGTCATCCAGATAGCCGAGGGCACGGCCCGCCAGCACGGCGGGACGCGCGTGAGCGCCATCACGCTCGAGATCGGCCTGCTGGCGGGTGTCGAGATCGAGGCGCTGCGCTTCTGCTTCGGCGCCGCCAGCCAGGACGGCCTCACCGCGGGCGCGAGGCTCGTCATCGAGCAGCCCGGCGGGCGCGCCTGGTGCATGCCCTGCGCCGAGTCGGTGCCGCTGTCCAGCCTGATCGAGCCCTGTCCGCGCTGCGGCAGCCACCAGTTGCAGGTGACCGGCGGCAACGAGCTCAAGGTCCGCGAGATCGAGATCCACTAGCTGAGGAACCCGGGAATGTGCACGACCTGCGGCTGCGGCACGGATCACGTCCACCTCGACGGCGAGGGGCTGCCGCTGGCGCGGGCCACGCTGCCGCCGCTGGACGGCAGCGAGCAGTTCACGCCCGTCGACGCGCCGGTCGCGGCCGCCGCTGCGTTGCAGGCACCTGACCCCGCCGCCGGGGCCCGCATCGTGCAGGTCGAGCGCGACCTGCTCGCAGCCAACGACGCCTGGGCACGGCGCAACCGCGAGCGGTTCGGCGCCGCCGGCACGCTGTGCCTCAACCTGGTGTCGAGCCCCGGTTCCGGCAAGACGACGCTGCTGGTGAAGACGGTCGCGGCGCTGGCCGCGCGGCGCCCGGTCGCCGTCATCGAGGGCGACCAGCAGACGTCCAACGACGCCGACCGCATCCGCGCCACGGGCGTGCCGGCCGTACAGGTCAACACGGGCAAGGGCTGCCACCTGGAAGCGCCGATGATTGCGCGGGCGCTCGACCGGCTGACGCTGGCCGCCGGCGGCGTGCTGTTCGTGGAGAACGTCGGCAATCTGGTCTGCCCGGCGCTGTTCGACCTCGGCGAGGCGCACAAGGTCGTGATCCTGTCGGTGACCGAGGGCGACGACAAGCCGCTCAAGTATCCCGACATGTTCCGCGCGGCGGACCTGATGCTGCTCAACAAGGTGGACCTGCTGCCGTACGTGGACTTCGATGTCGCGCGCTGCGCGGCCTATGCCGAGCGCGTCAAGCCCGGGCTGCCGCTGCTGCAGGTCTCGGCGACGACCGGCGCCGGGCTCGACCGCTGGCTGGCGTGGATCGAGGCGCGTGCCGGCGCAGTCGCCGCGCCGCCGGGCGGGAGCTGACCGTGGACCGCGCGGCCGGGATCGACGGCGTTTCCCAGCGCCGCCGGCTGCGGGTGCGCGGACAGGTGCAGGGCGTCGGCTTCCGGCCCTTCGTGTTCCGCATCGCCACCGGGCTGGCGCTCGGCGGCTTCGTGCGCAACGACGGCGAGGGTGTGGACGTCGAGATCGAGGGCCCGGCCGACCGGCTCGACGAGTTCGAGCGCCGCCTCGCCGCGGAAGCGCCGCGGCTGACGCGGATCACGGAGGTGGAAAGCAGCCCGTGCCCGGCGCGCAATGAACCTGTGCCGTTCTCGATCGTCGCCAGCCACGGCGGCGGCCACGGCGCGCACATCACCCCGGACACCGCCGTCTGTGCGGACTGTCTCGCGGAACTGTTCGATCCCCGGGATCGTCGCTGGCGCTATCCGTTCATCAACTGCACGCACTGCGGCCCGCGCTACACGATCACGCGTGCGCTGCCGTACGACCGGCGCAACACCAGCATGGCCGCCTTCACGATGTGCGGCCCGTGCCAGCGCGAGTACGACGACGTGCAGCATCGCCGCTTCCACGCCCAGCCGAACGCCTGCGCCGACTGCGGTCCTGCGCTGTCGCTGCTCGATGCGCGGGGCCTGCGCCAGCCGGACGCGGACCCGGTCGGCGGCGCGCTCGCGCGCTTGCGGCAGGGCGCCATCCTGGCCATCAAGGGCCTCGGCGGTTTTCACCTGGTTTGCGACGCGGCCCGGCCGGAAGCCGTCGCGCGGCTGCGCCTGCGCAAGCAGCGCGAGGAGAAACCGTTTGCGCTGATGGTCGCCAACGCCGCCTCCGCGGCGCGCCTGGCGGCGCTGGACGCCGGCGAGCGCGAAATCCTCGAGTCGCCCGAGCGGCCCGTCGTGCTGCTGGCGCGGCGCGATCCCGCGGCCGACCAGCCGCGCGGCGTCGCGCCGGGGCTGGCGATGCTGGGCATCATGCTGCCGTACACGCCGCTGCACTACCTGCTGTTCCACGAGAGCGCCGGCCGGCCGGCCGGCACCGGCTGGCTGGACGACCCCTGCGACCTCGTGCTCGTCTGCACCTCCGCCAATCCCGGCGGCGAACCACTGGTCACCGGCAACGCCGAGGCGCTCGCAGCGGCTGGGCGACATCGCCGACGCCATGCTGGTGCACGACCGCGACATCGTCGTGCGCTGCGACGATACCGTCATGCACGTGCTGGGCGGCACGCCGCGCTACCTGCGCCGCGCCCGCGGGCAGACGCCGCGCGCCATCCGGCTGGCGCGGCCCGGTCCGCCGGTGCTCGGCCTCGGCGCCTACCTCAAGAACACCGTCTGCGTGACGCGCGGCGACGAGGCCTTCGTGTCGCAGCACGTGGGCGACCTGGACAACCGCCCCACCTGCATCGCGCTCGAGGAGGCCGCGCTGCACCTGCTCGAGGTGCTGGACATCGAGCCGGCGGTCGTCGCCAGCGACCTGCACCCCGATTTCGAGAGCACCCGCCTGGCCGGCCGCCTGGCGGCGCAGCGCGGCATCGAGCATGTGCAGGTCCAGCATCACCACGCCCACGTGGCAGCGGTGATGGCGGAGCATCGCCTGGCGGGTCCCGTGCTGGGCCTGGCACTCGACGGCGTGGGCCTGGGCAGCGACGGCGGCATCTGGGGCGGCGAACTGCTGCGGGTGGATGCCGCCGGATTCCGGCGCATCGGTCACCTCGCGCCGATTGCGTTGCCCGGCGGCGATCGCGCGGCGCGGGAACCCTGGCGCATGGCGGCGGCCGCGCTGCACGCCCTGGGCCGGGGCGCGGACATCGGCCGGCGATTCCCGGACCAGGCGGCGGGCCCGGTCCTGGCCATGCTGGAGCGCGGCACGCGCTGCCCGCAGACGACCAGCGCCGGCCGCTGGTTCGACGCCGCCGCCGGGCTGCTGGGCCTCAAGCCCGTGATGCGCTTCGAGGGGCAGGCGCCCATGCTGCTGGAGGGCCTGGCGGCAGCCCATGGCCCGGTGGCGCCGCTGGAGTGCGGGCAGCGCCCGGACGAACCGGTGCTGCAACTGCTGCCCCTGCTCGACCGCCTCGCGGATACCCGCGATGCCGGCTTGGGCGCCGCGCTGTTTCATGCGACGCTGGCCCGGTGGCTGGCCGACTGGGCCGCCGCAGCCGCCGGCCGCGAGGGCATTCGCGACGTGGCACTGTGCGGCGGCTGCTTCATGAACCGGCTGCTGGCCACCGACACCCGCCGGCACCTCGAGGCGGCCGGCCTGCGGGTGTTCGAGGCCGCAGAACTTCCGCCCAATGACGGCGGCATCGCCGCCGGGCAGGTCTGGGCGGCGCTGATGACGAGGAGCGACTGAATCATGTGCCTGGCATTACCGGTACGCGTGGTCGAACTCAGGGAAGGCGATACCGCGATCGTCGACCTCGGCGGCGTGCGCAAGCAGGTGTCGCTGGCGCTGGTGGACAACGTCCAGCCCGGCGACTACGTGGTGCTGCACGTCGGCTACGCGCTGTCCCGCCTCGACGCCGCGGAAGCCAGGCGCACCCTGGAGCTGTTCGCCGAGGCCGGGCTCGCGACCCCGGTGACGCCGTGAAGTACGTCGACGAGTTCCGCGACGGCCGGCTGGCGCACACGCTGGCGGCGGCGATCGCACGCGAGGCGCGCCCCGGCCAGCGCTACAGCTTCATGGAATTCTGCGGTGGCCACACGCACGCGATCGCGCGCTACGGCGTCACCGACCTGCTGCCCGACACGCTGCGCATGATCCACGGGCCGGGCTGCCCGGTCTGCGTGCTGCCGATCGGCCGCATCGACATGGCGATCGAGATGGCGCGACGGCCCGCCGTCATCCTCGCCACCTACGGCGACACGCTGCGCGTGCCCGCGTCCGGCCGCATGTCCCTGCTCAAGGCCAAGGCGCAGGGCGCCGACATCCGCATGGTGTACTCGACGCAGGATGCCGTGCGGCTCGCCGTCGAGCACCCCGACCGCGAGGTCGTCATGTTCGCGATCGGCTTCGAGACCACGACGCCGCCCACGGCACTGGCCATCAAGGAGGCCGAGGCCCGGGGGCTGGGGAACTTCAGGGTCTTCTGCAACCACGTGCTCACGCCGTCGGCCATCACCCACATCCTGGAGTCGCCCGAGGTGCGCGAGTTCGGCAGCGTGCCCATCGACGGCTTCATCGGCCCGGCGCACGTCTCCACCATCATCGGCACCCGGCCTTACGAGTTCTTCGCGGAGGAATACCGCAAGCCGGTCGTGATCGCGGGCTTCGAGCCGCTCGACGTGATGCAGGCGATCCTCATGCTGGTGCGGCAGGTCAATGCCGGGCGCTGCGAGGTCGAGAACGAGTACACACGCGCGGTGACGCGCGACGGCAACCAGAAGGCCCAGGCGCTGGTCGCGGAGGTGTTCGAGCTGCGGCGCAGCTTCGAGTGGCGCGGCCTGGGCGCGGTGCCCTACAGCGCGCTCGGCCTCAAGCCGGCGTATGCGCGGTTCGACGCCGAGCGGCACTACGGCGTGAGCGACCGTTCGGTTCCGGACCACAAGGGCTGCGAGTGCGGCGCCATCCTGCGCGGCGTGAAGCAGCCTGCGGAATGCCGCCTGTTCGGCACGGCCTGCACGCCGGAGAACCCGCTCGGCAGCTGCATGGTGTCCTCGGAGGGCGCCTGCGCGGCGCATTACACCTACGGCCGCTTCCGCAGCGCCACGCGCGCGGCGGTGCAGGACCAGGCATCGTGAAGCGCGGCTTCACGCGGGCACTCGACTACCGCCACGGTCATGTCGAGATGACGCACGGCAGCGGCGGCCGCGCCATGGCGCAGCTCATCGAGGAGCTGTTCGTCCCGGCGTTCGACAACGAGGTGCTGGCGCGGCTCGACGACCATGCGCAGGTGGACGTGCCGCCCGGCCGGCTGGTCATCGCCACCGACTCGCACGTCGTGTCGCCGCTGTTCTTCCCGGGCGGCGACATCGGCTGCCTGGCCGTGCACGGCACGCTCAACGACGTGGCGATGGCGGGCGCAAGGCCCGTGTACCTGGCCGCCGCGTTCATCCTCGAGGAGGGCCTGCCGCTGGCCGACCTGCGGCGCATCGTGCAGTCCATGGCGGCCGCCGCACGCGAGGCCGGCGTGCCCATCGTCACGGGCGACACCAAGGTGGTCGAGCGCGGCAACGGCGACGGCGTGTTCATCACCACCACCGGCGTCGGCGTCGTGCCGCCGGGCGTCGCGATTTCCGGCGCCAACGCGCGCCCGGGGGACGCCGTGCTGGTCAGCGGCACGATGGGCGACCACGGCGTGGCCATCATGTCGCTGCGCGAGAACCTGGAGTTCGGCACGACCATCACCTCCGACACGGCCGCGCTGCACGGCCTGGTGGCCGCCATGCTGGCGGCCGTGCCCGGCCTGCACTGCCTGCGGGACCCGACCCGCGGCGGGCTGGCCACCACGCTCAATGAGCTGGCGCGCCAGTCCGGCGCCGGCATCGTCATCGGCGAGGCGCGCGTGCCGGTGCGCGAGGAGGTGCGCTCCGCCTGCGAGTTCCTGGGCCTCGACCCGCTGTACGTGGCCAACGAGGGCAAGCTGGTGGCCATCTGCGCGCCGGACGACGCCGCACGTCTGCTCGAGGCCATGCGCGGCCACCCGCTGGGGCGGCAGGCCGCCGTCATCGGCGAGGTCGTCGAGGACGAGCACGCCTTCGTGCAGATGGACACGGCTTTCGGCGGCCGCCGCGTCGTGGACTGGCTGACGGGCGACCAGTTGCCGCGTATCTGCTGAGGCGCCGGCCCGCGTGCGCATCCTGTTGCTGACGCATGCCTTCAACGGGCTGGCGCAGCGCCTGTACGTGGAGCTGGCCGCGCGCGGTCACGAACTGTCGGTCGAGTTCGACATCAATGACGAGGTGACGCGCGAAGCGGTGCGGCTGTTCCGGCCGGACTACCTGCTGGCGCCGTTCCTCAAGCGCGCGATTCCCGAGGACGTGTGGCGCCAGCTGCCGTGCCTCGTCGTGCACCCGGGGATACCGGGCGACCGGGGCCCGTCGGCGCTGGATCGCGCCATCCAGCGCCGCGAGCGCGACTGGGGCGTGACGCTGCTGCAGGCCAACGCCGAGCTGGATGCCGGCGACGTGTGGGCAACCGCCGCCTTTGCGATGCGCGAGGCGCCGAAGAGCAGCCTGTACCGGCAGGAGGTGACCGACGCGGCGGTGGCCTGCGTGCTCGACGCGCTCGAGCGGGCGCGCGGCCCGTCGTTCAGGCCCACCCCGCAGCGGCCGGGCGCGCCGGGCGTGCGCGGCCGCACCTGGCCGCCCATGCGCCGCACCGAGCGCGCCATCGACTGGCGCAGCGACGACACGGATACGGTCGTCGCGCGCATTCACGCCGCCGACGGTTCTCCCGGCGTGCCGGACGAACTGCTGGGCCTGCCGTGCCGCCTCCATGGCGCCTGGCGCGAACCCGGGGCGGCGGTTTCCGCGGCACCCGGGTCCCTGCTGGCAACGCGAGACGGTGCGATCCTGCGCGCCACGGTTGACGGGGCCGTGTGGATCAGTCACCTCAAGGCGGAGGGCGTCGCGCACGGCGTCAAGCTGCCGGCCGTGTCCGTACTGGCGGAACGCGTACGGGACCTGCCGGAGCGGCCGGTGTCGCTGCTGGCGCCCACCGGGACCGGCGGCTTCAGGGAACTGGCCTATTACGAACGAGGCGAGGTGGGGTTCCTCGCCTTCGACTTCCATAACGGCGCCATGTCCACGGCGCAATGCCTGCGCCTGGCCCACGCCCTGCGGCAGGTGCGCGAACGGCCGGCGCAAGTGCTGGTGCTGCTGGGCGGCGGCGAGTTCTGGTCCAACGGCATACACCTCGGCTGCATCGAGGCAGCCCAGCACCCAGCCGACGAATCCTTGCTTAATATCAACGCAATCGACGACGTTTGTCTTGAAATCATGTCTTTTCGCGACAAGTACGTCATTGCAGCGATGCGCGGAAATGCCGCCGCCGGGGGCGCATTCCTGGCCCTGGCAGCCGATGAAACCTGGGCCCGGCAGGGCATCGTCCTCAATCCTCACTACAAGAACATGGGCAACCTGTACGGCTCGGAGTACTGGACTTACCTGTTGCCCCGCCGGGTCGGCCAGGAGGGAATCGCGCGCGTCATGGGAAACCGCCTGCCCATCGGCGCGGACGCCGCGGCCAGTCTCGGGATCGTGGACGCCGTACTGGCCGGTCACCGCGAGGCGTTCCTGCAGGAAGTCGCCGGCCGCGCCGGTGCGCTGGCCGCGGACGGCAGCCTGGCCGCGAGGCTGGCCGACAGGAACGCGCGGCGCGACCGCGACGAGGCGGCCAGGCCGCTGGCGCAGTACCGTGCCGGGGAACTCGAACGCCTGCGCCTCAACTTCTACGGCTTCGATCCCAGCTACCACATTGCGCGCCACCGCTTCGTGCACCGCAGCCCTCACTCGTGGACGCCACGGCACCTGGCCAGGCACCGCGGCGCCTAGCCGCCGGGCACGCCGCCCGCGCGGCCGCTAGACCCGTTATCAATTCCGTCGTATCCATGTGAATAGATAGGGGTTTCTGGCTTGCGGTTTATACCTAGCAGCCTGTAGGATGGCCGGCGTTCACGGCATCCGAGGGGCGGCAGACCGTGGCGGGCGATCCGGCCGGTCAAGCCGGTCGCAAAGAGATCCGGCGGCCAGGTTGAACTTCAACTGCTCGCTGACATCGCGGCAGGCGCCGGCCTGCCACGTCGGCGTGCACGGGCAGCCCAGGCGCAGCCCGGGCACTTCACAGAGGGTTCGAGATGGCGATTGCTGTGGTATTGGTCCTGCTGGTCATCGGCTCGGTGATCTTCCACTTCGTCAGCCCCTGGTGGTTCACGGACATCGCGTCGAACTGGGGGACGATGGACGACACCGTCGTGCTGACCTTCTGGGTCACCGGCATCGTCTTCGTGCTCGTCAACCTGTTCCTCGTGTACGTCGTGATCCGCTACCGGCACCGCAAGGGACAGAAGGCGGACTACGAGCCCGAGAACAAGAAGCTCGAATGGTGGCTGACGGGCATCACCACCGTCGGCGTCGTGGCGATGCTGGCGCCGGGCCTCATCATCTGGGGCAAGTTCGTCACCGTGCCGGAAGGCACGGCCGAGGTGGAAGTCGTCGGCCAGCAGTGGCACTGGAGCTACCGCTTCCCGGGCGCGGACGGCCGCCTGGGCCGCAGCGATGTCGGCCTGGTCGGACCCGCCAACCCTTTCGGGATCGATCCCGCGGACCCGGACGGGCGCGACGACGTGCTGGTCCCGCGGCCGGAACTGCACCTGCCCGTCGGCAAGCCGGTCAAGCTGCTGCTGCGGTCCAACGACGTGCTGCACAACTTCACGGTGCCGCAGTTCCGCGTGAAGATGGACATGATCCCGGGGATGGTCACTTACATGTGGCTCACCCCCACCAGGACCGGCGAATTCGACGCCCTCTGCGAGGAACTCTGCGGCATGGCGCACTGGGCCATGCGCGGCCGCGTCATCGTCGACGAACAGGAAACATTCGACGCCTGGCTGGCGGCCCAGCCGACCTTCGGCAGCCTCCTGGCGCGCGCTGCGCCGGACGCCGCAGCCGGCCAGGCGACGTATGCGGTGTGCATGGCCTGCCACGGCGCCGAAGGCGAAGGCAACGCCGACCTCAACGCGCCCAAGCTGGCCGGCCAGCCCGCCTGGTACCTGCAGCGGCAGCTCGACAACTTCCGGCACGGCCTGCGCGGCGCGCAGGCGGAGGATGCCTACGGCGCGCAGATGACGGCGTTCGCCGCCATGGTGGCCGACGAAGCGGCCAGCGCAGACCTGCTGGCCTACATCGCCGGCCTGCCCGACCGGCCCGTGCCGGCGACCGTCAGCGGCGACGTCGCGCGCGGCAAGAAACTGTACGTCACCTGCGCGTCCTGCCATGGCGCCGCGGGCGAGGGCGTCTGGTCGCAGAACGGGCCGCGGCTGGCGCAGGTGAACGACTGGTACCTCGTGCGCCAGCTGCAGAACTTCCGCAGCGGCGTCCGCGGCCGGCACCGGCAGGACTTCTACGGCGGCCAGATGGCCGCGATGTCGGACACGCTGAAGGACGATCGCGCGATCAACGACCTGGTTTCCTACATCAACACGCTGCCGCTGCCGGGACCGGCGAAACGGGTGGGTGAAGGCCCTGCGAGAGCCGCGACGACCGGCGGAGGACAACACTGATGGAACACGTGGCAATCGCGGACCGGGACCACGAGTCGGAAATGCACGAGCCGCACGGGTTCCTGCAGAAGTACGTCTGGAGCCAGGACCACAAGGTGATCGCGATCCAGTACGGCTGTGTCGCGATCTTCGTGGGCCTGATCGCGCTGGTGCTGTCCGGGCTGATGCGGCTGCAGCTCGGTTTCCCGGACACGTTCCATTTCATCGACCCGCAGGACTATTACCAGTTCATCACCATGCACGGCATGATCATGGTGATCTACCTGCTCACCGCCCTGTTCCTGGGCGGCTTCGGCAACTACCTGATCCCGCTGATGCTGGGCACGCGGGACATGGTGTTCCCGTACCTGAACATGCTGAGCTTCTGGGTCTACTTCCTGGCCGTGCTGGTGCTGCTGGCCAGCTTCTTCGTGCCCGGCGGGCCGACCGGCGCGGGCTGGACGCTGTACCCGCCGCAGGCCGTGCTGCCCGGCACGCCCGGCGCCGGGCTCGGCATCATCCTGATGCTGGTGTCGCTGGGCATCTTCATCGTCGCCTTCACGATGGGCGGCCTGAACTACGTCACCACGATCCTGCAGGCGCGGTGCCGCGGCATGACGCTGATGCGCATGCCGCTGTCCATCTGGGGCATCTTCATGGCGACGATCCTGGGCCTGCTGGCGTTCCCCGCGCTGCTGGTCAGCGCGATCATGATGACGCTGGATGCGACGATCGGGACCAGCTTCTTCATGCCGGCCGTGCTGTCGCAGGACCAGGTGACGGACAACCAGGGCGGCAGCCCGCTGCTGTTCCAGCACCTGTTCTGGTTCTTCGGCCATCCCGAGGTCTACATCGTCGCGCTGCCCGCCTTCGGCATCGTCTCCGACCTGCTGAGCACGCACGCCCGCAAGAACATCTTCGGCTACCGCATGATGGTCTGGGCGATCCTGGCCATCGGCGGCCTGAGCTTCGTGGTCTGGGCGCACCACATGTACGTCAGCGGCATGAACCCCTACTTCGGGTTCTTCTTCGCCACCACGACCCTGATCATCGCCGTGCCGACGGCCATCAAGGTCTACAACTGGGTGCTGACGCTGTGGCGCGGCGACATCCACCTGACCGTGCCCATGCTGTTCTCGATCGGCTTCATCTTCACCTTCGTGCACGGCGGCCTGACCGGCCTGTTCCTGGGCAACGTCACGGTGGACGTGCCCCTGTCCGACACCTATTTCGTGGTCGGCCACTTCCACATGGTGATGGGCGTGTCGCCGGTGCTGGTGCTGTTCGGCGCCATCTACCACTGGTACCCCAAGATCACGGGCCGCATGTTCAACCAGGGCCTCGGCAAGCTGCACTTCTGGCTGACCTTCCTGGGCACCTACGCGATCTACCTGCCGATGCACTACCTCGGCATCCTGGGCGTGCCCCGCCGCTACTACGCACTGGGCACGACCGACTTCATCCCGGACTCCGTGCATACCGTCAACGCGGTCATCACGATCGCGGCGCTGCTGGTCGCGGCGGCCCAGCTGCTGTTCCTGTACAACGTCATCAGCAGCCTGCGGAAGGGCGCCAAGGCCGACCCCAACCCCTGGCGCGCCACCACGCTCGAATGGCAGACCCCCGACACGCCGCCGAAGCACGGCAACTGGGGCCCGCAACTGCCGGTCGTGCACCGCTGGGCCTATGACTACAGCGTGCCCGGCGCCGGCGCGGACTTCCTGCCGCAGAACACGCCGCACGACCCGCGGTTCGAGAGCGGTCGCGAGCACGAGGGCAAGCAGTGAGCGCGATCACCATCTCGACCGCGCTGATCGCCGGGATCATCGTCTGGTTCCTCGTGGTGCGGCGCCTGACCGCGAGGTCCTGGGCCAGCGGCGTGCAGCGCGGCGACGTCGGCGCGATCGGCGCCTCGCCCGCCCGCATCGGCCTGTGGATCTTCCTCGCGGTCGTGACCTCGCTGTTCGCGCTGTTCCTGTCCGCCTACTCGATGCGCATGCACCACGGCGAGTGGACGCAGATCACGCTGCCGCCCGTCCTGTGGATCAACACGCTGCTGCTGGTCGCCGCCAGCATCGCCCTGCAGCTGGCGCGCAGCGCGGCCGGCAGCGGCCGGCCGGGCCTGGTCACCGCCGGCCTGCTGGCCGGCGGCGCGCTGACCGCCGCGTTCCTGGCCGGCCAGTTCGCCGCCTGGCAGCAACTCGCCGCGGCCGGCTATTTCGTGCGCGGCAACGCGGCCACCGCGTTCTTCTACCTGCTGACGGCCGTTCACGGCCTGCACCTGCTGGGCGGACTGTGGGTCTGGGGCCGCACGACGAGCCGGCTGCTGGGCGGCGCCGGGCTGGCTGACCTGAAGCTCAGCGTCGAGCTGTGCAGCGAGTACTGGCACTACCTGCTGCTGGTGTGGATCGTGGTGTTCGGCGTATTGCTGTACCTGTAAGGGAGCCTGATTCCATGGCAGATGACGCGCAGATAGCCGCGGCCCCGAACTCCTGGCGGGAGGTCGTCGCCGATTACGCCGCCGACCGGCAGGCGTACTCGGTGCCGTGGGGCAAGGCCATGATGTGGATCTTCCTCCTCAGCGACACGTTCATCTTCACCTGCTTCCTGGTGGCCTACATGAACGTGAGGATCTCCACTCCCGTTCCGTGGCCGCTGCCCACCGAGGTGTTCGCGCTGACCATCGGCGGGGTCACGCTGCCGCTGTTGCTGATCGCCATCATGACCTTCACGCTGATCACCAGCAGCGGCACGATGGCCATGGCGGTGAACTACGGCTACCGGCGCGACCGCAAGAAGACCGCGGCGCTGATGCTGGCCACCGCCGTGCTGGGCGCGTCCTTCGTCGGCATGCAGGCCTTCGAATGGGCCAAGCTGATCCACGAGGGCGTGCGGCCCTGGGGCAACCCGTGGGGCGCCGCCCAGTTCGGCTCGTCGTTCTTCATGATCACCGGCTTCCACGGCCTGCACGTTTCCGCCGGCGTCATCTACCTGCTGGTCGTGGCGCGCCGCGTCTGGACCGGCTTCTACGAGCGCAGCGGCAACTACCAGGCGGTCGAGATCGCCGGCCTGTACTGGCATTTCGTGGACCTGGTCTGGGTCTTCATCTTCGCTTTCTTCTATCTCTGGTAGGAATCCGCCATGGCACAGGAAGGTCAGCAACATCCCATCAGCATCTACCTGTGGGTCTGGCTGCTGTTGTTCGTCTTCAGCACGTTTTCCTACCTGGTCGACTACTACCACGTGCAGGGCATGCTGCGCTGGTCGCTGATCATCGTGTTCATGCTCATCAAGGCCGGCTTCATCGTCGCGATTTTCATGCACATGAGCTGGGAGAGGCTGGCGCTGAAGCTGGCGATCCTGCTGCCGCCCCTGTGCCTGCTGGTGCTGATCGGCCTGATGGCGATCGAGGGGCAGTACACGCTGCTGACCCGGCTCAGGGCGTTCGTCGGCTGAGCCGCGGGCCGCCCGCGGCGCGATCCGCCGCGACCCGCCACTTGCTGCTCACGACTGACGCCGGATAGCCCATAATCCGGGTGGCATGGCCGCCAAGAAATTCATCGCGCTCGCCGGCAACATCGGCGCCGGCAAGACCGACCTGACCGAGTTCCTGTGCCGCAAGTACGGCCTGAAGCCGTTCTTCGAGCCCAACGACCGGAATCCCTACCTGGCGGACTTCTACCGCGACATGAAGACCTGGGCGTTCCGCTCGCAGGTCTGGTTCCTCACGCACAAGTTCCGCCTGCAACTGAGCATGCAGGACGAGCCCGGCACGGTGGTGCAGGACCGCACGCTGTACGAGGATGCCGAGATCTTCGCGCGCAACCTGCAGCGGCAGCGGTTGATCAACAAGCGCGACTTCGACACCTACTGGGCGCTCTACCAGTCCATTCGCCAGTCGCTGCGCCCGCCCGACCTGATGATCTACCTGCGCTGTCCGGTGCGCACGCTGCGCCAGCGGATCCGCTCGCGCGGTCGCGCCATGGAGCAGGACATCCCCGTGAACTACCTGCGCCGCCTCAACAAGCTGTACGAGTCGTGGTTGGGCGAGTACGACCTGTCGCCGGTGCTGACCCTCGAGACCGACAAGCTGGACTACATCACCGACCTGGTGGACTGCGTAGACCTGTTCCGGCGCATCGAGCGGCACCTGTAGGGCGGCGCCCGCGCGGCCTGCGAACGACCGCCGGCCCGCCGACAGCGTAGAATCCGCGGATGGACGACCCACGAACCGCCGGCCGCGGCACGGTCCCCGGCATGCTGCCGCCCGGCTCGCGACTCATCATCCCGCACGACGAGATCCAACGGGCCCTGGACCGGCTGGCGCGCGACATCACCGCCGACCTGGCCCACCGCCGGCCGCTGGCAGTCACCGTCATGCAGGGCGGCCTGGTCTTCGCCGGCCAGCTGCTGCCGCGGCTGCACTTCGAACTGGACTGCGACTTCATCCATGCGCGGCGCTACGGGAACGCGACGCACGGCGGCGAACTGGAATGGCTCACCGGCCCGCACGAGGACGTGGCCGGCCGCACCGTGCTGCTGCTCGACGACATCCTCGATGAGGGCCGCACGCTGGCGGCCTTGCGCGGCGCCCTGCTGGCGCGGGGCGCCGAGGCCGTGTTCGTGGCGGCTTTCGCCCGCAAGGAACGCGGCGTGCCGCCCGTCACCGAGGCGGACTACGTGGGCGTGCCGGTCCCGGACCTGTTCGTGTTCGGCTTCGGCATGGACGTGGCCGGCGCCTGGCGCAACCTGCCGCAGATCTATGCCTTGCCGCCGGGCGGCGATGGCGCGGAAACCGGTGGCTGAACAACTATAATCCGCGTTCGACCGGGCGTTCCCTCGCCGGCCGACCGCCCCTTGCGACGACAGGCATGGAGACCCGAATGCACGGCAACACACTGCTGGCTTGGTTCAGGTGGCTGGCACGCGTGGCGGCAGTGCTGTGCGCCGTCGTCGTCGTCGTCGGCGCCTGGGTGCGGCTGACCGACGCCGGCCTGGGCTGCCCCGACTGGCCTGGCTGCTACGGCCACATGCACCCGGCGCAGCTGACCTCGCAGGTGGATGAGATCAACGCGGCGTACCCGGAACGGCCGTTCGAGTACCACAAGGCGCTCAACGAGATGGTCCACCGGTACATCGCCGGGGCGCTCGGCCTGCTGGTGGTCGCGCTGGCCGTGCTGTCCGTCTGGAACCGCCGCCACCCGGTCCAGCCCCGTGTGCTGCCGTGGGTGCTGCTCGGGACGGTGGCGCTGCAGGTCCTGCTCGGCATGTGGACGGTCACGCTCCTGGTCAAGCCGCTGATCGTGACGCTGCACCTGCTCGGTGGCCTCACGACCCTGGCCTTGCTCGTCTGGCTGTCCCTCGAGCCGGAGCGTCGCGACGTGAAGGCAGCCGAACGCCGCGTGCGGCGCGCGGCGCTGGTCGCCATTGTCTTCGTACTGCTGCAGGCCGCGCTCGGCGGCTGGACCAGCACCAACTATGCCGCGGCGGCCTGCCCGGATTTCCCCAAGTGCCAGGAAAGCTGGTGGCCCGAGATGGACTTCGCCAACGCTTTCGTCCTGTGGCGGGGACTCGGCATCGATTACGAGGGCGGCGTGCTCGACGCGCCGGCGCGCGTCGCCATCCAGCAGGTGCACCGGATCGGCGCCTACGTGGTGACGGTATTGTTGTTGACCGTCGCCATTTCCGCGTGGCGGCGCGGCCAGACCACCCCGGTCAAGGTCGCGGCAGCCGCGGTGCTGGCCAGCCTGCTGTTGCAGCTCGTGATAGGCGCGAACCTCATCTGGCAGGGGTGGCCGCTATGGCTGGGCACCGCGCACAACGCCGGTGCGGCGCTCATTGTCGTGGCGATGGTCGGCCTGCTGCGGACGCTGTTCCCGCGCGTGCCATAGCGCCCGCAGCTCTACTTCGCCGCCAGCAGCAGGGGCGCGGCGGCCACCGCCAGCGCGGCCAGGACTGCCCAGCAGGACCGGTTGAACAGAAACACGTCTCTACTCCTTACTGACCTCACCCTCAGGACTGACATGGGTCCTGGGATTGTTCAAAAAACCCAAATTTATTGAAATCTTTATTCACTATTAGTGAATAATTGGCGCGTGGACACCCTGGCTGCCATGCGCACGTTTACGCGGGTCGCGGAGTTGCGCTCATTCTCCCGCGCGGCCGACGAACTGGGACTGTCGCGCGCCATGGTCTCGACCCAGGTTGCCGCCCTGGAGAAGCGCTACAACGCCCGGCTGCTCAACCGCACCACGCGTCAGGTTGCCCTGACCAATGAAGGCCAGCGCTTCCTCGACCGCTGCCGCCGGGTCCTGGACGAACTCCGGGAGGCCGAGGACGACCTGTCGCAGGCCCGCGAGCGGCCGCGGGGCATGCTGCGCGTGGACGTGCTCGGCCCCTTCGGCCGGCACCTGCTGATTCCTGCCCTGGCGGGCTTCCTGGAACGCTATCCGGAACTGCAGCTCGACCTGCGGATCAGCGACCGCGTGGCGGATCTCGTCATGGACCAGGTGGATGTCGCGGTGCGCGGCGGGACCGTGACCGACACCCGCCTCGTCGCGCGACGCGTCGCCACCAGCCACTGGATCACCTGCGCGGCGCCGTCCTACCTGAACCGGCACGGCTGGCCCCGCTCGGTGGACGACCTTGCGGCCCACCGCTTGATCGGCTTCTGGCCCGCCGGCACGGCCGCGCCCAGGCCCTGGCTGTTCGCCGAGGGCCACCGGCAGCGCAGCGTCAGCGCCGAGTTCCGCGCGACCTCCGACAACCCGGAAGCCGTGCAGCTGGCCGCCGTGCATGGCGCAGGCATCGTGCAGACCATCGACCTGCTCGCGGCCTCCGCGCTCGAACAGCGCGAGCTCGTGGTCCTGCTGCCCGGCAGCTCCGTGCGCGGACCGCCGGTCTCGGTCGTGTACCCGCCGGCCAGCCACCGCCTCGCCAAGGTGCGGGTGTTCACCCAGTTCACGCTCGAGCTGATGACGCGCTGGCAGCGCCGCGTCGCCGCCGTGACCGGCATGCTGGACCCGGCCTGAGCCGGCGCATGTGCTAGCATTTGCCGCCTTTTCCGCGGCGGCAGTCCCTGCATGAACCCGTTGTACCTGTTCACGATCGACTGGCACGCCATCGCGGTACTGGCCATCGCCGCCATGACCTTCTGGCTGTTCGCCAGCGAGCGGCTGCCGATCCAGACTTCCGCCCTGCTCTGCGTGCTGGCGCTGATGCTGGTGTTCGGCATCTTCCCGTACGCCGCCGAGGGCCGGGAGCTCGGCCCCGAGACCTTCCTCGCCGGGTTCGGCCACACGGCGCTGATCACCATCTGCTGCCTGATGGTGCTGGGCCGCGGACTGGTGGCCACCGGCGCGCTCGAGCCGTTCGCCCGCCTGCTGGCGCGCGCCTGGAACTTCTCGCCGCAGTTCGCCTTCCTCATGCTGCTCATCTTCTGCATGGGCGTCAGCGGCGTGCTCAACGACACGCCGATCGTCGTGCTCATGATGCCGGTGCTGCTGTCGGTCGCGGCGCGCACGGGCACCAGCGCCTCGCACACGCTGCTGCCCATGAATTACGCCGTGCTCATCGGCGGCATGGCCACCACGATCGGCACGTCCACCAACCTGCTGGTGGTCGGCATCGCCGCCGACCTGGGCGTACCGGCCTTCGGCCTGTTCGACTTCGTGCCGATCGTGGCGGTGGCGGCCGCCGTCGCGCTGCCCTACCTGTGGCTGGTGGCGCCGCGCCTGCTGCCCACCTCCGACACCGGCGCGAAGCGCACGTCGCGGCTGCTGTTCGACGCGGTGCTGGACATCACGCCGGGCAGCTACGCCGACGGCCGCGAGCTGCGCAGCGTGCTGAAGCGCGCCAGCGGCCTCAAGGTCGTGCGCATCCTGCGCGCCGGCAGCGAGCTGGCCAGGCTGCCGACGCAGCATCTGCGCGCCAATGACCGCCTCGTCGTGGCCGACACCCCGGAGCAGCTGCGCGAGCACGCGGCCGTGCTGGGCGCCGCGCTGCGCTCCACGCAGCCGCGCGATCCCGGCGATCCGGCCGGCCAGACCCTCTCGCAGGTGCTGATCACGGAGGAGTCGGAGCTGACCGGTACGCCGACCGGCGTCGCCCGGTTCGTCAACGAGCATCGCCTGGCGGTGATCGGCGTCCATCGCCCCGGACGCGAGGGTCCGCTCGATCCGGCCACGAGCCGCGATGCGCCCCGGCGACGTGCTGCTGGTGCAGGGTCCCGGCGACCGGGTCACCGACCTGAAGTCCGCCTCGGGCGTGCTGATCCTCGACGCCAACCTGGCCCTGCCGCACACGCGCAAGGCGCCGATCTCGCTGCTGATCATGGCCGGCGTCATTGCCCTGGCGGCCACCAAGCTGCTGCCCATGGTGCTGGCGGCCGCGCTGGGCGTGGCGTTCCTGATGCTCACCGGCTGCCTGCGCTGGCAGGAGGCCACCGACGCGCTGTCGTCCAACGTCATCATGATCGTGGTCGCCAGCCTCGCGCTCGGCGAGGCGCTGACCGCGACCGGCAGCATTGCCGCGGCGGGTCAGGGGCTCGCCGCCGTCGGGGGCAACGTGAACCCGGTGATCATCCTCGGCGCGCTGATGCTGTTCATGGCCGTCGTGACCAATTTCGTATCCAACAACGCGGCAGCCATCGTCGGCACGCCGGTGGCGTTCGTGATGGCCACGACCCTCGGCGTCGACCCGCGGCCCTTCGTCCTGGCCGTGCTGTTCGGCTGCAACCTGAGCTATGCGACGCCGATGGGTTACCAGACCAACCTGCTGGTGATGGCGGCGGCGGATTACCGCTTCAACGACTTCGTGCGCACCGGTATGCCGCTCTTGGTCATGATGTGGGTCACGCTGACCTACATGCTGGCGCGCACCTACGGGCTGCTGTAACGGCGCCCGCGGCCCGCTCTGCCGAACCCACAGCGACGTACTTGGTTGCAGAGGTCGGGGGACCGGAGGGGTCAGACCGTCAAAGGCTCAGACCCCGATCCAAGACGGAGTCTGACCCCGTCTGAGGTCTGACTCCTCCTGGTCATCCGCGATGGCAGCAGGCTGCCGCAGGTGCGGCCCTGAGAAAGACGCGACAGGCCCGAGTGCGGTCGCGCGATGACCTTGCCCGGCGTGCGGGCGACGCGGGCGTGGGGACCCGGCCGGATCCCGCGCTACCGGCGCTATGCCATTGCTGGCGGTCAGGAGGGGTCAGACCCCTGGAAGGGGTCAGACCCCCATCGCGGAAGGGTCAGACCCCAGCGCGACCGGCCTTCACTGCCGCGCCGCTGGCGACGGCATTAGAGCACTTCGATGGCGGGCGCGCGGGATCCGGTCGGGTCCCCACGCTCGCTCCGAAGAAAGTCGCTCGCTCAGGCGGACCACGCCCACCTCGCGCGCCCGCGGGCAGTGCCGTGGCCAGCGGTCCGGAAGGGTCAGACCCCAGGAGGGGTCAGACCCTGAACGGGCAGGCGCGGGCGGGCCGGGGTCGGCGAGCGAATAAAGATCGACTGAGCGAGCGACCCCGGGCCGGCTGCGACCATTGCGGTCGTTGCGGACTCGGAGGAGTCAGACCCCCGCAGGGGTCAGACTCCTGTCTTATCCACGAAGTCAGCCACCGCGCTGGCGCTGCTGCACGGCCGCGTCGCTGACGAAGGGATTGGAGCGACGTTCCTCGCCGAAGGTCGAGATCGGGCCGTGGCCCGGCACGAAGCGCACCTCGTCGCCCAGCGGGAACAGCTTCTCGCGGATGGAGTGGATCAGCGTGGCGTAGTCGCCGCGCGGAAAGTCGGTGCGGCCGATCGACCCCGCGAACAGCACGTCGCCGACGAACGCGATGCCGGTCCCGGGGTCATGGAAGACGACGTGGCCCGGCGTGTGGCCGGGGCAGTGCAGCACGTCGAACACCACCTCGCCCACATTCACCTGGTCGCCCTGGTGCAGCCAGCGCGTCGGCTCGAAGGACTCGACGCTGCTGACGCCGAACATCGTGGCCTGCTGCGGCAGTTGCTCGATCCAGAAGCGGTCGTCCTCGTGCGGTCCCTCGACCGGCAGCGACAGCCGCCGCGCGAGCTCCGCGGTGCCGCCCGCGTGGTCGATGTGCGCGTGGGTCAGCAGGATCTTCTCGAGCTCGACGCCCTGCGACTTCACTTCCGCGAGGATGCGCTCAAGGTCGCCGCCCGGGTCGATCACCGCGCCGCGCCGCGTGACGTCGCACCACACGACCGAGCAGTTCTGCACGAACGGCGTAACCGGGACGATCGAGGCACGCAGCGGCATGAGTCGGGTTCCGTTGGCGGGAGGAGCCGGCGAGTCTAGCGGCCCGCGGGCGTCCGGGCAAAGCACATGCCGGCGCGCACGTCTCCCCGTGCAGCCGTCCCTTCAGAAGGTCGCGGTCACCTGCAGCCAGAACTTGCGGGTGTCCGTGAACAGACCGTCCGCGGAATAGTCGGCGAACTTGGCGAGCGCCTCGTAGCGCTTCGCGAACTTGTACGACACCGACAGGTCGAGTTCGGTGCCGTAATCCGCGCCGGTCGCCTCGGCCGCGAAGTCGTGCCACTTCGCCTGCCAGCCGACTCCTCCATGCGCGCCCGACACGCTCGCGTAGCGGTCCTCGATGCCGGCGACCGGCGTCGTCAGGAACTTGTCGGCCCAGCCCTGGAAGCCGTGCAGCGTGGCGAGCGGCGTCTGGAACGCGGGATTCTGGCCCGGCTTGTAGGTCCCGCGCTCGCCGCCCAGGCTCTCGACGCCGATCGCGGCGCCGACCTTCGAGCCCTTGAGGCCCAGTTCGAGCAGCCAGTAGTCGGCGTCGATGCGGGCGGGGTTACTGCCGGCGTCCTGCTGCCGGGCGTATTCGGCACGCCAGGTTGCGGTGGCGGCGTCGCCCAGCTTCCTGCTGCCGTCGAGTCGCAGGCCGACGGTGCGCGACGACAGCGTGGCCGCGTTGTCGAAGTCCAGGAAGTACCCGTAGGCAGTCACTGCGCCCACCGGCAGCCCCGCGTACTTCACGTTCACCAGGTGCGTGTCGCCCTCGAACCGGTCGGTCGGGCTGCCGGCATCGGGGCCGAACACGCGCCTCACCGTGTCCACGTAGGCATAGCTGATGGTCGTGTCGGGCAGTCCCTTGTTCTCGATGGAGAAGGCGTCGAAGGTCTGCTCGTTCTGGCGCCAGCCCACAGCACCCACGAAGCGCTGGTTGTCGAGCGTGATGCGCTGCCGTCCCAGCCGCAGGACCGTGTGCGGCACGCCCTTGAACTGCAGGTACGCCTGGTTGAGGTCCGAACCCTCGGGGTCCGCGACCACCGGGTAGCTGGTGTTGCTGTTGCGCGTGCTGTTGTACGCCTCGTCGCCCAGCGCCTGCAGCCGGTCGGCCTCGACGACGGCTCTGAATCCCGCGACCTCGCCGCTGGCGAGGTTCAGGCGCAGCCGCAGCGTGTTGGCGGTCGCGTCGCGGCCCACGTCCTGCTGGTCCACGTTCTCCAGGCGATAACGCAACTGCAGCGACGCCTTGCCGCCGCTGACCAGCGCACCGGCTCCTTCGGCCGCGGCCGGATCGTGTGCGGCCAGCGACAGGCAGGCAACCATCAGCAGCGACAGCGTCCTCATGGGGTCCTCCGGCGCGGGCTGCTGCGCCCGCCTTACAAGCGTAGATCATCGCGAGTCTGGGCGCGGCGCGGCGGGGCGGAAATGACGCAGGTCAATGCGGCGGCATGCCATGCCGACCGGCATCGGCCAGGCATCGTAGAATGGACGATTGCGGCCACGACACCCGGGAGGTTTCCAAGTGGCGTCATTCATGAGGTCTGCGGCCTGTGTTGCGAGGCGGCTGGCGCCGCCGCTGGCCGGCCTGCTGCTCGGCGTGTCGGTGGCCGGATGCGCGCGCGCCGCGCCGGGCGAGCCGCCCACCGGGGCCACGCTGACGCTCGCCACCTGGAACATGGAATGGCTGATGGAGCCGCGGACCTTCGACGAGCTCGCGGCGGACTGCCTGCCACGCGACCGGCGGGCGACCGGCCGCGAGCGGGCGATCCCCTGCGACCTGGTGCCGAGGGCGCGCTGGGACGACGCCGACTTCGAGCGGCTGCGCGTCTTTGCGGCCGGCATTCCCGCCGATGTCGTCGCCCTGCAGGAAGTGGACGGCGCCGGCCCGGCCGCCCGCGTGTTTACCGACCACGAATTCTGCTTCACGGCCCGGCGCCACGTGCAGAACGTGGGATTCGCGATCCGCAAGGGAGTCCCGTATCGCTGCAACGCCGACTACCGCGCGCTGGGCATGCGCGGCGACAACGTGCGCTGGGGCGCGGACCTGACCCTGTATCCGGGCACGCGCCACGAACTGCGGCTGCTGGCCGTCCACCTCAAGTCCGGCTGCAACCGCGATCCGCTGACCCGGCGCGACGGCGCCTGCCACACCTTGCAGCGCCAGGTGCCCGTGCTGGAAAGGTGGATCGACGCGCGGGCCGCCGAGCGGCCGCCGTTCGCCGTGCTGGGCGACTTCAACCGCCGCTTCGACCGTGAATTCGCGCCCGCCCGCGATGCGCGCGGGGACATCGTCGCGATGTGGTACGAACTCGACGACGGCGACCCGCCGGAAGCGGACCTGGTCGATCCCGGCACCGCGCCGCCGACCGAGGCCTGCCGGCGGCAGGACCCCGTCCGCCCGGCCATCGACCACATCCTGCTGAGCGCCACGCTCGGCCGCGCGCTGGTGCAGGATTCCTATCGCATGTGGGCCTACCCGCGCGGCGACGACTCGGCGCGGTGGCCGGACCATTGCGTGCGCAGCGTGCGCATCGCGCTGGCCGGGCTCGGCGGCTAGCCCCGTGCCGCTGCTATCCTAGGTCCCGCCGGCAATCACGGAGCCCGACCATGGCCTACGATCCGTCGAACATCTTCGCGCGCATCCTGCGCGGCGAGGTCCCCTGCCACCAGGTCTACGAGGACGACGACACCATCGCCTTCATGGACATCATGCCGCAGGCCGACGGGCACACGCTGATCGTGCCCAGGGCGCAGGGCGAGAACATATTCGAGCTGCCGCAGGACGCGCTGTTGGCGGCGATTCGCACGACGCAGCGCATCGCGCGGGCCGTGCAGAAGGCGTTCGACCCGCCCGGCATCATGATCGCGCAGCTGAACGGCGCGGCGGCGGGACAAAGCGTCTTCCACCTGCACTTCCACGTGGTGCCGCGCTACCACGGCAAGGAACTGCTGTTGCCGGCCGGCAAGATGGCGGACCCCGATACGCTGGCCGCGCACGCGGCGCGCATTCGCGCCTGTTTGTAGCGCGGCTGCGGCGGCTGTTCAGCCGCCGCCGGCGGCGGGCCGCTCGATGTCGCGCCCGGCGGCGGCCCAGCCCTGGAAGTCGCCCTGCAGGTGAAACAGGCGCGTAAACCCGGCCTCCCGCAAGGTCTCCATCGCCAGGTCCGTGCGGCGGCCGCTGCGACAGTAGAGGACGAGATCCTTGTCGCGGCTGCCGGCCAGTTCGCCCAGCCGCGCGCCCAGTTCATCGTGCGAGATGTTGCGCGCGCCGGGCACGTGGCCCTCGGCGAATTCCGCGGCGCTGCGCACGTCCAGCACGACCAGCGCCGCGTCCTGCGCGGCGAGCCGCGCGAGCAGCGCGTCCTGGCCGACCAGGTTCGACTCGCCGTCCGTACACGCGGCGACAGCCAGCACGGCGAGCGCCGCGCATAGCGCGGCCAGCCCGGCGCGGCGCGGTGCGTGGTTCATTCCAGCACGAAGGTGGCCTTGAGGCGCACCTTGTAGGCCGTGATCTTGCCCTTGGCGACCATCACTTCCTGGTCGGCGACCCAGACCGAGGAGACGTTCTTGAGCGTCTTGCTCAGGCGGCGCACGCCCAGCGCGATGGCGTCGTCGAAGCCCTTGGACGACGTGGCGATGATTTCCGTTACTTTTGCGACTGTCATGTTCGATTCTCCTGGGGGTTGGGACGCCCGCCCGCCGGCCTTGCCCGCGGCGCGAAACGGCGTCCTGCATGCGCCAGCATTTTACCGCATGGCCCGCCGCCGCGTCGGGACATCCCCGACCGCGCGCCGTCAGGCCTTGGCCACTTCGGCCAGTGCCTGCCCGTCCCAGCGAAACACGCTCCACTCCTTCATGCTGCGCGCGCCGAGGCGTTCGTAGAAATCCGCCGCCCGCGTGTTCCAGTTCAGCACCGCCCATTCCATGCGACCGCAGCCGCGCGCGACCGCGATGGCCGCGAGGTGCCTCATCAGCGCCTCGCCATGGCCGCGGCCGCGGAACGCCGGCCGCACGTACAGGTCCTCCAGGTACAGCCCCCGGCGCCCCACGAAGGTGGAGAAGTTGTGGAACCACAGCGCAAAGCCGGCCACCGCGTCGCCCTCGCACGCCAATACGGCCTCGGCGCTGCGCTGTGCGCCGAACAGCGCCTCACGCAGGCTTTCCGCCGTCGCTTCGACTTCGTCGAGCAACCGCTCGAAGCCGGCCAGTTCGCGGATCAACTCGAGCAGCACGACCTCGTCGCCGGGCACCACCGCGCGGATCGTCAGGCCCGCGGCCGCGGCGGTCCCGCCGCCGGCTGCCGCCGCCGGCCCGGGTGGCGGCTGCCACAACTCGACCCGCGTGCCGTCCGGGTCCATGACCCAGCCGAACCGGCCGAATTCCCCGTCCTCGGTGCGCTCGTCCACCTGCTCGCCGGCCGCGCGCAAGGCCCCCAGCACGGCGTCGAGGTCGCTGACGCGCAGGTTGACCATGAACGGCCGCCGGCTCGGGTCGAAGTAGCCCGTGTCCTCGGCAAACACGCCCCACAGCGAATAGCCCACGGTGTGCGGAGCGGCCTTCTCCCGCCATTCGAACCTGGCGCCGTACTCGTCCGTCTCGATCCCGAGCCGCGTGCGGTACCACTCCATCAACCGCCGCGGATCGGGGGACTTGACGAACACGCCCCCGAGCCCCGTCACGTAGCCCATGCCCGGTCCTCCCACGGCGATCCTGACGAGCCGTTATGATGCCAGCCCCCGGCGGGCCCCGTGCGGCTCGCCTGCCTGACGGAGAGGCGACATGCTGAAGAAGCTGAGCAATGCACTGATGCGCGGCCTGGTGGTGGTCGTGCCGTTCGCGGCGACGATCTGGCTGCTGTGGTGGATCGGCTCGGGCACCGAGACGTTGCTGCGGAACCTGATCGTGCTGGTCGTCCCCGAGCGCTTCTACCAGCCCGGCATGGGAATCGTCGCGGCGCTCGCGCTGCTGCTGACCGCGGGCGTGCTGGTCAACGCCTTCCTCGTGCGCCGGATGCTGCAGGCGTGGGAATCGCTGATGGAGCGGATTCCCGTCGTCAAGAGCGTGTACGGCGCGTTCCGCGACTTCATGCAGTTCCTGCCCTCCTCGGGCAAGCGCGGCGAGCTGCAGCGCGTCGTGCTGGCACGCTTCGGCGGCGCCGCGCTGATCGGCTTCGTCACCCGTGACGACGGCGCGGAACTCGGCGTCAGCGCCGCCGGCGCCGACATGGTCGTCGTGTACTTTCCGATGAGCTACATGATCGGCGGCTATACGGTGGTGCTGCCGCGCGCGGCGCTCGAGCCGCTCGACCTGCCCGTCGAGACGGCCATGCGGCTCGTGCTGACCGCCGGCATGTCCGGCGCGCCCGTCAAGCCGTGACGTCCGGCTGCCGCACTTCCGGCGCGTTGCGCCAGCGCACGGTGACCTCCAGGGGGTAGTGGTCCGAGCCCACGAACGGCCCGGTCGTGAGTTGCGTCACCTCGAGTCCCGGCCCGCGCAGGCAATGGTCGATCTGCAGGTACAGCGGCGGAAACAGCGCCGGCCAGGTGGGGTGCAGCCCCCGCCCGGCCGCGCAGTCGCCCAGCCCGCCCTGCTCCAGCAGCGTCCTGAAGACGGGCGAAAAGGCCGTCGTGTTGAGGTCCGCCAGCACCAGCAGCGGCGCGTCCACCGCGCGGGCCAGCCTGCCCAGCGCCTCGAGCTGGGCGTTGCGCTCCGCCGCCGCCCGCGGCCCCAGCGGCCAGTCCGCGTGTGCGCCGATCAGCGTCAGCGGCAGGCCGTCCACCCAGGTCTGGAATACGACTGCGCCGTCATCCCGGGCCGCGAGCGGTGCGGCGCGCAGGCCCTCCAGCGGCCGCCGGCTCGCCACGAAGATCTCGCCTACCCGGGCCTGGTACGGCAGCACGTCCTTGAGCGACCGCAGGTCCTGAACCCAGCTGGCCGTGGCCTCGAGGAAGACGACGGCGTCGGGCCCGGCATCCCGCACGTACGCCAGCACGCGCTCGTGGTCGCCGTTCAGGAAGAAGACATTGATCAGTACCGCCTTGAACTGCGGCCCGACGGCGGGCGGCCGTTCCGGCCCGCCCGCGTAGTAGTAGAGCAGCGGCGCGGCGTTGAGCGCCGCCAGCGCCAGCGCCGCAAGCGCAAGGCCGGGCCGGCGCAGCCACAGCAGCGCCAGGCAGCAGCCGGCCAGCCAGACGGCGTACTGCACGCGGAAATGCGTGAACAACTCGAGCCACCAGGCCAGGTGGCCGAGCGACGCGAAGGCTCCCGCCAGGGCCCCGGCGGCCACCGCCCCCAGCACGAACACGTCCGTGCGGCGGTGGCCGGGTCGCATCGTTACCGGGCCCGTCCCGCCGCAGCCTGCCGTGCCGCTACTGCTTCCGGATCTGCGTGATCTTGGCGCCCTCGAACGTCAGGTTGTACATCAGTCCCTGGTTCGAGTAGATGAAGCCGATGATGGGCTTCTTGGCGGTCTCGGTGTCGATCTGCCCGCCCGCGCCCAGCGTCGCAATGGCCACGCTACCGTCCACGCCGGCCTTCCAGCCCTCGCTGTCGCGGAACTTCTTGAGCTCGGTCGGGCTCATGAACAGGATGACCTGGCTCTTCCTCTGCGCGCCGAACTGCAAGCCGATGGAGGCCGCCGCGATGTTGTAGTACGCGACGGTGCTGCCGCCGACCAGCAAGGCGCCCTCGCCGTACTCGCCGCCGATGCCGATGCCGCCCTTGTACACGTTCGGAAAGACCAGCATGCCCGACGCCTTGGCCGACAGCTCCCGGGCTGCACCGGAATGCTCGTGCAGCTTCCGGACCGCCTCGCGCACCTCCGCGTCCAGTTCCTCGCGCGATCCCGCCTGCGCCACCGGCGCCGCCAGGATGGCCACCAGCAATACCGACATCCACGTCCTGACCATCCGGCTCATCGCATTACCTCCTGTGGCGTGCCGCGCCGCCTGTCGCGCCGCGGCCGTTCCCGGTTCATCTTAACTCCATCGGACCATGGCGACGCGCAGGCGTTCACGCCATTGCGCGGCCGGTGCCGCGTTGCCGTTGCGAAAGGGGTGCCCGCAGGCAGGTCAGACGCAGACGGTCGCCGCGCGCTCCCTGCTCTGCGAGTAGAGCAGCTGCACCTGGCGGATCCCGGACGTGCGCCTGGCCACGCGCCGTACGGCCTGCACCAGCCTCAGCAGCAGGTGCTCGCGCGCATAGGTTCCGCCTGCCGCGTAGGGCTCGGCGATCACGATGTGCATGATCGTAATGCGCTCGAAGCTGTCGCGCGTGTACAGGACGAGGCCGACCGGCCGGCACAGGCCGCCGCTGGTCTCGACGGCAAACAGGCACTGCGCCTCGGTCGGGCCGGTCACCCGCACGCGCAGGCCGTGCGCATCGTTGACGATTTCCGGCGTCCCGTAGCGGTCGATGGCCTCGACGATGCCACCGCGGACCTTGTCCTGGCGGCCGTTGAAGAACAGCAACGCCTCGAGCTGCCGGTGATGCTCTTCCGGCAGGCTCGAAGTGAAGGTCACCTGTCGCGCCGAAGCGCGTCGGACGGCCATACGCAAACCTCTCTCCCGGATCCCGCGGCCTCTTAGCGGCCATTGCTGCCTGCATGCGGGAGACATGCCGCAGCGGCCTACTTGCGGGCCAACATACGCCGCGGCCGAAACACTTGTCGAGTTTCACATAAACCCGACTGCGCTCCGCCGCGGCGGGCAGTGACGCAATTTCGCAACATGGACGGTCTCGTGCCTCATGCTGACCTGTAAGCAGCCCCTAAGTCACCGAAATCACTGGAATTTTTGAACTTCATCACAGGCCGTAGGACAGAAATGCGACCTGTGTCTCCATCGCCACGGCAGGAAATGTAAAAGAATCAGCCCGTAGACCTGCCTGGATGCGAAGACCGCCCGCGCGGGGCACTTCGCGCAAACCGTATGCAAGCGAGGCTAGGCACCGAAGTGTCCGACCACCAGACCACCCTCGACGACTCCATGGACGCAGAGGAGCAGCCTGCGCCCGCCCCGTCGCGCGTCACGTCCTCGGCAAGCGTCGTAGCGCTGGTGTCGGACCCGACGCTCATCGAGATGCTCGGCAAGGCGGTCGAAGGCCGCCGCCGGGTCTGGCGTGCCGACGACATCGTGCATGCCGCCGACCTGATGGTTGCGGCACCCCATGCCGTGCTGTTGCTCGATGCGGCGGTGACCGGCGAACGCACGGCGGAACTCGTCGCCGGCATGCACGGCCAGTTCAAGGACCTGCCGATCATCGTGTCCGGCCGCCTTAGCGACGAGGTCGGGCTCGGGTCGCTCATTTCCAGCGGCGTCGTCTTCCGGTTCCTGCACAAGCCCGTTTCGGTCGAGCGTGCGCGAAACTTCATCGAAGCGGCCGTGCGGCGCCTCGACGAGACGCCGGTCAAGCGGCCGGCGCCGGGCGATGTTGCCGAGCGGCTGCCCACGGCGCGCATGCCCGTGCTGCAGATGCCGCGTGTGCGCGTTTCGCGCCGTTTCATCGACCGCGCCATGGTCGCCGCCGGGGCGTTGCTCGTGCTGATCCTGCTGGCCTGGGGCGGCGTCGTACTGGTCGAGAAGGCGCCCTGGAAGTCCCTGGGTTCCGGCGCTGCGGACGGCACCGCCGGGCCGGCTGCCGAAGCTGACGCGGCGGCCGTACAGAAGCTGGTGGACGCTGCCGGTGTGGCGATTTCCCAGGGCCGGCTGATCGTGCCCGAGGACCGCAGCGCGCTGGCGCTGTATCGGGCAGCGCTCTCGCGCGACCCGGCGAACGTGCAGGCGCGGCAGGGCCTGACCCGGGTGGCCGACGCGCTGCTGGGCGGCGTCGAGCAGGCGCTGCTCGCCGGCGACCTCGCCACGGCCGCCGGCCTGCTCGATGCGGCGCGCGGCGCCGATCCTGCCCACCCGCGACTCGCGTTCCTGTCCATCCAGCTGGAGGAGGACAGCAAGCGGCTGGAGCAGCAGGCCGCCGAGGCGGCCTCCGGGCGGCCGGCCGAGGCACGCGCAACCGAACAGCGCGTGGCCGCGCTCATGTCCGTCGCCGACCAGCGTATCAAGGCCGGCAAGCTGGTCGGGGGGCTGGACAGCGCCGAGGCCTATACCCTCGAGGCGCGCCAGGCGGCGCCCGACGACCCGCGCGTACGGCAAGCCCTCAGTGCGTTGTCCGCCGCCATGCTGGCCAACGCCCGCCAGGCCCGCACCGACAACAACGACGCGGTGGCCCGCGACTGGTTGCAGCGCGCGCAGGCGCTGGGCGTGGACCCCGAAGGCGTATCGAAACTGAGCGCCCAGCTGGCCTCGGCGCGGCAGGCCACCGTGGTCGAGGACCTGTCGCGACTGCTGGCCCTGGCCAACCAGCGGATCGCCCAGGGCATGCTGCTGGAGCCGACCACCGATTCCGCCCGTCATTACCTGGACCTGTTGCGCGCCGCGAATCCCGCATTCCCGGGCGCGGCCGAAACCGAAGCGCTGCTGGCGGCAAAGCTGCTGGATGAAACGCGGCGCCTCGGTCGCGCCGAACGCGTGGACGATGCCGGGCGCTTGCTGGCAGCCGCCGCCGCGGCCGGCGCGTCGAAGGCCGACCTGGAGGCCACGCGTGCCGCGGTCGCCACCTCGCAGGCCGTGGCGGAAGCTGCCCGCACGATCCTGCCCGAAAGCGCCCTGATCAAGGTCGCCGGGAAGCCGCCCGAATATCCCGCCCGCGCCGAGTCGCGCCGCATCGAGGGCTGGGTCGATGTGCAGTTCACGGTCACCAGGACGGGCACGACGCGCGACATCGTCGTGACCGACGCCAGCCCGCAGGGGACCTTCGACGAGGCCGTCCTGGATGCGGTGAGCCGGTGGCGCTACGAGCCACACCTGATCTCGGGCATGCCGGTCGACCAGCAGGTCAAGCTGCGCCTGCGATTCAAGCTCGACCGCGGCTGACGCCTCAGGCCTGCCGCGGAACCGGTTCCTCCTGCGGCTTCATGCGTTCGTGGTGCCTGCCCAGCAGGACTGCGACCGTCACCCAGACCGCCGCCACGGCCGCGCCCAGCCATGCGATCCCGCCAAGTCCCAGCGCGAAGGCCCTGATCACCGCTTCGTGAGCCGACGCGGACAGCGCATCGCCGCCACGGTAGACGACCGTGTCGATGAAGTTCTTGGCCTTGTACTTCGTCTCGCGGCGGACCGTCGTGAACAGCATTTCCCGGCAGGGCCGGGTCACCGCGTACTCTCCCGCGCGCCGCGCGATCATGACCGCCACCAGGACCGCGAGCGCCGGGTGCGTGGCCAGCAGCACGAAGCCCGCCGCCATCATCAGGGGGATCGCGGTCAGCATGACCGCCACGCCGAACCGGGCAGTCAGCCTGCCGACGGCCAGCAACTGCAGGGTGACGGCCAGCAGGTTCACGGCCAGGTCGATCCTGCCGAGGAAGGCGGTGCGGACCGACCCGTCCGGGTAGTGCCTGGCCAGCAGTTCCGCCTGCTGCAGGTACAGGAACGTCGAGACGGTCACCAGCAGGAAAACGAACACGCCGATGCCCATCAGGTACCCGGAACGCGCCACCAGCGCCACGCCGGCAAACGGGTTGCCGCCGATCGGCAGTTCCGCGACCCGCGTGGCGGGCGTGCCGCGCGCCGCGCTCCAGGCCAGCAGCAGCCGCATGGGGATCAGCGTGGCCAGCAGCAGTCCGGCGGAGACCAGCAGCAGGTTCACGTCGCCGACCGCCTGCGCCAGGAACGCGGTGAATCCGGACCCGGTGATGGCCCCGGTGCTCGCACCGCCGGCAATGAAGGCGAACATCCGTCGTGCCTGCTCGCGGTCGAACAGGTCGGCCATGAAGCTCCAGAACACGGACACCACGAACAGGTTGAACACGCTGAGCCAAACGAAGAACGTGCGTGCGGTCCAGGTGTCGTCGTCCACCAGCCGGAAGACCACCCAGAAGCCGGCCAGGTTGACGACGAAGAACACATAGGTCCACGGCAGGAACACCGCGCGCCGGTAGCGGCCGCATAGCCAGCCGAACACCGGCATGGCGGCCAGCATCGCGGCGAAGGTGAACCAGAACAACTCGTCGAGCGAGCGAACGCCGGCCGTGATGCCCATGCTGTCGCGCAGCGGCCGCAGGATGTAGTAGGCCGTGAACAGCAGGAAGTGATAGGAGAAGGCCAGCAGCAGCGCCGGCGCCTCGTCGGCGCGCACGTTGGCGACACGGCCGACGGCGCGTACCACGATCCCGGGCGCTGGCGCGGCGATGCCCATCCGTGCGGCGGCGACCTAGCCGCCGGCGCCGGCGAGGTCCAGCAGGAAGGCGTACTCCTCGGCGATCTCGCGGATGTGCTGGAAGCGTCCCGAGCGGCCGCCGTGACCCGCGTCCATGTTGGTGCGCAGCAGGAGCGGGTTGTCGCCGGTCTTCAGCTTGCGCAGCCTGGCGATCCACTTGGCCGCCTCGAAGTACTGCACCTGGCTGTCCCACAGGCCCGCGGTCACCAGCATGGCCGGGTAGTCCTGCGCGGCCACGTTGTCGTACGGCGAATAGGACAGCATGTACTCGTAGTATTGCCGCTCGCGCGGGTCGCCCCACTCCAGGAATTCGTTGGTGGTGAGCGGCAGGCTTTCGTCGAGCATGGTCGTAACCACGTCCACGAACGGCACCGAGCTGACGATGCCCCGGTAGTCCTTTGGCGCATCGTTGGCGACCGCGCCCATCAGCAGCCCGCCGGCGCTGCGGCCGACCGCGAACACGCGCCCCGGATCCGCGTAGCGCTCACGGACCAGGAAGCGCGTCACGTCCACAAAGTCCGTGAAGGTGTTCTTCTTGTTCAGCAGCTTGCCGGCGTCGTACCAGCCGCGTCCCATTTCCTGCCCGCCGCGCACGTGGGCGATCGCGAACACGAAGCCGCGGTCGAGCAGCGAGAGCCGGGCCAGGGAGAAGGTCGGGTCGCTCGAGTACCCGTAGGAACCATAGCCATGCTGCAGCAGCGGCGCCGTGCCGTCGCGCCGCACGCCCTTGCGGTAGACCACCGACACCGGCACCCGCGTCCCGTCGCGCACCGCCGCCCACAGGTGCTCGGTGGCGTACTGCGCCGGATCGAAGTCGCCCAGCACCGGCTCGCGCTTCAGCAGCTCGCGGCGGCCCGTGCGCACGTCGTAGTCATAGGTCGTCAGCGGCGTCGTCAGCGATGTGTAGGTGTGGCGCACAACGACGGTGTCGAGCTCCTCGTTGACGTCGAGGCGCATCGTGAAGGCCGGCTCGTCGGCGTCGATGAGGGACTCCGCGCCGCCGTCCCACGGCCGGATGCGGATCCTGAGCAGGCCGCCCGAGCGCTCGTTGACGGCCATGAAGCCGTCGAACACGTCCAGGTCCTCGACCGCCGCATCGTCCCGGTGCGCCACGATGTCGCGCCACGCCGAGCGGTCGCGTTCCCGCCCCACCGGCACCTCGATCACGCGGAAATTCGGCGCCTGGAAGTTGCTGCGCACGATCCAGCGGCCCGCGTGGTGCTCCGGGTAGTACTCGTGGCCCGGTTCCTTGGGCAGCATCAGCGTGAAGCGCAGCAGCGGATCAGACGCCACCGCGTAATGAACCTCAGTGGCGTCGCTGCCGCTGGCGACGATCAGCAGGTATCGCTCGTCCTTGGTCAGCGACACCGAGGTGTAGAAGCCCGTGTCGTCCTGCTCGTAGACCAGCGCGTCCTGCGCCGGGTCGGTGCCCAGCACGTGCTTGCGCACGCGGTAGCCCAGCAGCGTCTCCGGGTGCTTTTCCACGTACAGCAGGGTGCGGCTGTCGGCGGCCCAGGCGACCTCCGGTTCCGCGTTCTCGATGCGGTCGGGCAGCAGCTCGCCGGTCTGCAGGTCCTTGAAGCGCAGCGAATACTGCCGCCGGCCGACGCGGTCCTCGGCCCAGGCCAGCCTGCGGTTGTCGCTGGCGACCGCCGTGCCGCCGATCTCGAAGTAATCGGAGTCGCCGGCCATCGCGTTGCCGTCGAGCAGCACCTGTTCCGGCGCCTCCAGGGTGCCCGCCTTGCGCGCGTGAACGGCGTACTCCTGGCCGGTCTCGAAGCGGGTGTAGTACCAGTACCCGTGCTTGCGGTACGGCACGCTCGCGTCGTCCTGCTTGATGCGCCCCACGATTTCCGCGTACAGGCGGTCCTCGAGCGGCCGCAGGTGGGCCATCATCGCGGCGGTGTAGGCATTCTCCGCCTGCAGGTAGGCCAGCACCTGCGGATCGCGGCGCGTGTCGTCCCGCAGCCAGTAGTAATCGTCGCGCCGCACCCCGTGCGGCGCGCGGAGTTCATGCGGCTTTTCTGCTACCCGCGGCGGCGGGGTCGCGGCGCTCTCTTTCTGCATGGGGATCGTCGTCTCCGGGAGGCCTGCGGTACACGCAGCTGCCAGCAGGGTGACCGCAAGGGCGATTGGGATCCTGTGCACGGTACCGCCTGGCCGGCCTGAACCGTCGAACATGGTACAGGTCCCGGTCGCGATGCGGCACGGCCGGGCGTCCCGGGGCGCCGCCCGCGGCGGCGGTCCGCGACGGTTTCAGCCCGGTGCCGCAGCCACCAGGTGGCGGCCCAGCGCATCGCCGGACAGGAACGCCGCTTCCACGCGGGCATCGAGGCACCAGTCGCCACAGAAGCCGATGCCCGCCGCGAGGTCCGCGACAAATGCCTCGCCCAGCGGGGCTTCCACGCGCGAATGCAGCCAGCGATGCGCCGACACCGTGGCGACCGGTGGCAACGGCTCGCCCAGCCTCTGCGCGAAGCGCTCCAGCAACCCTTCCTGTATCGCCTGGGGCGCGGCCGCGAGTCGCTGCCGCGACCAGTCCCCCGCCGCATGCAGCACCCAGGCGTCCGGCCCGGCGCGTCCCGGCTTCGACGAATTGCGCGCAAACCACGGCAATACCGGATCGTCGCTCCAGTGCGCATCGAGCGGCGCGGCCACCGGCCGCTCGAAGCCCACCATGACGGTCCAGCACGGCGACATCGGCACCTCGGCCACCCGCGCGGCCAGCCCCACGTGACCACCTGCCAGCGCGGCCGCCTGCGGTGCCGGCACTGCGAACACGACGACGTCGAAGTCACCGCCCTGCCGGCGACCGGAATCGTCGTGCAGCGCCCAGCGGCTGCGCTGGCGGGACAGGGTCGCGATCCTGCAGTCCATGTTCACGTCGAGCCCGGCCGCGAGCCACGCGCAGAATGACGCCATCCCTGGCGTGCCGACCCACAGTTCCCGGGTTTCCTGCTCGCCGCCAGGCCAGCGCGGCATCCAGCGCGCGGCGCATCCCGCGCCCGCCGCAGCCGCCGTCAAACGCGCGAAATCCGCATCGCGGACGGTGAAGTACTGCGCGCCGTGGTCGAAGCCCATGGCCTGGCCATCGCGCGTGGCCAGGCGGCCGCCCGGCCGGCGCCCCTTGTCGAACACCTGCACGTCGAGGCCGGCGGCGCGCAGCCGTCGCGCGCACGCGAGGCCCGCCAGTCCCGCGCCGATCACCGCATAGGCCGGCATGGATTCAGCACTCCGCGTGAAACGACCCGCAGCGATTCTAGGCTGTTGCCGCGATGGAGCGCAGGAAGGGTGCTGCGCGTGCCAACCGGCACCCGCGGCATGCTAGCCTCTTGCGTCCCGTTCGATCCGGTCAGTTCATGCACAAGGCATCCGTACTCATCGTCGCTGCCGTCGCGCTCGCCGGCGGCTGCGCAACCTCCCCGCGGCACTATCCGGGCTCACCGCCCGCACGCCTGGCCGCGTACGAGCGGACGGCGCCCTGCTGCGCCGATCCGGAGGGGTTCGACTACGCCGAACTGCCGGAGGCCGGCACGCTCGATGTCGTGATCGGCACGGCCACCCCGGCCTTCGAGTTCCAGAGCGGCCGCAGCCATTTCGCGGCCTTCCGGCTGCCGGCCGCCGCGCAGCCGTACCGGGTGCGCGTGCGCAGCCTCATCGATAGCCCGCGGGCGGATGCCGCAAGCGTGTTCTACCCGGTGCTGGCCATGATGGACGACGCGTTCATCGTGACCCGCGTCTCCAGCCTCGACAACCTGCGCCTGGAGCAGGCCCTGACGGTGCCCGGCGGCGAGCCGGGCCTGGCCGTGACGGTGCCGTTCGACCCGGCCAGCGCACGGGAGCGGTACCTGGTGGTGTTCACGCCGGCGGTGCTGCTTGGCTCGCCGCCGCCGGAGCGCCGTGACGGCGACGTGCTGACCGTGGGGACCCGCCTGTGGCTGGACCGCCGCGGCGCCGGCCTGGTCGAGCCGTCGCCGTACGGGCGGCTGAGCATCTCGGTGGCCCCGATCGACCCGCCCGGCCCGGGCTGACCTGGCGCAAAAAACAAGGCCGGCGCGGTTGCCCGCGCCGGCCTGGGTCGTCGATCCCCCGGATGCGGCTTCAGCCGGCCGGAGCAGCCTCGTCGGCCGGGGCCTCGCCCTCTTCCATCATCTCCTCGCCCATGGCGGGCGCGGCGGGCGCGCCGGTGCAGCCCTCGAGGCCGTCTATGAAGATGGCCTTCACGTCGCCGGCATCGGCGACCTGGATCTTGCAGCTGTGCGGCCCGGAGCGCAGCGGCGCGCTGAACTCCCACTCGCCCGGCGCCAGCGGCAGCGACTCGCCGGTGCCATTGCACATGGGCGCGCCGTTCTCGTCCGACGGCCCGGTCATGGCGACGTCCGTCACCATCATGCGGTTGTTCGCGTACTTGTTGGCCTCACCGCTCAGCGCAATCGGCGAGATCCGCACCGGGATCGTCTCGCACTCGCCGCCCGAAGAGATCGTCTTGACGCTGATGGCCACCCGGATCAGCGGCAGGGCGTCGTTCGAACTCCCACCGCAGCCGGCCAGCGCCAGCACCGCGGCCGCTGCCGCCAGCACGATTCCGTTGCCGCCACCGTTGAAACTGGTCATGTCCTCTGGCTCCCCTGTGTGTATAGGCCCGCCCGCGGGCGGCAGGATCTGGCTCGCAAACTCCCATTCTACAACGTCTGCCGGCCCCGCGGCCCGTCATCGAGCACCGCCGGCCTGCCCCACGGCCCGGTCCCGCCACATCCGCCCTGCGCCCGGGCCGGGCCCGGTACAGCACCGTCCAGCCCCGGGGAATCAGCCGCTTGCGGGCCAGCCGCGCTCGAGTTCCCACAGCACGGGCCGGCAGCCGCGCCGCGTGAGCATGCCCGCGCCGACCGGCTGGAAGTTCCGCGCCAGCCTCCTGCGGTACCAGTCGGCCTTGCGCAGGTGCACGCCGCCGTCGCTGCGCGCGCGGTCCGCGGTGCCCCGCCAGTCCTCGAGCGTCAGTGCACTGACGTACGCGGCACCACGGCTCAGCCGGCCCAGGTTCGCCAGCGCCGCAGCCGCCGTCCGGTCATCCAGGTACTGAAGCACGTCGTGACAGATGACGAGGTCGAATTGCGCACGCGGGCGATAGGCCTCGAGGCCGGCGTGCACCCAGCCGTGGCGCTTCGCCAGGTATTCGCTCGCCTCCAGACCCACGTAGCTGGCCCGCGGAAAGTGGCGCCCGACCGCGGCACGCATGTAGCCCAGTCCACAGCCCGCGTCGAGCACGCGCCGGACCCTGAAGCCCAGGTAGGCCGTGCCGGCGCAGACAAAGTCCGCGAGCTTCTCCTGCTCGCGGCGGGTCGAGACCCGCGTCGCAGGGTCGCGGTAATAGCGACGATAGAATTCGGCATCGAAGCGCATCGCCCGCGGCTTCGACGCCGGGCGGCCATCGGCCGCCCGGCGCTGCGTCACTCGGTGGCTGCCGACGGGCCGCCGAAGCGGTAGCGGACCGACAGCCCGACCACATTGACCGTGTAATCGTACGGATCCGCGCCCAGGCCCAGCACCCCGGCCAGCGTCGCCGGCTCCACGCCGTCCAGCGCCCAGTCGCTCGAGGAGTAGTCCTCGCGCGCATAAGTCATGCGCACGCCCAGCCGCTCGTTCACGTCGTAGCCCGCCGTGAAGCGCAGGGCGTTGAACCTGGACCGCAGCGTGGGGAACGCGCCTGCCACGCCGGGCACTGCGGAGGTCGTGCCGATCAGGCCGGTCGCGCTCGCGTACGTATAGTCGAGGCCGAGGTCCAGCTTGCCGCCGATGTCGCGCCACTGCACGCCGCCGCCGGCGGTCTCGAATTCGTCCTCGTGCGTGGCGGTCCACGGCAGCACGACCGACGGCAGCCCTTCCTGGCCCGCCTGCCTGGTCAGGATGTTCTGGTAGCCGGCCGTCCCGTAGACGGCCACCTTCTCGGTGACGGCCCAGCTGGCCGTGCCGGAATACCGGTAGTCGCGGCTCGACTTGAGGCCCAGCACCGACAGCCGGTACTCGTCGTTGGCGTAGGCGCCCTGCACGGCGAACGACAGCCGCCACGGCGTCCACGTCAGCATGCCCTCCGCGAACTCGCCATCTCGATTCGTGAGGTAGAACTTCCTGAGCAGCGGGTTCTCCGGCGGCAGGAACGCCTGCACCGTGTACTGGCCGCCGTCCGCGTCCACGTGCGCCTCGCCGTAGCTGCCCTTGAACTCCACGGTGGCGTGCGGCCGCACGCGCAGGCCGCCCCAGCCACGCGTTTCCTCGGTCCTGTCGGTCACCAGGTTGCTGCGCTTGGTCTCGTCCTGTTCGGCGCCCCCGGACAGGTACAGCCAGTCGAAGACCCTGACCTCGCCCCAGGCGTCGAGGCGCGCGCGCTCGCGGCCGTAACGCACCGAACTCGCCGCCGGGCCGATGGCGGAATCGCTTTCCACGTACCCGGCCAGGGAGAACGGCGCGGTGTTGTCGTCGCGTTCGTCGTAGCGGTAGCCCACCCGCGCGCGCACCCGCGAGTGCGGACGCAGCGACAGGCTGGCCCGGTAGTGCGTCGTGTCGACGTCGCCGTTCAGGCGATCGCGCGGCAGCGGCGCAACCAGCGCCAGCGCGGCGCTGGTGGACAGCGGCAGCAGCAGGTCGTCCTGCTCCATCGTGCCGTCCGCGTAGCGATAGCTCAGCACGCCGTCCCACCACGGCAGCCGGAAATTACCGTCCAGCGTCAGCTTCTGCGCCTTGTTGTCGGGCGCCAGCGCCTTGCGGCCGCGCGTCGTGTCCGGCGCCTGCGGCAGGTACGGGTTGTCGAAGCTGACCGACCCGAGCTGGTTGTCGTACTCGGAGCCGTACCAGGACAGGCGTACGAAGCCGCGCCTGAACGTGTACACGGCGCCGACCTTGAACTGGTCGTGGGTCGCGTCCACGGGCTCTGCGAACTGCAGCGCCTGCATGATGAAGCTGGCGCCGCCGAGGCGGCTGCCCTGCGACTCCTCGCTGCTGAAATCCGCGAAGAACTTCAGCTGGTCGCCGAACAGGTAGTCGAGGCCGGCGCCCAGCGTCGTGCGCTCGGTGCCGATCCGCACCGGCGCCAGCGACCCCGCCAGCGCCGTCATGCCCGTGGTCGCGCCACTGCGCACCCAGCCGGCCGGCAGGACCAGGCTGTTGCGGCCCGACAGGCTGAACGGCGTCACCGTGCTGTCCCAGGCGTTGCGCGGCAGTTCATCGTAGGCCAGGCGCGCCTCGAAACGGCCTTCCTTGCCGGCTGCCACGCGCGCCGCCGGGTCGAAGCCCAGGTCGGCGAGTTCGTAGTTCCAGTAGGTCCCGGACTCGTTGCGCTGGCCGCCGCTGGCGCTGACGGCCGGGTAGCTGCCCTTTTCGTCGAGCCCGTTGTACTCGCCGAACTTGGCGGAATCCTCGTCCACGTAGAGCGCGCCGGCGTCCAGCTCGGTTTCGAACGAGACCGGGAAGGGGCACGACTCGCACTTCCACTCCGAGGTGTCCACGCCGTGCGCCGTGCTCGACAACGCGACCGGGGCGGCGAGCGCCGCGGTGACGGCCAGGGTCAGTTTCAGCTTGCTTCTCATGTCTTGGTCCTCCGCCGCGTTCAGCGTGTCAGCTTGCGGCCGGACGGGTGGTTCGAGCCGTGCACCTGCGAATGGCAGTTTGCGCAGCTGCTCGCGAGCAGCGACGCGGAGGGCGAGCCGCCCGGCAGGCTGGCCGGCAGCCCCGGCACCGACGGGTGGCCCTCGCGGCCGTGGCACTGCTGGCACAGGAACGGCGCGCGCTGGCTCAGCATGCTGAGGTTCGCGGAGCCGTGCGGCTTGTGGCACAGGCCGCAGTCCTCGCTGGCTGGCGCGTGCTCCCACAGGAACGGGCCGCGCTTGTCGGCGTGGCACGTGAAGCAGGTCTCGTTGACCGTATCGCCCTTCAGCGACGCGTCCGTCATCGAGCCGTGCGGCGTGTGGCAGGACGTGCAGCCCATCTGCCCCTCCCGCACCGGGTGCGCGAACGGCAGCAGCGTTTCGGCCTTCTGGATCTGGTGGCAGGTGCCGCAGACGCCCGCTTCGGTCGCCTTGGCGCGCACCGGATCGTGCCTGGCGTGCAGGCGATGGCAATCCGCGCAGCCCACGTCACGGGCTTCGTGCGCCGAGGCGTGCCACTCGGGCAGCTGCGAGTCGTGGCAGCCGGTGCACATGCCGTTCTGGTCGCGGATCGAGGTCGCCTTGTCGCGGCCGAACTGCACGACGGGCGGCCGTTCCTCGCCGCGCCTGACGCGCGCGGTGTGCTTGCCGCCCGGGCCGTGGCAGGCCTCGCACTGCAGTTGACCCGCGCCGAAGGGCGTGCGCGGGTCGCCGGGGCGCGCGTGGCGGGTGTGGAAGATGTCGTCCACCTCCGGGCTGCCGCCGTGACAGCCGAGGCAGGTGTCGGCCCCGCCCTTGCTGTATTGCGGCGCCTCGTCCGCGCCACCCTGCGCCATCGACGCGCCGGCCAGCAGCACGGCGGCCGCGCCGGCGGCCGACAGTGCAACGATCCAGGCTCTTCCCGTCATGTTCCAAACCCCTGTCAGACACTCGGCGGCGGCCGGTCGTGCCGGTCGCCGCCAGGAAGCCACTAATTGAACCTGAAGGACGCCACGTTATGCACTTCCTTCACGTCCGAGATCCTGCCCGGGCCGTGGCACAGCACGCAGGTCTCGAGACTCGACGAGACCAGCCTGCCACCGGCGTCCTTGCCGGCGTTGTAGTCCGCGCCGTTGGAACGCATGTGGCTGGCCGCCGCCACGCCCACATGGCAACCACCGCAGACCGAGGCGTTCGCCGATACCGCCACGTCGTCCGTGTACAGCGCCGGGTCCACGGCATCCACCGTCGGCCCGTTCACGACGGTCGTATCCACCGGGTAGTACGTGTTCGTCCGGTGGCAGCCCTCGCAGTTGTTCAGCGCGCCGGGATAGGCGAAGTCGTACGTGTGCGGCGCGTTGCCGAAGCCGCATACCCCGTAGGGCACGCCCGTTGCGCCGCCGGCATGGATCCTGTGGATCATCGACTTCATGTCTATGGACACGTCGTCCGTGCCGAGGGCCGTCGCACAGGCGCCCGCGCGCCGGTTGATGTCCGTAGCGCCCGGATTGTGGCAGGCCACGCAGACCTCGATGCTGTCCGTGCGGTTGTTGCCGTGCAATGACAACTGGTTGTGGCACTCGTTGCACTTGCCGAGGTCCACCACCTCCCGCCGCGCCGCCAGCGTGCCCGTGACGGCCGCATACCTGAAGGCGTTGGTCACGGCCACCCGCTCATTGACGCCGTCGCCATTGGCATCGGCCAGGAACGACGGGTGACCCTCCAGAGCGGCCACCAGCGTGCCGGTCTGGGTCGCCGGCACGGCAACCGCCGAGGTGACGGTAAAGCTGCCGTCGCCGTTGTTGACCGACGCCCCGCCGCAGCCTGCCAGCGGGTTGAGGCTGACCGGCTGCGCCGGCGACGCGCCCGTGCCCGCGTTCGTGTAGTCCGCCGTGTTCCAGCCGATGGCCACGGCCAGCCGGCTCACGCCGAACCCGCAGTCCGTGAACGGCGCCGCCGTATGGATGTTCCAGGCGGCGTTGGCGTTGGTCGGGTCGGTCACCGAGAACCTGACCGACGGCAGCTGGTTCGGCGCCGTGTTGGTGACGGCCAGGACATTGAACCGGTACCGCCCGGCAGCGTCGCGCACCGGCTGGCGGTGGGCCTCCGTGACCCGCAGCGTACCGCCGTACAGCGTCGCGTTCGGGCCGTGGCACAGCGCACAGCCGTCATCCGCCGCGGCGCCCGCGGCGTGCCCCGCGCCGGTCACGAAGTTCACGTTGTCGTGGCAGCTGCCGCAGGCCGCCGCGTTCTGCACCAGCCGCCAGTTCTGCGCCTGTGGCGTGCCGGCGTCGCTCTCGTCGTGGCAGGTCCGGCAGTTGCGGATGTCCTGCGACCAGTGCACGCCGGAGTAATCGTGCACGGAGTTGCCGAAGCCCACGATGTAGTAACTGCCGCCGGCCGCGACGCTCGGCAGGCCCGCGCCGGCGTGGATCTTGTGGATCAGCGCCGTCATGTCCACGGTGTTGCCGCTCTGCGCATCCGTGGAACCGGGATTGTGGCAGGTCACGCAGTACTGGACGTCGCGTCGCCCGCCGCCGTGGAACTGCAGCCGGTCGTGGCAGGCGTTGCAGGTGTCGTCGTCCACGATCTCGCGCGAGAACACGCCCGTCGTGGCGCCCGACCCCGGCTGCCAGGTGTACGCCGCGTTGCTGTCCGCCGGCAGGCCGGCGATCTGCAGCGCCACGCGGTGCGTCAGCGCTGCATCGTACGGCACGCCCGGCACCGCCGTGATGTCCTGCGCGAACTGGTAGGTGTAGGTGCCGTTGCCGCCGTCCGCAAAGGTCCCGGAGGTCGCCTGCTCGGCGTTCGCCTGCACCTGCGGCGTCGTCCCCGGGAAGCCGGCCACCGGATTGTCCGTGCGCGTCACGTAGGATCGCCACTGGCTGGACCTGCCGCCCGTGCCCGGCAGCAGCTGCGCGATCGTGAAGCGGATCTGGCCGGGCGTCATGCCCTGGCGCAGCTGGCCGTTTTCGTCCGTCAGACGGAAGCTGACGATCGGCCTGCCGGTGCCGACCGACACGCCCGTGATCAAGGGCACGATTTCCTGGGCGCCACTCACGTTGCCCACGGCCGGGCCGGCCGGCGGCGGTCCGGGCGGCCCTGAACCGCCGGGCGTTCCGGGCGCGCCGCCCGCGCCCGCAGGACCGGTCGCGCCGGGCTGCCCGTCGGCACCGGAACAGGCGACCAGGCCAGCCGACACGATCATCGCCAGTGCCAGCGTGGCCAGCTTGCCCGGAAGGTTCAGCCTGGTATCGAACATGCTCAGCGCTCCTATCTGCGGCTTCCTGGTTCGCCCCGCGTTCCGTCCCGGTCCCAGGAAACCCTCTATATGAAGTATAGCTTCCAGAGCAGGAAAGGGCGCCCCGCGGGGCGCCCTCGAGGATCAAGCCGGCTCCGGCGGAGTTGATCCGCCGGAGCCGTTACCGCTTCAGCGGTTGAACTTGAAGGACGCAATGTTGTGCATGACCCTGAGGTCAGCCGACCTGCCCGGGCCGTGACACAGCGTGCAGGTCTCGATGTTGCCCGAGGTGGTGACGCCGGCCACCGTCTGCACCACCGCGCCGGTGCCGGTTCCCTCGTCGAACGACGAGCCGTTCTGCTTCATGTGCTCCAGCGCCAGCGCAGTCGTGTGGCACGAGGAACACACCGCCTTGTTCGGCGACATGTTGAAGTCGTCCACCGGCGTCGAGCGGTCGGCGCCGGCCCGCACCGATACGGCCAGCACGCGGGTCGGGTCCACCGGGTAGAAGGTGTTCGGCCGATGGCAGCCTTCGCAGTTGTTGAGCGCACCGGGGTACACGATGCCCGTGAGGTCATTGCCGCAGAAGTTGTGGTTGCCGTTATGGACGGTGTGCATGAACAGCTTGCCGTCCATCGTGCCTTCGGTGGCCGCGCCGATGTCGCACACCGCATCCGGCGCGTGGCATTCGGCACAGACGAACCCGCTGGCATTCGTCGGCAGGTAACCCTGGCCGTGCGGCGGCATGTCCTGGTGGCAGTCGTAGCAGTTGTTCATGTCCACGATGTTCCGCCGCGCCGTCGCCGCCGTGTCCGTGATGGCAAACGGCCGGCCGGCGCTGGGCACCGGGAAGCGCAGCCAGGTCGTCACGGTCGGGCTCGGATCGATGTCCGCGTACGGACGGGCACGCAGGTAGGCCGTGCCCGAACCGGAGATGGCCGACGTCGGGACCGGCAGCGGCGCCATCTTCGAGAAGGTGCCGTCGCCGTTGGCAACGACCCCCGCAGTGCGGAAGTCGATGCTCAATCCGCGCCCCGGATTGCCCGAAGCCGGAGTCGTCAACGTCCCGAAGTTCGAGTGATCCGTATTCGGCCACGCAACCAGCGCGCTCAACGACGGTGACCCGAGCGGTGCCGGCTTGTTCGTGAACGGTGCATTCGGGTCGGTCGACAGGAGGTCGTAGTCCGTGCCCGTCAGCGGGTTCCTGACCCGGATCGTCACCTTGGCGTACTCGCCCGGCGAGACCCTGCCGGCCACCGCGCCCGGCATCGTGCCGGCCGCGTCCAGGAATCCCTGCACGCCCGTCACCGACAACTCGAACGCCCTGGCGGCCTCGACGTTGTTGACCACGTGTGCGTTCGCGACCCGCAGGTCGCCGTTGTACACCGTCGCGGCCGGGCCGTGGCAGGTGTCGCACTGTGCATCCGAGGCCGGGCCCGCCAGGTGGTTGGCGCCGGTAACGAAGTCGACGTTATCGTGGCAGCTGGTGCAGTTGTAGGTGTTGACCGCGGTCTTCCAGTTGCCTGCCTGCGGCGTGTTCGCGTCGCTCTCGTCGTGGCAGCTCTGGCAGCTGTTGAGTTCCTTGGTCCAGTGCACGCCGGAGTAGTCGTGCACGCTGTTGCCGAAGCCGACGATGAAGTAGCTGCCGCCGGCGCCCACGGACGGCAGGTTCGCGCCGGCGTGGATCTTGTGGATCATGACCGTCATGTCCACGGTGTTCTGGCTCTCCGCATCCGTCGAGCCGGGGTTGTGGCAGGTGACGCAGTACTTGACGTCGCGGCGGCCGCCGCCGTGGAACTGCAGCCGGTCGTGGCAGGCGTTGCAGGTGTCGTCGTCCACGATCTCGCGCGAGAACAGCCCCGTCGTGGCGCCCGAGGATGGCTGCCAGTCGTAGGCGGCGTTGCTGTCCACCGGCAGGCCGGCGGTCTGCAGCGCCACGCGGTGCGTCAGCGTCGCGTCATACGGCACGCCGGCAACGGTCGTGATGTTCCTGTTGAACTGGTACGTGTAGGTGCCGTCGCCGCGGTCCGTGAACACGCCGCCTGCGGTCGTCGCCTGTTCCGCGGTCGCCTGGACCCTCGGCGTCGTGCCGTAGGCGATGCCGTTGTAGGAGCCCGCGGCCGGGGTCTGCGTGCGTCGTCACGTACGAGCGCCACTGGCTGGACACCGTGCCGGTGCCGGGCAGCAGCTGGGCGATCGAGAAGCGAATCTGGCTGGCGGTCATGCCGCGCAGGAAGTTGCCGTTACCGTCCCTGAGGCTGAAGGAGACGGTCGGCCGGCCGGTGCCGACGGACACGCCCGTGATCGTCGGGATCACCTCGGTGGCACTGGACACCAGCAACGCACCGGGACCCGGTGCGGGCGTTCCCGGCGGGCCCGCCGGACCCGTCGCGCCCGGCGCTCCGGGCGCCCCGGCCGGACCGGCCGCGCCTGCCGCACCATCGGCACCGTCGTCGCCCGCGCAGCCGGCGAATCCCATCGCCAGCAGGGCCACCAGCGCGGCGCCGACCATCCCACCAGTTTTCGTACGAGCAAGCGTGAACATGATTGTTCCTTCGAGTGTGTCCCGTGCAGTCCCCCGACCGCTCTGGAGGAGCGGCGCCTTGATCTGGATTCAGTCTGGACCAGTATAAAGACGTACGGGCACCGGAGAAGTAGGCATTTCCCCGTTGATTTCCACCCTGATTGGCCAGTTGATACGTATATTTACGTATGTCACTGCGTAAAGCGAAATATCAGCCGCGTGCGGCGGCGCCTCATTCCACCGTCACGCTCTTCGCGAGGTTGCGCGGCTGGTCCACGTCGGTGCCTTTCAGCACCGCGACGTGGTAGGCGAGCAGTTGCAGCGGCACGGTGTACACCGCCGGCGCCTGGAAGTAGCTGATGTGGCGCGGCATGGTGATGACGTGCACGCCGTCCGACGGCTCGATGCCGGACTCCGGGTCCGCGAACACGTAAAGTTCGCCGCCGCGGGCGCGCACTTCCTGCAGGTTCGACTTGAGCTTCTCCAGCAGGTCGTTGTTCGGCGCCACCGCGATGACCGGCATGTCCTCGTCCACCAGCGCCAGCGGCCCGTGCTTCAGTTCGCCGGCCGCGTAGGCCTCGGCGTGGATGTAGGAGATCTCCTTGAGCTTGAGCGCGCCTTCCTGCGCGATCGGGTACAGCGCGCCGCGGCCCAGGAACAGCGCATGGTGCTTCGTGTGGATCCGGCGCGCCAGTTCCCGCACCTCGCCGTCGAGCGTCAGCGCCAGCTCCAGCAACCCCGGGATCTCGAGCAGCCGGCCGACCAGCATCTGCTCGCGCGCGCGCTCGAGGCCGCGGCGCTTGGCCAGCGCCACGACCAGCATGCCGAGCGCGGCCAGCTGCGTGGTGAACGCCTTGGTCGAGGCCACGCCGATCTCCGGGCCGGCGCGCGTCAGCATCACGAGCCCCGACTCGCGCACCAGCGAACTCTCCGGCACGTTGCAGATGGCGAGCGTGGACAGGTAGCCCATGCCCCCTGCCAGCCTGAGCGCCGCCAGCGTGTCCGCCGTCTCGCCCGACTGCGAGATCGACACGAACAGGGTGTTGGCCGGCACCACCGGCTGCCGGTAACGGAACTCGCTGGCGATGTCCACCCAGCACGGCAGCTTGGCGATCTGCTCGACGAAATAGCGGGCCACCGAGCCGGCGTGGAAGCTGGTGCCGCAGGCCACGATCTGCACGGCCTCGGCGCGCTCGAGCACCTGCATCGCGCCCGGCCCGAAGGCGGCCGCCAGCAGCTTGCCGCCCACCGCGCGCTGTTCCAGCGTCTGCGCCACGGCGCGCGGCTGCTCGTGTATTTCCTTGAGCATGTAGTGCGGGTATTCGCCGCGTTCGACCGCGTCGGGGTCCAGTTCGCTTTCGCGCACCGGCCGCTCGGCCGCGTGTCCGCGCAGGTCCTCGACCTGCACGCTCCTGCGGTGGATGGCCGCGACGTCGCCCTCCTCGAGGAACATGAAGCGCCGCGTCACCGGCAGCAACGCCGAGACGTCCGAGGCCACGTAGTTGCCGTCCTCGCCCAGCCCGATCACGACCGGGCAGCCGGCGCGCGCCAGCACGATGGTGTCGGGCTCCTGCTCGGACACGACCGCCAGCGCGTACGCGCCGTCCAGTTCCTTGACCGTCGCCTGCACGGCGCCGAACAGGTCGCGGCTGCGGCCCAGGTTGTAGTGGATGCGGTGGGCGATGACCTCGGTGTCGGTCTCCGACTCGAACTGGTAGCCGTGGCCCTCGAGGTCGGCCCGCAGCGCCTCGTGGTTCTCGATGATGCCGTTGTGGACCAGCGCGACGCCGTCCCGCGAGATGTGCGGGTGCGCGTTGCGCTCGCTGGGCACGCCGTGGGTCGCCCAGCGCGTGTGGGCGATGCCCAGCTGGCCATTGACCGGGCCGCCGTCGAGCGCGTCCTTCAGGTTCTGCACCTTGCCGACGGCGCGCAGCCGCACCAGCCGCCGGTCGTCATTGAGCACGGCCACGCCCGCGGAGTCGTAACCGCGGTACTCGAGGCGCTCCAGCCCCTCGATCAGGACCGGGAGGATGTTCCGGTCAGCGACCGCACCGACGATGCCGCACATGTTGACCTTCCTGGACGACGAACCGGATCGGCGATCTGCCGCGGCCCGGGGAGGGATGCCCCGCCGCCAGCCCCTTCATTCTAGTCCAAACGGTACGACCGCCACCGCAGCCGCATTTCACAGAATCCGGCGCGCCGCCGTCACTTGCGCGGCTTCTTCTGCGGCCGCTTCCAGCCGTCCAGCGTCTGCTGCTTCGAGCGCTCGAGCGTCAGCTTGCCGGGCGGCGCGTCCTTGCTGATGGTGGAGCCCGCGCCGATGGTCGCGCCCTCGCCGACGGTCACGGGCGCCACCAGCATCGTGCCCGAGCCGATGAACACGCCGTCGCCGATGGTCGTCAGGTGCTTGTCCGCACCGTCGTAGTTGCAGGTCACCGTGCCCGCGCCGACGTTGACGCCGCTGCCGATGACCGCATCGCCGAGGTAGGTGAGGTGGTTGGCCTTGCTGCCCTCGCCGAGGCGGCTCTTCTTGACCTCGACGAAGTTGCCGATGTGCACGCCGCGCGCCAGGTCCGTGCCGGGCCGCAGCCGCGCGAACGGGCCGATCACGCAGTCCGCCGCCACCAGGCTGTCCTCGATCACGCAGTTCGGCCGGATCTCGGTGCCGGCGCCGATCTCGCAGTCGCTGAGGCTGCAGTTCGCGCCGACCCGCACGCGGTCGCCCAGCTTGACGCGGCCGGACAGGATCACGTTCACGTCGATGACCACGTCCCGCCCGTGCTCGACCGTACCGCGCACGTCGAGCCGGGCCGGGTCCATGACCGTCACGCCGTCGCGCATGAGTTCCGCGGCGCGGCGCCTGCGATGTTCCGCCTCGACCTCGGCCAGTTGCAGCTTGTCGTTCACGCCCAGCACCTCCGCGGCGGTCGGCGCGACCACCGCCTCGATCTTGAAGCCGTCGCGCACCGCCAGCGCCACGATGTCGGTCAGGTAGTACTCGCCCTGCGTATTGTCGTTGGAGAGCCGGCCCAGCCAGCCCTTGAGCGCGCCGGCGCGCGCCGCCAGCATGCCCGTGTTCGCCTCGTTGACCGCGCGTTCCTTGCGGGTCGCATCCTTCTCCTCGACGATGCGGTAGACGCTGCCGGTCCCGTCGCGCAGCACGCGCCCGTAGCCGGCGGGGTCGTCGAGCCGCACCGACAGCAACGCCAGGGTGCGCTCCGCCGCGCGCTCGAGCAGCTGGCGCAGCGTCGCCGCGCGGGTCAGCGGCACGTCGCCGTACAGCACCAGCACGGTGTGGTCGTCCGGGATCGCGGGCGCGGCCTGCGCCACCGCGTGGCCCGTGCCCAGCTGCTCGTCCTGCAGCACCCAGCGCAGGTCCTCATCCGGCAGCGCCTCGCGCACCCGCTCCCCGCCGTGCCCGTAGACCACATGGATGGCGTCGGCGCGCAGCGCCCGGGCGCAGTCCAGCACGTGCGACAGCAGCGGCCGGCCGGCCAGCGGCTGCAGCACCTTGGGCAGGTCGCTCTTCATGCGCTTGCCCTGGCCGGCGGCCAGGATGACGATGGACAGGGGCATGCGGGGATTCTACCGCCGCGGGCGACCGGAGGGGCGCAGCGTAAGCCGGACCGCGCAGGCCATCAAGCGGACGACCTGGGGTCGGCGAGCGAATAAAGATCGACTGAGCGAGCGACCCCAGGTCGGCCGCGGCAGGGGCCGGACCCCTGGCGGCCGATCAGCCGTGCTTGCGCTTCTTGCGCAGGTTCTCGATGGCCTTGAGTTGCGCGGCGGCGCGCGCCAGTTCAGCCTGCGCCTCGGCCACCTCGATCGCGCCGACGCGGTCGCGCAGAATTTCCTCGGCGTGCCGCTTGGCGGCCAGCGCCGCGGCCTCGTCCAGGTCGCGGGCGCGTGCCGCCGTGTCCGCCAGCACCGTCACCAGGTGGGGCTGGATCTCCAGCGCGCCGCCGCCCACCCAGAACAGCAGTTCCTCGCCGGCCGGGGTGCGCACGCGGACTTCACCCGGCTTCAGCGTGGTCAAGAGCGGCGCATGGCGCGGCGCGATGCCGATGTCCCCCTGCGAGGCCGGCACGAAGACCATCTCCGCGGGACCGGAGTAGATCTCCCCCTCGGCGCTGACGATGTCTACCTGGATGGTGTTGGCCATGGGAGTTCCTTACGCCAGCGTCTTCGCCTTCTCCACCGCCTCCTCGATGCCGCCCACCATGTAGAACGCCTGTTCCGGCAGGCGGTCGTACTCGCCGGCGATGATGCCCTTGAAGCCGCGGATGGTGTCCTTCAGCGACACGAACTTGCCCGGGGTCCCGGTGAACACCTCGGCGACGTGGAACGGCTGCGACAGGAAGCGCTGGATCTTGCGGGCCCGCGACACGGACAGCTTGTCGTCCTCCGACAGCTCGTCCATGCCCAGGATGGCGATGATGTCCTGCAGTTCCTTGTAGCGCTGCAGGACCGCCTGCACGCCGCGCGCGATCTGGTAATGCTCCTCGCCGATCACCAGCGGGTCGAGCTGGCGGCTGGTCGAGTCCAGCGGGTCGACCGCCGGGTAGATGCCCAGCGACGCGATCTGGCGCGACAGCACCACGGTTGCGTCGAGGTGCGCGAAGGTGGTCGCCGGCGACGGGTCCGTGAGGTCGTCGGCCGGCACGTAGATGGCCTGGATCGAGGTGATGGACCCCGTCTTGGTCGAGGTGATGCGCTCCTGCAGCACGCCCATTTCCTCCGCCAGCGTCGGCTGGTAGCCGACCGCGGACGGCATGCGGCCCAGCAGCGCCGACACTTCGGTGCCGGCCAGCGTGTAGCGGTAGATGTTGTCGATGAACAGCAGCACGTCGCGGCCCTTGCCGCCCGTCTGCTTCTGGTCGCGGAAGAACTCGGCCATGGTCAGGCCGGTCAGCCCGACCCGCAGCCGGCTGCCCGGCGGCTCGTTCATCTGCCCGTACACCATCGCGACCTTCGAGTTGGACAGGTCCTTGGTGTCGATGACGCCCGACTCGCACATCTCGTGGTAGAAGTCGTTGCCCTCGCGGGTGCGCTCGCCCACGCCGGCGAACACCGACAGGCCCGCGTGGGCCTTGGCGATGTTGTTGATCAGCTCCAGCATGTTGACGGTCTTGCCGACGCCGGCGCCGCCGAACAGCCCGATCTTGCCGCCCTTGGCGAACGGCACCAGCAGGTCGATCACCTTGATGCCCGTCTCGAGCAGGTCCTGGCCGCCGGCCTGTTCCTCGTACGACGGCGCCGGCCGGTGGATGGGCAGGAACTCGTCGGACTTGATCGGGCCGCCCTCGTCCTGCGGGTTGCCGAGCACGTCCATGATGCGGCCCAGCGTGCCGGGCCCGACCGGCACCATGATCGGCGCGCCGGTGGACTTCACCGCCAGGCCCCGCTGCACGCCCTCCGAGGAGCCCATGGCAATCGTGCGCACGATGCCGTCGCCGAGCTGCTGCTGCACCTCGAGCGTCAGGTCACGCTCCTCCAGCTTCAGCGCCTCGTAGATGCGCGGGATGCCGTCCCGCGGAAACTCCACGTCGATCACCGAGCCGATGACTTGCACGATCTTGCCGGATGCCATGTATCAGTCCTCTGTTGATCCTGTCTGCGGCGGTCGCTATGCCGTCACTGCCTCATACCGCCGCCGCCCCGCCCACGATCTCCGAGATCTCCTTGGTGATCGCGGCCTGGCGGGCCTTGTTGTAGACGAGCTGCAGTTCCTCGATCAGGTTGCCTGCGTTGTCCGTGGCGCTCTTCATCGCCACCATGCGCGCCGCCATCTCGCAGGCGAGGTTCTCGACCACCGCCTGGTAGGCCTGCGACTCCACGTAGCGCATCATGTAGCCGTCCAGCAGGTCCGCCGCGCTGGGCTCGTAGATGTAGTCCCAGCGCGATTGCAGCTGCGACGCGTCCAGCGTCTCCGCCGGCAGCAGCACGCGCTCCTCCGGCCGCTGGCTCATGGTGTTGACGAAGTTGCTGCTGATCAGCGACACCCGGTCGATCTCGCCCGTGCGGTACAGGTCGAGCATCGCCTGCACCGGGCCGATCAGCTGCGTCATCTCCGGCTTGTCGCCCAGGTGCGAGACGCTGGCCGTCACGGTCACCTTCAGCCGCCGGAAGAACTGCGTGGCCTTGGCGCCCACCAGGCACAGCCGCACGTCGCAGCCCTTCTCCTGCCATTCGCGCACCGCCGCCAGCGTCTGCTTGAAGACGTTGACGTTGAGCGAGCCGCACAGCCCGCGGTCCGAGCTGACCACGATGATGCCGACCGCCCGGACCTCGCGCTCCACCAGGAACGGGTGGTGGTCGTCCGGATTGGCAATCCGGATGTGGCCGATGACCGTGCGGATCCGCTCCGCGTAGGGACGTGCGGCCCGCATGCGGTCCTGGGCGCGGCGCATCTTGCTCGCAGCGACCATCTCCATGGCCTTGGTGATCTTCTGCGTGTTCTTGATGCTCGCGATCTTGGTGCGGATTTCTTTGGCGCCTGACATCCTCGTCTCGTTATCTCAGGGGCGGGAATCAAGTGATCAGTGACCGGTGATTCGTGACTGGCAAGACGCTCTTGCTGGTCACCAATCACTGATCACCAGTCACTTCCTCAATACGTTCCGGTCGCCACGAAGTCCTCGCAGCCCTTCTTCAGGGCCGCTTCGACTTCCTTGGTCAGCTCGGGCTTGTCGTTGATCTGCTTCAGCAGGTCGTCGTGGTGGGTCTTGAAGAAGGCCTGCAGCGCCTCCTCGAAGGCCACCACCTTGGCGCGCTCGACCTTGTCCACATAGCCGGCGTTGACGGCGTACAGCGACACCGCCATCTCGGCGACCGACATCGGCGAATACTGCTTCTGCTTCATGACCTCGGTGACGCGCACGCCGCGCTCCAGCTGGCGCCGGGTCGCCTCGTCCAGGTCGGACGCGAACTGCGAGAACGCCGCCAGTTCGCGGTACTGCGCCAGCGCCAGGCGGATGCCGCCGCCCAGCTTCTTGACGATGTTGGTCTGCGCCGCGCCGCCGACGCGCGACACCGAGATGCCGGCGTTCATCGCCGGCCGGATGCCGGCGTTGAACAGGTCGGTCTCCAGGAAAATCTGGCCGTCGGTGATCGAGATCACGTTGGTCGGCACGAACGCGGTCACGTCGCCGGCCTGCGTCTCGATGATGGGCAGTCCCGTCAGCGATCCGGTGCGGCCCTTGACCTTGCCGTTCGTGAACTTCTCCACGTAGGCGGCCGACACCCGCGCCGATCGCTCCAGCAGGCGCGAATGCAGGTAGAACACGTCGCCGGGGTACGCCTCGCGGCCCGGCGGCCGGCGCAGCAGCAGCGAGATCTGCCGGTAGGCCCAGGCCTGCTTGGTCAGGTCGTCATAGACGATCAGCGCATCCTCGCCGTTGTCCATGAAGTACTCGCCCATCGAGCAGCCCGAGTACGGCGCGATGTACTGCATCGAGGCCGGCGTCGAGGCCGAGGCCGCGACCACGATGGTGTGCTCCATCGCGCCGTGTTCCTCGAGCTTGCGCACCACGTTGGCGATGGAGCTCTGCTTCTGGCCGATCGCCACGTAGATGCACTTAACGCCGGTGCCCTTCTGGTTGATGATCGTGTCCACGGCCAGCGCGGTCTTGCCGGTCTGGCGGTCGCCGATGATCAGCTCGCGCTGGCCGCGGCCGATCGGCACCATGGCGTCGATCGCCTTGAGGCCGGTCTGCACCGGCTGCGACACGCTCTGGCGCCAGATGACGCCCGGCGCGACGCGTTCCAGCGGCCGCCGCTCGCTGGCCTTGATCGGGCCCTTGCCGTCGATCGGGTGGCCGAGCGAATCGACGACGCGCCCGAGCATCGCGGGGCCGACCGGCACCTCGAGGATGCGGCCGGTCGTCTTGACCGTCGCGCCCTCGGAGATGTGCCGGTACTCGCCCAGCACCACCGCGCCCACCGAGTCCTGCTCCAGGTTCAGCGCCAGGCCGAACGTGTCATCGGGAAACTCGAGCATCTCGCCGTAGGCGACGTCCGCGAGGCCGTGAACGCGGCAGATGCCGTCGGTGACGCTGACCACGGTACCGACGTTGCGCGCTTCGGCCGTCGCGTCGAAGTCCTCGATGCGGGCCTTGATGAGTTCGCTGATTTCCGAAGCCTTGATGGACATGATCCGTGTGTTCCTTGCTTAAGCTTTCATCGCCGTGGCCAGCCGCGCGAGGCGGCCGGCCAGCGAGCCGTCAATGACCAGGTCGCCGGCCCGCACGACCGCGCCGCCGATCAGCGACGCGTCGATGCGTGTCTTGATCCGGATGTCGCGCCGCAGCCGCTGCTGCAGGGCCCGCTCGAGGCGCTCGAGCTGTGCGGGCTCGACCTGCATGGCCGCCACCAGCTCGACGTCCACGACGCCTTCGGCCTGCGCCCGCAGCGCCTCGTACTGCGCGGTGATGTGCGGCAACAGCGCCAGGCGCCGGTTGTGCGTGAGCGCCCGCAGGTAGTTGCGGCCGTGCTGGTCCGCCGCCGGCCCGGCCGCGTCCGCGATCAGCGACACCAGCTGCTCCTCGCTCACGTGCGGGTTGCCCAGCAGGCGCGCCACGCGCGGGTCCGACACCACGGCGCTGGCCGCGACCAGCAGTTCCGACCACTGCGGCAGGCAGTCCCGTTCGCGGGCGAAGTCGAACGCCGCACGCGCGTAGGGCCTGGAGATCGTGGCTCGTTCCGCCATGTGCGCCTCCGCTCAGCCCCGCTCGATCTCGGCGGCCAGCTGCTCCAGCAGCTGGGCGTGCGCCTTCGCGTCCACTTCCCGCCCCAGCAACTGCTGCGCGCCGGTCAGCGCCAGCGCGGCCACCTCGCGGCGCAGCCCGTCGCGGGCCCTGGCCGCGTCGGTCGCAATCTCGCTGCGCGCCGCCGCCACCAGCCGCTCGCCCTCGGCAACAGCCGTGTGCTTGGCCTCGTCGATCAGCTCGTTGGAGCGCCGGTGGGCCTGGTCCACGACCTGGCTGGCCTTCTCGCGGCCCTCGCGAATGACCGCATTGGCGCTGGTCTTGGCCTCGTCCAGGCTGCGTTGCCCGCGCTCGGCGGCCGCCAGGCCGTCGGCGATCTTCTTCTGCCGGTCCTCGATGGCCGCCAGGATGTGCGGCCAGCCGAACTTCATGACGATCCAGGCGACCGCGAAGAACGCCAGCGCCTGGACGATCAGGGTGATGGTGATGCTCATGCCTAGGCTCCCGGCCGCCGGCGCCCGTCCACCGGGCCCCCGCGCGGCACTTCAGGCAGCGTCGCTTACTGCAGGCCCAGGGCCGACAGGAACGGGTTGGCGAAGATCAGCAGCAGCGCGATCGCCACGCCGATGATCGGCACCGCGTCGAGCAGGCCGGCGACGATGAACATCTTCGTCTGCAGCATGGTGGCCAGCTCCGGCTGGCGCGCCGCGCCCTCCAGGAACTTGCCGCCCAGCAGCGCGAAGCCGATGGCGGTGCCGAGGGCGCCGAGGCCGATCAGCAGCCCCGCCGCGATGACGGTCATGCCCATCACGTCGGCGATCAGGTTGACGTTCTCCATTGAGATACTCCGTTGGTCAGAACAGCGGTGAACGGGTCGAAAAGTGGTCAGTGCCGCGCGGCGGCCATGCTCAGGTAGACGATGGTCAGCATCATGAAGATGAAGGCTTGCAGCGTGATCACCAGGACGTGGAACGCGGTCCAGATGAAGCCGGACACGAACTGCAGCGGGATCATCAGCCAGGTGATGCCGGACAAGAGCGATGCGCCCAGCGTCATGACGGCGATCAGGATGAAGATCAGCTCGCCCGCGTACATGTTGCCGAACAGTCGCAGGCTGAGGGAGACCGGACGCACCGCCTCCTCGATCAGGCGCAGCAGCAGGTTGGGCGCCGCCAGCAGCACCTTGCCCACCGGACCGGAGGCATGGAACGGCGCGGTCAGCATCTCGCCCACGAAGACGCCGATGCCCTTGTGCTTGATGCCGTAGTACTGGATCAGCAGGAACACGCCCATCGCCATGCCCAGCGTGGTGTTCAGGTCGGCGGTCGGCACGACCCGCAGGTAAGGCAACCCGCCCGCCGACGCGGCCGCCGGCAGCAGGTCCACCGGCACGACGTCCATGAAATTCATGAGGAACACGAGGCAGAAGATCGTGATCGCCAGCGGCGCAATGAAGCGGCTCTTGCCGTGGAAGGTCTCGTTGACCAGGTCGTTGACGGCCTCGACGATCATCTCGATGGCGCACTGCAGCTTGCCGGGCACCCCCGCGGTGGCCCGCCGCGCGACCCGCACGAACAGCCACACGAAGGCGGACGCCAGCAGCAGCTTGATGACCACGCTGTCCAGGTTCAGCGTCCAGAACGGGCCGTCGCCCACCTGCACGTTCCAGTGCACGAGGTGGTGCTTGATGTAGTCCGTCATGGTGGCGGGACCCGTTTCCGCAGCCATCAGCTTTCCCTCACCTGAACCACGCCACGCCCAGCCAGAACCCGACCTTGGCGGCCACCAGCCCCAGCACCAGCGGCAGGGGCGGCATCGCCCCGGCCGTCAGCGCCAGCCACAGCGCGCCGGCGATCCACAGCCACTTCAGGGCCTCGCCCGCATACAGGGCCCGCGCCAGCCGCGCCGGCGGCGCCACGCCCGGCGCGAAGGTCCGCCAGCCCGACACGGCCGTTCCGACGGCCGCGATCAGCCCGCCGGCCAGCGCCGCCCGCGCCGCCGCGCCGCCCGCCGCGACCCAGAACGACAACGCCGCTGCCGCCGCACAAGCGGCCTGCAGCAGCGTGTAGCGCAGCACCAGTTGCCGTGCACGTCCGCGGGTGTCGTTCACCGTGTTCGGCCGGCTCCATGGCGCCCCGCCCGGGCAGGGCCATCAAACCGCCTATTCTAGTTGTTCTTTAACGGTGCTTCAATCAACCGCAGCCGCCGGGATTCGGCCCCGGCTACTGGATATGGCCCAGGATTCCGTCCAGTTCGTCCAGGCTGTGGTAGCTGATCACGACCCGGCCCTTGCCGCTGTTCGAGTGGCGGACCTCGACCTTCGCGCCGAGTTTCTCGGCCAGGTCCCTTTCCAGGCGCACCACGTCCGGGTCCCTGCGGGCTGCCGGCTCGCTATCCTCGCCTGCGGCCGGCTTGGTCGTCAGCCTGCGCACCAGCGCCTCGGCCTCCCGTACCGACAGGCCCTTCTTGGCGATCAGCGCGCCGACTTCCACCTGCTGGCGCCGCGTTGCCAGGCCCAGCAGCGCCCGCGCATGGCCCATGTCCAGCGCACGCCGCTCCACCAGGTCCTTCACCTCGTCCGGCAGCTCCAGCAGCCTCAGCAGGTTGCTGACCGCCACGCGCGAGCGGCCGATGGCATCCGCGGCTTCCTGGTGGGTCAGCTCGAATTCCTTGATCAGCCGGTCGAGCGCGCCGGCCTCTTCCAGCGGATTGAGGTTCTCGCGCTGGATGTTCTCGATGAGCGACATCGCGACCGCGGCCTCGTCCGGCACCTCGCGGATGACCGCCGCGATGTCGGCGAGTCCCGCGATCTGCGCGGCGCGCCAGCGGCGCTCGCCCGCGATGATCTCGTAGCGCTGCGCCGCTCCCGGCGCCTTGCCGGACAGCGGCCGCACCACGATCGGCTGCACGACGCCCTGCGCGCGGATCGAGTCGGCCAGCTCGGCGAGCGATTCCTCGCGCATGTCGTGGCGCGGCTGGTACTTGCCGCGCTGCAGCAGGTCCAGCGGCAGCTGCACCAGCTGGTCGTGGGCCGGCGCCGGCCGCGACGCAGCGCCGGATTTCTGCACAGCCTGGCCGAGCAGCGCCTCGAGGCCGCGTCCGAGTCCCCGTTTCTTGTCAGCCATCGCAGTCCCCGGTCCCGACAGGGACCCAGTGTAGCCACCACCCGCCCGAAAAATCACATCGTCGATCCGCGCCGCGGCCGCCGCGCCGACCGCGCCGCGCCTGCGCCCTAGGACACCGCCGCCAGGCCCTCTTCCTCGCGGCGGATCATCTCGCCCGCCAGCGCCAGGTAGGCCAGCGCGCCGCGCGAGTCCTTGTCGTGGAACATGACCGGAACGCCGAAACTCGGCGCCTCCGCGAGCCGCACGTTGCGCGGGATGATGGTGCGGAACACGCGGTCGCCGAAGTGCTGGATCAGCTGCGCCGAAACCTCGTTGGAGAGGTTGTTGCGCGGGTCGAACATCGTGCGCAGGATGCCCTCGATCGCGAGTCGCGGGTTGACCCGGTCGCGCACCTGCTCGATCGTCGAGACCAGGCTCGACAGCCCTTCCAGCGCGTAGTACTCGCATTGCATGGGGATCAGCACCGAGTCCGCCGCGGTCAACCCGTTCAGCGTCAGGATGTTGAGCGCGGGCGGGCAGTCGATCACGATCACGTCGTACCGGTTGCGCACCGTGGCCAGCGCCTGCTCCAGCCGGTGTTCCCGGCCCGCGGGCCCGTTGACGAGCTGCACTTCGGCCGCCGTGAGGTCCTGGTTGCCGGGCAGCAGGTCGAAGCCGCCCGGTTCGGAACGCACGATCGCGTCCGCCGCGGCGATCTCGCCCAGCAGCACGTCGGTCGCCGAACGCTCCAGCGTGCGCTTGTCCACGCCGCAACCCATGGTCGCGTTGCCCTGCGGGTCGATGTCCACGAGCAGCACGCGGCGCCGCGTGGCCGCGAGCGACGCCGCGAGGTTGACGGCCGTCGTCGTCTTGCCGACCCCGCCCTTCTGGTTGGCGACCGCGATGATGCGCTTCATGGGGACGCGCAGATTGCAGCAAAGCGGGCCGCGGCGCAAAGGCGAAGAATACGGAGGCGGGCGGGGGGACCCGACCGGCCGTTGTTGGCGCGGTCGCCCCGGGGTCGCTCGCTCAGTCGGTCTTTATTCGCTCGCTGACCCCGGGCCGCCCGCGCCTGACGGCTTTCGTGCAGCAACCGCACGTCCGGGTGGGCGCGCGCTCAGGCGAGCGCGCGAGGTGGTCGTGGTCCCCCAAGCGAGCGACTTTGCCCGATTCTTCGGAGCGAGCGGGGGGACCCGACCGGATCCCGCGCGCGAGCCATCGCGGCGCCTCCTGGCCTTTCCTAGCGCCGCCTCAGCACCACCACGTGCCGTTCCGCGTCGAGGCCCGGCACGCTGAGCGCATGCACGCCCGCCACGCTCCAGCCGCGGGGCAGCGCCTTGATCTCGTCCGCCGGGTGCCTGCCCTTCATGGCCAGCAGGCAGCCCTCCCTGGCGCACAGGTGACCCGCGAAGCCCGTGAATTCCGCCAGCTTGCCCACCGCCCTGCAGACCACGCAGTCGAACGGGGCGGCCGGCCGGTACGCCTCGGCGCGTTCGTTGACCACCGACACGTTGGGCAGCCCCAGGTGTTGCACGACGTGCTCGATGAACCGGGCCTTCTTCGCCGTGGCCTCGATCAGCGTGAAGTGGACGGCGGGCCGCGCAATCGCCAGCGGCAACCCGGGGAAGCCCGCCCCGGTGCCCACGTCGGCGATGCGCCGGCCCTGCAGGTGCGGCAGCACCGACAGCGAATCCAGCAGGTGCTTGCGCAGCATGTCCGCGGGCTCGCGGATCCCGGTCAGGTTGAACCGGCCGTTCCATTCCCCGAGCTCGGCCAGCAACTCGAGCATCCGCCCGCGTTGCCGGGCATCGAGCGTGACGCCGAGTCGTGCCGCGCCTGCGGACAGCGCCGGCTCGAGATCGGCGCGAAGCGGGTTCGCTTCAGCCACCCGGGTGGCGCGCAGCCAGGCGTCGCACCAGGTTCTCGACCAGGACGGCGCCCGCTTCGGTGCGCGCGACATCGAGCGGCCGCTGGCCGCCGAGTTCCGCGCTGGGGGTCATGAAGAACTGCTCGATCTCGTCCTCGTCTTCCCACAGCGACTCAACCAGATCGATGATCCTTGCAACCGGTCCGGTGGCCGCGATCTTCTCCTCGCGAAACATCTTGCACCTCCGGTGTCCGCGTCAGCCTATCTTCACCACGGTCCGGCCGGTAACGCCGCCCTCCAGGAACGTCGCCAGCGCCGCCGGCAGGTCCTCGAACCCGATTGTACGCGTCGCCAGCTGGTCGAAGTGCCGGGGCATCAGGTCCGTGGAAATACGCTTCCAGACCGCCAGCCGGGTGGTGCGCAATGTGGCGGATGAGTTGATGCCGAGCAGGTTCACGCCGCGCAGGATGAACGGCAGCACGGTGGTCTGCAGTTGCGGGCCGCCGGCCAGCCCGATGCTCGCGATGCTGCCCCAGAAGTCCGTCGTGCGGGTCAGCCACGTCAACATCTCGCCGCCCACGTTGTCGATCGCGCCGGCCCACTGCGTGGTCTCGAGCGGCCGCTTGCCGAAGTCCATGTCCTGGCGGCGCAGGAAGCGCGCCGCGCCCAGTTTGCTGAGGTACGGTTCGCTGTGCGGCTTGCCGGTCACCGCGACCACCTCGTAACCCCGGCCTGCCAGCATGTCCACGGCGATCGAGCCGACGCCGCCGGATGCGCCGGTCACCACCACCGGGCCGCGGGCCGGCTCCAGCCCGTTGTGTTCCATGCGGTGAATGGCCAGCGCGGCCGTGAAGCCCGCCGTGCCCAGCACCATCGCGCGGAACAGGTCCAGGCCGTCCGGCATGGGGATCACGGAGTTGCCGGCCACGCGTGCATATTCCGCGTAGCCGCCGTCCACGCCTTCGCTGAGGTCGCAGCCCGTCACCAGCACCGGCTGGCCGGGCGCATAGCGCGCATCGGCCGACGCCTCGACCTCGCCCGACAGGTCGATGCCGCCGTTCAGCGGGTACTTGCGCAGGATGCGCGCCGCGCCGGTCGCCGCCAGCGCGTCCTTGTAGTTGATGCTGGAGTAACGGACCCTGATCACCACCTCGCCGGCGGTGAGGTCGTCCACGCCCATCCGCACGAAGCGCGGCGCGATGCGCCCGTCTTCCTCGTGGATGCGAAAAGCCTTGAAATCTTGCATGGCAGCCTCGTGTCGTTGTTGCGGTACAGGAGGGGTCAGACCCGAAGACGGGTCAGACCCCGGGCGTCGGGGGGTCTGATCCCTTTGGGGTCTGACCCCTCCTAGGACCGGTCGAGCCAGACTTCGAGTCCCTGCACGTTCAGCTCGACGTCGTCGTCGAGCAGGCGGTGCCGCTCGGCCGTGTCGCCCGCGTAGCCGTGTTCATCGAGCCACCCGCAGAGCGTCCCGAACATCGCCTCGCGCATGCGCGCGGCGCGTTGCGGCGCCGCGGCCAGCGAACGGCCCAGCGCGACGAATGCGTCCACGCCGCGCTTCAGGTCGCCGGCCAGCCGCTCGACGTCGCGCACCTCGCTGTAGTGGGTCAGGTACATCGCGCGCGGCGCATAGCCGAGCAGCCGGTCGACCGACGCCTTGAGCGCCCCGGGGTCGAAGTGCACGGGCGTCGTGGTCGGCATGATGAACTCGCGGCCGTCCACGTCGAATTCGCGGTAGGAGATGCCGAAGGTGTCGCCCGGGAAGATGCGCCGCGTCTCGAGGTCCACGATGCAGTAGTGGTGCAGCGCGTGGCCGGGCGTGTGGATCAGCTCGAGCGGCCGCTTGCCCAGCATGATCCGCTCGCCGTCGCCGGGCACCAGCACCCGCTCCTCCGCGATGGGGACGATCTCCCCGTACAGCTCGCGATAGCGTTGTTCGCCGTACACGACGATCGACGCCGCGACCAGCCTGGCGGGATCGACCAGGTGGCGCGCGCCGCGCGGGTGCACGACGCAGCGCGCATTGGGCAGGTGGCGCATCAGCTCGCCCGCGCCGCCGGCATGGTCGAGGTGCACGTGCGTCGTCAGCACCCAGTCGACCTGCTCGCGGCCGATGTCGCGCGCCGCGAGCGCAGCCAGCAGGTTGGGCACCGACAGCGTCGTGCCGGTGTCCACGAAGGCCGCGCGGCCGTGGTCCACGACCAGGTGGCTCGCGTCCAGGCGCGGCCGCACGTAGTCGGTATCCACGGCCGTGATGCCGTCGGCGAAGTCGGTGAGCTTGCTCTCGATGTTCATGGCGTGGCGCCCCGGCCGAGGCGCAATACTAGGGGCCGGGGCGGCCGGACGCCAACGCGCGACGGTCAGTCCGCGAGCGCCGCCGCCGTCCTGAGCCTGATGGAACCGGAGCCCGTGTCGATCGAACCCCTGCCCGCGCCGTCGCCGAGGCGAACGATGCGCTCGCGCCCGTCGAGGCGCGTGACCTCGGCATCGGGCACGTCCACCACCACCCCGCCGGAGCCCGTGTCCGTGCGGATGGTCATCGCGGGCCACGCCGAGGCTTCGATGGCCACGCTGCCGGATCCCGTGTCGATCACCATCCGCTCGAGTCGCGACAGGTCGCCCGCCACGCGCACGCTGCCCGAACCCGTGTCCACCACCAGCTCCCTGGACTCCGACAGACCCTCGATCTGCACGCGGCCCGAGCCGGTGTCGGCGCGCACCGAACCCGCGAAGTTCCTCACGTTCACCGACCCGGAGCCCGTGTCGGCGACCAGATCGCCCTGGCTGTCCGCCACCCTGACGCTGCCGGACCCGGTGTCGGCGGTGATCCGGCACTTGCAGTTCGCGATGGCGACCGGCCCGCTGCCGGTATCCGCCCGCACCTCGCCCTCGTGGCTGGCGACCTCGACACGGCCGCTGCCCGTATCCAGCACCAGCCGGCCGCTGCCGCTGGACGAAACGGCGCGACCGCGACTGCCGTCCAGCGTCACGTCGCCGGCCACGCCTTCCGCCACCGCGTCGCCGAACTTGTTGCGCACGGTCAGGCGCCCGCCCTCGGGTACGCGCACCACGACGTCCACGCGCACGCGTGCGCCCTCATCGGCGTCACCCGTGAGGCGGTGCCGCTCGCCCAGGTACCTGGTGTACATGCGTCCGCTCCACCAGCCGCTCGGCGCATCCTTCAGGTAGATTTTCGCGAAACGCGGGCCCGGGAACTTCACCTGGAACAGCGAGGTGCCGCCGGAATCGCGGCTGCGGAATTCGATGGCGCCGGCCAATGCCTCCGCCTCGCCCGCCGTGCCGGCCTCGGCCACCGCCTTGACGCTCACGTAGAACCCCGCGCCGTCGCCCCGCTCGACGCGTACGTCGCCGATCAGGTTGTCGACTTCGAGACCCGCCGCCGAGCCGTCCTTGTATTGCCAGGCGCGTGTCACCGTGGCGCTGGCGGCCTGTGCCGGCGTCGCGCCCAGCAGGGCGGCGACCGCCGCCAGTACGATTGCGATTCTGTTCATGGCTTGGTGACCTCCTGTCTCGCGGCCGGGCGGATCCCAAGCCGTCAGGTGTTTTCCTCCCGGTAGCGCCGGCCCCAGATCGCCACGGCGACCAGCGCTGCGGCACCCACCAGGCCGAGCAGCATGGCCGGCGACAACGCAAAATCCACCACCCGGCCCGCCAGCTCGGACGCGCCAGCCAGAGCGGCCTGTTCGTTGCCGTTCGCCTGCACGACCACGCCCGGCGCGTCGCTCGCATCGTTGACCATCGCCTTCATGGGTCCGAAGAAGCGATGCGACAGGAAATGCTGCACATGGCTGCTGCCGAGCGTGATTTTCTCCAGCATCACGACCGCCACCGGCGGCAGCGCCGCCCACAGGAACGGCGAGCGCGGCGCCCAGGCCGACACCACCAGCAGGTACGCCACCAGCGGCGCGTACCAGAACACCGTCACGACGGCCAGCAGCCCGGACCCGCCCAGCGCCGTACCCAGCACGGCCGGCTGCCACAGCACCGACGCGTCGCCGCCGATCATCGCCACCTTGGCGCTGGCGCCTGCGCCCGCGATCAGCTGCGCCGCGATCGCCGCGACCACCGCGACGACGGGTATGACCACCGCCGCGGTGAAGAACTTGGCGAGCACGGTTTCCGCGTCCGACAAGGGCAGCGACTTCCAGAACAGCACGCTGCGGTCGCGGCGGTCCGAGTACAGCGCGTCCAGCGAGTAGAAGAAGGCGATGCTGCCCATGACGACGAACACCAGCATGGCCACGGCCGCGTAGAACAGGGCCACGATCTTCAGTTGCTTCGCCTCTGGCACCATGCCCAGCGCCTCGGCCGGACCGACCACGCGCTTGCCGGGCTCCATGCGCTTCAGCGCCTCGAGCTTGTCGAGCGTCTCCTGGCGCTCCGCGTCGCTCCAGCCGCGCAATTCTCCCTCGCTGATGGCGCGCTGGATCTCGTCGATCTTCTCGTCGCTCAGCGGCTGACCGGCCGTGGCATTCGTGTGCGCCTGGTCCACGACGATGTCGCCGATGAACAGGTAGCCGGTGACGGCGCCGAGCACCAGGATCGCGAGCAGGATGGCCGGCGCCATCCAGATGGCGCGGTGTTCCCAGACCTCGCGACGCACCAGCCAGGTGAAGCGGTTCATGACTGGCCTCCCTGCATCAGCGCGACGAACAGGTCCGCCACCGACGGCACGCCCGTGTCGCCCAGCGCATCGAGTTCGGCGCGCGACCGGCCTGCAAACAGCATGTGCACGCGTCCCAGCCCCCGGCGCACCGTGATCGGCCCGAGCGCCTGCGCCGCATCGACGCGATCCGGCCTCACGGCCAGTTGCACGTAGCGCGTGGCCAGGTCTTCCATGGTCGCCTCGAGGACGATGCGCCCGTGGTTGATGAACATCAGGTCGGTGAGGATGTGCTCGACCTCCTCGACCTGGTGGGTCGTGACCAGGATGGTGCGCTCGCCGTCGTAGTACTCGCTGAGCAGCGTCTCGTAGAACTGCTTGCGCATCAGGATGTCGAGCCCCAGCGTGGGTTCGTCGAGCACCAGCAGCTTGGCGTCGATGGCGATCACCAGCGCCAGGTTGAGCTGCGTGACCATGCCCTTCGACAGTTCCTTGACCCGGCTCGTGCGCTTGATGTCGGTGCGCGCCAGGAACCGCTCGCAGGCGTCGCGGCGGAATCGCGGGTGCGTGGCGCCGACGAAGTCGATCACCTGCTGCACCCGGATCCAGCGCGGCAGCACGGCCACGTCCGCGATGAAGCACACGTCCTGCATGATCTCGTGCCGCTGCCGGTACGGATCGCGGCCGAGCACGGTCAGGCTGCCCTTGAAGCGGGCCAGCCCGAGGACGGCCTTGAGCGCCGTGGTCTTGCCGGCGCCGTTCGGGCCGATGAGACCGACGATCTTGCCCGCGCCGATCTTGAACGATACGTCGTCGAGCGCCTTCGTGTCGCCGTAGTGCTTGGAGAGGCCGGCGGCCTCGATCAGGTCAGCCACCTTTGTTCTCCTCGCCCGTGTTGTCGACACGGGTCGGTGCAAGCTGGGTCGGCTCCGGGGCTGGCGCGTTGTGCGCCGCCTCGAGCAGCTCCTCGACGCTGAATCCGAGCCGCTGGATGCGCGCGCCGATCATGGGCCACTCGTCGTCCAGGAAGCGCTGCCGCTCGTCCTTCATCAGCGCGCGTCGCGCGCCTTCGCTGACGAACATGCCGCGGCCCCGCTTCTTCTCCACCAGCTGCTCCTCGACGAGCTGCTGGTAGCCCTTCAGGACGGTCAGCGGGTTGAGCCGGTACTCGGCGGCGACGCTGCGCACGGATGGCAGCGGGTCCCCGTCCGCGAGGACACCCTCCAGGATCATGGCCACAACCCGGTCCCGCAGCTGGCGGTAGATGGGTTGGGTGTCGTTCCAGATCGTTTCCATGATGTGCATCGCCGCTGGTTTGGCCTGCTACTGGACTACTTTAGCAGAACACTCTGTATTCAAAGCGATATTTCGGCAATTTCAGCCTCACCGCGGGATGTCGGCCCTTGCCTTGACCGCAGCGCCTCGCCGGGCCTGCGTGCGGGTCGCAAAGCGCTGGTCCCGCGCCGCCGGGCGGCTGGCCGTGACGACGATCTCCGGCAGCGTGGCCTGGGCCAGCCTGTCGAGGCCGACCGGCGTCAGCTGCCCGACTTCGACCGTACCGCGCGGCGCGGCCGCCAGGTGCGCCTGGTCGACCACTACCGCCCCGAACGCCACTATCGCGACCGCGATGAGTCCGCTGAGGGCCTGTCTCGATGTATCTGCATAGCTCGTGAACATGATCTTCTCCTTGCCCAATCGCACGACGGTGCGGGGCTGATCAGCCCTGCGCGCCGTCGTAGTTGGCGCCGCTGGCGCCCGCGAACTGCACGCTGCGCTGTGCCGTGACCACGATCTCCGGCAGCGTGGCCTGGGCCAGCCTGTCGAGGCCGACCGGCGTCAACTGCCCGACTTCGACCGTACCGCGCGGCGCCGCTGCCACGTGCCCCTGGTCAATGGCCAGCGCCATGAAAGCCACCATCGCCATCGCCATAACCGCACTGATTGAGCGCCGCGTGTTCTGTGCAACCATCGTCAACATGACCGTCTCCTTGAATCCGTGGTCGCGCCCTCGGCCGACCTTGTTTCCCCACCCCAGAGCACCTACCTGATCTGGTGATGTGCTCCTCTGGTGTTGTAGTGAACTATAACACTAACAAGATTGCAAGTCTTTTTTGACAGCCTGAAACGAAGATTCAAGAATAAAAGATTAAAAACAATGAGTTATGACGCTTTCCACCCCCGCCACGGAGCGACGTCTGGACTGCTGGAGCGTATTGCACGCTCTCTTTGCGCAAATTCGCGGCGCTCCGGCAGTGGACGGCGCCTGCGTCACGCGTGGCGGCCATCGCGGCGCCGCTCGGCCGCATGTCGTGGCAGTCACGGCGCGGCGATTGCCGACGCCCCCTGGCCGGGCCCGCGACTTCGCGTAGCGCCTGCAACGCTTGCGGCACGGCGCGGTAATGCCCGCCCGCGCATGGCGCATCGGTAAGCCGCAGGGCGCGATCGGGAGCCGCTGCTAGAATTTGGGTCCGTTTGCGCGCCCCGCGCCGCGCCACCCGTTTCCCGACCAAAGAGAGCACTTTCATGAAGAAGCCCGTCACCGTCACGATCACGGGCGCAGCCGGCAACATCGGCTATGCGCTTGCCTTCCGCGTCGCCTCAGGCCAGATGCTGGGACCGGACCAGCCGGTCAACCTGAACCTGCTGGAGATCACCCCGGCCCTGGGCGCGCTGAACGGCGTCGTCATGGAACTGAACGACTGCGCTTTCCCGACGCTGCACCAGATCGTCGTGACGGACGACCCGCGGGTCGCGTTCAAGGACTGCGGCATCGGCTTGCTGGTCGGTGCGCGGCCGCGCGGCCCCGGCATGGAGCGCAAGGACCTGCTGCTGGCCAACGCGCAGATCTTCTCGGCCCAGGGCAAGGCGATCAACGAAGTCGCCAGCCGCGACATCAAGGTGCTGGTGGTCGGCAACCCGGCCAACACCAACGCGCTGATCGCCGCGTCGAATGCGCCGGACATCGCCCGCGCCAGCTTCACGGCCATGACCCGCCTCGACCACAACCGCGCCATCTCGCAGCTCGCCGCCAAGACCGGCGCGCACGTCACGGGCATCAAGGGCATGATCATCTGGGGCAACCACAGCGCCACGCAGTACCCGGACATCGGCCACTGCACCGTGGGGGGCAAGCCCGCCAAGTCGCTGGTGGACGACGCCTGGTATCGCGAGCAGTTCATCCCGACCGTGCAACAGCGCGGCGCAGCGATCATCAAGGCGCGCGGCGCCTCGTCCGCGGCTTCGGCCGCTTCCGCCGCCATCGACCACGTTCACGACTGGGTGCTGGGGACGCCGGCCGGCGACCGCGTCAGCATGGCGATTCCCTCGGACGGCAGCTACGGCATTCCGGAAGGAGTGATCTACTCCTATCCCGTGACCTGCAGCGGCGGCCGCCATGCGATCGTGCAGGGCCTGTCCATCGACGAGTTCAGCCGCGCGAAGATGGACGCCACGCACAAGGAACTGCTCGAGGAGCGCGACGGCGTCAAGGACCTCCTCTAGCCCGCCGGTCGCCGGGATGCAGCAGAAAGGCCGCCCCTGGGGGCGGCCTTTCTGCTGTGGGCAAAGCAACCGGAACCCGGCCGCCATCCGCCGTTGCCGACCTGGACCCGGTCCAAATACGCCGCGCCCCGCGGATCCCGCGACGATACACTCAGTCGCAAGCGGCCCCCGAGGAGTAGTGCGATGTTGTCCGTCCTGTGGTTCCTGCTGTGGGTGATCGCCCTGCTGTGGCTCAGCTACCGCAAGTCGAGCCTCGCGACGGCCACGCTGACGCTGGGCGTGCTGCTCGCCGCCTACACGGCGTTCGGCGCCGCCGGCGTCTGGTGGAAGGCCTTCCTGTGGCTGGCGTTCGCGCCCGTCGCGCTGCTCAACGTGCGCCCGGTGCGCATCCGCCTGATCAGCCGCCCGTTCCTGCGCGTGTACAAGCGCATGCTGCCGACCATGTCGTCCACCGAGCGGGAGGCGCTGGAGGCCGGCACCGTGTGGTGGGACGGCGAGCTCTTCACCGGCGACCCGGACTGGCAGAAGCTGCTCGAGGCCAGGCCGCCCAGGCTGAGCGCCGAGGAGCAGGCGTTCATCGATGGCCCGACCGAGCAGCTGTGCCGCATGCTCGACGAGTGGGACATCACCCACCGCCGCACCGACATGCCGCCCGAGGTCTGGGACTTCCTGAAGACCCGGGGCTTCTTCGGCATGATCATTGCGAAGCGCTACGGCGGCCTCGAGTTCTCGACCTACGCCCACTCCTGCGTGCTGGTGAAGATCGGCAGCCGTTCCGGCGTCGCCTCCGCGACCGTCTCCGTGCTCAACTCCCTGGGCCCGGCCGAGCTGCTCAACCACTACGGCACCGAGGCGCAGAAGGACCACTACCTGCCGCGCCTCGCGCGTGGCGAGGAAGTGCCCTGTTTCGCGCTGACCGCGCCGCGCGCCGGCTCCGACGCCACCTCGATGCCCGACACCGGCATCGTCTGCCGGGGCATGTGGGAAGGCCGCGAGGTCCTCGGCCTCAGGCTCAATTTCTCCAAGCGTTACATCACGCTGGCGCCGGTTGCGACGCTGGTCGGCCTGGCGTTCCGCATGTTCGACCCGGACCGGCTGCTCGGCGACGAGCCCGACTGCGGCGTGACGGTGGCGCTGGTGCCGCGGGCGCTGCCGGGCGTCACCGCCGGCCGGCGTCATTTCCCGCTCAACGTGCCGTTCCTGAACGGCCCCATCGAGGGCAAGGACGTGTTCGTGCCGCTCGACGCCATCGTCGGCGGGCCGAAGCTGGCGGGGCAGGGCTGGCGCATGCTCGTCGAGCAGCTGTCGGTGGGCCGCTGCGTGTCGCTGCCGTCGAACACGACCGGCGGCTCCAAGGGCGCCGTGTATTCGACCGGCGCCTACGCGCGCATCCGCCGCCAGTTCGCGCTGCCGATCGGCAAGTTCGAGGGCGTGGAGACGATCGTCGCGCGCATGGCCGGCAACGTCTACATCATGGACGCCGCCCGCTCCGTCACGATCGGCGCCATTGACGGCGGCGAACAGCCGGCCGTTCCCTCCGTCATCCTCAAGTACCACCTGACCGAACTCGCCCGCGCCATCGTCATCGACGGCATGGACGTGCAGGGCGGCAAGGGCATCTGCCTCGGGCCGAAGAACTACCTCGGCCGCGGCTACCAGATGGCGCCGGTCGCCATCACCGTCGAGGGTGCGAACGTGCTGACCCGCAACCTGATCATCTTCGGCCAGGGCGCCGTACGCTGCCACCCGTGGGTGCTCAAGGAGATGCTGGCGGCACGCAATCCCGACAAGGCGCGCGGCGTCGCGGACTTCGACGCCGCGCTGTTCGGCCACATCGGCTTCACGGTGTCCAACGCGGTGCGCTCGCTGTTCATGGCGCTGACGCTGGCGCGCATCACCCGCACGCCGGTGTCCGGGCCCACGGCCCGCTACTACGAGCACATCAACCGGTTCAGCGCCTCGTTCGCCTTCGCGACCGACGTGGCCATGCTGTCGCTGGGCGGCTACCTCAAGAAGAAGGAGAACCTCTCGGCGCGGCTCGGCGACGTACTGTCCTGCATGTACCTGGCCTCGATGGTGCTCAAGCACTACGAGAACCAGGGCCGGCAGGCGGACGACCTGCCGCTGGTCGAGTACGCCTGCCGCGCCCTGCTGTACAAGGCCCAGGAGCAGCTGCACGGCTTCCTGCGCAACTTCCCGGTGCGCTGGCTGGCGGCCGCCATGCGGTTCTTCATCTTCCCGCGCGGCCTCACCTATTTCGCACCCGGCGACCGGCTGGGCCGCTCGGTGGCGGAACTCGTCATGCAGCCCGGCGAGGCGCGCGAGCGGCTGTGTCACGGCATCTACAAGACGCTCGAGCCGACCAATCACCTCGGCCTGGTGCAGGAAGCGCTGGTGCTGGCCGTCGCCGCCGAGCCGATCGAGAAGCGGATCCGCGTGGACGGCATCAAGACCGGCCTGGTCACGGCCCTCGACCTGCCCGGCCAGATCGAGCAGGCGCTGGCCGCCCGTGTCATCACCCCGGCCGAGGCCGCCCAGCTGCGGGAGTACGACCGCAAGATCATGGACATCATCCATGTGGACGACTTCACGACCGACGAGCTGACGGCGGGCCAGGGGGAATCGGGGCCGGCGGAGCTGGCGAGCCGGGTCGCCTGATCCCCAAAACGGCGGGGCATGGCCGCGGCGGGCCGGGTGCGGCCCGCTTTTCTTGCTGAAATGAGCAATTAGACCTACCTTCGGTAAATGCTAACGATTATCATTTAGACCCTGATTAGCATGGGCCGCTCCGGAGGTCCGCATGTCCATTCACCTGCACGAATACGCCGGCGACGCCCCACCGGTGGCGCTGTCCACCCTGCGCAAGGGCGACGCCGCCGTGGTGCTGGGCATCCAGGACGGCCGTGAGGACCTTGGTGACGAGGTCCGTTCCACGCTGGCGCAGCGCCTGCTGGAGCTGGGCTTCATTCCGGGCGAGCCGGTCGAGGTCATCGGCACGATCTGGCCGGGACAGGACCCCATGGCGGTACGGCTGGGGCGCAGCATGTTCGCGCTGCGCAACCGTGAGGCCGCCGCAGTGACCGTCGCGGTCACGAACGGCAAGCACCGGCGATGACCGCCGGCGCCGTCGCCGAGTTGCGGCTCGCGCTGCTCGGAGTCCCCAATTCGGGCAAGACGGCCCTGTTCAACCGGCTCACGGGCAGCCACCAGAAGGTGGCCAACTACGCGGGCGTCACGGTCGAGCGCAAGGAGGGCCGTTTCACGGGCCCGCGCAGCGGCCGCAGCTACCGGATCCTGGACCTGCCCGGCGCCTACAGCCTGACGCCCACCTCGCTGGATGAAGCCATCGCCCGCGACGCTGTGCTCGGCCGGCTGGCCGGCGAGCCGGCACCCGAGGTGGTCATCTGCGTCGTGGACGCCACCAACCTGCGGCTCAACCTGCGGCTGGTGCTGGAGCTGGCGCGGCTCGACATCCCGGTGGTCGTCGCGCTCAACATGAGCGACGTGGCGCAGGCGCGCGGCTACCACCTCGACGCGAAGGCGCTGGAGGCCGAGATCGGCCTGCCGGTCGTCGAGACCGTCGCGGTGGCCGCCCACGGCGCACAGTCGCTGATCGAGCACCTCGACGCGCGCCCGCCGCCGCGCGCCGCGCGCCGCCACGCGTCTATCGCGACCCGACGCCGGAGCAGGTCGTCGACACGCAGCGCGAGGCGCGGCGCATCCTCGACCGCATCGGCTACCGCGAGCCGGTCCGCCAGCGCGCCCTGCAGCGCCTGGACGCCGTCGTGATGCACCCGGTGCTGGGCCTGTTCCTGCTGGCAGGCTTGCTGTTCGCGATCTTCCAGGCGGTGTTCAGCTGGGCGGCGCTGCCCATGGACCTGATCGACGCCGCCGTGTCGTGGCTCGGCGGGTGGCTGCACGGCGCGCTGCCGGCGGGGCCGCTGAAGAGCCTGCTGGTGGACGGCATCATCGCCGGCGCGGGCAGCGTCCTGGTCTTCCTGCCGCAGATCCTGATCCTGTTCCTGTTCATCCTGGCACTGGAGGAGAGCGGCTACCTGCCGCGGGCCGCGTACCTGCTGGACCGCGTCATGGGCAGCGTCGGTCTGTCGGGCCGCGCCTTCATCCCGCTGCTGTCGAGCTTCGCCTGCGCCGTGCCGGGCATCATGGCGACGCGCACCATCCCGAACGTTCGCGACCGCATGGCGACCATCATGATCGCGCCGCTGATGACCTGTTCCGCGCGCCTGCCCGTGTACGCGCTGCTGATCGGCGCGTTCATCCCGGCGCAGCAGGTCGGCGTGTTCAACATGCAGGGGCTCGTGCTGTTCTCGCTGTACATCGCTGGCGTGGTCGCCGCGCTGGCGGTCGCGGTCGTGCTCAAGCGCACGGCGCTCAAGGCCAGTTACCACCCGCTGCTGCTGGAGTTGCCCGAGTACCACTGGCCCAGCCTGCGCAACCTCACGATCGGGCTCTGGGAACGGGCGCGCATCTTCCTGCGCCGCGTCGGCACCATCATCCTCTCGATGATGGTCGTGCTGTGGTTCCTGGGCAGTTACCCCGCGCCGCCCGCCGGCTCGACGATGCCGGCCATCTACCACAGCTTCGCCGGCATGATCGGCCGCGCCCTCGAGGTCGTGCTCGCGCCGATCGGCTTCAACTGGCAGATCTCGATCGCGCTGGTGCCGGGCCTCGCGGCGCGCGAGGTCGCGGTCGGCGCGCTGGGCACCGTCTACTCGCTGTCCGCCGCCGACGACACCGTCACCGCAACGCTGACGCCCATGATCGCCGGCTCCTGGAGCCTGGCGACGGCGCTGTCGCTGCTGGCCTGGTACGTCTTCGCACCGCAGTGCCTGGCCACGCTGGTGGTCGTGAAGCGCGAGACCGGCGGCTGGCGCTACCCGCTGGCGATGGCGGGTTACCTGTTCGGGCTCGCGTACCTGGGCGCGTTCGCGACCTATCGCATCGCGCTGGCCTTCGGAGCGTGATCATGTGGCAGACCGCCCTCGTCATCGTGATCGTCGCGGTGAGCGCCGTGTATGCGACGTGGCTGCTGCTGCCGGCACCGGTGCGCACGCGCCTCGCCGGCCGCATGGCGGCCCGCGTGCCGCCCGGCCGGCTGCGGCAGTGGCTGCAACGCAAGGCGCGGCCGACCGCGCCGCCGACCGGCTGCGAAGCCTGCCCACAGTCGCGAATCGAGCCGCCGGGCCCGGGCACGCCGCCACCGCCCCCATGAGATAGACTCGCGGCACAGGGGCAACAGGCAGCACGGCCGGTCCCACGATGACGCAGCTTTCCGCCACCTGGACGCCGTTCCCCGCGGTCACCCGCGCACCGCGGTCCCGCACGCCGTGAACGAGCACCGCGCCATCCTGCACGTGGACATGGACGCGTTCTTCGCGTCCGTCGAGCAACTCGACGACCCCGAGCTCGCCGGCAAGCCGGTGGTCGTGGGCGGCACGGGCGGCCGCGGCGTCGTGGCCGCGGCCAGTTACGAGGCGCGCCGTTTCGGCATCCACTCGGCGATGCCCATGCGCGAGGCGCTCAGGCGCTGCCCCCACGCCAGCTGCGTCCGCCCGCGCATCAAGCGCTACAAGGAGGTGTCGCAGCAGGTCTTCGGCGTCTTCGACGAGTTCACCCCCCTGGTCCAGGGCCTGTCGCTCGACGAGGCCTATCTCGACGTCAGCCACCGCTGCAACGGGCTGGCGGAGGCCGCGGCCATCGCCCGCACCATCAAGCGAAAGATCCTCGAGCGCACCGCGCTGACCGCCTCGGTGGGCGTCGCGCACAACAAGCTGCTGGCCAAGCTCGCCTCCGAGATGAACAAGCCGGACGGCCTGACCGTGATCCGCCCGCAGGACGTCGAGGCCATCCTGGACCCGCTGCCCGTGCGGCGCCTGCACGGCATCGGCAAGCGCACCACCGAACGCCTGGAGGAACAGGGCCTGTACACGCTGGGCCAGCTCAGGCGCGCACCAGAGTCCGTGCTGTGGCCGCTGTTCCGGCGCGACACGCGGACCATGCGCGAACGCGCCGCCGGCCTGGACGATCGCCCGGTCGTGGCCGACAGCACGCTGAAGCAGGTCAGCGCGGAGGAGACCTTCGAGGCCGACCTGCGCGACCACGAGGAGTTGTATCGCCGGCTCGACGCCCTCGCCGGGGTCACGACTGCACGGCTGCGCGACCGGCAGCTCAAGGCCGGGCAGGTCTTCATCAAGGTGCGCCAGCGGGATTTCGTGACGTTCACGCGGCAGCGCAGCTTCACGCCGCCCACCCAGGAGCGGCGGCTGATTGCCGAGGTGGCCGGCGCGCTGCTGCGGCGCTGGTTCGAGGACCACCCCCGCGTGGCCGTGCGCCTGCTCGGCGTCGGTGTCAGCCACCTCTCGCCGGCGCGGCAGCTGGACCTGTTCGGCGGCGGAGGCGGCGGAGGGGTCAGACCCCCGGGCGGGTCAGACCCCAGCCCCGGAGAAGGAGTCTGACCCCGCAGGGGTCTGACTCCTCCAGAACGAGCGGGAGTCTGACCCCGCAGGGGTCTGACTCCTCCTGGTCATCCGGAACGGCAGCCGGCTTCAGCCACTGCAGCCCGCAGGGGTCAAACGCCGCACAGGAGCCCCTCTTTGCAGCGTTCGGCGCGAGCAGGCATCATTGTCGCCCCCCGGAACCGGGACGGGTCGCGTAAGCGCCTATGTACACGAGCTTTTTTGGCCTGACCGAGAAGCCTTTCGCGATCACGCCGGACCCTCGCTACCTCTACCTGAGCGAGCGGCACGCGGAAGCGCTGGCGCACCTGTCCTACGGCATCCAGGAATCGGGCGGCTTCATCCAGCTCACCGGCGAGGTGGGCACGGGCAAGACCACGGTGGTGCGCAGCCTGCTGCAGCGGCTGCCCGCCAACTGCGACATGGCGCTGATCCTCAACCCGCGGATCACGCCGCCCGAGTTCCTGCTCGCCATCTGCGACGAGCTGCACGTCCCGGTGGCCGAGCCCCACACGAACAGCGTCAAGGCGCTGGTCGACCTGCTCACCGGCTTCCTGCTGGACGCCCACTCGCGCGGCCGCCGCGTCGTGCTGATGGTCGACGAGGCCCAGAACCTGAGCCCGGACGTGCTGGAGCAGGTGCGCCTGCTGACCAACCTCGAGACGGCCACCCACAAGCTGCTGCAGATCATCCTGGTGGGCCAGCCGGAACTCCGCGAGGTGCTGGACCGCACCGAGCTGCGGCAACTCGCGCAGCGCATCACGGGCCGCTATCACCTCGAGGCGCTGTCGCGTCCGGAGACGATCGCCTACATCAAGCACCGCCTGCGCGTGGCGGGTGCCACCGTGGACATCTTCGCGCCCGGTGCCCTGCGCGAGGTCCACCGCGTCTCGGGCGGCATCCCGCGCATCATCAACGTGGTCTGCGATCGCGCGCTGCTCGGCGCCTTCACCCGCGACGAACACCGCGTGGCGCCGCCGCTGGTGCGGCGCGCCGCCGCCGAGATCTACGGCCGCCCGGTGCTGCCGCCCTGGGTGCGCACGGCCGCCGCCGCGGGCGCGGGCGCCGGCATTGCCCTGCTCGCCCTCGTGGCCTGGCAGTCGTTCCTCGCGCCGCGGATCACCGACCCGCCCGTTGCAGCGGCGGCGCCCCCGGCACCGGCCGTCGTCGCGGAACAACCGCCCGCGGCCGTCCGGTCGCAGCCGCTCGGTGCGCTGCTTGCGGAGTCCACGGCCACCACCAGCACCGACGGCGCCTTCGCCGAACTCCTGTCCCTGTGGGGCGCCAGCTACGTACCGGGCGCCGCGCGCCCCTGCGACCAGGTGGCCGACCAGGGCCTGCAGTGCGTGGCGCAGCGTGGCACGTTCGCGCAATTGAAGCTCATCGACCGCCCGGCCATCCTGTCGCTGCTGGACGCCGCGGGCACCGAGCACCACATCGTGCTGGAAACGCTGGACGGCGACCGCGCGCGACTCGTCATCGGCGCCGCGCGCCAGGAAGTCCCGCTCGCGGAACTCGCCGACCGCTGGTTCGGCGAGTTCCTCGTGATCTGGCGGCCCAGCATCCCGCTGGCCAAGGAACTGCGCGTGGGCATGCGCGGCGACGACGTACGCTGGCTGCGCGCGGGCCTTGCGCGGCTGGACGAACAGCCCGCGGCCACCGACAGCCCGGAGCTGTTCGACGGCGGACTCGAGCGCATGGTGAAGGACTTCCAGCGCAGCAGGCGGCTGGTCGTGGATGGCATCGCCGGCGTACAGACCCAGCTGGTGCTCGACTCGGCCATCGGCGTGCCGGGCGCCCCGACCCTCGGCCCGACCGGGGGTGGCGCGTGAGCTTCATCCTCGACGCGTTGCGCAAGTCGGAGCACGAGCGGCAACGCCGGGCCGGTCCCGCCGTCGCCGACATGGCCGTGGTTCCGCCACGTTCCGCGACGCCGTGGGTGCTGTCCATCGTGGGCGCACTGCTGCTGGTCAATCTCGCGGCCGTCGCCTGGTTCCTGCTGCGGGACGAAGCGCCGGCGAGCGGCGCGGTCGTGTTACCCGCGGTCGTCGCGCCGGCGGATTCCGGCGTCGCAGCGCGGCCGGTCGAGAGCGCCGCACCGGCAGGCGGGCCGTCGCCCGCGGTGCGGCCGCTGGTGGCCGAGGCGCTGCCCGCCGCGTCACTGCCCGCACCCGACGCCATGCCGCCGGCGGCGCCCGATCCGTTGCTTCTGCCGCCCGCGCCGCGCGCGGCCGCGCAACAGCCGATGATCGCGTCGAACCTGCCGGTGTCCCCGGGCGCCACCGACGCCGTCCCGCGCCTCGACACGCTTTCGCCCCAGGCGACCGCCGGCCTGCCCGTCCTCAACCTCGACCTGCACATCTTCGCCAGCGACCCGGCGCAACGCGCCGTTTTCATCAACGGCCGGCGCTACCGGGAAGGCGACTCGCTGCCCGAGGGCGTCGACGTCGTTGCCATCACCACCGACGGCGCCGTGCTGCGCCACCGCGGCCAGCGGTTCCTGCTCTCCCGCCCGTAGCCGCGCCATGCATGCCATCGTCGCGGATCCCCACGCACTGGACGGCACGCGCCTTGCGCTGGCGCTGCGCGCCGGCATCTACCGGCTGCTGTCGCAAGTGGAGATCATCAACAAGATCAACGTCTTCCCGGTGCCCGACGGCGACACGGGCACCAACCTCGCGCTCACCCTGCACGCCGTGCTGCCCAGGTTGCGCGAGCAGCCGGACAGCCACGCCGGCCGCCTGCTAAACAGCGTCGCCGACGCCGCGCTCGACGGCGCGCGCGGCAATTCGGGCGCCATCCTCGCGCAGTTCCTGCTGGGCGTGGGCGACCGCGCGGGACACCTTGGCGAACTGAGCCCCGACGACTTCGCCGCCGCCATGACCGACGGTGCGAGCTACGCCCGCGAGTCGCTGGCCGAGCCGCGCGACGGCACGATCCTGACGGTGCTGTCGGACGTCGCCCACGAGGTCCGCGCACAGGTGGACACCCACGGCGTGCGCGACTTCAGGCACCTGTTCGGCCTGGCGCTCACGCGCGCCCGCACTTCGCTGGAGGCCACGCGCAACCAGCTCGAGATCCTGCGCCGCGCCAATGTCGTGGACGCGGGGGCGCTCGGTTTCGTGGAACTGCTGAGCGGCATGACCGACTACCTGGACACCGGCCAGGTGGCGGACAACGACGATGCCGTCGCGGTGCTGCACGACGAGGCCGTGGCGGCCGGCGAGGAGGAGGAGCTCAGCCACCGCTACTGCACCGAGTGCATGGTCGCCGGTGAACACGTGGACCGCCGCCGGCTGCGCGAGGAACTGTCCACCCTGGGCTCCAGCCTGGTGGTGGCCGGCACGGCGCACAAGGCCAAGGTGCACATCCACGTCAACGATCCGGGCGCCGTGTTCGACATCGCGGGCCGCTATGGCGCGGTCAGCGGCGAGAAGGCCGACGACATGGAACGCCAGCAGGATGCCGCGCATCACCGCCGACGGCGCACGGTCGCGGTGGTGGTCGACTCGGCGGCCGACCTGCCCGACTCGGCGCTGGAGGAACTCGACATCCACATGGTCCCGGTGCGCGTGCACTTCGGCGCGCACAGCTACCTCGACAAGGTCACGCTGACGCCGGAGCAGTTCTTCCACCAGCTGGCGACCAACCCGCTGCATCCGAAGACCTCGCAACCGCCGCCGGGGGACTTCCGGCGCGCCTTCGAGTTCCTCGGCTCGCATTACGACGGGGTCGTCTACGTCGGGCTGAGCCCGAAGGTCAGCGGCACGTTCCAGTCGGCGGGGACGGCGGCCGCGCGCAGCCGCGCGCACGGCCGCATCGTGCGCGTCGACTCGCGCAACGTTTCGCTGGGCCAGGGCCTGATCGCGATGCGTGCCGCGCGCTGCGCCGCCGCCGGCGGCAGCGTCGAGGCGGTCGAAGGCGCTGCGCACGCCGCGCGCGCCGTGACCCGCACCTTCGGTTGCCTCACCACGCTCGACTATGCGGTGCGCGGCGGCCGCCTGCCGCATTGGGTCAAGACCGTCGCCGACCTGTTGCGCGTGACGCCGCTGCTGGCCATCCGCGCGGACGGCACGGTCGGGCTGGGCGGCATGCTGCTCGGGCGATCGCAGCTGCCGGTCAAGTTCGCACGCTTCGTGCGGCGCCGGATGCGCCGCGACCGGCGCTGGCTGCTGGCGGTCGGCCACGCCAACGCGCCCGCCGAGGCGGAAGCAATGCGTGCGGCCGTGCTGAACGGCCTCGACAACGTCGATGAGAGTTTCGTGGTGCCGATGGGCACCGCGCTCGGCGCCCACGGCGGGCCCGGGTGCCTGGTCGCGGCGATCCAGCAGAACGACGCACCCCCGGCCTGACAGCGCGGCGCCGCCGGCGCCCGCACAGCATTCAGCGACGCGGCGGTTTCAGGCCCGGTCCTGCGGGGCGATGCGCACCGGCAGGCAACGGCGGCCCCAGTCCCCGGCGGGGCCCTCGAACACGCCGGCGCACGCCGTCCCGCAACCGCTGCAGCGCCCGTCGGACGTCAGCCGGTACGCACCGATCTCGTACCAGTCGCGCCCGATGAGCAGCCCGCCGCAGCCGTGACACCAGGTGCTGCCTCCCGCGGCGTCGTGCACGTTGCCCGTGTACGCGTAGCGCAGCCCGTTGGCGCGCGCGATCTCGCGTGCCCGGGCCAGCGTCGCCGGCGGCGTCGGCGGCCGGTCGCGCATCTTCCAGTCCGGATGGAAGGCGCTGAAGTGCAGCGGCACGTCCGCGCCCAGCTTTCCCGCCACCCAGCGCGTCAGCGCGTCGAGTTCGTCCTCCGCGTCGTTCAGGCCGGGGATGAGCAGCGTGGTCAGCTCCAGCCAGACGCCCGTTTCGTGGCGCAGGTACTGCAGCGTCTCCAGCACCGGCGCCAGCGCGCCGCCGCAGAACTTGCGGTAGAAGTCCTCGGTGAAGCCCTTGAGGTCCACGTTGGCGGCGTCGATGTGGCGGAAGAACTCGGCCCGCGGCGCGGCGCACAGGTAGCCTGCGGTAACCGCCACCGACTTCAGGCCGCGTGCGCGACAGGCCTGCGCCACCGCCATCGCGTACTCCATGAAGATGACGGGGTCGTTGTAGGTGAAGGCGACGCTGCGACACCCGGCCGCCGCCGCCGCCGCGGCGATGGCCTCCGGGGAGGCCTCGTCCATCAGCGTGTCCATCTCGCGCGACTTGGACATGTCCCAGTTCTGGCAGAACTTGCACGCCAGGTTGCAGCCGGCCGTGCCGAACGAGAGCACCGACGAGCCGGGCAGGAAGTGATGCAGCGGCTTCTTTTCGATCGGGTCTATGCAGAAGCCGCTGGAGCGCCCGAAGGTGTGCAGCACGACCGCGCCGTGCTCGGCGCCGCGCACGAAGCACAGGCCGCGCTGCCCGTCCCGCAGGCGGCAGGCCCGCGGGCACAGGTCGCACTGCACGCGCCCGTCCGCGCAGCGGTGCCACCACCGCGTTGCAACGGGCGCCGGGTCAGCGTAGCGGTTATTCACGATTCACCCGTCCCGTCCCGGCGCTAGCGTCGGGCGTACCCCGGGGCCTCGCTGGCCGGCGCCAGCCATCGTACCCCCTGGAGGCGGCGGCCGTAATCCAGACCCGGGGGGGCGCTATGCGGACCGACGACACCGGCACACATGTCCGACCACCTGCCGTAGCGGGCCTGTTCTACCCGGACGAGCCGCACGAATTGCGCGCGGTCGTGCAGCGCTACCTCGACGCCGCGCCACAGCGTGGCGAGCGCCCCAAGGCACTCATCGTCCCGCATGCCGGCTATTCGTATTCCGGCCCGGTCGCGGCCAGCGCCTACAGCCAGGTGGTCGGGCTCGACCCGCCCGTCCGCCGCGTCGTGCTGGCGGGACCCAGCCACCGCGCGCAACTGCGCGGCATCGCCCTGCCGGACGTCAGCGCATTCGAAACACCGCTCGGCCTCGTGCCGGTGGACGGGCCGAGCGTGGACCAGCTGCGCATCCTGCCGGACGTGACCGTCGGCAACCTGCCGCACCGCACCGAACACAGCCTCGAGGTGCAGCTGCCCTTCCTGCAGGTGACGCTGGGCGACTTCACCCTGGTGCCGCTGGCCGTGGGGGAGGTCGATGCCGCGGCCGTGGCCGGGGTGCTGGAGGCGTGCTGGGGCGGCATCGAGACCTTGATCGTCCTCAGCACGGACCTGAGCCATTTCCTCGATTACGACACGGCGCAGTCCCTCGACTCGACCACGGCCAGGTCCATCGTCGAGCGCGTCACCAACTTCGGTGGCGAGCAGGCCTGCGGATGCCGGGCGCTGAATGGCCTGATGCAGCTGGCGCGCCGCCGCGGGCTGCGCGTGCGGATGCTGGACCTGCGCAATTCCGGCGACACGTCCGGCGATCGTTCGCGCGTCGTCGGCTACGGCGCCTTCGCCCTGTATGGCGATTGACCCGGCCGACCGCGCGCGGTTGCTGGACCTGGCGCGCCAGTCCATCGCGGTAGGCCGCGGCCGCACGGCGCCCGCCGCGCCGCCAGCCTTGCGGGACCTGTCCCTGCCGCTGCGAGCCCCGCGGGCCAGCTTCGTCACGCTGCGCCTCACCGGAGCGTTGCGCGGCTGCCGCGGCACGCTCACGGCCGAGCGCCCGCTGGCACACGACGTCTGGGAGAACGCCTGGGCCAGCGCCTACGACGACCCGCGCTTCCCGCCGCTGGAGGCGACCGACGTGGCCGTCATCGAGATCGGCGTGTCTGCGCTGTCCCAGCTCGAGCCGGTCCCGGCCACGACGCGCGCCGCGCTGCTCGCCTGGATCGAGCCGGGCCGTCACGGCCTGGTGCTGGCCGCCGGCCCGCACCGCGCGACTTTCCTGCCGCAGGTGTGGGACACGCTGCCCGAGCCCGCCGACTTTCTCGACCGGCTGCTCGACAAGGCCGGACTGCCTGCGGAGCCCTGGTCGCCGCTGACGGAGGCCTGGCGTTACACGGTGGAATCGTTCGGCACGGCGCCCTGAAAGGACCGCCCCGCGCGTGGCCGGCATCGCGCTGCACGGCCCTTGCTAGAATGCGCGGCCCATGCCCCCCGCCCATCAGCTTCTCGACGCGCTGAACGACGCGCAGCGTGCCGCCGCAGGTGCGCCGCTCGCGCCGACCCTGGTGCTGGCCGGTGCCGGCAGCGGCAAGACCCGCGTGCTGACGCACCGCGCCGCGTGGCTGATCGACGAGGTGGGAATCGCGCCGCAGGGCCTGCTGGCCGTGACGTTCACCAACAAGGCCGCCAGCGAAATGCGCGGCCGCATCGAGGTCCTGCTGGGCATTCCCGGCGCCGCGCTGTGGGTGGGCACGTTCCATGGCATCGCCCACCGCCTGCTGCGCCGCCACTGGCGTGAAGCCGGCCTGCCGCAGCACTTCCAGATCCTCGACCAGGACGACCAGTTCCGCCTGCTGCGCAGGCTCCTCAAGGAGCAGAACCTGGACGAGGAGCGCTGGGCGCCCCGCGAGGTGCAGGCCTTCATCAATCGCGAGAAGGACGAGGGACGCCGCGCCCGGCACCTGCAGGAGCGCGGCGACCCGATGCGGCGCGAGCTGATCCGCCTGTACGACCTCTACCAGCGCCGCTGCGACCAGCTGGGCGTGGTGGACTTCGCGGAACTGCTGCTGCGCAGCCTCGAGCTGATCCGCGACCAGCCCCAGCTCACCGCGCTGTACCAGGATCGCTTCCGGCACGTGCTGGTGGACGAGTTCCAGGACACCAACGGCGTCCAGTACCAGTGGATCAAGCTGATCTGCGGCGCGGCCGGGCTGCCGTTCGTCGTGGGCGACGACGACCAGTCCATCTACCGCTGGCGCGGGGCGCGCGTCGAGAACATGCAGCACTTCCGCCGCGATTTCCGGGCAACCGTCTTCCGGCTGGAGCAGAACTACCGCTCCACGGCGGTCATCCTGGGCGCGGCGAACGAGGTCATCCGGCGCAACGAGGACCGCCTCGGCAAGGAGCTGTGGACCGCCCAGGAAGGCGGCGAGCCGATCCGGCTGTATGCCGCGTTCAACGAGCGCGACGAGGCCGACTTCGTCGTTGAGCGCATCCGCGAGCACGCGCGGCGCGGTCTGCCACTGGCCGGCGCGGCCGTGCTGTACCGCTCCAACGCCCAGTCGCGCATGTTCGAGGAAGTGCTGATCGGGGCGCGCATGCCGTACCGCGTCTACGGCGGGCTCAGGTTCTTCGAGCGGGCCGAGATCAAGGACGCGCTGGCCTACCTGCGGCTCACGCAGACCCGCAGCGACGACGTGTCCTTCGAGCGCGTGGTCAACCTGCCGACCCGCGGCATCGGGCCGTCCACGCTCGACCGGCTGCGGCAGGCGGCCCGCGAGCAGCGGCTGCCGATGTGGGACGCCGCGCTGGCGATCCTGCCGTCGCTGCCGACCCGCGCGGCGACGGCGCTGCGCGGCTTCATCGACCTGATCGACGCCCTCGAGCGCGACATCGCCGCGTTCGAGCTGCACGAGCAGGTGCACCGCGCCATCGAGGCGTCTGGCCTGCGCGAGCACCACGCCCGCGAGCGCGACCACCGGGGCGAGGCGCGCGTCGAGAACCTCGACGAGCTGGTCAACGCCGCGGAGGGCTTCATGCCCGAGCCCGGCGACGAGCTGCCGCTGCTGGCCTCGTTCCTGGCCCACGCCACGCTGGAGTCCGGCGAGACGCAGGCGGCGGAGGGGCGCGACTGCGTGCAGCTAATGACCCTGCACAGCGCCAAGGGGCTCGAGTTCCCGACCGTGTTCCTGGTCGGGCTGGAGGAGGGGCTGTTCCCGTCGGAGCGCTCCGCGGGAGATCCCGAGAAGCTGCCCGAGGAACGCCGGCTTTGCTACGTGGGCATCACCCGCGCGATGCAGCGCCTGTACATCAGCCACGCGGAGACGCGCCGCATCTACGGCCGCACCGAGTATCGCGCGCCGTCGCGTTTCCTGGCCGAGATCCCGGCCGGCTGCATCGACGAGGTGCGCCCGCGGCTGTCGGTGTCCCGGCCCCTGTACGACCCGGGCCACGATGCACCGCCGCGGCGCGGCGCGCGCGCCGGCGCCCGGCCGGCGTCGCCGCCACAACGGCGTACCGGCGGCGAGGAATTCCCGGTCCGGCTGGGCGCGCGCGTGCGGCACGCCAAGTTCGGCGACGGCATCGTGCTGGGCTTCGAGGGCAACGGCGAGCACCGGCAGGTGCAGGTCAACTTCGAGCGGGTCGGGCCGAAGTGGCTGATGTATGCGTATGCGAAGCTGGAGATTAGTGGCTAACCGCCAACCGCAATTTCCCCTAGAATCCACCCTTCGACGGCGACAGCCGCCGCAACACCGGTACATGCGGTGAAGATCATCATCCTCGGCGCGGGCCAGGTCGGCCGCACCGCCGCTTCGCAGCTGGCCCGCGAACAGGGCAACGACATCACCGTCGTCGACATCGACACCGAGACCCTGCGCGAGCTGCGCGACCGGCTCGACATCCGCACGGTGGCCGGCAACGCCGCCCATCCCAGCACGCTGGAAGCCGCCGGCGGCGAGGACGCGGACATGATCGTCGCGCTGACCAACAGCGACGAAGTCAACATGATGGCCTGCCAGGTCGCCTTCTCGCTGTTCCGCACGCCGACCAAGATCGCGCGCGTGCGCGCCATCGACTATTCCGCGCACGGCAAGCTGTTCGAGGAAGGCGGCCTGCACGTGGACGTGCTGATCAGCCCCGAGCAGCTCGTCACCGAGCACGTCGGCAGGCTGATCCACTATCCGGGCGCGCTGCAGGTGCTGGATTTCGCGGACGGGCGCGTGCGCATGATCGGCATGCGCGCGGTCACCGGCGGCCAGCTGGTCGGGCACCAGCTGCACGAGTTGCGCGAGCACCTGCCGCGGCGCGATGTGCGGGTCGCGGCGATCTACCGGCAGGGCCGCAGCGTGCAGCCCGAGGGCTCGACCGTCATCGAGGCCGGCGACGAGGTCTTCTTCATCGCCGCGCGCGAAGACATCCGGCTGATGATGAAGGAGCTGCGCACCGAGGAGGCGCCGGCGCGGCGCGTGGTGATCGCCGGCGCAGGCAACATCGGCTACCGGCTGGCCAGGTCGCTGGAGGAGGACAACCAGGTCAAGCTCATCGAGCGCAACCCCGACCGGGCGCGTGCGGTCGCCGAGACGCTGCGTCGCGCGCTGGTGCTGACCGGTGACGCGGCCGACGAGGAACTGCTGCTCGAGGAGAACATCGACGACGCCGACGTGTTCGTGTCGCTGACCAACGCCGAGGAGGCCAACATCCTGTCGGCCATGCTGGCCAAGCGGCTGGGCGCGCACCGCGCCATGGCCCTGATCAACCGGCCGTCGTATGCGGAACTGATCGAGGGCGGCACCATCGACGTCGCGATCTCGCCGCAGACCATCACGATCGGCGCGCTGCTCGCGCGCGTGCGCCGCGGCGACGTGGCCCGCGTGCACTCGCTGCGGCGCGGCGCGGCCGAGGCGCTGGAGACGATCGTGCACGGCGATTCCCGCAACTCGCTGGTCGTGCAGCGCCGCGTCGAGCAGATCGAGCTGCCGCCGGGCACCACGATCGGCGCGGTCGTGCGCGGCGAGGAAGTCATCATGGCCCACCACGACACCGTCATCGAGGCGGACGACCACGTGATCCTGTTCCTCACCGACCGGCGGCATGTCGAGACGGTCGGCAAGCTGTTCCAGGCCGGCACCACGCTGGCCTGAGCGGCCGCGGGAACGCGCAATGAACCTCGCCATGGTCCAGCGCATCCTCGGGCTCATGCTCGGGATGTTCAGCCTCACGATGCTGCCGCCGATCGGCGTGGCGCTGTTCTACGCCGATGGCCACTGGCAGCCGTTCCTGGCCGCGTTCGCCATCGTCGCCGCGGCCGCCGCGCTGCTGTGGCTGCCGGTGCGCAACCGGCGCAGCGACCTGCGGCTGCGCGACGGCTTCCTGGTCGTGACCCTGTTCTGGGTCTGCCTGGGGCTCGCCGGCGCCACGCCGCTGCTGATCTCGGACCAGCCGGCGCTGACGTTCACCGACGCGGTCTTCGAGGCCGTGTCGGGCTTCACGACCACCGGCGCGACCGTCATCACCGGCCTCGACCAGCTGCCGGTCTCGATCCTCTACTACCGGCAGCAGATCCAGTGGTTCGGCGGCATGGGCATCATCGTGCTGGCGGTCGCGCTGCTGCCGGTGCTCGGCGTCGGCGGCATGTCGCTGTACAAGGCCGAGACGCCGGGGCCGGTCAAGGACCAGAAGCTGACGCCGCGCATCACGCAGACGGCCAAGGCGCTGTGGATCGTCTACGTGGTGCTGACGGCCGTCTGCGCGGGTTGTTATTACCTGGCGGGGATGGGGCCGTTCGACGCCATCGTGCATGCCTTCTCGACGCTGGCGACGGCGGGGTTCTCCCCGCACGACGCCAGCTTCGCCTACTTCGACAGTTTCGCGATCGACGTCATCGCGACCGTGTTCATGTTCCTGGGCGGCGCAAGTTTCGCGCTGCACTTCACGGCCCTGCGTCGCCGCGTGCCCGGCGCCTACTGGCGCGACCCCGAATTCGTCGCCTACTTCAAGATGGTGGTCGCGATCGTCGCGTTCACCGCCGTCTACCTGTTCGTGACCGGCACGTTCAGCGACCCGGCCGAAGCCGTGCGGCACGCCGGATTCCAGGTGGTCTCGCTGCTGACCGGCACCGGTTTCGTCACGACCGGCTTCGCGCACTGGCCGGGCGCATTGCCCGTGCTGCTGATGCTGATCACCTTCGTCGGCGGCTGTGCCGGCTCGACCACCGGCGGCATGAAGGTGATGCGCTGGCTGCTGGTGTTCAAGCTGGGCATCAACGAGCTCAAGCGCCTTGTGCACCCGAGCGCGGAGATCCCGGTCAAGATCGCCGACCGCTTCATCCCCACGCGCGTGGTGACCGGCGTCGCGGGCTTCTTCGCCATCTACCTGATCGTCTTCGGCGCGCTGATGCTGCTGCTGATGATGTTGGGGCTCGACCAGGTGACCGCCTGGTCGGCGATGGCGTCGTCGCTCAACAACGTCGGCCCCGCGCTCGGCGAGGTCGCCGTGCACTTCCAGAACATCTCCGACGCCGCCAAGTGGGTCTGCATCGTCGCCATGATCGCCGGCCGCCTGGAGATCTTCACGCTCGTGCTGTTGCTGACGCCCGACTTCTGGCGCCGGTGACATGGGCCTGCGCGGCAACCTGGAATTGATGCTGCAGCGCGGCCAGGACTCGCCGCTGCTGCGCTTCTCGCTGGGCGGCGCCTGTCTCGACGACGGCGACCTGCTGGCCGCCATCACGCACCTGTCGGCCGCGGTCGAGCAGAACCCGCGCTACTCGGCCGCCTGGCGGCGCCTGGGCGACGCCTGCGCGCGGGCCGGTTCCATGGACCGCGCGGCCGAGGTGTACGAGCGCGGCATTGCCGTCGCGACCGCCGCCGGCGACCTGCAGGCCGCGCGCGAAATGACCGTATTCCTGCGGCGGATCCGCCGCGGCCGGGAGGACGCGGCGTCGTGAGCGACCACTGGTCGCGCGCCGCGGACCGGCTGGACGCCGTGAGCCGCCGCATCGGCCAGGCCGTCGCCTGGCTCACCCTCGCGCTGGGCCTGGCCGGCGTCGCGGTCGTGGTGCTGCGCTACGCCTTCGACACCGGCTGGATCTGGATGCAGGAGTCCCTCACCTGGATGCATGCGCTGGCATTCATGCTGGGCGCGGCCTACACGCTGCAGGCGGACGAGCACGTGCGGGTGGACATCTTCTATCGCGGCTGGTCGCCCCGCACCAGGGCCCTCGTCGACCTGAGCGGCACGCTCCTGTTCCTGCTGCCGCTGTGCGCCTTCCTGCTGTGGGCCAGCTGGCCGTACGTGCTCGGCGCCTGGCGGATCGGCGAGCGATCGCGTGAAGCCGGCGGCCTGCCGGCCCTGTACCTGCTGAAGACCGCCATCCCCGCGCTGGCGGCGTTGCTGGCGCTGCAGGGCCTGTCCGGCGCCCTGCGTTGCGTGCTGACCCTGGCGCGGCGGCAACGGGGCTGAGCATGGACTGGCTGCCCCTCGCGCTGTTCGCGCTGGTCGTCGCAGCCTTGCTGGCCGGCTATCCCGTCGCTTTCACGCTGGCCGGCGTGTCGCTGATCTTCGCCGTCGTCACCGCTGCGCTGGGCGCCTTCGACATGGCCTATCTGGAGGCCCTGCCCAGCCGCATCTTCGGCGTGATGAGCAACGAGACGCTCATTGCCGTGCCGCTGTTCGTGTTCATGGGGCTGGTGCTTGAGCGCGCGCGCATCGCCGACGACCTGCTCGAGACGCTGGGTCTGCTGTTCGGCCGGCTGCGCGGCGGCCTGGCCGTCTCGGTCGTGGTGGTCGGCGCGCTGCTGGCGGCCAGCACCGGCATCGTCGGCGCCACCGTCGTCACCATGGGCCTGCTGTCGCTGCCCGTGATGCTGCGGCGCGGTTACGACCCGCGGGTCGCGACCGGCACGATCTGCGCCTCCGGCACGCTCGGCCAGATCATCCCGCCGTCCATCATCCTCGTGCTGCTGGGCGACGTGCTGTCGGGCGCCTACCAGCAGGCGCAGCTCGCGCAGGGCAACTACGCGCCGGACACCGTGTCGGTGGGCGACCTGTTCATCGGCGCCTTGCTGCCCGGCCTCGCATTGGTGGCCCTGTACGTCGCCTGGGTGCTGTTCAAGGCCTGGCTCACCCCGGCGGCCATGCCGGCGCTGACCGGCGATGACGACCGGCGGCCGGCCATGACCCGCGCCTTCGCGACCCGGTTGCTGGGCGCGCTGGTCGTGCCGCTCGCGCTGGTGCTCGCCGTGCTGGGCTCCATCCTGGCCGGCGTCGCCACCCCCAGTGAGGCGGCGGCCGTCGGCGCCGTAGGCGCGCTGTTGCTGGCGCTGCTGCGGCGCGCGCTCGACCTTGCCCTGCTCAAGGAGGTCATGCGGGGCACCGTGCGCCTCTCGTCCATGGTGTTCCTGATCCTGGTCGGCGCCTCGGTCTTTTCTCTCGTGTTCCGCGGGCTGGGCGGCGACGAACTGATGCGCGTGCTGCTGTCGGACCTGCCGGGCGGCGTGGGCGGCGCGGTGCTGGTCGTGATGGCCGTGCTGTTCCTGCTCGGCTTCATCCTCGACTTCATCGAGATCACCTATATCGTGGTGCCGATCGTCGCGCCGGTGCTGCTGGCCATGGGCGTGGACCCGGTCTGGCTGGGGGTGATGATCGCCGTCAACCTGCAGACGTCGTTCCTGACGCCGCCGTTCGGCTTCGCGTTGTTCTACCTGCGCGGCGTCGCGCCGCCGCAGGTCGCGACTGCGGACATTTACCGCGGCGTGATTCCATTCGTGTGCCTGCAACTCGCCATGCTGGCCGCGCTGGCCGCCTGGCCGGCGCTGGCCACCTGGCTGCCGCGACTGGTCTACGCGGGCTGAGGCGCGGCGGTCGGCTGCAGGTCAGCTGGAGAACGCGAATCCCTTCTCGCGGAACAGGCGCAGGCAGGCCCGCACCGATTCCTCGCAATACAGCCGCCCCTTGTTCTTCTCGATCTCCTCCAGCGCAGCCGAGACGCCCAACGACGGCCGGTAGGGACGGTGCGAGGACATCGCCTCGACCACGTCGGCCACCGCGAGGATGCGGGCTTCCTTCATGATCTGGTCGCCCTTGAGCCCGCGCGGGTAGCCCGAGCCGTCCATTCGTTCGTGGTGTTGCCACGCGACGTCCGCCACGGGCCACGGGAACTCCAGCTTCCTCAGGATCTCGTAGCCCTGTTGCGCGTGTTCCTTGATCATCTCGAACTCGACGCGCGACAGCTTGCCCGGCTTGGTGAGCAGTTCCGTCGGCACGGTGATCTTGCCCACGTCGTGCAGGTCGCCCATGATCTCGAGGCCGCGCAGGGCCTTGATATCCAGGCCGAGTTCCCGGCCGATCGCCTCGGACAGCTCGCCGACGCGCCGTTCGTGGCCCGCCGTGTACGGGTCGCGCAGCTCGCCCATCTTCATGACGGTCGCGACCGTCGCGTGCAGTGCCGACTCGAACATCGCGAGTTGCCGGCTCAGCTCCCGCCGCGCCTCGACCCGTTCGGTCACGTCGTTGGCGAGCGCCATGACGGACTCGCGCCCGTCGAACTCCAGCATCTTGGCGAAGACCTCGACGTCAATGACCCGCCCGTCCTTGAGCTGGTGGTGCCACACGCCCTGCGTCGTCATGTCCCTGGGGCCGGAACGGATCTTCTCCAGCGTTGCGTGCGATTCCAGCCGCTCCTGGGGCGGACGCAGCTGCGCTGACTGCATCGTGAGGAAGTCCTTCCGGCTGTAGCCGTACTTCTCGATCATGGCGTCGTTGACCGCCATGATCGCCATGCTGTTGGCATCGAGCACCCACATGGGCAGCGGATTGGCCTCGAACAGGTGGCGGAAGGCGTGTTCCTGCTCGGCCAGGGTCATGTTGAGCCGCTCGAGTTCCTTGACCTTCTCCAGCATCTTCTCCGCGACGGCCGCCGTGTGCCGCGTGTGGAACGCCTCGTCGTCCAGGCGGCGCAGCCGCGCGGTGGCGCCGGTGGTCGGCTCGTTGCTGATCAGTGTGCGGACCGTCTGGCGCACGTCGGCCGGTTCGACGGGCTTGGCCAGGAATGCCGCCGCGCCGATTTCCTTCGCGAAGGCGATGTCGGCGGGCTGGATGTAGTTCGCGCTGCAGTGCACGAACGGGATCTGTCGCAGGTAAGGCTCCTTCTGCCAGGCCCGGCATAGCGCGAACCCGTCCATGACCGGCATCAGGACATCCGATATGACGATGTCCGGGGGGTTCACCAGCGCCAGTTCCAGGGCCTCGGCGCCGTTGCCTGCCTCGATGATCTTGTGGCCGTCGGCCTCGAGCACGGCCCGCATCAGGTACCGGTCGTCCGGGTTGTCGTCCACGATCAGGATCTTCGACATTGCAAGGGTCTCCTGCGGATTGCCGGTCATGCCGACGGTGCCATGGCCGGCACTCGCAGGCGGAACGTGCTGCCCTGCCCGACCGTACTCTCGACATCCACCGTTCCGCCCAGCGCCTCGGCGAGTTTCCTCGATAGCGCCAGGCCGAGCCCGACACCCTGCCTGGGCCGGGCCGCGTCCGCCGGCAGCTGCACGAACGGCTCGAAGATGCGCTGCAGGTCCTGCGCGGCGATGCCGGTTCCCGTATCCGCCACCGACACGACCAGTTCGCCGTCCGCGCGGCTCGCCCGCACCGACACCGAGCCGTGCTGCGTGTACTTGATCGCGTTCGACACCAGGTTGGCGACGATCTGCTCGAGCCGCGTGGCATCCGTTTCGATCTCGCCCAGCTCGTCGCCGGCCTGGCAGCTCAGCGCGAGGCCCTTCTGCCTGGCCTCGTTGCCGAATTCCGCAACGACGTGCCGCAGCAGCCCGGCGACGGAAACGCAGGTGCGTTCCAGCGCCAGCCGACCCGATTCCACCCGCGTGGTGTCCAGCAGGTCGTTGATCAGGGCGCGCTGCCGTCGCGCCGCGTTGCGAACGATGATCAACTGCTGTTCCTGCCTTTCGCTCAGCGGGCCGGCGGATTTCTCCAGCAGCACTTCGGTGAAGCCGACGATGGAGTTGAGCGGCGTGCGCAACTCGTGGGACATCGAGGCCAGGAACACGGTCTTGGCGGCATTGGCGCGCTCCGCGGCTTCCTTGGCCGCGCTGAGCTGCGCGGTGCGCGTACTCACCATCGCCTCCAGGAGGGCCTCCTGGTCCTTGAGTTCCGTGATGTCGGTCGCCGTGCCGACCAGGTGCGTGACCGCGCCGGCGTCGTTCCTGACGGCTTGCGCATGGACCAGGACCCAGCCCTGCGTGCCGCCGCGGCGGGTGAACCGGAATTCCTGCGGCGTCATCATCGCGTCCTTCATCACCCCGCCGATCACCCGCGCCGCACGCGCGCGCTCATCGGGGTCCAGGTACCGGCCTTTGGCCACGTCGCCGAGGCTTCCCGGCCGCACGTCGAGCATGTCCATGAGGGCCGGGCTCGCATAGTTGACCCAGCCGTCCGCGCGTATCTGGAAGACGCCGACTGCCGTCGTTTCCGCCAGCGTCCTGAACATCGCCGCCTGCGTGCTGAGTTCCTGCTTCAGGCGCTCGACGTGCGACCGGTCCTCGCACATCGCCAGCAGCCCGGCGAATTCGCCTTCCGGCCCGCGCAGCGCGGTGTTCGTCCAGCGGCAGGTCAGCGTCCTGCCGTCGCGCGTGACGTTGCGGTTGACGTGGTCCACGTGCCCGGTGACGTCCTGGATCGACGTCATGACCCGCGTGACGGCCGGGATGTCCTCTGGCAGAACGATCTTGTCGAAGTTGGTTTCCCCGACGAGCTCGTGTTTCTGCCAGCCGAATAGCTGCTCGAAGGCCGGGTTGGCGTCCACGACGCGCAGGTCACGGTCGGTCACCACGCAGCCGAAAGGCATGTCGTCGAACTGCCGCCTGAGCTGCGCGGCGGCGGCATCCCGCTCGGCGGCCACCGCTGCGATTTCGTCCTCGCGCGCCCGGCGCTCGGAGATGTCGCGCACGATGGCCTGGCTATACGTGCGGCCCTCCAGCTCGAAGCGCCTGGCGGACACTTCCACCGGGAATTCCGTGCCGTCGCGCCGGCGGTGCATGGTCTCGTACAGCAGCGCCAGCCGGCCGGTGTCCTCGAAGCGCCGGAAGGTCGCCTTGCCCGTGTGGGATGATCCGAGCAGGCTCTCGGCCTTGCTGCCGATGAGCTGCTTGCGGTCGTAGCCGTAGGTCTCGATGGCCCGCTGGTTCGCCTCGGCGATCCGGCCGTCCGGGTCCACCAGCAGGACGATGTCGTTGGCGTGCCGGTTGATGAGTTCGAAATGCTGGGTCAGCGCCCCGAGGCGCAGCTCCGCCTTGGCGAGTTGCGCCGCGGCGGTCTGCTTGCGTTTCACGCCTGATCCAGCCTACGCCCACGACCACCAGCAGCGCCATGAACGTGAGGACGGCCAGCCCGAGCCTGGCAAGTTGCAGCGACTCGCCGTGCATGGCGGCCCAGTCCGTCTTCGAGACCACGTACCAGTTCGTGTCCGGTATGTGCCGCGAGGCCGCGAGCACCGCGACGCCGTCATCGTCGAGCAGCCCGGCGCCGGCGCGGTTGTCTCCGGCCCTGATCCAGGCCGCCAGCCCCTTGCCCGCCCGGCGTCCCACTGGTTCGTCCAGCGCCCGCCAGGTCGCGTCGGGCTGCTCGTCCAGCGCCGTGGCCGATCCGTCGCCGGCGAAAACCAGCACCGTGTCGATCGTCTCGTCGCCGACGGTGCCCAGGCTCACACGGGCCGTCTCCAGCACATCGCGCATGTTGAGGACCACGACCATCGCGATGGCCGCCGGTCCGACGACCTGCGTTCCCACCGCGTGCGCGACCGCGACCAGCGGCCGCTGGCCGGCGCCGCCGCCGACGTAGGGGGCGCCGAACGCCGGTCGCTGCGTGCGCAGCGCCGCGGCCACCAGTTCCGCCTCGCGCTTCGTCGCCGTCGTGTCACCCAGGGAGAACAGCACCCGTCCGTCGCGGGACACCATCTCGACCGCGACGACCTCCCGGCCCTGCAGGTCACGCAGTGCGCCGACGTGGTTGCGGATCTCCGCGGCCCGCTCGCCGTCGGGATCGGCCAGCCAGTCCAGGATCTCGTTCGACAGCAGTTCCGATTGCGCCACGAGCCGCATCGCCAGCACGTGCTCTTCCAGCCACTCCTCCAGGTGGGCCGCCTGCGCGGCCGCGTGGCTGTCGAGCGTCGCCTGCCAGTTCTTCAGTTCCGCCGCCGAATGCAGGCGGTACAGCATGTAACCCCCGGCCACGACGAGCCCGGCCGTGACGGCCAGCAGGATCTTGGTCGCCATCGCGGTCGCCGCGGTGACCGGTTCGCGTCGATCGCGACGCCGCAGCAAGGCATACAGCGCGATGCCGCTCACGATCAGGAAGATGGCCGCCTTGGAAGAGGCCAGCCAGGCGAGGGAGCGCTCGCTGTCGCCGGGCAGGGCGGCCAGCAGGACGTCGCCGCCGAGTATCCACAGGAAGCCGACGACCACGTACGCCAGGGGCGCGGCGACGCGCAGCGGCAACGCGCGGAAGGCCGGCCGGCTGGGCAAGCGGATCGCCATTTCGCGCCCTCGTGGATCGCGGCCCGACCTGGGCCGCATGGCTGCATTATGGTACGTGCAACCGGGCGCGCCCGGACGCGCGGTCGTCCATTCCTGCGATCTGCGTCACGATCGCGGGCGCAGGCCCTCTCGCTACGCGCCCGCGTCGCGAGGTACGCCGCTTCCGCAACGTCCAGGTAAGCCGCGCTAGCGCGCCTGGAAAGTGCGCACCGATTCGTGGACCCGCGCATACAGCGGATCGCGCGCCGCCGCCTCCGCGATCACCTGCCCGGACAGTTCGCGCAGGCGGCTGAGGACATCCGCGCGGGAATGGCCGCAATTGCACGCCGTGGTCGCGCACCAGCGATTGCAGCGCTTCGGCGTTGCGCGCCGTGAATTCAGCCAGCATCCGGTCGTTGATCGCGCCGCAGCAGGTCAGCACGATCTGCTGCAGGTCGGCCGGCAGCTCCTCGAATGCCCGCCGGCTGATGATCGCCTCGAGCGTCGAGCCCGGCTCGTGCCAGCCCGGGTAGTAGTAGTACCTGGCCGCCTTGTACAGGCCGAAGGCCAGGTCGTTGTAGGGGCCGATCCACTCCGTCGCGTCGATCGCGCCGGTTTCCAGCGCCGTGAATATCTCGCCTCCCGACAGCGTCACGGGCGTGCCGCCGGCCCGGGCCAGCACCTCGCCGCCGAGGCCGGGAATGCGCATCTTCAGCCCCTTCAGGTCGGCCACGGAGCGTATCTCCTTGCGAAACCAGCCCCCCATCTGGCAGCCGGAGTTGCCGCAGGGCGCCGGGATCAGGCCGAACGGCGCGTAGGCTTCCTTCCACAGGTCCCAGCCGCCGCCGTAGTACAGCCACGCGTTCATTTCCTGCGCCGTGAAGCCGAACGGCATCGCAGAGAAGAACGGCGCGGCCTCGATCTTCCCCTTCCAGTAGTAGGCGGCGCCGTGCGCCATCTCGGCCGTCCCGCCGGTCACCGCGTCGAATGCCTCGAAGGCCGGCACCAGCTCGTTGGCTCCGTACACGCGGATCTTCAGCCGCCCGCCGCTGCAGGCTTCCACGAGTTGCGCGAAGTCGTTGACCCCGGTCCCGAGGCCCGGGAAGTTCGGCGGCCAGGTCGTCACCAGCCGCCACTCGAACCTACGCCCGGCGGCTCGCGCCGTCGGCGTCGCCGCTTCACGCACGCAACCGGCGGCCGTCGCCGCCAGCGCCCCGAGACCGAGGCCCGTGATGAGTTCCCTGCGTTGCATCGTTCCCCCTGCGGCGCGCGCCGACTTTCATTGGCCCAAGGAATAGCACATGCCACGCAGTGCGGTGACGACCGACGAGGACCGCCCGCGCCTGGCTGCAAGGGCGACGAGAATCCATGATGTGTGGGTTCTACAAACCCACCATAATCCTTATATTGGCTTTCTGGTCGCTCTAATATCCCACCACAAGACATGATCAACGCTTAAATTTACTTGTTACTTGCACATACGTTGTAATAAGCAATTAGTGGTATTTCTGCAGCCAATCCAATCATTTTGTAATGGTTTGGTGGGTTTTTTGTTTTCCTTAAAGGTGTTATTTGTAGCTATGGTGGTCGCGCTTTCGCGGGGCCGCGGTTTCGCGGATCATCGGCGCCCCACGGGAAGTTACCGGAAGCGCCTTCCATGATCGGCCTGCTGCAGCGTGTCACCGAGGCCGCGGTGACCGTCGATGCCGTCGAGACGGCGCGTATCGGCCCCGGCCTGCTGGTGCTCGTGGGGATCGAGCGCGGTGACGGCGACCGGCGAGACAGAGCGGCTACTGGAGCGTCTCGTCACCTACCGCGTGTTTGCGGACGCCGAAGGCCGCATGAACCTCAGCCTCGAGGACACGGGCGGCGAGCTGCTGCTGGTACCGCAGTTCACGCTGGCAGCCGACACCCACAAGGGCACGCGCCCGGGTTTCAGTGCCGCGGCCGCGCCCGCGGACGGCGAGCGCCGGTTCGACGCGCTGGTCGCCCTGGCGCAGGCGCGGTTCGGCCGCGTGCGGGCGGGACGCTTCGGCGCGCACATGCGCGTGTCGCTGGTCAACGATGGCCCGGTCACGTTCTGGCTGCGGGTAGCGCCCCGAGTGTGACGCGGAGCCGGGTTTCACGCCGCGGCGACGCGCGCACGGGCGCGCGGGCGCCGTTGGCGTATCATCCTGTTTCCGCCCGTGGTTCGGGCCAGAGAAGTGTCATATGGGTATCGGATTCCGCGAACTGCTGATCATCCTCGCGATTGCGCTCCTGATCTTCGGCGCCAAGAAGCTGCGCACCATCGGCTCCGACCTCGGCTCCGCGGTCAAGGGCTTCAAGAAGGCCATGAACGAGGGCGAGACCGAAGAGTCGACGCGCCAGCTCGGGCAGGACAAGCGCCCGGACGCCAGCTTCGAGGCCGACAAGCAAGAGTCGAGCGACTCGAAGCAAGCCTGAGCGCACGCCGGTGTTCGAGGTTGGCTTCACCGAGATCGTCCTGATTCTCGGGATCGCGCTCATCGTGCTCGGCCCCGAGAAGCTGCCCAGGGTGGCCGCCCAGATCGGCCGCTGGCTGGGCCGTGCCCGCATCATGGCGCGCCAGCTCAAGATGCAGCTCGACGAGGAGACCCTCAAGACCGAGCAGCCGTGGATGCAGCAGGGCCGCACGTGGCAGCCGCCGCCGCGCGACGCGGACGCCCCCGCGGCGGCCGCGGAGCCGCCTGTGGAACCGGCTGCCACGACCGAACCGCCCGCGGCAGCGGATGACGGCGCCGGCAAGCCCCCGGCATGACGACCGAAGGCGGCGAAAAGCTCGGCGAGGGCACGTTGCTGTCGCACCTCGTCGAGTTGCGCACACGGCTGATGCGCTCGATGCTGGCCGCCGCCGTGACGGCGGTGCCCTGCCTGTACTACGCCAACGACCTGTTCACCTGGCTGACCGGGCCGCTGCGCGAGCACCTGCCGGAAGGCTCAAGCCTGATCGCCACCAGTGTGGTGGCCCCGTTCATGACGCCGTTCAAGCTGGCGCTGCTGGCGGCGGTGTTCTTCGCCATGCCGTACATCCTGTTCCAGCTGTGGGCGTTCGTGGCGCCGGGCCTGTACCGGAAGGAACGGTATTTCGCCCTGCCGATGCTCCTGTCGAGCATCGTGCTGTTCTACGCGGGCGCGGCCTTCGCCTACTTCATCGTGTTCCCGCTCATCTTCCAGTTCTTCGTGTCCACGACCCCGGTCGGCGTCGCCATGATGACCGACATGACGCAGTACCTCGATTTCGTGACGCTGCTGTTCTTCGCCTTTGGCATTGCCTTCGAGATCCCGATCGCCACGGTGTTGCTGGTGCGGGCCGGCATCGTGCGCGTCGAGTCGCTGGGCAAGCACCGCGGCTACGTGCTGCTGGGGATCTTCGTCGTCGCGGCCTTCCTGACGCCACCGGACCCGGTGTCGCAGAGCATGATGGCCGTGCCGATGTACGCGCTGTACGAGATCGGCGTGCTGCTCGCGCGGCTGTTCGCACGCCGCGCGCCGCCGCCGCCCGACGACGGCGAGCCGGCCGACACGCCCGCGGCCTGAGGCGCGGGTAGCCCGGCGCGTTGAAATCCGCTCTTGCCGATTGGCCACGAAATCGCCGAGACTCGCCGGGCTCCGCCCGCTGACGAACCCATCACCCACACGCACACGGGTAACCGATGAACGCACAACCTGCACTTCCGGCCGGCGACTTCCTCGGCCATCCGCGCGGCCTGTTCCTGCTGTTCGCCACGGAGATGTGGGAACGGTTCAGCTACTACGGCATGCGCGCCCTGCTGGTCCTGTACGTGGTCGCCGCGACCAACGCCGCGAACCCCGGGCTCGGCTGGGACAGCCCGCAGGCCCTCAAGCTGTATGCCTGGTACACGGGCTTCGTCTACCTGACGCCGCTGGTCGGAGGCTGGCTGGCCGACAACTACCTCGGCCAGCGCAAGTCCGTGATCATCGGCGGCGTGCTGATGGCGCTGGGCCAGTTCGCGCTGGCCGCGCCGCTCGGCAGCCTCGGCATCAGCGCGCCGTTCGAGTTCGGCCCGCTCGGCATCGCGTTCCCGGCGACGGCCACCAGCTTCTACGTCGGCCTGATCCTGCTGATCGCCGGCAACGGCTTCTTCAAGCCGAACATCTCGACCATGGTCGGCGACCTGTACCGGCAGGGCGATGCGCGGCGCGACGGCGCCTTCACCATCTTCTACATGGGCATCAACCTGGGCGCGTTCCTGGCGCCGCTGATCTGCTCGACGCTGGGCGAGGACCCGGTCTACGGCTGGCGGGTCGGCTTCTTCGTGGCCGGCCTCGGCATGACGCTGTCGGTCATCATCCAGCTGCTGTTCGCGAGGCGCTTCATCGGCGAGATCGGCGTGCAGCCCGCCGCGCACCGCGCGCTGGCGCTGGCCGGCGGCAAGCACCAGCCCCTGACCGAGACGGAAGTCGACCGGCTCAAGGTCATCTTCATGACCTTCGTGTTCGTCATGATGTTCTGGGCGGCCTTCGAGCAGGCCGGCGGCCTGATGAACCTGTTCGCGGACAAGTACACGGACCGCTCGCTGGGCAGCTTCACCGTCCCGACCGGCTGGTTCCAGTCGCTCAACCCGCTGTTCATCGTGGTGCTGGCGCCGGTCTTCTCGATGCTGTGGAGCGGCCTCGCCAAGCGCGGCCTGAACCCGTCGACGCCGGCCAAGATGTACATCGGCCTGTTCCTGGTGGCGATCGGCTTCGGCTTCCTGGTCATCGCGGTATTCCAGATGCAGCACATGGCCGACATGCGCGCCGGCATGTCCTGGCTGGTCCTGGCCTACCTGTTCCACACGCTGGGCGAGCTGTGCATCAGCCCGGTGGGGCTGTCCATGGTCACCAAGCTGGCGCCGCTCAGGCTGGCCTCGCTGATGATGGGAGTCTGGTTCCTCATCAACTTCTTCGCCAACACGCTGGCGGGCTACATCGGCGCGTTCTCCGAGAACATGGGCGAATACGCGTGGATGCAGCAGTTTGCGGTCGGCGTGAACGTGCGCGCCGAGCATGCCGGGCTGTTGGGCATCTTCGGCGGCATCGCCGCGGTGCTGGTCTTCTTCAGCGTGTTGCTGTGGTCGCTGTCGGGCCGCATCGTGCGCTGGATGCACGGCGCCGAGGACGTGACCCAGGCCTGAGGCGCGGCCCGCCGCGCCAACCGTCCACTACCAGGAGAGCCCGATGATGATGAACGAAGACCCGGCACGGCAGCTGACCGTACGCGCCATCGTGCTGTCGATCATCCTGACCGTGATCCTGGCGGCCGCCAACGCCTACCTGGGGTTGTTTGCCGGCATGACCGTGGCGACCGCCATCCCCGCGGCCGTCGTCTCCATGGGCATCCTGCGCCTGATGGGCCGCTCCAGCATTCTCGAGAACAACATCGTCGCCACCGGCGCCTCGGCCGGCTCGTCGATCGCGGCCGGCACGATCTTCACCATCCCGGCGATCGTGCTGCTGGGCCACTGGCAGCGTTTCGATTACTGGTGGGTGCTGGCCATCGCCGGCCTGGGCGGCCTGCTGGGCGTGCTGTTCTCCGTGCCGTTGCGGCGCACGCTGATCATCGAGCAGAAGCTCAAGTTCCCGGAGGGCGTGGCCACCGCCGAGGTGCTCAAGGTGGGCGCCGATCCGGGTGCCGGCCTCCGTGCGCTGGGACTGGCCGCCCTGGCCGGGGCCGCGTTCAAGGTGGCGCTGTCCGGGTTCAAGCTGTCGCCCGAGGCCTTCACCCTGTCGCGCTTCATCGGCGAGCGCGGCATCGGCTTCTTCGGCATGAACCTGTCGCCGGCGCTGCTCGCGGTCGGCTACATCGTCGGTCCCAACATCGGCACGCTGATGGTGTCCGGCGGCATCCTGTCCTGGTGGGTGTGCATACCGCTGTACAACATGTTCTTCATGCACCTGGACCCGGCGCTGGCGGCCAGCGTAGCGGGCGCCCACGCCGAGGACGCGGCGTACATGATCTGGAGCAAGCAGGTGCGCTACATCGGCGTCGGCGCGATGCTGGTGGGCGGCCTGTGGTCGCTGTGGACGCTGCGCGGCTCCCTGCTGTCGGGCGTGCAGAGCGGGCTGGGCATGCACAAGCAGACGGGCGAGGTGCCGCATACCGAGCGCGACCTGCCGATGAACTCGATCCTGGCCGGCATCGTGCTGTTCGTCATCCCGCTGTTCGTGCTGTATTACGTGGTCGTGGACAGCCTCGGCATCGCGGCCACCATGGCCGTGATCATGGTTATCGCCGGGTTCATCTTCTCGTCGGTCAGCGGCTACATGGCCGGCCTGGTCGGCTCGTCCAACAACCCGGTGTCGGGCATCACCATCTCGACCATCCTGTTCGCCTCGCTGATCCTGGTCGCGATGATGGGCCGTGGTTCCACGGTGGGGCCGGTGGCCGCCATCATGATCGGCGCCGTCATCTGCAACTCCGCCGCCATCGCCGGCGACAACCTGCAGGACCTGAAGGCCGGCCAGCTGGTCGGCGCCACGCCATGGCGCCAGCAGGTGATGCTGGCGATCGGCGCGGTCTGCAGCGCGGCGGTCATGGCGCCGGTGTTGAACCTGCTGCTCGAGGCCTACGGCATCGGCACGCCGGTCCACGAGGGCGTCAAGGCGCTGCCGGCGCCGCAGGCGATGCTGATGGCCTCGGTCGCCAAGGGCATCTTCGTCGGCGGCCTGCCCTGGGGCATGATCGCCATCGGTGGCGCAGTCGGCGTTGCCGTCATCCTGATCGACGAATACAGGAAGCGCACCGCGCCGGGCCGCTGGCACGCGCCCATCCTGGCGGTCGCCGTGGGCATCTACCTGCCGCTGGAGCTGTCCACGCCGATCTTCGCGGGCGGCATGCTGGCCCACATCGTCGAGCGCTGGCATCGCACGCGCGGCGACGGTTTCGACCCGGAGAAGCTGAGCCAGACCGGCCTGCTGTTCGCGGCCGGCCTGATCGCCGGTGAAGCGATCTTCGGCGTGCTGCTCGCCATCCCGATCGTCATGAGCGGCGATGCCGACGTCCTGTCCGTCGCCGAAACGCTGCGCCCGGGACAGTGGATCGGGCTGATGGCGCTGGCGGCCGTCGCCTGGTGGATGTTCCGCGTCGCCACCGTCGGCTCGAGGCGCACCTGACAGGCCGCGACGAGCTGCAGGCCCCAGGCGGCACGGCCAACCCGGGCACCCCGCCAGGCGACAGCGACAGCGCCGAGCGCGCCAGGACGCAGATCGCGCTGGCGCTCGCCGCCGTCTACCTGATCTGGGGCTCGAGCTACCTCGCGACCAAGGTCCTGGTCACGCAGGAACCGCCGCTGTTCGCGGCCGGCCTGCGCTTCATGCTGGCCGGCCTGCTGCTGGGCAGCTTCTCCTGGTGGCGCGGCGGGCCGCCGCGCATGTCGCTGCTGGAACTGCGCCACCTGGCCGTCATCGTGCCGGGCGCCATCGTCATCAGCAACGGCTGCAACGTGGTGGCCATGCAGTACGTGGCCTCCAACGTCGCGGCGCTGCTGAACGCCACGCCCGCCCTGATCATCGCCTGGCTCGGCACGTTCGGCCGCCGGGCGACGCCCCTGTCGACGCGCGCCTGGGTCGGCATCGCCGTGGGATTCGCGGGGGTGGCGCTGGTGCTGACGCCGCCGGCCGGCGTGTCGGCGCTCGACCGGCTCGGCTGGCAACTGCTCATCCTGGTGGGTTGCGTGGGCTGGTCGCTGGCCACCGTGTACTTCCGCAACGCGGTGACGCTCAACAGTCCCACGATGTTCCTGGCGATCCAGATGCTGATCGGCGGCGCCAGCCTCATTGCCTGCGCCGCGGCGTTCGGCGAACCGCTCGCGTTGAGCTGGACCGCCGCCAGCACCGCCGCATTCCTGTGGCTCACGATCATGAGCTCGTGCATCGCGTATACCGCCTACATGTTCCTGGCCGTCACCACCACGCCTGCCGTGGTGAGCACCTACGCCTACGTCAACCCGGCCGTCGCGGCCGTGCTGGGCTGGCTGGTGCTGGACGAGTCGCTCAGCACCGCCCGCATCGCCGGCATGGTCGTGATCCTGGTCGCGGTCGCGCTGGTCACCGGCTACCGCGGCCCGCGCATGCCGGACCTGATGCGCATACCGGGCGGTCGCGCGCGACCGTAAGGCTGGTGGCCGCCTGAACCCCCGGAAAGAGGGAGGCCGCGGCAGCACTGACGGCGATCGTCGCGGCCGGCCCGGGGTCGCTCGCACCTGCACGTTCAGGGTCTGACCCCTCCTGGGGTCTGACCCTTCCGGAGCGTTGGTCACGGCACCACCTGCGGGCGCGCGAGTTACTCGCTCGCCGATCCCACCCCGCTCGCACCTGCACGTTCAGGGTCTGACCCCTCCTGGGGTCTGACCCTTCCGGAGCGTTGGTCACGGCACCACCTGCGGGCGCGCGGGATCCGGTCGGGTCCCCACGCTCGCTCCAACGGAGGATAGTCGCTCGCTTAGGGGACCACGACCAGCTCGCGCGCCCGGCGACGACGCCGCAGCTCAGCGGCGCGGTCCCACCGCCGCCCAGCCGATCCAGCTGACGACCGACACGATCAGCGCACCCAGCATGGCGGCCCAGAAGCCCACGATCTGCATGCCCGGCAGCAGCGCCGCGACCAGCCCCAGCATGGCCGCGTTGATCACCAGCAGGAACAGCCCCAGCGTCACCAGCGTGAAGGGCAGCGTGAGCACGATCACGATCGGCTTGACGACCGCGTTGACGAGGCCGAGCAGCACGCCGGCCATCAACAACGTCATGGGCGAGTCGATTTCCAGCCCGTCCAGCCACGCCGTCGCCAGCCAGAGTCCCAGTGCCGCAATGGCGGCCCGCAGTATGAATCGGGTCATCGTCAGTCCTCCACGCACGACCCATTATGGCCCGAACCGCCGGGCGGCGACGCGGCTCAGCGGTGGCGCTGGCCGCGGCGTATCACGATGTCCACGCGCTGCAGCAGGGCGGGATGGCGCAGCACGTCTCCGCGCACGGCGATCACGTCCGCGTACTTGCCGGCCGACAGCGTGCCGCTCTCGTGCTCGACGCGCATGGCGGCGGCCGCGTCGTGCGTGGCCGCGCGGATGGCGACGACCGGGTCGATGCCGCACACCCGCACCCAGTCATCCACTTCCTGCCAGGTGGCGCGCGAGTGCAGGTGCGCCGGCGCCCCCGCGTCCGAGCCGGTCACGAGGCTGACCTTCGCAAGTTCGAGCTGGCGAAGCTTGGTGCACAGCGTCGGCGCGCGGCTGGCCGGCATGTCGTACCACGTCACCTCGTCCAGATGCTGCAGCGAGGCGCGCAACTCGGCGGCCACGACCGGCGGCAGCACCGCCATGAAGGCCGGGTCGTCTAGCGGTTCCGGGTTACGGCGCAGGTCCTCATAATTGAGCAGCGCGGAGATCGCCGGCGACCACGACAATGGCCGCCCGCCGGGCTGTGCCGGCCGCTCGGCGATGGCGCGCATCACCTCCTGCGGGTAACCGGCGTTCGCTCCGAGCCCGGTGCCGAGGAACCCGTCGACACCCGCCTCGAGCCCGGCCAGGATGCCCGCTGCGCGTTCGCCGTAGGCGTGCACCGGCAGGTTGCGGGCACGCGCTTCGCTCATCGCCGCCGCCAGCTCGTCAGGTGTCCACAGGTCCAGTTCCGCCAGCAACAGGTAATCGACGCCGGCTTCGGCCAGTCGTGCGACCTTGCTGCGCGCGTCGTCGGCGCCGGCCACCGGCCACTGCCAGCTCTCCGCGCCCGGCCTGACCGACTTGCCGAGCTGTGGGCCGGCCACGAACAGGCGCGGGCCGGGAGCCCGCCAGTCGCGTACGCGGTCCCGCACGGCCACCGCCGCGGCCAGCGGCGCGCCCACGACGCGCGCGCTGGTCACACCCGCGTCCAGCAGTTGCCGCGCCGCCAGGGGCATCACGACCCGCTCGGCCAACGGCAGGTAGGCGGTGGCCCAGCGTCGCTCGTCGCCATGGCCCAGACGCGCGAGATGCACCTGCGTGTCCCACAGGCCGGGCAGCACCGTCATGCCTTCCGTGGAGATCACCTCGGCATCCGGCGGCAGCTTCACCATGCTGGCCGGGCCGACCGCGACGATGCGCTCGCCGTCCATGACCACGACGCCGTTGCGGATCGGCGCATTGCCGTAGCCGTCCACGACCGTGCCGCCCGCCAGCACCAGCGGCGGCCGCGCCTGGGCCGGCACGGCCCACAGCAGCGCCAGCAACGCCGCAAGCAGCCGCCTTCCCGTCATGGCGACCGCCGGGCCGGCGGCGTCAGCAGGAATTTCTTCAGGTCGGCGAAGGTCACGGCCCAGGCGGAACGCAGGTGCAGCAGCGTCGCGTCCCATTCGTCGCCGTCCGGCACGCCGGAGCCGATCAGCCGCAGCACCGTCTCCGCGGCGCCGGCGTCGACCAGGAAGTCCTCGACGACCGCCTCGTCATCGGTCGCCGGCCAGTCGGGCGACGGGTGCAGGATCAGCCGCAGCCGCCGGTTGGGCTCGTAGGCGTCTATGTGCGCCTCGCGCGGTCCGAGCCGCCGCGCGCGGATCGCGTAGTGCCCGCCCACGCGGCCGTCCACCTGCGCGTGTTCCCCGCACCACACCGCCAGCGCCGCCGGCTCCACCAGCGCCCGCCAGACGGCATCGGGCGCCGCCGCGCAGCGCAGGGTCTGGTAATAGCCGCGTCGCGCCTGGCGCATGGGATGTTCTGGCTCCCCGGGGTAAGGGGACCATTGTGCCGAACAATGCCCGGCCACCGGAAGGGCGGCCTGCCGCACGTGCGGGCCGGGCCCGTCAGCACTCACAAGCGGCGTGGTCGCGGTGGCTCCGGGTCGCCCGGCTGCCGCCTCAGGTTCTTGTCCTGGTACATGTGGCGGTCGGCGACCCGCAGCACCTCCTCGGCCGTGAGGCCGTCGCGCGGATAGGCCCCAACGCCGGCGCTGACCGAGACCCGCTGCAACCGCCCACCCGCCTCGAACAGGCTCTGGAACACGGCATTGCGGATGCGTTGTGCGACCGCCTCGGCCACCAGTGCGCTGGCGCCCGGCAGCAGCACCACGAACTCGTCGCCCCCGTAGCGGCAGGCCACGTCGCTGGCGCGGATCGCGCGCTTGATGGCTTCCGCGACGTTGCGCAGCGCGGCGCTGCCGCTCTCGTGGCCGAAGCTGTCGTTGATCTCCTTGAGGTCGTCGACATCCACCATCAGCAGCGCGTACTCCGCGCCATCCCGGGCGGCGCGGGCAGCGTGTTCGTGCTGCAGGACGCTGCGGAAGCTGCGCAGGTTGATCAGGCCCGTGAGGCCGTCGCGCTCGGCCAGGTCCGCGATGCGCCGCCGCGCCGCCTTGATGGAGCTGGCCAGGCGCTCCGTCAGGTAGGCCACCAGCACCAGTGGCCCAAGCTCGCCGAACAACCGTGCGAACAGCGCCAGGTTGGACGATGCCGGACCGTCGCGCGGCACCAGCAGGCCGATCCAGACCAGCGTCGTGGCGACCACCGCCACCAGCGTGGCGCGCGCGCCGAGCGTCACGGCGGCCAGCACCACCGGCAGCAGGAACAGGTTGGTGAGCGGGCTGTCCGCCCCGCCGGTCTGGGCCACGACCACGGTGATGAACACGATCATCGCCCCCACCTCGATCAGGATGCGGGAGCGCGGGTTCCTGGCCGGAAAGCGCGGTGAGCGGAAAGCCAGCACGAAGGCCGCGAACGCCACCATTGCCGACAGCGTCACCGCCGGCCACTGCAGCGGTTGCGCATCCACCAGCAGGTACAGCGCCACGACGCCCAGCGCCAGCGCGTCCACCATCAGGATGCTGCGCATGAACGACTGGTAGTCGTCGCGGCGCATAGAGGTCGTGTCGTCCCGCGCGGGACTGCGACCCGACGAGGCGGGTTCCTTCATGTCAGGCAAGGACCGACCGCGGCTGGCGCGTCGCCCGCGCGACCGTGGCATTGCCGATGTTCCCCGTCAGCGACGCCGCCGCACTCTCCACGGGTGATCCCCTTGCCTTGCTCCAGCCGCCGCAGCGCAATCGGGTCAATGCCGTTGCGCTGCCGTCCCCACAGCGATCCTGGGCTGCGCTGCTTCCCGCAGCCATGCGAGCGCGCGCACGACTTCCGGATCGCTGGCCGGGTCGGCCCGTGCCGCGCCATCGATCGTGCGCTGTCCATCGTCGGCCGCCTGCCGCGGCATGACGATGTCGGGCGCGACACCCGCATTCTGGATCACTTTACCGGTTGGCGTCAGGTAGCGGGACGTCGTCAGCTTCAGCGCCTGGCCGTCCGACAGCGGCAGCACGGTCTGCACGGAGCCCTTGCCGAAGGTGGGGCGCCCGATTACGACCGCGCGGCCGTGGTCCTGCAGCGCGCCAGCCAGGATCTCCGCCGCCGAGGCCGAACCCGCATTCACCAGCACGGCGATGCGCGCGCCGCGCGAGATGTCGCCGCGCCTGGCCTGCAACGTGAAGCGCGCCTCCGGCGTGCGGCCGCTGGCCGTCACGATCACGCCGTCATCGAGGAAGGCGTCCGCCACCTCGACGCCGGCCTCGAGCACGCCCCCGGGGTTGTTGCGCAGGTCCAGCACCAGACCGGCCAGCCTGCCGGCTTTCGCGTGCAACCGGCCGACGGCCACCCCGACGTCACGCGCCGTCGTTTCGCTGAAATACGTGATGCGCAGGTAGCCATAGGCCGGCGCCAGCACGGCCTGGCGGACGCTCTGCAGGCGGATTTCGGCGCGCCGGATGCTGAATTCGAGCGGTTCGTCGAGCCCGCCGCGCTCGACCTTGACGCGGACCTGCGTGCCGGCCTCGCCGCGCATGCGCGCCACCACCTCGCCGATGCCGGCCGGGTTCACGGCCCGCCCGTCGATGGCCACGATCACGTCGCCGCTGCGCAGCCCGGCCAGGTCCGCGGGCGACCCCTCGATCGGCGCCACCACCACGATCGCGCCGCGCTCGTAGGACACCTCGATGCCGACGCCCGTGTAGTTGCCCTCCGTGGCGATGCGCAGGTCCTCGACCTCGCCGGCGTCCAGGAAGGCGGAATGAGCATCGAGGCCGGACACCATGCCGCGGATGGCATGCTGCATGAGTTCGTGGTCGCTGACCGGGTCCACGTATTCCTTGCGCACGCGCTCCATGACCTCGGCCAGCAACCGGGCGTCGGCGGCCGGCAGCTCGGCCCGCGGTGCGCTGCGGCCCGCCAGCACGCCGCTGCTGATCGCGACGGCGAAGCCGGCAACGGCGCCGAGCAGCAGCGTGAGCAGCGTGGTGCGGTTGAGTCTCATGTTGTCGGGCACAGCGCGGCTGGAACGCCCATGGTAGCGCTTCCCGGAGGGGTCAGACCCTGGAAGGGTCAGACCCAGGAGATGGAGTCTGACCCCGCAGGGGTCTGACTCCTCCTGATACACCGCGGCTGCAGGGGGGGTCAGACCCTGGAAGGGCCAGGCCCCGGATCCGGCTCACCCGACCGCCATCGCCTCGTACAGCGCGAGGTCGCTGAGGATCTCCGCCAGCGGTATCGGCCGGCCGATCGCAAAGCCCTGGCCGTAATCCACGCCGAGCGCCGCCATGCGCATCCTCATTTCGTCCGTCTCGACATACTCCGCGACGGTCTCCATGCCCATCGTGCGGGCCAGTTGCGCGATGGCGCTCACCATCGACTCGGTGCGCGTGTTGGTGGCGGAATCGCGCACGAAGCTGCCGTCGATCTTGATCGTCGACACCGGCAGCGACTTCAGGTAAGCCAGCGACGACAGGCCGGTGCCGAAATCGTCCAGCGCGAAGGTGCACCCCAGCGTGCGCATGCGCTGCATGAGCCGGTCAGCGCGCACCAGATTGGAGACCGCCGCCGTCTCGGTCAACTCGAAACACAGCAGCTCCGGCGGTACGCCGCTGTCGCGCACCGACGACTCCAGGTGCTCCAGGAAATCCTCGTCCGCGAACGACGGCCCCGACAGGTTGATCGAGAAGCGCATGCCGCGCCCGCGCAGCGCACCGACCTGCGACTTGAGCGCGGACAGCGCGTTGCGCAGCACCCAGCGGTCAATCTGCGGCAGCAGCTGGTAACGCTCCGCGGCGGACAGGAACTTGTCCGGCGGCAGCACCTCGCCGTCCTTGGTCACCATGCGCAGCAGCAACTCGAAGCGCGGCTCGCCGCCGGCCTCCCCCAGCGGCAGCATCGGCTGGCAATACAGGGTGAAACGGTCGTGCGCCAGTGCATCGTGCACGCGCTGCACCACCAGCACGTCCGCGTGGCGGCGGATCATGCTCTGGTCAGTATCCTGCATGACCTCCACGCGCGAACGGCCGCGGTCCTTGGCCGCCTTGCAGGCGATCTCGGCGCCCGCCAGGCCGTGCGGCAGCGCCGACGGCAACTTCGGCAGCTCCGCCACGCCGATGCTGACCGAGACCTGCACGGTGCCGTCGCTGCGCACGTAGGACAGTTCGCTCACCTTGCGGCAGATGGTCTCGGCAATCTGTTCGGCCTTGTCCAGGCTGCAATCCGGCAGCGACACGGCAAACCGGTCGCCCGCGATGCGCGCCGCCAGCGCACCGGGCAGCAGCTTGCGGCGCAGGACCTCCGCGATCTTGCAGATGACCTCGTCGCCGACGTGCATCCCGAAGTTGTCGTTGATCACGTGCAGGCGGTCGGCGTCGAGGTACAGGACACAGGCCGGCTGGTCGCCCCCGGCCGCCGCCAGCGCCGCCGTGACCTGCAACTCGAAGGCCGAGCGCGTCAGCAGCGATGTGGCCGCGTCGTAGTTGTTCTGCAGGATCGTGCTCGCCTTGCGCGCCAGCAGCTCCGACAGCCGCTCCGCCCGCAGGTCGAAGTCCGGCGCATCGGCCGGCCTGAACATCGCCAGGAACCCGGTGACCCGTCCCGAGGGATGCCGTACCGGCGTGGCGAGGATCTTGTAGGGAGGCAGCCCGCCGGCGGTCGTGTTGACGCGGTTGATGAGCAGCACGCGGCGCTGCAGCTGCGTCCAGTTGAGCAGGTGCCGGTGGGTCGCCGTCAGGATGCTGACCTGCGGCGTGGCGCCGCTGCGCGCCTTGCAGATCGCCACGTTGCGTTCCGGAACCACCAGCGCCCCCAGCACGCACTTGAGGTGATCGACGCAGGCCTGGGTCAGCGCCGCCAGTTCGTCGGCCTGCTGCGGGTCCTGCGGATCACCCGGCGCAACCTTCAGCAGCAGGTCGAGGTCGTCGTCGCGCGCGCGCAGGCTGCGGTTCATGCTGCCCAGCGACTCGCGCGCCAGCAGCTCGCGCTGCATGCACTCCAGCGCCGGCCGCACCATGTGCAGGACGAACGAATAGGACTGCTTCTCGTTGTCGCGGGTCAGCAGCGTCGCCACCGCCATCACTGCGCCGCTGTCGTCGCGCATGCGGAACGCGTAGGCCGGCGCACCCTGGAAATCGCGGGCGAAGCCGTCGATCTGCGCAGTCGTGGCGGGCGCCGCGCTCTGCAGGGCCTCGTCAACGACCGGCTGCGGGTCGGGCCCGTCGTAGTCGCCGGTGATCCACAGCTGCCTGCCGTCGGCATCGTGGAACGCGATGCCGGACGCGCGCGGCACGAGGATGCGCAACAGCTGGCCGTAAGGGTCCAGGCTCGGCCGGGCGCCATCAATCATTTTCATCGAAGCCGTCGTCATTACCTGCCTTCCATGCGGGTTCCGGCTCCCCCCCGGAGCCAGCATTCCGCCGCAGCGTGCGCTACGGTGCGGTCCCGCGTCTTTGACGTAATCCGCACTTCCCGCCGCTCAGGGCGGAGTGCCGCGGAACCAGCGCCGCGGATCCTGGGCCACCGTGCCCTTGCGCACCTCGAGATAGAGTTCGGGCCGCGACTGCCCGCCGCTGTCGCCGACCGTCGCCACCAGTTCGCCGGCCGCGACCGCCTGTCCCAAGCCCTTGAAAAGCTGGTCATTATGCCCGTACAGCGTCATGTAGCCACCGCCATGATCGATGACCAGCAGCAGCCCCAGTCCCGGCAGCCAGTCCGAGTAGACGACGCGTCCGGCATAAGGCGCCCGCACTTCCGTGCCGCGCTCGGTCGCGATCAGCACGCCGGTCCACTTCAGGCCGCCGCCGCGTGCTTGCCCGAACTGCGCCACGATGCGGCCCGGGACCGGCCACGGCAGCTTGCCGCGAACCCGCTCGAAAGGCTGACCGGAAGGCGCCGGCGCGCGGTCCAGCGCCTTGCGCAGGTCGGCGATCAGCTTTTCCAGGGCCGCTGCCTGCCGCTTGAGGCGCGCGATCTCGTCGCCGCGCGACTTGATCTGGCCGTTGAGCGCCAGCAGTGCCCGGCCGCGTTCCCGGCGGGCCGCCTCGACCGCCGCCAGTTCCCGCGCGCTGTCCGCCTCGCGCTCGCCCAGCCGCACGCGTTCCGCCTGTTCCTCGGTCGCCAGTTCCTCGAGCCGGCGCACCGCGGACTCGATGTCCGCGATCCTCGCCGCGCGCGCCTGGCCGAGGTACGAGTAATAGACGAGCGTGCGGCCAAGCGCGACCGGGTCCTTCTGGCTCAGCAGCAGCTTCAGGTGTTCCTCGCGTCCGGCCATGTACGCGGCGCGCAGTTGCGCGGCGAGGGCGTCGCGCTGTTCGGCCAGCAACTGCTCGTTGCGCAGGCGCTCGGCAGCGATTTCGCGCAGGCGCCGGTCGCTCTCCTGGACCCGCTCGCGGGCGGCGGCATGCCGCTGCCGCGCGGCGCGCACCTGTTCCTCGGCGTCGCGCAGCGCCGTCGTCAGGCGGTCGCGGCGGCTGGTATCGGCGCGAACCGCCTTCTGCAGTTGTTCGATGCGCTGCTGGACCCGCTTCAGGTCGGCCTCCGGGTCGGCCGGCGCGGACCATGCGGGCACGGCAAGCAGGCACAGCAGGAGTGTCAGACAGCGCATGGCGAACCAGTCGGGAAAGGCAGCGGCCATGGTACCGGACGGCCCCCGGCGCGGGCCATCTAAGTCATTGTTTCTTGCGGGGCGGGGCGCCGGCCGTTGCCGCCGGCACACTGCTATAATGCGCGGCTCTACTGCGGGCGGTTGCCCGCTTTAATTTGCAGGGCCCGCATGGACCGGCTGCTCGAGTACGTCAACAACCACCCGTTCCTGGCCGGTGCCGCGCTGCTCGCCGCCATCGTCGTGCTGGCCTATGAACTGCGCCAGCGCGCCAACGCATCGGCGACGGTGTCGCCGACCGGCGCGGTGCGGCTCATGAACGACGGCGCGACGCTGCTCGACGTGCGCTCCGCCAACCAGTTCAAGGACGGCCATATCGCCGGCGCCCGCAGCCTGCCGGCGGACCAGATCGCCGCCGGAGCCAAGCCGCTGGAGAAGCTGCAGGACCGTCCCGTGATCGTCTGCTGCGACAGCGGCACCGCATCGGCCGCGGCGACCCGCGTGCTGGCCGGGCTCGGCTTCAAGGACGTCTACAACCTGCGCGGCGGGCTCGCGGCCTGGCGCCAGGACAACCTGCCGCTGGTGAAGGGCTGACGCCGTGGGCGACCTCCCCGTCACCCTCTACACCACCGGCTGGTGCGGCTTCTGCATGCAGGCCAAGACCTTGCTGACGCGCCACGGCGTGGACTTCACGGAAATCGACGTGAGTGACGGTCCGGGGCTGCGCGAGGAGATGGTCGCGCGCAGCGGCCGGCGCACCGTGCCGCAGGTCTTCATCGGCGACCGCCACCTGGGCGGATTCGACGAACTCATCGCGGCCGAGCGCAGCGGCGAACTCAGCAAGCTGCTCGAGGCGAAGGGCTGAGGCCCGCGCAAGATCATTTTCCAGGCAATTGCCAACAACCGAGGATCCCATGGCTGAAGAAAAGACCGAGGGCGGCAACGCCGCCGCCGCAGCGCAGCAGGCGCAGAACGTCGCCCTGCAGAGCGTGTACGTGAAGGACCTGTCGTTCGAGGCCCCGAAGGGCCCGTTCGTGCCCGCGCAGGACCAGGAACCGAAGATCCAGCTCAACCTCAACACTTCGTCCAGCGTCGTCGCCACGGGCGTGCACGAGGTCGTGTTGACCGTGACGCTCGAGGCCAAGAGCGGCGCGCAGCCCGTCTACCTGGCGGAAGTCAAGCAGGCCGGCGTGTTCACGGTCCAGGGTTTCAACGCGGACGACACGCGGCGCATCCTGGGTTCGTTCGCGCCGAACGTGCTGTTCCCGTACGTGCGGCAGACCGTGTCCGACATGATCACCAAGGGCGGTTTCCCGCCGTTCTTCCTGCCGCCCGTGAACTTCGACGCGCTGTACGAGCGGTCGCTGCAGGAACAGGCTGCCCGCCAGGCAGCTGCGCCGGCCGCCGAGGAAGCGCCCAAGCAGGTCAACTGAGCGGCGCGCCGGGACGCGGGCGCATGAAGCCGATAGTCATCCTCGGGGCGGGGTCGTGGGGAACCGCCCTGGCGATACAGTTCGCCCGCGCCGGGCGTCCGACCGTGCTGTGGGGTCGCGCGGAAGACGAGCCGGACAAGCTCGCCCGCGAGCGCCGCAACGACCGCTACCTGCCCGGCGCCGCGTTCCCCGAGGCGCTGGTCATCGAGCCCGACCTGCGCAAGGCGGTCGCGACCGCCGAGGACGTCCTGCTGGTCGTGCCTTCCAGCGCCTTGCGCAGCGTGCTGACCGGGCTCAAGCCGCTGCTCGGCCCCGCGGCGCGGGTCGCGTGGGCGACCAAGGGCTTCGAGTTGTCCACCGGCCTGTTGCCGCACCAGGTCGCGCGCGAGGTGCTGGGGCCGCACGTGCCCATCGCCGTGCTGTCCGGCCCGACATTTGCAAAGGAAGTCGGCATGGGCTTGCCGACCGCCATCGCCTGCGCCTCGCCGGACGGCCATTTCGCGCTCGAGCTGGCGCATAGCCTGACCACCCCGAAACTGCGTGCCTACACGCAGGCGGACATCGTCGGCGTCGAGGTCGGCGGCGCCGTGAAGAACGTGATCGCCATCGCCGCCGGCGCGTCCGACGGCATGGGATTCGGCGCCAATGCGCGCGTGTTCCTGATCTCCCGCGGGCTGGCCGAGATGATGCGCCTCGGCACGGCGCTCGGCGCGCAGCGGGATACCTTCATGGGCCTGACCGGGCTCGGCGACCTGGTGCTGACCTGCACCGACGACCAGTCGCGCAACCGCCGCTTCGGGCTGGCCATCGCCACGGGGCAGGCGGTGGACGCGGCGATCCGCGAGATCGGCCAGGTGGTCGAGGGTCACCAGGCGGCGCGCGCGGTGCGCGCGGTCGCCCTGCGCCACGGCCTGGACATGCCCATTTCAGAACATGTCTACAAGGTCCTGTACGAGGGCCTGCCCATCGAGCGCGCCGTCGAGGTGCTCATGACCAGGGCGGTTTCGGCGGAGTGAGGGTGGAATAGGAGTCTGACCCCTCTTAGGGGTCTGACTCCTCCTGAAACACCGCGGTCCGAGGAGGGGTCAGACCCCTGCGGGGTCAGACCCCGGCTCAGAGTGGGGTGTGCCCCCTCCGGAAAATCCACACTGCCGCCAGGCTTCGTAGACCACGACCGCCGCGGCGTTCGACAGGTTGACGCTGCGGTTGCCCGGCAGCATGGGCAGCCGCAACAGCCTCTCCGGCGCGAACTGCGCCAGCACTGCGGCTGGCAATCCCACCGTCTCGCGGCCGAACAGGAAGGCATCGCCCGCACGGAAGGCGGCCTCCGTATAGAGCCGGCCGCCGCTGGTTTCGATGGCGAAGACCCGCGCCCCGTCCAGGCTGCGCAGGCACGCATCGAGATCCGGGTGCTCGCGCACCGTGGCGAGGTCCCGGTAGTCGAGCCCGGCGCGCTTCAGTTGCGCGTCGTCCAGCGAGTACCCCAGCGGGTGCACGAGGTGCAGCGTCGAGCCCGTGTTGGCGCACAGGCGCATGGCGTTGCCGCTGTTGGGCGGGATCTGCGGTTTATACAGAATCACATGGAACATCGCGGCTTCCCCAAGCGGGTAAGATACACGCCCTGCAAGCCGGCGCGGCGGTTCGGCCGGCACTGAGGTGCCCATGTTCGATGCGCTAGAGACCCTGCCCCCCGACCCGATCCTCGGCCTGGGCGTCGCCTTCCGCGAGGACCCCTCGCCGGACAAGGTGGACCTCAGCATCGGCGTGTACCGCGACAGCACCGGCCAGACTCCCGTCATGGCGGCCGTGCGCGACGCCGAGCGGCAACTCGTGGACACCCAGTCCACCAAGGCCTACCTGCCGCCCGCCGGTTCACCGGGCTTCCGCGAGGCCATGTTCAGGCTGGTCATGGGCGACCGCGGCGGCGACCTGCGGCAGCGCTGCGGCGTCGTCCAGACGCCCGGCGGCTGCGGCGCATTGCGCCTCGGCGCGGAACTCGCGGCCCGCGCGGCGCCGGGCACCGCCATCTACCTGAGCGAGCCGACCTGGCCGAACCATGGGCCGCTGCTGTCGGGCGGCGGGCTCAAGCTCGAGCGCTACCCCTACTACGACCATGCCAACCGCTCGCTGCGGGCCCAGGCCATGATCGACGCGCTGGAGAGCGTCCCCGCCGGCTCGCTGGTCATGTTGCAGGCCTCGGCGCACAACCCCACGGGCGTGGACCCGGACCGCGAGCAATGGAAGGCCATCCTCGAGGTCATCGCGTGGCGACGGCTGGTGCCGTTCTTCGACATCGCCTACCAGGGCCTGGTGGATGGCGTCGACGAAGACGCCTGGGTGATCCGCGAGGCGGCGCGCCGCCTGCCGGAGATACTGGTCGCGGCGTCCTGCTCGAAGAGCTTCGGCCTGTACCGCGAGCGCACCGGCGCATTGATCGTGATGGGCACCGACGGCGACCGCGCCAAGGCCATCGAAAGCCACGTCAACAAGGCGGCGCGGTGCATGTACTCCATGCCGCCGGCCCACGGCGGCCTGATCGCGGAGCGCATCCTGGCCGATGCCGCGCTCACCGCGCAGTGGCGTACGGAACTGGCTGCCATGGCGGCGCGCATCCGTGCGCTGCGCGCCGCGCTCGCCCAGGAGATCGGGCGCGTGCGGCCCGGCCAGGACACGGCCTGGCTGGCGGCACAGCGCGGCATGTTCTCGCTGCTCGGCCTGCCGCCCGAGGCCGTGCAGGCGCTGCGCGAGCAGCATCACGTCTTCATGGGCGGCGACAGCCGCATGAACATCGCCGGGCTGGGCGAGGACCGCATCGCGCACGTCGCCAGGCTGATCGCCCCGCACCTGCCGTGAACGACGCCCGCGCCGCGCCCGACCCTCTTCTGGCGGTCGAGTTCTGCGGCCTGCGGCTGGCGTCGCCCATCGTGCTGCTGTCGGGCTGCGTGGGCTTCGGCGAGGAATACACGCGCATCGAGGGCTTTTCCAACACCGACGTCGGCGCCATCGTGCTGAAGGGCACCACCGGCAAGCCGCGGCTCGGCAACCCGCCGCACCGCGTCGTCGAGACGCCGATGGGCATGATCAACGCCATCGGCCTGCAGAACCCCGGCGTGGACCATGTGGTGCGCGAGATCCTGCCGACCCTGGACTTCGGCGAGACGCGCTTCTTCGCCAACGTCTGCGGCTCGACCATCGACGAATACGTGGAGGTGACGCGCCGCTTCGACGATTCGCCGATCGACGCCATGGAGATCAACATCTCCTGCCCGAACGTCAAGGAGGGCGGCGTGCAGTTCGGCAACTTCCCGGACATGTCGGCGCGGGTCGTGGCCGCCTGCCGCAAGGCGACCCGCAAGCCGCTGATCACCAAGCTGTCGCCGAACCAGACCGACATCGGCGCGAACGCGCGCGCCTGCATCGAGGCCGGCAGCGACGCGCTGGCCGTCATCAACACGATTTCCGCCATGGCGATCGACATCAGGACCCGCCGGCCGATCGTGGGCAACGTGCAGGGCGGGCTGTCCGGGCCGGCCATCAAGCCGATCGCGCTGCTCAGGGTCAAGCAGGTCTACGACGTCGCCGCGCCGCACGGCGTGCCGATCATCGGCCAGGGCGGCATCTGCTCGGCCACCGACGCGCTGGAGTTCATCATCGCCGGCGCGAGCACGGTCGGCGTCGGCACCGCGTTGTTCTACGACCCGCTGGTGTGCAGGAAGATCAACGCCGGCATCGCCGCGTACCTCAAGGAATACAAACTTGGCTCGGTCAAGGAGCTGACCGGCACGCTAGTAGGTCTAGGAGGGGTCAGACCCCAAGGGGGTCAGACCCCAACCTCCGGGGTCTGACCCCCTTGGGGGTCTGACCCCTCCTCAAACCTCAATCCTTCCTCAACTCCGCGTTGTACTGCACCACCGTCGGGTACGCGAACTCGATCCCCGCCTTCTCGAACTCCTCGCAGATCTGCAGGTTGATCGCCTGCTGGATGTCCATGTACGTGACGTACGACGGGTCCAGCACGAAGTAGGCCGCCTCGAAATTCAGCGAGAAGTCGCCGAAGGCCGCGAAGTGCGCGCGGTCGAAGCGCGTCCTGGGCTGCGCGTTGATGGCGCGCTCCAGCATCTTCGGCACCAGCGCGATCTTCTCGCGCGGCGTCTCGTAGACGATGCCGATCTTGAACACGATGCGGCGCTCGTACAGCAGGCCGAAGTTGCGCACGCGGCTCGACAGCAGGCCGCTGTTGGACAGGATGATCTGCTCGCCGGAAATCGAGCGCAGCCGCGTGCTCTTGATGCCGATGTGCTCGACCGTGCCCTTCTCCTCGCCCAGCGTCAGGAAGTCGCCCACCTTGAACGGCTTGTCCAGCGCGATGGACAGCGACGCCAGCAGGTCGCCCAGCACGCTTTGCACCGCCAGCGCGATCGCGATGCCGCCGATGCCAAGGCCGGCGATCAGCGCCGTGATGTCGATGCCGAGGTTGGCCAGCAGCATCAGGAACGCGACCGACCAGACGGCGCCACGCCCACGAAGCGCAGGATGTTGAGGCTGGCGGCGCCCTGCGAGGTCGGGTCGTCGCGCTGCCGCTTCTGCTCGATGAAGTAGCGCACCGTCGCCGAGCCCCACATCGCGACCTGCCACCACAGCACGAACAGCAGCGCGCCCATGATCCAGCGGTCGAGCTGCTCCGGGATGGTGAATGCGACCGACCAGACGATGGCCACGCCCACGAAACGCAGGATGTTGAGGCTGGCGGCACCTGCGGCCGCCGTTTCGTCCCGCCGGCGACGCTGCTCGATGAAGTAGTTCACCGTCGCGGTGCCCCAGCGGGCGACCTGCAGCCAGAGCACGAACAGCAGCGCGCCCATGATCCAGCGGTCGAACTGCTCCGGGATGGCCAGCCAGCGCAGCGCCAGCCAGGTCGCGACCACGATCAGGAACAGGCGCGTGGTCTTCTTGAGCAGGGCCAGCATCAGTTCGAGCGGCGCGGCCGACTGCTCCGGCCTCAGCGCGTGCACGCGGCGGGTGATGAAGGCCCGCACCAGCGGCAGCACCGTGAACCAGACCGCGAACTGCACCGCCGCGATGGCCCAGGAGCGCAGGTCGTTGCCGAGAAAGACGTGCCCGCCAATCTCTGTCGAATCCGTTCATCTATGGTCCCAACAAGTGAAGCGACAGCAAGTGCCCGCGCGAGATCCCCTCGCCAGCGTAATTGTACCGGCCAGCGGCGGCCAGGGTGGAACCTGATCCCGTGCCGCAGGGCTCGCGGCCATGTTGCCCCGCGGCTGCCTTGATACCATTTGACCAATCATTGCGGAGGACACATGAGAATGAAGTGCGTACAAGTGGTCATCGTCAGCGCGGCATTGCTGGCGGGCTGCACTGACGAAGCGACCGGTGCCGCCAAGGCCCCCGAGGGTCTGAAGTTCGTGGCCGGTCAGGGCTCGGCAGAACAACTGGACGACACCGAGCGCGGCGTCGCCGAACTTGCGATCGAGGCGCTGGCGAAGGATCTCAGCGTGCCAGCCGGGAAGATCCTCATAGACACGATCCGCGCGGTGCAGTGGTCCGACAGCAGCATCGGCTGCCCGCAACCGGGCGAAGCATACATGCAGGTCGTCACACCCGGCCACAAGGTCACGCTGCGCGTAGACGGGCAGATCTACGTCGTACACGAGGCCGGAAACCGCGCTTTCGTATGTCGCCAGACCAAGGCAGTCGGCGGCGTTACACCCAAGCTCGAGCTGGTTTTTGGCAAACAGATGGTGGCCGCGCGCAAGGACCTGGCCGCCCGGCTTGGCGTGCCGGAACGCGACATACGCCCCGCGTCGGCCGAAGAGAAGACCTGGGACGATGCCGGCCTGGGCTGCCCGGAGCCGGGCCTGAGCTATGCCGCCGGGCCGGTCAAGGGCTGGGCGCTGAAGCTCAAGCATCACAGCCGCGATTTCATCTACCACACGGACCTGAGCCGCACGATTCCCTGTCCCGCCATCACCGCGGAATGACTCTCGCGCCATGAAGAAGGGCCGCCCGGTCGAAACCGGACGGCCCTTGAATTGCCAGGGCGAAGTCAGCTTACGGGGTACATAGACCCGGGAAGCTGCAGAAGCCCTCGCCGTCGTCATTTGTGATGTTGACGATGGTCAGGCCCTTAATGCCTGTCGCATCGCTATGAGAAACGGCTCCCAGCTGCTTCTCGCCAGCGCCGGTCGGCAAACCGGCCCAATTCACGTTGATCTGCGCGGTCTGTCCAACCGTGGCGGTAGACGGCCCGGAGACCGTCATGTTGCCGAGGTCGGGACCAACCGCCCAATCGAACAGCACGAACTGTGCGGGCAAGCCGCCTTCAGTTCCGTAGCCGTGCACGAACACCACGTACGGATCGTCGATGGCGTCATCGCTCAGCGGGAAGGTAAGGCTGACGCTCTCGTTCGAATCAAAGTTGCCGCTCGAGTCGACCGGTGAGCATGTCAAGTTTCCCGTGGTCGGGCTTCTCGGGCAGTAGTACAGGTACAGATCCAGGTCATGGTTGCCGTCGATGTACTCGTTGTACAGCGACCACTGCGCGTAGGCCGTACCGGCCGGCAGTTCTGCAAAGTACGCAATGGCGGTACCGTCTCCCAGGAACTCGAAGGAGTTGCCCGGGTCGTCCTCAACCTCCCCGAGCGTCAACCACGGCTCCTCGAGACCGTGCGCAGCGGCCGTATATGCTCCGCTGAAGCCAAAGGTGACGTCAAACGACGTTGCACCGTCAGCTCCGGTGCCGGAAATCGCCTCCGGCGCCACCAGCGCAACGGCATTCACTGCGATCGGACTACGTACCTCGTGACCGGAATCGTCCTTCCAGGTCAGCGAGCCGAAGCGCCATTCGCCGGGGGGTGCCGACACGTTCGTGATCGTCACCTCATACGTTGCGATATCGCCAGGGCGCAACCACAGCCGGTCCGGCGACACCTCTACGGTGAAGCCCTCAGGCGCCACAATTTCCGCCTTGTAGTACGAACCGCTCCGGCTGCCGTACTTCCGGTGGCTCCCGCGCTTATCGTCATCACCGACATTGGTCACCGTACGCCGGATCGTCTGCGATCCGGGCAAGGCGCCGATGCCGATGGACGGCAGGTTCAGGTCCGCCGGATTGAGCGACAGGCCAACCGTCTCCAGGAAGCCGCAGTCGGCCTCGCTGACCAGCGGCGAAACCGTGCCGCAGCTCGCGGCCAGGTAATCGAACAGGTCCGCCTCATAGACGAGGCCCGGATCGATCGCCTTGTTCGGGTCCACATGTCCCGCGCCGAAGTCGAATGGACCGGCCGGCGTGGCGCCGTCTTCCTTCACAACGTTCTGGCGTGCCGTGGTCATCAGCGCCGACTTGACGGCAGCCGGGCTCCACGACGGGTGCTCTTCCCTCACCAGCGCGGCCAGTCCCGCGATGTGCGGGCTGGACATGGAAGTGCCCTGCAGGTACTGGAAGAAGCCACCAACCCCACCGATGGCCGGCTCAGGCGTTCCTGCCGCCAGGATGCGCACGCCCGGCGCCGTGATGTCTGGCTTGATCCAGTCGGTCTCCGTCGGGTATGGCCCGCGCGATGAGAAGCCGGCCATGATGTTGCCGGTCAGCGTTTCGGTAACGAAGGTGCCGGCCGACAACGTGGCATTCACGGTCGCGCCACCCGTCAATGCGGCAAGGATTGCAACGCCCGGCGCATTGTCGATCATCACGCCCGGGATGCTGGACGTCAGGGGCGTCGTCGTGCCCCCCATGACTGTCTTGGGGTTGGTCGCAGGGCTTGTATACATCAGCACCGCCGAGGCATTGGCCAACGCGGCGTTTTCCATCTTGACGGTGAACGCGCAGGCGCCGCGCGCGATCAGCGCGATCTTTCCGCCGACATCCGCAATCGGCACGCACGCGGTGATGGAACTGGCCGCCACCACATCGTTGGTGATCGGCCCGGACAACGCCAGTGGCTTGGTGATGGCGCCCTCCAGCGCCGGATAACTTCCCGCCACGCTGGCGGGCGAGTTGATCCTCGCCGCCAAGGCGAAAGCCTTGCCGTCCATCGTCGAGGCGGCAACCGAGGTTACCCACGGCTCACCGGCAGCAGTCGGGCCTGGCGCCGAACTGGTCGGGCCGGAATTACCCGCCGAGCGCGCAATGAATACACCCGCTGCGGCTGCGTCAAGGAACGCCAGGTCCTGTGGATCATTGAACGCGACGGCCGTACCAACGGAGAAGTTGATCACGTCCACGCCGTCCGCCACCGCCGCATCCGTCGCCGCCGCGCTGTCGGAGAAGAAGCAGCTCGACGAACCGGGGTTCGGGCTGTTCGGTCTCTGCCAGCAGGCCTTGTAGATCGCGAGGCGCGCACGTGGCGCCATGCCGCTGATCTCGGCCAGCGGCGTGCCGCCCAGCGAGGCCGTTACCTCGTTGCCGCCCGCCGTGCTGGCCGTGTGGCTGCCGTGGCCGTCGGAATCGCGCGCTGACAGGAACTCGCCGTCGAGCACGTCATAGGCCGCCAGGAATCCGTCGGCGAACCAGCGCGCGCCAATCAGCTTGTTGTTGCAGTCGCTCTCGGCCCAGGCTTCGCCGGCCTGGCAGGTGCCGTTCCAGCCGCGCGGCGGCCCGTACACCCTGACCGTGCGGTGGGCCTCCAGGAAGTCGCACAGGCGCTTGTTCCACCACGCGGGCTTATCGCAGAAACGCGGCAGCGGGAAGGTCTTGGTATCCGAGAAGCTGGGATGCTCCTGGATCGCACCGGAATCGATAATGCCGATGACGACATTCTCGCCCCTCAGGTGGTGACGGGAGCGCAGGCCTTCCTTACGATCCAGCAAGCCGAGGAACGCCGGACTATTATTCGTGTCCAGACTCATCTCCCGGTCTTCCCACACCTGCAGCACGGCCTTGTTGCCGCTCAGTTTCTGGGCCTCTTCAGCCGTCAGGCGTGCGGCAAAACCATTGAATGCATGCCGATAGCTGTAGACCTTGCGATCGCGCGCATTGACCGAGTCCAGCACCTGGTCCTGGCGCCGCTCGAGATAGCCAGCGTACATCTGCACGTGGCTGGCGCGCGCGTCGTAACGGCTACCGCGATCCGGCGCCGTTCGCGCATAGCCAGAGACGCCGCCCTGGTAGCTGCTGGCGGCGTCGCCGTCCATCTGCACGACGTAGATGCGGGTTACGGACGACTGCGCCGCAGCCGGCGTCGAGTCGAGTTGTAATGTGCCGATTGCCGCAGCATTCGGCGCGGTGCGCATGTTCTGCGCAGAAGCCGGCCCGGCTACAACGACTACCGCAAACGCGGCTAAGCCAACGAAAATCGATCGCATCATGGCTGTCCCCTGTCTAGTCTCGTTGCCAGCGGCTGCGTCTCTTCGGACGCATAACGCCGGAATTCCCTTGTTCATGCAGTGGCCACTATTCGATGTGCCTCTGCGCTTCTTGCACAATACATCAAGAACGAACCGCCTGTTGTATTGGCCTTTTGGTCGTTCTCAAATCTCCCCAAGAAGAAGTTTACAAAGCCATGGACAAAACACAAATTTAAGCAATCACATTATGTCTAATTGGCTCGCCAATCCGGTGACCGCTGCAGATATGCAACCCCGCGCCGAATCCAACCCGATGATCTAGGTTGCGGATCTGCCATCGGTCCGTTCGCCGACCAGCAGCGACAGGCAGCTCAGCCCGCCGTCCATCTTGCGGAATTCCGACATCTCGAGCGGCATCGCCTGGTAGCCCAGCGCCTGCAGGCGCGCCGCGAACTCGCGGATACCCGGCCGCAATGAACACGCGGTCGTTGACCCTGAGGCAACTGGCCGCGTAGCGCTCGTCGTCGCCGACGGTAATCACCTCATATGAAGCCAGCGCCGCGACGCGCGGCAGGTCCGCGCTGACGACCAGGCGTCCGTCGCCCAGGTGGCTCAGCCCGGTCTTCAGGTGCAGCAACCTCAAGCTGCCGCGGATGTCGATGACCGACGACCGATAGCCCAGTTCACCCAGCAGCCCGGCGAGCTGGCGGGCGCCTTCCTCGTTGGTGCGCGCCGAGAGGCCGATCAGGAAGTGCCCGCCGGCGTCGCAGACGTCGCCGCCGTCCAGCGTGCCGGGCAGGGCGATGCGCGCAACGTCCCCATACCGGTCGCGCAGGACTGCGGCCACGTCGTCCACCTCGCCGGCGCGGCTGGGCGCGCCCGGCCGCGTGACGATGGCGCCGCGCGGGGTCGCGATGGCCGTGTCCTCGACGAAGGTGCCGTCGGGATGACGCGGGTCGGCCGGCAGCACCGTCAACTCGAGCCCGCACCGCTGAAGCGCCTCGCAATACGCGCGATGCTGGGCGAGCGCACGGCCGAGGTGCGGCGCGCCCTCCTGCGAGCTGGTGAGGCCGGCGGCAAAGGTCGCCGCAGGCGGGCGGACGATGGCGTGCGTGTAGTGCATGGGTACCAATTCCGATCAGCCCACCGGATGCCCAGGCTCGCCCGGCGCCTGGCTGAACCGCTTCATTTATCCGTCTCGCGTTCGCGCAGCTTGCGCGTCAGCGTATTCCGTCCCCAGCCCAGCAGCCTGGCCGCGTCCTGGCGACGGCCCTGGCAATGGGCCAGCGCCACCCGGATCAGCGTCCGCTCCAGTTCCGGCACCGCCGCGTGCAGCAGCGGCGTCCCGTCACCACCAGCCACGTGCCGCCGCGCCCATTGCTCCAGTTCCCGCGTCCAGCCGCCTTCCGCGGCCGGCGCCGCCGCGCCGCCCAGGTCGGCGGGAATGTCGTCGAGGCGGATTTCGCGTCCGGGGGCGGTGACCGTCAGGCGACGGGTCGCATTGATCAGCTGCCGCACGTTGCCCGGCCACTCGAAGCCCTCCAGGGTCCGCAGCGCCTCGTCGGTCAGCGTCTTCTGCTCGGCGCCGAGTTCGGCCGCGGCCACGCCGAGGTAGTGCTCCAGCAGCCCGGCGATGTCCTCGCGCCGGCGCCGAAGCGGCGGCACCTCGATGCGGATCACGTTGAGCCGGTGCAGCAGGTCCTCGCGAAACCGGCCCTCGGCCACGCGCGCCTCGAGGTCCTGGTGGGTCGCGGCGATGACCCGCACGTCCACCCGTACCGGGACATTCCCGCCCACGCGATAGAACTCCCCCTCGGCCAGCACGCGCAGCAACCGGGTCTGCAGGGCGGCGGACATGTCGCCGATTTCGTCGAGGAACAGCGTGCCGCCGTCAGCCTGCTCGAAACGGCCGCGGCGCTGCGCTTCCGCGCCGGTGAACGCGCCGCGCTCATGACCGAACAGTTCCGACTCGAGCAGTTCGGAAGGGATGGCGGCGGTGTTGAGCGCGATCAGCGGCTGGCCCGCGCGCGGGCTGTGCCGGTGCAGCGCCCGCGCCACCAGCTCCTTGCCGGTGCCGGTCTCACCCGCGATCAGCACCGTCAGGCTGGAACGGGCGAGCCTGCCGATGGCGCGAAACACGTCCTGCATGGCCGGCGCCTGGCCGAAGATCTCCGGGAACCGGCCCGACGTGCTGCCCGGCGCCTGCAGCATCGCCTGCGCTGCGGCCCGCCGCACCAGCCCGACCGCCTCGTCGATGTCGAAGGGCTTCGGCAGGTACTCGAACGCCCCGCCCTGGTAGGCGGCCACGGCGCTGTCGAGGTCGGAATACGCCGTCATGACGATGACCGGCAGCGCGGGCCGCGTCCTGCGCAGCGCCTCGAGCAGCTTGAGCCCGCTGGCGCCGGGCATGCGGATGTCCGTGACCAGCACGTCGGGCTCGCCATGGGCGAGCGCGGCAATGGCGCCGTCGGCCTGCTCGAACGCCCGCGGCCGCATGCCCGCCTGGCTGAGCGCGCGTTCCAGAACCCAGCGGATGGAGGCGTCGTCGTCCACGATCCAGACTTCGAGCACCCGGTTCATGGCGGAGCTCCCGCCGTTGGTCCCGACGGGCAGCAGCAGCGAGAACACGGTCTGCCCCGGGCGGCTCTCGAACTCGATGAGCCCGCCGTGCCGCGTCGCGATCTCCTGCGCGACCGCGAGCCCGAGCCCCGTTCCGCCGGGGCGGGTCGTGACCAGCGGATAGAACACCGTCTCGCCCAGCTCGGGCGCCACCCCCGGCCCGTTGTCCTCGAACTGCACGGCCGCGACCACGCGGTGGCTCTGCGCGCCGATCGTTGCGCCGGTCAGCGCGCGCGTACGCAACGTCAGCCTGCCGTGGCTGCCGAGCGCCTCGACGGCGTTACGTGCCAGGTTGAGCATCACCTGGATCATCTGGTCGCGGTCCAGCTGCAGCGCCGGCAGGCTGGGGTCGTAGTCGCGCTCGATGACCAGCGCCGCGGGCGCCTCGGCCCGCACCAGCTGGAAGACGTGGTCGAGCAACTCGTGCACGTTGGCCGGCGTGCGCGCCAGCGTGCGCGGCGGTCCCAGGAGCGCGTCCACCAGCGCGCGCAGCCGGTCGGCCTCGCCGATGATGATGCGCGTGTATTCCCTGAGCCCCTCGTCCGGCAGTTCGCGCTCCAGCAGCTGCGCCGCCCCGCGCAGTCCGCCCAGCGGGTTCTTGATCTCGTGCGCGAGCTGCCGCGCCATCATGCGGCTGCCGCCCAGTTGCGTGAGCAGCGCATTCTCGCGGCTGATGCGCGCCTGGCGCGTGGTGTCGGCGATCTCGATCACCACTTCGCCAGCCGCGCCGCCCAGCGGCGTGAGCGTGCAATCCACCATGTACCTGGCGTCACGGCGATTCACCGGCACCAGTTCGCATTCGCGCCGCGCGATCGGCTGGCCGCCCAGGCGCGTACGCGCCACCAGTTCCTCGATCCAGGCGCCGGCGGCGATCAGCTCGGCCAGCGGGCGCCCGATGGCCGCGGCGCGTCCGGCAGCCAGCAGTTCCTGCGCCGCTGCGTTGAGCCACACCACCGCGCACCGGCCGTCCACCACGATGACGCCCGTCGCCAGCGCGTCGAACAGCGCCGCCGTGTCGCAGGCCTGCGGCAGGCGTGCAGGATCAGCGGCCATGGGCAGCCGCGTCAGGAGACGGGGAACCGGTCAGCCGGCCGGCGGCGGCGGTCGCGGTGGCGGGACGACGCGCGGCCCGGCGGCCGGCGTGGCGATCGACGCCTGCCGCAGGTGGAAGGTGACTTGCTGGACTGCTGATGATCGACCGCGCCGTTGGCGTCCGCCACCGCCGCGCGCAGGAAGTGCGTGCCCCTGGCCAGCCCCGTGATCGTCGCGCCGGTGGCGGTCACGTCCGGCACGCGGTTGCCGTCCACGAAGATCAACAGCTCGTCGCCGGCGCGCAGCCGGGCATCCAGCTGGACCGTCACCGCGACGCTGACGTCGCCGCCGAAGAACACCTCGTCCGGCGTCGGGCTGACGATGCTCAGCGAGCGATAGGGTGCCCGCTCCGCCGGCTGCGCCGGCCCGGACCTGTACAGCTGCGGCGATTCGTCCGTGGCGTCCTCGTCGCTGGGCGCGGCGTACTCCACGCGCTTCGCATCCGGCGCTCCCGGCTGGTCGGCGTAGTGAACGATGCCGTTGCTGTCCACCCACCTGTAGATCTCCTGGGGCTGCGCCACCAGGGAGACGAGCAATCCGGCGATGACCAGGGCGATGCGCATTCCGCAAGCATAGCCCTGGCCGGCCTGACTGACAAAGCGGAGATGACGATTCGTGAACGCCGTCTCCGTCGCCCTTCCCGGTGACGGGTTCAGAGGCTGTAGTACATGTCGAATTCGACCGGATGGGTCGCCATCCGGAAGCGCGTCACCTCCTGCCGCTTGAGCCGGATGTAGGCGTCGATCATGTCGTCCGTGAACACGCCGCCCTTGGTGAGGAAGGCGCGCCCGGCGTCGAGGTGGTCCAGCGCCGCGTCCAGCGAGTAGCACACCTCGGGGATGTTCTTTGCTTCCTCGGCCGGCAGGTCGTACAGGTCCTTGTCCAGCGCCTCGCCGGGGTGCAGCTTGTTCTGGATGCCGTCCAGGCCGGCCATCAACAGCGCGGCAAACGCGAAGTACGGGTTCGCCAGCGAGTCGGGAAAGCGCACCTCGATGCGCCGGCCCTGCGGGTTCGGCACCCAGGGGATGCGGATCGACGCCGAGCGGTTGCGTGCGGAATAGGCCAGCATGACCGGCGCCTCGAAGCCCGGCACCAGCCGCTTGTAGCTGTTGGTGCCCGGGTTGGTGAAGGCGTTCAGCACCTTGGCGTGCTTGATGATGCCGCCGATGTAGTACAGGCAGATCTCCGACAGGCCCGCGTACTTGTCGCCCGCGAACAGGTTCTTGCCGCCTTTCATCAGCGACTGGTGCACGTGCATGCCGCTGCCGTTGTCGCCCACGATCGGCTTCGGCATGAAGGTCAGCGTCTTGCCGTGCTGGTGGGCCACGTTCCACAGCGCGTACTTGAGGATCTGCACCTCGTCGGCCTTGCGCACCAGCGTGTTGGCACTGACGTTGATCTCGCCCTGGCCGCCGGTCGCCACCTCGTGATGGTGCACCTCGACCTCGAGCCCGAGTTCCTCGCAGGCCGTGCACATCGCGGTGCGCAGGTCCTGGAAGCGGTCCACCGGCGGCACCGGGAAGTAGCCGCCCTTCACGCTCGGCCGGTGGCCCAGGTTGCCGCCCTCGAACTGCACGCCGGAATTCCACGCGCCTTGCTCCGAGTCCACGTGGTAGCTGCAGCCGTTCAGCTCGTTGGTCCAGCGCACGCTGTCGAAGATGAAGAACTCGTTCTCCGGGCCGAACAGCGCCGACTCGGCGATGCCGGTGGACTTCAGGTAGGCCTCGGCGCGGCGCGCCAGCGAGCGCGGATCGCGCGAGTAGCCCTGCATGGTGGTCGGCTCGACGATGTCGCAGCGCAGCAGCAGCGTCGGCTCGTCGTAGAATGGATCGATCACCGCCGTGCTGGGATCGGGCATCAGGATCATGTCCGACTCGTTGATGCCCTTCCAGCCCGCGATCGACGAGCCGTCGAACATCTTGCCGTCGGTGAAGAAGTCCTCGTTGACGAGGCGCGTGGGCACCGTCACGTGCTGCTCCTTGCCGCGCGTGTCGGTGAAGCGCAGGTCGCAGAAGCGCAGCCCGCGCTCCTTGATCAGCTTGAGAACGTCATCGGCCTTCATGTGGATTCTCCGGGTGAGCGCAGCAGCGGGTGATTGGGTCCGCTCGGGTCGGCGTCAGGCGCCTTGGCCGTCGCGGAAGCTACGTCCAGATGAGTGCACGATCCGTGCCACACGCGATGCGTCAGTAAAATCATGTGCTTACGATTATTCGCCGGCATTCTAGACTATAAAATGCACCAACATGGTGCTCAATAGTCCGTTCGTGCTCTTTTTTGGTGCATGGAGCCCAATGGTCGGACTCGCCAAGCCCGGCGGCTGGCGGTTGGCGCGCCTGCCGTGTTGCACTGCATCGGACGGCGGAACGACTCGCTATACTCCCGGACCGTAACGAAAAAACACGGTTTTTCATGCCCGCCAGCCCCAAGCTCGGCACGCCTCCCGCCACCTTCCAGGACCTCGTCTTCGCGCTGAAGAAGTACTGGTCCGGGCAGGGCTGCGTGATCCTCGAGCCCTACGACATGGAGATGGGCGCCGGCACTTTTCACACAGCGACCTTCCTGCGCGCCGTCGGCCCGGAGCCGTGGAGCGCCGCCTACGTGCAGCCCAGCCGCCGGCCGGCCGACGGCCGCTACGGCGAGAACCCGTTCCGGCTGCAGCACTACTACCAGTTCCAGGTCGTCATCAAGCCGTCGCCCGACGACATCATCGAGCGCTACCTGGGCTCGCTGCGCGCGCTCGGTTTCGACCCGCTGGTGCACGACATCCGCCTGGTCGAGGACAACTGGGAATCGCCCACGCTGGGCGCGTGGGGGCTGGGCTGGGAAGTCTGGCTGAACGGCATGGAGATCACGCAGTTCACCTATTTCCAGCAGGTGGGCGGCCTCGACTGCCGGCCCGTCATGGGCGAGATGACCTATGGCCTCGAGCGCCTCGCGATGTACCTGCAGGGCGTGGAGAGCGTCTTCGACCTGACCTGGGCAGACGGCCCGCTCGGGCGCGTCAGCTACGGCGACATCTACCACCAGAACGAGGTCGAGCAGTCCAAGTACAACTTCGAGCACGCCGACGTCGCCGCGCTGTTCCACGACTTCGACGCCAGCGAGCGTGACTGCCTGCGGCTGCTGGAGCTGGGCCTGCCGCTGCCGGCGTACGAGCGCATGCTGAAGACGTCGCACGCCTTCAACCTGCTGGACGCGCGGCGCGCGATTTCCGTCACCGAGCGGCAGCGCTACATCCTGCGCGTGCGCACGCTGGCGCGCGCGGTCGCCGGGGCGTACTACGCAAGCCGCGAGGCGCTGGGGTTCCCAATGCTGAAGGGGGCGCCGGTCAAGGAGGGGTCAGACCCGAAGACCGGGTCAGACCCCGGAAAGCGGAGGCAGAAGGAGGGGTCAGACCCCCAGGGGGGGTCAGACCCCGGCAAGGATCGGGGTCTGACCCCTCCGGGGTCTGACCCCTCCGCACGCGCCCGGAGCAAGTCATGAAGTCCGGCGCCCGCGACTTCCTCGTCGAAATCGGCACCGAGGAACTGCCGCCGAAGTCGCTGCCCGAACTGTCGCGCGCCTTTACCGACGGCATCGTCGCCGGTCTGGCGGCGGCCGGACTGAAGCACGGCGCGGTCGAACCGTACGCCGCGCCGCGCCGGCTGGCAGTCATGGTGCACCGGCTCGCGCCGCGCCAGCCCGACCAGCGCATCAAGCGCAAGGGCCCGCCGGTCAGCGTCGCATTCGATGCAACCGGCAAGCCGACGCGTGCCGCCACGGCTTTTGCCGAGTCGTGTGGCACCGGGGTCGATGCGCTCGGTCGCGTCACCGAACCGAAGGGAGAGTTCCTGCACTTCAGCGGCGTGCAGCCCGGACAGGACGCCATCGCGCTGCTGCCCGGCATCGTGCAGAAGTCGCTGGACGCGCTGCCGGTCGCCCGGCGCATGCGCTGGGGCGGCGGCGACGCCGAGTTCGTGCGCCCCGTGCACTGGATCGTCATGCTGTACGGCAGCGACGTCGTGCCCTGCTCGATGTTCGGCATCGCCGCCGGCAACGCCTCGCGCGGCCATCGCTTCCACGCGCCGCGCCCGCTGCGCATCACCTCGCCGCGCGCCTATGCCGGCAAGCTGGAGAAGACCGGGCGGGTCATCGCGGCTTTCGGTGAGCGTCGCGACAGGATCCGTGACGGCGTGACGAAGCTGGCCGCCTCGCTGGGCGGCGAGGCGGTCCTCGACCCCGCGTTGCTGGACGAGGTCACGTCGCTGGTCGAGTGGCCCGTGCCGATCGCGGGGCGCTTCGAGGAACGCTTCCTCGAGCTGCCCGCGGAAGTCGTCATCGCCACGGTGCAAGACCATCAGCGCTATTTCCCGGTGCGCGACCCGGCCGGCCGGCTCACGCCCTGGTTCGTGACGGTCGCCAACATCGACAGCCGCGACCCGGATCAGGTGCGCGCCGGCAACGAGCGCGTGGTGCGCCCGCGGCTGGCCGACGCGGCCTTCTTCTGGGACCAGGACCGCAAGCAGACGCTAGAGGCCCGTCGCGAAGCGCTGGGCGGCATCACGTTCCAGAAGCAGCTCGGCTCGGTGCTGGCGAAGTCCAACCGCGTTGCTGCGCTGGCCGAGCAGATCGCACCACTTACGGCGGCCGACCCGGCGCTCGCGCGGCGCGCGGCGGAGCTCGCCAAGTGCGACCTGCTGACAGCCATGGTCGGCGAGTTTCCCGAGCTGCAGGGGCTGATGGGCCGGTATTACGCCTCACGCGACGGCGAGGACGCCGAGGTCGCGACCGCCATCGACGAGCAGTACCGGCCGCGTTTCGCCGGCGACGCGTTGCCGGACAGCGGCGCCGGCACCGCCGTCGCCATCGCCGACAAGCTCGACACGCTGGTCAGCATCTTCGCCGCCGGCCAGCGCCCGAGCGGCACGCGCGACCCGTTCGGCCTGCGGCGCGCCGCGCTGGGGATGTTGCGCATCCTGATCGAGAAACGCATAGACATCGGCCTGCCCGCGCTCATCGCAACGGCCCTGGAGTCCGCGCGGGCCGACATGGCCGCGGCGGGCGGCAAGGCGGCGGCCACGGACGCCGACGTCGGCGCGGAAGTCTACGAGTACGTCATGGAGCGGCTGCGCGCCTACTACCTGGAGTCGGAACGCGGCTTCACGGCCGAGATGTTCGATGCGACGCTGGCCTGCAGGCCCGCCTCGCCGCTGGACTTCGACGCGCGGCTCACGGCGCTGGCCGCGTTCCTGGCATTGCCCGACGCGGCCAGCCTGGCAGCCGCCAACAAGCGCATTGCCAACATCCTGCGCAAGGCCGGCCAGGACATCCCGGCGCGTGTCGACGCCGGCCTGCTGAAGCACCACGCGGAGCAGCGGCTGGCCACCGAACTGGAGGCGTTGCGCGGCCCGGTCGAAGCGCTGTTCGGCGAGCGCCGCTATGAAGAGGCGCTGAAGCGGCTGGCCGCGCTGCGCCCGCACGTGGACAAGTTCTTCGACGAGGTGCTGGTGATGGACGAGAACCCGGCGGTGCGCGCCAACCGGCTGGCGCTGCTGGCGGCCCTGGAGAGGACGTTCGGGCACGCCGCCGACCTGTCGCGGCTGCCGGGCTAGCTGCGCCGCCGCACGCAGAACCAGAGCGCAGCGCATGCAATGGATCTGCTCCCTGTTGTTCACGCTGCTGTTCTTCGCGAACTCGCTGCTGCACGCAGCAGTGATCCTGCTGACCTCGCTGGTCTTCGGCCGCCGCTTTGCCGACGCCCAGTCGCGCAGCTGGGGCCGTTCCAACCTGTGGCTGCTGAAAGTCCTGTGCCGCCTCGACTACGTGGTCGAGGGCATGGAGAACGTGCCGCGCGAAGGTGCGCACATCACTTTCTGGAAGCACTCCTCGGCGTGGGAGACGTTCCTCGTGATGTTCCTGTTCCCGCCGCAGTCATGGGTCGTCAAGCGAGAGATCCTGCTGATCCCGCTGGTGGGATGGGCCGTCCTCCTGTACAGGCCGATCGCCATCAACCGCGGCGCGGGACACTTCGCCGTCAACCAGGTGGTCGAGCAGGGGCGGCAGCGGCTCGCCAATGGCCGCTGGATCCTGTACTTCCCTGAGGGTACGCGCGTGCCGCCCGGGCAGACGCGACGCTACGGCCTGTCGGGCGCCCTGCTCGCGTCGCGGACCGGCGCCAGGCTGGTGCCGGTCGCGCACAACGCCAGCGATTTCTGGCCGAAGCGCGCGCTGTTGAAGAAGCCGGGCACGGTGCGGGTGGTGATCGGGCCGTCGATCGAGACGCTGGGGCGCGATCCGCGCCAGCTCAACGAGCAGGCCAAGGCGTGGATGGACGCCACCATGGCGCGGATTTCCGCCCGCCATGACCCGCCCGGCATGATGCCCGGCTAGACGTCCAGATTCGCCACCGCCAGCGCGTTCTTCTCTATGAACTCGCGGCGCGGCTCGACCGCGTCGCCCATCAGCGTCGTGAAGATGTCGTCGGCCGCGACCGCGTCCTCGATGCGCACCTGCAGCAGCCGGCGCGTGTCAGGGTTGACCGTCGTGTCCCACAGCTGCTCGGGGTTCATCTCGCCGAGGCCCTTGTAGCGCTGCACGGACTGGCCCTTGCGCGCCTGTTCCATGAGCCAGTCCATGGCCTGCTGGAAACTCGTTACCTCCTGGCGCGCCTCGCCGCGCATCACGTGCGCGCCGGGACCCAGCAGCCCCGACAGCGTGCGGCCGAACTCGGCGATGCGCCGGTACTCCGTGGAGTCGAAGAACTCGCGCTGCAGGTGCTTCTCGGCGCTCACCCCGTGCTCGGTGCGGATCACGTTGATGCGTCGCGGCATGCCGGCCTTGTCACGCGACACGCTCACCTGGTAGGCGCACGACACCGCGGCGTCCGTGTTGAGCCGCGTCTCGACGTCGCGCGCCCAGCCCTCGAGCCAGTCCGCGTCGCTGAAGCGCCGCGATTCCATCGGCGGGGCGTTCACCAGTTCCTCCAGCAGCCGGCGGTCGTAACGGCGCGACCAGCGCGCCACGATCGCCTGCACCTCCATGTGGCGCCTGGCCAGCAACTCGAGCCCGGAGCCGCCCAGCGGCGGCGCATCGGCGTTGACGTACAGCGCCGCGCCGTCGATCGCGTTGCCCAGCAGCAGCTGGTCGAGCTCGGCGTCGTCCTTGACGTATTGCTCCTGCTTGCCTTTCTTGACCTTGTACAGCGGCGGCTGCGCGATGTAGACGTAGCCGCGCTCGATGAGCTGCGGCATCTGCCGGTAGAAGAACGTGAGCAGCAGCGTGCGGATGTGCGAGCCGTCCACGTCGGCGTCGGTCATGATGATGATGCGGTGGTAGCGCACCTTGTCGGCGTCGAAGTCCTCGCGGCCGATGCCGCAGCCGAGCGCGCTGATCAGCGTGACCACTTCCTGTGACGACAGCATCTTGTCGAAGCGCGCCTTCTCGACGTTCAGGATCTTGCCCTTCAGCGGCAGCACGGCCTGCGTGTGCCGGTCGCGGCCCTGCTTGGCCGAGCCGCCCGCCGACTCGCCCTCGACCAGGAACACCTCCGACTTCGCGGGGTCCTTCTCGCGGCAATCGGCCAGCTTGCCGGGCAGCCCCGCCAGGTCGAGCGCGCCCTTGCGGCGGGTCATCTCGCGCGCCTTGCGCGCCGCATCGCGGGCCCGCGCCGCGTCGATGATCTTCATGCAGATGGCCCGCGCATCCTGCGGCCGCTCCACCAGGAATTCCTCGAGCTTGCCGGACACGGTCGACTCGACCACGCCCTTGATCTCGGACGAGACCAGCTTGTCCTTGGTCTGCGACGAGAACTTCGGGTCCGGCATCTTGATGGACAGGATCGCCGTCAGTCCCTCGCGCGCATCGTCGCCGGTCAGCCCGACGTTCTCGCGCTTGGCCAGCCCCTCGCGGTCGATGAAGTCGTTGATCTTGCGGGTCAGCGCCGCGCGGAATCCCGCCAGGTGCGTGCCGCCGTCCCGCTGCGGGATGTTGTTGGTGTAGCAGTACATGGACTCCTGGTAGGAGTCGTTCCACTGCGCCGCCACCTCGACGACGATCGCGCCTTCCTGGGCGCGGAAGTAGAAGATGTTGGGGTGCACGCCCGTGCGGCCGCGGTTCAGGTACTGCACGAAGGCCTTGACGCCGCCGTCGTGCTCGAACACCTCGTGGCGCTCGTCGCGCTCGTCCACGATCTCAATGCGCGCCCCTGAATTCAGGAATGACAGTTCTTTTAATCGCTTGGCCAGCCAGTCGTACGAAAACGCCGTGTTGGTGAATACGGCTTCGCTGGGCTTGAAATGCACGGTCGTGCCGCGCTCATCGGTGTCTCCCACGACGGCCAGCGGCTCCTGCGGCGTGCCGTTGCGGTATTCCTGGCGATGCAGCTTGCCGTCACGCGCGATGGTCAGCACCAGCAGTTCTGACAGCGCATTGACCACGGATACGCCCACGCCGTGCAGTCCGCCCGCGACCTTGTAGGAGTTGTTGTCGAACTTCCCGCCCGCGTGCAGCACGGTCATGATGACCTCGGCCGCCGATCGTCCCTCCTCGGTATGCAGGTCGGTCGGAATGCCGCGGCCGTTGTCGGTGACCGTGATGGACTCGTCCGCATGGATGGTGACGACGATCCGGTCGCAATACCCACCCAGCGCCTCGTCTATGGCGTTGTCCACGACCTCGAACACCATGTGGTGCAGGCCGGTGCCGTCATCGGTGTCGCCGATGTACATTCCGGGCCTTTTTCGCACCGCATCCAGGCCCCTGAGCACCTTGATTTGTTTGGCGGTGTAGTCGTCGTTTTCGGACATGCGAAACCCCGTCACCTTAATCGATCAAGGATACCATTTTTCGCGTGTTTTCACTTTGTTTTCAGGTGTTTGAGGCTGCTGCCGACGGGCGCCTGGAGTGGCGCCACCCCGACCGTCTGCGACGCTCGCGGAACGCCTTCCGATCAGTACGCGGCGCCCCTCCTGGCTAGCGCCAGGAGCGACCCCGGAAGCCGCCCGATGATCTTGTGGATAATTCTGTGGACGGACCGCCGCGCATCGTGGCAAACCGAGGGGTCCGGCCAGATGGCGGGTTTGCCGGCGATGCGTGCAGGCCGGTGTTCCACGTGGAACATGTCTAACGGCGGTCATGGCGGACCGAGGCTCCAGCCAGGTCCGGCGCTGTGGACAAGACCAGGAACCACGGCCCTATCCGGTCGTTACGCGCCCCTGTTCCACGTGGAACGTGCGGCCACCCGGCGGTAGTCCCGGTATCCCCGCGCTCAACGACGTCACCAGCAGTTGCGCCCGCAGCTCCCGAACGCAGTCCAGCAGCCTCTCCAGGCTGTCGCGATCCAGTTCGGCCGCGGGGTCGTCCAGGAGCAGCGCCGAGCTTCCCGGCCGGCCGTGCTCCTGTATTTCCAGCTGCGCCAGGGTCAGTCCGGCGGCCAGTAGTTTCTGCTGCCCGCGGGATACCCGGTCCTTGGCAGCATGACCGGCAACCCGCACGGTGACGTCGGCGCGATGCGGGCCGTGCTGCGTCGCCTTGTAGCGCCGATCCCGGTCGCGATCCTTGATGAGCGCTTCACCCAGCCCGCGGCCCTCAGGCCAGCCCGCGTGATAGACCAGATCGGTGTCCAGCCCCAACAGGCGCTGGCCCATACGCTGCACCGGCGCTTCCAGCAGCGCCAGATAGGCGCGTCGCTGCTCCGCAAGGGTCTCTCCAGCCTCGCAGAGTTCGGCGTCCCAGGCGCTCACCGAGGCGTCTGGCAGTTGCTGCTTGAGGGCGGCATTGCGCTGTTTGAGTGCCCGGTAGTAGCGCTGCCAACCCGGCAGGAACGTCGGTTCCACGTGGAACACGCCCCAATCCAGGAAGCGGCGGCGGCGGCCCGGACCCTCTTCCAGCAGCTTGTGGATTTCCGGCTCTATGACCTGTGGGGGGAAGTGTTCAGCCAGTTCCGTGGCCGATTGCGCCACCCGCCCGCCAACGTGGATCTCCGTCCCGCCGCGACCCGCAGAGATTCCAAGGGTCGTCTGACCGGTGAGGGCGGAGACGCGCCCGACGATGGTGAGCGCTTTCTGGCCCTGACGGACCAGGGGATCCAGGCGCCGTGTTCGAAAGGACCGCCCGCGGCCAAGGAAATAGAACGCCTCGAGCAAGCTTGTCTTGCCCGACGCATTCGGCCCGACGAAGAAATTGAGTTGCGGGTCGAGGTCCAGTTCCACCCGCTCCAGGCAGCGAAACTGCTCAACCCGAATCCAGGTCAGCGGCATCGCCCCGGCGCTATAGCCGCATCGGCATCACTACATACCGGTTGCTGGTTGCGCCTGGCGCATGCACGAGGCAGCTCGAGCTTCCATCGGTGAGGCCAATCTCGACCTCCGCCGAGTCGATGGCCCCGATCGCGTCCAGCAGGTAATTCACGTTGAAGCCCACTTCGAGGTCTTCGCCCCCGTACTTGACCTCGATCTCTTCTTCCGCCTCTTCCTGTTCGGGGTTGTGCGCCTGGATGGTGAGCGCCTTGCCCTTGAGCGCCAGCCGCACGCCCCGGTACTTCTCGTTGGCCAGGATCGAGGTCCTTTGCAGCGCGGCCCGCAGCACTTCACGATCAGCCAGCACGGAGCGTGGCGGATTGGCCGGGATGACCCGGCTATATTCCGGGAATCTGCCGTCAATTAGCTTCGAAGTGAAGCGAATGTCGCCGATCTGGGCGCGAACGTGATTGGTTCCTATCGTTATTTCAACGTTCCCTTCCGTGCCCAGGAGGCGGTGCAGTTCCAGCACACCCTTGCGCGGCACGATGATCTGCTGCCCTTTGCCCTTGGTGGCCAGCGCCATTTCACACAGGGCCAGGCGGTGACCGTCCGTTGCAACCGTGCGCAGCATCTTCCCATCGGATTCCAGCAGCATTCCGTTCAGGTAGTAGCGCACGTCCTGCTGGGCCATCGAGAAATGCGTCTTGTCGATGAGGTGCCTGAGGTCCGCCTGCGGTATCTCCAGCGTCTGCTGCGCATTGACCTCATCGATGACCGGAAACTCCGCGGCCGGCAGCGACGACAGCGTGAAGCGGCTCTTGCCGGCCCGCACCAGCACCCGGTCACCTTCCTGCGTGACCGTCAGCTTCGCGCCGTCCGGTAATGACCGGCAGATGTCCAGCAGCTTGCGGCCCGGGATCGTCACCGCGCCGTCGGCCGTGGACTTGATTTCCGCATGCGCGACGAGCTCGACTTCAAGGTCGGTCGCGGTCACGGCCAAGCGGTTGTCCTTGGCCGCCAACAGGACATTGGCCAGGATGGGCATCGTCTGCCGACGCTCGACGACGCCGATGGCTGCCTGTAATGCGGCCAGGATCTTTTCACGCTCTGCACTGAACTTCATCTGCGCTCCCCGCCGTAGGGTCCTGTTGATTTCAAGAGAGTGATTATCTGAATTAGTAGTTGTTGCTGTAGAGCCGTTGGATATTAGTGGAAAACAGCCAAAAACAAAGCACCATCAGGCACGTGGCGAAGGCACGACCACCCTAGTCAGCTGCCAGTTTCCTCTGCTCTCCCTGTGTGCGGAATGTGGACGAAAAAGCATCCCCGCAACGAGCACATATTATCCACATCAACCCGTCAGGATTCTCAACAAGTTGAGGTAGTCCTCCGCTATGCGCTGGTCGCTGCCGCGCAGGTCGCGGATGCGCCCGCAGGCATGCAGCACAGTCGTATGATCCCGGCCGCCGTAGGCATCGCCGATCTCGGGCAGGCTGTGGTTCGTCAACTCGCGCGACAGCGCCATCGCCACCTGCCGCGGCCGCGCGATCGACCGGCTGCGGCGCTTGGACAGCAGGTCCGCGACGCGGATCTTGTAGTACTCGGCGACCGTCTTCTGGATGTTGTCGATCGTGACCAGGCGCTCCTGCAGGGCCAGCAGGTCCTTGAGCGCTTCCTTGGTGAAATCCAGCGTAATCGGCCGTCCCGTGAAGCGCGAATTGGCGATCACGCGGCGCAGCGCGCCCTCCAGCTCGCGCACGTTGGAGCGGATCCGCTTGGCGATGAAGAACGCGACCTCCTCGGGCAGCGTAACGCCGGCGGCCTGCGCCTTCGACATGAGGATCGCCACGCAGGTCTCGAGCTCCGGCGGCTCGATCGCGACGGTCAGGCCCCAGCCGAACCGCGACTTCAGCCGCTCCTCGAGGCCGGCCACCTCCTTGGGATACCGGTCGCAGGTCAGCACCACCTGCTGCTGGCCCTCCAGCAGCGCGTTGAAGGTGTGGAAGAACTCCTCCTGCGAGCGCTCCTTGCCCGCGAAGAACTGGATGTCGTCGATCAGCAGGGCATCGAGGCTGCGATAGGCGCGCTTGAATTCCGCCATGGTGTTGTGCTGCAGGGCGCGCACCATGTCGCTGACGAAGCGCTCGCTGTGCACGTAGGCCACGCGGGCATTCGGGTTCTTCTGCAGCACCAGGTTGCCGACCGCGTGCATCAGGTGGGTCTTGCCGAGGCCGACGCCGCCGTAGATGAACAGCGGGTTGTAGGCGCGACCGGGATTCTCGGCAACCTGCGTGGCGGCCGCGCGGGCCAGCTGGTTGCTCTTGCCCTCGACGAAGGCCTCGAAGGTGAAGTCCGGGTTGACGCGGCCGCCGATCGTGGGCAGCGGAGCCGGGCGTGCGGCGGACCCCGGCGCCTGCGTCGGCGCTGCGGCGGATGGCGTTTCGTCAGGGTGCTTCGGGCGCGAGCCCACCTCGATCAGCACCTGCGGCCCGGTGCCCGGCGCTTCCTGCGCGGCGAGCTCGACGATGCGCGCGTAGAGGTTCTGCTGCACCCAGTCCAGCACGAAGCGATTGGGTGCGAAGAGCCTGAGGACGTTGTCGGCCGCGACGGCCTGCAGGGGCCTGACCCAGGTGTTGAACTGTTGTTCGGGCACCTCGCCCTCGAGCTGGCGCAGACAACGCTGCCAAAGCGAGCCGTGCACGAACCGGACCCCCGGGGTGGCTGTTTATCGGAAGGAGGAAACGCCGGGCAGTCTAGCGTTGCGGGCGCCACGACGCCATAGTTATCCACAAGGGGGTGGGGGGACAAAACGCCGGCCGAGGGGCTAGGAGGGGTCAGACCCTCGGAGGTCAGACCCCGGCAGGATCCGGGGTCTGACCCTTCCAGGGTCTGACCCCTCCGGAGCGCGCAACGATGGCGCCAGCGATCAACACCAGGACCCGCCACTTCCAGCCCTGCAGATCAGGTTGACTTGCCTGCCGCGCCACCTTAATCTTGCCGCCCTTTGCCCGCATGGGCATGTCGTTGTTTTAGTGAAACTTTCAGCAGAGTCGCCGCCATGAAGCGCACGTACCAGCCGAGCAAAGTCAAGCGCAAGCGTACCCACGGGTTCCGCGCGCGCATGGCCACCAAGAAGGGCCGCCTGGTCCTCAAGCGCCGCCGCGCGAAGGGCCGCAAGCGCCTGACCGTCGGCATCTCCCGCTGAGCGGCTGACCCAACACGACTCGCCAGGGTTTCAAGCCGGCCCAGAAGCTCCGCGCGGCGGCTGATTTCGATCGCGCGCGCAAGACCGGCCGGCGCGCGGGCGACGGCCCCTTCGGAATGCACTACGTTGCAAACAGCGGCAAACACGCGAGGCTCGGCATGGCGGTCAGCGTACGCGCCGCGGGCAGCGCGGTGCGTCGCAACGGGATCCGCCGCGTGATCCGCGAGTCATTCCGGCTTCACCAGCACGAGCTTCCGGCGATGGACGTGTTCATCACCGCGCGCGACCAGGCGCGCCATACACCCAATGCAGAGTTGTTCGCGAGCCTGGAGAGGCTGTGGCAGCGGGTAAAGCAGGCATGAAACACGTCATGGCCGCGCTGATCCGCTTCTACCGCTACTTCATCAGCCCCCTGCTCGGGTCCAACTGCCGCTTTCATCCCAGCTGTTCGGCCTATGCGCTGGAAGCCGTCGAGCAGCATGGCGCATTCCGTGGGGGCTGGCTGGGCGCGCGGCGCATCTGCCGCTGCCACCCGTGGAATGCAGGCGGTTACGACCCGGTTCCCGAGCCGCGGCACACGCACTGACGAGCAGGCCCGACATGCAAAACCAAAGGATCTTCATCTGGCTGGGACTGTTGTTCGTCCTGTGGCTCAACGTGGACGCGTGGATGAAGGACTACGCCACCGCGCCGGTCACCACCGCGGCTGCGCCGGCGGCGACACCCGCGGCGACGGCGACGGCTACCGGCGAAACGCCAGCGGCTGCGCCGGCTACGACCGCGGCGGCACCCGGCCTGGCCGACGCGCTGCCGGAAATCGGCGGTGCGACTGCCGTGGCGCCCGACATGACCATGGCGACACCCGACACCGCGCCGGCCACGGCCGAGGCGGCGGGGCCCACCGTGCGGCTGGTGACGGACGTGCTCGACCTCGACGTGTCGCTGGTCGGCGGCTCGCTGGTGCGCGCCGACCTGCTCGACTATCCCGTCAAGAAGGACAATCCGCTCAACAAGGTCCGGCTCTTCGACACCGGCAACCCCAGCACGCTGTTCGAATACCAGTCGGGCCTGACGACCGGCATTGCGGATCGCGCGGAGCCCAACCACAAGGCTGCGTTCACGGCGTCGGCCCGCGAACTGCGGCTGGCGGACGGGGCCGAGGAACTGCTGCTGCCGCTGCGCTGGCACGACGGCGCCGGGCTGTCGGTCACCAAGACCATCCGCCTGCAGCGCGGCCAGTACGCGATCGCGATCGACTACGACATCGCCAACGAGGGCGCGGAGCCGGTGACGCTGGCGCCCTATGCCCAGCTGCTGCGGCACTGGGTGGCGGTCGAGCGCTCGATGTTCAACGTCGAGAGCTACGCGTTCCGCGGGCCGGCGGTGTACGACGGCGAGTCCTACCAGAAGCTGGACATCGAGGACGAGGACGACAGCGGCTACTCGCGGCGGGTGACCGGCGGCTGGATGGCGGCGCTGCAGCACCATTTCGTCGCGGCGATCGTGCCGCCCCCGCAGGAGACCTGGCAGCACACCCTCAGGGTGCAGGACAAGGATTACCTGCTGCGCGCCGTCGGGCCGCCGCAGTCCGTCGCCCCCGGTGCACGCGCGCGAATTGCGGAGACGGTCTACGTGGGGCCGAAGCTGCAGGCCCAGCTGGAAACGACCGGCCCGCGCCTCGAGCTGGCCGCGGACTACGGCAAGCTCACCATCCTGGCGCAGCCGCTGTTCTGGCTGCTGGACAAGGTGCACGGCTTCGTCGGCAACTGGGGCTGGTCCATCATCATCGTCACGCTGCTCATCAAGCTGGTGTTCTACAAGCTGGCGGAGACCAGCGGTCGCTCGATGGCGAAGATGCGCACGGTCGCGCCGCGCATGAAGGCCATCCAGGAACGTCACAAGGACGACCGCGAGGGGCAGGCGCGCGCGATGATGGAACTGTACAAGCGCGAGAAGATCAACCCGGTGGCGGGTTGCCTGCCCATGCTGGTGCAGATCCCGTTCTTCCTGGCCTTCTACTGGGTGCTGCTGGAAAGCGTGGAGATGCGGCAGGCGCCGTTCCTGGGCTGGATCCAGGACCTGTCGGTGCGCGACCCGTTCTTCATCCTGCCGCTGCTGATGGGCGGCGCCATGTACGTGCAGTTCAAGTTGAACCCGACACCGCCGGATCCGGTGCAGGCCAAGGTGTTCGCCTTCATGCCGGTGATCATGACGGCGATGTTCGCCTGGTTCCCGGCGGGCCTGGTGCTGTACTGGCTGACCAACACCGTGCTGTCCATTGCCCAGCAGTGGAAGATCAACCGGGTGGTCGAGGCCGAGGACAAGAAGTCCCACCAGGGCTGAGGGCGGCGGTCAACCGGCGCCGGCGGCGCGCGTTCTACATGGATCAAACGAGCCATCATGTCTGCGAGCCCCGCCGGCGATCCGCTGATCCGCGCTGAAGGCCTGCAGCGCCGCTATCGCATGGGCGGGGCCGTGATCCATGCGCTGCGCGGCGTGGACCTCGCCATCGGCCGCAACGAGTACGTGGCCATCATGGGCCCCTCGGGCTCCGGCAAGTCCACGCTGATGAACCTGATCGGCTGCCTGGACACGCCGGATGCGGGCCGCTACTGGCTGAACGGGCGGCTGGTGTCGGACATGGGCGACGTGGAGCTGGCCGCCGTGCGCAACCGGGACATCGGCTTCGTGTTCCAGTCCTTCGCGCTGTTGCCGCGCGCGACCGCGCTCGCCAACGTGGAGCTGCCGCTCATCTACGCCGGCGTGCGGCTGGCGGACCGCCATCAGCGGGCGCTGCACGCGCTGGAACGCGTGGGGCTGGCGGATCGCGCGGCGCACCGGCCCGGCGAGCTGTCGGGCGGGCAGCGCCAGCGCGTCGCGGTGGCGCGCGCCCTGGTGACCGAGCCGGCGCTGCTATTGGCCGACGAGCCGACCGGCAACCTGGACACGACCACCGGCGCCGAGATCCTGGCGCTGTTCGACGACCTGCACGCGGCGGGCCACACCATCGTGCTGGTGACCCACGAGCAGGAAGTCGCGGCGCACGCCCGCCGCACCATTCACGTCCGCGACGGCGAAGTCGTCAGCGACACCAGTCATCCGGGGAAGACCCATGCCGATGCGTAGCTACCTGACCGCCGCCGCCGCCGCACTGCCGCTGCTGGCAGCCTGTGGGCAGCAGGAACCGGCGGCGCCGCAGTACGAAACCGCGGCGGTCGAGCGCCGCTCGATCTCGGTGGTCGTCGAGGCGGCCGGCGTCATCGAGCCGGTGAGCGCCGTCGAGGTGAAGTCCAAGGCGTCGGGCGAGATACTCGAGATCGGCGCCGATATCGGTGACACGGTCGAAAAGGGCTTCCTGCTGGTGCGCGTGGACCCGCGCACGCCGCGCAACCGCATGGCGCAGTCCGAGGCGGAACTCAACGCGGCGCGGGCACGCCTCACCACGGCGCAGGCGCAACTCGAGCGCGGCCGTTCGCTGCTGGGCGAAAAGTGGATCAACCAGGCGGATTTCGAGGGCCTTGCGCTGGACGTCGCTAACGCCCGCGCCTCGGTCATCTCCGCCGAGGTGACAGTCGAGAACGCGCGCATCGCACTGGAGGACACGGAGGTGCGGGCACCGTCCAGCGGCACGATCCTCACCAAGCCCGTCGAGCGCGGCCAGGTCATCTCCTCGCCGACCATGGACGTGGGCGGCGGTACGCTGCTGCTGACCATGGCGGACCTCGGCATGGTGCGGGCCCGCACGCGCGTGGACGAGACCGACATCGGCAAGCTGTCGCGCGGCATCCCGGCGCGCATCACGGTGGCGGCCTATCCGGGCAGGACCTTCTCCGGCGTCATCGAGAAGATCGAGCCGCAGGCGGTGGTCGAGCAGAACGTCACGCTGTTCTCGGTGCTGATCTCGATCGCCAACGAGGGCGGCCTGCTGCGCCCGGGCATGAACGTGGAGACCGTCTTCGACGTGACCCACCGCGACTCGGTGTTGACGCTGCCGGTGATGGCGTTGCGCACGCAGCGCGACCTGGACACGACGGCCGGCATCCTGGGCGTCACGTCCGAGGAACTGCAGGCCCAGCTTGACGGGCCGGCGACGCAGGCCGCCTCCCCGGAGGCCGCCGCGCCGCAGACCATCCAGCTTGGCGACCGCATGGTGACCTTGCCGCCAGGCGTCGAGGCGACGCGCGTGCAGGCGATCATGCGCAAGCGTCGCGAGGGCGGCGAGCTCGATTCGCGCAGGAGCGCGCGCTGATGCAACAGCTGTTCAGGTCGGGCGGCTCGACCGGCGGAGCGGCGCGCGGCTCCGCGCTGGAGGTCGGCCGCAATCTGTGGGTGGTCGCCACCAGGAGTGGGCGCTACGAGCCCGTCAAGGTCACGACCGGCGTCACGGACCTGGATCGGGTCGAGATCACGGGCGGCCTCAATGAGGGCGATGAAGTGCTGGTGCTGCCGAGCGCGAGCCTCATCGAGACCCAGCAGCTGATCCAGAACTTCGCGAGCCGCCGCGGCGGCATCCCGGGCATTACGCAGCAGAGCAGCAGCAACACGCAGGGCGGGGCGCCCGCGGCCGGACGCTGAGATGCCGTTCTTCGAGACGCTGCGGGTGGCGCTGTCCTCGATGCGGGGCAACCTGTTCCGCTCGGCGTTGACCATGCTGGGCGTCATCATCGGCGTGGCCGCCGTCATCACCATGCTGGCATTGGGCAAGGGCGCGCAGCGCGCGGTGGACGAGCAACTGGCGGCGCTCGGCGCCGACGTGCTGACGGTGACGACCGGCATGCGCTGGATGCAGGGCGTGGCGCGCGACCAGCAGACGCTGAGCGTGGATGACGCCACGGCGCTGGCGCGCGATGCGCGACACGTGTCGGCAGTGGTGCCGGAACAGAGCGGGCGCCAGCAGGTGAAGTACGGCGCGCGCAACCTGAACGTGACGATCATCGGCACCCAGCCCAATCACCCGGACGTGAACGGCTTCCAGATCGAGTACGGGCGCATGTTCAGCGCCGCGGACGACGCGGCGCGCCGTCGCGTCGCGGTGCTGGGCGGCGAGATTCCGGAAATGCTGGGCACCAGCGGCACGGCGCTGCTGGGCGCAACGATCGTCGTGAAGAACATCCCTTCGAGGTCATCGGCGTGCACAAGCGCAAGGGCGCGATCGGTTTCAGCAATCCGGACGACGACATCTACATACCGCTGGCGACCTCGCAGTACCGCGTCACCGGCCAGGAGCAGATCCAGAACATCTCGGTGCAGGTCGCCCCGGGCGCGCAGCTGGCGCAGGCCATGGTCGAGATCGAGCGCGTGCTGCGCCGCGAGCATGCGCTGCTGCCCGGCCGCGACAATGACTTCGCGCTGCTCGACCGGCAGGCAGTTCCTCGCGACCCAGCAGCAGACGACGCGAGATCCTCGGCTTCCTGCTGGCCGGTATCGCCGGCGTGAGCCTGATCGTGGGCGGCATCGGCATCATGAACATCATGCTGGTGACGGTGACCGAGCGCACCCGCGAGATCGGCATCCGCAAGGCGCTGGGCGCCACGCGCGGCAACATCATGCGGCAGTTCCTGGTCGAGTCCGTGACGCTGTGCGTGCTGGGCGGACTGATCGGCATGGCGCTGGGCGCGGCCGCCGCCATGATGCTGTCGAAGCTGGCCGGCTGGTCCACGTTCGTGACGGGCGAGTCGCTGGCACTGGCGTTCGGCTTCAGCGCCGGTGTGGGGCTGCTGTTCGGGCTGTGGCCCGCGCGTCGCGCGTCGCGGCTCGACCCCATCGAGGCGCTGCGCTACGAGTAATTCGAGGCAACCGCCGGCGTGGTTCGGGGTCTGACCCCGCCTGGGGGTCTGACCCCTCCTATACTTGTCCCATGGAACCGCACAACGACACGATCGTTGCGCCCGCTACGCCGGCCGGTCGCGGCGGCATCGGCATCGTCAGGGTGACTGGCCCGCAGGCGCCCGCGATTGCGACCGCCATCCTGGGCAGCGTGCCCAGGCCGCGCCATGCGACCTTTGCGCGCTTCCTCGACGGGTCGGGCCAGCCTATCGACGCGGGGGTGGCATTGTTCTTCCCCGCGCCGGCGTCGTTTACGGGGGAAGACGTGCTGGAACTGCACGGCCACGGCGGGGTGATGGTCACCGACCTGCTGGTGCGTCGCGCGCTGGCGCTCGGTGCGCGGCTCGCCAGGCCGGGCGAATTCACCGAACGCGCGTTCCTCAACGACAAGATAGACCTGGCGCAGGCTGAAGCGGTGGCCGACCTCATCGATGCCGGGTCAGAGCAGGCCGCCCGTGCCGCCATGCGATCGCTGCAGGGAGAGTTCTCGGCAGAAGTGCTGGCGCTGGCCGGAGCGATGACGGCGCTGCGCGTCTACGTCGAGGGCGCCATGGACTTCCCGGACGAGGGGGTCGAATGGCTGGGCGCGTCGCAGATCGCGGGGCAACTCGACGACATCGCGCAGCGATTCGCGCGGATCGAGGGCGCGGCCCGGCAGGGACGCGCGCTGCGCGATGGGTTGACCGTCGTGATCGCCGGGCCGCCCAACGCCGGCAAGTCGAGCCTGCTCAACGCGCTCGCGGGCCACGACGCGGCCATCGTCACGGAGTTGCCGGGAACGACCCGCGACGTGCTCCGGGAGCAGGTCGTCGTGGACGGCCTGCCCGTGCATGTCATGGACACGGCCGGCCTGCGCGACACCGAGGACACGATCGAGAGCGAGGGCGTGCGCCGTGCGCGCGCCGAGATCGCGCGCGCGGATCTCGTGCTGTACGTCATGGACGTGACGGCCGCGCCGCGCGAGGCCGCCGTCGCGGCGGACCTTGCGGCGCTGCACAGCGACGCAGCGGTGTTGAAGGTGTGGAACAAGATTGACCTCGTGGAGGGGTCAGACCCCGAGGGGGGGTCAGACCCCGAACCAGTCCGGGGTCTGACCCCTCTGCGGGGTCTGACCCCTCCGAAGCACTCGACATTTCCGCAAAGACCGGCGCCGGTCTCGATGCGCTGCGCGCGCGCCTGCGCCAGGCCGCCGGCTATCAGGCCGGCGAGGATGGCGCATTCACCGCCCGGCGCCGGCACCTCGATGCGCTCACCCGCGCACGCGCGCACGCCGGGGCCGCCCGGGCGCAGCTGGAGTCGGGCCGCTCGCCAGAACTGGCGGCGGAAGAGTTGAGGCTCGCGCACGCGGCGCTGGGCGAGATCACGGGAAGACGAGAAGCGACGACTTGCTGGGCGAGATTTTCGCGAGTTTCTGCATCGGCAAGTAGCACCAGGCGAACGCCAGGAAATGCCGGCCCCGGTGATTCGAGGATGATCCGCCGTGCCCTATTCCGGCCAATCACGGCCGACCAGTGGGCAGCGCCCGTCAGCGCCACGCGCCGCATCCGCCTCGATCTTTGCGCGTGTCGCCCCGACCGTGGGCGCCACTTCGGAGTTGGCCGCCAGCGCGACTGCGCGGGCAAGTTGAATGCGCGACTCCGTGATGCAGCCCGCGTCGGCCAACGCCTGTCCCAGGTTGTTGCGTATGGCGGCATTGCCGGGTGCAAGTGTTGCGGCGCGTGCGTAGGCGTCCACCGCGGCCAGCAGATCGCCGCTGGCGTGGGCAACATTGCCGCGGCCGAGCCAGGCGAAAGGCTCGTCCGGCCAGCGCGTGGTCGCCGCCGCGTAGGCGATCCCGGCTTCGTGCGCTTGGCCGGCGGCCTCCAGGCCCGCAGCGGCGTCCAGGTAGCGCGTGGCGTCGGCTGCGGCGGGCATCACGTCTGGCGGGAGCGTGGTGATGGCCCAGCGTCCGGCACGGTCCCAGGAGCGGGCAAAGAGCTGCCAGCGCATCTCGAGCCGTTCATGGCGACCGGAGCGCAGCACCGCGACGTTGCGCGCGGCGTCGTAACCGACCAGCACGGCGTAATGCCAGACCGGCAGCCTCGCAACGCCCAGGTCCTGTAGCAGCAGCACCGGCCGGCCTTCAGTAAGCTCGGCCAGCAGCGCCTGCCCGGTACCCGGCAATTGATAGGCCAGCCGGCCGTGCCGGCGGGCCGCGCCGATCAGGTCGGCCTGCAGGCTGCCCCGCCGCCCTGGCAGGAACACCTGCGGCGCCAATGCGGCCGGCTCAATCGCAACGCCACTGGCCCGCAGCACCGTCGCAAGTGCCGCCGGCCCGCACTGATAGTCGTCCTGCGGAAAGAACGGCGTGCCGCGCAGCTCGGATGAGCGCGGCATCCCCGGCGGAAGTCCTTGGGCAAGCGGCGGCGAAGCGGCGCATCCCGCCAGGCCGACTAGCAGCGCTGCCGCCGGCAGCGCTGCCCGGATCACGGCGCTTTCTTGAAGATGTCGATGGTGCCGGTGTACTCGAGTATCAGCAGGACCACGAATACGATGCCAATGACGGCCAACGCGCTGCCGCCGGCCGGCGCCTGCTCAATATTGTCCGCGAGCGTTGCGAGTTCGGTGGCCGAGAGCGCCGCGAGGCGCCCGTCGATCTCGGCCGGGTCGACGCCCAGCGCCACCAGGCGCTCGCGCACCTCGGCGCCAGCCAGCGCACCGCGGATCACGTCCAGATCGGTTCGTTCCGGCACGGCGGCGATGACATCGACGGTGCCAATGATCCCGGCGACTGCCGGGGCCTGCAGCCCCAGCGAGAGAAGACTCACGCTGACGAGCGCAACACAACTACGACGAAAACGTTCAACACGCATACATTAACCCCCGTCGACAGAAGGCCGACAGGCCCAAAATACCACGACCGGGCGGCGCTGGTATGCGCGGCTGGCGCGGCCTGCGGCGGGCGTGGCCCGCCGCAGGCCATACGTTCAGAATTTCCGGCCGAACCTGACCCCGATCGTGCGCGGCATGGCCGGCGTAATGTACGTGCGCGCCGACGCCGCAGACCGTGGCGTCGCACTGCGCCCAGCGATCGAGCTGCGCCCGCTTGTCGAAGGCGTTCCTCACGAACAGTTCCGCCGTGTAACCGTTCCTTGCCAGGCCGGCGCTGAAATCGGCGAGCGTGTAGGCCTTCCCCTCGCCGAGGATGGCCCGCTGCGCCGTGCGCAGTTCCGGCCAGCGGTTGCCCACGTAGACGAACGCGCCCTGCACATGGGCGTCGAAACCGCGCACGTCGAAGGTATACCGCGCCGTGAGGTTCGCCTTGAATTTCGGCGTGACCGGCAACCGCGTGCCGTCCGGGGCCAGCGGTTCCTGCGGGCAGGGGTTCAGGTCCTTGCCGTCCGGGCCCAGCTCGCCGCAATAGGCCTGCGTGAGCTTCGCATCGAGCAGCGCAAAGGCGGTGGCGATCGTCAGGTGGTCGCTCGCCACCCACAGCAGGTCGGCCTCGATGCCCTTGATCTGCGCGCTGCCCGCATTGGCGATCTGGGTCAGCGAGTTCTCGCCCAGGAACGAGAACTGGAAGTCGTCCCAGTCCTCGAGGAACACCGCGCCGTTGAAACGCAGGCGGTTGTCCGCCCAGCTGGTCTTCCAGCCCAGCTCGTAGTTGGTCAGGAAGTCGGCGTCGTACGGCGGCAGCGTACCGCGGCGGTTGACGCCGCCGGGCCGGAAGCCCTCCGAGTACGTCACGTACACCATCCGCTGGTCGTCGAACTTGTAGGTCAGGTTGAGCTTGGGCGTGTTGCCGGTCTCGTCGACTTCCTTGTTGAGGTTGGTGCAGGGCCCGCCATTGACCGACGGCGAAGGGCCGAGCGGAGCGCTGACGTACGGGGGGTAGCACAGCTTCTCGCCCGTGGTGTACGGATGCGTCAGGCCGAAGCCGAAGAAGCCGGCCAGCGAGTTCTTGGCCTTGAAGAAGCGGATGCCGCCGGTGACCGACAGCTGGTCCGTCAGGTCGTAGGTGACTTCGCCGAAGGCGGCGTAGTCGCGATCCACGCGGACCTGCTGCGTCAGCCACCAGGTGTCGGGCCAGCCGGTGACCTCGAGTTCGGCGGCGATGTTGTCGATCTTGTAGTTCTGCTCGATGTCGTGGGTCTGGCGCTGCATGAACAGGCCGGCGACGAATCGGGCCCGCTGGTCGGCCGGCGACGAGATGCGCAGCTCGTGGCTCTGCTTCGTGTAGCCGTCCTTGCCGATGATGTACTGCGTGGGGTCGATGTAATCGCCGGCGTCGTTGTACACGTAGTAGCTGTAGATGTCGTAGTAGACGGAGTAATCGACGTAGTCGGAACGCACGTCGTCCTTGCGGTCCAGGTAGGAACCGGCATAGACGACGTCGAAATTACCCAGCTTGCCCTCGATGGTCAGCGCCGCCTGGGCCCAGCGGTCCTTGGTGGATTCGGGGTTGAAGCGCACGATCTCGAGGTCGTCACCCACGCGGTAGCCGTAGCTGCCGTTGAGCGTCTGCTCCTGGCCCATCAGGCCGACCCCGACCGACCAGTTGTCGTTGAGGTCTATGCCGAGCGCCGCGCGCGCGCCATAGACGTCGCCGTCGTTGTAGTCCTTCTTGACGCGGCCAGCGTTGGTCCGCGTGATTCCGGAGAACGGGTAGGTAACGGAGCCGGGCACGTTGTCGATGTAGCCGGCGTCATGCCGCGCCCAGCCGACCAGGCGGATGGCCGCCGTGGGAGACAGCGGCAGGTTGACGAAGCCCTCCGCCATGTAGCCCGCGCCGCCCTTCGACACCGTGTTGGCTTCCAGGTCGTAGGAGGCGCTGAAGCCGGACGGATCCGGCTTGTTGGTGATAATGCGTATCGTTCCGGACTGGGAGCTGGCGCCGTACAACGTGCCCTGCGGGCCAGCCAGCACCTCGACGCGCTCGATGTCGTACAGGTGCACGTCGAGCGCGCCGTTGATCGTGGTGACCGGTTGCTCGTCCAGGTAGGTGCCGACGCCGGGCTGCGAGCCGGAGTGGTTGCCGTCGCCGCCGCTGGCGACGCCGCGCATGTAGGCCCGGGAGAAGCCGGGCCCGCCGCTCTGCCCGCCGCTCTGGTAGGAGAGGCTGGGCAGGAACTTCGAATAGTCGGAGAAATTGCCGACGTTCAGCTGCTCCAGCCTGGTCGGACCCAGCGCCTGGATGCTGACCGGAACGTCCTGCAGGCTCTCCGCCCGCTTCTGTGCCGTGACGGTGATTTCCTCCAGCCGGGCGACATTGGTGCCCTGTGCATAGGCGGCCGGAGAGAGCAGCAGCAGTCCCGACGCCAGCGGCGCACCCGCCGCCAGCAAACCCTGAGTACGCCGGAGCTTGCGCTTCTTCGAGCGTTGCATGTGTGTCCCCCCCGTAGTGGTTTCGTATGCGCAGTCTACGCTTCGTCGGCCGCGCTGCAATCGTCCGGTGGCGACAAGGCCGTCTCGAGCGCCGGTCCCAGGGCGCGCTTCAGCGGGTCCAGCCAGGGTTCATAGTGACGCCAGTGATCCATGGCATCGCGGTAGATGGGCTGGCGGACCTGTTCCGAGCTGGCCGTGCGCACCACACGCTCGTTCTCGTAGAAGCGCAGGCAGCCGGCTTCGAAAGGCAGGCCGCAGTAAGCCAGCAGCCGGCGCAGCTCGGCCTCCGTGTCCTCCACGAAGGTCTCGTAGATGACCCGGTGGACCCGGCCCGGCAGGACGGCATCGAAATGCGCCATCAGCTCGACGTAGTCGCGGTAGTAGCGGCCGAGTTCCTGCAGGTCATAGGTGAAGTTCTGGCCGCGGGCGAAATGCTGCTTGAAGGCCGAGAAACAGCAGCCCAGCGGATGCCGCCGCGCGTCGATGATCTTCGCCGCGGGCAGCATCAGGTGAATGAGCCCGACGTGCGCGAAGTTGTTCGGCATCTTGTCGATGAAAAGGGGCGCGCCGGTCTTGCGCTGGATGCGCGTTCGTTCCAGGTACTGCTCACCGAGGGCGCGACATTCCGCGGCGCCGAGCGTCGCGAGCACCTCCGGGTACCGGGACGTCTCGGCGCGGATCTTCCGGCCGCCCAGCGCCCGCGCGATCGAGATGACGTCCGGCAACTCCATCGTGCCTTCGACCGCGGAGTGGCTGGAGAGCACCTGCTCCAGCAGTGTCGAGCCGGAGCGCGGCAGGCCGACGATGAATATCGGGTCCGGCGCGGCGCTGCCCCAGCCGCTGCGCTGCGAGAAGAATTCCCTCGAAAACAGTTCTTTGCAGCGTTGCGTGTGGCTGGTCGTCTCGTCCGGGTCGTAGCCGGTGGTGGCCCGGCGCAGGCGGTTGCCGGTGACGTAGTGCTCGAACGAGCCGGCGTACTCGCCGGCGTCCTCGAGCGCCTTGCCGATCGCGAAATGAAGGTGCAGGCGGTCGTCGTTCGTGAGGCCGGGACGGTCGAGCTGGGAGCGCATGGTGTCCAGCTCGGCAGGCGAGAAGCCGAAGGTCTTGAGGTTGGCCAGGCTCCAGTACGCCTCGCCGAAGCCGGGAGCGAGCCCGATGCTGCGGCGGTAGGCGGCGACGCATTCCGGCTGGCGCCCTGCCGACTTCAGCGCGTGGCCCAGGCTCATCCACGCCTTCGGCTGGTTGGGGTACTCCGCCAGCACGGTCTCGTAGATGGCGATCGCCCGGTCGAACTCGCCGATTCGGATGAGGATCGCGGCCTGCAGGTTGCGATAGCCCGGATTGTGGGGATCGACGGCCAGCACCCGCTCGATCTCGTCGAGCGCCTCGACCTTGCCCTGCCGATGCAGCACCAGCGCGTAGTTGTAACGCGCGGCGGTGAAGCCGGGCGCCAGTTCGAGGCACCGCGCCAGCAGGTTCTCGGAGTCGCCGTAGCGGCCGAGGCGGGCCGCCACTTCGGCCAGCATGCGGATCGCGGCCACGTCGGTCGGGTGCTGCCTGAGGTGCTCGCGCAGCAATGCCTCGGCCGCCGCGATGCGGTTGTCGCACAGGGCCGAGGCCGCTTCCAGCAGCCTGGGATCCTGCACGGAGAACTTCAGGTACCGGGCGAACGCGTCGTCGGCTGCCGGCCCGTCGCCGATGGCGGCCAGGTGATCGGCCAGCGCGCGCCATGCCTCGGCCAGGTCCGGTTGCAGGCTGACCGCGCGACGCAGGGCCGCCACGGCGGCCTCGCCCTGCCGGGCAGCGCCGCGCGTCAGGCCGAGTTCGTAATGAGCGGCAGCCCAGTCCGGCTGCCGTCCGGCCAGCGGTTCGTGCACCGCCAGGGCGGCCGCGGCATCGCCGCCCGCCCGCCGCGCCACGCCGAGCAGGAGGAGCGCGACCGGTTGGTCCGGGACCGCGCGCAGGATCTCGGCGGCCTGCTCGGCCGCCAGCGCAGGGTCGGTTTCCAGCAGCCGCCGCGTATGCGCCAGCGCCACGTCGAGTGTGCCAACGGGGTCCCCGCTGTCGCCCATCAGGCGTCCTTCGCTCTTCCCGGTTGCGGCATCTTAGCCTCCGGCGGCGCGGGGCGTCGCCGGTCGCCCGCGCGGCGCCGGAAGCCAGGAAGGACGACGCGTCCTAGAGGATGTAGCCGCCCAGCCACCAGGCGCCGGCGGCGAGCAGCGCCGAGGCCGGGATGGTCACGATCCAGGCGACCACGATGTTGCCGGCCACCCCCCAGCGCACAGCGCGCACGCGCTGCGACGAGCCCACGCCGATGATGGCGCCGGTGATCGTGTGGGTGGTGGATACCGGGATGCCGAAGCCGGAGGCAAGGAACAGCGTGATGGCGCCGCCGGTCTCGGCCGCGAAGCCGCCGACCGGCCGCAGCTTGGTGATGCGCTGACCCATGGTCTTGACGATGCGCCAGCCGCCGAACAGCGTGCCCAGCGCGATGGCGACGAAGCAACTGACGATGACCCAATGCGGCAGATGGCTGGGAGTCGTCAGGCCCGCGGCAATCAAGAGCAGCCAGATGATGCCCATGGTCTTCTGGGCGTCGTTGGTGCCGTGGCCAACGCTGTAAAGCGCCGAGGAAACAAGCTGCAAGCGGCGGAACCAGCGGTCGGTCTGTCGCTGTGACAGGCGCCGGCAAATCCATGCCACCAGCACCATCAGGCCGCCGCCCAGCAGCATGCCCAGCATTGGCGACACGACGATGAACACGGAAGTCTTGGTGATGCCGGGGGCCAGCAGCGGGCCGGTGCCGGCCTGGGCCATGGTGGCGCCGATCAGGCCGCCGATCAGGGCGTGCGACGAACTCGAAGGCAGTCCGTACCACCAGGTGATGATGTTCCACACGATGGCGCCGATCAGCGCTCCGAAAATAACCTGGTTATTCACCGCGTCGGCGCTGACGATGCCCTTGCCCACCGTCGCCGCGACCTTCATTTCGACCAGCACGATAGCGACAAAGTTGAAGAATGCGGCCCAGGCGACTGCCTGGTAGGGCTTCAGCACGCCGGTCGAGACCACCGTGGCGATGGAATTCGCCGCGTCGTGAAACCCGTTCATGAAGTCGAACGCCAGCGCCAGCAACACGAGCATGGCCAGGGTCAGGGTGATGGCATTCGCGTCCATGATCAGCCGTTCTCGAGAACCACGATCTCGAGGATGTTGGCGGCGTCCTGGCACTTGTCGGTCGTCAGTTCCAGCAGCTCGTAGACGTTCTTCAGCTTGATCAGCTGCAGGACATCGTGCTCCTCGCGGAACAGCCGGGAAATCGCCCCGTACAGCGCGCGATCCGCGTCGGTCTCGAGTTGGTCAATCTCCTTGCACAGCCTTAGGATGGCGGGGCCGTTTTCCATGGACGACAGCAGGCCGACCGCCTCCTGCACCCGTGCGCAGCCCAGCTGCACCAGGTTGGCGAGGTGCGCGGTCTCCGGCGTGAGCTGCCTGATGTCGTACAGCGTCAGCGACTCTGCGGTGTCCTGGATGAGGTCCAGGATGTCATCGAGACGCGAGATCAGGCGCTTGATCAGGTCGCGGTCGAACGGCGTCACGAAGGTGCTGTGCATCAGCGCCACGGTCTCGTGGGTGAGCTTGTCGGCGGCCTTTTCCGCGGCGACGATCTGGTTGACGAGCTCCTCGCGGCGCTCGTTCGCGGCGTAAGCGTCGAGCAACTCGACCAGCGTGCGGCTACCCTGGACGACGAGCTCGACGTGGCGGTTGAATAGCGAGAAGAATCGTTTCTCTTGCGGAATGAGGATGGACAGAAGACGCATGGCCGGAAATCCTTGCGGAGTGATCGCAGGGTCGTAAGGGGCGCGCATTGTTGCGCGAATTGGCGGGGTCGTGTACCCGGAATGTCGCGAATGCCGCGCCGGTGCGGCGCGCGGCGCAGCACAATTTCCAGCGCTGCCAAGGGCTTGGACGTCACCCGTGGAATTCCGCAGCCGGCGGCGGGACCGCTGCTGCTGCTGCGGGTCGTTGCGTCCGCGGCCGGCCGCAATGAGGCGGCCGTCCGCTCCCGGTCAGGGCTTCCCGGGCGCCGGCGCGGGCTGCGGCTGGACCAGCTGCTGGGTGGGCTGGATGCTGCAGGCGAAATCCAGCAAGGTCGCGCCCAGCGTGCCGGGCTCGACCTTCTCCCAGTTGCGCAACAGCGCCGTGGCGCGCTCCGGATCGTCGTCCTCGAGGTTGTTCCAGCGGTAGAAGAAGGTCCCGACGTTGGAGCGCCGTTGTTCCCCGCAGTCCCAGTCGTCGCGGCTCACGGCGCTCTTGTGCGGCCCCGGGCTGCGGGCGCTCTTGTACTCGATGCGCAGCCACATGGTCACGATGTCGCCCTCGCGGCGCGCGTCCTGCCGGGTGGCAAAGAAGACCTGCTCGGGATAGGTCTCGATCCACTCCCAGTCCATGCGGCCCTTGAGGCTCAGCTCCTTCACCCACTCGTTGCCCAGGCCCTTCATGGGGACTGTGTGGATCTGGGCAATCGCCGGCAGCGCGAACGCGCAGGCCAGCACGGCGATGACGGGCAGGGCGCTGCGGTTCATGGCTCGGCCTCCTTCCGTTCCTGAGACCCGAAACCTGCCGTTGCGGTTCCGCGGCCACCACCGTTATACGACAGCCCGCGGCCGGCTGCTAACATCCCGCGAGCCGCGCCCGCGCCGGCGCCGGGCAGGACAGGGGGCACCGTGCCACAGATCGATTTCACGAGCGAACTGACCTACATCATCCTGCTGTTCGGCCTGTTCGTCGTGCCGCGCATGCTGCAGGGCATCGGGCTGCCGACCGCCATCACGAGCTTTGCGCTGGGCGGCGCGCTGGGCATCGGCCTCGGCCTGTTCCAGCACGACCCGACCGTCACCCTGCTGTCCACGCTGGGCATCGTCGCGCTGTTCCTGTTCGCCGGCCTGGAGGTGAACCTGCAGGAACTGCGCGGCGGTTCGCGCGTGCTGGCGCTGCACGTCGTCAACGGCGTCGTGCTGTACGCCGTGGCGACCTGGATCGCCGTGCAGTTCCTGGGCCTCGAGCTGCGGCCGGCGATCCTCGTTGCGCTGGCGGTGCTGACGCCCTCCACGGGCTTCATCCTCGACTCGTTGAACAGCGTCACCCAGGACGTGCAGGAACGTTTCTGGATCCGCTCGAAGGCCGTCGCCACCGAAATCGTGGCGCTGCTGGCGCTGTTCTTCACGCTGCGCTCGACCAGCGTCGTGGACTTTGGCGTCTCGACCGCGGCGCTGGTGGCGATGGTGGCCGTGCTGCCCTGGTTGTTCCGCGGCTTCGCCAAGGTCGTGCTGCCGTACGCGCCGAAGAGCGACTTCGCGTTCCTGGTGATCGTCGCGGTCGCCTGCGCGCTGGTGACCAAGAAGCTGGGCGTGTATTACCTGGTGGGGGCGTTCGTGGTCGGCATGGTCGCGCAGCAGTACCGCCACTACATGCCGTCGCTGCAGACCGACCACATGCTGCACGCGGTCGAGGCGCTCGGCTCGCTGTTCATCCCGTTCTACTTCTTCCACGCCGGGCTGGAACTGCGCCGCGAGGACTTCTCCTTCGCGGCCATCGGCACCGGCATCGCCTTCACCGTGCTGATCCTGCCGTTCCGCGTCATCGCGGTGAGCGCGCACCGCAAGTTCGCGCTCAAGGAACGGTTCGCGCAGACGCTGAGGATCTCGGTCCGCATCCTGCCGACGCTGGTGTTCACCCTGGTGCTGGCGGCCATCCTGCGCGAGCAGTACGACATCCCGTCGTGGCTGTTCGGCGGGTTGATCGTCTACGCGTTCCTGAACACGGTGCTGCCGTCGCTGTTCAAGCTGGCGCCGCCGCCGGAATACACGAACCCGCCGGTGGTGGCCGCCGCGCACCTGCCGCCGGAACCGCGCGGCTGAGTGCGCCGCCCGCTCAGCCCAGGATCGCCTCGCGCTGGTAGAGTCGCCCGGCCAGCCAGGTGAGCAGCGCGCCCAGCGCCAGCGCGCTGGCCGCGGAGATGGCGAAGAATGCCGCCGGCAGCGGCTCCTCGCGCAGGAAACCCTGGATCAGCAGATGTTGCGACAGGCTCGGCACGGCCATCAGCGCGGCGCTGGCCTTGACGTCGAGCAGCCCGGCGACCGCGATGGGCAGCGTCGGCACCAGCAGCACGACGCCCAGCCAGGTCTGCGCCTCGCGATAGCTGTGCGTGAAGGACGCGACCACCGTCATCAGCGCGGCGCCCGCCAGCACCAGGGGCAGGGTCGCGGCGAACAGGCCCAGCGCCGTGCCGGCGTCGAAGCGGGTGGACATGCCCAGTTCCTCCAGCGGCACGAGCCGGACGGACAAGGCCAGCGTCGTGGTGACCAGCACCAGCGCGACCGACATGAAGAAGGCCGCCGCGAGCACCTTGCCGTAGATGACGTGCGTGCGCGGCACCGGCACCGTCAGCAACGGTTCCAGCGACCCGCGCTCACGTTCGCCTGCGGTCGCGTCGATGGCGAGGTACAGGCCGCCCAGCAGCGTCACCAGCAGCACGATGTACGACAGCATGCCCAGCACGAGGGTGGCCTTCGCGGCCGGGGTCGCGACGTCCACGGTGTCCACCGCGACGGCCTGCACGACGGCCGGCGAAATGCCGCGCGCCTGCAGGCGCAGCGCACCGATCGTGCCGGAGTACGCGCCCAGCGCGGCGTGCACACGGTCGGCGCGCTTGCCGGCCTTGGCGTTCGAGCCGTCCGAGAACAGCATGACGCGCGCCGGCCGGCCGGCGCCGAACTGCTCGCCGAAGTCCGCGGGCACGAGCAGCACGACCAGTTCCCGGTCCTCCTCCAGCCAGCGCCGCACGCCGTCCTCGTCGCTGTCCCGCAGCGTGACGACCAGTTCCCTCTGCCGCAGGAACTGCACGAGGTTCGGCGCGTGATCGGCGCCGGCGACCGTGACCGCGACGCTCTCGTCCATCGAGGTCACCGAGTGCTCAAGCGACAGGGTGAGGACGCCGATGAACAGCAGCGGCGCGAACACCGGGCCGAACACGAGGCTCGACAGCAGCACGCGACGGTCGCGGACCGACTCGAGGAACTCCTTGCGGAAGACCGCGGCGAGCGCCTGGATCATGTCAGGCCCTCCTGGCGGCCGAGGGCGTTGACGAAGGCTTCCTCCATGCTGGCGCCGCCAAAACGCTCTCGGATGGCGGCCGCGGTGCCGCAGCCGACGACGCGGCCACGGTCAATGATGACGATGTCGTCGCACAGCGCCGCGACCTCCTGCATGACGTGGCTGGAGAACAGCACGCAGTGGCCGGCGGCCCTGAGGCCGAGGACAAGCTCCCTGAGCGCGCGCGTCGCCATCACGTCGAGTCCGTTGGTGGGCTCGTCGAGCAGCACGTTGCGCGGCGCATGAACCAGCGCCCGCGCCAGGGCCACCTTGGTGCGCTGGCCCTGCGAAAAGCCCTTGGCGCGGCGGTCGGCGAAGTCGCTCATGCCCAGCCCGGCGATGAGTTCGTCCACCCGCCGGTCCAGTGCCGGGCGCGGCAGGCCGTGCAGGCGGCCGTAGAAGGCCACGTTCTCGCGCGCGGTCAGGTGCGGGTAGATGCCGGCCGAATGCGGCAGCACGCCGCTGGCGCGGCGGGCGGCCAGCGGGTCGGCCACCACGTCGACGCCGTCGATCCGCGCACTGCCCTGGTCGGGGCGCAGCACCGTGTACAGAATCCTGAGGGTCGTGGACTTGCCGGCCCCGTTCGGTCCCAGCAGGCCGGTGATGCGCCCGTCGGCGGCCTCGAAGGACACGTCACGCAGCGCCTGCACGCTGCCGAAGCGCTTGGCGAGCCGCTCCACGCGGATCATGGCGCACCGCCGCTGAAACCGAGGAAGAAGGGCGCCGGGCCGACCGCGTCGGCGCAACGGGCGTCGAGGCCGGCAGCGGTGCCCGCCTCGAGGAAGCGCCGCACCAGCGACTGGCCGCACTTGAGTCGCAACTGTATGTGTCCCTGTCCGGCGAACACGATGTGCGCGTGGTCCGTGAGGCCCGCGGCGGCCATCGTGCCGTAGGCCGGCGGCGTCACGGGATCGAGGCTGCCCGACAGGAGCAGCGTGGGCGTGGCCGCACGCAGCGGTTCCTTGAAGGCCGGGTCGACGGGTCCGCGCGGCCACACGCTGCACATCGCTTCGAGGCCCTCGAGCATGACCGCGCCCAGGTAGGAGCGGCGCAGCGCCGGCATGTCCAGCGCGGCGCGGTCCAGGAACGGCAGGTCCTCGGAACAGACGACGGAGTTGTGCATGCCGTAGGCGAGCGCCTTGAGGAGTTCCGCGCTGACCATTTCAGCCTGCGCCGCCAGCGGGGTGAAGTTCTGCCGCGCCGCAGCCTCGTCGATCAGCAACGGCAGCAGCGACGCGCTCAGGTCCGAGTAGGTCAGCATGCGGACCGCCAGCGCGAAATGAGCGGCCGTGAATTCGACCGACAGTGGTTCCGCGGTCACCGGGTCCGGCAGCCGCACCGCGACCGACGCTTGGGCCAGGCGCTCGCGCAGGGTGTCGAAATCGCGGTCCAGCGTGGGGAAGCGCGCGGCGCATCCGGCATCGCCTGCACACCGCGCAAAGTGCGCGCGCAACGCGGCCTCCGCATCGAGCGACATCGAGGCCCCGAACGCCAGCTGCGGCGGCACGACGGCGTCGAGCACCATGGCGCGCACCCGCGCGGGGTAGCGCCGCGCATAGTGTTGTGCGACGCGGGTGCCGTAGGAGCCTCCGTACAGGTTGATGCGCTCGTAGCCGAGCGCGGCGCGCACCGCCTCCAGGTCCTGCACGGCGATGCTGGTGGTATAGAAGCGCGGGTCGCCGGGCAGCGTCGCCAGGCACTGCGCGGCCAGCTCCCGGAAGGTATCGATGGACACGGCGGCGTCGGTCCAGGAGTCCTCGGGGAAGTCGCAGTTCATCGGGCTGGAATCGCCGGTGCCGCGCTGGTCCACCAGCACCAGGTCGCGATGGCGGCGCACGCCGGCCAGGGCGCCGAGCGAGCCGATGAACCCTGCGCGGGCGCCCTGCCCCGGCCCGCCGGCCAGCAGGAACAGCGGATCGGCGCTGGCCCGGGTCGACACCGCGGGAATGACGGCGACGGCGAGATCGATGGTTGCGCCACCCGGGTCGTCCCTGTTCTCGGCGACCGGCAGCCGCCCGCAACGCGCCGCCACGGACATGACGCCGCGCGCGTCGCTCAGCCGGCAGGGCTCGAGGGTCAGGACAGCCTCCGCACCGGTTGCGTCCGTTCCGGCGCCAAGCAGCGCGGCCGCCAGCAGGCCGGCGGCAAGCGACGAGCGGTTCATCGGGTTCAGCGATCCCATGCGATCCGGCGACGCGATAGCGTGCCATTGACCGGGGCGGGTCGCCACACCGGCCTGGCCCGCGCGGGCAGGGTAGAATTGCGCGACCGCAACCAGGGAGACAGGGGGACATGCGCCAGGCGGTGACCTTCGACGTCATCGTGATCGGTGGCGGCCACGCCGGCACCGAAGCCGCATTGGCCGCGGCCCGCATGGGCGTGCGCACGCTGCTGGTGACCCAGCAGCTCGCGGCGCTCGGCCAGATGAGCTGCAACCCGGCCATCGGCGGCATCGGCAAGGGACACCTGGTGCGCGAGATCGACGCGCTGGGCGGCGCCATGGCGCAAGCCGCGGACCGGGCCGGCATCCAGTTCCGCACGCTGAACGCCAGCAAGGGACCGGCGGTGCGCGCGACCCGCGCACAGGCGGACCGCCGGCTCTACCGTCAGGCCGTGCGCGCGATCGTCGAATCGCAGCCTGGCCTCGAGCTGTTCGAGGGAGAGGTGGCGGATCTCACGATCGAGGGCGGGCGGGTGCGCCAGGTCGTGACCGCCGGTGGCGAGCGGTTCGCGGCGCGCACGGTCGTGCTGACGGTGGGGACTTTCCTGGGCGGGCGCATGCACGTCGGCCTGCAGAGCGAGCCGGGCGGCCGCTCTGGCGACCCGCCGTCCGTGCGGCTGGCTGAGCGCCTGCGCGAACTGCCGCTCCGGGTCGGGCGGCTCAAGACCGGCACGCCACCCAGGCTGGACGGGCGCAGCCTGGACTACACGGCCATGACGGTGCAGCCGGGCGACGAGCCGCGGCCGGTGTTCTCGTTCCTGTCGCGTGCGGCGGATCATCCGCGCCAGGTGCCTTGCCACATCACGTCCACCAACGCGCGCACGCACGAGATCATCCGCGGCGCGACCTCGCGCTCGCCGATGTTCACGGGGGCCATCGGCGGGCCGGGACCGCGTTATTGCCCGTCGGTCGAGGACAAGGTGGTGCGCTTCGCCGACAGGCCTTCGCACCAGGTGTTCGTCGAGCCCGAGGGGCTGGACACCAACGTGGTGTACCCGAACGGCATCTCCACCAGCCTGCCGCGCGACGTGCAACTCGAGTTCGTGCGCACGATCCGCGGCTTCGAACGCGCCGAACTGACGCAGTTCGGTTACGCGATCGAGTACGACTACTTCGACCCGCGCGACCTGCAGCCGTGGCTGGAGTCGAAGGTGGTGGCCGGCCTGTTCCTGGCCGGCCAGATCAACGGCACGACCGGTTACGAGGAGGCGGCTGCGCAGGGCCTGCTGGCTGGCGCCAACGCGGCGCTGGCGGCGTCGGACCGCGAGCCGTGGTGGCCGCGACGCGACGAGGCTTATCTGGGCGTGCTGGTCGACGACCTGATCACGCGCGGCGCCAGCGAGCCGTATCGCATGTTCACGAGCCGGGCCGAGCACCGGCTGCTGCTGCGCGAGGACAATGCGGACTTCCGGCTGACGCCCAGGGGACGCGAGCTGGGACTGGTCGGCGGGGAGCGCTGGTCGCTGTTTTGTGCGCGCCGCGATGCCACGGAAGCGGAAGTGGCGCGGCTGTGCGGGCTGCGGGTGCGGCTGGCGGCCGGCGTGGCCGACGCCGGCCACCCGGCACCGCAGGAGCAGCGCGCGTTCGACCTGCTGCGGCGCCCGCAGGTGACCTACCGCGAACTGGTGGCGCTGCCGGCGGTCGGGCCGCCCGCCCGGCTCGACGACGACCGGCTGCCGGAACAGGTGGCCGCGCAGGTGGAGGTGCGGGCCAAGTACGCGGGCTACATCGAGCGGCAGCGCCAGGAAATAGACCGCCAGCGTCGCAGCGAGGCGCTGCGGCTGCCCGCCGACCTCGACTATGCCGCCGTGGCCGGGCTGTCCAACGAGGCGCGGCAACGCCTGGCGGAAGCGCGGCCGGCCACGCTGGGCCAGGCGTCGCGGCTGCCCGGCATGACCCCGGCAGCCGTCTCGATCCTGCTCATTCACGTCAAGAAGCGCGCGGCCTGAGCGCCGCGGCCCGCAGGAGGCAGACGATGTACAGCCTGTATTACACGCCCGGCGCCGCCAGCCTGGCGGTGCACTGGATGCTGATCGAACTCGGCGTGGCGCACGACATCCAGCCGGTGGACCTGGCCAGCGGCCAGCACAAGGACCCGGAGTACCTGCGGCTCAACCCCAACGGACTGGTGCCGACGCTGCTGGTGGACGGCCGTCCCATGTATGAAAGCGCCGCCCTGCTGTTGCTGCTGGCCGAGCGCCACCCGGAAGCGCGCCTGGCGCCGCCGCCGGGAAGCCCGGAGCGCATGGCCTACCTGCAGTGGATGCTGCACCTGTCCAATACCGTGCAGGCGTCGTTCCGCGGCTGGTTTCATGCCGAAGAGATGGCGGGCGAGGCGACCGCGCCGCAGGCCAGGGAATTCGCGCGCCGGGGCATCGAGGCGGCCTGGGGCCGTGTCGACGAGCGGCTCGCGTCCACGGGCGCGTACTTCGCGGGGCGGGCGCCCAGCGCCGTGGACTTCCTCGGCACGATGCTGGTGCGCTGGTCGCGCAACATGCCCAGGCCTGCGACCGAATGGCCGGCGATCCGCGACTACGTGGCGCGCATGAAGGCGCGCCCGTCGTTCCGCACGCTGTACGAGCGCGAGGGACTGACCGAATGGCCGTGAGTCGGCTGCCGCGGCTTCAGCCGGCGAGCAGCACGGCCTCGCCGTGCTCGAGCGCCTCGGGCGTGCCGTAGATCACGACCACGTCGCCCTGGCGCAGGATCATGCCGGCATCCGGGTCCCGGCCCACGATGCCGGCGCGCCGCACCGCCGTGAACGACACGGCCGCACCGCGCGCGCGGATCTCCGCGATGCTGCGGCCGACCGCCCAGGCGCCCGGCGGCACCACGACGGTGTGCAACTCCTCGCGCAGCGCATGGTTTTCGTCGAGCAGGTCCGCGTCGGCACGGCGGAAGATGCTGCGCAGCAGGGTGTAACGGTGCGCGCGGATGTCGCCGATGTTCTTCACCACCCGCGACATGGGCACCTGCAGTACCAGCAGCACGTGCGAGACCAGCATCAGCGCGGCCTCGAGCGTCTCCGGCACGACCTCGGTGGCGCCCGCCGCCAGCAGTTCCTCGAGGCGCGTATCGTCGGCGGTGCGCACCAGGACCGGGACGTCCTGCCGCAGGCGGCGGATCGACTCGAGGATGCTGAGCGAGCGGTCGGTCTCCGAAAACGTGATGACGACGGCGCTGGCACGCTGCAGGCCGACCGCATTGAGCATCGCCTCGTCGGCCGCGTCGCCGAACACGACCGCGTCGCCGGCCTCGCGCGCCGTGCGCACGCGGAACGGGTCGAGGTCCATGGCGATGTACTCCATTCCCTCGCCGTCCAGCACGCGCGCGATGTTCTGGCCGACGCGGCCGTAACCGCACAGGATGACGTGTTCGCGATGCGCCAGCGCTTCGGTGGCCGCATCGGTGCGCTCGAGCTCGGTGACCACCGGGCCCTTTTCGCGCAGCAGGAAGCGCGAGATCTTCTTGTTGTGCCGGATCAGGATCGGCGACAGCACCATGCTGAGCGCAATCGTGGCCAGCAGCAGCTGGGTGGCTTCCTGGCCGATCAGCCGGTTCTGCAGCAGCATCGCCAGCAGCGCGAAGCCGAACTCGCCGCCCTCGGCCAGCACCAGGCCGGTGCGCAACGACTTGAACCAGCTGCCGGCGAAGGGCCGCGCCACCAGCATGACGATGCCGGCCTTCAGGGCGAGCAACCCGGCCAGCAATGCGGCGATCAGCAGCGTCTGCTCGGCGAGCAGCGCCACGTCGAGCTGCATGCCGACGGTCACGAAGAACAGGCCCAGCAGGGTGTCGCGGAACGGCCGGATGCCGGCGTCGACCTGGTAGCGGTACTCGGTCTCGGCCAGCATCATGCCGGCCAGGAAGGCGCCGAGCGCCAGCGACAGGCCGACCGCATGGGTGGCCCAGGCCGAGCCCATCGCCACGAACAGCACCGCCAGCGTGAACAGCTCGGGCATGCGGCTGATGGCAATCTCGTGGAACATCGGTCGCAGCAGCCAGCGGCCGGTGGCCAGCACGATGGCCAGCGCGGCGGCGCCCTTGGCCACCGCCCACAGCACGTCGCCGGGGGTGTATTCCGCCGCAGCGACGCCGATCAGGCCGGCCAGCGCCAGGAACGGCACGAAGGCCAGGTCCTGGAACAGCAGGATGCCGAACGACAGCCGCCCGTGGGTGCGGTTCAGCTCACCCTGCGCGGAAAGCTGCTGGATGACGATGGCGGTCGAGGACATGGCGACGGCGCCGCCCAGCACCACGGCGACTTCGGGCGGCGAGCCGAGCCACCAGGCGATCCCGCCGATGACGGTGGCGGTGAGGGCCACCTGCGCGCTGCCAAGCGCGAATACCTCGTTGCGCATGGCGATCATGCGCGGCAGGGAGAATTCCAGGCCGAGCGTGAACAGCAGGAAGACCACGCCGAACTCGGCCAGCGTGCGGGTGGTCGCCGTGTCCTGCACCCAGCCCAGCGCGTGCGGTCCCAGCGCCATGCCGACGGCCAGGAAACCCACGACGGGCGGCAGCCGCAACCGGCGCAGCGATACGACGACCAGCAGCGTCGCGGCCAGCAGCACCAGCACTTCGGTCAGGGGGCCGTCGGTCATCCGATCCTGTTCCGCGGTCGTGAAACGGACATGGTGCGGTCCGGCAGCCGCCCAGGCAACCTCGACGCTACCGGCCCGGGATGGCTCCCTGTTAGCATCCGGGCAGCGGGCAGCGTGCCGCGCAACGGAGGAACCGGCATGACGGAACGCATGGCGGCCGGGACCGGGCCGATCGGCGTGGCGGTCGAGCCCGGCAAGGCATACTGGTGGTGCCGCTGCGGCCGCAGCGCCAGCCAGCCGTTCTGCGACGGCTCGCACAAGGGCACGGACCTCGCGCCGCTGCGATTCGAGGCGGCCGAGGCGGCAACGGTGTGGTTCTGCTGCTGCAAGAAGACCGGCCGCGAGCCGGTCTGCGACGGTAGCCACAAGCGCAGCTGACGACGGCACAGGGCTTTGACAGGACACCTCGACTTCACCGATCGCGATGGCAGCCGGGCCATCAGCCTGGCCGGCCGCTGGACGGTTGACCATGTCGCGGCCCTGGAGCGGGCGGTGGCCGTGGCCGCGGCCGCGCCGCCGGCCACGGCGACCATCGATGCCGCGGCGCTCGGCACGATCGACCTGACCGGCGCCTGGCTGCTGCGCTCGCTCGACCGGCGGCTGGCCGGGGCGGGCTGTCGCGTGGCGTGGCCCAACGGGCGGCCGGGCCAGCTCGACTTCATTGACGAAGCCGTGGCCGGTGCGCCGGCCGAGCCGGTCACCGCAGGCACGGCCGGCCGGCTGGTGACGTTGCCGCTGCAGACGCTCGGCGAGCTGGCCGTCAACGCCCGCCAGGGCGTGGTGGATCACCTGTCGCTGTTCGGCGAGCTGGTGGTGGTCGCCGCCCGCGCGTTCATCGCGCCGCGCCGGCTGCGGTTTCGCTCCATCGTGCGGCATGTCTACGAGACCGGGGTCACCGCGGTGCCCATCGTGGCGCTGATCGCGTTCCTGATCAGCGTCATCGTGGCCTACATCGGCGCGCAGCAGCTGCAGAAGTTCGGCGGCGAGATCTTCGTCGTGGACCTGGTCGCGGTGTCCGTGCTGCGCGAACTGGGCGTGCTGCTGACCGCGATCATCGTCGCGGGCCGCTCGGGCAGCGCCTTTGCGGCCGAACTCGGCGTGATGAAGCTCAATGACGAGGTGGACGCCCTGCGCGCCATCGGCATGGACCCGGTCGAGGTGCTGGTGCTGCCGCGCGTGCTGGGCCTGGTCGTCGCGCTGCCGCTGCTGACGGTCGTGGCCGATGCGATGGGCCTGGCCGGCGGCGCCCTGCTGTCGTGGGCGCTGGTGGACATCCCGATCGCGCAGTACGTCGAGCGCGTCAACGAGTCCATCGCCAGCACCACCTTCTGGGTGGGCATCATCAAGGCGCCGGTGTTCGCCGCGGTGATCGCGCTGGTCGGTACGCTGCGCGGCCTGCAGGTGCGCGGCTCCTCGCGCGAGCTGGGCCGGCTGACGACCGTCGCCGTGGTGCAGGCGATCTTCCTGGTGATCCTGTTCGACGCGCTGTTCGCGGTGCTGTTCATGGAGCTGGACATCTGATGGCGCCGGTCATCTCGGTGCGCGGCATCGTCAACCGCTTCGGCCGCCAGGTGGTGCACGACGGCGTGGACCTCGACGTCATGCACGGCGAGATCTTCGGCATCGTGGGCGGCTCCGGCAGCGGCAAGTCCGTGCTGCTGCGGACCATGCTCGGGCTGCAGGTGCCGGCGCAGGGCAGCGTCACCATCGAGGGCACCGAGATCACCAGCGCGCCCGGCCGCGAATTGCTGAAGGTGAAGCGGCGCTACGGCGTGACCTTCCAGCACGGCGCGCTGTTCACGTCGCTGACGGTCGCGCAGAACGTCGAGCTGCCGATCGCCGAGTACCATGACGTGGGGCCGGCGACGCTGCGCGAACTGGCGGAACTGAAGATCGCGATGGTCGGGTTGCCGGCGGACGCGGCCGACAAGTACCCGGCGCAGCTGTCCGGGGGCATGGTCAAGCGCGCCGCGCTGGCGCGGGCGCTGGCGCTGGACCCGGCGCTGCTGTTCCTGGACGAGCCGACCTCGGGCCTGGACCCGATTTCGGCCGCGGCTTTCGACCGGCTGGTACTGTATCTGCAGCGCAACCTCGAGCTGACGGTGGTGATGATCACGCACGACCTGGACACGATCTTCCGCACCTGCAATCGTGTCGGCGTGATCGTGGACCGGGGAATGATCAGCGGCACCCTCGACGAAATCGTGCGGCACGAGCATCCTTGGATCCGGGAGTACTTTCACGGCGAGCGCAGCCGCGCCGTACGGGACGGGCACTGAGCAATGGACAGGGACGCAAACTACGTCGCGGTCGGGGCCTTCGTGCTGCTGTTGCTCGCCCTGGCGACGGGCTTCGTGCTGTGGTATTCGGAGACGGGTGACCGGCGCGACTTCGAGCGCTATGAGATCTACTTCGACGGCAGCGTCTTCGGCCTGTCGGAGGGCGGCTCGGTGCGCTACCTCGGCGTGGCCGTCGGCCGGGTGGTGCGCATCACCGTGGATCCGAACGACGCGAGCCGCGTGCGCGTGGTGGCCGACATCTACGAGGACACGCCGATCGCCCCGGAGACCGTGGCGCGGCTGGCGTTGCAGGGTGTCACCGGCCTGTTGTTCATAGACCTCAAGCCCAGGGACCCGGACAAGCCCAGCGTGGCGCCGGCGGCCAGCCTCATGTACCCGGTCATCCCCTCGGAGCGCTCCGACTTCGACGTGTTCGTGAGCAACCTGCCGGACGTGGTGGCGAAGACGGCCGAGACGCTGCAGCGCGTGAATGCCGTGCTGTCCGACGCCAACATCGAGGCGGTGGCTGCGACGCTGGCAAACCTGCAGGAAGCCAGCAGCGAGCTGCCGGCCACCGTGGCCGACACGCGGCGCCTGCTGGCCGAGCTGCAGGCGGCGGCGGGCGAGATTCGCGGCGTCGCGGCCGACGTGGGCGGCATCACCGCCATGGCCGGCCCGGAATTGCAGACCACGATCGTGCGCATGCGCAACACGGCGGACAGCCTGGCGAACGCCGCCGCCCGGCTCGACAAGTTCGTCGCGGCCAACGAGGACAGCGTCGGCCGGTTCGCCGACCAGGGATTGGCCGAGATAGACCAGCTGGTGCGCGACCTGCGGGAGGCCGTGCGGTCGTTCGACCGCATGAGCCGCCGCCTCGAGGAGGAGCCGTCGCGGCTGCTCTACCAGCCGTCGACCCGCGGCGTGGAGATACCACCATGAACTGGCTGACCGTGACCGCCGCAGGCCTGCTGCTTGCCGCCTGCGCCAGCGGATTCGAGCGCAACGTGCCCGAGCCGCGCATCTACCGGCTGTCCGCGCCGGCCGTGGAGGCCGGCGAGCCGCTGCCGGCGGACCTGCTGGTGCTGCGACCCGTCGTGGCGCCGGGCCTGCGCACGGAGCGCATCATCTCGACCTGGCCCGGCAACCGCCTCGACTACTTTGCCGGCGCACGCTGGAGCGGCGACCTCGGCACCGTCGTGCAGGGTTCGTTGATGGAGGCGCTGCGCGCGAGCGGACGCCTGCGCACCGTGGAAGGCGATCCCGCGCGGTTCCGCGCGAGCCACGTGCTGGGGCTGGAAGTGCGGCGTTTCGAGGCGGACTATGCGGCCGAGGCCGCCACGCCGCCGGTGGCCCGCGTGACCGTCACGGCAACGGTGGGCCGCTACGGCGACCGGCGGGCGCTGCAGTCGTGGACCGTCGCGACCGAGACACCGGCCGCGGCCAACACGCTGGGCGCCGTCACGGCGGCGCTCGACAACGCTTTCGGCAAGGCGGTGACGGACGTCATCGCGCGGACCGCCGAGGCGGTGGCCGCGGACCTGGCGGGTCAACCATCGCCCGCCGTCGCGCGTTGATCGTCATGGCGCGCTGCAATCAGGTGAAGAAAATGACCCGGTTGATATCGCTGTCGTTGCTCGTCCCGGTCCTGGTGCTGACGGCGGGCGGCTGCGCGCTGCCATCGCGCGGCGACGTCTATTCACGCCAGGAGACGCGCACCACGTGGGATGTGCGGTATGGCGAGGTGGTGGACGTGGATGCCGTGACCATCGAGGGTCGCCGCAGCGGGCTGGGCCGCGTGGGCGGCGGGTTCGTGGGCTACGAGGTCGGCCGCGGCGTCGGCAGCGGGGTGGGCAGCCGCGTCGCGGGAGCGGTCGGGGCGGTGGCCGGCGCGGTGGCCGGCGAGGCCATCGAGGAAGGCGTGACGCGCGAGAAAGGCCTGCAGATCACGGTGCAACTGAACGACGGCCGCACCATTGCCGTGGTGCAGGCGGCGGACCAGCCTTTCTCGGTCGGTGAAAAGGTCAAGGTCTACAGTCGCGGCGACGGCGCGGCGCGCGTCGCAAAGCGTTGATTTTGCTTAATTAATAACGTTCTCCCCGGCCTCGCGTCGTACCTCGGGGCGCAGCGGATCCGCCCCGCCGGCCATGCCGGACCGCGGCGCATGGCACCGTGCGCGACCGCAATTTCACGCGGGAATCACCGATGCCACCGGCCCGGTGGCGCGGATAATTCACGCCCGTACGCCAGACCCCGGCGCAACGGCACTCTCTGGAGGTTCGATTCATGCATCCTCATGTAGCAGCTCTCATGGCAGGCGTGAAGGCCAGCAATCCGTCACAGCCCGAGTTCTATCAGGCCGTGGAGGAAGTTGCCGAGTCGCTGGCGCCGGTACTCGACAAGCACCCCGAATACCGCAGCGCCAAGATCCTCGAGCGGATCGTCGAGCCGGAACGGGTCATCATTTTCCGCGTGCCGTGGGTCAACGACCGTGGCGAGATCCAGGTCAACCGCGGCTACCGCATCGAGATGAACAGCGCGATCGGCCCCTACAAGGGCGGCCTGCGCTTCCACCCGTCGGTGACGCTGGGCATCCTGAAGTTCCTGGCCTTCGAGCAGGTCTTCAAGAACGCGCTGACCACGCTGCCCATGGGCGGCGGCAAGGGCGGCTCGGACTTCGACCCGAAGGGCAAGAGCGACCAGGAGGTCATGCGCTTCTGCCAGAGCTTCATGAACGAGCTGTTCCGCCACCTCGGGCCGAACACCGACGTGCCGGCCGGCGACATCGGCGTCGGCGGACGCGAGATCGGCTACCTGTTCGGGCAGTACAAGCGCCTGGCGAACGAATTCACCGGCGTGCTGACCGGCAAGGGCATCAACTGGGGCGGCTCGCTGATCCGCCCGCAGGCGACCGGCTACGGCACCGTCTATTTCGCGCAGGAAATGCTGGCGACCCGCGGCGAGACGTTCAAGGGCAAGCGCTGCCTCGTCTCCGGCAGCGGCAACGTGGCGCAGTACACGGCGGAGAAGCTGCTCGAGCTGGGCGCCAAGGTGCTGACTTTCTCTGACTCGGGCGGCTGCATCTACGACGAGCAGGGCATCGACCAGGACAAGCTGAAGTTCGTCATGGACCTGAAGAACGTGCGGCGCGGTCGCATCGAGGAGTACGCGGGCAAGTACAAGAGCGCCGTGTACACGCCGGCGAACCCGGCGGCCGGCTACGACGCACTGTGGAACCACAAGGCGGACTGCGCCTTCCCCAGCGCGACGCAGAACGAGATCAACGCCAAGGATGCGGCCAACCTGCTCAAGAACGGCGTCTATGTGGTGGCGGAAGGCGCCAACATGCCGACCGTGGCCGAGGGCGTCGAGCTGTTCGTGGACAAGAAGATCCTGTACGGACCCGGCAAGGCGGCGAACGCCGGCGGCGTGGCGGTTTCCGGGCTGGAAATGGCCCAGAACAGCATGCGCTACAGCTGGACCCGCGAGGAGGTGGACAACCGCCTGCAGCTGATCATGAAGAACATCCATGCTTCGTGCATCAAGGCGGCGGAGCGCTTCGGCACCCCGGGCAACTACGTGAACGGCGCGAATATCGCCGGCTTCCTGAAGGTGGCCGACGCAATGATGGACCAGGGCGTGGTCTAGCCGGGCCAGCGACCGGCGCGCAAGCGCACTAGAATGGGGCGGCGTCACGACGGGTAGTCGGGGCGCCGCCCCGATGTTTTTCAGGCCAGGAACGTTGGCGATGCCCGAAGCAGACCGGCCAGGCAGCCTCACCGCCAAGCTGCGGCGACCCCGGATCTTCCCGGACCTGATGCGGCACCGGGTGCGCCGCATCCTGCTGGTCGCCAGCCTCTACGACTCGTTCATCCTCACTGAAGACGGCCGCCTGAACGAGGCGCTGATGCGCCAGTTCCTGGACCTCAACCTGGACCAGAACCCGGACCTGATCCGGGTCAGCAACGGCGCCGAGGCGCTGGCCATCATCGAGGACGGCGACCACTTCGACATGATCATCACCAGCCTGCAGCTCGGCGACATGAACGCCGCAGAGCTGGCCAGGCACGTGAAGGAAGCCGGACTCGCCGCGCCCGTGGTCGTGCTGGCATACAACAACCGCGAATTGACCGAGTTCCTGGGCCGCCATGCGCGCGGCGACATCGACCGCGTGTTCCTGTGGCAGGGCGACGTCCGCGTGCTGCTGGCGATGGTCAAGGACCAGGAAGACCGCATGAACCTGGCGCGCGACACCGGACAGCTGGGCGTGCCGGCCATCCTGGTGGTCGAGGACAGCGTGCGCTTCTACTCGTCGTTCCTGCCGATGATGTACGCGGAGCTGATGGAATACGCCCAGCGGCTGGTGTCCGAGGGGCTCAACCTGTCGCAGAAGGTGCTGCGGCTGCGGGCGCGCCCGAAGCTGCTGCTGTGCGAGTCGTTCGAGGCGGCCTGGGACTATTTCGAGAAGTACGAGGAGAACATCCTCGGGGTCCTGTCGGACTTCGAGTTCCCGCGCGGCGGCACGCTCGACCGCAACGCCGGCGAGGAACTGGTGTCGCGGATCCGCATGGTGCGGGCGGACATCCCGATCATCATGCAGTCCAGCAAGCCGGCCAACGAGGCGGCTGCCAGGCGGCTCAGCGCCGCATTCCTCCTCAAGGACTCGCCGTTACTGCTGCACCGCCTGCGCGAGTTGCTGCTCGGCAGCTTCGGCTTCGGCGATTTCGTGTTCCGTACGCCGGACGGCGTGGAAATCGACCGGGCCAGCGACCTCAAGAGCCTGGAGGCGAAGCTGCAGACCGTGCCGGCCGAATGCGTGGTCTACCACGGCGAGCGCAACCACTTCTCGATGTGGCTCAAGGCGCGCACGGAGTTCGAGCTGGCCGACCGCCTGCGGCCGCGCCGGGTCTCGGACTACTCCTCGCCGCGGCAGCTGCAGAAGGACCTGGTGCGGGCCATCGGCGCCTACCGGCTGGCGCGCGACCGCGCCGTGGTCGCCGATTTCAACCGGGAAGATTACGACACGACGGTCAACATGGCGCGGATCGGCACCGGCTCGCTGGGCGGCAAGGCGCGTGGCCTCGCGTTCGCCAACCGCCTGCTGCTGGATGCGGACGCCGCGGCGCGCTTCCCCGGGGTCGAAATATCGGTGCCGACGTCGGTCGTGCTCGGCACCGGGGTGTTCGACGAGTTCCTGGAAAGGAACCGGCTCGCGGACTTCGCGCTCGGTTCGGCGCCGGAGGCGGAGATCCGGCGCCGCTTTGCGGCGGCGCCGCTGCAGCGCAGCGTCGAGCGGGACCTGAAGGCGTTCCTGGAGCACAATCCGGGGCCGCTGGCGGTGCGCTCGTCGGGACTGCTGGAGGATTCCCCCAGCCAGCCGCTGGCCGGCGTGTACCGGACCATCATGCTGCCGAACCGCGGCCGGGCGGGCCAGCGGCTCGCCGACCTGGTCACGGCCGTCAAGAGCGTGTACGCGTCGACGTTCTCCCGCGACGCGCAGGCCTTCCTGCGGATGACGCCGTTCCGGCTCGAAGAGGAGAAGATGGCGGTCATCATCCAGAACATGGTGGGCGCCGCGCACGGCGACCGTTTCTATCCGGATTTCTCGGGCGTCGCCCGCTCTTACAACGTGTACCCCACGCCGCCGATGTCGGGTGCGGACGGCATCGCGGCCGTTGCGCTGGGCCTGGGACGCGCGGTCGTCGAGGGCGACGCCTGCCTGCGGTTCTCGCCCAGGCACCCGCGCCACGTCCTGGCCTTCTCCGATGTCGACATGCTGCTGCAGGAATCGCAGCGCGAGTTCTTCGCCCTGGACCTGGCGGCCCGGGCATCGCAGACGGGGCAGGACGGCGCCGAGCTGAGCCGTTACGGCCTGCAGGAGGCCGAAGCGGACGGCACGCTGGCGGCGCTGGGCTCGACGTACTCGACCGAGAACAACGCCATCTACGACGGCATCGGGCGTCCCGGCACGAGGCTGGTGAGCTTCGCGCCGATCCTCAAGCACGGACAGTTCCCGCTGGCGGAGCTGCTCGAGATGCTGCTGGCGACGGGCCGCGAGGGGACGGGAGGCGAGGTCGAGATCGAGTTCGCCGTCAACCTTTCCGTGCCGCAGGGGAGCCCCGGCGCAGTTCGGCTTCCTGCAGATGCGGCCGCTGGCGCTGGCCGCGGCGCACGACGGGCCCGAGATCGGGACGGTTCCCGATGCCGAGGTGATCTGTCGCAGCCGGGCGGTGCTCGGCCACGGCCGCCAGGAAGTGCGCGACCTCGTGGTCGTCGATCCGCAACGCTTCGACCGGCTGCGCAGCGTCGAGGTGGCCGAGCAGGTTGCGCGCATCAACGCCAGGCTGCAGGACGAGCGGGTGCCCTATGTGCTGATCGGCGTGGGGCGCTGGGGGTCTATGGACCGCCATCTGGGAATCCCGGTCACCTGGAACCAGATAGCCGGGGCCCGCGTCATCGTCGAATCGGGATTCCGGGACCTGCGCGTCACGCCGTCGCAGGGCACCCATTTCTTCCAGAACCTGACCTCGCTGAACATCGGCTACTTCACGGTCAACCCGCAGGCCGGCGACGGCTTCGTGGACTGGGACTGGCTGGCGGCACAACCGGTGCAGGAAGACACCGGTTTCGTTCGCCACCTGCGGCTAGGCAACCCGGTCGCGGTGACGATGAACGGCAAGTCCGGCGAAGGGATCATCGCCAAGCCGCGGGGCTGAAGCCGGGCCCGCTGCCACCGGGGTCCCGCCCGTCAGGGCACCAGCACCGCCGCGCCGTTCAACTCCCCGTTCCGCAGCCGCGCCAGCGCCTCGTTGGCGTCGCCGAGCGCAAAGGTCTCAACGCGCGGCAGGATGCCGAGCCCGGGCGCGAGCGACATGAACTCGAGCCCGTCGGCGCGGGTCAGGTTGGCCACCGAGCGCAGCGTGCGCTCGCCCCACAGCAGCGCATAGGGGAACGACGGGATGTCGCTCATGTGGATGCCGCCGCAGACGACGATGCCGCCCGGCCGTACGGCGGCCAGCGCCGCCGGCACGAGCGCGCCGACCGGGGCGAAGATGATGGCGGCGTCCAGCGGCACCGGCGCGGGGCGATCGCTCGGCCCCGCCCACTCGCAACCGAGCTCGCGGGCGAACGCCGCCGCGCGGGAGTCGCCCGGGCGCGAGAAGGCATAACAGGCGATGCCGCGGCGGATCGCGACCTGCGCAACGAGGTGGGCCGCGGCGCCGAAGCCGTACAGGCCGAGCCGGCGCGGGCTGCCGCACATCTTGAGCGCGCGCTGCCCGATCAGGCCGGCGCAAAGCAGCGGCGCGGCATGCACGTCGTCGAGGCCGGCGGGAATGGGCAGGCAGTAGCGCGCGTCGGCCACGACGAACTCCGCAAAGCCGCCGTCCACGTGACAGCCGGTGAAGCGGGCCAGCCCGCACAGGTTCTCCTCGCCGGCGGCACACCGCTCGCAACGCCCGCAGGTCCAGCCCAGCCACGGCACGCCCAGCCGCGTCCCGGGCGGCAGGTCGACGCCCGCGCCGCAGGCGGCCACCTCACCCACGATTTCGTGCCCGGGGACGATCGGGTAGGAAACATCCGGCAGCTCGCCGTCCACCACGTGCAGGTCGGTGCGGCAGACGGCGCAGGCGCGTACGCGCAACAGCACCTGGCCCGCAGCGGGCTCGGGAACCGCGCGGGAAGCGGCCTGCAGTCGCCGGGAGCCACGCTGGGCGAGCATCGCGCGCATGGCGCCAGCATACGCCCGTGCCGGCGCGGGCGTCAGCGCGACATCAGGCGAACAACGCCCCGTAGCGGCGCTCGCCGCGGGCCTGGGCCAGCAACAGGCCGAGCAGGTCGTCGGCCGCCAGCACGTCGCCGAACAGCCTGCCCTGGCCGAGGTGGCAATTGAGCTTGCGCAGGGAGGCGAGTTGCTGCGGCGTCTCGATGCCCTCCGCGACGACCTCCAGGCCCAGGTTGCGCCCCATCTCGATGATGGCGCGGATCAGGGTCGCGTCGGCGCCCGAGATGGCGACGTGGCGAACGAACGAGGCGTCGATCTTCAGCGTGCCGATCGGGAACTGCTGCAACGCCGACAGGGACGAATAACCGGTGCCGAAGTCGTCTATGGACAGGTGCACGCCCATGGCGCGCAGCTCGTCCAGCAGGCGAACCATGCGCCGCGCATCTGTCATGAGGGTGCTCTCGGTGATCTCCAGCTCGAAGTTCTTGGGCGAAACCTCGTAGTCGTCGAACACGGAGCGGAAGCGCGGGATGAACTCGGCCTGCCGCAGCTGCTTGAGGGACAGGTTGATGGACACGCGCCCGGGCTGCGGCACGTGGTCCTGCCAGTTGCGGTAGTCGCGGCACACGCGCTGCAGCACCCATGCGCCGATGTCGGAGATGAGGTTCGATTCCTCGGCCATCGGAATGAACTGCGCCGGCGGGATGTCGCCGTGCGCCGGCAGCCGCCAGCGCAGCAGCGCCTCCGCACCGACCACGCGGCCGTCGCGCAGGTCGACTTTCGGCTGGTACAGCATGACGAGTTCGTCACGCTGGATGGCCTGGCGCAGCTTGCTCTTCAGCATCAGCCGCTCGACGGCCACCGCGCTCATCTGCGGCGCGTAGAAGGAGTGGCTGTTGCCGCCGTTCTGCTTCGAGTGATACATGGCGGCGTCCGCGTCGCGGATCAGGTCCAGCACGTTGTCGGCGTCCTGCGGACACAGCGCAATGCCGAGGCTGGCGGTCAGCACCACCTCCTGCGGGCCGAGGTGGAACGGCCGGGCCAGCTTCTCGAGCAGGTCGCGCGCCAGCGCCGCGGCGGCGGGCCGGCTGCCGCCGTCGCTGGGCAGGTTCTCGATGTACAGGCCGAACTCGTCGCCGGCGAGGCGGCCCACCATCGCGCCGGCCGGCAGGTCGGTCAGCAGGCGCTCGCTCAGGATCTCGAGCGTGCGGTCGCCGGCGGCATGCCCGAAGGTGTCGTTGATCTCCTTGAACTGGTCGAGGTCGAGGTACAGCAGCGCGAGCGAGTGCCCGCTGCGACGCGCCCGGGCGATGGCCTGCTGCAGCGAATGCTGGAACTGCATGCGGTTGGCGACCTTGGTCAGCGAGTCGTAGCGCGCCAGGTAGCGGATGCGGCGCTCGGCGCGCTTGCGACCGGTGATGTCGCGGGCCACGAACACGCAGCCCTGCGGGCCGAATTCGCCGTTCGCGATACGCGATCCGGACAGCGACACCGGCACGATCTGGCCCGCGCGGGTGCACAGCGTCAGTTCGCCCACCCCGGTCGCGGCGCGCGCCACGTCGAAGCTGGCGCGATCCTGGGCCGCGACCAGTGCGTTGACGTTGCGGCCCAGCAGTTCGGCGGCGCTCCAGCCGGTCAGCGCCGACGCGGCGACGTTGACCCGCAGGATCTCGCCCTCGCCGTTGGTGACGAACACGGCATCGCCCATGCTGTCCACCACGACGTCGAGCCAGCCGGCGGCGGCTTCCCGCTCGGCGATGCGCTCGGCGACGCGACGCAGTCCGGCGACGACTTCCGACGCGTGGCCCCCGGCCGGCAGCTCCGGCGGCGACCAGATGCCGTCGGCAAGCCGGTGGGCGGAGTCGCGCAGCGCCTCGAGTGGCGCGCTGAGGCGGCGCGCGATACGCCACGCCAGGGCCAGCGCGAAGGCCATGACCAGCAAGCCGCCCGCGGCCATCAGCAGCAGGTTGCGCACCAGGTCGGCGGCCCGCATCTGGGCCAGTTCCGCGACCACCCGCCCGGCGGCGAACCCATCCTGGCCTGCCTGTGCCGCGGCGGTCATTGCGATGTTGCGGCTGTCGACCCGGTAGTCGATGACGATGTAGGCAGCCAGCAGCGCAACGCCGAGGGTCACCACGGCGGCGGCTAGAGTCAGGGCCCTGGCGCGGATCGTCATCCTCATCGGCGGTCGGCATCCATCGGGTGGCGCCGTGCGGGCCACGGCACGGCCAGTATGCCTATTAAGCCGGGTACCGGCGCGGTGCGCCAGCATGGCGGCAATGCGGGCCGGGTATACACTGGCGGCGGGGTCGGAACGACCGCAGGGACAGGGGTCATGAACCCGCTTGAGCTGACCGGACGCGCCCGCAGCCACGTCGTCGAAACGGGGCTGCCGGGCTGCCTGCTGCACCGCGACGCGGCGGCGGCGTTCGGCGCCATGTGCGAGGCGGCTGCACGCGCGGGCATCGGCCTGCGGGCCGCTTCCGCCTTCCGGGACTTTGCGCGGCAGCGCGACATCTGGAATGCCAAGTTCCGCGGCGAGCGGCCGCTGCTCGACGCGGCGGGCGGGCCGCTCGACGCCGCCCGCCTCGACGAGCGGCAACGCGTGGACGCCATCCTGCTGTGGACCGCGCTGCCGGGCGCGAGCCGGCACCACTGGGGGACCGACTTCGATGCGATCGACGAGCGGGCGCCGGGTGCCGGGCAGCGCGTGCAGCTGGTCAGCGAGGAATACGGCGCGGGCGGCCGGTTCGAGGCCTTGACGGCCTGGCTGGACCGGCATATGCGCCGCTACGGCTTCTATCGCCCGTATGACGCGGGGTCGCGGGGCACCGCCCCGGAACCCTGGCACCTGAGTTTTGCGCCGGTGGCGCGCGCGGCGACGCGCCAGCTGGATGCCGCGACGCTGGCCGCAGCGGTGCGGGGCCAGGGGGTGCTGGGCGAAGCCTGCGTGCTCGGGCGGCTGGACGCGATCCACGCGCGCTTCGTGCGCGGCGCGGCGCGGCCGCCGCGCATGAGGTCACGCTGGGCGAGGGCGGTCGCCCGCTGAGCGCGGGCCGGGCCTCAGCGCGCGATGGGCGCGAGCGTGGACATGTCGAGGCGCCAGGTGCGCTCGAGATGCTGCACCATCAGCGAACGAATGCCGCGCATCGGATCCGGGCCGACGGTGTAGATGGGCGGGTCGCGGCGCAGCATCGGCCAGCGGCCGGTGCGCATCAGCACGCTCAGGTACGCGACATTCTGGTGGATCGCGTCCAGGTACGGGTTGCCGCCGCCGAACAGCGGTTCCATGTACCGGTAGGCGTGCTCGAACGCGTGCTCGAGCCGGTCCTCGACGGTGTGCATGACGAACTGCGGCGTCTGGCGCAGCAGGTCCAGGCCGGAACCGTAGGTGACCTCCACGCCCTCCGAGCCCGGGTAGACGGCCACGCCGCCCAGCACGAACTCCGCGAACAGCCGGTCGCGGCACTTCTCCAGGTAGCAGCGGTCGGCCATCTGCGCCAGCAGGTCGGCCGTGCCGAGCAGGTGGCCGGCCTTGCGGTGGCGCGCATCGGCAATGCGGATCTCGTCGAGCGGCACTTCGTAGCCCGTGAAGTGCACGATCCGCGTGGCCACAGGCACCCAGGCGGCCAGGCCGACGGTCGGCAGGTAACGGGCGAGGAACTGGGCGCTGCGCGTGACGTGGTTGCGCGTGAACACCGCGCCGTTCGGCACCACGGCTTCCGACTCGCCGCGAATGTACCCGGAGTCGTGGAACAGCGCGGTGACCAGCGCCATCAGCCCGCGGTCCGGCCCGATCGCCAGCTCCGCCGTGGCCACGCGCTCATGTCCCGCCAGCAGCCGCGCCGTGGCGAGCACCATGTCCAGCGAATGCTGCAGGTCGTGGTACACGGTGTCCACGCCGAGGTAGCCGGGCATGTTGCCGCCGAACAGCTTCTCGAAGTCGTACAGGGCCTTTTCGAGGACGCCCAGGCCGGCGCCCGGCCAGGTGCCTGCGTACAGTTCCAGCACGGCGGCGCGCACCGCGGCCGGCGAACTGACCTGCACGGTGTCCGTCACGTCGAAATTGCTGCGGCGGTGGGCGTTTATCACGTGGGTCGTGGATCCCTGCTCGACTGCATCGCCGGCAGTCTACGACGGCGGCTGCACGCCCTGCCAACCGGATCCGCGCTTCCTTGCGCGAGTTCACACCCTCAGGGGGCCGCTATGTCAAACGCCGCCAGCACCGGCGCGTGGTCCGAGGGCCGCTCCCAGGCGCGCGGCGCGCGGTCCACGCCGCAGGCCGTGCACCGCGCCGCCAGTTCGCTGCTGGCGAGGATCAGGTCGATGCGCAGGCCATGGTTGCGGCGGTGCGCGTTCATGCGGTAGTCCCACCAGCTGAAACAGCCGGCGGGCTGCTCGAACAGGCGGAAGGTGTCCGCGAGCCCGCGGTCCAGCAGGCTGCGGTAGGCGGCCCGCTCCGGTTCGCTGACCAGCACCGACCCGGCCCATTTCGCCGGGTCGTGCACGTCACGGTCCTCGGGCGCGATGTTGTAGTCGCCGACCAGCGCCAGCCGCGGGTGCGCGGCGAGCTCCGCCTCGACGTAATCGCGCAGCCGCGCCAGCCACAGCAGCTTGTAGTCGTACTTGTCCGAGCCGACCGCCTGCCCGTTGGGCACGTAGACGTTGATGATGCGGACGCCGCGCAGCGTCGCCGCGATGACGCGGCGCTGCGGGTCGTCGAAACCGGGGATTCCGGTGACCACGTCCTCGAGCGGCTGGCGCGCGACGATGGCCACGCCGTTGTAGGTCTTCTGGCCGGACCACGCGGCGTGCAGGCCGCGCGCGGCGAACTCGTCGAGCGGGAAATCTTCGTCCGGCAACTTGAGTTCCTGCAGCGCGAGGGCATCCACCGGGTTGGCGGACAGCCAGTCGGTGACGTGCCCGAGGCGGACTCGCAGCGAATTGACGTTCCAGGTGGCGATCTTCATGGGGGAAAGCCCTGCGCCTGACGATGGCGGCTGCGCCGGATTGTAGGACCTGCGCCGGCGTGGCGTGCAAGGACAGCGCACCGGGCGTGGGAGCAGCCGGTGCTCGGCCGGGTGTGCGAAGTATATGATCCGGATGGCGATTGCGCGGGTGGACGGAGCCGGCATGGCGGAGCATTTCGATCTGGTGGTCATCGGCGGCGGCAGCGGCGGCCTGGCCTGCGCGCAGCGTGCGGCGCAGCATGGCGCGCGCGCCGCGGTCGTCGAAGCCGGCCGGCTGGGCGGCACCTGCGTCAACGTGGGCTGCGTACCGAAGAAGGTGATGTACTACGCGGCGACGCTGGCGGAATCGTTCGAGGACGCGCGTGGCTACGGGTTCGACGTGGCCGCCGGCCGGCACGACTGGGCCGCCCTCAAGCGGTCGCGCGACGCGTACATCGAGCGCCTGAACGGCATCTACGAGGGCAACCTGCAGCGGCGCGGGGTCACGCTGTTCCGCGCGGTGGCGCAGTTCGCGGACCCGCATACGGTGCTGGCGGGCCGGCAGGCGCTGGAGGCGCCGCACGTGCTGATCGCGACCGGCGGGCGGCCGTCGGTTCCCACGCTGCCCGGGGCCGGGCTCGGCATCACCTCGGACGGGTTCTTCGGCCTGGATCAGCGGCCGCCGACGGTCGCGATCATCGGCAGCGGTTACGTCGCGGCGGAGCTGGCAGGCGTGTTCCATGCGCTCGGCACGCGCGTCACGCTGGTGATCCGTCACGACCGGCCGCTGCGCAGCTTCGACGAGATGCTGTCGCGGGGCCTGATGGAACAGATGCGCGAAGACGGCATCGAGATCGTGGAACAGGCGGTGCCGGCGGCGCTGCGGCCGGCCGGCGACGGCCGCGAGGTGTCGCTGGCCGACGGCCGCGTGCTGGGCCCGTTCGCCTGTGTCCTGTGGGCAGTCGGCCGCGAGCCCGCGACGGGCGGCCTCGGCCTGGATCGCGCGGGCGTGCGCCGGGACGACGACGGACATGTCGTCACCGATCCCTTCCAGGAGACCAGCGCGCCGGGCGTCTATGCCGTCGGCGACGTGACGGGGCGGGCGGCCCTCACGCCGGTGGCCATCGCCGCCGGCCGGCGCCTGGCGGATCGCCTGTTCGGCGGGCAACCGCATAGCCGCCTCGACTACGCGCTGATCCCGACCGTGATCTTCAGCCACCCGCCGATCGGCACGATCGGGCTCACCGAGGCGCAGGCACGCACCGCGCATGGCGACGCCGTGCGCTGCTACACGGCTGATTTCATGCCGCTATACCATGCCCTCACGGCGCGCAAGCGGCGCGCCAGGATGAAGCTGGTCACGGCGGGGCCCGACGGGAAGGTCGTGGGCCTGCATGTCATCGGCGAGGGCGCGGACGAGATGCTGCAGGGATTCGCCGTCGCGATGAAGATGGGCGCCACCAAGCACGATTTCGACGAGACGGTGGCGATCCACCCGACCAGCGCCGAGGAATTCGTGACCATGCGCTGACCGGCGGCGCCCTGACGGAGAGCGGGAATGACAGGCGAGTTGCGACCGTGGCGTGGCGTCTGGCCGGCCCTCGGCAAGCGGGTCTTCATCGACCCGACCGCCGTGGTCATCGGCCAGGTCACGCTGGGCGACGACGCGTCGGTGTGGCCGACCGCGGTCATCCGCGGCGACGTGCACGTCATCACGGTCGGGGCGCGCAGCAACGTGCAGGACGGCAGCGTGCTGCACGTGACGCACGACGGCCCTTTCTGGCCCGGCGGCTTCCGCCTCGACGTGGGCGACGACGTGACCATCGGCCACCGCGCCATCCTGCACGGCTGCCGGGTCGGCAACCGTTGCCTGATCGGCATGGGCGCGCTGGTCATGGACGGCGCCGTGCTGGCGGATGAGGTGCTGGTGGGCGGCGGCGCGGTGGTGACGCCCGGCACGCAGTGCGAGACGCGGTCCCTGTACGCGGGCAACCCGGCACGGCGGGTGCGCGCGCTGAAACCGGCCGAGGTGGAGTTGCTGTCCTATGCCGCGGGCCGCTACGTCGCCATCAAGGACGAGTACCTGGCGGCGGCCGCCGCCGGCGTCGACCGGGTCCCGGCGCCCTAGAGCGAGTCCAGTACCTCGAGCACGGGGGCCGTGTCCGGCCGCACGCCGCGCCACAGCAGGTAAGACTCGGCTGCCTGTTCGACCAGCATCCCGAAGCCCTTCCTGAGCCGGGTTGCGCCGCGTGCGGCAGCCCATTCCATGAAGGGCGTGTCGCCGCGTCCATAGGCCATGTCGTAGCACAGCGTGTCCGGCCCGAAGACGCCCGCGGGCAACTCCGGAACTTCGCTCACCAGGCTGGCAGACGTGCCGTTGATGACGATGTCCCAGGGGCCGGCGCTGATCTGGCCGAAGTCTCCGCCGGTCACGTTGCCCAGGTCCGAGAAGTCGCGCGCCAGTTCGCTGGCGCGGTCCGGCGTGCGGTTGGCGATGACCACCGCGGCAGGGCCCTCCAGCAGCAGCGGCTCCAGCACGCCCCGCACCGCGCCGCCCGCCCCCAGCAGCAGGATCCGTTGATCCGCGATGTCGATGCGCACGTTGAGGCGCAGGTCCGCCACCAGGCCGGCGCCGTCCGTGTTGTCGCCGAACAGCTTGGCCCCGGACCGCAGCGCGATGACGTTGATGGCGCCGGCGCGCTCTGCGCGCGCGGTCATCTCGTTGACGACTTCCGCCGCGGCGTGCTTGTGCGGGGCGGTGACGTTGGCGCCGTTGCCGTGGCCGACGAAGAAGTCGATGACGGCCTTGCGGAAATCGGCCGGGGCGACGTCCACGAGCTTGTAGTCGATGGTGTCACCCAGCTGGCGGGCGAACAGGCCGTGGACGAACGGCGACCAGCTGTGCCCGACCGGGTGGCCGAACAGCACGTAGCGCTTGGGGGCGGCCATCGGCGGTCAGCCCGCGCGCAGCCAGCCGGCTGCCTTCCGCGCGAAATAGGTCAGGATGCCGTCCGCGCCCGCGCGCTTGATGCAGGTGAGGCTCTCGAGCGCCACCGCGCGCTCGTCGAGCCAGCCATTCCTCGCCGCCGCCATGATCATCGCGTACTCCCCGCTAACCTGATAGGCAAAGGTCGGTGCGCCGAACGCGTCCTTGACCCGGCGCACGATGTCGAGGTACGGCATGCCCGGCTTGACCATGATCATGTCCGCGCCCTCTTCAAGATCCAGTGCAACCTCGCGCAGCGCCTCGTCGGAATTCGCCGGGTCCATCTGGAAGGAGTGCTTGGTCCCCTTGCCGAGGCTGCCGGCGGAGCCCACAGCGTCACGGAACGGGCCGTAGTAGCTGGAGGCATACTTGGCCGAGTAGGCGAGTATACGGGTGTTGACGTGGCCGCCAGCCTCGAGCGCCCCGCGGATCGCGCCGATGCGGCCGTCCATCATGTCCGAGGGTGCGACCACGTCGGCGCCGGCCGCAGCGTGCGACAGCGCCTGCTTGACCAGCACCCCGACCGTCACGTCGTTGAGCACGTAGCCGGTGTCGTCGATGACGCCGTCGAGGCCGTGCGTCGTGAAGGGATCGAGCGCCACGTCGGTGATGACCCCCAGTTCCGGCAGCGCCTGCTTGAGGGCGCGCACGGCCCGTTGCGCCAGTCCTTCCGGGTTGAACGCCTCGCGGCCGTCCTCGGTCTTGCGCTCCGGACTGGTGACCGGGAACAGCGCCACCGCCGGCACGCCGAGGGCGTGCGCCTCGCCGGCCTCGCGCACGAGTTCGTCGATGGTGACCCGCTCGATGTCCGGCATGGACTTGATCGGCTCGCGCCGGCCGCTGCCTTCGATGACGAACATCGGGTAGATCAGGTCGCCGGGCGCCAGGACCGTTTCCCGCATCAGCCGGCGCGAAAAATCGTCGCGGCGCATGCGCCGCAGCCGGGTTTGCGGAAAGGCGCCGATTGCGCGGTGCGTCATGGGGTTCCTCGCCATCCGGCCGTGGGGTACAGTCGCCCGGCCCATGTTACCGGCCCGGGCGCGGCGCCGGCTTGCGGTTTTCGAATGTACCCCGGCCTGGCCGGTAATAAACCCACGGAATGCCCGGTCTTTATACATGAACAGCGACGACCGCGGAACGGACCGGCAAAGGCGCTTCGACGCCCTTTGCGCAACGCTGCGGCCGGACCTGGTCAGGTTCGCGTTCTGGCTGGCCCGCGACCGCGCGCTGGCCGAGGACGTGGTTCAGGAGGCGTTGCTGAGGGCCTGGAAGTCCTTCGATACGCTGACGGACGAGGCCAGGGCGAAGCAGTGGATGTTGACGATCGTGCGCAGGGAACACGCCAGGACCTGGGAGCGCAAGCGCCTGGAGACCGTGAACCTCGATGCGCTGGTGCAGGCCGAGGCGCCGGTGCTGGCGAGCGACGACGAGGCGGCATTGACCGAGATGCGCGAGGCGCTGTTCAGGCTGGATGACGATTACCGGGAACCGCTGGTGCTGCAGGTCATGATGGGCTACACGACGAACGAGATTGCCGGGCACATGGGCCTGACCCAGGGTGCGGTGCTGACCCGTCTGTTCCGGGCCCGCCAGAAACTGCGCGTGGCCATGGGGGTCGACGGCGACGGGGACGCCGCGTGAACTGCCTGGAATTCAGGCGCCGGATCGGCGCGGAGCCGGCCACGCGCGACGCGGCGGTCGACGGACACCGGGCAGACTGCACGACCTGTGCCGCCTACCAGGACGAATTGCTGGCCATGGATGCGCTGCTGGCCAGGGCCATGCGGATTCCGCTGCGGCCGGTGGCGGTGCGTGATCGGCGACCGGTTGGCGGCCGGCGCGGCACCGGCGTCCCGAGGCGCCGCTGGCTGGCGCTGGCCGCGAGCCTGGTCGTCGGCATCCTGGTGGCTGCGACGTTGTGGGTGTCGTACCCGGCGCCCACGCTGGCCGGCGAAGTCATGGGCCATGTGTCCCATGAGCCGGACGCATGGAATGCGCGCGATCCGCTGGGCGCGGCCACCGTCGCGGCGGTGCTGGCGCCGAGCGGCGTGCGGCTGCGCGACGGCGCCGGCACGGTGACGTTCGCGCGGCGCTGCTTCTTCGGCCGCCACTGGGTGCCGCACCTCGTCGTACAAAGCGCCGCCGGGCCGGTCACGGTGCTGCTGCTCGCGCACCGCCAGGTCGAGGCGCCGCTGACCATTGAAGGACATGAATTCACCGGCGTGGTCCTGCCCGCGCCGCGTGGCAGCATCGCGATCGTCGGGCCGGACGCTGGGCGTCTGGACGACATCGCCAGGCAGGTTTTCGAAGCTGTCGATTGGGACGTCTGACGGGCCCCCGTATTCGGCATCAGGACTACCCCCGGATGCGGGGTTCATTCACCTTGGAGGACTGGAACATGAGCAAGAGGGGATTCAAGACACCGGTTGCGCTGGCCATCAGCGCGGCCATTGCGGGTTCGATGGCGGTGGCCGGTACGGCGAGCGCCTTCAGCGCCGTGGACCTGGGCCGTGGCTACGTGCAGTTCGCGGGCGAGGGCTCGTGTGGCGGCGACAAGCAGGCCGAGGGCAAGTGCGGCGGCGACAAGAAGGCCGCGGCCGGTGAGAAAGCGGCCGAGGGCAAGTGCGGGGGCCACAAGAAGGCCGCGGCCGGCGAGAAGGCAGCGGAGGGCAAGTGTGGCGGCGACAAGAAGGCTGCGGCCGGCGAGAAGGCGGCCGAGGGCAAGTGCGGCGAGGGCAAGTGCGGCGGCGACAAGAAGGCCGCAGCCGGCGAGAAGGCGGAGGAAGGCAAGCCCGGACCAGACAGCAAGGACTGACCTGTCAGCGGCCTGCCATGCCCGAGGGCCGGGCAGGCCGAGCGTGGAACCGGCCGCGGCGTCCGATGACGGGCGCCGCGGCTTCTTGCTGTCCGTCCGCCCCCGCGCTCACTCTGGAACGACCCAGCTGACCCGCGTCTCGCCGGATCCCTCGGGGGCGAGCGCGGCATGCAGCGCCGGCAGGACCGCCACGAGTTGCTCGTCGAGCCGCCAGGGCGGGTTGAGCAAGGCGAGGCCGGATCCATTCAGTCCCGCTGCATTGTCCGCCGGGTGCACCGACAACTCGGCCACCAGCAGCTTGGTCACGCCACGCGCGGCCAGCGCCGCGTGGAATGCGGTGATGGGCGCACCGTGCTTGATCGGATACCACGCCGCGTAGACCCCCTCGGGCCAGTGCCGCTGCGCGGCGGCCAGCTGCTCGGCGACCAGCGACAGGTCGCGCTCCTGGGCCTCGTAGGGCGGGTCGATGAGCGCCAGACCGCGACGCTCCGCCGGCGGCAACAGGGCGCGGAGCGCCTCGTAACCGTCCCGCGCGTGCACCGCCACGCGACGGTCGCCGGAAAATTCCTGCCGCAACGCGGCGGTCTCGCGGCGCTCGCTGTCGCACAGCGCCAGCCGGTCGTCCGGTCGCAGCAGCATGGCCGCCAGCATCGGCGAGCCGGGATAGTGGCGGATGCGGCGCGCGCCGGGCGTGTTGCAGGCGCGCACAAGGTCGAGATATCGGCTGAGCAGCGGCGGCACGGCACCGGCAGCGGCGAGCCGGTGAATGCCGGCAGCGGCCTCGCCGCTGCGCTGGGCCTCGCTGCCGGCGAGATCGTAGCGCCCGCGGCCTGCGTGCGTGTCGAGGTAGAAGAGAGGCTTGTCCTTCCTGGTCAGCAGCTCGAGCAGCGCGACCAGCACGACGTGCTTGAAGACGTCCGCGAAATTGCCGGCATGGAAGGCGTGGCGGTAGTTCACGACCCGCGTTCGCCCAGCTCCTGCAACCAGTCCCGCGGCCGCAGGTAATCCCGGACCAGGCGCTCTTCCGGCGAGCCGGGCTCGGCGTGCCAGTCGTAGTGCCAGCGCACCAGCGGCGGCAGCGACATCAGGATGGACTCGGTGCGGCCGCCGGACTGCAGGCCGAACAGGGTGCCCCGGTCGTAGACGAGGTTGAACTCGACGTAGCGGCCGCGACGGTACAGCTGGAACTCGCGCTCACGCTCGCCGTACGGCATGGCGCGACGGCGTTCGACGATCGGCAGGTAGGCGTCGAGAAAGGCGTCGCCGACCCGTCGCTGGTAGGCGAAGCTGGCGTCGAAGCCGCCGTCAACGAAGTCGTCGAAGAACAGCCCGCCCACGCCGCGGGTCTCGCCGCGATGGCGCAGGAAGAAGTAGTCGTCGCACCAGGCCTTGTGCCTCGCATACAGCGGGTCGTCGCCGCAGGCGGCGCGGGCCACGCGATGCCAGTGCAGCACGTCCTCGTCGAACGGGTAACAGGGTGTGAGGTCGAGGCCGCCGCCGAACCACCAGATGGACCGTCCGTCCGGCGGCGCAGCGGTGAAGAAGCGCACGTTCATGTGGGTCGTCGGCACGTAGGGACTGTGCGGATGCAGCACCACCGACAGGCCCATCGCCTCGAAGGCGGCGCCCGCGAGTTCCGGCCGGTGCTGGGTCGCCGAGGCCGGCATGCCCTGGCCCATGACGTGCGAGAAGTTCACGCCGCCCTGTTCCAGCAGCGCGCCGTCGCGCAATACGCGGGTGTCGCCGCCACCGCCCGCGGCCCGTTGCCAGCGGTCGCTCCGGAAACGACCGCGGCCATCGGCGCGTTCCAGCGCGCTGCAGACCCGGTCCTGGAGATCGAGCAGGTAAGCCTTGACGGCGTCCCGGTCGACCGACCGGCTCACGTTGGCTTCTTCTTCCCGGGCGCGCGCCTGGCGCCGGATTTGGGCGCGGCGGCCTTCTTCTTGCGCGCGGCGGCAGCGGCCTTCGGCGCCACCTTCCGCTTCACCGCCTTCTTCGGCGCTGCCTTCCCGGTGGCAGCACCGCGACGACCGAACCTGCCCTTGCGCGCCGGCGCCGCTGCGATCAGTTCCTGGCACTCCTCCAGCGTGAGGCGCGCGGCGGCGGCACGCCACAGCCGGGCTTTCGTCTCGGCATCGGCGGACTTGGGAATCTCGGGCTTCGGCACCTTGGCGTTCTTCTTGCCGTCCGTCACGTACGGGCCGAAGCGGCCGTCCAGCACCGAAATGCCCTCATCCTCGAAGTGCGTGATGCTGCGCTGCGCGTCGGACTTCTTCTTGGCCTCGACGATCTCCAGCGCGCGTTCCAGCGTCAGCGTGAACGGGTCGTCGTCCTTGATGGAGGCGAACTTCGCGCCGTACTTGACGTAGGGCCCGTATTGCCCGCGACCGACGCTGATCGGCACGCCGGCCGCGCTTTCGCCCAGGCTGCGCGGCAGCGACAGCAGCCGCAGCGCTTCGTCGAGCGTCACGTCGTCCATGCGCTGGCCGGGCATCAGGCTGGCGAACTTCGGCTTCTCGTCATCGTCCCGATGTCCCAGCTGCACGAACGGCCCGTACTGGCCCATGCGCACGGACAGCGGCTTGCCGGTATCCGGGTCGGTGCCGATCGGCCGCGACTCGGCGACCTCTTCGCGGCTGACGCCCTTGGCGATCTCCTGCACCCGCTTCTCGAAGGGTTTCCAGAACCGCTCCAGTTCGGGCTGCCAGCGGCGCTTGCCGTTGCTGATCTCGTCGAGCACGTCCTCCATCTGGGCCGTGAAGCCGTAGTCCACGTAGTTCTTGAAGTACTTCACCAGGAAACGGCAGACGATCTTGCCGATGTCGGTCGGCACGAACGCGCGGCCGCCCATCTCGACGTACTTCCGGTAGCGCAGGGTCTCGATGATCGCCGCGTAGGTGGAGGGCCGGCCGATGCCGTGGCTTTCCAGCGACTTGACGAGGCTGGCCTCGGTGTAGCGCGGCGGCGGCTGCGTGAAGTGCTGGGCGGGCGTCAGTTCCGCCAGCACCACGTGATCGCCCTCGGCGAACTGCGGCAGGCGCTGCTCGTCCTCGCTGTCGAACACCTCGTCGTCGTCGTGGTCCTCGTGGTACACGGCGAAGAAGCCGGGCTCGACGAGTGTCTGGCCCGTGGCGCGGAAGACGTGGCGCGCCGCCCCGGAGACGGCGGCCTCGCCGCCGGCCACCAGGTCCACCGCCACCGTGTCGAACACCGCGGGCGCCATCTGGCAGGCCACGGAGCGCTTCCAGATCAGCGCGTACAGGCGGCGCTGGTCAGCGTCGCCGATCTCGGCCTCGGCTGCCTGCGGCGTCAGTTCCGCGGACGTCGGGCGCACGGCTTCGTGCGCTTCCTGCGCGTTCTTCGACCGGTTGCGGTAGACGATGACGCTCTCCGACAGCGCCTTGGCGCCCCAGGTGCGGGTGACCACGTCGCGTATGTGCGCGACCGCCTCGCGCGACAGTGAGACGGAGTCGGTGCGCATGTAGGTGATGAAGCCGCCCTCGTAGAGGCGCTGCGCCGTCTGCATGGTGCGCCGCGCGGTGAACCCGAGCTTGCGCGCGGCTTCCTGCTGCAGCGTCGAGGTCGTGAACGGCGCGGCCGGATTGCGGCGCTTCGGCTTGCGGTCCACCTTCGCCACGGTCAGCCGCCCGCCCGCGGCGTCGAGCAGCGTGCGTTCCACCTCGCGGGCCTGTGCCGCGTCGGTGATCGTGAAGCGGCCCCGCTGCGTGTCGGCCTCGACCTTCTTGCCGCGGTACTCGGCCAGGCGCGCCGGGAAGGGCGCGTCCCGCTGGCGACCCTGGGCCTCGACGGTCCAGTACTCCTGCCGCACGAACGCGTTGATCTCGTCCTCGCGCTCGCCGATCAGCCGCAGCGCGACGCTCTGCACGCGGCCGGCGGACAGGCCCGGCTTGATCTTCCGCCACAGCAGCGGCGACAGGTTGTAGCCGACCAGGAAATCGAGGGCGCGCCGCGCCTTGTAGGCGTTGACGAGGTTGTCGTTGATCGTCTCGGGCTGCTCGAGCGCCTCGAGGATGGCGTTGCGCGTGACCTCGTAGAAGCGCACGCGGCGCAGTTCGCGCTCCTGCAGCGCGCCGCTCTCGCGCAGGATCTCGGCGAGGTGCCATGAAATCGCCTCGCCCTCGCGGTCCGGGTCGGTGGCCAGGATGAGCACCTTGGCCTTGCGCAATGCGCGCTCGATCGCGTCGACCTTCGGCCGGTTCTTGTCGATCGGCGCGTAGGTCATCAGGAAGTCGCGCGACGGGTCGACCGCGCCCTCCTTCTCGATCAGGTCCCGCACGTGGCCATACGAAGCCAGCACCGCGTAGTCGTTGCCGAGGTACTTCTTGATGGTCTTCGCCTTGGCGGGCGATTCCACGATGATCAGGTTGTCACTCATCTTTGCCGTTGCTTTCCGTTTGCCCCTTAGACGCCAAAGCCGCGGACGCGGCCGCGGCTGCCTTCACCCCGGCCGCGCAGGGTGGTCAATGCATCGCGTCGCGCCGCTCCTCGAAGACGAGGTCTTCCATCCGTTCGTAGGCCTGCTCCTGGCCGGGCTGGCTGAACAGCACCATCAGCACGACCCACTTCACCTGCTCGATATCGACGTCGTCCGAGTCGAGCGCCAGCAACCGGTCAATGACGACTTCGCGCTGCGTGGCCGACAGGATCCTGATGTTCTCCAGGTGCAGCAGGTAACCACGCACGTCGGTGTCGAACCGTACGGCCTCGTGACCGCTGAATATCCGCATGGCGCGACCGGCGGACTCGCCGACCGCGCGGTCCGGGTCGTTGCCCAGGCCTTCGAGCCAGGCCAGCGCCCGCTCGATCTCCCGGTCCGGATAACCGGCACGCTCGAGGCCCTGTTTCAACGCGTCGCGGCTCGGCTCGGGTTCGTCTCCCCCATCAAGGAAGTTCTCGAACAGGTGGATCAAGATGTCGAGAACGGTTTCCTTCATCCAGACGACCCCGTGGGAATCCGGCAGTATCTGCCGCCGGCGCAGGGCTCGATCTCACCCATGAGTTCGAGCAGAAGCAGCTTCGAGGACACGGCGGCCGCCGAAAAACCCGTTCTCTCGACCAGGATGTCGGTGTCGACCGGCCCGAAGCCGCAGGCATTCAACAGGATTTTGCTGTCGCTGTCCAACGGCGGCCGGGAAACCCGTGGCGCTTCCGCAGCTTGCACCACGGCGCGGAACAGGTCGCGTTGCAGTCCGTCGAGCAACTCGTCCGCGCTCTCGATGAGGCGCGCGCCGTCCCTGATCAGGCGATGGCAGCCGCGGCTCAGCGGGCTGTGGATCGAACCGGGCACGGCAAACACCTCGCGCCCCTGCTCGGCCGCCAGCCGCGCGGTGATGAGCGATCCGGAGCGCTCGGCGGCCTCGACCACCGCGACACCCAGCGACAGGCCGCTGATCAGCCGGTTGCGCTGCGGAAAATTCGCGGGCCGCGGCGGCGTGCCGGGCGGAAATTCCGTCGCCACTGCGCCGGCGGCCGCGACCGCGTCGGCGAGCGCGGCGTGGCCGGCCGGATAGATGCAGTCGGGGCCGGTTCCGCACACGGCAATCGTGCGGCCGCCGCCTTCCAGTGCGCCGCGGTGGGCGGCCGCATCGATGCCGATGGCGAGGCCGCTGGTGACGACCAGGCCTGCTGCGGCGATGCGCCGGGCGAAGCCCCGCGCCGTCTCCCGGCCGGCCGGCGTCGGATGGCGGCTGCCGACGATGGCGACCTGGGCGGCGGCCAGGGCGTCCGTATCGCCGCGCACGTACAGCAGGACCGGCGGATCGGTGATGGCCATCAGCTGGGGCGGATATCCGGCGCCGCCGGCCGGCGCGATCAGCCGGCCCGGTGCGTCGGCCCACCGCAGCGACGCGTCGAAGGTGGCGCCTGGCGGGTGCACGGCGGCCAGCGCGCCCGGCGCGAGGCGCAGTGCGGCCAGTTCGTCCGGTTTGGCCTGCAGGGCGGCCTCGGCCGAGCCGCAGTGCCTCACGAGCGCGGCGGCGCGCACGCCGTCCAGTCCGGGCACGGCAGCCAGGCGGAGCCAGGCACGCAATTCAGCGTCACGGTCTTGCACGCCCACAAAGAAGCACGCCGGCCACGGGGCCGGCGTGCGATTAACGGGTGGATCGGGCCTGATTCAGGGGTTTCGAACCGCGTCGCCGACGTGCATCTCGCGGTTGGAATCGAGCAGCAGGCCATAGCTCAGGCGGTCCCAGGTCTTGAAGACCATGAACTCGCCGGTGCGCTGGTCCGGCAACGTGAACTTGCCGGACTCGCGGTACTCCGTCGTGTCCTTGACCTTCTCGCCGCGCTGCCATACCGAGAGCACGTTGCCGGGCTCGAGGCCGTGACGGGTGCCGCGATTGATGATCACCACCTGGTACTCGCCGAAGGTCAGGTGACCGTTGGCGATCGCGATGATGCTGCCGTCTACGCTGCCCGCGGGCGGGCGCGGGATGAAGTCCATCTCCACTTCGATCCTGTCCGGCAGCAGGATGTCGCCGTCCTGCGTCTCGCGGGCGGCCCGCACGAGCCTCAGCGTAGCGGGATCGCCGGCCTGGACGACCGAGCCCGTGGCGGTGTACGTGCCCTCGTAACCGAGCACGTCACCGTCGTCCGGGTCCTTGATCCTGGGACCCACGTGATAGACAAGATGCGACTGCGCGACGTTGGCCTTGCCGAGACGACGCACGTAAACGTCGTCGCCGATGGCCGCGACGATGCGCTGATCCCTGGCGGTCGCCACATACGGCGCGTCCTTGACCTGCTCCTTGGCCAGCACGGTCGGCCTGGACATGAACGCCTCGATGATCTCCCACGGGATCGCGCGGATCGCCTCCGACAGCGGCTGTTCGCGCACCCTCGGTGAGAGGCGCGTGGCGCCACCCTGCTCCAGCACCAGGCGCGGGCGGCCGTCCACCCAGGTCAGCGCCAGCACGTCACCCGGATAGATGAGGTGCGGGTTCTCGACCTGCGGGTTGACGAACCAGATCTCGGGCCAGTACCAGGGATCGGTCAGGAACCTGGCCGAGATGTCCCACAGCGTGTCGCCCGTGACGACCACGTAGCGTTCCGGCGCAGTGGGCGAAATCGGTATCACGCTGCGATCGATGCCGCCGGTCTGGGCGGTCACCTGCGTCGCAGGCAGCGCCAGGCCGCCGACGACGATCAAGGCGGCCAGGGCCGCGTGGAACGATGCGCGGCCGAGGCCGCGGTTCTTGGAATCGGAGGACAGCGCCATCAACAACTCCCTCACTGCCGGTTTAGCCGCTGCACCCGTATACTTCACGGGCTCGCGGCGAACAGGACCGGCGAGCGATTGCCCGGCATTCGGCCCCGGAGCGGCTCGCCGGCGTTAAGTTCATTGCCCACAGGACTTTAGCAGCATTCTTGAGTCAGTTACACGAATACGGGACCCGATTCGCATGACGCGCCTCACAATACTGGAGTATCCCGACCCGCGACTGCGAACCGTCGCACAGCCCGTGAAGGTCGTGGACGACGCGCTGCGCCAGCTCGTCGACGACATGCTGGAGACCATGTACGCGTCCAGCGGCATCGGCCTGGCCGCGACGCAGGTCAATGTCCACCGCCGGCTGCTGGTGGCCGACGTCTCCGAGCAGCACACGCAGCCACTGGTGTTCATCAACCCGGAGATCCTCACGCGCGACGAGGTGGGCGTCGGGCAGGAGGGTTGCCTGTCGGTGCCGGGCGTTTTCGAGGATATCGAGCGCGCGCAGCGCATCCGCGTGCGGGCCCTTGGCCGCGACGGCCAGCCGTTCGAGATGGATGCGTGTGGCCTGCTGGCGGTGTGCGTCCAGCACGAGATGGACCACCTGGAAGGCAAGCTGTTCGTCGATTACCTGTCGGAGCTGAAGCGCCAGCGCGTCCGCAAGAAGCTGGAGAAGGAGCGCAAGCTCCGCGCCGAGGGCCGGCCGCCGGGGCAGCCGGCCGCGCCGCTCATCTGACCCGGGCCGCCGTGCCTGCCGGGCTCCGCATCGTCTTCGCCGGGACCCCCGCCTTCGCCGTCCCCGCGCTCGAGGCCATTGCGGCGTCGCGGCACGCGCTGCAGGCGGTCTATACGCAGCCCGACCGCCCCGCCGGCCGCGGCCGCAAGCTGGAGGAAAGCGCCGTCAAGCGCGCCGCGGCGCAACTGGGGCTGCCGGTCGAACAGCCCGTCGCCCTGAAGGACGCGGATGCGCCCGGGCGGCTGGCGCGCCACCGTGCGGACGTCATGGTCGTGGCGGCCTACGGGCTGCTGCTGCCGCAGGCCATCCTGGACGTGCCCGCGCTGGGCTGCCTCAACATCCATGCCTCGCTGCTGCCGCGCTGGCGGGGCGCCGCGCCGATCCAGCGTGCCCTGCTGGCCGGCGACTCCGAAACCGGCATCTCGATCATGCGCATGGAGGCCGGGCTCGACAGCGGGCCGGTCATGGCACGGCGCGCGCAACCGATTCGCCCGCACGATACGGCCGGATCGCTGCACGAGTCGCTGGCCGTGCTGGGCGCCGCCATGGTCGTGGAGGCGCTGGACGAACTGGCGTCGGGCCAGGCGCGGTTCGAGCCGCAGGACCCGGCGGCGGTGACCCGCGCACCGAAGTTGACCAAGGCGGATGCCGTCATCGACTGGACGCAGCCGGCCGCAGCCATCGAACGGATGGTGCGCGCCTTCGACCCGTGGCCGGTTGCGGAAACCCGCCTGGACGGGCGCCAGCTGCGGGTCTGGAAGGCCCGCGCCGGACCGCCCGGGTCCACCCCCGCGCCGGCCGGCCACGTGCTCGGCGTCGGCCCGCAGGGCATGGTCGTGGCGACCGGTTCCGGCACCCTGGTCATCGAGCGCCTGCAGCTCGAGGGCCGCCGCGCGATGGACGTCGCGGAGTTCACGCGGGCGCGGGACCTGGCCGGGGCCACGCTCGGAATGGCCTGAACCCGGCCCACGCCATGTCACAGCCACCCAATGCCGCCGCCGCCGCGAGAGCCAGCGCAGCCCGCGTGCTGGACCTGGTCGTGCGCGACGGCCGCACCCTCGAGGACGCGCTGGCGCAGCAACCGGTGCCCGCCGGGAGACCGCGCGACGGTGCAGTCCCTGGCCTGGGGTGCGGCACGGTGGTTCCATGAACTCGACGCCTGCCTGGCGTTGCTGGCCGACCGGCTGCCGCGCAAGCTGGATCCGACGGTGCGCACGTTGGCGGTCGTCGGCCTGTACCAGTTGAGCCACGGCGGAACGCCGCCGCATGCCGCCGTCGCCGAAACCGTGGAAGCGGCGCGGCTGCTGGGCAAGGCGCGCGCGGCCGGCCTGGTCAATGCCGTGCTGAGGCGGTTCCAGCGCGAGCGCGACGCGGTCCTGGCTGCCGCGCACCGGGCACCGCAGGCGCTGTTTGCGCACCCGGCGTGGCTCATCGACGCGATCGAACACGACTGGCCGGACGACTGGCGCGATTTGCTGGCCGCGGGCAACCAGCACCCGCCGATGTGGCTGCGGGTCAACGTGCGCCGCGGCCCGACGGACGCCTACCGGGCCCGCCTCGACGCACAGGGCATGGAGGCGACGGCCAGCGAACTGGCGCCCGAAGCGCTGCAACTGGCGGTGCCGGTGCCCGTGGCGAAGCTTCCGGGATTCGCGGCGGGCGACGTGTCGGTGCAGGACGTGACCGCGCAGCTCGCAGCGCGGCTGCTCGATGCGCAGCCCGGCATGCGGGTGCTGGACGCCTGTGCGGCGCCGGGCGGCAAGGCCTGTCACCTGCTCGAGCTGCAGCCGGGCCTGTCGGAGCTGGTGGCGCTCGACATCGACGCCGCACGCGGCGCGAGAATCCGCGACAACCTCGCCCGGCTGGGCCTCGCCGCAACCGTGCTGACGGGGGACGCCGCAGCGCCGGCCACATGGTGGGACGGGCGGCCGTTCGAGCGCATCCTGCTCGATGTGCCGTGCTCCGGCACGGGCGTCATACGGCGGCATCCCGACATCAAGCTGCTGCGCCGGCGGCAGGACATCGGGGCCTTCGCGGCGCGGCAGCGTCAATTGCTGGATGCCGCGTGGCCCCTGCTGTCGCCCGGCGGGCGATTGCTGTACGCGACCTGCTCGGTGCTGCGCGCGGAGAATGCCGCGGTCGTGGAAGGGTTCCTCGGCGCGCATCCAGGGACAGCGGATGTGACGGAATCTGCTAGGCTTTTTGGTTTCCCCCGGCTGCCGGCAGCGGGGGCGGGTCCCGGCCTGGCGTTGCCGACCGGGACAGCAGGTGGGGATGGCTTCTACTACGCCTGCCTGGAACGGCCGGCCTGAGAGCGGGAAGAGTGCACGCCACACGAGGGCTTCTTGCGGGATTCGGGTGGGCGGCGACCGCGCTGAGCGGCCTGCTGCTCGCTGCGGCGCCCGTCGCGGCGGCCGAGCGGTTCGAGATCCGCAACGCCTTCGCCGAGCCGGTGGCCGGCGTGTGGCAACTCAATGCCAACCTGGACCTGGGCCTCAGCAGCGCGGCCCGCGAGGCGCTGCAGGAAGGCATTCCGCTGACCCTGGTGCTGGACGTCGAGATCACGGCCGAGCGCGGCTTCCTGCCTGACGCCGGTGTCGCCGAGCTGGTGCAGCGCTGGAGCCTGGCCTATGACGCGCTGTCGCAGCGCTACGTCGTCACCAACCTGAACAGCCGCGCGCAGTCCACGCAGGCGACGCTCGAGGAAGCGCTCGACAGCCTGTCGCAGGTGCGCGGCCTGCCGCTGGTGGACGCGGCGCTGCTGCGGGCAAGGCGGCGCCACGAGATCAGCCTGCGCGCGTCGGTCGAGATCGGCGGGCTGCCGGACGCGGTCAAGGTGCTGATCTTCTGGCGGGACTGGACCGTGAGCACGGACTGGTACACCTGGAGCATACGGCCATGACCCGCCGCTGGGTGCCGGTGGCGATCGGCGCCGGCGTCGTGCTGTGGGTCGTCGCGCTGGCGATGCTCGCGGTGACCACCCGCGACTCGCAGGAATTCGGGCGGCTGCAGCCCTGGATCCTGATGGTCAACGCCATCGGCGTGCTGGTGCTGCTGGCGTTGCTGGTGGGCCGTCTCGTGGACCTGGTGCGGGAGCGCCGCGCCCATGTGCCCGGGTCGCGCCTGCGTTCGCAGTCCGTGGCGATCCTGAGCGCGCTGGCGCTGGTGCCGCTGTTGCTCGTGTTCACCTTCTCCGTGCTGTTCCTGACGCGCGGCATCGACAGCTGGTTCCACGTCGAGGTGCGCCAGGGGCTGAGCGATGCGCTCGGCCTGTCGCGCGCCGCGCTCGACCTGCGGATGCGGGAGTGCCTGGAACGCTCGGAGCTGGTCGCCGAAGACCTCGGCACGCTGCGTTCGACCAGGCTGTTCGGCGCGCTGGACGGCCACCGGCGGCTGGTGGACGCGGAGGAGCTCGCGGTGGTCGCCGCGGGCGGGCAGCTGGAAGCCTACAGCGCCAACAGCCTGCTCAACCCGCTGCCGCCGGCGCCGGACGACAACGTGCTGATGCGCGTGCGGCGCGGCGAGCGCTACGTCAGCCTCGACCCGTCGCCGAACGGCGGTTACGTCATCCGCGTCGCGGTGCGCATGGGGCCGGCCTCGGAGCTGCAGGCGCCGCGCGTGCTGGTGGCGGTCTACCCGGTGCCGCAACGGCTGGCCGACCTGGCGGAGACCGTGCAGGGCGCCTACCAGCAGTACGGCCGGCTGGCCTACCTGCGGGAACCGCTCAAGACCAGTTTCGTACTGACCCTGTCGCTGGTGCTGCTGGTGGCGCTGCTGGCGGCCGTGTATGGCGCGTTCTTCTTTTCCGACCGTCTCATCCAGCCGGTGCAGGACCTGATCGGCGCGACGCGCGCGGTGGCGAAGGGCGACTTCGAGACGCGGGTGACGCGCTCGTCGCACGATGAAATCGGATTCCTGGTCACGTCCTTCAACGACATGACCAAGCGGCTGTCGCGCGCGCGCGCCGAGGCCGAGGCCAGCAGCCAGGCGGTGGACAAGGAACGCAGCGGCCTGGCCATCATCCTCGCCAGGCTGTCCACCGGGGTCATTTCGCTGGAACCGGACCTGCGCATCCGCGTCGCCAACCATGCCGCCGGCGACATCCTCGGCGTGGACCTGCAGGCGGCCGCGGGCCGGCCCATCGCGGAGCTGGCCGACGGCGGCTCGCTGATGGCGCAGTTCCTGGAGGCGGTCCAGCCGCGCATCACGGCGGGCGAGACCGACTGGCGCGAGCAGCTGACGCTGCGGGCCGAATCCAGCCGTCGCGAGCTGATGTGCGCCTGCACCGCCCTGCCGGGCGAGACCGGCGAGCCGGAAGGCCTGGTGCTCGTGTTCGACGACATCACCCAGTTGCTGCATACGCAGCGGGAGGCCGCCTGGGGCGAGGTGGCGAGGCGGCTGGCCCACGAGATCAAGAACCCGCTGACGCCGATCCAGTTGTCCGCCGAGCGCATGCGCCGCCGCCTGCTCGAGGGACTCGCCCCGCGCGAGGCGGAGATCCTCGATCGCGCCACGCACACCATCGTGCAGCAGGTCGAGTCGATGAAGCAGATGGTCAATGCCTTCAGCGACTACGCGCGGGCGCCGGAAATCGCGCTGGCGCGCTTCGACCTCAACAAGCTGGTGCGCGAGGCCGTCGAGCTGCATCACGTGCACGACGCGCACTTCAGGATCAGCCTGGAGCTGGCCGACGAGGGCGCTTTCGTCGAGGGCGACCTGGTGCAGATCAGGCAGGTCCTCAACAACCTGCTGACGAACTCGATCGAGGCGCTGGAAGGCGCGCCGGAACCGGCCATCTGCGTGCGCACCCGCAACCAGCGCTCGGCCGGGGCGGAGTTCGTCGAGCTGCTGGTGGTGGACAACGGGCCGGGATTCCAGCAGGAATTCATCGGCCAGGTCTTCGACCCGTACGTGACGAGCAAGCCGAAGGGAACGGGCCTCGGCCTGGCCATCGTGCGCAAGATCGTCGAGGAACACGGTGGCCGCGTCGAGGCGGACAACGAAACGGGCGGCGGTGCGCGGGTGCGCATCTGGCTGCCGGTGGACCAGGCAGCCCGCGGCGCCACGCCGCCCCGCGACCTCCGCAAGACGGAGCCCAGGAGAGAGCAAGCATGAGCTCGCCCCGCATACTCGTCGTGGACGACGAGGCCGACATCCGCGAAACGCTCAAGGAGATCCTCGGCGAGGAAGGCTACGAGGTCGAGGTGGCGGCCAACGCGGCCGCGGCCCGCGCCGCGCTGGCCCGCCAGGAACCGGACCTGGTGCTGCTCGACATCTGGATGCCCGACACCGACGGCATCTCGCTGCTGCGCGAGTGGTCGGCGGCGGAAATCCTGCGCTTCCCGGTCGTGATCCTGTCCGGGCACGGCACGGTCGAGACCGCCGTCGAGGCGACGCGCCTCGGCGCCATGGACTTCGTCGAGAAGCCGCTGTCGCTGGCCAAGCTGCTGCGCACCGTCGAGCGGGCGCTGGAGTCGGGGCGGCGACGGCGGCAGGCGCAGCGCACCCTGATCCCGCCGCTGGTCGCGCCGATCGGCAAGAGCAAGCTGATGCAGCAACTGCGCGAGCAGGTCGGTCGGGTCGCGGCGCACGACGCGTCGGTGATGCTGGTCGGCGAGATCGGCACCGGCCGCGAGTCCTTCGCGCGCTACCTGCATTCGCTCGGGCCGCGCGCCGACGGGCCGTTCGTGCCGGTGACCTGCGCTGCGCTGGATGCAGCCGGCGCGGCGGCGCGCCTGCGCGGCAGTAACGACGGCGAGGGCCCCGACGCGGGCTGCTACGACCAGGCGCAGGGCGGCATGCTGCTGCTCAACGGCATCGAGGACCTGCCGCAGGCCGTGCAGCGCGTGCTGCATGCCGACCTCGAGGATGGCGGCTACGTGCGGGTCGGCGGCGCGGACCGCATCCCGCTGCGGCTGCGTTGCGTCGCGACGGCCAAGCCGGGCATCGAGTCGCGGCCGGACGAGGTGCTGCGGCGCGACCTGGTGGCGCAGCTCAACGTCATCACGCTGCGCGTCCCGGCGCTGCGCGAGTACGCCGAGGACGTTCCCGACCTGCTGCGCCACTACGTGGACCGGCTGGTGGACGAGGAGGGCCTGGCGTTCCGCCGCTTCAGCGTGGCCGCGCAGAACCGGCTGCGGAACTACCCGTGGCCGGCCAACGTGCGGGAACTGCGCAACCTGGTGCAGCGCCTGCTGATCGTGGGCGGGCCGGAAGAGATCGGGCTGGAGGAGATCGAGCGCGAACTGGCGGTGCAGCAACCGGCGGAGGAACCGCTGGTCAAGCAGGACCTGCTGGCGCTGCCGCTGCGCGAGGCCCGCGAGCACTTCGAGCGCGCCTACCTCACCCAGCAGCTGATCCTGTGCAACGGCAAGGTGGGGCAGCTGGCCAAGCGCGTCGGCATGGAACGCACGCACCTGTACCGCAAGCTGCGCGCGCTGGGCGTGGACTTCCGGCAGATCAGCGAAGAGGACTGAACCGCGGGGCCTGGCACGCTGTAGCGTCCGCAGCGGCACCCTGACAGCCGGATCCAGCGGTGATCGTCGCAGGCGGCCCGGGGTCGCTGCACGAGTCGTGACGTTTTCCGGGGCGAGCACGCGGGATCCGGTCGGGTCCCCACGCTCGCTCCGCGGAAAGTCGCTCGCTTAGGGGACCACGACCACCTCGCGCGCTCGCCTGCGGTGACGGCGGTACGAGGAGCGGGCGGGCCGGGGTCGGCGAGCGAATAAAGATCGACTGAGCGAGCGATCCCGGGCCGCCTGCGACGATCACCGTTCGACCTGGGTGCCCCCGCACCAGCGCGTGGCCTTTATCGAGGGCCGCGAGGGCGCAGACCCGGCTGTCAACGGCAGTCGCCGCGACCGTTCAGCCGCCGACGCGGATCACCAGCACGTCCATCTCGGCCTCGCGCAGCCGGTTGCGCACGCGGTTCAGCTCGTTGAGGTCGGAGATCGGCCCCACCCGCACCCGGTGCCAGGTGTCGTTGTCCACCGAGACGCGCTGCACCCTGGACTCGATGCCCTGCAGCGCAAGCTGGGCGCGCACCCGGTCGGCCTCGGTGAAAGCGCGGTAGGAACCGACCTGCAGCACGTAGGCGCCGGCCTTCTCGACCGCGGCGGCCGGCGCATCGCGCTTCACCTCGCGGTCGCGCTCGGGGACGACGACCTCGAAGTTCGGCAGCATCTCGTAGAAGTCGAAACGCGTCTCGGGTTCCTGCGGGGGCACTTCCGACTCGCGGGTCGAGGCCGGCGCCGGCCGTTCGCCGGGCGCCGGTGGCGGTGAGCGGTCGAGCAGGTACAGGCCCAGGCCGACGCCCAGGCCCGCCAGCAGTCCCAGCGCCAGGCCGGTGTAGCCCGAGAACGGGTCGCGGCGCGCGCGGCTGCGCTTGTAGTCACGCGTGGACATCACATGGTCTCCGGTGCGGACACCCCCAGCAGGGTGAGGCCGTTGCGCACCACCTGCTGGGCGGCGACGATCAGCGCCAGCCGCGCATTGCGCAGCCGCGCCTCCTCGACGATGAACGGCACTGCGTTGTAGCAGGCGTGGAAAGCCGTCGCCAGTTCGCGCAGGTAGTGCACGACGACGTGTGGCGCGCGCTGCGCCGCCGCCGCTTCCACGACCTCCGGCCAGCGCGTGATGGCCGTCATCAGCGCCCGCTCGTGCGGGTCGTCCAGGGCGGCCAGCCCGTCGCTGCCGGCGGCGAGGTCGAACCGCAGGCCGCGGTCGGCGACCTGGCGCAGCACGCTGGCGACGCGCGCGTGCACGTACTGGATGTAATACACGGGGTTGTCGTTGCTGCGCGACTTGGCCAGTTCGAGGTCGAAATCCAGGTGCTGGTCGTTGGAGCGCATGACGTAGAAGAGCCGTGCGGCGTCGTTGCCCACCTCGCTGCGCAGTTCCCGCAGCGTGATGAACTCGCCCGAGCGGGTGGACATCTGCACCTTCTCGCCGCCGCGGAACAGCGACACGAACTGCACGAGCCGCACCTCGAGGCTGTCGCCGGGCTGACCCATCGCCTGCAGGCCGGCGCGCACACGCGCCACGTAGCCGTGATGGTCGGCGCCGAGCACGTCGAGCAGCAGGTCGAAGCCGCGCTCGCGCTTCGCGAGGTGATAGGCGATATCCGACGCGAAATAGGTGCGCTGCCCGTTCTCGCGAACGACCACCCGGTCCTTCTCGTCGCCCCAGGCGGTGGCGCGGAACCACAGCGCGCCGTCCTTCTCGAAGACCGTGCCGTGTTCCCGCAGCAGGTCCAGCGCATGGTCTATGGCGCCGCTGTCGCCCAGCGTGCGCTCCGAGTACCAGCGGTCGAAGACAACGCCGAAGCCCGCCAGGTCGTCGCGAATGTCGTCGAGGATGTCCCGCAGCCCGGCGTCGAACACCGCGCGGACGTCCGCGTCGCCGAGCAGCGAGCGCATGCGGGCGACCAGCGCATCGATGTACAGGTCCTTGTCGCCGCCCGCCGGCTCGTCCGGCGGCAGCCCCTCGAAGACCGTGGCGGCCGGTCGCCGGAAGCGCTCGCCGGCGGCGGCCAGCAGGGCCGCCGCGATGTCCCGCACGTACGCGCCGCGATAGGCGTTGGCCGGGAACGGGAACGCCTCGCCGCAGCACTCCAGGTAGCGCAGCCAGATGCTGGCCGCGAGGATGTCCATCTGCCGGCCGGCGTCGTTGACGTAGTACTCGCGATGCACCTGGAAGCCCGCCGCTTCCAGCAGGTTGGCCAGCGACGCGCCGAAGGCCGCGTGGCGGCCGTGACCGACGTGCAGCGGGCCGGTCGGGTTGGCTGACACGAACTCGACGATGGCGCGCCGGCCGGCGCCCAGCTCGCCACGCCCGTAGTCGGCGCCGGCCTGCAGCGCGCGGCGCAACTCCTGCTGGCAGGCCACCGGCGACAGGAAGAAGTTGATGAACCCGGGTCCGGCGATCTCGGTGCGGTCGATGAACTCGCTGGCGGGCAGCGCCGCGAGGATCGCCTGCGCGAGCTGGCGCGGGTTGCTGCGGGCGCTGCGCGCCAGCTGCATGGCGACGTTGCAGGAGAAGTCGCCGTGCAGCGGGTCGCGCGTGCGCTCGATGAGCGGCCGCACGGCGCGCAGCTCCACGGCCAGCGCTTCGGCCGGCAGTGCTTCGAGCGCGGAGTTCACCAGCTGTTCGATGAGGTGTTTCACGGGCGGGATCAGGCAAACTGGGCGCGCAAGTCTAACCGATGACGGCCACGGCGGCGGTCCGCGCTAGTCCACCTCGATGGGGTCCACGTCCATGGACCAGCGCACGCGCCGTGGCGGCCGCAGGGCCTCGACGCGCGGCAACCAGGCGTCGAGCAGCCGTTGCAGCGCACTGCGCGTGGTGCTGTCGAGCAGCAGTTGCGCGCGGTAGCGGCCGGCGCGGCGCTCCATCGCGGCGGGCGCGGGGCCCAGCACGCGAACCGCCCGGTCGAGGCCGCCGGCCGCGGCGCGGGCCTGGTCCAGGAATTCGAATACCTCGGCGCGGTCGGGGCCGTCCGCCCGCAGCAGCGCCAGGTGCGAGAACGGCGGCCAGTGTGCCGCGCGCCGTTCCTCGAGCGCACGCGCGGCGAATCCCTGGTAACCCTCGGTCACCAGGCTGGTCAGCAGGGGGTTCTCGGGAAAGGCGGACTGGATCAGCACCTCGCCCGGGCGGTCGCCGCGTCCGGCGCGCCCGGAAACCTGCACGATCTGCTGCGCGAGCCGCTCGCTGGCGCGGAAATCCGCGCCGAACAGTCCCTGGTCGGCGTTGAGGATCGTCACCAGCGTCACGTCCGGGTAGTCGTGGCCCTTGGTCAGCATCTGCGTGCCGAGCAGGATGCGGGCCTTGCCGGAGGCCACGTCGCCCAGCGCGCGCTCGATGTCGCCACGGCGGCGGATGACGTCACGGTCGATGCGCACCAGCGCGGCGCCCGGAAACAGGTCGGCGAGAGCATGCGCGACACGCTCCGTGCCCTGCCCGACCGGGCGTACCTCGGCGCCGCAGGACGGGCAGCCGTACGGCAGGGGTTCGTCCGCGCCGCAGTGGTGGCACAGCAGGCGTGCACGGGTCATGTGCACGGTGAGGCGGGCGTCACAGGCGCTGCAAGGCGCGATCCAGCCGCAACCGGTGCAGAACAGCGTCGGGGCGTAGCCGCGCCGGTTCAGGTAGACGAGCACCTGCCCACGCTCGCCCAGGTGCCGCTCGATCGCGGCCAGCACCGGCTGCGCCAGCCCGTCGCGCGCCGCGTGGTGCCGCAGGTCCACGATGCTGGTGCGGGGCGTGCCCGCGCGGCCGACGCGCTGCGGCAGCTCGAGCAGCCGGTAGCGCCCGGAAGCCGCGTTGGCCAGCGATTCCAGCGAGGGCGTGGCCGAGCCGAGCAGCACGGGTATGCCGTGACGGCTGGCGCGCGCAACCGCCAGGTCGCGAGCGGAATAGCGAAAGCCCTCCTGCTGCTTGTAGGAGGGGTCGTGCTCCTCGTCCACGACGATGAGGCCGGGCTTCGGCAGGGGCGTGAAGATGGCGGAACGCGTGCCGATGACCACCGGAGCCGCGCCCGAGCGCACGGCCCGCCAGGCCGCGAAACGGTCGGCGTCGGTCATCGAGGAATGCAGGGTGACGACCGGGACCGCGAGCCGGGCGCGGAACCGCGCCACCAGCTGCGGGGTCAGGCTGATCTCGGGCACCAGCACCAGCGCGCCGTCGCCCCGCGCCAGCGCACGCTGGATGAGGTCGAGGTAGACCTCGGTCTTGCCGCTGCCCGTGACGCCGCGCAGCAGCCACGCGGCATAGGTTCCCAGCGATCCGGCCACGGCGTCGCAGGCGCCGCGCTGTGCCGCGGTCAGTACGGGCGCGACGCTGGTGGCGGCCCCTGCGGCCGGCGGCAACTCGGCCGCACTGAACGACTCGACGAGGCCGTGGCCCGCCAGCGACCGCAGCGCGTCGCCGAGGCCCAGTTGCCTGAGTTCCGGCTCCGGCACGGGGCCGGCGGCGAGCCGCTCGAGAAGCTGCTTCTGGCGGGCGCCCAGGCGCTTCGGACCGGTTCCGGCCGCGGCGGCGGCCAGCTTCCACAGGGTCTGGTCCCGGGTCGCGGCGGCGCCGGCCCGCAGCGCCGGGGGGGTGGCCGCGCCGAAGACCTCCCCCAGCGGGTGGTGATAGTAGGCGGCGGCCCAGCCCAGCAGGTCCAGCGTCGGGGGGTCCCACAGCGGCGCCTCGTCCAGCACGGCGTGGGCGGCCTTCAGCCGTGCGCGGGGAAGCTCGCTGTCGTGGGCCAGGGCCGCGACATAGCCGATGGCGCGGCGCCGGCCCAGCGGCACGGCGACGCGGACCCCGGGCACGGCCGGCCAGCCGCCCGCGTCGCGGGGCGGCAGGTAATCGAAGGTCTGCCGCAACGGCGTGTCGAGGGCGACCTTGAGGATCAGGGTGTCGTGGGGGCGGGTCACGGCCGGGCAGGGTTACGGTGGAAAGGGTGCACCGGGCCGTCAACGCACCGGGGCGCCGAACGTTATAGCACCCGTAAAGGCGGCCTGCGCGGCCGCCGCACGGGAGCGTTCGTGAGCATGGCGTCTGCTAGTCTTGGCCTGACGATGCCGGCCGCCGGGATGGCCCGGCGCACGGCGGCAACGGAGACTTCGGTCATGGACCAGGCCCAGGCGCTCGAGCGCTTCCTGGCGGCGGTGGAGCGTCGCGCCTTCCGCATCGCGCGCGGCGCCGTCCGGGACCACGACGACGCGCTGGACATAGTCCAGGACGCCATGATCAGCCTGGCGCGCAGCTACAGCCGGCGGCCGGCGGCGGAGTGGAAGCCGTTGTTTTACCGGATCCTGAACAACGGGATCCGCGACTTCATGAGGCGGCGCAAGGTGCGCCTGCGGGTGATGTCGTGGTGGCCCCGGCACGAAGGCGCCGACGGGGATGCCATCGACCCGGTGGCGATGGCCCCGGATCCCGGCGGGTCACCCCTGCAGCAGCTGGAGGGCGAAAAGGCGCTGGAATCGCTGGAGGCGGGGCTGGCGGCCCTGCCGGACCGGCAGCGCGAGGCTTTCGTCCTGCGCGCGCTGGAGGGGCTCGACGTGGCGCAGACGGCGGTGGCGATGGGATGCTCGGAAGGCAGCGTCAAGACTCATTATTTTCGCGCCGTGCATGCACTGCGCGAGCGGCTCGGGGAGCATTGGACATGACCGGCAAAGACGATCGTTTCGTGGCGCGCGCCCGCGCAGTGTTCGACCAGGGCGTCGAGAGCATCGACGGCAGCACGCGCTCGCGGCTGACCCAGGCGCGCTACGCGGCGGTGGCGGAACTCGGCAGGGCGACCGCCTGGCGCAGCCCCTGGGTGCCGGCGACCGTGGCGGCCGCGGCGGCCGTGCTGGCCGTGGCACTGTGGCTGCAGCCGGGTGACCCGGGCCAGGCGCCGGCATCGCTGCAGCTGGCGGCCGTCCCCACCGACGACTTCGAACTGCTGGCCGCGGGCGAGGACCTCGACCTGCTGGGCGAGGACCTCGAGTTCTACGCCTGGGCGGCGCAGGCGGAGTCGGGCAACGGGATCGGCTGACGCGATGCGCGCGCGGTCATGGGCGGGAGCCGTGCTGGCAATGGTGCCGCTGGCGGCGCTGGGAGCGGGGCCCGCGACAGCGGACCCGCCGCCGCGGGCAGATGCGGCGATCGAGCCGGGATTCCTGGAGTTCCTGGCCGAGGAGGCGGGACTCGACGAAGAGCTGAGCGAGGCGCTGATGACCGATGAGCTCGACCGGGACATCGAGCGTTCCGCGACGCGACGGAAGGAGCAGGGCAATGTCAGGAATGAAGGTTAGTCTGGCCGTCATCGCGTCGGTGTGGCTCGCGTGTGCGTCGCTGCCGGCGCTCGCGCAGGAAGCGACGCCGGGCGTGCCATGGGCCGCGCTGTCCGCCGAGCAGCAGCAGTTCCTGGAGCGCTACCAGGCGGGCTGGGACGACCTGCCTCCCGGGCGGCAGCAGGCGATGGTGCGCGGCGCCGAGCGCTGGCTCGACATGACTCCCGAACAGCAGGCGCGCGCGCGTGAACGCTGGCAGAAGTGGCAGGCACTTCCGCCGCACGAGAAGGACCGCATCAGGCAGCGCTGGCAGCGCTTCCGCGACCTGACCCCGGCGCAGCGCGAAGCCGTGCGCGAGAACTACCAGCGCTTCCATTCGCTGCCGCCCGAGCGTCGCCAGGAGCTGCGCGAACGCTGGCGCAACATGACCCCGGCGCAGCGCCGGGCGCTGCGCGAGCGCATGATGCGGGACCGGCGGCCGCCCGCTTCGTTGCCGCCGTCCGGCCAGTTGCGGCGCGGTCCGGGGACCTGACCGGCGCGGGGGCTCCCTGCCGCGGCGAACCGCCCCGGCGGAATCTTGGTAGAGTTGCCGCTGGCCGCGCGGCCGGGAGGGAGTGCTCATGCAGGAAGGCAAGCCACGGCTCAGGCTGTCAAAGAACCGGGTCATCGCCGGCGTGTGCGGCGGGCTCGCCGAATGGGTGGGCTGGTCGCCGGGCAAGGTGCGGCTGATCTATGTGGTCGTCTCGGTGCTGAGCGCAGCCTTCCCGGGCATCCTCGCCTACCTCGTGCTGTGGCTGGTGATGCCCGGCGCGGACGACTGAAGGAAGGGGCCCGACCCCGGCAGGGTCAGGCCCCGCGCTTCCCTAGTCGATGGCCTTCACGCCCTGGATCAGCTCGGCGGCGACCTTCTGCGCGTCGCCGTACACCATGCGCGTGTTGTCGAGGTAGAACAGGTGGTTCTCGATGCCCGAGAACCCGGCGCCCTGGCCGCGCTTGATCACCAGCGTGTTGCGGGCCTTGTCGGCGTTGAGGATGGGCATGCCGTAGATCGGGCTCGACTTGTCGGTGCGCGCGACCGGGTTGACCACGTCGTTGGCGCCTATCACCAGCGCCACGTCGCAGGTGTCGAATTCCGCATTGATCTCGTCCAGGTCGGCGATCAGGTCGTACGGCACGCCGGCCTCGGCGAGCAGCACGTTCATGTGCCCCGGCATGCGGCCGGCCACCGGGTGGATGGCGAAACGCACGTTGACACCGCGCTCGATGAGCAGCCGGCACAGCTCCCACACCTTGTGCTGCGCCTGCGCGACGGCCATGCCGTAGCCGGGGATGACCAGCACCTTCTCGGCGAAGGCCAGCATGATGCCGGCGTCCGACGGCTCGATCGGCTTGAGCGCGCCGGTGACGCCCTCGCCGCCGGTCGCTTCGCCCTCGCCGAAGTTCGAGAACAGCACGTTGGCCAGCGAGCGGTTCATGGCCTTCGCCATCAGCTGCGTCAGCAAGGTGCCGGCCGAGCCGACCACCACGCCGGCGATGATCATCGCGGCGTTGTTCAGCACGAAGCCCTCGAAAGCGACCGCCAGGCCGGTCAGGGCGTTGTACAGGGAAATCACCACCGGCATGTCGGCGCCGCCGATCGGCAGCGTCATGGTGACGCCGAGCACCAGCGCCAGGACGAAGAACGGGACGATCTGCCCGAGCGACGGGTGTCCCGACACGACGATCGAGACGCCGATGGCCAGCGTGACCACGGTGATCGCCAGGTTGAAGATCTGCTGGCCGGGGAAGCGCAGGCTCTTGTTGATGAGTCCCTGCAGCTTGGCGAAGGCGATCATCGAGCCGGAGAAACTCACCGAGCCGATGAATGCGCCGGCGATCGCCAGGGTGGTCACCACCGGGCCATGGTCGGCGGACGAGCCTGCCCCGGCATCGGCCATGCGCAACAGTTCGACAGCCGCGATCGCCGCCGCCGCGCCACCGCCCATGCCGTTGTACAACGCGATCATCTGCGGCATGTCGGTCATCGCAACTTTCTTGCCGGACCACCAGGCGAGGATGCCGCCGACCGCGATGGCCGCCAGCATGAGGGCGAAGTTGCCCATGCCCGGGTAGAGGAAGCTCATCACGGTGCCGATCAGCATGCCGACGCCGGCGACGACGATGCCGCGCCGGGCCGTGATCGGCGAGCTCATGGCCTTGAGGCCCATGATGAACAGGAAGGCGACCAGCAGGTAGCTGCCGTCGATGGCCAGCAGCGCGGTGTTCTCGGACAGGATGCCCATTACTGCGACTCCTTCCGCGCCTTCTGGCCGCTGGACTTGAACATCTCGAGCATGCGCTCGGTGACGACGTAGCCGCCCATGGCGTTACCGGCGCCGAGCACGACGCCGATGAAGCCGATGATCTGCTCGACCTGCGTGTCGGCGCGGCCGAGCGCGACCATCGCGCCGACCAGCACGATGCCGTGCACGAAGTTTGAGCCGGACATGAGCGGCGTGTGCAGGATGACCGGCACGCGCGCAATCACCTCGTAGCCCGTGAAGGCCGCGAGCATCACTATGTAGAGCGCAGTCACGCCTTCCATCACGCTTCTCCCAGTAACTTGGCGGTCGGTTCGTGGCGTATGGCGCCGTCGTGCGTGACGCACGCGGCCGCGAACACCTCGTCCTGCCAGTCGATCCTGACTTCGCCCTCGACCAGTGCGGGCTTCAGGAAATTGAGCAGGTTGCGCGCGTACATCTCGCTGGCGTGATAGGCCACCGAGCTGGGCAGGTTGACCGGCCCGATGATGCGCACGCCGCCGTGTTCGACCACCTCGCCGGCCCGCGTCAGTTCGCAGTTGCCGCCGTTCTCCGCGAGCAGGTCGACGATCACGGCGCCGGGCTTCATGCGCTCGACGACGGCGCGGCTGATGATCCGCGGGGCGGGTCGGCCGGGCACGCCGGCGGTGCTGATCACGCAGTCCGCCGCGGCGATGCGGGCGTCGAGGACCTCGCGCTGCTTCTGCTTCTCTTCCTCGGTCAGCTCGCGGGCGTAACCGCCCTCACCCTCGGCGGTCACCCCGGTTTCCACGAACTTGGCGCCCAGCGACTTGACCTGTTCGCGCACCGCGGCGCGCACGTCGTACGCCTCGACGATTGCGCCCAGCCTCCGGGCGGTCGCGATGGCCTGCAGGCCGGCGACGCCGGCGCCGATCACCAGCGCCTGCGCCGGCCGGATGGTGCCGGCGGCGGTCGTCAGCATCGGGAAGAACTTGTCGGCCGTCGTGGCGGCCAGCAGTACGGCCTTGTAACCGGCCACCGCGGCCTGGGACGACAGGGCGTCCATGGACTGGGCGCGCGAAATGCGCGGCACGAGCTCCATCGAGAAGCTCGTCACCTTGCGGTCGCGCAGGGCGCGCACCAGGTCGGCCTGCGCATGGGGCTGCATGAAGCCGGCCACCACCGCGCCGGCCTTCAGCGTCGCGACCTGCGCCACGGTCAGCGGCTGCACGGTCAGCAGCACGTCCGCGGCGGCCAGGACCTGCTCGGCCGTGTCCGCCAGTTCCACGCCCTTGTAGACTTCGTCCGGAAAGCGGGCGCGGGATCCGGCCCCGCGCTGCAGCAGGATCCGGGCCCCGCCGGCCGCGAACTTGCCGGCGACCTCCGGGCTGATGGCCACCCGGGTCTCGCCGGCCACGGTCTCCCTGAGCACGCCAATCGTAATGGGCATTCGGTTCCTCCGGAATTGGCCATCGTCGGGGGCGCCGGGCGCCCCATGCGGGCGACCCTGGGGCCGCTTCGCGGCGTGCATTATATTCGCCGGATCCGTTGAATAAACCGATGTTCTTGCCGTATTGTTACTAAGTCTGGACGACCGACATGATTGCCCGGCAAAACAGCGACATTCCGCACGACTGGCTGGACGCCCTCCAGGTCCGGCCGGTGGGACCGCAGCGCCTCACGCAACAGGTGCTGCGCACCGACGCGTCCGGCATGCCGCTGGAGTGGATTGATTACAGGGACGCCGTGCGGCTGCACTGCATGGGCCAGGTCCTGTATGCGTTCGGCAGCATCCTGTACGCGCTGCGCGGGGGGCGTAACGCGCGCACCGGGCTGCAGACCGTCATCGAGATCAATTCCATGCTGGCGACCGCGGGCCGCTCGTCCAACCCCGGCAACCTGCACGGCGCCTATACGCCGCCGCTCAACAACGAGACGCTGTTCAAGCGCGACGCCTACATGTGCATGTACTGCGGCGGGCGGTTCCCGACGGCGCAACTGTCGCGGGAGCACGTGCGTCCCTTCTACCAGGGCGGGCACGACGGCTGGAACAACGTGGTGGCCGCCTGCCGCGGCTGCAACAATGCCAAGGCATCGCGCACGCCCGAGCAGGCCGGCATGCAGCTGCTGGCCGTGCCGTTCACGCCCACCTACGCGGAGTACATCTACCTGAAGGGCCGGCGCGTGCTGGCCGACCAGATGGAGTACCTGCAGGCGCACTTCCCCCGCTCGAGTCCGCTGCACGACCGCATCCAGCGCTGGATGCAGTGAAGCGCGCCCGGCCCAAGGTCTACCTGGTAGACGCGAGCTACTTCATCTTCCGCGCCTATTTTTCGGTGAGCGCGGACATGACCGACGAAAACGGCCAGGCCGTGAACGCGCTGTACGGCTTTGCGCGCGTGCTGGGCGACGTGCTCGAGAGGGAGCAGCCGCGGCACGTCGCGGTGGCCTTCGACGAGAGCCTGACCAGTTCCTTCCGCAACGGCATCTACCCCGCCTACAAGGCCAACCGCGAACCGACGCCGCCGGACCTGGAACACCAGTTCGCGGCCTGCCGCGAACTGTGCCGCCTGCTGGGCGTCGCGGAGTACGCCAGCGACACCTACGAGGCGGACGACATCATCGGCGCGATCGCCGCGCGCATGCGCGCGCAGGGCCATGCCAGCGTGCTGGTGACGCGCGACAAGGACCTGGCGCAGCTGGTGCGGGACGGCGACCAGTTCTGGGACTATGCGGCCAACCGGCGCTTCGCCTACCACCAGATCGAGGAGCAGTTCGGCGTGCGGCCGGAGCGCATGGCGGACTACCTGGCGCTGGCCGGCGACAGCGTGGACAACATCCCCGGCGTGCCGGGTGTCGGTCCGAAGACGGCGGCGGCGTTGCTCCGCGTGTTCAGCTCCCTGGACGACCTGTACGACAACCTGGACGCGGCGGCCCACGTGACGATACGCGGCGCGGCGAAGCTGCCGGACAAGCTGCGCAAGCACCGCGACGCCGCATTCCTGGCGCGGCGCCTGACGACCATCGCCTGCGACATGCCGCTCGAGTTCGCGCCGCGCGACATCGAGCGGCGCCCGCCGGACGTGGCCGCACTGGAATCGTTCTACGGCCGTGCGAAGTTCGGCCCGCTGCTGCACAAGCAGGCGCTACGGCTGGCGAAGGACCTGGGCGGATGACGCCCGCGACGGCCGTCCAGGCGGCCGCGCTGTCCGCGGCGCTGGGCTGCGACGTGCAGCCGCGGCCGGCGGCGGCGGTGCACGGCGGCTGCATCAACGCCTGCTGGCGCTGGGAGACGGCGCGCGGCCCCGTGTTCGTCAAGGTCGCGGCGCAGGAGCGCCTGCCGATGCTGCAGGCGGAGCATGCGGGACTGCTCGAGCTGCGCGCCGCACAGGCGATCCGCGTGCCGGAACCACTGGCGGTGGCGTCGTTCGGGGGCGGCGCGTTGCTGGCGCTGGAATGGATCGACTTCGCACCGGGCAACGCGATCGCCGATGCGCGCTGCGGCGAACAACTTGCGTGGCTGCACCGCACCCAGGCGGACCGCTTCGGGTTCGGCCATGACAACACGATCGGCAGCACGCCGCAGCGGAATGCGTGGTGTGCCGACTGGGTCGCGTTCCTGCGGGAGCGCAGGCTGGCGTTCCAGCTGGAGCTGGCGCTGGAGAACGGCCATCGCGGGAAGCTGCAGGACCGTGGTCGCCGCCTGCTCGAAATCGTCGATGTGTTCTTCACGAGTTATCGCCCGGTGCCGTCGCTGCTGCACGGCGACCTGTGGAGCGGCAACCGCGGCACGGGTACGGACGGCCAGCCCGTGATCTACGACCCGGCCGTGTACTACGGCGATCGCGAGGCGGACATCGCGATGACGCGGCTGTTCGGCGGCTTCGGCCCGCGGTTCTACTCGGCCTATGTCGCGACGTGGCCGCTGGACCAGGCAGCCGGCACTCGCCGCGACCTGTACAACCTGTACCACGTGCTGAACCACCTCAACCTGTTTGGCGGCGGCTATCGCGCGCAGGCGGAGGAGATGATCGACCGGTTGCTGGCGGCGGCGGGACAGTAGGAAGGGTCAGACCCCATTTCGTCCGGGGTCTGACCCCCCTGGGGTCTGACCCCTCCGCAGGACGCCGGGCGCCCGGCAGGCGCCCGGCGGTACTTTACGGTCAGTGAATGTCGTAACTGCGGCGGCCGATGTTGGTCTCGCACGCGACGAAACGCGCCGCGATCTTGCCGGCCACGGTGTTTGCGTCGGCACTTTCAGTGCGCCAGGTATCCCAGGCCTTGCCGAAGGCCGCGGCGTCCTTGCTGCGCCCCACCCAGTACATCGATTCCAGGTTGTTGCTCTGGATGGGCGTGAGGACCTCGGCTTTGTAGGCGTTCTTGACGCCCCACTGCTCGTTGAAGTCCTTCACGATCTGTATATAGGTCGAGAAGCTGCAACCGTCGTTGAGCTTGAACTCGATGACGTCAAGGTGATCGGCGGCCGCGCCCATCGGCAGGGCCAGCAATGCGATGGCAATCAGTTTCTTCATGAAGTCTCCCCCTGAGGTTAAGGTCGGTCAACGGCGGGTCCGGAGCCGAAGAGCCACGGCCGGCCGCGCGGGCACCATAACATCATCAACCGGGCCACGGGCCACGGGCGGCGAGGCGCGGTGGGCGCGGTTCCAGACGCGGCCCGATGCTGGCATAGTCGCGCGAATTCCGGAGCGGCACCATGATCGAAAACAACGTCGCGATCACCACCAGCCTGTTCGCCTACATGGCGGTCTGCCTGCTGCTGGGGTTCCTGGCCTACCGGCGCACGACGACGCTGGGCGACTTCATCCTGGGCGGTCGCAAGCTGGGCAGCTGGGTCACGGCGCTGAGTGCGCAGGCGTCCGACATGAGCGGCTGGCTGCTGATGGGCCTGCCCGGCCTGGCCTACCTGTCCGGCTTCGATTCCGTCTGGTTGATCGGCGGCCTGGTGGTCGGTACCTGGGCGAACTGGCGCTTCATCGCCGCACGACTGCGCGCGCGCACCGAGCTGCTGTCGGACTCGCTGACGCTGCCGGACTACTTCGAGCGGCGCTTCGGCGACCGTTCGCGGCTGCTGCGCACCCTGTCCGCGCTGTTCATCCTCGTGTTCTTCGCCTTCTACACGAGCGCCGGCTTCGTCGCGGCGGGCAAGCTGTTCGAGTCGCTGTTCGGGCTGTCCTACGTCGAGGCGATGTTCTGGGGCTCGATCGTGATGCTGGTCTACACGTTCTTCGGCGGCTTCCTGGCGGTGAGCTGGTCCGACGTGCTGCAGGGCTCGCTGATGTTCTTCGCGCTGTTGCTGGTCGGCGCGATGGGTGTGCACCTGGCGGGCGGCGTGGACGCCTCGCTGGCGGCCCTCGAGGCGAAGAACCCGGCGCTGCTCGATCCGTTCGTAGGCGACGGCGGGGCGGCGCTGGGCTGGATCGGCATCCTGTCGTTGCTGGGTTGGGGGCTCGGCTATGCCGGCCAGCCGCACATCCTGGCGCGCTTCATGGCGATACGCCGCGTGGAGGAGATGCACACGGCGCGTCGCGTCGCCATGGGCTGGGTGATCGTCGTGCTGGTCGCCGCGGCGGTCGTCGGCATGACCGGCGTGCTGGTGCTGGACCGGCCGCTGGTCGGCGCCGACAGCGAGAAGGTGTTCATCTTCATGTCCACGCAGCTGTTCCACCCGGTCATCGCCGGAATCTGCCTGTCGGGCATCCTGGCAGCGGTGATGAGCACGGCGTCCGCGCAACTGCTGGTGTCCTCGTCGGCGTTTGCGCAGGACTTCTATCGCGGCCTGTTCCGCCCGCAGGCGGGCGCGCGCGAGCTGCTGTGGGTCGGGCGCGGCGCGGTGCTCGGCATCGCGGCGGTCGCCTTCCTGCTGGGCCTGGATCCCGAAAGCAAGGTGCTGTTGCTGGTGAGCTGGGCCTGGGCCGGCTTCGGCGCGGCCTTCGGCCCGGCCATCATCCTCTCGCTGTACTGGGACCGCATGACCCGGGACGGCGCGCTGGCGGGAATCTTGGCGGGCGGCATCACGGTGATCGTGTGGCCGCAGCTCGGCGGCGTGACGGGATGGGCGGTCTTCGGGCTCTATGAGCTTGTGCCCGGCTTCGTGCTTTCCTGGCTGGCGATCTGGCTGGTTTCGAGGTACGGGGGCAGAGCAGGGGCCGCCGTTCCCGTACAATGAGCGAGGCCGGCGTACGCCCCGGCCTCGCCGTCCCTCAACACACGAGCACATCGAACCATGCGCAAGTACCTGACCGTTGCCGTCCTGGCGATGACCGTAGCGATGTCCGCGGGCGCCGCCACCCGGACCAGCGTCATCAAGCCGCAGGCGGACGACATCATGCCGTTCCAGGCGACCGAGGCGACACTCGCCAACGGCCTGCGGGTGATCGTGGTGCCGACCGGCTTCCCGAACATCGTCTCGCTGCAGATCCCGGTGCAGACCGGCTCGCGCAACGAGGTCGAGCCGGGCAAGTCGGGCTTCGCCCACTTCTTCGAGCACATGATGTTCCGCGGTACGGACCGGTATCCGCCGGACGAATACAACGCGGATCATGACCCGGGCCGGCGCGCGGCAGAACGCCTACACGACCGACGACTACACGAACTACCACATCACGTTCGCCAGGGAAGACCTCGAGAAGATGCTGGAGATCGAGGCCGACCGCTTCCAGAACCTGTCGTATCCCGTCGAGGCCTTCAAGACCGAGTCGCGCGCGGTGCTGGGCGAGTACAACAAGAACAGCGCCAACCCGATCATGAAGCTGTACGAGGTGTCGCGCGAACACCGCCTTCACGACCCACACGTACAAGCACACGACGATGGGCTTCATCGAGGACATCGAGGACATGCCGAACCAGTACGAGTACTCGAAGACCTTCTTCGAGCGCTGGTACCGGCCCGAGAACACGGCGGTCATCGTCGCCGGCGACGTGGACCCGGCGCAGGTCCTGCCGCTGGTCGAGAAGTACTGGGGCGGCTGGGAGAAGGGCAGCTCCGCCAGCGTGGACATCCCGCAGGAGCCGGAGCCGCAGGGCCCGCTTTACGCCCACGTCCCCTGGCCGACCCCGACCGCGCCGTGGGTGCAGGTCGCGTTCCACGGGCCGGCCTTCTCGGAGACCGCACCGCGACGCCATCGCGATCCAACTGTTCATGGACCTGAACTTCGGCCGCACCTCCGACTTCTATCGCCGCATGGTCGAGCAGGAGCAGAAGGTCGACCAGCTGTTCGCGGGCGGCGCGGACAACAAGGACCCGGAACTGATCACGGTCTGGTGCCGGCTCAAGGACGCGGCCGACGTGCAGTACGTGCGCGACGAGGTGCTGAAGACGATCGCCGCGGCCCGTGCCGCGCCGGTCGACGCCGGACGGCTGGCCGACGCCAAGTCCAACAACCGTTACGGCTTTGCGGCGCAGCTCGACAACACGGACGCGATCGCCGCGCACCTGGCGCGCTTCGTTCGCCACGATCGCAGCTATTCGACGCTGAACAACGTCTTCCGGCAGGTGGCGGCCGTGACCCCGGAGGAAGTGTCGGCCGCCGCGCGGAAGTACTTCACGGACAACCGTCTCGTCGTCACGACGCTCTCGACCGAGACGCTGCCCGAGTCCGTCGGCCGGATCCCGTCGCTCGCCTCGCTCGCGCCGGCCGCGAGGTCGCCGCTGCCCGGCGGGCAGTTCATCATCCAGAAAACCGCGCTGCCGCAGTTGCGCATCAAGCTGCTGTTCGACGTGGGCTCCGCCTACGACCCGGCAGGCAAGGAAGGCCTGGCCGCGCTGGCGGCCGACATGGTCACCGAAGCCGGTTCCCGGCTGATGAGGATCGACGAGGTCAACAAGGCGTTGTTCCCCATCGCCGGCGCTTCGAGGCCCAGGTCGACAAGGAGATGACTGCGCTCACGATGTCGGTGCACCGCGACAACTGGCTGCGGTTCTCCGAGGTCGTGCTGGCGCAGCTGCTCGAGCCGGGCTTCCGGGAGGAGGACTTCACGCGCCTGAAGAGCAACCAGCTGAGCGCGCTCAAGCTCAATCTGCGCGCCAACAACGAGGAGGAGCTGGGCAAGGAAGTGCTGCAGAACCGGATCTTCGCCGGCACGCCCTACGGGCACACCGTGCTGGGCACCGTGGCCGGGATCGAGTCGATCACCATCGACGACGTGAGGCGGTTCATCGCGGCCCACTACACGCAGGGCAACCTCAAGGTCGGCGTCAATGGCGCGGTCAGCGACATGGTGCTGGCGTCGCTGAAGGACAGCCTGGCGCGGCTGCCGGCCGGCGCGACGCCGCGCGTGGCGCAGCCCGCCGGGGCCATGCCGGCGGGGCTCGAGGTCGAGATCCTGCAGAAGGACACGCGCGCAACCGCCATCTCGTTCGGGCACCCGATCGAGGTCAACCGGGCCCATCCCGACTTCGCGGCCCTGAACGTGGCGCGCGCCTGGCTGGGCGAGCACCGGGCGTCGACGTCGCGGCTGTACGACCGCATCCGCGAGACGCGCGGCATGAACTACGGCGACTACGCGTACATCGAGGCCTTCCCGCGGGGCATGTTCCAGTTCTTCCCGGACCCGAACATCGCGCGCCAGCAGCAGATCTTCGAGGTCTGGATCCGGCCGGTCGTGCCCGACAACGCGCACATGGCGCTGCGCATCGCGCTGTACGAGGTGGGCCAGCTGGTCGCGAACGGGCTGTCGCAGCAGGACTTCGAGACCACGCGCGACTACCTCATGAAGAACGTCTACGTCATGACGGCGACGTCGAACCAGCAGGTCGGCTACGCGCTCGACTCGGACTGGTACGGCATCGGCGAGTACACCGAGACCATGCGCGAAAGGCTGGCCGCGCTCACGGCCGACGACGTCAACGCGGCGCTCAGGAAGCACATCAGGCCGCGCGACTTCAGGGTCATCATGATCACGAAGGACGCGGACGGCCTGAAGGCGCGGCTCGAGGGCAACGCGCCCTCGACCATGACCTACGAGGCCGCCAAGCCGCAGGCGCTGCTGGACGAGGACGCCATCATCGGTGCGCTGCAGTTCGACGTCACCCGGGTCGAGATCACGCCGATCGACGAGGTGTTCGCAAGGTAAGGGTCGGGTGGCGGCTCACGGCCCGGTCGCGGCGGCGGCCGGCCGCAGCACCGGGTCGTCACCGCCGGAACGGCAGCATGCGCCACAGCAGGCCGTGGCCATCCCAGAAGTGGTGCTTGATGGCGGCCGCCACGTGCACGCCGATGACAATCAGCAGCACTTTCGCGAGAATTTCGTGCAACTCGTGCGTCGCATCGTTCAGCAGCTCGGACTGGCCCACCAGGTCCGGCAACTGGAACAGGCCGAACCAGCTCACCGGGCGGCCGCCGCTGGAGGACATCAACCACCCGGACAGGGGGATGACCAGCAGCAACGCGTACATGCCCCAGTGCGACACCTGCGCGGCGACTTGCTGCCAGCGGGGCATCGGCGGCAGCGGCGGCGGGCGGTTGAGCAACCGCCACACGAGGCGCAGCACGACCAGCGCCAGGATCGTGATGCCGAAGGACTTATGGCGCGTCATGAGCGCGAGCTTCTCGGCCCCGCGCGGCAGGTCGTCGGCCAGCAGGGCTAGCGTCACCTGCACGATGATCAGGACGACGATCGCCCAGTGGAAGGCTTGCGCGATCGCGCCATAGCGTTGGGTACTGACGTTCAGGTTCATGGTCCCCCCGGGGCAGGCACGTGCGCCGGCACGGCTGGCCGCCATTGTAGCGGGCCACTTGCGTCCCGGGCACCAAGTCGCGATCCTGAAACCATGTCGAGGCGCCGCACCGGACCAGGGCCGCCGCCGGCCGCATTGATGCGGGCCAGCTGCGCCGCGTTGCTGGCACCTGGTGTGGCAATCGCAAAGGGCGCCGACACGGTCCGTGTGGTGACGGCGTCCGGCCTTGGCGTGCGCGTGTACCGGAACGGCCCGCTGCGCGCGCGCGAGGACATGGACGCGGGATACCGGCTCACGGCGCGGCGCGTGGCGGCGGGGCCATGACCACCGTCCAGTTCCGCAACACCGAAACGCGGCTGTCGGAAGCGCTGGCCGGCACGGCGCGCGCGATCGAGGGCCATGCCGTGACCCTGCGGGAATTGATCGGGATCATCGGCGAGCAGGGCCTGCTGATCCTGTGCGTGATCCTGGCGGCGCCGAACCTGCTGCCGATCGCGCCGCCGCTCATGAGCGCGGCGCTGGCGCTGCCGCTGCTGCTGATCGCGGCCGCGATCACGGCCAATCGCCTGCCCTGGCTGCCCGACAGGCTGCTCGACCGCGAACTGTCCGCGCCGGTGGTGCAGCAGACGATCGAGCGCGTGTCACGCTGGGCGCAGCGCATCGAGCACCTGGTGCGGCCGCGGCTGCTCGGCCTCAGCGGCTCGCCCGGGGTCAACGTGCTGAACGGCGTGATGCTGGTGCTGGCGTCGCTGCTGCTGCTGGCGCCGCTGCCGCTGGTGCCGCTGGTCGGCACCCTGCCCGCGCTCGGCATCATGCTGCTGGCGCTGGGCATGGCCGAGCGCGACGGGGTCGTGATCCTGCTGGGCCACCTGATGACGATCATCGCGACGGTGTACGTCGTCGCACTGACGGCACTGCTGGTCTTCGTCGCAGTCAACGTGGGCGAGGCATTCGGCGCGCTGCTGCGCCTGTTCAGGTGACGCGAAGCCCGGGGGCCGTGGCCGGCCCCCGGGGCGGCCGTCAGTTCGCGGCGTCGATCTCCGCGAGCAGTTGCTGCGCGCGGTACACCTTGTCCAGCGCCAGGCGCATGGCGCGCACGTCGACGCCGATGGCGCGGTTGGTCGCCGGGTCGTACCAGTAGTCGCCGGCGATGGAATGGATGTTGCCGTCGAAGGCCAGCCCCACGATGTCGCCGCGCGCGTCCACGATCGGGCTGCCTGAGTTGCCGCCGGTGATGTCCACGGTGCTGGTGAAGTTGAGCGGCGTGTCCATGTCCAGTTCCTGCAGAGCCGCCAGCCAGCTCTCCGGCAGCCGGAACGGCTCGCGCCCGGTCGCACGCTCGAACATCCGGCCGACGGTAGTGAACGGCGCGATGGATTCGCCCTGCTCCAGCCAGCCCTCGACCGCGCCGTAGGTGAAGCGCAGCGTGAAGGTGGCGTCCGGATAGACGCTGGTACCCAGCGTCTTGAAGCGCGCCGCCGCGATCGCCTCCCTGGCCCGGTCGGTCGGTCCCTCGACCTCGTCTTCCATGCGCTTGCGCAGCGCCCGCGAGGCGGGGTCGACCAGCACGGCCAGCCGGATCATCGGGTCGTCGCTGGCGTCGATCGCCGCCTGGCCGCCGTCGAACAGCGCGATGCGCACCGCCGGATCGGCGAGTTTCGAACCGTCCACGAGGCGGCTGGCCAGCGCATCGGGATCGTCGCGGCCGAACACCTGGCGGACGACCGGGTGGTCGGGCCCGAGCCATTCGCGCATGCGCTCCAGCGCGAACGACAGCGTCAGCCGCTCGAGGTCGGGATACACGGGCGACGGTGCGCGCAGGGCCCGCTCGACGGCCGGCAGCCGCGCGTCGGTGAAATTGCGGATCCGTTCGGCGTTCGGCTTGCCGCGTTCCACGGCCGCCCGCACCAGCGTGCGCGCATGCGCGAACAGGTCGCTGATGAAGCCGGCGTTGCCCTCCAGGAACGCGTGCGGCACGACGATGTCGCGGTACACCTGCTGGGCGGCCGCTATCTCCGCGAAGGCGCCCGCGGACGCGGCGAGATCCGGGTCCTGGCGCATGGCCTGCTCGAGCGCCGCCTCGGCGGCGCGCCGCTTCTCGAATTGCACGTCGTCCTGCAGCGCATCGAGCTGCTTGCGCCGCACCTTGATCGCGTTCTCGTACAGGTTCAGCGGCTGCACGGTGATGCGTGCGGCCTCGTCGCCGGTCTTGGCGAACTGCAGCAGGCGGCCGCGCAGCTCCGAGTAGCGCATCAGCCAGAACGGCAGGTAGGCGTCGCGCTGCGCGTCGAGTTCGGCGCTGGTCAGCATGCGCGACGTGGAACCGGGGTGGCCGGAGACGAAGACAGGTTCCTGCGGCCCGGCGCCGCTCCAGTCGAAACGCAGGTGCTCAGGCGTCACGGCCGGCTTGCCGTTCTCGTAGGCGCGCAGCAGGGACATGTCGAGGGTCCAGCGCGGGAACTGGAAGTTGTCCACGTCGCCGCCGAAGGCGCCGACGGCCTTCTCCGGCGCGAACACCAGCCGCACGTCGTCGTAGCGCTTGTAGGCATAGATCCAGTACTGCCCGCCCTGGTACAGCGTGACGGCCTCGCACTTCAGGGGGCCGGCACGGCGGTCCTTCCGGGACGCGTCCTCGCAGGCCTGCTCGAGGCGCGTCAGCTCGGCGCGCCGCGCGGTCGCGGCCGCGGCCGGCGCCAGGCCCGCGGTGGCCGCGCGCACCTGGCCGGTCACGTCTTCCGTGCGCACGAGGACCGAGGCGGCACCGCCGGGGCAAACCGGTTCATCCGCGCGTTCGCGGGCGAGGAAGCCGTTGCCCAGCAGGTCCCGCTCCTCGTTCGAGTTGCGCGCGATGCATTGCTCGGCGCAATGGTGGTTGGTGAGGATCAGGCCGCTGCCGGAGATGAACGAGGCCGTGCAGCCGCTCTCCAGGCGCAGGGTGCCCGCGCGCACGCGGTCGAGCCAGGCGCGGTCCAGTTCGACGCCGTAGGCGGCCTCGAGCGCGGCATGGGGCGGATTGTCCAGCGTCCACATGCCCTCGTCGGCGGTGGTAGCCAGGGGCAACAGGGCGGCGGCTGCCAGCAGTGCAAGTCGTTTCATCGGGGGTCCTTCAACAGTGGAGATCCGGTCGGCTCGGGCCGGTCACCATGGTAACCGCGGCAGGACAGCCGCCGCGACCCGCAGGGGATTGCGGACGGCGATCGCCGAAACGCGCGGCGCAGGCGCGCGACGGCTGCCTGCGCCGTCGCGGCCCGCAGCATCGTCCGGGCAATTGGCGGTCTCGGGATCGAACCGCAGCGTCAGCAACGCGGTGGCGGCGACGGGATGACCGCCGCGATAGGCGGGTGCGATCCGGGAATTTCGCGCAATGGCCAGCGCAGTGGCGTCGAACAGCCGCGCAGGCGACGCGTCGAGGATCCGTGCGCCGGTCACGCGGCCCTCGGCATCGGTGGTGACCTCGAGGCGGACGCGGCCGGCGATGCGGTGCGTGCAGGCCTCGGGCGGCAACGGTGCGGCGGCCAGCAGCACGGGATCGGGTGCGCGCGCCAACTCGCCGGGCAGCGCGAAGGCGAAGCGCCGCGAGTAGCTGCGCCGGGCCTCCGCCGAGGCCGCGAACCGCCACTGCCGCACCGCGGCCAAGCGCGGCGGCCTCGAACTCGCCACGCGGCATCGCCATGCTCACCTCGGCCGTGGTGACCCGGCCGTCGGCGCCGACCTCGAAGGTGACCTCGGCATAACCCTCGATGCCGGCGGCGCGCGATGCCTCGGGATACACCGGCGCCGGCTGGTCGCCGCCGGCCGGCTCGACGCCGGCAGGCCGCGCCACGATGGTGTCGGTCAACGTGAAGCGCAGGCGGGTCTGGGTGCGGCATTCGAGCGTCTCGCCGTCGCGCCGCGCCGGCTCGAAGCGCCATCGCCGGATCCCCTCGAGCGCCGCCGCCTCGAAAAACCCGGACGGCTCGGCGCGCACGATGCGGACCCAGCCCGCCCGCCCGTCGCGCAGGACGATCCATGCCAGTTCGACGAACCCCTCGGCGCCGGCGAGGCGCGCCGACTCGGGAAACGCGGGCGGTGGCCGTTCAATGGGCGCCGGCGGCGTGAGATCCTGCGCATTGCAGGCCGTCCAGGCGCCGGCCACGGCTGGCGAGGGGGCGAGCAGGAGCAGGGCGACCAGCAGGCCGGTCGCCACGACCCCCGGAGGATGCCTGTTGACCGCCTGGCGGTCACCGATTGGTACATGTGCTGCTTTCAAGCTGTCCACCAGGCGATTAGGTTACGCACCGTACGCAGTCCTGCTGCCATCCTGGAAGTCGACCATGGAAGCCTCGGTCAGATTCGACGCCGACCTCGTCCGCCGCTATGACCGGCCGGGCCCACGTTACACGTCCTACCCGACGGCCGTGCAGTTCCACGACCGCTTCCGCGAGGCGGAATACCGGGCGGCCGCCGCGCGCACCAACCAGGTCGTCCCGCCGGCGCCGCTGTCTCTGTACGTCCATATTCCCTTCTGCGCCAGCCCGTGCTTCTACTGCGGTTGCACCAAGGTCATCACCCGCAGCCGGGAGCAGGCCGAGAATTATCTCGCACGCCTGTACCGGGAAATCGAGATGCAGGCGGAGTTGTTCGGCCGCGAGCGCGTGGTGGACCAGCTGCATTTCGGCGGCGGCACGCCGACCTTCCTCAATGCCTGGCAACTCGAGGACCTGCTGAAGAAGCTCGACTGGAGCTTCCGGCTCCGCAAGGACGAGCTGCGCGAGTTCTCCATCGAGATCGACCCCCGCACCTGCGACCTGGACACCGTGGACCTGCTGGCGCGGGCCGGCGTCAACCGCATGAGCCTGGGCATCCAGGACTTCGACCCGGACGTGCAGCAGGCGGTGAACAGGATCCAGTCCGCGGAGCAGACCTTCGCGTTGATGGACCGCGCCCGGCAGGCGGGCTTCAAGTCGGTCAGCGTCGACCTGATCTACGGCCTGCCCAGGCAGAATCGCGAGCGGTTCGGGCGCACGCTGGACCAGGTCATCGGCGCGCGGCCGGACCGGTTCGCGGTGTACAGCTACGCGCACCTGCCGCACATGTTCAAGCCGCAGAAGCGCATCCATGCCGAGGACCTGCCGAGCGGCGCCGAGAAGCTGGCGCTGCTGGGCCTCACGATCGAGAAGCTGACCGGCGCCGGCTACGTGTACATCGGCATGGACCATTTCGCGCTGCCCGGCGACGAACTCGCCGTGGCGCTGCGCGAAGGCTCGCTGCACCGCAATTTCCAGGGTTACTCGACCCACGCCGACTGCGACCTCGTGGCGCTGGGCGCCAGCTCGATCGGCAAGCTGGAGGACACCTACGCGCAGAACTACAAGTCCCTGCACGACTATTACCAGGCGATCGACTCGGGCCACCTGGCAGTGCACCGCGGCCTGGAACTGAACGACGACGATCGCCTGCGGCGCGCCGTCATCCAGTCGATCATGTGCCGGGCGAAGGTGGACTTTGCGGAGGTGGACGGCGCGTGGGCGGTGCGCTTCGAGGACTATTTCGCGCGCGAACTGGCGGCGCTCGGGCCGCTGGCCGAGGACGGACTCGTCAGGATGGGCGAGCGCAGCTTCTCGCTGACGCCGATCGGCCGGCTGCTGATGCGCAACGTCGCCATGTGCTTCGACGCCTACCTGCCGGCACACCAGCAGGGCGAGCAACCGCGCTTCTCGCGCGCCGTGTGACGGGGCGCCGGGCCCTCCCGCCTCAGTCGTCGCCGGTGGCAAGCAGCAGCGGCGTGCCTTCCGGCGCGACCAGCAGCGCGTAACGATCGCGGTCCAGGCCGGCCGGCAGCAGCGGCGAGGACTCGATGCCCGCATCGGCCAGCTGGCGGATGCGCGCGGGCATGCCGGCGTCCCGGAACATGAGGAAGGTGTGGCCGAGTCCCCGCGACCGCATCAGCGCGACGTTGACCGAGTCGCTGGTCAGGCCGATGTACGGGAACGGCTGCTCGCTTTCCTCGGCGGGCACGAAACCGACGCCCTCCCAGAAACCCACCGACGCATCGAGGTCGCGCACCGGCAAGACGACCTGCTCGAACCAGCCGAGCTTCGACAGCTCGTTGCTGCGTCGTTCCGGCGGCGAGAAGGTGCGCGCCTCGAGCAGGGCAATCATCTGCCCGCCCGGGTCGAGCAGTCCCGCCTCGTTGAAGACTTCGGCGCCCACCCGCTTGAAGGCGAATTCATGGCCGGCCTCCTCGAGCGCCTCGAGATGGCGCTCGAGGTCGGGCTGCACGAAGGTCAGGGCAGGCGACTGGAACTCGTAGCGGTGCAGTCCGATGCAGAGGCGGCCGTCGCTGACGACGGCGTAGGGGTGCTGCCAGATCTCGCCGACGGCAGCCTGCGTGAATCCGAGTTCCTCGTAGAACGCGAGCGACTTGATTATGTCGGGCGCGTGCACGCTGATTTCGAGGAATCGTCCGAGCATGGGACTGCAACCTGCTGCGGCCGACCAACGGAGATGCCGCGGGCACCTATCATAACGGCGCATCCGACAAACTTGCTCCAAAGGCGCGAAAACATGCTCTAATGCCGCGCGGCGTAGGTAGTTACCACGCCCCGTTTGCCGGCCGGCGGCAGGGGCGGGCCGATCGCCGCATCGTTCAACATCGAAAACAGGAGACTTCATGAAGATCATCAGTGCACTGGCCGCAGCGGCCGTTCTTGCCGTCGCGCCCGCGGCGGTCCAGGCGGGCGACCTGAGCTACTCGTACGCCGAGGCCGGCTGGGCCAGCGTCGACATCGACGGGCTGAGCGACAATTTCGACGGGTTCACGCTGCGCGGTTCGGTCGCGGTCGGCGAGTCGTTCTTCCTGTCGGCTGATTTCTTCGACGCCAGCAGCAGCGGCGTGGACTTCCAGAAGTACTCGCTGGGGTTCGGCGGCCACTACCCGCTCTCGGACACGCTCGACGTGACCGGGCGCGTGGCCTGGGTGAAGGCGGAAGTCGGCGGATTCGGCTTCAGCGAAGATGACGATGGCTACAGTGTCGGCGCCGGCCTGCGCGGCAAGATGGGCGACCGGTTCGAGCTGGAAGGCTCCCTGGACTACGTCGATTTCGGCGGCAGCAGCGGCGACGAGGTGGTCGCGACCGTGGGTGCGCGGTACTTCTTCACCGACATGTTCTCGGTCGGCGCGGAGTTCCAGAACTACGACGACGCGCAGATCTGGGGCGTGGGGTTCCGGGTGAGCTTCGGCGACTGACCGAAGTTCGCTCTACGGAATCATTCGTAGCCCAACTTCCGAGAGAGGGGCCCGGCCGCGCAAGCAGCCGGGCCCTTACTGTATCCCGCCTACGCAGACGTACTTGATCTCGGTGAAGTCGAGCAGGCCGTACTTCGATCCCTCGCGGCCCATCCCCGATTCCTTGACGCCGCCGAAGGGCGCCACCTCGGTGGAAATCAGCCCCGTGTTGAGTCCCACGATGCCGTACTCGAGCGCCTCGGACACGCGCCATGAGCGCGCCAGGTCGCGGGTGTAGAAATAGGCGGCAAGCCCGAATTCCGTGTCGTTGGCCATGCGGATCGCGTCCTGCTCGGTCTCGAAACGGAACAGCGGCGCGACCGGACCGAAGGTCTCCTCGCGGGCGACGTTCATGTCGCTGGTGACGCCGGTCAGCACGGTCGGCTCGTAGAACGTGCCGCCCAGCGCGTGCCGCTTGCCGCCGAGGGCGACCTTCGCGCCCTTGGCCACGGCGTCGGCCACGTGCTCCTCGACCTTGGCCAGTGCCGCGGCGTCGATCAGGGGGCCCTGCTCGGTGTCGCCCGCCAGGCCGTCGCCCACGCGGAACTTGCGCACCGCCTCGACCAGCATGCCGGCGAAGCGGTCGTACACGCCGGACTGCACCAGCAACCGGTTGGCGCAGACGCAGGTCTGGCCCGTGTTGCGGTACTTGCTGGCGATGGCGCCCTGCACCGCGGCCGCCAGGTCCGCGTCGTCGAAGACGATGAACGGCGCGTTGCCGCCGAGTTCGAGGGACACCTTCTTCATGGTGCCGGCGCACTGCTGCATGAGCTGCTTGCCGACCTCGGTGGAACCGGTGAACGAGAGCTTGCGCACGCGGGCGTCGGACGTGAGCACGCCGCCCACTGCGCGGGCCGGGCCCGTCACGACGTTGAACACGCCCTTCGGCACGCCGGCACGGTCGGCCAGCTCGGCCATGGCGAGCGCCGTGAAGGGCGTCATCGTGGCGGGCTTGCAGACCACGGTGCAGCCGGCGGCCAGCGCCGGCGCGACCTTGCGCGTGATCATCGCGGCCGGGAAGTTCCACGGCGTGATGGCGGCGACGACGCCGACCGGTTGGCGCAGCACCAGGATGCGCTTGTCGGGCTGGTGGCCCGGAATCACGTCGCCGTACAGGCGCTTGGCTTCCTCGGCGAACCATTCGACGAACGAGGCTGCGTAGACCACCTCGGCACGTGCCTCGGCCAGCGGTTTGCCCTGTTCGGCGGTCATCAGCATGGCGATGTCGTCGGCGTGCTCGAGCAGCAGCTCGTACCAGCGTCGCAACACGGCGCCGCGTTCCTTGGCGGTCCTGGCCGCCCAGGCCGGGAAGGCCGCGCTGGCTGCCGCAACGGCCGCCTCGGTGGCCGCCGCGTCGAAGGCCGGGATGGCGCCCAGTCGCTTGCCCGTCGCCGGGTTCGTGACGTCGATGCTGGCGCCGTCGCCGGCGGAGACCCAACCGCCGTTCACGTAGCACTGCTGGCGGAACAACCTGGCATCCTTGAACTTCATGTACTGACTCCGATCGGGCCGGCCGCACGGGCCGCGCCCTCAGTGGGTGATTCCTTTTCAGCCGGCCTTCACGACCCGCTGGTCGATGGCGCCGAATATGGACCTGCCGCCGGCATCCTGCATTTCGATGCGCACGCGATCGCCGAAGCTTAGGAAGGGCGTGGTCGGCTTGCCATCCGCAATAGTCTCCAGCATGCGCCGCTCGGCCAGGCAGGCGGAACCGAGCGAGCGATCGTAATTGGAGATGGTGCCGGAGCCGATGATGGCGCCGGCGCCCAGCCGCCGGGTCTTGGTCACGTGCGCGATCAGCTGGCCGAAGTCGAAGGTCATGTCCACGCCCGCATCGGGCCGGCCGAACGGCTTGCCGTTGACCTGCACCAGCAGCGGCAGGTGCACCTTGCCGTCGCGCCAGGCGGTGCCGAGTTCGTCGGGCGTGACCGCCACCGGCGAGAAGGCCGTGGCCGGCTTGGACTGGTAGAAGCCGAAGCCCTTGGCCAGCTCGCCCGGGATCAGGTTGCGCAGCGACCAGTCGTTGACCAGCATCAACAGCACGATGTGCCGGCGCGCGGTGGCCGGGTCACAGGACATGGGCACGTCGTCGGTGACGACGGCGACCTCGCCTTCGAGGTCGATGCCCCACTCCTCGCTGGGGAACGGGACGTCCTGGGCGGGGCCCAGCAGGTCGTCGGAGCCGCCCTGGTAGACCAGCGGGTCGGTCCAGAACGAATCGGGCATGGTCGCGCCGCGCGCCTTGCGCACCAGTTCGACATGGTTGACGTAGGCGCTGCCGTCCACCCAGTGATGGGCGCGCGGCAGCGGCGCCATGGCCTGCGCGGGATCGAAGTCGAAGGCCTTCGCCTGCCCGGCCTCCAGCCGGTCCGCCAGCTGCCTGAGGCGTGGCGCCGTGTCCCGCCAGTCGTCCAGCGCCGCCTGCAGCGTGCCGGCGACGCCGTCCGCCCAGCACGCGCGCACGAGGTCGCGCTGCACCACGGCGAGGCGGCCGTCGCGCGTGCCGTCCCTGAGCGTCGCGAGCTTCATCGGGCACTTCCTTTCCAGCTGTCCACGTAACCGTTCCATTCGACGCCCGCCGCGGCCTCGCCGACCTCGAGGGCGTCGCGCGTGTCCACCATCACGGCGTACTCGTCCGTCGCGGGCTTGGTCTGCTCGAACATCCGGGCCAGCGCCTTGGGATGCGGCCCGTGCGTGAAGCCGCAGGGGTGCAGCGTGAGCATGCCGGGATGGATGTTGTCGCGGCTGAAGAACTCGCCGGCGTGATAGAAGATGACCTCGTCGTAGTCGTCGTTGTTGTGGAAGAACGGCACCTTCAACGCGCCCGGGTCCGACTCGAAGGGCCGCGGCACGAAGGTGCAGACGACGAAGCGTCCCGCCACGAACGTCGTGTGGGCCGATGGCGGCAGGTGGTAGCGATGGCTCATCAGCGGGCGGATGTCGCGCACGTTGATGCGGCACACGGACAGGTCGCCGTGCCAGCCGGTCGCGTCCAGCGGGTTGAACGGGAACGTCGCCGTCGAGATCCGGTTGCGGCGCTTGATGGCCACCCGCCAGGGACGCTCGTCCTGCTGGGCGCGGAACGCCTCGTCCATGCGCGGCGTGTCCAGCAGCGCCGGATCGAAGATGGCGTGATTCCCGACCAGCCCCTTGTCCGGCAGCATGTACGACGAATTGGTGGCCTCGACCAGCAGCGTCATGACGGGCTCCGCGCATTCGAGCCGCCACAGGGTGCCGCGCGGCAGCACGATGTAGTCACCCGCCTCGAAGGCAAGGCGCCCGAAGTCGCAGAACAGGGCGCCGCGCCCGCGGTGAATGAACAGCAGCTCGTCGCCGTCGGCGTTGCGCACCAGGTGATCCATGTTGCCGGCGGCCTGCCACAGGCGCAGCCGGCAATGCGCGTTGCTGAGCACGTCGCCGGCATCCCACGGCGAACCGGCGACCGCATCGAGCTTCGTGAGGTCGAAGGCGCGCGGCCTGAGCGGTCCCTGGAAGTCGCTCCACGCGGTCGGCGGGTGCCGGTGGTAGAAGAACGCGGCCGGGCCGAAGAAGCCCTCCTTGCTCATCTCGCGCTCGAAGGTGCCGGGCGGCAGGTCGCAGTGCGCCTGGCGGGAGGCCTGGCCCTCGACCCGGGAGTAACTGATGTAGCGTTTCATGCGGGAACCCTGTCGTGATGCGTCCGGCCAATTTAGTTACAAATGAAACTAATGGCAAGGGCGGCTGCGGAGCGCCGCCGTGCGGGCCCCCCGGTTCAGCGCTCGAGGATGGCGGTGACGCCCATGCCGCCTGCCGTGCACACCGAGATCAAGCCGCGTCCCGAGCCTCGCTCGGCCAGCAGCTTGGCCAGCGTCGCCACGATCCGCGTGCCGGTCGCGGCGAACGGATGGCCCATGGCGACCGAGCCGCCCTTCACGTTGAGCTTGCTGCGGTCGATGCTGCCCAGCGGGCCCGGCAGGCCCAGCCGGTCGCGGCAGAACTGCGGCGACTCCCAGGCCTTGAGCGTGCACAGCACCTGCGCCGCGAACGCCTCGTGGATCTCGTAGAAGTCGAAGTCGGCCAGCGTGACGCCGGCATCCGCCAGCATGCGCGGAACCGCGTAGGCGGGCGCCATCAGCAGGCCCTCGCTGCCCGCGAAGTCGACGGCGGCGGTCTTGCCGAAGGTGAGGCAGGCCTGCACCGGCAGGCCGCGCGCGCGGGCCCAGTCCTCGCTCGCCAGCAATGCGGCCGAGGCCCCGTCGGTCATCGGCGTGCTGTTGCCGGCGGTCAGCGTGCCGTCCCTGGCGAAGGACGGCCTGAGCTTCGCCAGCCGCTCGAGGCTGGTGTCGGCCCGCACGTTGTTGTCCGACTCGAGCCCCTGGTAGGGCACGACGAGGTCGGCGTAGAAGCCGGTGGCGAATGCGTCGGCGGTGCGCCGATGGCTCTCCAGCGCCAGCGCGTCCTGCGCCTCGCGGGTAACCGACCAGGTGCGTGCCATGGCCTCGCAGCTCTGGCCCATGGACAGCCCCGTGCGCGGCTCGGTCACGCCGGGCAGCAGCGGCTTGAAGTGGCGCGGCCGCAGCCCCAGCCACGGGCGCACTTTCTGGCCGAAGGAGCGGCCCCGGAAACTGGCGAGCAATAGCTGCTGGTAATCGCGTGAATAGACGATCGGCGCGTCGCTGATGGTGTCCACGCCGCCGGCGATGCCGCAGTCGATCTGCCCCAGGGCGATCTTGTTGGCGACCAGCAGCGCGGCTTCGAGGCTCGTACCGCAGGCGCGCTGCAGGTCGAGACCCGGCGTCTCGGGGGACAACCCGCTGTCGAGCACGCTTTCGCGCACCAGGTTCCACTGGCTGGAGTGCTTGATGACCGCGCCGGCGACGACCTCGCCCAGGCGCTCGCCCGCCAGCCCGAAGCGATCCACGACGGCCCTGAGCGTCGCGGTGAGCATCTCCTGGTTGCCGACCCGCGCATAGGCGCCGTGCGAGCGCGCGAACGGAATCCGGGCGCCGCCGATGATGGCGACCCGCCTGACCTGTGACCCGACCAGCATGATTGACCTCCGCAGCGGCGTAGCGGGAACCGGCACCGGCATGCCGATTGCGCCCGGCGGCGCGCCGGGGCGGCGGGTCGCGCTGCCGGTTCAGTTAGAATGCCACTCCCGCACACTTCCCGCCACGGCGGGCCCGCGGCCCGCAATGCCAGATATTCACACGACGAAAGCCCGCTTCCGGCGCGACTCGGCGGCCATCCTGGTGCTGGGCGGGCCGCTCCTGGTCAACAACCTCGTGCTGGCCGGCATGTCGGTCGCCAACACCGTGGCCGCCGGGCGGCTCGGCCCGGAACCGCTGGCCGGCATCGCGGTGGGCGTCAGCTACTACAACATGTTCTGGCTGATGGGCCTCGGCGTGCTGCTGGCGCTGCCGGCGCTGGTGGCGCACGCCTACGGGGCCGGCCGGGACGAGGAGGTCGGTCATCGCTTCCGCCAGGGGTTGTGGCTGTCGCAGCTGATGGCGGTGCCGCTGATCCTGGCGCTGCTGGCGGCGAGGCCGGTGCTCGAGTGGTTCGGCACCGACCCGCGCACGATTCCGCACGCGGTCGGCTATGTGCACACGATGGCGTTCGGCATGCCGGCCATACTGGGGTTCCTGGCGCACCGCTACATGACGGAGGGCATCGGCTGGACGCGGCCGATCATGTTCACCGCGGGGCTCGGCCTCAGCGTGAACATCGCGGGAAACTGGGTGTTCACGCTGGGCAACCTCGGCGTGCCGAGCCTGGGCGCGACCGGCTGCGCGGTGGCGACCGTGCTCGCGCAATGGTCGATGCTGGCAGGCATGCACTTCTACCAGCGCCGCCACGCCGTGTACGCGCGGTTCGGCCTGTTCTCGCGCTTTGAGTGGCCGCACAAGGGCACCCTGCGCGACATCCTGGCGCTGGGGCTGCCGATCGGCGGCAGCGTCGTGTCCGAGGGCGCGCTGTTCTCGGTGGCGGGGCTGTTGATGGGCACGCTGGGCACGGAAATCGTCGCGGCCCACCAGGTCGCGCTGATCTGGGGCTCGCTCATGTTCATGGTTCCGCTGGCATTCCACTCGGCGACCACGATCCACGTCGGGCACAAGCTCGGCGCGGGCAACGTCGAGGCCGGGCGCTTCGCAGGCTGGACCGGTGTGGCGATGTGTGCCCTGTTCATGGCGGTATCGGCGGTGGTCATCCTGCTGTTCCGGCACCAGATCGTCATGCTGTTCACGGCGGACCCCGACGTGCGCGTGATGGCAGCGGGCCTGCTTCTTTTCGTGGCGATCTTCAACATCCCGGACGGCGTGCAGGTGGGTGCCGCCGGCGCGCTGCGCGGCTTCAAGGACGCCAAGGTGCCGATGGCGATGAATTTCATCGCCTACTGGTTGATCGGCTTCCCCATCGCATGGTGGCTTGGGATTCACACGGGGCTCGGGCCGCGCGGCATCTGGCTGGGCCTGATCTTCGGGCTGTTCGCCTGCGCCGTGCTGCTGGCCTGGCGTTACCGCGCGATCGCCGACCGGGAAGTGGCCAGGGCAGCTGCGCCGCCCGGGACGCTATGATCTGCCGGGCTGGGGCGACAGAGGAGGCCGGCGGTGCGACCTGAAGTGAGGCCATTCTTCCAGGCGCAGTCCTCGACGTGGGGCTACGTCCTGCACGACGGCCAGGCGGCCGCGGTCATCGATCCCGCGCTCGAATTCGACGTGGCGTCCGGCCGGATCGGCACGCAATCGGTCACCGAGATGCTCGCTTACCTGCGCGCGAAGAAACTCGACGTGCAGTGGATCCTGGAGACGCACGCCCACGCGGACCACCCCACGGCAGCTGCCTGGCTCAGGGAACGGGCCGGCGGCCGCATCGCCATCGGCGCGGGCATCCGCGACGTGCAGGCCGCGTTCCGGGACCTGCTGGACCTGGGTCCGGATTTTCCCGTGGACGGCAGCCAGTTCGACAAGCTGTTCGACGCCGGCGAACGCTTCCGGACCGGTGCGCTGGAAGCGGTCGTCATCGCGACGCCGGGCCACACGCCGGACAGCGTGAGCTACCTGTTCGGCGATGCGCTGTTCGTCGGCGACACGATCTTCATGCCGGACAGCGGCAGCGCCCGCTGCGACTTTCCGGGCGGCGATGCGCGCAGCCTGTACGCGTCGGTGCAGCAGCTCTACCTGTTGCCGGGCGCCACCCGGGTGTTCGCCTGCCACGACTACCAGCCGGGCGGCCGCGAGGCGCGTTGCGAATCCAGCATCGATGAGCAGCGCGGGCAGAACATCCACCTGCAGCAGGCCACGACCGAGCAGGAGTTCGTGGCGCTGCGCACTGCGCGCGATGCCGGCCTCGCCGTGCCCGCCCGGCTCTATCCGTCGCTGCAGGTGAACCTGCGCGCGGGCATGCTGCCGCCGCGGTCCGCGAACGGGCGGCGCTACATCAAGATCCCGCTCGCGGAAGGGGAGCCCGAGGGGACCTGACCGCCGGGGCGCCCGCGACGATCACCCCGCTGTGGCTTGTGCCTGGGTCCGCTCGCCGCCATACTCACTCGTCATGAATGCCCGCGTGACCAAGCCGTTGACCGCCTGCTGGTGGTGGAACCGCTCAAAGGAGTGGACGCCGGGCGTTTGACCGTATTTTCCTGAGTACCCGACCCATCTCCGAGCACGCGCCGGGGGTGGGTTTTTCTTGGCTCCCCCCGGCCCAGTGACGCGAGGAGCCGATGAAAGCACCGTTCGACATTCCCGCCGATCTCGATACGCCGGTCTCGGCGTACCTCAAGCTCGCGCCTTTCGGTCCCCGGCTGCTGCTGGAGAGCGTGGAGGGCGGCGAGCGCGTGGCCCGCTACTCGTTCATCGGTTTCGGCGAGTGCATGGAGGTGCGCCTGGACGGATCGGGCCTGCGCATCGATGGCGCCGCGCAGGCCGCGCCGGCCGGGAGCGCGGCGTTGCTCGGCGCACTGCGACAGGCGCTGGCGCGCGCCCCCAGGCCGCTGCCCGACATCCCGGGCGTGCCGCTGGCCGGTGGCCTCGTGGGCGTATCGGCCTACGACATCGTGAGGCATTTCGAGCGCCTGCCCCAGCGCCGGCCCGCGGACCTGCCGGTGCCCGACGCCTGTTACCTGGCGCCGCGCTCGTTCCTGGTGTTCGACCACGTCACGCGCGGCATGGCGCTGCTGCATGCGGGACCGGAAGCGGAACGTCAGGCGCTGCGCCGCGACATCGTGCGCGCGTTGCGCGGGCCGGTCCCGGGCACGCGCGCCGGCGCCGCCATGTCGCCGGCGACCGCCAGCCTGAGCGCGGGCGCGTTCGGCTCAGCGGTGCAGCGAGCGAAGGAACACATCGCCGCGGGCGACGTCTACCAGCTGGTGCTGTCGGTGCGCTACTCGGGCGAGTGCGACCTCGACCCGTTCCAGGCCTACCGTGCGCTGCGGTTGCTCAACCCCTCGCCGTACATGTACTACTGCGACCTCGGCGGCCTGACCGTGGTGGGTTCGTCGCCGGAGGCGCTGGTGAGACTGAACGGGCGTCATGCGCGGCTCAGGCCCATCGCCGGCACGCGGCCGCGTGCCGAAGACCCCGAACTGGATGCCGCGCTCGAGCGGGAACTGCTCGCGGACGTCAAGGAAAATGCCGAACACGTCATGCTGGTGGACCTGGCCCGCAACGACCTGGGCCGCGTGGCCGCGGCCGGTTCGGTGCGCGTCGACCCCTACCGGGTCGTCGAGCGGTACAGCCACGTGATGCACCTGGTGAGCGGCGTGGAAGGCACCCTGGCGCCGCCGCACGACATGTTCGACCTGTTTGCGGCGGCGTTCCCGGCGGGTACGCTGGTCGGTGCGCCCAAGGTCCGCGCCATGCAGCTCATCGACGAGCTCGAGCCCGTCGGCCGCGGCCTGTACGGCGGCACGGTGGGCTACTTCGGCAACGGCGGCGACATGGACCAGGCAATCACGATCCGCACGCTGGTGTTCACGGATGGCCGCTATGCCTACCAGGCCGGCGCCGGGATCGTGGCCGACAGTTCGCCGGAGCGGGAGCACGACGAAGTGCTGGCCAAGAGCGCCGTGCTGGCGCGGGCGCTGGAACTCGCCAGGGAGGGCCTGTGAAGCCTCGCCTGTTGCTCATCGACAACTACGATTCCTTCACCTACAACCTGGTGCAGGCCTTCCTGGTGCTGGGCGCCGAAGTGCTGGTGCGGCGCAATGACGAGGTCACGGTGGCCGGCGCCCGCGCGCTGGCGCCGACCCATCTGTGCATCTCGCCGGGACCCGGCACCCCCGGCGACGCGGGCGTGTCGAAGCCGATGATCGAGGCCTTTGCGGGCCGCGTGCCGGTACTGGGCGTGTGCCTGGGCCACCAGTCGCTGGTCGAGGTGTTCGGTGGCAGGGTGGTGCGGGCCGGGCGCCTGATGCACGGCAAGACTTCGCCGGTGCACCATGACGGCAGCGGGCTGTTCAAGGGCCTGCCGGATCCGCTCGAGGCCGGTCGCTATCACTCGCTGATCGCCGAGCGCGACGCCATTCCCGACGTGCTGGTCGTTACCGCCTGGACGCCCGAGCGGGAGGTCATGGGCGTGCGTCACCGCGACCTGGCCGTCGAGGGGCTGCAGTTCCATCCTGAAAGCATCCTGACGCCGGACGGCCCGCGCCTGCTGGCCAACTTCCTCGGCCAGGCCGCGGGGAGCGGGACGCGATGAGCGTGAGCGTGCGCAAGGCGCTGGACACGCTGCTGTCCGGCCGCGACCTGGGCGAGCGGACTTCGCACGAGCTGCTCGTGGCGCTCACCGACGAAGCGCTGCCGGCGGCACTCGCGGCAGAACTGTTGACGGCGCTGCGAGACAAGGGGGTGCGCGCGGCGGAACTGCGCGGCTTCGCCAGCGGCATGCGCTCGCTGGCGCGGCGGCCTGCGTTCCCGGCCGGACTGCCGCTGGTCGACGTCGTGGGCACCGGGGGCGACCACTCGCACTCCTACAACCTGTCCACCGGCGCGGCGCTGCTGGCGGCCGCATGCGGCGCGCCCGTGGCCAAGCACGGCAACCGCTCTGTTTCCTCGCGTTCAGGCAGCGCCGACGTGCTGGAGGCGATCGGCCTGAAACTGCCGCTCGACGAGGACGCCGCGGCGCGCTGCCTCGCGGCGAGCGGCTTCACGTTCCTGTTCGCCCCGCACTACCACCCGGCGATGAAGTCGATCGCGGCGGTGCGCGCGACGCTGGGCGGGCGGACCGTCTTCAACCTGCTCGGGCCGCTCACCAATCCGGCGCAGCCGCCCTTTGCCGTGATCGGCGCCTACAGCGAGGACGCGGCACGGCTGATGGCGGTGACGCTGAGCGGCATGCCCATCGAGCGCGCATTCGTGGTGCACGGCGCAACCGGCTGGGACGAGCCGACTCCCGCGGCGCCGTTCCTGCTGCTGGACGTCAAAGCCGGGTCGATTACGCAGGGACGCCGCGAGGCGGCGGACTTCGGGTTGCCTGCCTGCGACGAGCAGGCGCTGCGGGGCGCGGACGCGGCGCACAACGCGGCGCAGCTGGTGGCCGTGCTGCGCGGCGAAGCGGCCGGCGCGCATCGCGATGCGCTGGTCATGGGCGCGGCGCTGGCGCTGGAGGTGACCGGCCGCGCAAGCGACCCGCGCCAGGCGGCGCGCGCGGCCGCCGCCGCGATCGATGATGGCCGCGCGGCGCGGCTGCTCGCGCAGCTGGCGGCGTTCGGCGGCGGCGGCTGACATGGCCGGTTTCCTCGACGACATGGCGGCCGGCAGCCGCACGCGCGCGGCGGCGGCGATGGCACGCGAGCCGCTGGACGCGCTGCGCGGGCGTTGTGCCGGGTTGCCGCGACCGCCCGATGCTGCGGTTCATGGGCGGGTTCGACGTGATTGCGGAACTCAAGCTGCGCTCGCCGTCGCAGGGCGCGCTCGGCGGATCCGGACACGACATCGAGGCGCGCGCGCTGGCGTATGCGGGCGCCGGCGCCGCAGCGGTGTCGGTGCTGACGGAACCGGCGCGTTTCGACGGGTCCCTGGAACACTTGCGGCGTGCCGCCGCGGCGCTGGCGCCCGCGGGTGTGCCGGCCATGCGCAAGGACTTCCTGGTCGACCCGTACCAGCTCTACGAAGCGCGCGCGGCGGGCGCGGGCGGCGTGCTGCTGATCGTGCGTATGCTGACGCGGGGACAGCTTGCCGAGATGCTGGACTGCGCGCGGGAGCTGGGCCTGTTCGTGCTGCTGGAGGCGTTCGACGAGGCCGACATCGAGGTGGCGCGCAGCGTCGTCGGGCGCACGGAACCCAGCGGTGCGCGCGGGCTGGATCCGGCCGGGCCCCCGCTTCGCTCGCTCCGCGGAAAGTCGCTCGCTTCGGGGGGCCACGGCCACCTCGCCCGCGCGTCAGCCGAGGTGGCGGCCCGCCGGATCCCGGACGCGACGCGACCCGCACCTCGAAAGGAAGGCGGCGCGGGTGATGCGACGCTGCTGGTCGGCGTGAACAGCCGCGACCTGCAGACGCTGAAGGTCGTGCCCGGCCGGCTCGCGGAGCTGGCGTCGCGCCTTCCGCGGGGCTGCGCGCGGGTGGCGGAGAGCGGGCTCGAAACGCCGGACCGACGCGGCCCGCGTGGCGCGTGCCGGCTACGACATGGCGCTGGTCGGCAGCGCCTTGATGCGCGCGGCCGATCCTGGCGCGCTGCTTCAGGCCATGCTCGCGGCGGGCCGGGCGGTGCGGCGGTGAGCCTGTTCGTCAAGATCTGCGGCATCACCGACCGGGTGGGACTCGACGCCGCCATCGCGGCCGGCGCCGATGCGGTCGGCTTCGTGTTCCACGCGCCGTCGCCCAGGAACGTGGCGCCGGCGGTGGCCGCCTCGCTGGCGGCGCGGCTGCCGCGCGGGATGCTGGTCGTCGCCGTCACGCTGCATCCGGAGCAGGCGCTGGTGGACACGGTGCTGGCGGCGCTGCGGCCCGATGCGTGGCAGAGCGATGCGGAAGACTTCCCGGCGCTGCGCGTGCCCGGGGAAGTGCACTGCTGGCCGGTGTTCCGCGGCGGCGAGGCGCCGCGATCGCCGCCGCCGCGGCTGCTGTTCGAGGGCGCGCACAGCGGCGCCGGCCGGCTGGCGGACTGGTCGCTGGCGGCAAGCTGGGCGCGCGGCACGGAACTGATCCTGGGCGGCGGGCTGACGCCGGCCAACGTCGCGGCAGCGGTGACGCAGGTGCGGCCGTTCGGCGTGGATGTCTCGAGTGGTGTCGAGCTGGCCCCGGGGCGCAAGGATGCGCGGCGGGTCGGCGCGTTCGTGACGGCCGCGCGTGCGGCCGCGGGAGTCGAATGATGGATCACGCGATTACGCCGGCCGAGGCGGCGCGGCTGCTCGAGCTGGAAACGCGCGGCGCGCTGCCCGACAGCCGCGGCAGGTTCGGGCCGTTCGGCGGCCGCTACGTACCCGAGACGCTGGTACCGGCGCTCGAGCGCCTCGAGGCAGGCGTGCAGCGCTGGCTGCACGACCATGATTTCAGGCTGGAGTACCTGGATGAACTGCAGACCTGGGCCGGGCGCCCAACGGCCCTGACGCATGCGCGTGGCCTGTCGCGGCGCTGGGGCGCGGAGGTCTGGCTCAAGCGCGAGGACCTGGCCCACACCGGCGCGCACAAGATCAACAATGCGGTCGGCCAGGCGCTGCTGGCGAAGCGGCTCGGCGCCGCTCGCGTCGTTGCGGAAACCGGTGCAGGCCAGCACGGTGTCGCGAGCGCCGCAGCCTGCGCGCGGTTCGGCCTGCCCTGCGTCGTGTACATGGGCGAAGTGGATGCCGAGAGGCAGGCTCCCAACGTCGGACGCATGCGCCTGCTCGGCGCGGAAGTCCGGCCGGTCACGGCGGGCGACCGCACCTTGCGCGCGGCCATCGACGAGGCGCTGCGGGACTGGGTCTCGGATCCGCTGCAGACGTATTACCTGCTGGGCTCCGCGGTCGGTCCGCATCCCTATCCGTACCTCGTGCGCGAGCTGCAGTCGGTGATCGGGCGCGAGGCGCGCAGCCAGATGCTGGAGCAGGCCGGCGCGCTGCCCGACCTGGCGGCCGCCTGCGTCGGCGGCGGATCCAACGCGATCGGGCTGTTCCACCCGTTCCTGGCGGACACATCCGTGGCGTTGCTGGGCGTGGAAGCCGGCGGGCGCGGGCCGGGCCTCGGCGACAATGCCGCGACGCTGGCCTATGGCCGGCCCGGCGTGCTGCAGGGCAGCTACACGATGATGCTGCAGGACGAACACGGCCAGGTGCAGGAGACGCACTCGGTATCGGCCGGGCTCGACTATTCGGGCGTGGGTCCCGAGCATGCGCTGCTCGGCGCGATCGGCCGTGTCGCCTATGCGACGGTGACCGACGACGAGGCGCTCGATGCGCTGGCCGAGTGCTGCCGGGCGGAGGGCATCCTGCCGGCGCTGGAGACCGCGCATGCGCTGGCCGGGGCGCGTCGCTGGGCGGCGCACAACCAGGGCCGCCGTATCCTCATCGGCCTGTCGGGGCGCGGCGACAAGGACATGCGGACCTGCAGGCGACGTGGCCGGGGAGCGGGCGATGAGCGCTGCGGGCAAGCCGATCGCGGCGGCGATACGTGCGGCAGCTGCGAGCGGCTCGCCTGCGCTGCTTGCATTCCTGACGGCGGGGTTCCCCAGCCGCGACGGCTTCACGAACCAGTTGCGCGCGGTGGCCGGCGCGGCCGACGTCGTCGAGATCGGCGTGCCGTTCTCGGACCCGATGGCCGACGGCATGACCATCCAGCGCTCCAGCCACGCCGCACTGGCGCAGGGGGTGACGCTCACCTGGATACTCGAGTCGCTGCGCTCGATGCCAGGACGGCCACGCGTGCCGCTGTTGCTGATGAGCTACCTGAACCCGCTGCTGGCCTACGGGCTCGAACGCCTGCCCGCCGCTGCGCGCGCCGCGGGGGTGGGCGGCTTCATCGTTCCCGACCTGCCGTACGAGGAGGGAGACGCGCTGCGCCGGGCGCTGGCGGCCGAGGGACTGGCATGGGTGCAGATGGTCACGCCGGTCACGCCACCCGACCGCCTGCAGATGCTGTGCGAGGCGTCGGCGGGCTTCGTCTATGCGGTCACCATGACGGGCACGACCGGTCGCGAGATGGCGGTGCCGGACGACCTGCTGGCGTACCTTGACCGGGTGCGTGCCGCGTCCAGCGTGCCGGTCTGCGCCGGCTTCGGCATCCGCAACCGCGAGCAGGTGACGCGCCTGGCGCAGCACGTCGACGGCGTGGTCGTGGGCTCGGCGCTGGTCGAGGCGCTCGAGCGCGGCGACGATCCGGTCGCGTTCCTGCGCGGCCTGCGCGCCGGTTGATCGCGCTGCCGGGCGGGCCGCTCAGTTCCGGTAGTCGAGCGGCGGCGGGCGGTCGCCGATGACCGGTGCGTACTTGAAGTCCGGGCCGCGCCGCCGCTCCAGTTCGGCGCGTGCGGCGGCCAGCAGGTCGGGCCGCTGGAACAGCTCCGCGCCGGTCAGCGCCAGCGTGCGGGCGGCGACATGCATGCCCTTGAAGCCGATCGGCGTGCCGCCCGCGGCGATGGCCTGCCAGCTGTGCGAGGGCGTGCCGGGCACCCAGGTGGCGGTGCGCAGGCCGGCGGTGGGCACGTTCCAGCTGATGTCGGCAACGTCGGTGGAACCGACGCCGGGGCTCTCGTAGCCGAATTCCTGCACCTCCGCCTGCGAGCCCAGCGGCTTGCCGGAGTTGCCCAGGCTGGCGTACAGCTCTTCCGCGAACGCCTGGTCCGCAGCGGAGTACCGCACCCCGCCGACCGACTTCAGGCTCTCGTACATCACGCGGCTCAGCGTCTCGTTGGGCAGCAGGTCGTGCACGCCGCCGATCAATTCGTGCTCGACCGTCGTGCCGGTGCCCAGGGCGGCGCCGGCGGCCGCCTGCACGACGCGCTCGAAGATCGATTCCACCACCCGCGTGTCCGGGTGGCGCACGTAATAGAACGTCTCGGCGAAGTCCGGCACGACGTTGGGCGCGCGGCCGCCGCTGGTGATCACGTAGTGGATGCGCGCGTCGGACGGCACGTGCTCGCGCATCATGTTGACCATGTGGTTCATGGCCTCGACGCCGTCCAGCGCCGAGCGGCCGCGGTGCGGCGCACCCGAGGCGTGGGCGGACAGGCCGTGGAAGCGGAACTTGGCCTTCCTGTTGGCGAGCGACCGTCCGGGCGAGACGGCGTTCACGTCGGACGGGTGCCAGTGCAGCACGGCATCCACGCCCTCGAAAAGACCGGCCCGCACCATGTACACCTTGCCGTCGCCGCCCTCCTCGGCGGGCGTGCCGAAGACGCGCAGCGTGCCGGGTTGTCCGCTGCGCTGCAGCCAGTCCCGCAGGGCGATCGCGGCCGACACCGACGCGGTGCCGAACAGGTGGTGGCCGCAGGCGTGGCCGCTCAGGCGGCCACGCAACGGTGCGCGGCGCGGCAGCGCATCCTGCGTGATGCCCGGCAGCGCGTCGAATTCCGCGAGGATGCCGATGACCGGGCCGCCCTGGCCCCAGCTGGCGACGAAGGCCGTCGGCATTCCGGCCACGCCGGCCTGCACCCGTGAAGCCGCCGGCCTCGAGTTCGCGCTGCAACAGCGCCGAGCTCTGCTTCTCCTGGTAGCCCACCTCGGCCCATTCCCAGATCGCCCGCGCCATCTCGGCGTCGCGCGCTTCGCGGGCCGCCAGCAAGGCGCTGAGGCCGGCGTCCTGGGCCCATACGGGGGCGGCCAGCGCGACGAGCGTGAGCAGTGCGACCAGACGGGCAGGTTGGGAGCGCGGCATCTGGAACTCCGGCCGGGGATGGATGAGGCAGGTAGGATAGCCCGTTGCACGGCGCGGCGCAGCGCCGGGCCGGGGGGCCAGTCCATGAAGCGCGTCTATACCGCCGAGTCCGTCTTCCAGGTGACGCACATCAAGAATGTGCTCGAGTCGGCCGGCGTGGGCACGGAACTGCGCAACCATCGGCTCACGGGCGGCGTCGGAGAAATCCCGTTCCTGGAGACCTGGCCGGAGCTGTGGGCCGCCGAACTCGACGTGGACCGCGCGCGCGAGCTGATCGAGGAAGCCCTGCATGGCGAGGCGACGGATCACTCGCCGTGGCGCTGCGCCGGGTGCGGCGAGCACAGCGAGGGGCAGTTTGCCGTGTGCTGGCAATGCGGCCGGGAGCGACCACACGGCTGACGGGCGGGCCGGGCGACCTGCCTAGCTGCGCAGTCGCGACAGCGCCCAGCCGCCGCCGCCCAGCGCCAGCAGCCAGCCGATCCACTCCGGTTGCGTGGCCAGCGCCAGCCAGACCACGCCGCCCAGGAAGAACGCGGCGGCCGCCAAGAGCGCATTGCGGCGCTGCGCCGCCGCGCGCAACTCGCTGCGCAGCGCGTCCACCGACGCGGATTCGGTACGCAGCCTGAAGTCGTCTTCGTAGGCGTGCCGCACGGCGCGCTGCAGCACGACCGGCAGCATCTTGAGCGACTCGGCCAGGTCCGGCCAGTGATCGCGGAGTCCCTGCGCAAAGGCCTCCGGGCCGACGCGCTCGCTCATCCAGCGGCGCAGGATGGGCCGGGCGGTGCGCCACAGGTCGAGCTGCGGGTACAGCTGCCGGCCCAGGCCCTCGATGTTGAGCAGCGTCTTCTGCAGCAGGATCAGCTGCGGCTGCACCTGCATGTCGAAGCGCCGCGCGATCTCGAACAGGCGCAGCAGCACGACGCCGAAGGAGATCTCGGCCAGCGGCTTGTTGAAGATCGGTTCGCATACCGTGCGCACCGCGGCCTCCAGTTCGCTGAGGCGCGTGTGCGGCGGGATCCAGCCGCTTTCGATGTGCAAGGCCGCGATGCGCCGCCAGTCGCGCTCGAAGAAGGCCAGGAAGTTGGCCGCCAGGTAGAACTGGTCGCGCGGCTCGAGCGAGCCGACGATGCCGAAGTCCACCGCGACGTAGCGCGGACTGGCCGGGTCGCTGACGTCCACGAAGATGTTGCCGGGGTGCATGTCGGCGTGGAAGAAATTGTGGTCGAAGACCTGCGTGAAGAAGATGGTCACGCCGTTCTCGGCCAGCTTGCGGATGTCGGTGCCGGCGTCGCGCAGCCGCTCGATCGCCGAAATCGGCACGCCGTGGATGCGTTCCATCACCATGACGCCGCGGCGGCACAGGTCCCAGTGGACCTCCGGCACGTGCAGCAGCGGCGAGCCGTCGAAGTTGCGCCGCAGCTGCGAGGCGTTGGCGGCCTCACGCATCAGGTCGAGTTCGTCGAGCACTGTCTTCTCGTACTCGGCCACGACCTCGACGGGCCGCAGGCGGCGCGACTCGCGCCAGTAGCGGGTCGCGAGGCCGGCCAGCGCGAACAGCACCTCGAGGTCCCGCCCGATGGCCTTGCGCATGCCGGGCCTGAGCACCTTGACCACGACCTCGCGCCCGTCGCCCAGCGTGGCCGCGTGCACCTGGGCGATGGATGCTGCCGCCAGCGGCGTCTCGTCGAATGACGAGAACAACTCGCCGACCGGGCGCCCCAGCGCGCGCTCGACCTGCTCGCGGGCGGCCCGCCCGCTGAACGGCGGCACGCGGTCCTGCAGCCTGGCCAGCTCGTCGGCGATGTCCGGCGGCAGCAGGTCGCGGCGCGTGGACAGCGCCTGCCCGAACTTGATGAAGATCGGCCCCAGCTCCTCCAGCGCGAGGCGCAGCCGCTCGCCGCGCGTGGTGCCCTGGCTGCGGGTGAACCAGGTCCAGGGCGACAGGTAGAAGAGGAAGCGCAGCGGACGGTACAGGTGCGTCGCGCGCACGTACTCGTCCAGGCCGTGCCGCACCAGCACGCGCTGGATGCCGATCAGGCGGCGGGCGACCTGGAAGGAGATCACGGGCCCGTACGCGCCGACTCGACGCGCGCCAGCCGCGCCTCGAAGCGGTCCACGTCCTCGCGCAGCCGGTCCACGTCGCCCAGCAGCGCCTCGAGCTCGGGCCGCGCCGGAACCTCGCGGCCTTCCTCGGCGAGGTACTCGCCGACGTTGCGGGCGAAGGTGTCGGCGACCCGCCGCCCGAAATCGAGCACGTCGCGGGCGGCCCGGGCGAGATGGTGTGCCGCGACGTCGCCGGTCAGGCGCGACAGCTCCTCCTCGAAGTCCGGCCGGGCGGCGGCAAACAGGTCGCGGAACGAGCGCGCGACCTCGGCATCGCCGCTGATCCTCACGCCGCCGGCCCGGATCCGGTCCTCGGCCTGCGGGCTGGCCAGCGCCGCCAGCGACAGCGGCGGTCCCTCGATGACGGCATCGGGTTCGCCTTCGCCCGAAAAGCGCACCGTCAGCCGGCCGTCGGCCACGGCGAAGCGCAACCGCAGCGGCGCGTGCGCGACCCGCACGTCCAGCTTGCGGCCCGCCAGCTCCGCGACCAGCCGGCTGGCTTTCGAGGACGCCGCGACATGCCGGTTGAGCAGTGATTCGAGTGGCTGCAGCAGGGGCTCTTCAGTCATGGCGGTCAGTAGGCATGGCCGCGGTGCAGCGCGACGATGCCCCCGGTCAGGTTGTGCCAGCGGCAACCATCGAGACCCGCGTCGCGCATCATGGCGGCCAGGGTCGGCTGGTCCGGAAACGTGCGAATGGACTCGGCGAGGTAGCGGTAGCTGTCGGCGTCGCCGGTGACGAGGCGCCCCATCGCGGGCAATACCCGGAACGAGTACAGGTCGTACAGCGGCCGCAGCGGCGGGACCGGCTGCGAGAACTCCAGCACCAGCAACTGGCCACCCGGGCGCAGCACCCGCCGCATGGAGGCCAGCGCGGCCGCCTTGTCGGTGACGTTGCGCAGGCCGAAGCCGATGGTCACGCAGTCGAAGCTGCGATCGGCGAACGGCAACCGCTCGGCGTCGGCCTGCACGAAGGCCACGTTGCCCGCCAGCCCCTGGTCCAGCAGCCGGTCGCGGCCGCGGTCGAGCATCTCGCGGTTGATGTCCGACAGCACCACGGTGCCGGCGGCGCCCACCTGGCGCGCCAGTCCCGCGGCGAGGTCGCCGGTGCCGCCGGCCACGTCCAGCGCGCGCTGGCCCGGCCGCAATCCTGCCTGCGACAGCGTGAAGCGCTTCCACAGCCGGTGCAGGCCGCCCGACATGAGGTCGTTCATGAGGTCGTACTTGCCGGCCACGGAATCGAACACGCCGCGCACGCGCCCCGCCTTGTCCTGCGGGGGAACCTGCTCGAAGCCGAAGTCGACCTTCGGCGCGGCGTTGTCTTGCGGGTCGGTCATGGGCGCATCGTCCGGCCGGGCCACGATTGTACGGGGCTGGCCGGGGAAACTCACCGAGTCCGCGCGGCGCGGCTCAGTCGGGCGGCTGCCGCACGTAGCCCAGGCGCTCGCAGCGCTGCAGGTAATGCGCCCACTTCTCGTCGTACTCGACCCCCAGCTCGTACAGGTAGACCCAGCTGTACAGCCCGGAGTTGTGCCCGTCGTCGAAGTGCAGCCGCACCGCATAGTTCCCCACCTGGTCCACGGCGGTGATCTGCACGCGCTCCTTGGCGAGTTCGAGCTTGCCCTCGCCCCCGCCGTGGCCGCGGACCTCCGCGGACGGCGAATAGACGCGCAGGTACTCGAACGGCAGGCGGAAGACCTCGCCATCGCGGAAGTGCACTTCCAGCAGGCGCGACTTGCGCTTGACCTTGATCTCGGCGGGCGCTCCCGGTTCGGCCATGCTCATCGTCGTGGTGCCTCGTGTTGCCGCCTCACAGGATATAGCGGCTCAGGTCCTCGTCCTTCAGCAGCGCGCCCAGGTTCGAGTTGACGAACGCCGTGTCGACCAGGATGGCGGCGCCGTCGCGGTCCGGGGCCTCGAACGAGACGCGTTCCAGCAACCGTTCCATGACCGTATACAGCCGCCGCGCCCCGATGTTCTCGGTCTTCTCGTTCACCGACCAGGCGATCTGGGCGAGCCGGGCGATGCCGTCCGGCGCGAACTCGACGGTCACGCCCTCGGTCGCCAGCAGCGCCTGGTACTGGGTGCACAGCGACGCATCCGGCTCGGTGAGGATGCGCTCGAAGTCCTCGACGCGCAGCGGTTTCAGCTCGACGCGGATCGGGAACCGGCCCTGCAGCTCCGGAATCAGGTCGGAGGGCTTGGACATGTGGAAGGCGCCCGACGCGATGAACAGGATGTGGTCGGTCCTGACCATCCCGTACTTGGTGCTGACCGTGCAGCCCTCGACCAGCGGCAGCAGGTCGCGCTGCACGCCCTCGCGCGACACGTCGGCGCCCACCGTCTCGCCGCGCTTGCAGACCTTGTCGAGTTCGTCGAGGAACACGATGCCGTTCTGCTCGGCGGCCGTCACCGCCCGGGTGCGCAGCTCCTCCTCGTTGATCATGCGCGCCGCCTCGTCGTCGGTCAGCGCCTTGAGCGCCTCGCGCACGCGCATCTTGCGGGTGCGGGTGCGGCCGCCGCCCAGGTTCTGGAAGATCTGCTGCAGCTGCTGGCTCATGTCCTCCATGCCCGGCGGCCCGAAGATCTCCAGCCCGGCCGGCACGGCGCGCAGCTGGATCTCGATGTCGCGGTCGTCGAGCTTCCCCTCGCGCAGCATCTTGCGGAATTTCTGGCGGGTGTCCGCATCGCGCGCCGGCGCGGCGTCGGTGGCTGCGTCCTGCGGCCGCGGCAGCAGCACGTCGAGGATCCGCTCTTCCGCGGCGTCCTGGGCGCGGTGGCGCACCTTGGCGGTCTCCTCCTCGCGGGTCAGCTTGACCGCCACGTCCACCAGGTCCTTGACGATCGAGTCCACCTCGCGGCCCACGTAGCCGATTTCCGTGAACTTGGTGGCCTCGACCTTGATGAACGGCGCGCGCGCCAGCCGCGCCAGCCGCCGCGCGATCTCGGTCTTGCCGACGCCGGTCGGGCCGATCATGAGGATGTTCTTGGGCGTGATCTCCTGCCTGAGCGGCTCGGCCACCTGCATGCGGCGCCAGCGATTGCGCAGGGCGACCGCGACGGCGCGCTTGGCGTCGTCCTGGCCGACGATGTGCTTGTCGAGTTCCTCGACGATCTCGCGTGGCGTCATCTGGCTCATGGCGTGGCTCAGGGTGCCGGCAACTCGTCCACGACGATGTTGCGGTTGGTGTTCACGCAGATGTCGGCGGCGATGGCCATGGCGCGCTCGACGATCGCGCGCGCGCCGAGGTCGGTGTTCTCCATCAGGGCACGCGCGGCGGCCTGCGCAAAGGGGCCGCCGGAGCCGATGGCCATGATGTCGTTCTCCGGCTCGATGACGTCGCCGTTGCCCGAGACGATCAGCGAGGCCCCCGCGTCGGCGACGCACAGCAGCGCCTCGAGGCGCCGCAGGGCGCGGTCCGTGCGCCAGTCCTTGGCCAGTTCGATCGCGGCGCGCGTGAGGTTGCCGTACTTCTCGAGCTTGCCCTCGAAGCGCTCGAAGAGCGTGAAGGCATCGGCCGTGCCGCCGGCGAACCCGGCCAGCACCTTGCCCTCGTACAGGCGGCGCACCTTGCGGGCATTGCCCTTCATGATGGTCTGGCCCAGCGTCACCTGGCCGTCGCCGCCCATCGCGACGGTGCCGCCGCGACGCACGGACAGGATGGTGGTGCCGTGGGGCTGAATGGCGCGGTGAGGCATGGCAGGAACCTATTTGCGGCGGCGCGCGCGCGGGTGCGCCTTGTCGTAGATGCGGGCCAGGTGCTGGAAATCAAGGTGCGTGTAGACCTGCGTCGAGCTGATGTCCGAGTGGCCGAGCAGCTCCTGCACGCCGCGCAGGTCGCCGCTGGACTCCAGCAGGTGGGACGCGAAGGAATGGCGGAACAGGTGCGGGTGGACCCGGGCGTCGATGCCCTGGCGGCGCGCGGCGCGGTCGATCCGCTGCTGCACGCCGCGCACGCCCAGGCGGCGGCCGGTCTGGCCGACGAACAGGGCGGTGGTGTCCGGCCTGGCCAGTGCGCCCCGATCGCCAAGCCAGGCCCGGATCGCGGCGACCGCGTGCCGGCCGACGGGCACCACGCGGGTCTTCGAACCCTTGCCCAGCACCCGCACCGTGCGGTCGCCCAGGTCAATGTCGGTCAGGTCCACGCCGACCAGCTCGGCCAGCCGCAGCCCGGAGCTGTACAGCAACTCCATCATCGCGTGGTCGCGGCGCGCCAGCGGATCGTCGGCCGGCGGCTCGAGCAGCCGGGCCATGCGGTCGGCGTCCAGCGTCTTCGGCAGGCGCCGTGCGGCCTTCGGCGCACGCACCTCGGCGGCCGGGTTGGCCTTCAGCACGCCTTCGCGGACGAGGAATGAGAAGAAGCTGCGCAGCGCCGACAGCCGCCGCTGGATGCTGCGCGGCGACAGGCCGCCGCGGTGCTCGCTGGCCGCGAAGCTGCGCACGTGGAAACTGTCAACCGCCTTCCAGCCGGCCAGTTTCTCGCGGTCGCAGAACGATGCGAACGACTTGATGTCGCGCCCGTAGTTGGAGATCGTGTGCCGCGACAGGCGGCGCTCGCTGCGCAGGTGGTTGAAAAAGCGCTCGACCCAGGCTATCGCTGCCGCGTTCATCACCCTGCCGCGACGGCGGCGGCGATCAGTTCGCCGATCCGCGCGAGAAACTCCGTGCTCATGGTCGGGTTGAAGCGCTGCGCGCTGGCGGCGCCGCAGGCCAGCAGCCCCACGCTGCCGCCGGGCCCGATCGGCGTGAGCGCCACCGAGCCGATACCCGCGCCGGCCGCGCCGAACAGGTAATCGCGCTGCGAGTCGCGCACCTGGCCGCAGCGCGGCTGGCCGCTGCTGAACAACGCCTCGAAACTGCGGATGTCCTGCGCGTCCCGCTTGACCAGGCGCACGAAGTGCGACTCGCGGGCGGCCAGGGCCGGGTTTTCGCAAAACAGCACCAGCACCGCGCGTTGCACGTCGAAATCCTCGCGCAGCGACGCCTCGACGGCATCAACCACCTGCTCGAGGCTGCGCGCGTGCACGAGCCGGGTCGTGAGGCGGTGGATCCTCGTCGCCAGCTCGTCGTTCGCACGGGCGTTCTCGATGAACTCCGCCAGGCGGCGGTCGAGTTGACGATTGCGGTCGCGCAACACCGCGACCTGGCGCTCGAGCAGGGAAACGGTGGCACCGCCGTTGCGCGCGTCGGGCAGCCGCAGGCGCTGCAGCAACTGGGGGTGGCGCTCGAAGAAATCCGGGAAGGCCTCCAGGTACTCGGCGACGCTCGCGTCGTCACTCATGGCCGAGACCGGCCCGGCGCCTGTCTTGCGGGTCATATCGCCACCTCTCCCTGATATGAGGTCTGCGCGGGGCCGGTCAGCCAGATGGGCTCGCCCGCACCCTTCCACTGGACCGTCAGGCGCCCGCCCGGCAGGTCCACGTTCACCTCCTCGCCGAGCAGGCCATGGCGCCGCCCGACGGCGACGGCGCCGCAGGCGCCGGTACCGCAGGCCCGCGTCTCACCCGTGCCGCGCTCGTGGACGCGCAACCGCACGTGGCCGGCGTCCACCACCTCCATGAACCCGACGTTGGTCCGCTTCGGGAAACGCGGATGATGTTCGATCGCGGGACCGAGCCGGTCCACCGGCGCCTCCGTGACGGCCGGCACGCGGATCACTGCGTGCGGGTTGCCGATGGACACGGCGCCGATCTCAACGGTCCGTTCACCGACGGCCAGCGGGTACACGCTCGCCTCGCCGCTCGCCTCGAAAGGCAGTGACGCCGGGTCGAAATTCGGCACGCCCATGGCGACCGACACCAGCCCGTCATCGCGGACGCGGGCGCGCACCAGTCCACCGGCGCTGTCCATGACCAGGACGCCCGGCCCCTGGCCACGGCGTGCGCCGACGATGCTGGCGATGCAGCGCGCGCCGTTGCCGCACTGCTCGACCTCGCGGCCGTCGGCATTGAAGACGCGGTAGAAGACGGCGGTGCCCTCGCGGTGCGGCGGCTCGAGCATCAGCGCCTGGTCGAACCCGATGCCGGTGTGCCGGTCGGCCAGCTGCCGCAGCACTTCAGCCGAGGGCGGGCCGTCCGGCGGCGCGTCGAACACCATGAAGTCGTTGCCGAGGCCGTGCATCTTGGTGAAGGCAAGCTTCATGACGGTCCTGCCTGCAGGGGCACCGGGCGGGTCAGTCCGGGGCGCATGCGCAACCGCCGCACGGCGTGCCGTAGTCGCAGGGACGTTCCGTGCTGCCGAGGTTTCCGCTCGAGATCACGGCGCCGCCCGTAATCAGGCGGGTGACCGGGCTGGTTTTGCGCGTCGTGCCGGGCTCGATGCCGGCCCGGGCGCACAATTCGCCCCAGCTGGCGAGGCGTTCGCTCATCTTGTGCGAGACCTCGACGACACGCCCGTTGGCTTCGCAGAGGTAGTCGTAGGTGGGCATGTGCCGATTCTAGCGCGCAGTCGTGGTTCCCGCAGGCTATCGTGCCTTATTGGCCGGAGGCCGGCCCAATGGCGAGGATCGCCACTTCAGGCATCGCGACCGGCAGTTCTGCCCCGGGCACCTGCGGGCGCGCGCGGGATCCGGTCGGGTCCCCACGCTCGCTCCGAGGAAGAAAGCCAAGTCGCTCGCTCAGGGGACCACGACCACCTCGCGCGCGCCCACCATGACGCGCGCGTCGGCATCGGCTAGCCTTGGCCGTCCGGTCGCCACCGGACCTGCCGCGGCCTGGCCACGAGGAGCAAGGACATGTGGGTGAAGCCAGTGATCGGGGTCTTGTTGATCGTCGCCGGCACGCTGGGCCTGGCGTTCGGCAAGTTCGATTACACGAAAGAGACGCACGAGACGAAGCTCGCGGGCATCGAATTCTCCGTCAAGGAGAAGGAAACGGTGCAGATCCCGCCGTGGGCGGCCGGCGGCGCCATCGCGGCCGGTACGTTGCTGCTGCTGTTCGGCCGCAGGAAGTGACGCGGGTCAAGATCTGCTGCATTGCGAGCCATGCGGAGGCCGAGCTGGCCATCTCGGCCGGCGCCGCAGCGCTCGGGCTCGTGTCGGCGATGCCGAGCGGCCCCGGCGTGATCGACGAGCAGTTGATTGCGGAGATCGCCGCGCGGGTGCCCGCGCCGGTCGAGACCTTCCTGCTCACTGCGAGGACCGCCGCCGCGGGCATTGCGGAGCAGCAGCGCTCCTGCCGCACGTCCGCGCTGCAGCTCGTGGACCGCGTGCCGCACGATGAACTGCGCAAGTTGCGCACCGGAATGCCCGGGGTCCGGCTGGTGCAGGTCGTGCACGTGGGCGGCGAGGAATCGGTGGCGGAGGCCGTTGCCGTCGCCGCGTTCGTGGACGCGCTGCTGCTGGATTCCGGCAACCAGGCCCTGCCCGTCAAGGAACTGGGCGGCACGGGGCGGACCCACGACTGGTCCGTCAGCCGGCGCATCCGCGAGGCGGTGCCGGTGCCGGTATTCCTGGCAGGCGGGTTGAACGAAGCCAATGTGGGGGCTGCGATCGACGCCGTGCAGCCGTTCGGCGTCGACCTCTGCAGCGGTGTGCGCACGAACGGGCGGCTGGATGCCGGCAAGCTGCGGCGGTTCTTCGCGGCCGTTGCGGCGGCCGGCGCCACTTAACGCGAGATCACCCAGCCGCTATCATCCGCGCCCGCCATGAAGCGCAACCGAGGTGATTCCGCGTGGAGGAAGTCTTGTACGACCAGAGCAGCATCCTGATTGCCGTCGTCCTGCTGGCCGCGATCCTCGCGGCCAACGAAGTGGGCTACCGGCTGGGCCGCTGGCGTCGCGCCCGCGCCGACACCGGCGCCAAGGCGCAGACCAACGCCATCCAGGCCGCCATGCTCGGCTTGCTGGCGCTGCTGCTCGGCTTCACCTTCACGATGGCGCTGCAGCGGTTCGACAACCGCAGCCAGGCGGTCATCAGCGAGGCCAATGCCATCGGCACGGCCTACCTGCGCACGCAGTTGCTGCCGGATCCCTATCGTGACCCGGCCCGGCAGCTGATCGCGGGTTATGTGCAGCTGCGCATCGAGTCCGGCAAGCTGGACCTGACCCAGGAGTCGGTCCGGCGTCGCATGCAGGACGACGTGCAGCGCATGCAGGACGACCTGTGGGCCGTCGCACTCGCCGCCGCGGAACAGGATCCGCGGCCGGTGACCACCGGCCTGTTCATCCAGTCGCTGAACGGCTTGATAGACGTCTATGGGGAGCGCAACGCGGCGCTGCGCAAGCACGTGCCCGAAGTGGTGCTGTTCCTGCTGTTCGCCGTGTTCATCATCGCCGGTGCGGTGCTGGGTTTTTCGGGCGGACTGGAAGGCGGCCGGCCGCTGCTGGCCACCATCGCCATGACGGTGCTGATCGTGATGGTGATCTTCATCATCATCGACCTGGACCGGCCCAGGCGCGGCCTGATCGAGGTCAACCAGGAGAGCATGCTCGACCTGGGTGTGGCGACCGCGCCGGCGGCATCCCGGTAGCCATCCCGTGAGGGGCGCTCCTCGCGCGGTGGCGGGTGGGACGGTTGGCAATACGTGAGGTGTCACATGAAGGAAGCAGCTGTCAGAAAGTACCTGGTGGTGTCCGGTGTGGTCTTCGGCCTCGTGGCGCTGGCTCACCTGTTTCGCGTCAGCTACGGCCTCGACATGCAGTTCGGTCCGGTGAGCGTGCCCATGTGGGCATCGTGGCTGGCATTCGTGGGGCCGGGCGTCCTGTGCGGCTGGGCCTTCAGCCTGGCCCGGAAGTAGGCGCCAGGCGGGCGTCCCGCCGACATCGTTGAAGAGCCACTTGCAGGGCATGGTCCTGGATGGAGATCCGCGTGGCCCGCGCTCCTGATAGCTCGGGTCAATTCCGGAACTTCGTAGCCCGCTGACGCGCCGCCCCGGCACTCAAGGGCGTAAAGAACTCGCCTTGCGGCCTAAGAACCAGGTCCGCCCTTCAATGCGTCGGGCCGAAAATCCCACCATCGCACGCGCTTCATGCGTTCGAACGACAACTGGTCGCCAGCGAGAATTGGTCGGCCTTCCCCCTGAAGCGCCACAGACAGTCTGGCGAGGCACTCGCGGAGCTGTTCGCGGTTCTCGACTAGCCATTCACCGAGTTTGCGTTCCAGAGTCGGATTCACAAGGCGAAGATAGAGGGTAAATGAAAATTCTTCATTCTTCGCCAGTCGTCCAAATGCGATCATGATCTCGCCGTCGCGCTCGCTGTGACGAAGCTCCACATATACGCAACTTGACTCGTACCGAACCTTCGCTGAGGAAGACGAGACGCATGAGAACCCTTCGCTCACCAGGAAAGCAAAGGCACGCTGGGTCTCATCCGCGAATGCTGCAGTAACGTCGTTCACTTCCATCGTCAGCGCCCTGGACTCCAGTGTGAAGTCTGTGGATCAAATTTCCAGCCATGCTCGACTAACAGGTTCCGTTCGCGGTCCAAGAATCCACCGCCTTTGGTTGGCGAAATATCGCGAATCGGTCTCTTGGTGCTCATGGCATTGAGAAGCTGTCTTTCGTTTTGCGCCCATCGTCCTGGGCCAGGTGGCAGCTTCGAAAGACTGAGCGTATGGTCGCCCGATCGCCAGCGGGTTGCTCGCGCGAGGTCGTCCATCTTCCCAATGACGAGCCCGCCTGCGGTCGCGCTCACCTTTGCGGCAGCCGACGTGCGGCCGAGTGTAAACACATCGACGGTCGCGGCGCCATAGAATGCGAACGCCAGCAGGTAGTCGTGGCCCGATATCGCCGCGCCGGCCTGCCCCGAGTAGTACCAGCCGGGGATGGCGTCGAACGCCGCACTGCCCATCTGGTCCGCGAACCTGCCCCATCCGGCGGCCGGCGCGAAAGTGCCGGCAGCATGCACATCCGCCGACGCCGCAACCGCGCCGCCGCGCGGCCGGTGGCACGCCATCGCGGAACCGTCCTGACCGCAGGGGTCGCGCTCGGCGGCCGAGACGACCTGCGAGGCGTAGTCGTGCTAGCCGCGATTGAGCCACCAGAGGGCGTCGTCGCAATTGCCGTCCCAGCACAGCCATTTCCCGCCGCCGTCAGCCGGTGAGCCGCCTTCAAATCCGCTGGGATCGACCAGCGACAGCGGGTTGTTCCAGACATAGGAGTAGCGGTTCAGGCTCTGGCTGTAGTACGGCGCCTGCACGTAGGGATCCGCCGACAGGAACCGCGCCACGACCGGGTCGTAGACGCGGCCGTTCATGTGGATCAACTCGAGGTTGTCGAGGTGCTCGTGCCCGGTGAATCCGTCGCGCGTCGTCTGGCCGAAGGCGGCGAGCGCCGCGGCGCCCGGCGAGCCGGTCCAGTGGCTGCCGCGCCGCCGACCGAACGCATCGAAACTCCCCGCCGCGGCCACTACGACGCCCGCGGCGTTGAGCACCTCGCCCGTGCTGCCCAGGTGGTCGTGGGTGAGGTAGTAGGTGGCCTCGGCCGGGATGCCGCCGGACCTGCGCAGGTACAAGGCGGCTGTCCCGGTCGGCGACGGGATGTAATGACGATAGGTCGTGCTGCCGGCGGTGCTGACCTTCTCCATCAGGCCGCCGACGTAGACGGTCGTCTCGGTCGTGCCGGCTGCGCTGGCGACCTGCTTCCAGCGGCTGCGGTCCGGCGCATACCAGAATTGGCTCTGGTTGCCGCCGGCGGCGCGCAGCGTGGCCGGGAGGTTGTAGCTGAACCACGACAGCGCGGCGCCGTTGCGCTGGGTCATGTTGCCGTTGGCGTCGTACGCGAAGCTGTTGGGGCCGGCGGACGTCACGGCGTGGCGCTTCGCGGCGTGGTAGGCGTAGTGGCCGATGTCCGACTTCCATTCGATGTTGCCGATGGCGTCGTAGCGCAGGTCGAGCGTGGACGCACCTCCCATCCGGACCCGCACCAGGCGGTCGAGCAGGTCGTACTCGAAGGACTCGGCAAGGCCCCGGTTCAGGTCCTGCCGCATCGTGAGGTTGTCCGCAGCATCCCACTGGTAGGCGAGGTTCTGCAGCGAGGAAGCCCCCGCCGGCCCCGGCCTGCCGGTACTCGATCAAGCCCGTCAGCGGGTCGAAACCCGTGACCAGTGCGATCGTGGTGCCGAGCGTTTCCTGCACGGTGCGGCCGGCGGCGTCCTGCGCGGCCAGTTCCCACAGCACGGTGGCAGGCGCGTTGCGGTCGCGCACCCGCACCGGCTGTCCTGCGGCATAGTCGAAGCCGAGCTTGAGGCGGTAGCCGCCGGTGCTAGCCGGATAAGTAAGCGTGTCGAGCAGGCCCTGGCTGTTGTAGGCGAACGCATACTGGTAGGTCGCGTCCGAGGCGATCGTGCGCGTGGCCAGCCGCGCCTGGGTGTCGTAGGCGTAGGCTTCGGAATAACCGGGGCCGGCCACCGACGCGAGCTGGCCCACGTTGCGTGCCGCCGCGGAAGACCCCCAGGTCCAGGTCGTCAGTCCCTCCGGCTCGAGCCGGGTCAGCGGCCGTGACAGCCGGTCGTAGGTGAACGTGCTGACCTGGCCCTTCGCATCGGTCTGCGACACGATCTCGCCGAGTGCGTTGGGCGTGAGCACCCAGGTGCCCAGGTCGAGGTCGGACTGGCGCGTCTTCACGCCGCGCACGTTGTAGGTGATGGCGCTGAGCACGTTGTTCAGCGGATCCGTCACCCCCGTCAGGTTGCCGAAGCCGTCGTACTGGTAGCCGGTGCTGCCGCCCAGCGCGTCGGTGGCACGCAGGATGTCGCCCCAGGCCGACGACACCAGCGTGCTCGCGTTGCCGCGGGCGTCGGTGCGGATCGCGGTCAGTCCGTTGTAGCCGTAGGTCGTGGAACGCACTGCCGCACCGGCGCCGTCGTGCGCGACCTCGGTGGTGACACGACCCAGCACGTCGTAGTGCAGCTGCCAGTAGCCGTCGGCGGGGCCACCCTGCCAGCGGGGCAGGTGCAGGCGGCCCGGCCGGCCGCGCGCATCGGCGTCCACGAGGGTGAACGACACGCCGCCGCCCGGCTGCTGTGCGGCGACGCGGTAGGGTCGCCCGAACTGGTCGAAGTCGGCGCTGCGCGTTCGCTGGACGACGCCGGCACTGTCATGCTCCCGCGCGTTCACGACGTACCGTGTCCTGGCATCGCAGCCGCTGCACGGCGCGATCTCCCAGGTCGTGCGCGTCTGGTCGGGACGCACCTCGAGCGCGGGCCGGCCGAATCCGTCGTAGCCCCATGTCGTGGTGAGCATGTTCGGGTCGGTCATGGCTACGGGCTGGCCCCGCGCGTAGTCCCAGCCCAGCGTCGTGACCTGCCCGAGGGCGTCGGTGGCCGTCACCGGGAACTGGCCGCGCGATCCGAATCCCAGCGTCGAAGTACGCGGGCTCATGCCGGCGCCGGTGACGGTGCGGCTGCTGAGGTTCCCGAAGTTGTCGTAGCCGAGTCCGACCGTGACCTGCAACGGGCCGCTGCCCGGCTCGACCTGTTGCTGCAGCGGCCGGCACAGGACGCCGTCCCACGACTGGCTGAGGGAACGGGTGACGGCGCCCCCGCCGGGCAACGTGTGGCTGGCCGTCACCTGCGTCGCCTGCGGCCGGCCGAGGCACCAGTTCACGGTGTCGTTGAGCAGTGACGAATGCAGCAGGCGCCGGCTATGCGAGCTGCCTGCATTGAGGCCGGTCGCCGCCTCGGTCACCGCGACGGTCTGGTCGGTCGCGACGCCGGAAGTGCGGTCCACGGCAGCCACCGTCGTTGCGGTACTCAGGTAATGGGCGCCGTCGTAGGGGCCGCCCACCGAGTAACGCCGCTCGGTGACCGATGCGAGGTAGGGGAACTGTCGCTGGCCGCCGCCGCCGTCATAGACCAGCGCGGACCACTGGCTGGTGACGTCGCGGACGGGAAGGCCGGAGGCCTGGCGCAGCGTCTGCCGGGCGCCGAGGCCGATGAACGGGAAGTCCTGCCGGTACACGTCCTCGGTCTGCAGGTCGTGAGCGAGCGTGCCATCCACGACGCTGCGCCTGGCGAAGCCGAGGTCGCCGCGTCCCGCGCTGTTGGCGCGCAACCCTTCGTACCGGTAGCGATAGGTCGTCATGGCGCCGGTCCCGGAACCGTCGCTGACGGACAAGGCGGCCACGACCTGGCGCGTGTCCTGCAGGTCGCGGTCCGGATAGGCAGCGCCGCTCAGCCTGGTATGCAGCCCGGCGGTCAGCGGGGCGTACTCGAACGCGGCCGCCACGCCGAAGCCATCGGTCACGGCGAGCAGCAGGTCCGGCAGCGATCCGGTGTGCTGCCGCACGCGGAACTGGCCATTGAGGATCGTCAGGGCGTCGCGCAGGCCATCGCCGGTGAAGTCGGCGAAGGCCATGCCGACGGCGCCGCCGTGCGCGATGCCGGTACTCGCGGCCGGCAGCAGGCTGCCGCCGCTCGACAGGACGACCTGCCAGGCGGACGCCGCCGTGCGGTAGAACAGGTCGTCCCGGCCGTCGCCGTTGTAGTCCACGGCCGTGGCCATGAACTGCAGCCCCGACGACGACGGGCCGATGTACTCGGGTGCCGCCCAGCTCAGCACCGAGCAACCGCTGAACCGCACGCGCCAGCGGCCGGTGTAGTGCGGGTAGACGAAGTCCGTGCAGCCGTCGCCGTTGATGTCGGCCGGCGTGCCGCCGTAGAAGGCACTGTCGAAGTACTCGCTGGCAGCGCCGCTCGCCGAGATCCGCGCCATCGTGTAGTGCTCGTCCATCAGCAGGTCGTCGCGGCCGTCGCCGTCCAGGTCGATGCGCTGCCCCGGCGCACCGAGGAACCCGCCGCCTTCGGACCACTGGTAGCCGGTCATCATGGCCTGGTCGTAGAGGTCTACGGCCTGGGCCGACAAAGTGCCGCCCGGTTGCGTGTAGCGAACGCGCACGAACAGGGACTGCCATTCCATGTCCGAGTAGGCGAGGTCGTCGAGCCCGTCGCCGTTCATGTCGGCACCGCGGAAGTCGACCACATTGCCGGAGGCGATTCCCGTCGTGACCGGCGCGCCGAGGCCGCCCGCCTGGCCCGGGACCAGCAGCCACTGGCGGGCCGTCGACACCAGCACCAGATCGCCGAAACCGTCGCCGTTGTAGTCGAGCGGCATTCCGCAGCCGCTGAGCGTGGCGATGCCCGTATCCAGCTCGGGACCGAAGCCGCCGCCCGCCAGCGCGAGCCGGTAGCGGACGGTCTGCGAGGTCGCCGAGCCGCCGCTCCACGCCAGGTCGTCGCGGCCGTCGCCGTTGATGTCGATGGCAATCGAGCCGTGTACGGCTGAACTGACGTGCAGGATGATCTCGGCGCCGAGGCCGGTCGTGCCGTCCTGCCAGCGGAACACCGTCGGGGCCAGGCAATCGGTGCCGCCCGCGCCACACTCCTGGACGGACGCGATGCGGCTGCGGCCGGCGGACGACAGCATCGGCTCGTAGTTCAGGTCGTAGCGTCGCACGACGGCGCCGTTGTACAGCACGTCCATGCGGTCGAGCCGCACGACCTGCTGGACGGGGGTGCCCGCCACATAGGCCGGATCGATCGCGCTGGACGGGCGGCTCTCGTAGACGAACGAGACTGCGTGCGAGGCCGCGATGCCGGCACCCGGGTTCTGGTTGTAGCGGATGGCGGCGACGCGATAGGCGCCGTAAGGGGCGGTCTCCGTGTACTCGAAGGTGATGACGTTGCCGAGGCGGTCGCGGATGCGGTTCAGTGCCCAGCTGTGCGCGGTGATCGTGCCGTTGCCCTGCACGGCCTGGCCGTCGATGCGCGAGTCGGCGGTGGCGCCGTACTCGAGCACCCGCCCGTCCGGCGCTTCGAGCACGAAGTGGGCGGGCCCGCTGCCCGCGCTGCCCCAGGAACGGATGCGCGAGAAGGACTCGATCTCGGTGCGGTACTCGGCGCCCGCCGCGCCGTACGGCTGGCCGTTGACGACGATCAGTCGTTGCCCGTCCAGGCAGAAGCGATCGGACGGCGAGTAGTTGACTGCAGCCACCGTGCCGTCCTGCGCAAGGGTGCGGGCGCAGCGCTCGATCCGCGACAGGCCCGCGATCGACCAGCCGACGCCCAGCAGGCCGGCGGCCTGGCGGTGGCGGTACTCGAGCGACAGCGACGGCGTGAGGCCGTTGGTGCCGGGCGGCAGCCGCAGCGGGATCGAGTACACGGCCTCGCCCCGCGACGTAACCCGGGCATCGCCCGGCGTTCGTCCGATGGCGGCGATCGCCGCGTGCGCGTTCAGCGCAGCCAGCAAGACCAGGATGCAGGCGCGGCGCGCGCGCGAAGAGCTGAGCAGTTCCATTGCATGGCCTCCCGGGCCGGTCCCGGCGTCCTTGCCGGGGAGGGCGCCAGACTAGCGCGGGCACGTCGTCCCGATGGCGCGTGTTATTCATGCAAACAGGGTCATTCACGCCGCCCGGGATCCCCGTGGCGCACGCCGATTCCCCGCCGGGGCCGCCACGGGCGTAAAATCGCGTCGTTCCCCGAGCGGCCGCCCCGCTCACCAGCAGGAGTACTCATGAAGCTCGTCACCGCGATCATCAAGCCTTTCAAACTGGACGACGTGCGTGCGGCGCTGTCCGAGATCGGCATCTCCGGCATGACCGTCACGGAAGTGAAGGGCTTCGGCCGACAGCGCGGGCACACCGAGCTCTACCGCGGCGCCGAGTACGTCGTGGACTTCGTACCCAAGACGCGCATCGAGGTCGCGGTGCGCGACGACCTGACCGACCAGGTGGTCGAGGCGATCGTCGGCGCGGCCAAGACCGGCAAGGTCGGCGACGGCAAGATCTTCGTCTCCACGATCGAGCGCGTGCTGCGCATCCGCACCGGCGAGGCCGACGAGTCGGCGCTTTGACCGAAACGCCCGAGAGCATCGCGGCGGCCATCGAGCGACTGCGGATCGGCCGGGCCAGTCGCCACATCCTGTTGTGCACGCACGGCAAGTGCGCGCCGGGGGACGAGGCGACGGCGGCCTGGACGTACCTCAAGCAACGCCTCAGGGAACTGCGCCTCGACGGCGTCGAGGGTGGCATCCTGCGCACGAAGGTGCAGTGCCTGCGCATCTGCCGGGAGGGTCCGGTCGCGGTGGTCTACCCGGAAGGGACTTGGTATCGCGGCGCGCACCCGCAGAACCTGGAGCGGATCATCCAGCAGCACCTGATTGGCGGCCGGCCGGTTGCCGATCTCGTCATTGCGACCGATCCGCTCGGCCAGCCCTGACGCCAACACCCTGATTCGAGCGGCCGGCGTGCGGGTTGTGGCAATCCGCGATGGATTTCCGGTGCCGTTTGCGCTCAACCTCACGGGATAACAAGGGCGCCGGAGTAGTGGGAATGCCTCACGCGATCCGCGTGCATGCATACGGCGGGCCGGAGAACCTGCGACGCGAGTTCGTGGAAGTGCCGGCCCCGGGGCCGGGACAGGTGCGTCTGCGCCAGACCGCGGTGGGCCTCAACTTCATCGACGTCTACGAGCGTACGGGCCTGTATCCCATCGAGCTGCCCGGCTGCCTGGGGCATGAGGCCGCAGGGGTCGTGACCGAGACCGGGCGCGGCGTGCGCGACGTACAGTGCGGCGATCATGTCGCCTACGTGCACACGCAGCCAGGCGCCTACACGGGTGAGCGACTGATGCCGGCCGACCGGCTGGTGAAGATCCCGAAGGGCATCAGCGACGCACAGGCCGCGGCCGTGATGCTGAAGGGGCTGACCGCCTGGTACCTGCTGAACCGCACTTACCGCGTGCAGCGCGGCGACCCGGTCGTCATCTACGCCGCCGCCGGCGGTGTCGGGCTGATCGCCGTGCAGTGGGCGCGCGCACTGGGCGCCGAGGTGATCGCCATTACGGGCAGCGGCGAGAAGTCCGAGATCGCGCGCGAGCACGGCGCCCACCACACGATCCTGCTCGGCCGCTCCGACCTGGCCGCACGCGTGCGCGAGATGACCGGCGGCCGCGGCGTGCCGGTGGTGTACGACTCGATCGGCAAGGACACGTTCTTCGCGTCGCTCGACTGCCTGCGCCCGAAGGGGCTGATGGTCAGCTATGGCAATGCCTCGGGCCCGGTCCCGCCGGTGGACCTGCGCGAACTGGCGCGGCGCGGTTCGCTGTTCCTGACGCGGCCGACGCTGTTCCATTACGTGGAACGCCGCGCCGACCTGCGGCGTGCGGCACGGGAGCTGTTCGCGGTCATCGCATCCGGCGCGGTGAAGATCCGCATCGGCCATACCTATGCACTGGCGGACGCCGGGCTGGCGCATCGCGAACTGGAGGCCCGCCGCACGACCGGCGCGACCGTGCTGCTGCCCTGACCCCATACGACCGGGATTTCTGCCGCGGGCGGCGGCACAATGTGCGCCCGCGACCCTGCCCTGGTGTTGCCGTGACCCGCTGCCGCGTCGGCTGCCGGGGCGGACGCTCGGCGGCCTGAGGACTCCGAGCGATGAAGGCACTCCTGACGCTGTTCCTGATCGTGTTCGTCGACCTGCTCGGGTTCGGCATCATCCTGCCGCTGTTCCCGTTCGTCGCCGAACGCATGGGCGCGGACCCGTGGCTGATCACCTTCGGCGGCGCAGGCGTCTATGCGCTCGCGCAGGTGTTTGCCGCGCCGTTCTGGGGCCGCCTCAGCGACAGCTACGGGCGTCGGCTGATCCTGCTGCTCAGCACGGCCGGCGCGGTGGCCGGCTACCTGTGGATGGGCTTTGCCGAGTCGCTGGCGATGCTGATCGCCTCGCGCGCCTTTTCCGGCGTGATGTCCGGCAACATCTCGGCCGCGTTCGCCTACGTGGCGGACGTCACCGGGCCGAAGGACCGGGCCAGGGGCCTGGGCATGATCGGCGCAGCCTTCGGGCTGGGCTTCATGTTCGGGCCCGCGATCGGGGGCCTGCTGGGGGGCGACGACCCGCAGACCATGAACTTCCTGCTGCCGGCACTGCTGGCGGCGGGCCTGAGCGCCCTGGCGTTCCTTGGCACGCTGTTCTTCCTGCGCGAAAGCCTGCCGCAGTCGCAACGCAAGCCATGGGGCAGCCGGCAGCGCGGCCTGCGGTTGCCGCTGGCCGCGGTGGCCGGCCGGCCGGTCCTGCTGGGTGTCGTCGGCGCGGTGTTCCTCATCGGGGTGGGCGGCACGACCCTGCAGTCCATCTTCCCCGTGTGGGGCCCGGACGTGCTGGGGTTGTCGCCGCGCGACGTCGGGTTCGTGTTCTTCGCCATGGGCCTGGTGGGCGTGACCGTGCAGGGCACGGTGGTGGGCCGTTGCGTGGAGCGTTTCGGCGAGAAGCGGGTCCTCTACGCCTCCGCGGCGGCGCACGCAGTCGGGTATGCGGTGATGGGCCTGGCCTGGAACCACGCCTCGCTGGCGCTCGGCGCCGCGTGCTTCGCGGCCGGCCACGCGAGCTTCAACACGACCGCGTCCAGCCTGCTGAGCCTCGAGGCGGACCCGGGCGAGAAGGGCGCCGTGCTCGGCGCGATGCAGGCGGCCAGTGCGGCCAGTCGTATCGTCGGCCCTGCGACGAGCGGCGCCATCTACTCCGCCGCCGGCCCGCAGTCGCCGTTCGTGGTCGGCGCGCTGCTGCTGGTTCCGGCGGTGCTGTGGCTGCGCCGCTCGCACAAGGGCGATCTTCCGCACACAGGTGCCGGCTGACGTGGCGATCGCGCGGCGCCGCACGGTATGCTGCGTGCAGCGGGCCGCCGCCGTCTGAAACCACCGTCATGAAGTCACGTTTTTCCGCACCGCGAAGGAAACTGCTGCTGGCGATCGGCGGGTCGGCGGCCGCGCTGGCGATGCCGCGGGCGCTGCGCGCGCAGCCGGCCGGCCTGGACGTTGCGATCATCGGTGCCGGTGCCGCGGGAATCGCCGCGGCGCGGCAACTCAAGGCCGCGGGCCTGCGCGTCCACGTGCTGGAGGCGCGTGACCGGGTGGGCGGGCGGGCGTGGACCGAGACGTCGAGCGTCGGTGTTGCATGGGACCGGGGCTGCGCCAGGTTGTCGGCCACGTCAGCCAATCCGTGGGTGGCCTATGCACGCGCGAGCGGCTTCGACCTGCACGCGGCCGGGCCGGACCGCGTGGTGCTGGCGGGCCTGAAGGCGCTGTCCAGCGCCGACGCGGCGGCCTGGCACGCATTGCAGGAACGCGTGCAGGCTGAACTGGAGCAGGCCGGCCGCCGCGGGCTGGACGTGGCGGCCGAGGCGGCGTTGACGCAGGTGACCCGCGCGAACGGCTGGTACGCGATGGCGGTGGCGGAACTGGCCATTCGCCATGGCGTGGAGTTGCCGGGTTTCTCTGCGCTGGACTACTACCGTGGCGGCGGCGGGGGTGCGGAATACGACGTGCTGAAGGGCTGCGGCGCGCTGGTCGCGCATGCGGGCCGCGAGGCCGACGTGCGGCTGCGCACGCCCGTGACGCGGGTACGCTGGGGCGGCCGCGGCGTCACGCTCGACACCCCGGCAGGCACGCTGGCCGCACGGGTCGTGATCGTCGCGGTGCCGCCAACGCAGGTCGTGCAGGGGTCGCTCGGGTTCGCGCCTTTCCTGCCGGCCGAGGTGCTGGAAGCGCACCACCACCTGCCGTTGGGGCTGGTCAACCACGTGGCGCTGCGCTTCAAGAAGAACGTGCTGCCGTCCGAGGCGGCGGAAGTGCTGCGCCTCAGGCGCAACGACCTGCGCGGCCTGTCCTACGCCACGCGCGTCGGGGGCGGCAACGTGTTCTCGGCCAGCGCGGGGGGACCGCTGGCCCACGAGCTCGAGGCGGCCGGCGAGGTGGCCGCGGTGGAGCATGCGCTCGATGAACTCGTGCAGGTCCTGGGCGGCGACGCGCGCCGCCAGTTCGACCGCGGCGCGGCGACCGCCTGGGCCGCCGCCGCTTACAGCCGGGGATCGCGGTCCACCTGCCTGCCGGGACGTTTCGGTGCACGTGAATTGCTGGCCCGGCCCGTGGGCCGGCGAATCGTGTTCGCCGGCGAGCACACGGAGCAGGCGGCGCACGGCACGCTGCACGGCGCGACGGCGAGCGGCATGCGTGCGGCGCAGCAGGCGGTGGCGCTGCTGGCAGCGAGGTGAACGGGTCCGGTCTCAGCCGGCCGTCGCTCCGTCGAGCTCCTTCTCCAGCGTGACGAAGGACAGGTCGGGCCGCCGCGGCAGGCCGAAGCGCTCGTCGCCATAGTAGAACGGCGTCGTTTCGCCAGTGCGGCGATAGCCCCGGCGCTCGTACCAGGCAATCAGTTCCTGGCGCTGGGCAATGACCTTCATGCTCATGCGGCGCGCTCGCCAGTGGCGGGCAACCCAGCGCTCGGCCGCCGCGAGCATGCGGCTGCCGGTTCCCGCACCCTGCAGGGCAGGTACGACCGCCAGCATGCCGAACCAGGCAAGGTCGCCGCGGTGGCCCACCACCACGCTGGCTCGCAGCAGGCCGCTGTCGTGCCTCTCCAGCAGCACGCGCTGCTGCGGGTCGGCCAGGATGGTCTCGATTTCATCGGCGCCTGTGCGGCGGCCATCGAGCAGGTCGGCCTCGGTCGTCCAGCCGACGCGGCTGGCGTCGCCGCGGAACGAGGACTCGACGAGCGCGACGATCTCGCCGACGTCGGCATGGGTGGCAACGACGAGCGACATGGACAGGCCCCCCCGCGGCGACCGCTCGGCGCGATCCCGTGCAGCCAGTCTCGGCGCTGCCGCGGCAAACCGCAAGGACGGCGGGGTGACGGCGGCGGCAGCGGGAGGCATGATCACGGACCAACAAGGAGGAAGCCATGCGGTACCTTCACACGATGGTGCGGGTCAGCGACCTGCAGGCGTCGCTCGACTTCTATTGCAACAAGCTGGGGCTCGAGGAAGTGCGGCGCTACGACAGCGAGCAGGGAAGGTTCACGCTCGTCTTCGTCGCCGCGCCGGGCGACGAGCAGCGCGCGCTGCTCGAGCTGACCTTCAACTGGGACCCGGAGGTGTACCAGACCGGCCGGGCCTTCGGGCACCTGGCCTTCGAGGTGGACGACATCTACGCCGCCTGCGCCCGCCTGCGGGAGGCCGGCGTGACCATCAACCGGCCGCCGCGCGACGGCCGCATGGCGTTCGTCAGGTCACCCGACGGCATTTCCATCGAGCTGCTGCAGAAGGGCGCAGCGCTGGCACCGGCGGAGCCGTGGAAGTCGATGGCGAATACCGGGACCTGGTGAGCCGCTAGGTGGCGATGTAGCGCTTGAGTTCGTCGATCTCGTTCTGCTGCGCTTCGATGACGGCCCGCACGCAGTCGCCGATCGAGATCATGCCGGCCAGCGTCCCGTCGGCCACGACCGGCAGGTGACGGAATCGCCGGTCCGTCATCAACGTCATGCAATGCTGCACGGTGTCGTCGGGGCCGACCGTGGTGACCGGCGCGGTCATGATCTGCCACACCTGCGTCTGCGTGGAATTACGGCCCAGCAGCACCACCTTGCGCGCATAGTCGCGCTCGGAAACGATGCCGGCGAGGTCTGCGCCGCGCATGACCGGCAAGGCGCCGATGTGGTGATCGGCCATCAACTGGATGGCGACGCGCACCGGATCTTCGGCGTCCACGGTGTAGATCGCCGCCGGCTTGCGTTCAAGCAATTGCCTGACGGTCAGCATGATCCCCCCCGCGCTGTGGCTGCCGGGTCGACTGTAGCAGGAGGGGCCGGACCCGGCAAAAAAGCCTCCCCGGCCGGCGTGCGGTGCCGGATAATCAACGCCATCGTGAATTCCCGCGACGAACAGGCGGGCGCGCCGGCGGCAGGCCGGGGTCCCGATGAACTGGAGGCGCTGAAGCTGCGCCTGCGCCGCTTCGCCGACGAGCGCGACTGGGCGCAATTCCACAGCCCCAAGAACCTCGCGATGGCGCTGTCCGTGGAAGTGGCCGAACTGGCCGAGATCTTCCAGTGGTTGACCGGGCAGCAGAGCAGCGCGCTGGACGATGCGCGCCGCCGCCGTGCCGAGGACGAACTTGCGGACGTGCTGATCTACGTCGTGAGGCTGGCGGACCGCCTGGGGGTGGACCTGCTCGATGCCGTGGAGCGCAAGATGGCCGACAACGAGCGCAAGTACCCGGCCGCCCGGGTCCGCGGCCAGTCGCTCAAGTACGACGAGTACGACTGAGGCCCCGCCGCGGGTGCGCCCGGGCGTACCTCGAGGCCGCACGGGCCGGCGCGCCACTGGCGCACCCGCCGGCGACTGCCTTATGTTCACGCCTCGGCGCGGCCCCCGTGGCCGCGTGCACAAACCGCGCACGCATTCACGCCGCGACTGCGGCCGGCGTGGCACTGTTCGGGGCGCAGCGGCAGGCAGGCGGCCTGCGACACAGGGAGCCAGTTCACGATGACCCGGCCAGCCAGCAGGAAGAAGGCGCCATCGGTAAGGCAGCGGAAGATGTACGTGGACTGGCGCCACGGCCAGCTGCACCTGCGCTGCGCGTTTCCGCCGAGCGGCGGATTCGACGAACTGACCCCGCTGGTGTGCCTGCACGGCGAGCGCGAGACGAGCAAGGTATTCGGCGGCTTGCTGACGCGACTGGGCGACGCGCGGTCCGTCTACGCGCTGGACCTGCCGGGCTTCGGTCAGTCGGACGCGCCGCCGCAACGCACGGGCGCCAGCGGGCATGCCGCCGCGGTGGCCGATTTTCTCGACCAGATGCGCCTGCGGCACGTGGACGTACTCGGGCACCAGTGGGGTGGCTGGGTCGCCGCGGAACTGGCGCTGGCCAGGCCCGAACAGGTGCGCCGGCTCGTACTCGTCTCGGCGCCGGTGGCAGTGTCGTCAATGAAGGTGCCCGCATGCCTGGGCCGGGTGGCGCAGCCGGTGCTGGTGCTCAGGCTGAACGACGAGCGGTTCGACGTGACGCCTGACGTCTGCACCGTGTTGCCTGCCGCCAAAATGATCGACATGAAGGGCCTCGACGGCGGGGCGCTCGAATCGTCACCGGACGAAGTCACGCGGCGAGTCCGCTCGTTTCTCGGCTGAACATATCCCCGGACCTGCCCGCCGGTTTATGTCAATCGGCGGGTTTGCAGGTGACCTAAGCCACTAGTTGTGCTGAGATAGCGGCGCCGAGCGCGTTGCGCGCCGGCGGCGCAAATGCTCGCGCACGCCTGTTGCAACGTGGCCGAAGGGGACTGGCCCATGAAAGACAAATTACTCACAGACGAGTCGGATGTACTTGCCCACGGTCGCGTGGCCGAGCGACGCGCCAGCAGCGACGGCATCGAAGTCGACGAGTCGATCGACATGGAGAACATCGAGCTCCGTTCGGGACCGTCGACCGTGGTCGGCAACCTGGGCTGGCAGACCGTGCAACCGGGCGACGACCTGGAGGCGCTGTTCGACGACGACGTGCTGGAGTGGCAGTCGGACGAGCCGCATGAACAGGCGCAGCAGCAACTCGCCGACCTGGAGGATGAGCACCTGCACCTCGCGGCCGAACTGGCGGACCTGCGCCGCGCCGCCGCCGAGCGCGAATCGGCAATGCAAAAGCGGCTCGAGGAGAGCCGCGCACTGTTGCGCGCACGCGAGACGGAGTTGTCGGACCAGGAGGCGCAGATCGCCTCGCTGACGCTGCGGTGCGAGGAACTGGGCGCACGGCTCGGCGAGCCGGCCGGCGAGGGCAGCGACGCAGCCGCAGGCGTCGGCCACGGCGCGGACAGCGTGGTGATGAACCTCAAGCAACGGCTCACGGAGCGTGGCCACGCGTTGACCGCGGCGCGCGAGGAGGCGGAACAAGTGAAGCGCGAACGGGCCGAACTGGCCGACGCACTGGCCGCGCGGGGCTCACAGGTGGCCAAGCTGATGGCCAGGCTGACGCGAGCCGCGCAAAAGTTCCAGCTGCAGGACGAATTCAAGAATGGCCTCGGCGAGTTGCTGGACAAGGCGACCGGCACTGAGCTGGACGCGGACGGCCTGCCGGTGCCCGGCAGCGAAGAACCCACGCTGGCCATAGACGAGCCGTCGCCGCCGCAGGCAAAGCCGGCCGAGGCAACGCCCGTCGGGCGTCCCGCCAGGGAACGGCGGGTGCGTACTGCCGCCGCGAAGATACCGGCAGCGCAGCGGCGCCGGCGCACGGACGCGGGAGTCAGGCGTTACCTCATCGCGCTCGATCCCGCGCACGAGGAAGTCTGTGAACTGGCGGCACGGCGCATGTACGTCGGGCGCGGCCTGGAAGCGGACGTGCGCATCACGGACGCGACGGCCAGCCGCCTGCATGCCGTGCTGAACCTGGAGCGCGGCTCGACCGTTGTCGAAGACGCGTGCAGCACCAATGGCGTATTCGTCAACATGCAACGGGTGCGGCGCGCCGTGCTCGTGGACGGCGATACCGTCGCGTTCGGTTCCGTCCGGTTCCAGTACCGCGTGGGTCCTGCCAAGGCGAGCATGGACTGAACCACGGCGTCAGCCCGCGGCGGGCGACGGGCCGGTCAGGCGGCGCAGCAGGGCGAGCGCGCCAAGGCTCAGCGCGGCGATCGCGATGATCAACGGATAGGCGGTCTGGTTCGCGAACTCGGCGACCAGCTGGGTCGCCGCGGCGCCCACCAGCAGCTGGACGAAGCCGAGCATGCCGGATGCGGCGCCGGCCATGTCCGGCGCCGAGGTGATGGCGCTGGTCGTGGAATGCGGCGCGGCCAGGGCGTTGCCGCCGCACACCAGCATTCCAGGTAGAAACAGCGCCAGCGGGTGGTCGAGGCCCAGCAGCGCCCCGGCCACGAGCGCGGCCGCGCCGGCGACCGACAGCGCGACGCCGATCCGCATCATGCGCCGCGCGCCGAGGCGATGCGCCTTGCGCGCGGTGAAGAAGAAACCGGCAAATGCCGCGAACGCCGGCAGGAAGAACAACAGGCCGTAATGCGCCGGCCGTACGCCCATCACGTCCATGGCCACGTACGGCGCCGAGGTGATGAACACGGTCACCGCGCCCATCATGCACGAGCCGAAGGCCACGAAGCCGAGGTACGCAGGCGACCCGAGCAGGCGTCGATAGCTGGCGAACGTCTGCAGCGACGGACCCGCGGAGCGGGTCGCGTCACGGGTTTCCTCGACGCGCGAAAACACGAAGTAGAGGACGCCGGCGCCGAGTCCCAGCGCCAGAATAAACGCCGCGCGCCATCCCGCCTGCTCGACGGTGAACCCGCCCAGGATCGGCGCGAACATCGGCACGACCAGGACCACGGTCGCCATCGTGGCCAGGGCGTTGGCGGACCTGCCGACGCCGAAGAAGTCGGTGATGGAGGCGCGCGCGACGGCCATGGCGGCGCCGCCACCGAACGCCTGCAGGATGCGGGCCGCGATCAGGGCGTCGAGTGACGGCGCCAGCAGGCCGGCCACGCTGCCGGCCAGGAACAGGCACAGTCCGGTCATGGTCACGATCCGGCGTCCGAAGCGGTCGGAAAACGGTGCGACCATCAGGTTGCCGAGGCCGATGGCGACCAGCGACAGGCTGACCAGCAGTTGCACGGTCGAGGCGCTGGCGTCGAAGTCGACGGCGATGGCCGGCAACGCCGGCAGCAATACGTGCATGCCGAAAGGCCCGAGCGCGCCGACGGCGGCCGAGCCCGCGATCAGGCGCCGTGCCAGCACGCGGTTGTCCATGCGCGGGGTATTCAACACTGCCGCGCCATCTTGCGGGCAGCGTGGGATGCCGGCAAGCGCTTCCGCGCACGTTTCGGTTATCGTTGATGACTGGCGGCCACAGCAGTCGTGGCAGGGATCCGCAGGACGCATGGACGACGGAACGACGCCTCACGCTTTGACCGTGCTGTGCCTGTGCACGGGAAACTCCGCCCGCAGCATCCTGGCCGAGGCGTTGTTCAACCACCTCGGCGAAGGACGCATACGGGCCTTTAGTGCGGGCAGCCGCCCGACCGGCCGTGTTCATCCGCAGGCGCTCTCGCTGCTCGCCAGGTCGGGGGTGCCGGCCGGCGCGGCGCGCAGCAAGGGCTGGCAGGAATTTTCGGGCCCCGCCGCGCCGCGGTTCGACGCGGTCATCACGCTGTGCGACAGCGCGGCCGGCGAGACATGCCCGGTCTGGCCGGGACAGCCGGTGACGGCGCACTGGGGTGTCGAGGATCCCGCCGCCGTGACGGGCACGCCGCAACAGGTCGAGGCGGCGTTCAACGAGGCATTCGTGGTCCTGCAGCATCGCGTGCGGGCCTTGCTGGCGCTGCCGCGCGCTGCGCTGGCGCCGGCGAAACTCGAAGCCGCGCTGCGCACGATCGGCCGCAGCGTGCCGCCGCCGGCGTCGCCGAACTCATGACCGGGCTGGAGGTGGACTTGTGAGCGTTCAATGCGACGTGACGGCACGGCAGGCGCAGCAGGCGAAGCTGGGGATCTTCGAGCGCTACCTCACGCTATGGGTCATCGCCTGCATCGTTGCGGGCGTGGCCATCGGGCAGGCCGTGCCCGGTCTCGTGACCGCGGTGGCACACCTGGAAATCGCGCGCGTCAACGTCCCGGTGGGCGTGCTCATCTGGATCATGATCATCCCGATGCTGGTCAAGATCGACTTCGGGCGCCTGCACGAGGTGCGCCGGCACGGGCGGGGCATCGGCGTCACGCTGTTCATCAACTGGCTGGTAAAGCCCTTCTCGATGGCGGCGCTCGGCTGGCTGTTCATCCGGCACGTGTTCGCGCCCTGGCTGCCGGCCGGACAGCTCGACAGCTACATCGCGGGACTGATCCTGCTCGCGGCGGCGCCCTGCACGGCCATGGTCTTCGTGTGGAGCAACCTGTCGCGGGGCGAGCCGAACTTCACGCTCACGCAGGTGGCCCTCAACGACCTGATCATGGTGTTCGCGTTTGCGCCGCTGGTCGGGCTGCTGCTCGGCGTGTCCGCCATCGCCGTTCCCTGGGACACGTTGCTGATGTCGGTGGTGATGTACATCGTGGTGCCGCTGGCGATCGCGCAGGCCTTGCGGCGCGCGCTGCTGCGCAGGGGCGAGCAGGCGTACTCGCGCGCTGTTGCCGCCATGGGCGCGTGGTCGCTGGTCGCATTGCTGGCGACGCTGGTGTTGCTGTTTGCATTCCAGGGAGACGCGCTGCTCGGCCAGCCGCTGGTGATCGCGCTGCTGGCCGTGCCCATCCTGATCCAGGTCCTGCTGAATTCGTCGCTGGCTTACCTGCTGAACCGCCGCCTGCGGGTTGCGCACTGCGTGGCGGGACCGTCGGCGCTGATCGGCGCATCGAATTTCTTCGAACTGGCGGTGGCGACCGCCATCAGCCTGTTCGGCATCGAGTCCGGTGCGGCGCTGGCGACGGTCGTCGGCGTGCTGATCGAGGTGCCGGTCATGCTGCTGGTGGTGCGCGTCGTCAACTCCTCGAAACAATGGTACGAGGCCGGAATCGCGGCCGGCGGGGGCGAGCGCGCCGCCAACTGCTAGAATCGCGGGACCGGCCACACCCGGCCGCGGGGCAACATGGTTGCAGAACTCCTGATCCTGCTCGCGCTGCTGGTCGTGAACGGCCTGTTCGCCATGGCCGAACTGGCGGTCGTGTCGTCGCGTCGCACGCGGCTGCGGCAACTGGCAGACGAGGGCAGTCGCGGCGCCCGCGAGGCGCTCGCGCTGCTCGACGAGCCCACCCGTTTCCTGTCGACGGTGCAGATCGGCATCACGCTGATCGGCGTGCTGGCCGGCGTCTACAGCGGCGCCAATTTCGCGGCGCCGCTGGAACGGTGGCTGGAGGCGCAGGGGTTGTTCGCCGGCTATGCGGGGCCGGCCGCATACGGCGCGGTCGTCGTGGGAGTGACCTACCTGTCGCTGGTGATCGGCGAGCTGGTGCCGAAGCGGTGGGCGCTGGGCCGGCCCGAGGTGATCGCGGTTGCGGTGGCGCCCACGATGCGGCGCATGGCGACCGCCAGCGCGCCGCTGGTCTGGCTGCTGCAGCGCTCGACGGACGTCATCCTGCGGGTCTTCGGCCTGCACAAGGCGGCGCGCAGCGCGGTCAGCGAGGAGGAGATCCGCGCCATGATCGCGGACGGCACGCAGGAGGGCGTGTTCCATCGCGACGAGCACCGCATGATCGAGGGCGTGTTGCGGCTGGCCGACCGCAACGTGCGCAGCATCATGCTGCCGCGCGGCGACATCCTGTGGCTCGACGCCGCGGACTCGCGCGAGGCGGTGTGGGACACCGTGCGCATGAACAGCCACTCGCGCTACCTGGTCTGCCGCGGCGACATCGACGAACTGGTCGGCGTCGTGCAGGTGCCGGACGTGCTCGACTGGGTGCGCGACGACGCGGGGGGCGACCTGGCGCAGCGCGTGACACAACCGTTCATCGTGCAGGAAGCCACCACGGTCCTGCGCCTGCTCGAGCTGTTCCGCGAAGCGGCGGTGCACCTGGCGGTCGTCGTGGACGAGCACGGCTCGATCGAGGGCATCGTGACGCCCAGCGACGTGCTGAGCGCGATCGCCGGCGAACTGCCGGACATCGGCGGCATCGACCTGCCCGCGGCCATTCGTCGCCAGGACGGGTCGTGGCTGCTGGACGGCCGCCTGCCCATTGACGAAGCCGAGCGCGTGCTCGGCAGGCGCGACATGGGGTCCGGCGACGACTACACGACCATCGCGGGTTTCCTGCTCGCGCAGATCGGCCGGTTGCCCACCACGGCGGAGACGTTCAGGTGGAAGGACCTGCAGTTCGAGGTCGTGGACATGGATGGCGTGAGGATCGACAAGTTGCTGGTCCGGCGTCGCACGCCATGAGTCGTCGCTGACCGCGCATGCCGTACCAGCCGAAGAAGCCGCCGCGGCACGAGTCGATCGTGGTGCGCGGCATTCCGCACCATGTCAGTCGCTGGGGCCCCGTTTCCGACGACCCGGTCGTGATGATGCACGGCTGGGCGGACACTGCCGATACATTCCAGTTCGTCGTGGACGCCCTGCCGGACGGCTGGCCGGTGGTGGCGTTCGACTGGCGCGGGTTCGGCCGCACGACCCTGCGGTCGGACAGCTACTGGTTTCCGGACTACTTCGCGGACCTGGACCGCTTGCTCGATGATCTGTGCCCCGCAGGCCCGGCGCGCCTGGTCGGGCACAGCATGGGCGGGAACGTCGCGTTCATGTATGCCGGCATCCAGCCGGGGCGTGTGCGCTGCGTCGTGAGCATGGAAGGTTTCGGGCTCGCGCGCACCAGTCCGGAGCAGGCTCCCGCGCGCATCCACAAGTGGCTGGCGCAGTTGCGCGACACCCCGGTCTTCAGCGAGTACGAGAATCACGACGACCTGGCCCGCGTGCTGCTGCGTCGCAATCCACGCCTGACGCCCGAGCGGGCCGGCTTCATCGCCGCAAGCTGGGCGGAAACCATGCCGGACGGCAAGGTGCGCAACGTGGCCGATCCGGGCCACAAGCTGGTGAACCCGTACCTGTACCGCCGCGACGAAGCCGAGGCCTGCTGGCGACAGATCGCGGCACCGGCGATGCTGGTGCTGGCGGAGCAGTCGGAGTTCCTGCCGAAGCTCGGCACCGACGGCCTGGCGGCCAGTTTCCGCGAGTGCATTCCCGGTCTGCGCATCGAGGTGCTGGCCGGCGCCGGACACATGCTGCACCACGAACAGCCCGAGGCGGTCGCACGGCTGCTGCAGGAGTTCATGGACGGCCGCGCGGGGAACGGTCCGTGAAACAGCGGGATTCGTCGGGACGCACCCTTGCTGCCATGCTGGCCGTCGTGCTGGTGGCGCTCGCCGCGTCGGGCATCGGGCCGTACGACCGGCTGACCTGGATTCTGGAAGTGCTGCCGGTGGTGATCGTCGTACCGGTGCTGCTGCTCACCTGGCGGCGCTTTCCGCTGAGCACGTTGCTGTATGTGCTGATCGGCGTGCACGCGCTGGTCCTGGTCCTGGGCGCGCACTATACCTATGCGCGCGTCCCGCTCGGCTTCTGGCTGCAGGACCTGTTCGACTTCTCGCGCAATCACTACGACCGCATCGGGCACCTGGCGCAGGGCTTCATCCCGGCGATTGCGGTGCGGGAGATCCTGGTGCGGCGTTCGCCGCTCAGGTCCGGCCGCTGGTTGCCGTTCGTCACGGTGGCCGTGTGCCTCGCCATCAGCGCCGTCTACGAATTCCTGGAGTGGTGGACGGCCATTGCCGTGGGCGTGGCTGCGGAGGACTTCCTGGCGACGCAGGGCGACGTCTGGGATACCCAGTGGGACATGTTCCTGGCCACCTGCGGCGCAATGCTGGCCCTGGCGTCGCTCACGCGGCTGCACGACCGGTCGCTGGCGCGCCTGTCCGGGTCGCTCCCGGAATGAGGTCCTCGGTTGCGCCATCCGGCGCTACAATGAAGCGCGCATCCCGCCATCCGGCGGGCACATGTCGCTGGCGTCTTCCTTGGGGGGTCGGGATCGGTGGGTAAGTTCCAGGCGTGGCTGCACGGCGTAATGCCATATCCGTGGGCGCGGCGCCTCGTCGTCGGCGTCATCGGCGGCACGGTCGTATTGGTGGGGATCGCGTTGTTCTTCCTGCCGGGACCGGCGCTCGTGGTCATCCCGGTCGGCCTGGGCATACTGGGGCTGGAGTTCGCCTGGGCGCGGCGCCTGTTGAAGCGGGCGCGGGACCGTGCGGGGGACCTGGTCAACGGCATGCGTGGCAGGAATGCCGCGGCGCCGGCTGCAGTGCCGGGACCTGTCAGGGAGCAAGTGGAGGACCGGTGAGCCGAACGTCGCCAAGCGCGGCCTGGCATGGCCGGGTGGATGTCGCCGACGGCGCGGCGGCACGCCGCTGGCACCAGGTGGTGACGCTGCGCGACGCGGCGGTCGCGCCGATCGCGCTGCTGGGGTTTGCCTGCGACGCGGGCGTCGTGCGCAACCAGGGGCGAGCCGGCGCCGCGGAGGGTCCCGGTGCGCTGCGCGAGGCACTGGCCAACCTCGCCGCCCACGACCTCGACGCGGTGGACGACCTGGGCGACATCGTCTGCATGGGCGATGCGCTCGAGGACGCCCAGCGGGACTATGCGGGCGTCGCCAGGGATGCGATCGCACCGGGCCGCCTGCTGATCGGCCTGGGCGGCGGCCACGAGATCGCCTGGGCCAGCTACAGTGGACTGCGCGACGCGCTGGCCCGTGACGGCGACGACGGGATCGTCGGCATCGTGAATTTCGATGCACACCTCGACCTGCGCGGCGACGCGCGTGCCACGTCCGGGACGTCGTTCCGGCAGATCCTGGAGGACGCCCAAAGCGGCGCGCGCCGGGTGGCGTACCGCTGCCTGGGCGTCAATCGTTATGCCAACACCGCGGCGCTGTTCGATCGCGCACGCGAGCATGGCGCGTCATGGGTCGAGGACACCGACGTGCGGCAGGACCGCTGGGCGGAACTGGCGGACGGGCTGGAGTCGTTCCTGGCGGGCGTGCAGCACGTCTACCTGACGGTATGCCTCGACGTACTGCAGGCGACGGCCGCGCCCGGCGTCAGCGCACCGGCCGCGCTCGGCGTGGAACCGGCGCTGCTGGAACGCCTGGCCGCGCTGGTGGCGGGCAGCGGCAAGGTGCGGGTCGCCGACGTCGCCGAACTCAACCCGCGGTTCGACATCGACCGCCGCACCGCCAGGACGGCGGCGCGGCTGGTCGCGCGCATCGCGGAAACGGCCAGCGCCGCCTGAGCGGCAGCCGTACCGTCAGGCCGGCCAGAGCCAGCCGAACGTGCCGGCCGTCACCAGGGCGTAGATCAGCGCATCGAACACCGACTTGATGGTCGACGGCCAGTTGCGCTTGTACCAGATCGAGTTCTGCAGCAGCGCCAGGCCGTAGCCGGCGAAGGCCACCGTGCCGGCCAGGCGGAACACGCTCAGGTAATGGGCGCCCGGCTCCAGCGCCCGGCCGGTCACGTAGGCGGCGAAGACGCCGACGATGAGGCAGTACACGAACCACTGGATCAGGCTGGCCGCCATGGACGGCCTGGCGTTCGGCATCACCGTCATGAAGGCGATGGGGCCCTTGGCCATCTTTTCGATGAAGTCGGGCTCGTTCATCCGCTTCGTCGAGCCGCAATACGGGAACACGTAATCACCGGGCGGGATCCGGAACGGCCGCAGCGCGTTCATGACGGCGTCCTCGGCGTCCAGTTTCCCGAAATCGGACTGGTGATACTTCAGGAACATGTGGATGACGGAACTCACCACGAACACAATGATCGCGGCGAGCAGGATCGGCAGCCAGAGGGCGGTAATCGTCACCATGGTCGTCTCCTTAGCATGAAGCCAATGCAGCGCGACGGCAGCGCTCAGCGCGCCGCAACGTCGTCGAGGAAGCAAAACTCGCCGCTGAGAACGCCGGCGCTGGACCACAACAGTTGCATGACGACCCCCCCGGGACGCGTGCCCTGATTGCCCTCAGATTGGCGGCTGCCGGCCCAACAAGTCAAGGTATGCGCCCTCGACGAGGCTGGCGGCCGGCACGCCGAGGGCGTCCAGCAGTTCCCGCGCGACGCGTTCGCCGTCGGCCGCCTCTTCCGTCCCGTCCAGCACCACCTCCAGCTCCAGGAAGGTGCCGAGGCCCTCGACGCGGTCGAGGTGAATGCGGGTCTGGCCGGCCAGGTACAGGCGCCGGCGCTTGCGGACGCGGCCGATGACCGGCAGGGCGCGGCCGAGCGTCTCGCGCAGGGCCGCCGGGTCCTGCGTCGGGGCGATGAAGTAATTCGAGAGCTTGGGTCCGGCGACGTCAGGCCGCTCGTAGAAGATCAGCTGTCCGCGGTCGGGCGCCAGTTCGCGCAACTTGAGCCGCCCGCTCGGGCAGCCGAAGAACGTGTCGTCCTGCACCAGGTCGAACGGGCCCTGGTCGGCGAGCTGCCGCGCGCGGGCCTCGATGGCCTCGAGGTCGGCGACGCGGGCCTTGATTTCGACGTTTCGTGCCATCCTGGTCTTCGCTGCGTCAGCAGGGCCGTCTACGGGCTGGCGATCACCAGCACACGCCCGGCGTCGCCCGCAGGTACTCGGCGGAGGTCAGCTGGTCGAGCATGAACGCCGCGGTGTCGGCGCGCGAGATGCTGACCGTCCAGAGGTAGCTGCCCAGCCCGGCGCCGTGGCGGTATGCACCGCGCGCCCGGCCGTTGTTGAGGGCACCCGGTCGCACGATGACCCAGTCGAGGTTGCTGGCGCGAATCACATGTCTCCTGGCGGGCCTTGTCCCAGTAGTAGAACGGCAGGATGAAGGGGATGACGAACAGCGTGTAGTACAGCCCCATGCGACCGCGGCTGTCGCCCACGCCCAGCGACGTCTCGCATACCAGGCGACGCACACCACTGCCCTGCATGGCCGACAGGATGTTGGCGGTGCCCTGCGACAGGATCCGGGTCGGGTAGAACCAGCGCTTGTGGCCGAGCGCGCACAGCACGGCATCCTGGCCGGCCATGGCCTGCCGCAGGGAAGCGGCATCCATCACGTCGCCCTGCACGACGCGAAGCCGTTCGTGCGTCATCTTCAGGGCCGACGGCTTGCGCACGAACGCGGTCACGTCGTGGCCGCGTTCGAGGGCCTGCGTGACGAGTTCGAGTCCGGTCCCACCTGTTGCACCGACGATCAGTAAATGCATCGCGTCACCCTCCACAGGACGTCCGGACCGGCCGGTCCCCTGTCACCTGCAATGCTCCGCCGCCCATGTCAGGGCAGCTTCGAGCCGGTCATTGCCCCAGAATAACTCGTCCTGGATCGTGAAGGATGGCGCGCCGCCAGCTGTTCGATGCGCAGCGCCTGGTTCACTGCCGCCTTCAGCCCTTGCCGCCGGCTGCCGCGAGCCGCGGCCCGACTTCCTTGAGCAGGGCCTCGAGCCCGGAGCGCGGCCTCACCATGACGGTCAGCTCGCGAATGCGGCCACTGGCGTCGAAACGCAGCAGGTCCAGGCCCTGCACGTCCCGGTCGCCCACCCTGGCCCGGAAGATCAGCGCCCGCGTGCCATCCGCGGCCTCCAGCTGGTCGGTGTAATGGAAGCCCTTGAAGACCTCGGACAGGACGCGCAACAGCGTCCCGATGGCGGCGATGCCCTCGAAAGGCGCATGGCTGGCCGGGCTGTTCAGCACGGCGTCCTCGGCAAAGGCAGAAATCATGCCCTGCAGGTCCTCGGCTTCCACGGCCTGCCTGAATGCTCCTCGGTCCATGTCGTCTCCTGTCCGGTTAGCCGTTGCCGGCGTTGATCAACTTGCGCGCCGCCGCACGTGCAGCAGCTTGCGGACGGTGGCCACCACCTGGTCCTGCTCATCGACGATGTCGAATTCGAACTCGTGCCGGTACGCGGCTCCGTGCGCCGTCTCCCGCCGCATGGCGGCGAGCGCGTCGTCGCCGATCCGCACCGTGGCGCGAACGCAGCCGACGCCCGGCCTCCGGAATTCGATGCTGGCCGACTTGTCCCAGACCACGTACTCCGGTCCCAGCAGCTGTATGAGCAGCAGCATCAGCCACGGATCGGCCATCGAATACAGGTTGCCGCCGAAGTGCGTGCCAACGGCATTCCGGTTGTACCAGCGCTGCCTCAGCTCGATACGCGCCTCGCGCCAGTCCGGGGCCACGTACCTGACGTAGATGCCGGTGGCCCAGTAGGGCGGGTAGACGTTCAGCAGGAAGCGCAATCGGCGCGGCGTCATCTTCATGGTTAAGGAACGGGCGGCCACACGGTGACGTCAGGTGCGAAGCATCGCACCTTTCATCGGCCCGGGTAAGCTTCGCGATTCCGCAGCGCGACCGGCCGCCGCGAACTCGCGGGTCAACCCTCGGCGGTGGTCGGGTCGATCATCCTGGCGACGGTCGTGACGACGCTGGCCGGGAAGCCGCTGCGCTTGGCGTGCTCATGCACCAGCGCCTCGCTATCGGCGAGGTAGATGCAGAACGTCTTGTCGCCCGCCACGTAGCTGTGCTCCCACTGGATGAACTTCTTCTCGGCGCGCATGTCCGCCAGCACCCCGTTGGATTTCTGTGCCGCGCCGCGCAGGGTCTCGCGGTCCGCCGATCCGATCTGCGGCAGCGCCCTCTCGATGACATACCTAGGCATGCAGTCCCCCTCCCTTCGCATGCGGGAACCGGCAGGCGCCATATGCGCAGGCCGGGTCGCACGCCGGAAAGCCTATCTCATTTCCCGGCGACGGGCCCGGCCACGGGATCGGACCGTGTGACCCGTGCGGGTCGTTCAGGAATCGTCGTGCTGACCGGTATCGTCGAACTCGACTGGCCGTTGCGGCGCCGTGTTGACGCGCAGGGTGAACAGGTCGGGCCTCGAGTAATGGCCGACCGTGTCCAGGGCGCGCCTGGCTGCCGCAGCCTGTGCCAGGTCGATGTCGGCATACAGGATGCCCATCTCCTCGTGGAGCGGGCCCGCCACGACCTTGCCGCCCGGCGCGACAACCACGGAGTCGCCCGTATTGACCCATTCGTCGGCGTCCGGATACAGCGGCTTCAGCTCCGGCACCGCATCGGAAAGATGATGTCCCTGGAACGCCCAGCCACTGCCGATCACCCAGCATCCGCCTTCTCGACCGATGTGCTGCATGGTGGCGACCCAGCGCTGGCCGTTGTCGTAGGTCGGGGCCACATAGATGTCGATGCCCTGCGCGTACAAGGCGTAGCGCGCCAGCGGCATGTAGCTCTCCCAGCACAGCAAGGTGCCGAGCCGCCCGCACGGCGTCTCGATGGCGCGCAGGCCGGTAGCATCGCCGAATCCCCAGACCATGCGCTCCGGGTTGGTGGGCATGACCTTGCGGTGCCGGTTGAGGATCTCGCCGGTCGGGCCGATGGTCACCACGGTGTTGTAGAGGGTGCCGCGGCTCAGTTCGGTGTCGCGCTCGTTCATGCCGCAGACGACCGTCAGTTTGTGCTTCCGGGCGGCATCGCAGATCGGCGCCAGATCGTCACCGTCGAGGTTCACCGAATTGGCTACCAGTCGCGCGTAGACCTGCTCGGACAGCCCCATGTCCGTTCCCGGGCGCAACCGCCAGATCCAGGCGGGATACCCTGGAATGAAGGCCTCCGGAAGTACCACCAGTTGCGCGCCGCCGGCTGCCGCCTCCTCCACGAAAGACGCGGCGGCATCGACCGTGGCGGCCTTGTCGAGGAAAATGGGCGGTCGCTGGATGACAGCAATGCGTGGCATGGGGCACCTCAGTGGGATTATCGTCGCCATCGAAGGGTCGGGATCGCTACTCCGGCGGTGGCGCCGGGAAGGTCACGAACGGTGGCGCCGGCTCCTGGTCGGGCGGCACATACGCCGGCGCCGGCCCACCGGCCGGGCCAAGGCTGGCTACGTAGCGGTAAACCGAGCGCAGGTCGGCGACCGTCATCTTGTTCAGGCTGAACCACGGCATGGGCGGGCGCGACTTCAGGTTCTGGGCAACCTCGACCCACTGGTCTTCCGTCATCGATGGAATGAGCGTGCGGAGGTTCGTCGCATAGGTCGTGCCCCAGGGCCCGCGCCAGCCCAGGACATCCCCCGTCAGCCACAGCGCTTCCGGCGTCTCGCCGCCCGACGTGGCGTAACCGGGCGTATGGCAGTCGTTGCAGCCCGTGATCTCGACCAGGTACTTGCCGCGCGACAACTGGTGAGCCCCGTCATCGCCGGCCAGGCAGGCCTGGGCAGGAAGGCCCAGGCAGGCGAAGGCCGCCAGCAACCATGGTCCCGAACTCAGCGTACGATTCATGAATCCCCCCGTGTCTAAAGCAATGCCGGACTCCGGCTGCGATAGAAAAACACAAGCTCCGGAAAGATTCCAGCGCGGCGCCTGCGGCGCAGAGGGAGCAACTCACCCGTCGTGTGCGTCGAACAGGGACAGGATGTCGTGTCGTGGCCGGTAGCCGAGCTGCATGCGCGCCTTGTCGATCGCATAGACGCGGTCGATGCTGCGCGGCAACGCCCAGCCGCGAGCCGCGAACCGCTCGGCGAGCCCCGGGCAACGACGGCCTATGACGGCCGGCGCGTCGCGCAGCAGCTCCGCGACGTCCTCGGCCTGGAATGGCGGCAAGGCCGAGACGTTGAACGTGTCGAAGCCGCCCGCGCTTGCCGTCAGGGCGAGCCGGTGCGCCGCGGCCACGTCGCGCAGGTCTACCCCGCGGTGCAGGCGGTACACGGCAACCTGCTCCTCGGGCTCCGGGAAGCAACGCGCAATCCGCAGGCTCACGCAGGCCAGCGCCGCGCCGGATGCGGCGCGACAGGCTTCCTCCGCGGCGATCTTCGTCGTGTCGTAGATGTCGCGCGGCCGCGGCACGAGGTCCTCGGTGACCCAGACGGCGCGGTCGACGGGAACGAGTGCGTGTCCGTACAGGGACGTGGTGCTGGTGTAGACGAAACGCCGCACGCCGTGACGCAGGCAAGCCTCGAGCAGCGCCTCTGTTCCCCGCACGTTGGTCTCGACGAAGTCTCGCTCCGCCACCCTGCCCACGTGGGGCGCGTGCAGCGACGCCGTGTGCACCACCGCATCGGCCGATGAAGCCAGCTCGTCGACCAGTCCCCGGTTGCTGACGCTGCCGACCTGGGTCGTGTAGGGACCGGGCGCTGCGGTCCAGGCCGATGACTTCGTGGTCGCCGCACAGCGACGCGGCAATCGCGGCGCCCACCCGGCCTGACGATCCCGTGAGCAGGATGCGCACGGCTGCGTGTCAGCCCCGCCCACCGCGCGTCGGCAACAAGCGTCCCGGCGTCACTTCGGCATCATGCTGTCGGGCATCTTCACCGCGATCACCTGGCCTTTGGCGCATGGCTTGCCACCGGCCGACAGCACGATGTCCACGGTGACCTTGCGTTCCTTGAACTCGACGACCGTGCCACGCAGTTCCAGTTCCACGCCCAGCGGGGTCGGCGCAAGGTAATCGACCTTCAGCGCCGCCGTCACGAACCGCAGCGTGGGCGACGTGTCCATGTCCCGGCCTTCAGCACGATAGGCTGCCGCGGCCGCCGTGCCGGTGCCGTGACAGTCGATCAGCGAGGCGATCAGGCCGCCGTACACGAATTTCGGAATGGACGTGTGGTACGGCTGCGGCGTGAAGCGCGCGACGGATTCGTCGCCGTCCCAGTAGCTCTTCAGCTGGTGGCCGTGCGCATTGTTGTTGCCGCAACCGTAACAATGGCCGACGTCATCGGGGTAATAGTCCTGAAAAGCCTTGTTGTCCATTTGGCCTCTCCTGTCGAAGCTCAGGTCATCGAGGGTGCCGGATACGTTGCGGGTCCACTCACGGGGTCAGGTTACCGCGCCGGCGGCAGGTGACGCGCGTCGACGTATGCCCAGGCATGCACGCCCGACTCGAGCGTCACCGCAATACGGCGGTAGGCCGCCACCTCATAGCGATCTGCATGCCGCAGCTCGTCCGGCGTGATCGAAAACACCATCCCGCTCACGACGTCGGCCTGCCCGGCCCGTGAAGCGGATGATGGGATGCTGTGCCTGGCCGCTGGTTGCGATCACCTGTGGGTCGTCGATCTCCACCGTCGCCAGCGCGAAGCCCGGCAGGACATCCGCCGCACCGTCCAGGCGCCGGCCGAACGTCGCAAGCTGCACCGACTCCAGCCGCAACGTTCCGTAGGAGAACAGGCGCTCGGTCGGCGCTGGCTCGTCGTGCATGCGTGAACGATCCCTCGACCCGCTACCGTTCGGCGCCCGGGAACAGCATCTTCAGCGTCATGTCCGCGGTGAACATGCAGCGCGCGCTGTGACCGCACGCGGGCACGACGCGCGCCTCGTTGCCCGCCCCGTGACGATCGTTCACGTGCTTGCCGAACGCCAGGCCGCGCGCCAGCCGGGTCGGGCCTTGCGCCATCGCGGAGCAGGAATCGTCGAAGCCATACAACGGCAGGATGTCCAGCTCGCCGAGCAGGTACACGGCCTTCCGCGCCGCGACCTGGGCGCGCAACTGCTCGTCGCTGATTGCGGCCGCATAGCCGGTGCGCTGCTTGAGCCCGTACGGCCAGTTGTCGTAGCCGCTGCAGCCCGCGGCGTCCCCGAACGCCTCGAACGGTTCGGGCGGGCTGGCCGGCAACGGCGCCAGGTAACCGGGCGGCATGGCCGCAACTGTGGTGGGAACGGCGCTCACGGTGGGACGCAGGCTGTCGAGGTACGTGTATGAAGAAGGGTTGGCGACGATGTAGGAGGGCACGACCGGCAGCCCGTCGTGCACCTTGTTCGCCATCGCGTAGCGGCCGACGAACTGGCCGCCGGCGGAGTGTCCCGCAACGACGATGGTGCGGAGCCTGGGGAAAGTCTCCCGGCTGGCCAGGCGACGCAGGATCTCGTCGACCGGGTCATAGGAAGTCACGTCGGGCTGGCCCAGCGCGGCGCCGCCATTGCGCCAGCTGTCCGGGCCCAGGCAGCCCCAGCTGAGCTCGTCGTCCGCCAGCGTATCGGTACAGGTCTTGCCTTCATTCGAGGCGAAACGCAGGGAAA